>JAHLLI010000042.1 GCA_020444245.1 Actinomycetales bacterium
GTCTACGACGACACGATCACCGAGCCACCGGTACACCACTCTCGCGGACTCCACTGAACGCGTCACGCTCAAGTCAGCCCGAAGGCACCTCGGGGAGCCCAGCGCGCCCTCGTTCACGACGCTCCAATGCTTCAGTGAGCCTCCGCTCGAGCGGACTCAACCACTCCAGGACGCTTCCACCAAAGACGCCAGGCAGCGTCGCGAAGAGCCCGAAGACCACAGCACCGAGCGCTGAGAGGGCGCCTAGCCACCCAGGGCTCCCGAGTACCCCTGCCGGAAGCAGCACGTTGACGCCGGCAAGGCACGCCAGCAGGAGGGCGACCGCGAAGAGAACTCGCCGCAGAAGCTTGCGAGCACGGCGCTCGCTCCAGTCGTGGATCCGCTGATCCTGACGGGCAATCTGAAGCTCCAGTTCCGCGAGTCTCCCTTGGAGCATCTCGACCTTCCGGGCCGTCTCGGTCGACTGCTCTTCCGCCGCGGCGCGTATCGACGAGGCCTCCTCCACCGCACTCGCCCTCTCGTTCTCCGCTCTGTCGAGCGACTCGCGCAAGGGTGCCTCAAGATCGGCCTTCAGCCTCCCCAGAACCAACTCGACAGACTCACCCGTCAGTTCGGCCGACTCGCCCAATGTCGTTTCCATCAGGATTGATCTCGCCTCGGGGCGCGTCTGAAGCACCAATGCCTCATTGGCATCCACGGTGCCCGCCAATTCAAGTCGTTCTATCTCCTCGACGTACCGGATCCATAGGTGGGCGCCGGGGCGCATGCCTGCGTAGACCGTCGCGAGGAGATGATCGCGAGGCAGGTCGCCAGCGGTCGCCGGGCTTCGGATCCAAAGTAGCGCGGCAACATCCCGATCTAGCATCGCGAGCGACCATCCGCTTGCTTCCTCAACGTGACGCGACGCGATACAGATCCCGACGTTATCTGTGACGAGAACGTACCGGCAGGCCTCAAACGTCGCAGGCGCCTTCCCCCTCCGCAAACGGTGAATTGCCGAGAGGCTTTGAACATCGTATGCTCGTGTCGTTTCCCGCTGCGTAGGGAGATACTGCTTCAGGGTCGAGTCAAGCGCATCTTCATCGAGCCCATGCCGGTAGTATCCGCCAGGGTTTTCAATCACCTCGATCTCGAGCGTCCCGAGATCGGCGACGAGCGACTCCTGCAGCAACGCGATGTCTGCCGGAGATTGGCCGCTATCGAGGAAGTGCGTGTCCACCGCACGAAGGTTCTCCCGAGTTCGCCCCCGCTGCCGCAGGATGGGAATCACCGACTCCAGCACTCCATCGAGTTCCTTCACCGTGTGCTCGAAGCAGACCGTCGCTATTCCCGCAGCGCGCGCGAGCGATAGCGTCTGGCGCACGGCAAGTTCGGCGCGCTCTCCGTGGTATCCAAAGGCCTTCAATAGGACGGGCGTGTCGAGCACCAAGACGAGGTCGCTGCTCTTTCGACGAGATCCGCCCTCGTTCAATTCAAGAACGCCCAAGAGTATCGCGCCCTTGACCGCCTCGATGACATATCCAAAGGCTGTCGGATCGCTCCTGTCAAGCTCGAGAATGAATGCTCCGACAAGGTAGTCTGCGCCCGTAAGGTCGGCCCAACCCAGTTCTCCAGGTCGACCTCGCTCCGCGCGGCGGAGCAAAGGCGCGGCGTTCTTCTCGATGAAATCTCTCAAGTGTCGATCTGGCTCACGCTCGACGAGCCCTACACGGTCAGGGAAGCGATCGCTCACGAAACGCACGAATCTCTCGCGCAGCGCGTCTTGCTGGGCTTCGAAACGCGCCATCTCCGCCTGAAGGTCCTGCAAGGTCGCCTCGGCCGACGGGTCGATCATGTAGTGCTCGTCGTCCTGAAGGCGCACCCGCCCCGCCCTCGCCGCTCGGCGCAGGAGGGATCCCACCACACGATCAGGAATCGTGAGCCCAAACGTCTCGCGCACCGCGCGCCCTACGGCCGCCTCGTCCATCGCGGCTGGGCGGCCCTCGGCGAGCACATCGAGGACGAATGCCATGAAGTTGTCAAGGTAGCTGGGCGCATCGAAGTTGAAGTTTGCGCGAAGCACTGCATAGCCGAAGAGTGAACTCCGCATGCTTGCGCGCGCGTGCCCAGCCATCGAAGTTCTCACCCGCGTTCCCGGTCTTGGTCCGCCCCAGGCTCCTGGGAGCGATATGGCACGCTACCGGGCCCGTCCGACAGCCCAGGGGAGGCGCGCGCCAACCACCGCACCGTCTGGCGACCCGGATCGGGCCGCATGCGGTTGGGCCGCAGCGCACGAGATGCAGGAGGCGTCTGGCCTGCGTCATCGGATCTACGTCCACCGGCGCGGGTACGGTGCAGATCCACGGGAGCGATGCTTCATCTTGCGTGGCCGTAGCCCGGCATTCGCTCAGCCTTCCAACTCCGACCCGTCTCCCGGGAGGGGAAGCTGCCGCCGCTCTCTGCGCTCACGCACCGGTACGTGGTGAACGACGGGGGTGACCGCGAGCATGTGGCCCACAAGCGCGTTGATCATCTGATCCGGGCGCACATCGTCAGGAACTCGATCAAGGTTCACCTGAACGATGGGGCCGTCTGCCCCGTTCTCATCCCAGCCAACGAGGCAGAGGCCGGTCGCCGTGTACCCACCGTGACCGACGTCACGCAGCTTCCGAACCATGTCCACCGTGCGCTCGAAGGCGTCAGGCTCGTCGCGGAGGATCGTGTCGCGCTGGAGGAAGAAGAAGCCCGTCGCCGCGAGGGGGTAGCGGCCGCGCAGGTTGGCGGCGTCGCCGTACGCCTCTTCGAAGCGGTTTGGCAGGTTCTTCGCGAACGAGGAAACCTGCGCCTTCGTGCTGAGGAGCAGTTCCGGTCCCCTGTCCCAGCGAGCGATGCACACGTCGACCTGCTTGTCGTATGCGCGACCGAGCACCCGTGCGTCGGTCGGGCCCACCGCCGGCATACGCTCAATCCGAGTGCGCAGCTCCTCGGCGACGCTCGCGGGCAACCTGTCGAGAAGGACTGCAACGTCTCGCGGAAGGACGCGCGGGCGCGTTGCGCGGGGCCACACCTCGTCGTTCCCGAACCCACAGCGCCGGAACTCATGGGCGAGCCATGCGTCAATACCTCTTGCGAAGCGCCCGGACTCCGATGTACTGCCCGCCGCGACCGGCATAGAGAGCAGGCGTCCGAGAAGCCGATAGTCCGGCGCGTAGACCGGCGGTTCGCCGGGGGCATGGAGCCACGGGTAGGTCGGCGATGTCTCGTAGAGGATCTGATCGAAGGGCGTGAAGGCGTCTTCCCTGCTCATCGTCCATCACCTGGCGACCACGCGCGCAGAGTGGAACCTGCGCCGTCCGAACTCTGAGTTCGACGGCGATCGGAAGCGCCACGGGCCCGTCTCCGAGCGGACAGGAGTCCGTGAGCCGCTTCGAGAGCGGCCACGCCATCGCGTCCGATACCCATCCCCCTAACGAGAATCACCTCGTCAACGAGTCGGACCGCGTCGAGCAACCGACCCTCGGCGAGGCGCCTTCGTACCCGATCCCGCACCCCAGCGAGTTCGGCCGCAAGCTCGTTCACGTGCGCCGGCGCTGGGATCGGTAGGACGTCGGCCTCCCGCGGTTCGATCTTGAGCATCCCGCCACCGTACGCACGTCCAACGACCTCCGCGCCGAGGAGAGTCGCGCTGTTCAAGGAAGCAAGCGGAAGCAGCCGCTTGCCGAGCGAGCGCCATTGGCTGTGGAGGTAGACCCCGTGCACGCTGTTGAGGTGGTGCGCGCCCGCCGCGTTCGTCGTCAGGCGCGGCGTGTCGGCATTCATGTAGGTCAGGAACAGGTCGGCGGGCGCGAGGTAGGGCACGCGCCACCAAGGGCTTCGCACCCTGCACTTGTAGGCGTGATGCACGCCGTCGGCTTCGCCCCTCTCGATGTATCGCTGCGCGGCGCGACTCGGCTCCGATCCCGGCCTGAAGAGCATCGTCTGCCCACCACTCTCACCGAGCGCCGCGCGCATGGATGGAGTGAAGGACAGACCGCGCAGGTGCCGACTTCCCGGTGGCGAGAGCGCAATGAACTCGTCGTCAGGGATACCGAGCCGGTGAGCGTCCTTCGGTGAGAGGGCGAAGTAGCGATTCGCGCCTGTGACCATGCCAAGGGTCGTCTCGCCCCACGAGTGAAGGGTCCCCATCCCAGACTCGGCCAGGACCGAGTCGTAGACCCTGGCCGCCGACGGCGAGATCAGGGCCGGCGTCCACTTGCCGCTCGCTGACACGGGGGTCCAGGCCGAAGTGCGGTCGACGGGCAGGTTCGCCAGACCAGTGGCGTCATCCACCTGCGAAAGTTCGCAGTGATCTGTGCCTCCCGCGCCCTCGGCTAGCAGGAGGACCACCTCTTCAAGCACGCCCGGGAAGACGCGCTCGGTGAAGAGAACGAGTCGCACGCGCGCGAATCGTCGCATGAGGTACTCGCGCACCTGTGCGGCGTAGTTCACCGAGAGCAGCTCCGCCGGTAGGACGAGGCCGAGCCTTCCCTCAGGCTTCAGGAAGAGAGCCGAGTGGATCGTGAACGCCGCCCAGGACGACGCCAGTGCGGTAAGGGAGACGCCGGCGGCCAGGGCGGCTCGACGCGCATTCGCTCGGCTTGCACCCGCGAACTCCTGATAGCGAACGTAGGGAGGATTGCCGATCACGGCATCGTACGTAGGGGTCGGTTCGACGGCGAAGAAGTCGCCCTCGTGGATGTTCGCCTCGGCACCAATGCCCGCTAGGAGCCTGCGTGCTGCCCGGGCCGACTCACGGTGTAGCTCGACGCCGTCCAGCCGTCCAGGCCGCTTGCCGTCGCTGCCCATCAGAAGCTGCTGGCGCTCGTGCGCGGCAATCAGGAACGCGGCCTCCCCGCAGGATGGCTCCAGGACGGAATCGGACCGACTCTGTACAGCCCACTCGGCGATGTACTCCGCGACTGCCGGCGGTGTGAAGAAGGCCCCACGAGCCTTGCGCAGCTTCAGCGTGTCCTCAGGGACCGGCTCACTACTCACGCAGGCATCCTCTCGTAGGTCGGGTCGCTATCGACCTCGCCGCGCCGGGCATCACTACCGCCCGTCGTCGAACATCTGTACGAGTCTACGGCCCGCTTCCGACGTGCCCCATCGCGCGACTGAGATGGGAGACCCTGCACCGTGGGCGCATCCACGTGGGCTCGCTTCGCCCCTAGGCTCGCTAGGTGGCCGCTAAACGCACCGTTGGTTGGAAGCCGCCCCGCCCCGTCGAGGGAACCGTGTTCCACTACACGAGCGCCGCGGGCCTCCTGGGCATCTTGTCCTCACGAACCCTCTGGGCTTCGGAGGTCGCTGGGCTCAATGATGTGGCCGAGGTCACGGGTGGGCTCGATGTCGCAGAACGTTGGCTCCGGGCACGGGAGCCGAGCAGTCTCGGCGACGCATTCCTGGACATGGTCGCGCGCCTGCGTGATGGCCACCTGGGCGGCGCCGCCGACGTCTTCGTCTTGTCCGCGTCACTCGACGGGGACGACGCGAACCAGTGGCGCGTATACGGCAACGGCGGTTTCGGGTACAGCATTGAGCTCGATTCCTCGGCGCCGCTCTCGGTGGTGGTCGAGCCCGAGAGCCTCGAGTCCCGGCCGCGACAGGAGGCCGGCACGTACAACCTCGACGCCGATGACGCCACCACGTCCGAGTGGGTGCGCGTCGCCTACAGCGACGGTGAGCACCACCACGTCATGGACAGCCTCTTCGCCTGGGCCGCGGGCACTGTGCCGTCGAACCGCCGCTCGGCGGACCTGGAGAACCTCCTCGAGGGCCTCGTGTTGGTCTTTGGGATCGGCTACGGGCTTGAGTCGGCGGTGCGCCTCATCAAGGGTGCCGGATTCTCCGGGGAGCGCGAGGCGCGCATCTTCACGATGGCTTCGTTCGGCGGCGGGCGTACGGTCGGCTTCACCCAAGCCCCTTTGGCGTGGTTCGCCATCTCGAACTCACCCACGACACTCGGAACCCATCCGGCGGCCTCGTGGCACGCGACCGGGACCAGAAGACGATCGAAACCTGCACCCTCCCCATCAAGTCGATCACGCTCGGGCCTCGACTCGATCTCGCCGCAGGAAGAAGCGCCCTCTTGGCTCTACTCGAGCGAGCAGGGTACGAGCCGGAGTCGATCGAACTGCGCCCTTCACGCGTGACCTTGCGGTAGTTCGGGGAGCACACGTGGGGTGAACAATCGCCGCGCGCGGTCACCTGCAGATCGCGCGAGATCCTGCGTGTGACACCCAAGTCCTCGCGGCCCGCGGTTCGAAGACCCCCGAGACACACGGCGCCGTACGCCAACTGCGTACGCCAACCAGGACTCGTTCGTCGGCGTTCACGGGGATTCGCTGAGGGCACTGCACGCCGCCGACCTGCCCAGACACACACCAGCGGACACCGGCGAACGGGCCTCCATTCACCTGACACGGAAGAGGTCTCTGGTTCGATCCCAGTATCGCCCACCAGCATCACCGCAGGTCAGAGGCCGTTCCGGACGACGTCCGGGACGGCCTTGATCATGTTCGTACGCCAACGCGCACGCCAACCGCGGCCTCGAAGACATGCCGACTCGCGCCGCCGCCAGCTGCGGCTGCTGGGGCGCGCGGGGCGTCTGCCCAGGTCAGCAGGCCGAACCACAGCGCAACGCGGCGCACGAACCCCTTCCCTTTGCCGGGGCACGGAAGAGGTCACCGATTCTCGCCAGATGTCTGCGTGCGCCGGTCGCACCGGGTCAAGTCCTGGGGAGTGGTGTAGCGGTTCGGCGTGACCTTCGGGTTGGTC
>JAHLLI010000039.1 GCA_020444245.1 Actinomycetales bacterium
GGCCCGATCCCCAGGCTCACGGTGGGGAACTCCCAGAAGTCGCCCATCGCGCGCGGGTGCGGGTAGGACGGCAGACCGCGGACCGGGCCGCTGACCTCCTGGCGGAACAGGTCCAGCTCCTGCTCCGACAGCCGGCCTTCCAGGTACGCCCGGGCGTAGATGCCGGGGCTGGCGTGCCCTTGGAAGAAGACCTGGTCACCGGGGACCACACGCTGGTCCTGGTCGCCGCGCCCGTGGAAGAAGTGCTCGAAGCCCACCTCCCACAGCGTCTGCGTCGAGGCGTAGGTCGACAGGTGTCCGCCGATGCCGTCGTGGTGCTTGTTCGCGCGCACCACCATGGCCATGGCGTTCCAACGCAGGTAGGCGTTGATGCGACCCTCGACCCGCTCGTCGCCCGGGTACGGCGGGACCTGGGCGTCGGGGATGGTGTTGCGGTACGCCGTGCGCCCGCTCACCCCGACACCACGGGCCTGAGCGCGACCGACCACCTCGTCCAGGATGGCGCCGGCGGGCTGCACACCGCGGGCGTCGATCAACCCGTCGACGGACTCGATCCACTCGGCCTGCTCCTGCAGAGCGCCGGCCGCGGCGTCGAGATCAGTGGGACGAACGGGAGTCGACGAGCTGTCCATGGACCCAGTGTCATCCCATGTTTCCTTTTACACAAGTCCCATCGTGTAAACTCTGATCCGGGCCGTCGCCCAGGCGCGACAACGGTCCCGGGATGCGTCAGGACGTGAAGGAGCACTCGCACAGCACGTTGAACTCCACCACCTGCTCGCCCTCCTCGGGCCGGGCCCAGGCCTCCGCCTCCGCGCGCGAGGCGAACCGTCGGCCGACCAGCCGACCGTCCGGCTTCAGGACGCCGACCTCGATGAGCTCCCGCGGGTCCTCGACCACCGGCTCGCCGGAAGCGCCCTGTGCACCCATCGCGGTCTCCTTTCCCTCTCCGTGACCTCGGTCGACGGTGCGTCGACCCTGGCCCGGTGTCAACCGTCGCAGCGGGCGGCCGCACCGGCAGACCTACGCTCGGGGTGTGGCCGACATGTGCGTCTCCAGAGTCCCGGTCTTCGCCGCCCTCGCGCCGGACGACCAGGCCAAGGTAGCCGGACTCGCCCGGCCCGTGCGACTGGCGGCGGGAGCGGTCGCCTACTCCCCGGCGGACGCCGAGCCGCAGCTGGTGGTGGTCCACACCGGGCACCTGCGCGTCTCGCGGCTCTCGCCTGACGGGACCGAGCACCTCACGCGGGTCCTGTCGCCGGGCGACTTCACCGGCGAGGCCGCCGTGTTCAGCGCCGGGCCGCCCACCGACACCGGCAGGGCCATGGACGACTGCCGGCTCTGCGTCTTCCACCACGACGACCTCGCCGCCTTCGTCGGCGATCACCCAGACCTCGCGCTGCGGATGCTCGCAGCAGTCACCACGCGGCTGACCGAGACCGAGGACCGCTTGCACGCGCTCGCGTCGCGCGGCGTGGAGGCACGACTGGCCCACTACCTGCTCGGCCTCCCTGGTCAGTGGCACGGCGCCGTCGTCAGCGTGTCCCTCCCCCTGCCCAAGCGTGACGTGGCGGCGCTGCTCGACACGACTCCCGAGAGCCTCAGCCGCGCCCTCCGAGAGCTGTCCGCGGCGGGTGCCCTCACCGTGGGACACGGGCGATCCGTCACGATCGACCGACCTGACCTGCTCCAGCAGGTCGCCGACGGCCCGTGATCCTGCGCCGGGGCAGCGCGGGCAGCCGCCCGAGGACGACGCCATCGACGCCGTCCGTCGGCACGAACGGGTCGTCCCACGTGCGCGAGTCGTCGGAGGCCGCCGCGTTGTCCCCGGCCACGAAGCACCGACCCGGGGGGACGTCCCAGACCCAGGTGCCCGCGCCCGGGACCCGAGGACGCCCGTCGACCCCGACACCGTTGACGAAGAGGCGCCCGGCCTCCATCTCGACCCGGTCACCAGCGAGCCCCACGACGCGCTTGACCACCCGCATCGCGCCCCGCCGGATCACCGCGACGTCACCCCGCGAGGGACCGGCACGACCTACCGGCCGCAGGACGAGCACGTCCCGCGGACGGTAGGTGGGCAGCATCGAGGTGCCCGTCACTCGCGCGAGGCGCCGCACGAGGCCTCCTCGCGCCCGTGCCCGCAGTGCGACCCACCCGGGCCGTCCTGGTGCTCGTGGCCCCCGCCCTCGGCGTACCTGACGAAGGTGACGTAGGCGTCGAGATACCGCCGTCCCGCCTCGACGTCATCGACATCGAAGTCGGCGAGAGCGCGCACCGCGAGGAAGCGACGGTCAAGCTCTGCCCGACGCTCGTCGGGGACCAGCGCCAGCAGGTCGGCGTCCGAGCCGCCAGCCAGTGCGGCGTCGGCTGCTCGCACCACCGCCGGGACCTCCGCCCCGCTGGGCTTGATCCCGGTGAAGGCCGCCCCTTCAGCCACGCGGTGGACCCGGGTGAGCGTCTCGAGGAACAGCCTGTCGGCGAGCGCCGACGCGTCCCCTCCCACGGCTCGGACCCGCTGGGCCCGGTCGAAGACCTCACGCAGCTCCGCCTCGCCGTGGGCCGGGACCCACTTCAGCGCGTGGTTGAGGTTCCCCGTCGCCAGGGCCCGGTTCCCGTCCTTGACGAGCGGGCCGTCGGCGGTGTCGCAGTGCGCGCGCACGCTTACCGGCGTCAGCGCGGCGATCAGTGCGCGGATCAGGTTGGTGGCCATCACAGTTCTCCATTCGTCGTCGTTGCGGCGAACGTAGGCCGGCGCGGACGGCGGCTCCTTGACGTACGTCAACCCCGGCGCACGGCGGCCACTCCGGCCTGCCACGGGGCCCGGCCGCGCCGCGCCAGGATTGCTACGATGGATCTTGTTTCAATCCTGTCGACCGCCCCGGTCCGGGCGCGGCGACACCGCAGCCCGCCAACGGGCCACCGGGGAGAGTCCGTGAAGCCGTCGCCCAGAGCCCGCCGCGAGCTCGTCCTGGAGCACCTGCGCCAGTCGCCGGACGGGCTCGGCACCTCCGATGTCGCAGCCCTGACCGGACTGCACCCGAACACCGCTCGGTTCCACCTCGACGCGCTGACCCACGACGGGCTCGCGAGCCGCACGGTGGAGCGGCGCACCTCCCCCGGCCGGCCCCGGGTGCTGTACACGGCATGCCCCGGGCCGGACGACGAACGCAACTACCGACTCCTCGCGGACGTGCTCGCCGGCCACGTCGCGACCTCGGGCGGCCCGCAGGTCGGCGCGGTTGCCGCGGGCCGCGGGTGGGGGGAGGCGGTTGCGAAGCAGGCGGCGGAGGACTCGTCGCAAGGACGCCCGGCGGACCGGGCGATCGAGACGCTGCGCCGAGCGCTGGTGGAGGCCGGTTTCCGGCCGGACGTCTCGGCTCGCGAGGGGGGTTTCTCGATCGCCCTACGGCACTGCCCCTTCCGAGAGGTCGCGCTCGCTCACCCCGACGTGGTCTGCGCAGTGCACCTGGGCCTCATGCAGGGCGTGCTCGCGGAGTCGGGGGCGCCGTTGGAGGCGTCCCTCGAGCCGTTCGCCGGGCCACGACTGTGCCTCGCGCACGTCGAGACGGTGACGAGGTGACCGCGCCCATCCACGGGGTCGTACCGGCCGGTGGTGATCTCCCCCGGCTTCGATGGCCCGAGGTCGCGCCGTCCGCCGTGATCGGCACGTTGTGCGTCGTCGCCGGCGGAATGGTCGCCGCGGTGACGGCACCGGTCGCGAGCGAGGAGTCGTCGTGGGCCGCCGCCTACCTCGTCCTCGTCGGCGGCGTGGCCCAGATCGCCCTCGGCGTCGGATCGGCCACCCTGGCGCCCCGCACGTCGTCGAGCCGCACGCGGCTCGCCGCCGTCGCCCTGTGGAACCTTGGGAACGCCGCCGTCCTCGCGGGTGTGCTGGCCGGTCGGACCGCCCTCGTGGACGCCGGAGCGGTGGGCCTGGTCGTCGCCCTGCTCCTGATGTCGCGCTCGGTGCGCCACTCGATCGGCCCGCGTCTGCTCACGATCGGCTACTGGACGCTCCTGGTCCTCCTCGCGGTCAGCATCCCGACCGGACTCGTCCTGACCCGCGTCCGCGGAGGCTGACGCGGCTGGCTCGCACCGGAGGCTTCGCGCACCCGGCGATCACGCTCCGGCATCCCGGCGACTGCCGAGGCAGCCCTGGGATGCCGGAGCGCCGCCCGGTTGCGGGCGGCTCGCCCCGCGGCGGTACCCGTCGGGCACCGCGGGTCAGCGTTCCCGCCGAGCCTGGCAGGAGACGCAGTAGCGAGCCTCGGGCCGCGCCTCCAGCCGTTCGACCGGGATCGGCGCGTCGCACGCCTCGCAGATCCCGTAGCGGCCCTGCGCGACGTCGCGCAGGGCAGCCGCGATGCTGGCGAGGGCATGCCGCGAGGTCGCCGCGAGCGAGTCGCGCGTGAACGCCTCCTCCGGGTCGGACACCGGCTCGCTGACCATCTCGGTCAGCCGTCGGGTGTGCAGCTCGTAGTCGGCTTCGAGGCGCGCGAGGAGCTGCGCGTGCCGAAGGCCCTGGGTCGGGGTTGTCGTGTTGGTGGTCGTCATGGCGGTCACTCCGGTCATGGGGCCCGCGCGGCCGGTGGCTCGCAAGCGGGCTGCGGATGCAATAAGGGCGAGACGCGTGGGCGCCTCGCCTGGCCGGGTCGAACCCGGGTGTTTCCGAGGTCGGCTTCTAGCCGACCGTCAGGGACCAGGAGGGGGCGCCCGCGTGCCGTGCTGCTTCGAGCCGACACGAGGGCGCAGCGGTCGCGGCCCACTCGCCGCCAGGAGTCCGCCGACCAGCGCTGCCAGCACCACGTACCCGCCGACCCACGCACCGAGGTCCACGCCCGTCGGCGCGGCGACCCGAGCCGCCGCGCTCCCCAGCCGAGGAAGGGCCCCGAGCCGTGGCGCCGCGTGGTCGGCGGCCCGGACGCGCGCCACCTCGTCCGAGGTCGTGGTCGTCCACGCCGTGCCAGCCGTGGTCGCACCGGCGGCCGACCAGGGCACCACGAAGACGGCAGCCAGCAGCAGGCCCAGGCAGCCGAGCGCTGCCGTGAGCGGTCGCCGCCGCGTCGATACCGTCATGACCTCACCATACGTGAGGCAAGTGCCTGCCAGGCGGGCGCCGGACTCAGTCCAGGATCCGTAGCCCGACGACGCAGCCGACGATGCCTGCGACGAGCAGAAGCCTGACGACGGAGAAGGGCCCGTCGTCATCGCGTACCCCACGGTCAGGGCCGCCCCGATGCCGACCCACACGGCGTACGCGGTGCCGGTCGGCAGCGAGCGCATCGCGTAGGCGAGGCCCACCATGCTCAGGATCAGCGCCGCGGCGAAGACGGCGGTCGGCGCAGGTCGGGTCAGTCCTTGGGACCGGCCCAACGCGGTTGCCCAGACCGCCTCCAGGGCACCAGACACGACAACGACGAACCAGGCCACGACCACTCCTCCTGGCCGTCTTGTCGCTGTCCGGGTACGGCTCCCTCGTCCGGCGCGGGTGGTCCCCGACGAGGCGATGGTCTCACCCCGACCGACGCCGTCCGGGCTCACGCGCCCGACAGGTGAGCCGTGAGGTCACGCCGGGTCGCGGTCACCGACCTGGTGCGCACCCGGGTCGAGCCTGGCTACGCACCGCGACGGGTCGACCCACGGGAGCAGTGATGTGGTGCGCCAGGTGGACCCGAGCTGGTTGAGCGCGCCGTCGATCAGGCCATGGTGCAGCTCGCACACGACGTCCGGGTGGCGGACGGCGACCTCGCGGAAGGGGCACTGCCTGAGCGCCACGGCGAGCGCGCCGCCGTCCTGGTCGACCTTGGGAGCGAAGCCGATCTCGCTGAGCATGCGCGTCAACCGGCGGATGGCCTCGTCGTCGGAGAGCCGCTGCGAGGGAGCCGGGCGCTGGACGAGGTGGCGACCCCATTCGGCTCCGGCCCGCCTGAGGCTCCCGGCATCCCGGCCCGCGCGGCCGAGGGACTCGACCACCCCGGAGAGCACCTCGGACAGCAGCTCGTAGCTACGGACACCTCGACCAGCGACGGACGGGCCGTACAGGACGCGGCGACGGCCGGGCGTCGTACGCTCTTCGACCTCTCGTGACGCCAGGTCGTCCGCGACGAGATGCTCGAGGTGGAACCTGGCCGTGCTGACGTGCAGGCCGGTTGCGGCAGCCACCTCAGCGGCGCTGAGCGGGGTCTGCGCGTCGCGGAGCACCGACAGCACTCGCGCGCGCGCTCTGCCGAGAGCGCGGGGAGCGTCCTGGTCGGTGAGGTCGGTCGCGTCGAGCATCTGCCGGTCCAGTTGATGAAACGAGCCCTGTCCGCTAAACAGAGTAGCGTCATTCGCCGCTGCGGGGAGGTGCCATGGGCTCGATCCGGCTCTCGCGCGTGTACGACCACGACGAGCACTTGCCGGGCCGCCGATTCCTCGTCGAGCGCCTGTGGCCCCGCGGCATCAGACGCGACGAGCTCGCGATCGACGGGTGGGCGAAGGACGCCGCACCGAGCACCGACCTGCGCACGTGGTTCGGCCACGACCCGGCGCGCTGGACGGAGTTCCGCCGACGCTACTTCGACGAGCTCGACCACCGCCCCGAAGCCGTGGCACCCCTGCTCGCCGAGGATGACCTCACGTTGCTCTACAGCTCACGCGACCGCGAGCACAACAACGCCGTCGCCCTGCG
>JAHLLI010000024.1 GCA_020444245.1 Actinomycetales bacterium
CCAGGTCACAGGCCCGCGAGCCCCGAATCAGCCCCGAAGTGAGCAAACTCGGGTCAGGACATGACGGCCCGCCCGGCTGCACTGGTCGTGAGCCGGGCCAGTCGACACGTCGCAGACAGGACAGCCGCCCGCAGGCGGCGTCAGAAGAGCCGTGAGTCAGACTCGCCCACCGGGCCATCCTGGCCCAGCGGCACCGACCGCCACGTCCCTCAAGGAGTCAGACCAACCGGTCCACCCGTCCATAGTGATGAGCCGATTTGATCAGCCCGTCGGACGGTGCCCGGGTCCTGTAGGAGGTGGGGGCCCGCGGCGTCGTCCTCCGCGATGCGCCTTCCGGTAGCAGACCCCCTTCGGTCTTGCGCGCCGTCACTTGGGCTCAATGGTCAGGCGCTCGGGATGTGGTCGCGAACACCGGGGATCAGCGATGGCGAGCCATTAGAATCCGCCTTCCAAGTCCCTGTAGTACGACTAGATGCGTTTTAGCAGTGCGAGCCGGTTCTGCGGCTCGCACCACTTCCGGAAGTGTTCTGATTTGCTTTGTGGAAGATCGCGCACTAGGCCTTTGCCTGATGTCAGCACGAGGAACTGCCGATCCGGCGACTTCGCCGTGACGCGCAGTCGCTGGTTGCGAAGGCGCATGGTTCTATCTCGCGCCCGTCTGCCGTCGTTGTAGTCGATGTCGATCCCCCACTCGAAGTATCCTTTCGCTGTATAGCATGTCACGTCAAAGACCTCGGTGTCAGATTCGCTGACCGTGAACGGAGGGAAGTCGCGTCGAAGGTACACCCAGGTCTTTTCCCCAGGGCGGATGTCGTAGCCCTCGCCGGATTCTTCGAGGTAGACGCAGGGCTCAAGCTCATCAAGGTCGATCGCGAAACTGCGAATCTCTACCCCGCCGCCCCGTTCAAGATATACGAACCAGCCTGACAGGGGCTCCCCTTCTCGGAGTAGCACGACTCTCATTCGCTTCACGTGCAGAGGGCGTGAATCTCTCGCGCGGAGCGTGAGCCTGACTGTCTGATGCTCCAGCGCAACGCCATTCGTCGCCGTCCAGGCCAGAAACTCGTCGCCATGTTTGCGCACTCTCTCGCGCCACCGAATTGAATCATCGCTTGCGTGCCTTATCGGTGGCTGTGGCGAGTCCGCAGGTTCCCCATTGATGATCAGCAAGTCGCCGTCGGAGAGAGACGTGACGCGGTCAATCGACACTCGCAAAGGAGCGTGCGAGAGCCTCCACAGCCACACGGCCACTGCAATGAGCCCCGCAGAAGCGACCCCCGTCAAGATCGGGGCCACCCACTCATCCATCGGTTCCCCCGCCATCGCGTGGCTCGCCACTGGTTCGGTGACGAGCGTAGCGCTGCACGCCGACCCGACTCCGGGCCATGGCGCGCCATCTGCCAGGGCGCACTGGGCCCAGGAAGGTGAACCGCTGCCGTCGGGGACACCGGTGACCCGGTCGATCCCAGACAGTTGGTTAGTCTGGCAGCGCACCAACACCGCGCGGACGGTGGACGCGGGCGTGCCTAGGTGCTCGGCGATCTGCACCGGCCCGAGCCGTTGGCGCCACCACAAGCCAGGTTGCCCGCTTGGGTTCTTCGGGCGCCCGGTCCGGGGCGGTCAACTCCCCGCTCGCGGCTGGAGACCGCCCCTGTGCCCTGCTACACGCGGGCGCGAGTCGCCTCGAAAGCCGCCAGCGCCTTGTCGTCGGCATCGGGGAGGGTGTGCAGGTACTTCTGGGTGGTCATGATTTGGGCGTGGCCCATGCGTTCCATGACGGCGGCGAGGTCGGCGCCGCCTGCGAGGAGCCATGAGGCGTGGGCGTGGCGTAGGTCGTGGACGCGGACGTTGAAGTCGATGCCGGCTCGGGCGACGGCTGGCCGCCAGTACCGGGTATTGAACGTCGCACGCGACAGGGGCTGCCCCCCGGCGACCTCGATGGAGGGGAAGAGCAGGTGGTGCCGGCCGAGCCCGAGCGCGGCGATGCGCTGGCTGATCGCCTGCAGCAGCGAGTCGGAGATCCGCAGGGTGCGAGGTTCGTTGTCCTTGGGGTACGGCTTGACAAGGAGGCGCTCGCCGGTGGGGGAGTCCTTGCGGGAGACCTCGACGATGGTCTCTTGGACGGTGATGGTGCGGCGCAGGAAATCGACGTGCTCGGGGCGCAGCGCGGCGAGCTCACCCCAGCGCAGGCCGGTCTCGATCGCGGTCTGGACCAGGACGGTGAACCGCTCGGGGATCTCCGCCAGGAGTCGCTCGAACTCGGCCGGGGTCAGGATGCGGCCCTTGGTCAGCACGACCTTCGGCAGCTCGGTGGCCGCGCATGGGTTGAACGCGATCATCCGGTCGCGCACTGCTCGGGCGAAGATCGAGTGCAGCATCGTGTGGTACTTGCCGATCGACCTCGGCGACAGTCCCTCGCCGACGGCCTCGGACACCCAGGCCTGGACCGTCGAGGGCGCGATCCGGTTCATCGGCATCTCGCCGAAGAACGGCACGAAGTGGGCCCGAAGGTTCGACACGTACCCGGCGCGAGTGGAGACCTCGATGTGGCGCGACGGCAGCCACACGTCCATCGCGTACTCGCCGAACGTGATGCGGCCGGCCGCGGGGTCGATCCAGGTGCCGTCGCCGAGCTTGACCTCCTGCCGCTTGATCGCGTCCAGGGCCTGCTTCTTGGTGTCGAACGTGCCGGCGGAGCGCACGCGACCGGCCGCGTCGCGGTAGGAGGCGGTGTGCCGCTCCTTCCCGTTGCGCGTGCGGGTGAGCACCCAGCCCATGCTCCCGGCCCCCTTGCTGTCGGTATGCGCTTGGTATGCAGACTCTGGTGGATCCGGGTGGACGTCGGTGGATCAGCCTGGGATCCAGCAGGGCGCTGACCTGCAAGAACGCCGGTGTCGAGCCTAGTCAGCGGCCTGAGGTGTGGCAACAGGCATCACTCGTAACCCAGAGGTCGCAGGTTCGAATCCTGCCCCCGCTACCACGTCAGTGCAGGTCAGAGGTCCTTTCGATCTTCGGATCGGAAGGACCTCTGACGTGTCGGAGTGCGTTCGGTATGCAGAAGGGCCTCTCAGACGCCCTGAAGCGCCGAATCGCCGTGCGGGGTGACCTCTGGGTTGTTCGTGGGTCGGTTGCTGCGGCCGGCGTGCAGGCGCCGCCAGTTGCCGCGCACTCTGGCATCGGAACGGCCTGCGCCCCGTGCCGATCTTCTGTGCCGCCTGGCAGGATGCGCCCGTTCGGCCGTAGCTGCGGGGGCGACACATGCCGAGCGTCGGCGGCGCGCGACCGCGGAGGCGCTGGCGGCGAGATCGCTCTCGTCGGAATCCCGTCGACCGTCGCCGAGGTCGCCTCCCGGGTGCAGTCGAGGCGAACGCTTCGATCAGGGCGATCCGCTCGGCCTCGTAGGCCCTGTCGCGCGGAACGCGTCTCCGGCTAGCGGGTCCGCTCGGGGTGCGGTGGATTCCCGGATCACGAGGTCGGGTTTGATGGGGCGAGGGGCGCTGGAGTTCTCGCCCGACAGCTGCCCGAGCAGGAGTGAGAGGCAGGTGGTGCCCAGCTCGGAGAAGTCCGGCCGTACCGTCGTGAGCGGCGGTGCGAAGTAGCCGGCTTCGGGGACGTCGTCGAAGCCGACCACGCTCACGTCCTCCGGCACGCGCTTGCGCTCGGCCGCCAGACCGCTCAGCAGGCCAAGGGCCATCTGGTCGTTCGAGACGAAGACCGCCGTCGCGTCGGGGTCCTCGGCGATCGCGGAGGCCACTCGGTGCCCCGACTCGGCCGACCAGTCCCCGACCAGGGGCTCTCGCGCTTCGAGGCCCGCCTGCGCGAGCACGGTGCGCCACCCTCGGATGCGCGCTTGCGAGTCGAGCCAGTCCAGCGGTCCGGCGATGTGGCGGATCCCGCGGTGGCCGAGGCTGACGAGGTGCCGGGTTGCCAGTCGCGCGCCCTCGGCTTGGTCGATCGCGATGGAGTGCCCGCCGCCACGTCCGGCGGAGTCCACCGTGACGAAGGGCACGCGGGGGGCGAGCTCGGCGAAGGCGTCAAGCATCTCCGCCTGCGGTGCGATGAGCACGATCCCGTCGATGCCGTGGTCCTGCAGGTAGTCGACAGCGTCGCGCATGGGCTCGTGCCCGACCTCGGCGAGGTTCGCCGTGCTGAGGAAGTACCCGGCGTCGCGCGCGGCCTGCTCGATCGCGCGCTGGGTCTTGGGCGGGCCGTAGCGGCCGTTGTCGGTGGAGATGATCCCGATGGTCCGCGTCCGGCTGGTCGCCAGTGCGCGCGCGACGCGGCTGGGCCGGAAGCTGAGGTGCTCCATTGCGGCTTCGACCCGGAGCCGGGTGGCGGCGCTGATGTTCGGGTGGTCGTTGATCACGCGGGAGACGGTCTGGTGCGAGACCCCGGCGGCGCGCGCCACGTCGCGGATGGTCGGCACCTTGGCACGCCCGGCGGAATCCATGCGCCCTCCCCGTCTGGGCCGGAACGGCCGTCCAGGTCCAGTGTGGCCCCACGAGCGGTCCGATGCGAATCCGTGATCTGAGTCGATTGACAGCCGGGAGCGGGCGGTCTATCTTCGTCGCATCACGGATTGTGACCGGTAACAATCTGGACGCAAAGGAGCGGTTCCCAGCGCCCGAGCAACCTACAGGACGCCGGAGGGACGGCGCGTCGAGCGCTGCCCCGAGACATTCCCCCTAGCAATTCGGTCATCTCATTCTTGCGATGTGTCACACCCTGCGAACTGGAGCAGACATGATTCGAAGGCGAGTCCTTGCATCCATCCTCGGGACGGCTGCCGCCGCCCTGGTGCTGGCGTCCTGCGCCGGCGGCGGATCGGCCGACCCGGCCTCGTCCGGCACGGGCGCGGCGGCCGACCCCGTCACGCTGACGATGTGGACCCGGTCGGTGACCGCGACCCAGTCGCAGGCGCTCGTGGACGCGTTCAACGCGGAGCATGAGGGCACCATCAAGGTCGAGCTGACCGTGGTCCCGTTCCAGGAGTACCTGCAGAAGGTCAGCGCGGCCGCGAGCGGCAAGAACCTGCCCGACATCCTGGCCGCGAACGTCATCGACGGCCCGAACTACGCGAACCTCGGCCTCTGGGCCGACCTGACGGACCGCATCGCCGGGCTCGACTACGCCGACGCCCTGGCCCCGGCGCACCTGGCCTCGGCCACGGTCGGCGGCAAGACCTACGCCGTGCCGCACGTGATGGACGCCTCGGCGCTCTACTACAACAAGGTCCTCTTCCGCGCCGCGGGGCTGGACCCCGAGGCCCCGCCGACCACCCTGCAGGAGGTCGCTGACGACGCCGCCAAGATCGCTGCGCTCGGTGACGGGATCGGCGGCCTGTACCTCCCGGGCAACTGCGGCGGGTGCCTCGCGTTCACCGTGTTCCCGTCCATCTGGGCGTCCGGCGGCACCGTGATGAACGCCGAGGGCACCGAGGCGACCCTCGACTCCGCCGAGGCGAGCTCCGTGCTAGGGATCTACCACTCGATGTGGACCGACGGGTCGATGATCCCCGAGTCCCGCAACGAGGACGGCTCGACCCAGAACACCGCGTTCGAGTCCGGTACCGCGGGCTTCGCGCTGCTCGGCTCCAAGGCCCTGGGCACGATCGCCGAGAACGACAAGCTCGAGATCGGCGTCGCGCCGATCCCCGGTGCCGACGGAGGGACCTCGACATTCGTCGGGGGCGACGTGATCGGGATCTCGTCCACCTCGAAGAACGCCGACGCCGCGTGGACGTTCCTGTCCTGGACGCTGGACGAGAAGACCCAGCTCGACATCTTCGCGAAGGCCGGGTTCATGCCCGTCCGCACCGACCTGGCGAACAACGAGTACGCCGCGGCGGACCCCCGTGTGGTGCTGTTCAACTCCCTCGTGGCCGACGGCCAGACCCCGTACTCGGTGCGGTTCTTCCAGACCTTCAACGACCCGCAGGGCCCGTTCCTGAGCCTCGTGCGTGACGCGGTGTTCGGCGACGGCCCGTCGACCCTGCCCGACAACAACGCGGCGGTCACCGCCTCGCTGCAGGCCTCCTGACCCTCCTCACACACCGTTCGAAGGACCCACGATGACCACCACCGGCGCAGTCGCTCCTCCTCGGCGCTCAGCCCTCCGGTCGTCGCGTGCTTCGACCGCGCGTTCCAGGCGCGCGGCGTGGCGGGCGTGGTTGTACGCCGCGCCCGCCACGGCGGTCCTCCTCGTGCTGTTCGTGGTACCCCTCGGCCTGGCCATCTGGATGTCGCTGTTCGACTGGCCTCTGCTGGGCCGGGCGCCGGAGCTGAACTTCCCGGAGAACTACACGTCGATCCCGGACAACGAGCTATTCATGCGGGCCGTCGGGTTCACGGTGCGGTACACGGTGATCATCGCGGTGGTGCTGCTCGTGCTCAGCCTCGGGCTCGCCCTGCTGATCCAGGAGTCCAAGCGGCGCAGCTCCGGGGTCCTGCGCACCGCCTTCTTCCTGCCGGTCGTCACCGGCCTGACCACCGCCGCCCTGCTCTTCGTGGGGCTGCTGTCGCCCAGCGCCGGCCCGATCGACGACGTGCTCGGCTGGTTCGGGGTCCAGGTCGACTTCCTCGGCGACCCGACGATGGCAATGGTCTCGACCGTGGTGATGATGACGTGGCGGTTCGCCGGCTTCTACATGGTGATCATGCTCACCGGCCTGCAGGCCATCCCGACCGAGCTCTACGAGGCGGCGGCGCTGGACGGCGCCTCCCGCTGGCGCTCGCTGCGCTCGGTCACGATCCCGCTCCTGCGTCCCACGCTCGCGCTCAGCGCCGTCCTCATCGTGACCGGCGGCCTCGTGGCGTTCGAGCAGTTCTACGTCCTGACCCGTGGCGGCCCCGACAACTCGACGGTGACGATGGTGATGACGATCTTCCGCGAGGCGTTCAGCCAGTTCCACCTCGGCGCCGCTGCTGCGCTCAGCGTGGTCGTGCTGCTCGGGCTCGTGCTCCTCAACGTGCTCCAGCTTCGGCTGGTGCGCGAGGACGACGGAGCGGCGTCGTGAGCGCCGTCGTCCTGACCCGCGCCGCCGCGCCGGCGCCGGAGCGGCCGGCACCGGGCCGCGGCTCGCTGCGACGGGCCCTGCGGGTGCTCGGCCTGGTCGGCGTCCTGGTGCTCGTGGTGTTCTTCGTCGGACCGGCACTGTGGGTGGTCTGGGGCTCGATCCGCAACGGTGGGAGCTTCAGCGGCACCAACTACTCGCGCCTGGTCTCCTACGGCGAGGGCCTGGGGATCTACCTGCTCAACACCAGCGTCGTCGTCGTGGTCACCGTGGTGCTGTCGCTGCTGGTGTCGATCTTCGCGGGGTACGCGTTCGCCCGGATGAGGTTCCCCGGCTCGAAGCTCCTGTTCGTCGGGATCCTTGCGATCTTGATGGTCCCGCACACCAGCCTGCTCATCCCGCTGTACATCTGGCTGGACCGGATCGGCCTGGGCAACTCGCTGCTGGGCGTCGCCTTCGTGATGGTCATGTACCAGATGCCCTTCTCGGTCTTCATGATGCGCAACTCGTTCGAGTCCGTGCCTCGCGAGCTCGAGGAGGCAGCCCTGATCGACGGCTGCACGACCTTCTCCAGCCTGTGGCGGGTCGTCCTGCCCGCCGTGGCGCCGGGCGCGGTGACCGTCGGGCTGTTCGCCTTCCTCGCGGCCTGGAACGAGTTCGTGACGCCGCTCATCCTGCTGAGCGACGGCAACAAGTACACGCTGCCACTCGCGCTGGTGAATCTCGTTCAGGGCGACTGGGGAATGATCGATTTCGGCGCTCTGCAAGCCGGTGTCGTGGTTTCTGCGGCGCCGTGCGTGCTGCTCTTCTTTGTCCTTCAGAAAGCATTTGTCAACGGATTCACGAACGGGGCCGTCAAGGGATGACCGAGATCACCACCACCCGACTCGGGGCGCCCGCGCCCGTCGAGCAGGCCGGCCTCAGCCCGGTCGTCCCTTCCACCGGGCAGCAGGTGCCCGTGCCGGCAGGCGCCGTGCGGCTGGAGGACGGCTTCTGGTTCGAGCGCCAGCGGCTCAACACCGACACCCTCCTGGACCACTGCGACACCTGGATCGACCGGATGGGCTGGTATGACACCTTCCGGGTCGCCGCCGGCGAGGAGCCCCACAAGCCCCTCCAGGGCAAGCTGTTCACCGACGCCGACGTGTACAAGCTGCTCGAGGCCTTCGCCTGGGAGCTCGCCCAACGCCCCGACCCAGACCGGGAGGCGCGCTTCGCCGAGCTGGCCCGGCTCGTGGCGGCCGCCCAGGGCGACGACGGCTACCTCAACACCTACTTCGGTCCCAAGGGCGAGGAGACGCGGTACACCAACCTCGCCCACGGGCACGAGCTGTACTGCGCCGGCCACCTGTTCCAGGCCGCCGTCGCGCGGCTGCGCAGCGGCAAGGAGGACGACCTCACCCGGGCCGCGCTGCGGCTGGCGGACCGGATCTGCGAGGACTTCGGCGTGGGCGGGCGCGAGGGGTCCGACGGCCATCCCGAGGTCGAGATGGGGCTGATGGAGCTCTACCGTGCGACCGGTCGAGTGCGGTACCTCGAGCAGGCGCGGCGGTTCATCGACCAGCGCGGCCACCGGACGTTCCAGCACCACCCGATCGGTCACGAGTACTACCTGGACGACATGCCCGTGCGGGACGCGACAGTGCTGCGCGGCCACGTCGTGCGAGCCATGTACCTGACCGCGGGCGCCGTCGATGTGGCGGTCGAGACCGGTGACGACCAGCTGCTGGGAGCCCTGGCGACCCAGTGGGAGAACACCTGGGCGCGGCGCACCTACCTCACCGGAGGGATGGGTTCGCGGCACCTGGGCGAGTCCTTCGGCCGCGACTTCGAGCTCCCGCCCGACCGGGCGTACACCGAGACCTGTGGTGCCGTCGGCTCGGTCATGGCGGCGTGGCGCCTGCTGCTCGCCACCGGCGAGGCGCAGTACGCCGACGCGATCGAGCGGCTGCTCTACAACATGATCGCGACCTCTCCCAACGCCGAGGGCGACCGGTTCTTCTACGTCAACCCCCTCCTGCAGCGCGAGCCTGGCATCGCGACCGAGCCGGGCGAGGCGCCCTTCCGCAAGGACACGCTGCGGGCCAACTGGTTCTGGGTCTCGTGCTGTCCCACGAACGTGGTGCGCACCCTCGCCTCGCTCACCGGCTACTTCGCCACCGTGTCCGACGGCTCACTGACCGTCCAGCAGTACTTCGACGGGACGATCGACACCCGGCTGGAGGACGGCCGTCCGGTCGCCCTGCGGGTGCGCACCGAGTACCCATGGCAGGGCAGGGTCGAGGTCACGGTGGCCTCGAGCCCCGGGCGGTTCCGGCTGCGGCTCCGCGTCCCGTCGTGGGCGGGTGCGGCCACGGTCACCGTGGGTGGCGTCACCACGCCGGTCCAGGGGCCCTACGCCGAGCTCGAGCGTGTGTGGTCCGACGGCGACGTCGTGGTGCTCGACCTGCCGATGCCGGCGGTGGTGCTCCAGCCCGATGCGCGCATCGACGCGCTACGGGACACCGTCGCCGTGCAGCGTGGCCCACTGGTCTACTGCGCGGAGTCCGTGGTCGAGGCGGCCGACGCCGTGGACCTGGACCGGTTCCGCCTCGACGTGGCCGGCGACCTCGAGGTCCGCGAGGCCGCGGGCCCCAGCGACGTGCGAGCGACGGTCCGCGCGACGGGCGTGATCGCCCCGGCCGAGCCCGACGGCGCCTGGCCCTACCGCCCGGTCACGGCCGCGGCATCGAGCCCCGCCGACGAGAAGGTCGCGATCGACCTCATCCCCTACTACGCGTGGTCCAACCGAGGCCCGTCGACCATGCGCGTGTGGATCCCCAGCGCCTCAGCCGAGCGCTGACCGCCCCTCAGGAAGGAACGGCATGACCATCCCCGCTGACTCGACCGCCATCGTCCTCATCGAGCCGCAGAACGACTTCCTGTCCCCGGGCGGGACGATGTACACCTACATCGCCGAGCAGCTGGCGAGCCGGGGTGTGATCGGCAACCTCCAAAGGCTCCTCGCGGCAGCTCGCGAGAAGGGCATCCGGATCATGTACGTGCCCTTCCACCCCTTCGACGTCGGCTTCCCCGAGCTCAAGCCCGGAGGCCCGGCCGTCGAGGGCCTGCGCGGCGTGGAGATGGACATGAAGGCCGACTGGGGCACCGGCGCGTGGCTGCGCGGCACGCCCGGGCCCGAGATCATCCCCGAGCTCACGCCGCAGCCCGGCGACATCGTGATCGAGGGCAAGAAGACGCTCGACGCGTTCCACTCGACAGCCCTGGACTACCTGCTGCGCGCGAACCAGATCGAGCACGTCGCCTTCACCGGCTTCCACACCAACTGGTGCGTGGAGTCCAGCGCCCGTTCCGCCTACGACAAGGGCTACCGGGTGACCGTCCTGGCCGACTGCACCGCCACCGACACCGAAGAGGAGCAGTCCTACGCCGAGCGGATCATCTTCCCCAAGATCGGCAAGGTCACCACGTCGGAGGACTTCCTCGCCGGTGTCGCCTGAGGCTCCACAGGTCCTGATCGCCCCGGACAAGTTCAAGGCGTGCGCGACCGCTGACGAGGTCGCGCACGCCTTGGCGTCCGGGGTGCGGCGGGCCGCCCCGCACCTCACGGTGGAGGAGCTGCCCATCGCAGACGGTGGTGACGGCACCCTCGAGGCCTACCTCCGCGCCGGATACCGCTCGACCGTCGTGGAGTCGGCGACCGCGCTGCGCGAGCCGTCGACCACCCTCGCGGCCGTGCGGGGCGACCACGCCGTGGTCGAGCTGGCGAGCACGTGCGGCCTTGCCCAGCTCGCGGGGGCACGGGAGCCACTGCGCGCGTCCTCGTACGGGCTGGGCGTAGCGCTGCGACGACTCGTGGAGCACCGGTTCCGCCGGATCACTCTCGCGCTCGGCGGGAGTGCATCGACGGACGGCGGCCTCGGCCTCCTGGACGCGCTCGGTGCTCGCGGCATCGACGCGGACGGCCGGGTGGTGACGCCGGATGGTGCCGGCCTGCTCCGTCTGGCCCACCTCGACATGGCGAGCCTGCGCTGGCCGGCGGACGTCAGCCTCGAGGTGCTCACGGACGTGGCAGCCCCCCTGACCGGACCCGACGGAGCGGCGCAGGCGTACGGGCCGCAGAAGGGTGCCGGTCCGGCGACCGTCGAAGCCCTCGACGCCGCGCTCGGACGGTGGGCACGGCAGCTCGAACGCCGTCGCGGGATCGAACCGTCGGCCACCGCCGGGGCCGGTGCCGCAGGCGGAGTCGGCGCGGCCGCGATGGCGCTCGGTGCCCGCGTGACCCCGGGCTCGGACGCGATCCTCGAGCTCCTGGGCTTCGATGCCGCGCTGAGCCAGTCCCACCTGGTCGTCACTGGCGAAGGCTCATGGGACCGGCAGAGCCTGGACGGCAAGGGCCCCGGCGAGGTCGTCCGCCGCGCACAGGCCGCCGGGCGTCGCGCCGTCGTGGTGGCTGGCGTCGTGGAGTCCGGCTGCCTGCCCGACGGTGTGGAGGGGCACGAACTCAGCGAGCTAGTCGGATCGCGTCAGGCGGCGATCGAGCACGCGCAGGAACTCCTCGTTGCGGTAGGCGAGACCATCGGGGCGGAAGCGGCACGCGCCAAGGATGGGCAGCCGGGACGGTGAACGCCCCTACCCCCTCGTTGTGCGAGACCGCCACGACAGCTCCTAGACACCGCGGACAGTACCGGGCCTAGCGAGGCGGAGGGACTTGGCCGGCGCGGTGGCGGTGAGCTGGCCACCGGAAGGCGACGTCAAGCAGTTCGGCCTGTCCGGGGCCATGCCCCTCGGCCATCGGAGACTGGCGAGCCTCGGCCTAGGCCCCTGCGACCGTCGACCCGCGCACCATCACGCGAACCGGCACCGCCTCGACGCCGTGCGCCGGGTTGCCGCCGATGGCGTCGACGAGGCGCTGGGCTGCGACCCGGCCGAGCAGCTCGAAGTTCATGTCGACGCTGGTCAGCGGGGGTCGCGCAGCGGAGGTCAGGACGTCCCAGTTGTCGAATCCGATCACGGCGACGTCCTCCGGGACGCGCACGCCGCGATCGCGCAGGGTGTCCAGCGCGCCGCGGGCGATCTGGTCGCTGCCGCAGACGAGAGCGTCGAGGTCGGGGTTCTGGTCGAGCGCCGCGTGGGTCGCGGCACGGCCCCAGGCCTCGCTCCAGCTGCCGTAGCGAACCGGGCCGACGAGCTCGAGCCCGGCGGCGGCGAGTGCCGCCTCGGCCCCGGTGGCGCGGTCGCGGGCCGCCGAGTACCCGACGTCGCCGGTGATGTGCGCGACCCGGGCGCGTCCCAGGCCAAGGAGGTGCTCGACCGCGAGACGTCCCGCGCTCACGTTGTCGACGATGATCGAGCAGTCCGCGTCGTCGGCCGACGGCGCGTACGCGTACACGACCGGTACCGGCAGCTCGCGGCCGAGGGAGGTCCGCGGATCGGTGCGACTGCCCACCACGATCAGGCCGTCGACCCGGCGGCTGAGCAGTGCCCTGAGGTGGTACTGCTCGCGGATCGCGTCCTCGCGCGCGTCGCACAGCAGGACGGACATCTTGCCCGCACCGAAGGCGTCCTCGGCGCCCATGAGGATCGGCAGGCTGAACCGGCCGTCGAGGTCGTTGGTGAGCAGCCCGACCGTACCGGTCTGCCCGGCGAGGATGGCCTGGGCGAGCGTGTTGGGCGTGAAGGAGATCTGCTCGGCGGCGTCCTGGACCCGTCGGCGGGTGTCCGGGTGGACGTCTGCACGCCCGTTGAGCGCCTTGGACGCGGTCGGGACCGAGACGCCGGCGATCCGGGCGACGTCGCGCAACGTAGGCGTCCTCGCACGAGGGCCTGTGTGCCCGCTCGTGGACATCGCTTCTCCTTTGCTCGGCGGTGACGGCCGAAAACCATGTCGATAGTAGGGGTGTTGACCTGTCGTGTCGAGCATGCTAGCGTCCCGAAAAGGGTTTCGTGGAGTTTCGCCAGTGTCGACGAACGGTCGGCGTCGGACGCCCCAGTAGCCCAAGACCAGCACGTCATCTCCATCGACGAGGACGGACACCGTGCGCGGGGCGTCCCCGTCCGAACCAGAGGAGTCGTTCGGATGCAGACCATCAGGTCGATGCGGCAGCGGGGCCGCGTCATGACCATGACAGCCATCGCCGCGGTAGGGGTGCTCGGCCTCGCCGCGTGCAGCAGCTCGGGCAGCGACACGGGCTCGAGCAGCAGTGCCGCGGGTGGCGACCAGACCATCACCGTCTGGCACTACTTCAGCGCCGACAACCAGGTCGCGCTGATGGACAAGTACGCGTCGATGTTCGAGGACGCGCATCCCGGTGTCACGGTCGACAACGTGTACGTCCCCTACGACCAGATGAACTCCAAGCTGGTGTCCTCGGCGGGGGCCAAGACCGGTCCGGATGTGGTCGTGTTCAACGGCGCCGAGACCGCCACGATCGCGCTCGGTGGTGCGCTCGCCCCGCTCGACGACCAGCTGAGCTCCTTCCAGGACGCTGGCCAGCTCCCGGACTCGGTGATCCACAAGGTCGACGGCACGACCTACGCGGTGCAGGGCTACGTGAACCTGCTCGGCCTCTGGTACAACGCCGACATCCTCGACAAGATCGGCGTCCAGCCGCCGACGACGATCGACGAGCTCGAGGCCGCGATGGCCAAGGCGAAGGACGCCGGGTACCGCGGCATCACGCTCTCCGCCCTGCCCAACTCCCAGGGTGAGTGGCAGGCATACCCGTGGCTGACCTCGGAGGGCTTCTCCTACGACTCGCCGGACGCGACGGCGATGGCCGCCGGTCTGTCCCGGGTGCGCAGCTGGGTCGAGAAGGGGTGCTCTCCCAGGAGGCGGTGACCTGGGATCAGACCGTTCCGTTCCAGGAGTTCACCTCCGGTGACGTCGCGTTCGCGGAGAACGGCAACTGGCAGATGGGGACGGCGAAGGCCGACGCGAGCTTCAAGTACGGCGTCGTGCCGCTGCCGCTGAGCGCGGACGGCAAGGTCTACCTCGGCGGCGAGGGCGAGGGCATCGGCGCCTACTCGAAGAACCCCGACCTCGCGTGGGAGTACCTCACCACGACCTACCTGTCGGTGGACGGTCAGGTGGCGGCCGCCGACCTGGTCGGCTCCATCCCGTCGCGCAGCGACGCCGCGCAGGACCCGTCGGTCACCGGCAACGAGCTGCTCGCGCCGTTCGCCACGACCATCGCGAAGTTCGGGGCCAACTACCCGGCGGCGGTCATCCCGCCGGCGTCCGTCGCGGACGTCCAGCTCAACGTCGGCCAGACGTGGAGCGCGGTGCTCGGCGGTCAGCAGGACGCCACCTCGGCGGCCGAGACCACGGTCTCGACCCTGAAGGGTCTGCTCGCCAAGTGAGCCCCGTCGGTGGCCGCCCCGACCTCCTCGCGGGGCGGCCACCGACGTTCACCACCGTCCGGGACCGATGAAGGGCACCACGATGACGTCCCACGCACCCTCGCTGGACAGCGGCTCTCGGGTCGGCGCCGCACGGCGGTCACCGACCCCGGCGCGCCGCACCCGGCGCCAGACCCGCAAGCTCTTCCTCCTGCCCGCGGGCATCTTTCTGGCGCTGCTCAGCTTCTACCCGCTGGTGCAGCTGCTGCGGATGAGCGTGAGCGCTGTGACGTCGGCGACCCTCAACAGCCCCTGGGCGTTCGTGGGTCTGGAGAACTTCGCCGCCGGCTTCCGCTCCGGGCAGACCACGGCCGGCCTGGAGCGCACCCTCGTGTTCGTCGTGGTGGTCACGGCGCTCGGGATGGGCCTGGGGCTCGCGGCGGCGATCGCGCTGCGTACCAAGGGTCGGTGGTCCGGCGCACTGCTCGCCCTCATGGTTTTCACCTGGGCTCTGCCGCCGGTCGTCAACGGCTCGGTGTGGAAGTTCCTCCTCGGTGACGCCGGTCTGGTCAACACCGTGCTCCAGGCGACCGGCCTGCGGGAGGCACCGGTCCCGTTCCTCTACGACCAGTACTGGGCACTGCTGTCGGTCGCCTTCGTCAACTCCTTCGCGGTGATCCCGTTCAACGCCCTCGTCTTCCGCGCGGCGCTGATGAACATCGAGCCGGAGGTGTTCGAGGCGGCCGCTCTCGACGGCGCGAACCGCTGGCACGAGATCCGCCACATCATGCTGCCGTCGGTCCGCCCGACCACCCTCGTGCTCCTGGTGCTGACGATCGTCTACGGGTTCCGGTCGTTCGACTTCATCTACGTCATGACCTACGGCGGTCCCGGCACCGCCACCAACACGCTGCCGTTCCTCGGCTACCTGCAGGCCTTCGTCCGCTACGACTTCGGCCTCGGCGCCGCGACGTCGGTCGTGACGGTGCTCGGCGTGCTGGTGCTGGCCGCGGTGTACGCGCGCAGCATCCGGCGTGAGGAGGCCGAGTCGTGAACCGCCGCTCCGGGCCCGTCGTCGCGGGCGTGAAGGTCCTGCTGACGTTGATGTACGGGTTGCCGATCCTGTGGATCGTCCTGACCTCGTTCAAGAGCAGCGCCGACGTGGTCGGGACCCAGTCGTCGATCTTCTTCCGGCCGGTGCTGACCGCCTACGTCGACGCCCTGGACGGCGCCCTGGTCGACGCGCTGCGCCAGTCAGTCATCGTCGCGACCGGCACCACTGCGCTCGTCCTCCTGCTCGCGATCCCGGCGGCCTACGGCCTGGCGAGGACCACGGGCTGGCTGCCGACCCTGGGCCTCGGCCTGCTCATCGTCCTGCAGATGATGCCGCAGACCGCCACGGTCATCCCGCTCTTTCAGGTGTTCGCCTCCTGGGGTCTGCTCGATTCGGCCCTTGGCGTGATCTTCGCCGACGCCGCGCTGCTCATCCCCTTCGCGACCCTGCTGCTCCGGCCGTTCTTCCGGTCGGTGCCGCCGCAGCTGGAAGAGGCCGGTGCCCTCGACGGAGCGTCGGTGCTGCGCACCTTCTGGTCGATCGTCCTGCCGGTCGCCCGCAACGGCGTCTACACCGTCGGCACGCTCATCTTCCTGCTCGCGTGGGGCGAGTTCCTGTACGCGGTGAACTTCTTCCTCTCGCCGGGGAGCTACCCGCTGTCCGCGCTCCTGGCCCAGCAGGTGTCCGCCTTCGGCATCGACTGGCCCGGCCTCATGGCGCTCGCGGTGCTCACCTCGATCCCGATCCTGATCGTCTTCGCCGCGACCTACCGGCGGCTGCGCGACGGCCTGACCGTCGGCGCGGTGAAGTGACCTCTCTCCCACCCTCGTCCACCCCCTGCACACCCTGCTGAGGAGACCTCGCATGCCCGTCAACGTCATCGCCCCGTCGGCCGCCCACGGGCGCCCCGTGGTCCCGTCGCGTGGCCGGCTGCGGCCGCTGGGCCTGGACGACGTCCAGATCACCGACGGCTTCTGGGCCGACCTGCAGCGCCTCAACGCCTCGACGATGATCGAGCACGCCCAGGCCTGGATGGAGCGGCTCGGCTGGATCGGCAACTTCGACGCGGCGGTCGAGGGCCGCCTCCCGCAGGACCGACGTGGCCGGGAGTTCTCCGACTCGGAGATCTACAAGCTCCTCGAGGCCATGGCGTGGGAGGTCGGACGCACCGGGGACGAGCAGATGGACGCGCGGCTGCGCGCCCTGGCCGCGCGCGTGGCGCGGGCCCAGGAACCGGACGGTTACCTCAACACCATGTTCGGACGCCCCGGCCAGGGCGAGCGCTACTCCGACCTGCACTGGGGACACGAGCTGTACTGCTTCGGCCACCTCATCCAGGCGGGCGTGGCCCGGGCCCGCACCCACGGCGACGACGAGATCGTGCAGGTCGCGGTGCGTGCCGCGAACCACGTGTGCGACGTGTTCGGGCCCGAGGGCCGGCAGGGCGTGGATGGCCACCCGGAGATCGAGGTGGCGCTCGCCGAGCTCTACCGGGTCACCGGGGACCGGCGCTATCTCGAGCAGGCCAAGCTGTTCGTCGACCGGCGTGGTCACGGCGTGCTGGGCGACATCGAGCTGGGCGCGCAGTACTTCCAGGACGACGTCCCCGTGCGCGAGGCCACCGTGTTCGACGGCCACGCGGTCCGTGCCGTGTACCTCGCGGCGGGCGCCGCCGACGTCGCGATCGAGGCCGACGACGACGAGCTGCTCGCGGCGGTCGCCACCCAGACCGTGACGACGCTGGCCAGGCGGACCTACCTGACCGGTGGCATGGGCGCGCACCACGAGGGCGAGTCCTTCGGCCGCGACTTCGAGCTCCCCTCGGACCGGGCCTACTCCGAGACGTGCGCCGGGGTCGGCTCGATCATGGTCAACTACCGCCTTCTGCTCGCCACCGGCGACGTCGCGCACGCCGACGCCGTCGAGCGGACGATGTACAACGTGCTGGCGACCTCGCCCGCCGAGGACGGCCGCAGCTTCTTCTACACGAACACGCTGCACCAGCGCGTCCCGGGCAAGGTGCCTGACGAGGACGAGGTCAGCCCGCGCGCCGCGTCGAGCCTCCGTGCGCCCTGGTTTGCGGTGTCGTGCTGCCCGAACAACATCACCCGCACCGTCGCCTCCCTCGCGGCGTACTTCGCCACGACCGACGACGACGGGGTCCAGCTGCACCAGTACGCGCAGTCCACGATCCGGGCCGAGATCCCGGCGGGCGTGGTCCACCTCGCGGTTCGGACCACCTACCCGGTCAGCGGCCGGATCGAGGTCGAGGTGCTCGCGGCGCCGCCGGGGGAGTGGACCCTGAGCCTGCGCGTGCCGGCTTGGGCCGCCGGCGCCACGGTGACCGACGGGGGCGCGCGGGGCGTCGAGCCCGGCTACGCCGCGGTGCGCCGAACGTTCGCTCCCGGCGACGTGGTGGTACTCGAGCTGCCGATGGCTCCGCGATGGACCTGGGCCGACCCGCGCGTCGACGCCGTGCGCGGCCAGGTCGCGGTCGAGCGGGGCCCCGAGGTCATGTGCCTGGAGTCGGTCGACCTGGGCGCGGACGTGGCCGGGGTTCGCGTGCACACCGACGCGGCGCCGGTGGAGCGCGACGGTCAGGTGCTGGTCCCCGCCACGACGCTCGACCTGGCGGACGGGACATGGCCGTTCGGCACCGAGCCGGGAGCCGGAGCGGTCACGGGCAGCGCCGAGCGCGGGCTCGTGCCGCTCGTGCCCTACCACCGGTGGGCGAACCGTGGGCCGGCGACCATGCGGGTGTGGCTCCCAACCGTCGACTGAGTGTCTGTTGCTCGCGGTGGCGCTTCGACAACGCGCGCTCGGCCCAAGCCGCGCGCGCGCGGTCCTGCCTGCGCGAACCTGCCGAGAGCGTTCCCCGAGCGGGTCGAAGCGGTTGTCGCCTTCGCGGTCCCCTATGCGAGCGGGGGCCGGCCCGGCGCTCGCACGTGGGCGCGAGTGGGGTGCCTCCGTCCCGCAGTCACCTACAACGATGTACGATCGCCGCGACGCGAGGAGGGGTGAGATGTCTGTGCGGCGATATTCGGGGGGCGTCACCATGCACGACGTCGCTGCGATGGCGGGCGTGTCGATCAAGACCGTCTCGAACGTGGTGAACGGGTACCCGTACATCCGCCCCGAGACGAAGCGGCGGGTCGAGGAGGCGATCGACCACCTCGGCTACCAGCTCAACATCACCGCGCGGAACCTGAGGCAGGGTCGCACCGGCATGATCGGGCTCGCACTGCCGGAGCTGAGCCTGCCCTACTTCGCCGAGCTCGCCGACTCGGTGATCGCTGCGGCCGAAGACGTCGGGCTCACGGTGCTCGTCGAGCTCACCGGCGCCGTCCGGCAGCGCGAGATCGATGTTCTGAAGAGCGAGCGGCGCCGGCTGAGCGACGGACTTCTGTTCTCGCCCCTCGCCCTGGGGCAGGAGGATGCCGGCCTGCTCGACGTCGGCTACCCGCTGGTGCTGCTCGGCGAGCGGATCTTCGACGGGCCGGCGGACCACGTGACGATGGCGAACGTCGATGCGGCCCGCGCCGCGACGGAGTACTTGATCGCCAGCGGCCGGAGGCGCATCGCCCTGATCGGCGCCCATCCCGGCGAGCGGATCGGCACCGCGGGCCTGCGCGAGACTGGCTACCGGCGGGCGATAGAGGCGGCGGGGCTGGCGGTGGACCCGGCGCTCATCGTCGAGGCGGGGCTGTGGCACCGCTCGACGGGCGCCGAGGCGATGCACCGGCTGCTGGACTCGGGAGCGCCCGTCGACGCGGTGTTCGCCCTCAACGACGCGATGGCTCTCGGCGCTCTGCACGCGTTGCACGACCGACGCCTGGCGGTGCCGGACGACGTCGCGGTGATCGGCTTCGACGACATCGACGAAGCCAAGTACTCCACGCCGACTCTGACCACCGTTTCGCCAGGTCGTGAGCAGATCGCTCGGACCGCCGTCGACCTCTTGCACGGCCGGATCGACGGCACAGCGGACGGCCCTTTCGAGCAGGTCGTAGCCGACTTCTCGATCGTGGTCCGTGAGTCGACAGCCCCGCCACGCTGACCCCGCCCGCCGTGTCGTTGACGGTCCGGTCCTGCGCGACGTACACTCCCTACATCGTTGCATTACATCGTTGTAGAACGTATCGGGATCGCGTCCCACCTGTCCAGAAAGGCGTTCAATGAAGAAGGTCATCCCCCCAGTCGCGGCCCTCGCGGGTCTCGCGCTCGTCCTGACCGGCTGCTCGTCCGGCGGCAGCAGCGCCTCGTCCAGCAGCGACGCGTCCGGGTCGACATCGGGCCACGTCACCCTGGAGTTCTGGCACGGCTACACCGAGGCCGATGGCAAGGTCCTGGACCAGATCGTCGCGGACTTCAACGCCTCGCAGAGCGACATCACCATCAACGACACCACGAAGACCTGGGCGGACATCGGCGACCAGCTGCTCACCGCGCTGTCCGCCGAGCAGGGCCCCGACCTCGTGGCGCTTCCTGCAGAGAACCTGCCGATCTACGCCTCGAAGGGCGCGTTCGCCTCGCTGGACGACTGGTACTCGAGCTCGGAGGCCGCCGCGTCCCTGAAAGAGAACGCGGTCTCGATGGAGAAGATCAACGAGTCGTACGCAGGGGTGCCGTGGGGCTTCGTGCCGCTCTCGGTGGTCTACAACAAGGCGCTCTTCGAGAAGGCCGGGATCACCGAGTTCCCGACCACCTGGGACGAGTGGGTCGCGGCGGCGAAGAGGCTCACGATCGACCAGAACGGTGACGGCACGCCCGAGCAGTACGGCCTGGTCCTGCCGGACCACGCCACGGTCGGCAACGGCGTATGGGCGAGCCTGTTCTACGAGGGAGGCGGCGAACTCGTCGACAAGGACGGCAAGGCCGTCGTGAACTCCGACGCGAACGTCCAGACACTCACCTACTGGGCCGACGCAGTGATCAACGACAAGATCTCGCCCACCGGCGTGGACGGGGTCGGCGCCGACAAGCTCTTCACGGCGGGGACGGTGGCGATGGAGGTCGGTGGTCCGTGGATGGCCAGCGTCGCCGAAGGCGCGAACATCGACTACGGCCTCGCGCCGATCCCCGCGGGTCCCGCGGGACAGGCGTCCTCGGCGATCGGCATCTCCGTGGCCGTGACGAACCAGGCCGACGCCGCCAAGAAGGCTGCCGCCGAGAAGTTCTTCGACTACTTCTACTCCACTGAGGTCGCCACGAAGTGGTCCCTCGGTTCTGGGTGGCCCCCGCTGCGGACGGACACCCCCGCGTCCGCGGTCTCGAGCAACCCGGTGGTCGCCGCACTGACCCCGATGGCCAGCACGGCACGCCCCCTCCTGCCCGGCATCGCCAACAGCGTCGACGTCCTGGCCGCCGTGGACGAGGCTACCCAGAAGGCGCTCGCCGGCGGCGACCCGGCGTCGCTCCTCGACGCCGCGAACTCCGCAGTGTCGGACGCCCTCGCGCCGTAGCCGGCCCCACCCCTGCGGTGGCCGCCACCTCCTCCTCGAGTGGCGGCCACCGCACTATCCGGAGATCTCAGACATGTCAGCGACAGCACAGGCCCGGCGCGCGTACCGAGCACCGGCCCAGCTCGGAGGCCGACCGCGACGACGACGTGGCGGGCCCAGGACCGCGAGGCTGGCTTCTGCCTTCCTGCTCCCGGCGCTGGTGATCCTCGCAGCGTTCGTCTTCTGGCCCGTGCTCTCGGCACTGCGGCTGTCATTCACGGACAGCAGCGGCTTCGGCGCCGAGCACTTCGTCGGGCTCGCGAACTACGTGGAGATCTTCACCACCCCACGCATCCTTCGCACGCTCGGGGTGACCACGATGTACGCCGCGATGTTCACGCCACTCACCATCGCCGCGGCCCTCGCGCTCGCCCTGCTGCTCAACCGCAAGACCCTGTGGGGTCGCGGGTTCTTCCGGACCGCGTTCTTCCTTCCCTTCATCATCTCGATGGCCGTGGCAGCCTTCGCGTGGGAGTTCCTGCTAGACCCGCAGATCGGCCTGCTCAACTACTGGTTGCAGTCGGCGGGGATCCATCTCGGCAATGTGCTCCAGGACCCGAACCTCGCGCTGCCGACGGTCGTGCTGGTCGCCGTCTGGAAGAGCTTCGGGTTCTACATGGTGATCTTCATCGCAGGCCTCCAGGACATCCCCGGCGAGCTCTACGAGGCAGCGACAATCGACGGCGCGAACGCGTGGCAGAGGTTCACCAACGTCACGTTGCCCCAGCTGAGCACCACGCTCGCGTTCGTCACGATCTTCGCGCTCATCGCCGCCTTCCAGGCCTTCGACCAGATCTACGTGCTCACCGGCGGCGGGCCGTACCGGACCACCCAGACCGTCGTCATGGAGATCTACCAGGAAGGCTTCAAGAAGCTCGACATCGGTCTGGCCTCGGCGCTCTCGTACGTGCTGCTGGTCATCACGCTCGTCCTGAGCCTCATCCAGTTCCGGTTCTTCAACCGCCGAGAGGAGGCGATCGCCGGATGAGCGCCGTCACGGTTCGGTCAGCTGCCCGTACGTCTGCGCGTCCGGTCGTGGGTCGCGCCCTCGCCTTCCTCATCGCGCTCGCCCTTGCGTTCGCGGTGCTGCTCCCGGTGCTGATCATCGCGGTCACCGCGTTCAAGCCCCCGGCCGAGATCAACGCCTTCCCTCCGGGCCTCGTGCCGACGTCCTGGACGCTGGGCAACTTCACCCGGATCTTCACCGACCTGCCGTTCGCGAGGCTCCTGGGGAACAGCTTCCTGTTCGCGGGAGGGGTGACCGCGTGCGCGCTCGTCTTCGACTCGCTCGCCGCCTACGCCCTGGCCCGGCTCGACTTCCGTGGTCGCGGCCTGCTCCTGGTGGTCATCGTCTCGAGCCTGATGATCCCGTTCCAGGCAACCCTGATCCCCGTCTACCAGCTCGTCGCGCACCTCGGCTGGGTCAACACCTTCCAGGGCATGATCGCGCCCCGCGCCGCGGACGCCTTCGGGATCTTCCTGCTGCGGCAGTTCTTCGTCTCCCTGCCGCGCGACCTGGACAACGCCGCCCGGATCGACGGCGCCTCCGAGTTCCGGGTGTTCTGGAGCATCGTGCTGCCGAACGTCAAGCCGGCGCTGCTGACCCTGGGCATCTTCACGTTCGTCAACAACTGGAACGATCTGCTCTGGCCGCTCATCTTCACCACCGACCCCGAGATGGGCACGATCACCTCCGGCCTGACGCTGCTCACGGGGCCGAGCGGGATCCTGCCCTACGGCACGATGATGGCCGGCTCACTCATCGCCGTGCTGCCGCTGGGCCTGCTGTTCCTGGCCCTGCAGGGGCGGTTCATCGAGAGCGTCGCGACGACGGGGCTCAAGGGATGAGCGGCCGCTGGTTCGAGGACGGCGCCCTGCACTTCGGTCTGGGCATCGAGGACACGTTCGTGCCCCAGGCGAGGCCCGGGGAGCGCGCGATCGACGAGTACGAGCTGACCGAGCACGACGTGCGCTTCGCCGACGACTTCGCCCTCGCTGCGGACGTCGGGGCCGAGCTCCTGCGGTGGGGCGTGCCCTGGTACCGGGTCGAGCCTGCCGCCGGGCGCTGGGACTGGTCGTGGACCGACCGTGCCATGGGCGCGTTGCACGGCAGCGGGCTCCGGCCCGTCGTCGACCTCGTGCACTACGGGACGCCGCTGTGGCTCACGGGAGAGTTCGTCAACCCCGACTACCCGCTGCGGGTCGCCGAGTACGCGGCACGGTTCGCCGAGCGCTACGCGGACGTGGCCGTCGACTACACCCCGGTCAACGAACCCGTCATCCACGCACTGTTCGCGGGCCAGTACGGCTACTGGCCGCCCTACCTCATCGGGATCGACGGGTTCACCACGATCGCCGTGGCAGTGGCGCGCGGACTGGTGCGCACGCAGCACGCCGTGGCGGACGTCCTCGGTGACGCGGCGACCTTCGTCCACGTCGACGCCGCTATGGCATTCGTCGGCGACGACGTGGCACCCGAGCACCGCATCGAGGCAGAGCGGATGCGCATGCAGGTCCATCTGGTGGAGGACCTCGTCACCGGTCGGGTCGACTCCGGGCACCCGGCGGTGCCCCAGCTCCGTTCCGCCGGGCTCGAGGACGGCGACCTGGCCTGGTTCGTCGAGTCGGCGGTCCGGCCCGACGTCATGGGCGTCAACTACTACCCCCGCCACTCCACGGAGCGGTACGAGGTGGGCGTCACGCATGCCGGCGGCTTCGCCGATCCGCGACCCACCGTCGACCTCGGGGGCGACGGCCTGCGCGAGGCGCTCACCCGCTATGCCGACCGGTACCAGGTGCCCGTCATGGTGTCCGAGACCTGCGTCACCGCGTCCGCCGCCGAGCGGATCGACTGGCTCGACGAGTCGGTCATGGTCGTCGACGAGCTCCGGGCCGCCGGGGTTGCGGTCGTTGGGTACACGTGGTGGCCGCTGTTCGACATGTACGAGTGGACCTGGCGCCACTCCCGGGCTCCGCGTCGCGACCACCTGCTGGCCATGGGCCTGTTCGACCTGGTCGAGACGTCGGGCGGGCTCGCTCGCCGCCGCAACGCGGTCGCCGACCGCTTCGAGACCCTCGCGCGACGCGCGAACCGCACGAGCAACGGAAGTGACGAGAAGAACTGATGGCCTCCGCACGCATCGTCCTCAACCCGGGCGCCGTCATCGGCGCGATCAACCCACGGATCTTCGGCTCGTTCATCGAGCACCTGGGACGCGCGGTGTATGGCGGGATCTACGAGCCCGGCCACCCCGACGCCGACGACAAGGGCTTCCGCCGCGACGTCGTGGCCCTGGTCAAGGAGCTCGGTGTGTCCGCGATCCGTTACCCGGGCGGCAACTTCGTGTCGGGGTTCCGGTGGGAGGACTCGGTCGGCCCCCGCGACCAGCGCCCACGTCGGCTCGACCTGGCCTGGCACAGCACGGAGACGAACGAGATCGGGCTGCACGAGTTCCAGGACTGGCTGGACCTGGTCGGCAGCGAGCTCATGCTCGCGGTGAATCTCGGTACGCGCGGGACGGCCGAGGCGCTCGACCTGCTCGAGTACGCCAACCTCGGTCGCGGCAGTACCCGGAGCGACGAGCGCGCGGCCAACGGCCGGCCCGACCCGTTCGACGTCCGGATCTGGTGCCTGGGCAACGAGATGGACGGGCCTTGGCAGCTGGGGCACCGCTCCGCTGAGGACTACGGGAAGCTCGCGGCGCGGACCGCCCGTGCGATGAAGGCCTTCGACCCCGATCTCGAGCTGGTTGCGTGCGGCTCCTCTGGCTCGGGCATGCCGACGTTCCTGGAGTGGGAACGCACGGTCCTGCGGGAGTCCTACGACGCGGTGGATTACATCTCCTGCCACGCGTATTACGAGAACGACGGCGACCTGGGCAGCTTCCTCGCCTCAGGCGTCGACATGGACGGCTTCATCCGCCAGGTCGCCGGCGTGGCCGACGCTGTGCAGCTGGAGCGCGGATCGGACAAGCGGATCGACATCTCGTTCGACGAATGGAACATCTGGTACAACTCCCGCTTCGAGAACGTCGACAAGATCGCCGGGGTCGACAACTGGCCCGTCGCGCCGCGCCTGCTCGAGGACGTGTACTCGGTCACCGACGCAGTGGTGTTCGGCAGCCTGCTCATCACGCTGCTCAGCCACGCGGACCGGGTCGCCAGCGCCTCGCTCGCCCAGCTGGTCAACGTCATCGCGCCGATCATGACCGAGCCCGGCGGGCCGGCATGGCGGCAGACGACGTTCTTCCCGTTCGCCGAGACCTCGCGCCACGCCGGGCCGATCGCCCTGGACGTCTCGCTGACCTCGGACACCTACGAGACCGAGCGGTACGGCGAGGTCGATGCCGTCGCGGCCGTCGCGACGCACGACGAGGCGTCCGGTTCGACGGCCGTGTTCGTGGTCAACCGCCGGGTCGACGGCCCAACGACTCTGGAGCTCGACGTCTCGGCCCTGCCGGGAACGCTGCGCGTCGACGCGGTCTCGCTGTACGACGACGACCTCGAGGCCACGAACACGGCCACCGCCCCAGGCCGGGTCGGGTTGAGGCCCAACGTCGACGTCTCCAGTGACGGCAACCACCGGATCCGCATCGAGCTGCCCGCAGTGTCCTGGACTCGGGTGCTCCTCGTGCCGGGGCACTGACCCGCGGGGGTGAGTGGGGAGCAGTCGACACCCGCGGCGAAGGAGCGGGTGTCGACCGCCTCGCTCAACCCGTCGATGACCGTCGGCGACATCGTCGACGAACCCCCGCGAGCAGCCGGAGTCCTCCGACTGCGTTCGTGGGTGAACGGCCACTCCGGCGAGTGTCTGGTTGACCATCTCCCGCGTCGGGGGTCCTCCGCCCTGCGGGTGCCCTTGGCTGGTCACCGTGAGCGCCCAGCCCACGAGGTGGTCTGCAACTCTGCGGTATGCACCTGGTGTGCAGACGCCAGCGGATGCCAGTGGACGGGCGGAGACGCCGATGCGAGTCCGCGAGCCTCTGACCTGCGACAACGTTGGCGTTCGCCCTGGTCAGGGGCCTGAGGTCCTGCAACAGCCGGCACTCGTAACCCAGAGGTCGCAGGTTCAGATCCTGCCCCCGCTACTTGTGAAAGTGCAGGTCAGAGGCCCTTTCGATCTTCGGATCGGGAGGGCCTCTGGCGTTGCGAGGCGCGTTCGGTATGCACGTGCAGCCCAGATGGCCCGAGGGGCGACCTCTGGGTTGTTCGTGGGTGCGTCTGCAATCGGCGTGCGGGCGCTCAGCTGGTCGAACTTCCGGGACTGCGTCTGTCGAGGCGTCGCCAAGATCGCAACGGGTGCGCGCACGGGTCGCCCGCGAGGCCCTCCTGAGCCTCGGTTGATGTTGCTGCCGGGAGAGCTGCTGTGTCTCGCCAAACCCATTGACACGATTCATAGCGAAGGCATAGATTCGCGAGAAAGCGGTTTCACGACCGGGTCGAGGACCGGCCGTCCACAGACGGCCTCCCGTCCCGGCGCAAGCCAGACCTGCCACCTCAACGTCGAGGCGTTGGCCAAGAGTGGCAAGCGGACATGTAGAGACGGAGTGCAACATGAGGGCGCGTTCCCGTTCGGCAGCCGGCGCCACCTCCTTGAGCCTTGCGGTGGTCCTCCTTGCCACACCCGCGGTGGCAGCGTCGGACGGCGCTGGGTATCCCTACGACCAGCCCGGCGACAAGGACTACGTCAGCAACACGAACGTCCTCGAGCGATACACGCCCGACGGCGCGGGCAACAACCAGAGCTATAAGGTGACGTCCCCCCGAGCACAGGCCGATGCGACGTTCACCGCCAGTCCCATCTCGGTCGACGGCGTGGCCGAGCCCGCATGGAGCGCGGCTACGGTGTACCCAATCGCGAACAAGTTCACCGCCGACATGAGTGCCGCAGCGCCTGACGCGACGACGCAGGGCACGTTGCGGCTCCTGTGGGACGGCCCCGTGCTCTACGGCCTCGTCGAAGTGACCGGGGACACCACCGAGTCGGACACCGGCACGCCGGTCTGGTCCAGCGCGAGCTACCAGCCGAGCACTGACGGGCTGTTCGTGAGCATGGACGTGTTCAACGACCAGTGGGGGATGGAGACCGACACCCAGGGGGTGTTCTTCCTCGGGGCGAACCCGAGCCTCGCGTCGGTGACATCGTTCGACAACGCGGGCATCCCATCGCTGGGCTCGTTCTTCAACCCGAGTGCGCAGGATTACTCGCCTCGGCTCAAGGCATTCAAGTCGTCCGGATACACGCCGGGCGACGGCGTCAACTACACCTACGAGTTCGCACTCCAGATCGAGGGCTGGGGCGACGCGTGGGACCGCCAGCTGACCAACGGGACCGAGGTCGGGCTCGAGCTCGGTGTCTTCGATCAGGGGCAGTCCTTCACCTACTGGAGCAAGACGCAGAGCTTCGCGGGCCGCGAGGGTGGCTCGAACCTGCCCAACTCCGAGCGGGTGCGAAACCGCGACTGGGGCGTCGTGACGCTCGCCGGCTGGGATGGATCGACTCCGTTCAGCTACAGCGGCTGGCGTGCTGATGAGGACGTGCGGTTCTGGGACTCGGCCAGCAATCCGGGTGGTTCGGGCAACGGCACGGAGCCGGGCGCCGACGGCGACGGCAGTCTGGTGTGGACACCGGCGTCGAAGGCGCGGATGGTCGCCGCGAAGGCGGCCTACCTGGCAGTACGAGATGACGTGGGCGCGACGCGAGCGCAGAAGGAGGCGGCGGTGCTCGAGGTGTGTCGCGCGTTCGCTGCGCTGCGGTGGGGGGACACGACGTACCCCGATCCGCACGACCTCCCATCGCTGCAGACCATTCCGAGCCCGCTCCGGTTCTTCGACCCCACCAAGGGCACGGACGGGATGGTCACCGACTCCGCCGAGTGGGCGCTGCGCAAGAAGGAGCTGCTCGATCTGGCACAGTTCTACGAGTACGGCTACAAGCCGCAGCTCGGGACGGACTACTCCGTCAGCATCGTGAGCAATGACTACAGCGGCGGCGCCACCGCTACGGTCACGGCCCACGTGGTGCCGACCAACGTCAACTTCTCTGGCGGCGTCCCGCAGGACGTGACCATCAGGGTCGCGGTCCCGACGGCGGTTCCGGGGGACCAGAAGGCCGTGATCGGGTTCGGGACGGGGTTCTCGGCGAACGGGATCGCGGACGTCTCCTTCCCCTCGTGGGCGTTCGATGTCCGGTCCGATCCCTACGTGTGGGGAACCGATCGATCCGACGTCGCGTTCGGGACCTTCCACTTCCCATCCACCTTCTACACGCTGTTCCCGTACACGCGTAACAGCGCCTCCGCGGACTCGAGCATCTTGATCGCCAATGCCACGGCGGTGTCCGTGTACCTGGACGCACTGCAGCTGGCCGTGGCGCAGAACCCCGCGCTCGACGCCAAGATCGACCCTTCGAGGGCCGTCACCAAGGGCTTCTCGATCGGCGGGAAGAACGCCTTCGTCGCCGCGATCTTCGACGACCGGGTCAAGGCGGTCGTGGCGGGTGGGGCAGGTGCGACCGGCCCGGCGAACTGGCGCTACAACGCCCAGGGCCAGGAGTTCGACTTCAGCGGCACCGACTACTACAACCCCGGCGCCGAGTCGATCGTTGCGTTCGGCACCGAAGGACCGGGCAACAGCTACCGCCACAACCGTGTGCGCGAGACCGAGCTGTTCCGCCACTTCCTGCCGTACGGCCACATGTACGAGCATCAGGACGGCTCGTACGGATACGGCAGCTTCGCTCAGCTCCCCTTCGACCAGGCCGACCTGGTGGCGACGCTGGCGCCGGACCGCGCAATCGTCATCGACACCAATCTCAACGACTACAACGACGGCGCAGTCACCGACAACATGAGTCTTGAGATCGCCAAGAGCGTGTACGACAACCTGGGCGTCGACGGCGCGGACTACGTGAAGTTCAACAGTGGGGACTACCAGTCCTCGGGTGACCCGCACGGTGCGGCGAGCGCGGTCGTGGAGGGGAAGTTCCTCAGCGACTTCCTCTACGGATCGTCCACCGTGTCCGCGGGCGAGGCGGCGCGCATTTCAACGGACCCGTACGCGCTCGACGTGTCAGCCGGCCAGACGCAGAGCCCGTACGACTACTACTGGGGCGGCTACAACACCATCACCGGTGGTCAAGGAGGGGTGACCGGCGTCGACGGCTGGTACTTCTCCGGGTTCGACGCCGAGATGGCCGGGCTGCGGCAGGGCGTCGCAGGCTCTGGCCTGAACAAGGGCCAGCAGAACGCGCTGACGGCCAACCTCGACCAGGTCGTCAAGCTCCTGGCGAAGGGCAACCCGGGAAGCGCCGCCACCATCGTCGAGAATGCCTTCATCGGGAAGCTGAAGGGCTTCGAGACGGCGGGCAAGCTGTCGCACGACCGAGCGAGCGCCCTCATCGGCGCCGCGGGACAGCTGATCCTCTTCATCAACTCGGCGGACGACGTGCGGCCCGCATGGTCAGGTGCGCTCCAGTACGACGGCGGCGACGAGGTGACCCGCGACGGTGCCCTCTGGAGGGCGACGTACTGGACCAAGGGTCAGGAGCCAGGCGATGCCAACGGCCCGTGGCAGGAGATCGCCACGGATGAGCAGGGCGTCGCGATCTGGACCCCGTCGCGCATCTTCAAGGGTGGCGCGGTGGTCAGCTACGAGGGCAGCTCGTACCGCGCCCAGTGGTACACCCGGAATCAGGAGCCCGGGGACCCGAACGGGCCCTGGGCGGAGGTGGCCGCGCCGCCGTCCGGTGGCGGCGCGGCCACCTGGGCCCCGACGACCGTGTACGTCTCGGGGGACAAGGTCACGTACGAGGGGCTCGAGTACGTGTCGCAGTGGTGGAACCGTAACAAGCCACCCGGCGCGGCGTACGGTCCGTGGAGGCCGGCCGGCGAGCTGTAGTTCCCAGGGACGTTGTGATCAGCGTGGTGTGAGTGGGGAGGCGAGGACTTCAGATGTCGGACGGGAAGCTCGGCATGGAATCGATCGCACACACGGCGCAGGCGTCCGTCCCGACCTGGTCGATGCCGGCAAGGGTCCCGGCGACCGGGCTCCCCGACGCCTCGCACCTCCACCACGCGGGCTCGTTCGCGATGATGCTCGGCCGCCAGCTGGACATCGGCGTGCTGGGGGCCCACCAGGGGGCGGCTGGAGCGATCCCGGCGGTGGGTGGCTGACCCGGGAAGCCGCAGCACGCGCGTCCCCGAGTGCACCTACCCGCTCACCTGGGTGCGCTGCGTGAGCCGGGGTTCCCAGGACCTCACTGTGCCGGTGCCGATACGCGCCGCCCCACGACGTCCATGAGACGATTCACGCCGTGAGCGACCGTCCCCAGCGCCGCGCCTCGGTGGTCGACGTCGCGCGCCGCGCCGGCGTCGCCGTCGGGACCGTCTCCAACGTGCTCAACCGCCCGGAGGTCGTCGCCCCGGCCACGCGAGCCAGAGTGCTGGCCGCGATCGAGGAGCTCGACTTCGTCCGCAACGGGCGGGCGCGTGAGCTGCGCGCCGGTCAGATCTCCACGGTCGGCGCGCTCGTCCTGGACATCCGCAACCCGTTCTTCACCGATGTCGCACGCGGAGTCGAGGACCGGCTGGCCGAGGCGGACTACACGCTCATGCTCGCAAGCTCCGACGACGACCCGGAGCGCGAGCGCAAGTACCTGAGGCTGTTCGAGGAGCACGGCGTCCATGGGCTCCTGGTGGTGCCGACCGGGCCGGACCTCATGCCGTTGCTGGCCAGCCAGTCCCGCGGTGTTCGCGTCGTCGTGCTCGATGCACCGTCATCGGTCGACGAGCTCTCCTCGGTCGCCGTTGACGACGTGGCCGGCGGTCGGCTGGCCGCGCAGCACCTGCTGGACCAGGGCCACCGCCGCCTGGTGTTCCTCAATGGTCCGCACACGATCCGCCAGTGCGCGGACCGTCGCGCCGGGGTGGACGCAGCGGTCCGCGACGCCGGCCTCGATCCGCGCGACGTGGTCTCCGAGGTGCCGCTGTCCACGCTCGACGCCGCGGGCGGCGACGCAGCGATGACTGCGCTCCTCGCCGAGCAGGGCCCACCCCCTGCTGTGTTCTGCGTCAACGACCTCGTCGCGGTGGGCGTCCAGCGAGCGCTCAGGCGGGCCGGCGGAACGGCGCTGCTGTCCCGTGTCGCGATCGTGGGGTACGACGACATCGACGTCGCGGCGGAGCTGGCGGTCCCGCTCACCACCGTTCGGCAGCCGACCCACGAGATGGGCTGGACGGCTGCCGACCTCTTGCTGCGCGACCGGCACGCGGTGGAGCGAGTCATCTTCGAGCCCACACTCGTGGTGCGGGCATCGAGCCAGGTCGCCGGCGCGGGCGCGGCGCCCGGGTGAACGCGCCACCGCGACTGTGGATGCCTGCGGCGCTGCCCGGTCGCTCTTCAGGCGGCGTGCCCCACACCCGACCAGTGGCACGTGGAAGGCCAGACTGGTACTGTGAATCGATTCAGCGAGACGCCTCACCGTCGAAGGACGTCACAGTGACCATCGACCAGCACACCCTCGACCTGCTCGCACAGCAGGAGATCGAGCTGCCCTCGTGGGCGTTCGGCAACTCGGGCACGCGCTTCAAGGTGTTCGCGAGTCCTGGCACGCCCCGGACGGTGGAGGAGAAGCTCGCCGACGCCGCACAGGTGCACCGGTACACCGGGCTCGCGCCCAGCGTCGCGCTGCACATCCCGTGGGACCTGGTCGACGACTTCGGCGCGCTCGCCGCGTACGCGAAGGACCTCGGGGTCCGCCTGGGCACGATCAACTCCAACACCTTCCAGGACGACGACTACAGGCTCGGTTCGCTCACCCACCACGACGACCGGATCCGCCGCAAGGCGATCGACCACCACTTCCAGTGCATCGACGTGATGAACGTCACCGGCTCGCGCGACCTGAAGATCTGGCTGCCGGACGGCACGAACTACGCGGGTCAGGCCGACATCCGCTCCCGTCAGGAGCGGCTCGCCGAGTCGCTCGCGGCGATCTACGACAGGCTCGGACCCGACCAACGCCTGGTGCTGGAGTACAAGATCTTCGAGCCGTACTTCTACACGATGGACGTGCCCGACTGGGGCACCGCCTACACCCACGTCGCCGCGCTCGGCGACCGCGCGGTGGTGTGCCTGGACACCGGCCACCACGCGCCGAGCACCAACATCGAGTTCATCGTCGCCCAGCTGCTCCGGCTCGGGAAGCTGGGATCCTTCGACTTCAACTCGCGCAACTACGCCGACGACGACCTCATCGTGGGCGCCGCCGACCCCTTCCAGCTGTTCCGCATCATCCACGAGTTGGTGCGCGGAGGCGGGTACGGCGAGGGCTCGGGCGTGGCGTTCATGCTCGACCAGTGCCACAACATCGAGGACAAGATCCCCGGTCAGATCCGCTCGGTGCTCAACGTCCAGGAGATGACGGCGCGGGCCCTGCTCGTGGACCGCGACGCACTCGCGGCCGCGCAGCGGGCCGGCGACGTGCTCGGCGCCAACGACGTGCTGATGGACGCGTTCTACACGGACGTGCGGCCGGACCTCGCGGCCTGGCGCGAGTCGCGCGGACTGCCGGGCGACCCGATGGCGGCGTTCAAGGCCTCGGGCTACCTCGAGCAGATCGCCGCCGACCGGGTAGGGGGCACCCAGGCCGGCTGGGGCGCCTGACCACGCGCGTCCACCAGCACCCACCCCGAGCCGAGCCCGTCCGCCGGCCGGACGAGAGGACGTCATGACTCACCCCATCGCCGCCGAGCTGCTCGACCGCTCCCACCGTATGGGGGCGGACCCGCGGTACACCAACTACGCCGGGGGCAACACGTCCGCCAAGGGCACCGACACCGACCCGGTGACCGGCGATCCTGTCGAGCTGGTCTGGGTCAAGGGCTCGGGCGGTGACCTGGGCACGCTGCGCGAGCAGGGCCTGGCCGTGCTGCGCCTGGACCGGGCGCAGGCGCTCGTCGGGGTGTACCCCGGCGTCGACCGCGAGGACGAGATGGTCGCGGCCTTCGACTACTGCCTGCACGGCAAGGGCGGTGCGGCGCCGAGCATCGACACCGCGATGCACGCCCTGGTCGACGCGGCGCACGTGGACCACCTGCACCCGGACGCCGGCATCGCGTTCGCGACCGCCGCCGACGGCGAGGCGCTGACCCGCGAGGTGTTCGGTGACCGGGTGGTGTGGGTCCCGTGGCGTCGGCCGGGCTTCCAGCTCGGCCTGGACATCGCCGCGATCAAGGCGGCCAAGCCGCAGGCGATCGGCTGCGTCCTCGGCGGGCACGGCATCACCGCGTGGGGCGACACGTCCGACGAGTGCGAGTCCCGCTCGCTGGAGATCATCCACACCGCAAAGGCCTTCATCGAGGCGCGCACGGCCGAGCTCGCCGGCCGCGGCGAGCACCCGTTCGGCGCGGTGCGCCCGGGCTTCGGGTCTCTGCCCGAGGCGGAGCGCCGCGCTCGGGCCGCTGCCCTCGCGCCGGTGATCCGCGGCCTGGCGAGCACGGACAAGCCCCAGGTCGGGCACCTGACGGACACCGAGGTCGTGCTGGACTTCGTGTCAAGGGAGCGTCTGGACGCGCTCGCCGCCCTCGGCACGTCGTGCCCGGACCACTTCCTGCGCACCAAGGTGCGCCCGCTCGTGCTGGACCTGCCGGCCGACGCCCCGCTGGACGAGGTGATCGCCAGGCTCCGCGAGCTGCACGTCACCTACCGCGCCGAGTACGCGGCCTACTACGACCGGCACGCGAGCCCGGACAGCCCGGCGATGCGGGGTGCGGACCCCGCGATCGTCCTGGTGCCCGGCGTGGGGATGTTCTCGTTCGGCAAGGACAAGCAGACCGCGCGCGTCGCGGGGGAGTTCTACGTCAACGCGATCAACGTGATGCGCGGCGCGGAGGCGATCAGCAGCTACGCGCCGATCGACGAGGCCGAGAAGTTCCGCATCGAGTACTGGGCGCTCGAGGAGGCCAAGCTCGCGCGGATGCCCAAGCCCAAGCCGCTCGCCACCCGCGTCGCACTGGTGACCGGGGCCGGGTCGGGCATCGGCAAGGCGATCGCCCAGCGGCTTGCCGCCGAGGGCGCCTGCGTGGTGGTCGCGGACCTGAACCTGGACGCGGCGCAGGAGGTGGCCACCGGGATCGGGGGTCCGGACGTCGCGGTCGCGGTGCGCGCCGACGTGACGGACGAGGACGCGGTCGCGGCCCTGGTCCGCGAGACGGTCCTGGCATTCGGCGGGGTCGACCTGGTGGTCAACAACGCGGGCCTGTCGATCTCCAAGCCACTGCTGGAGACCACGACGCGGGACTGGGACGTTCAGCACGACGTGATGGCTCGCGGATCGTTCCTGATCTCCCGCGAGGCCGCGCGGGCGATGATCGCCCAGCAGATGGGCGGTGACATCGTCTACATCGCGTCGAAGAACTCGTTGTTCGCCGGGCCGAACAACATCGCGTACTCCGCGACCAAGGCCGACCAGGCCCACCAGGTACGGCTGTTGGCCGCCGAGCTCGGTGAGCACGGCATCCGGGTCAACGGCGTGAACCCCGACGGCGTCGTGCGCGGATCGGGCATCTTCGCCGGGGGCTGGGGCGCCAAGCGCGCGGCGGTCTACGGCGTGCCGGAGGACAAGCTCGGCGAGTATTACGCCGGGCGCACCCTGCTCAAGCGCGAGGTCCTGCCCGAGCACGTCGCGGCGGCGGTCTTCGCGCTGACCGGGCCGGACCTGGGCCAGACCACCGGCCTGCACATCCCGGTGGACTCCGGCGTCGCGGCCGCGTTCCTGCGCTGAGAGGCCGGGAGTGACCACCTTCGCCGCGGTCGACCTGGGCGCCTCGAGCGGCCGGGTGATCACCGGTCGGCTCGAGCATGGCCGACTGGCCACCCAGGAGGTCGCGCGCTTCGGCAACGCGCCGGTGGCCGTGACCGAGGGCGGACGTCGCACGCTGTACACCGACGTCCTGGGGTTGTGGGCCGGGGCGCGCGAGGGCCTACGGGCCGCAGGCCGGGCCGCGGCGCTCACCTCGGTGGGGGTCGACGCGTGGGCCGTGGACCACGGCCTGCTGGACTCCGACGGTGTGCTGCTGGGCAACCCCGTGCACTATCGCGACGCTCGGACTGATGGTGTGCCCCAGCGGCTCTTCGCGGCGATGCCGGCCGAGGAGCACTACCGGCGTACCGGGCTGCAGGTGCAGCCGTTCAACACGGTGTTCCAGCTCATCGCCGCGGGCGGCACCCAGCGGCTCGTCGCGGCACGCGGGATGCTCCTGCTGCCGGACCTGCTCGGCTACTGGCTGACCGGCGGCCGGGTCGCCGAAGTGACCAACGCCTCCACCACCGGCCTGCTGGACCCCACCACGCGGGAGTGGAGCACGGCAGTCGTCGCCGCGGCCTCCGGGGTCGCGGGCAAGGACCTGTCGTGGCTCCTGGCACCGTTGGTCGAGCCCGGGACGGTCGTCGGCCCGCTGCTCAGTGACGTGGCCGGCGACCTGGGCCTGGCGGGCACGCACGTGGTCGCGGTCGGCAGCCACGACACCGCCTCGGCGGTGGCGGCCGTGCCGATGGGCGACCCGGACCGGTCGGTGTACATCTCGTCGGGCACCTGGTCCCTGGTGGGTCTAGAGCTGGGCAGCCCGGTGCTGACCGAGGCAAGCCGGGCGGCCAACGTCTCCAACGAGCTGGGTGTCGCCAGGACCGTCCGTTACCTGCGCAACGTCGCAGGCCTGTGGCTGCTGCAGGAGTCGCTGCGGACGTGGTCCGACCGCGGCACCCCGCAGGATCTCGGCGAGCTGTTGCGGGCCGCGCGGGACGTGCCTGCCCTCCGGACGGTGCTCGACGTGGACGCCGCCGTGTTCGCCCCGCCCGGCGACATGCCCGCCCGGATCGTCGAAGCGGCCAGGATGAGCGGCCAGCCGGTGCCCGAGAGCCCGGCGGAGGTGGTCCGCTGCGTACTCGACTCGCTCGCCCTGGCCTACCGGCGCGCCGTGCGTGCGGTCGCCTGCCTCGCGGGCCGCGAGGTCGACGTCGTGCACGTGGTCGGCGGCGGGTCGCGGAACGAGCTGCTCTGCCGGCTGACTGCCGACGCGACCGGCCTGCCGGTGGTCGCCGGACCGGCCGAGGGCAGCGCCGAGGGCAGCCTCCTGGTCCAGGCCTGGTCGGCTGGGGCGCTCGATGGCGCCCCGGCGCACGACCCGGCCGCGGGCCTGGCCCGGATCCGCGAGGTCGTGGCGGCCTCGCACGAGCTGCGCCGGTGGGAACCCGCCGGTGACGACGTGGCCTGGCAACGGGCCGAGGAGCGGCTGCGGGACACCGCGGCCCTGAGCTGAAGGACGGACCATGCCGATCGCCGAGCCCTACCCGGAGCTGGACGAGCTGCTGCGCTCGATGGGTGCCGGTGGCCACCGGATCAGCGAGATCGACGCCTCCGAGGCGGGAGCGGGCAACATCTCGGTGCTCGTGGGCTGGGACCTGGAGCTGCGGCGCCGGTTCCCGGTCCAGAGCGAGATCGACCTTCCGCTGCCCGCACCCGCGCTCGCGGGCAAGACGCTGCTGGTCACCGGCTCGGGGCGCCGGCTCCGTCAGCTGCACGAGGACCCCGAGGCCGCGATCGCCGGCGTCAAGGTCCACGACGACGGGACCACGGCGACGATGTACACCTCGCCGCGGCGGCTGTTCCAGAAGCTGACCAGCGAGTTCAACTCCCACCTGGCAGTGCACGAGGACCAGGTCGCCCGGCGCGGGATCGAGTTCCAGGCCGTCGTGCACGCCCAGCCGATGCACCTGACCTACCTGTCGCACATCCCGGCCTACCGCGACACCGCAGCGTTCAACGCCAGGGTGCTGCGCTGGGAGCCGGAGTCGATCGTGGCGCTCTCCGAGGGCATCGGGGTGCTGCCGTTCCTCGTGCCCGGTTCGCAGGGGATGATGCAGGCGAACGTCGAGGGCCTTCGCGAGCACCAGATCGTCGTCTGGTCCAAGCACGGCGTGATGGCACGCTCGGACCTGTCGGTGACCCGGGCCACCGACCGGATCGAGTACGCCGAGACCGGCGCGCGGTACGAGTACATGAACCTGGTCGCCGGCGGCGCAGCCGAGGGCCTGACCCGCGAGGAGATCCGCGCGGTGGCCACCGAGTTCCAGATCGACTCGCGCTGGGCCTGACGGCGGCGGGACGGGCCGCGGAGGAGGGGGCGGCATGCGGATCGCGGTGTTCGCGACGTGTCTGGTGGGCACGGTGATGCCGCGCGCCGCGACGGCCACCGTGCGGTTGCTGGAGCGGCTCGGGCACACCGTCGACCTCCCGGCCGGCCAGGCGTGCTGTGGGCAGATGCACGTCAACACCGGCTACGGGCCCGAGGCCATGGGCGTGATCCGCAACCACGTGCGCGCCTTCGCGCCGGTGCTCGACGGCCGGTGGGACGCGATCGTCGCGCCGTCGGGGTCGTGCGTGGCCTCGGCCAGGCACCAGCAGGCTGACGTGGCGCGGCGGCACGGCGACGGCCCCCTGGCGCACACCGCCGAGCAGGTGGCGGCGCGCACCTACGAGCTGTCCGAGCTGTTGGTGGACGTGCTGGGGGTGACGGACGTCGGGGCCTGGTTCCCGCACACCGTGACCTACCACCCGACGTGCCACTCGATGCGCCTGCTGCGGGTCGGGGACCGACCGGGGCTGCTGCTGGGCGCTGTCGAGGGGCTGGAGCTGCGGGAGCTGGGCGAGGCGGAGCAGTGCTGCGGGTTCGGCGGCACGTTCGCGCTGAAGAACGCCGAGACGTCCGCGGCGATGGTCGCCGACAAGGCCGACGAGATCGTGGCGACCGGGGCAGAGGTCGTCACGGCGGGGGACTGGTCCTGCCTGCTGAACATCGCCGGTGCGTTGGACCGACGACGGACCGGGGTGCGCGCGGCCCACCTCGCCGAGATCCTCGCCTCGACCCGCGACGAGCCCTGGCAGGGGGCGGCGCTGTGAGCACGTATCTGGGCATGCCGACCGTGCGACCTCACCCGGACACCCCGCCCGCAGCGCCGCTGCGGTGGGGGCCGTCCTTCCCGCAGGCCGCCCGCCAGACCCTGCGTGATGAGCAGCTGCGTGCGAACCTGCGCACCGCGACCCGCACCATCCGCGACAAGCGTCGCCGGGTGACCGCGGAGCTGGGCGACTGGGAGCAGCTGCGCGACGCCGGGGCTGCGATCAAGGCCGACGTGATGTCCCGCCTGCCCGAGCTGCTGATCGAGCTCGAGGCGAACGTCACCGCCCGCGGCGGGGTGGTGCACTGGGCGCGGGACGCCGCGGAGGCGAACGCGATCGTGACCGGGATCGTGCGCGCGGCCGGGGCGCGCGAGGTGGTCAAGGTCAAGTCGATGGCCACCCAGGAGATCGGCCTGAACGACGCGCTGGCCGCGGTGGGTGTCGACGCGGTGGAGACCGACCTGGCCGAGCGGATCGTCCAGCTCGCCGGGGACATGCCGAGCCACATCCTGGTGCCCGCGATCCACCGCAATCGGGCGGAGATCCAGGAGATCTTCGCCCACCGGATGGGCGACGCCCCGCCGGGCCTGTCCGACGAGCCGCGTGCGCTCGCGATGGCCGCCCGGGCGCACCTGCGGGCCCGGTTCCTGCGCGCCGAGGTGGCGATCAGCGGGGCGAACCTGGCGATCGCCGAGACCGGCACGGTCGCCGTCGTGGAGTCCGAGGGCAACGGCCGGATGTGCCTGACCCTGCCCCGGGTGCTGGTCACGGCGATGGGCATCGAGAAGGTCCTGCCCACGTTCGCCGACCTGGAGGTGTTCCTCCAGCTGCTGCCGCGGTCCTCGACCGGTGAGCGGATGAATCCCTACACCTCGATGTGGACGGGCGTGACCCCCGGTGACGGACCATCCGAGTTCCACCTGGTGCTGCTGGACAACGGGCGCACCCGCGCGCTCGCGGATGAGCTGGGCCGTCAGGCGCTGCACTGCATCCGCTGCTCGGCGTGCCTGAACGTCTGCCCGGTCTACGAGCACACCGGCGGGCACGCGTACGGGTCGGTGTATCCGGGGCCGATCGGCGCGATCCTGACCCCGCAGCTGCTCGGGCTGGGGGACGAGGGCGGTCCCTTCGGGGCGCACGACCCGACCGGGTCGCTGCCGTTCGCGTCCACCCTGTGCGGGGCCTGCTACGAGGCGTGCCCGGTCAAGATCGACATTCCGTCGGCGTTGATCCACCTGCGCGAACGCGCCCTGCACCCCGACGGGGGCCACCCGCCGACCGCGACCGACCTCGCGATGGGCGCGGCCGCGCGGGTGCTGGCCTCGGGCCGGCTGCTGCGCCTGGCCGGGCGTGCGGCGGCACTGGTGGGCCGGGTCACCGGCGGGCGTCCCATCCACCGGCTGCCCTGGCCGGGCTCGCTGTGGACCCGGGTGCGCGACGTGCCCGGCCTGCCGCGCCGCTCGCTGTCGGCCTGGTGGCGCGACCGGGGGTCACGATGACCGACCCCACCGCCCGCGAGGAGATGCTCGCCCGGATCCGCGCTGCCCTCGGCGCCCGTCCGCCCGCTGCGACCGCGGTGCCACGCGACTACCAGCGCGTCGGTTCCCTGGGCCGGGGCTCGGCCGAGGTGCTCGACCTGCTCGCCGACCGGCTCGAGGACTACCGGGCCACCGTGGTGCGGGTGGCCGGGCCGGACGGGGTACCCGCAGCAGTCGGCGCGTTGCTGGCCGAGGTCGGGTCCGTCGTCGCACCGGAGGGCGTGCCCGACGCGTGGCTCGGCGCCATCACCGCGGACGTGCGGCGGGACGAGCCGGCCCTGACCCACGCCGAGCTCGACGCCGTCCCCGCCGTGCTCACCGGCTGCCGCGTGGCCGTCGCCGAGACGGGCACCGTGGTGCTCGACGGCAGCGCCGGCCAGGGGCGTCGTGCCCTCACGCTGGTGCCGGACCGCCACGTGGTCGTGGTCCTGGCCGACCAGGTGGTGCACGCGGTCCCCGACGCGGTCGCGGTGCTCGCGGCGCACCCGGAGCGGCCGCTGACCTGGATCTCCGGGCCCAGCGCGACGAGTGACATCGAGCTCGTCCGCGTCGAGGGCGTGCACGGTCCGCGCGACCTGCGCGTGGTTATCGTCGGCCGCACGTCCTCCTGAGCGTCGGCGAGGGCTCGCGTCCGCTGGCGCCCCGGTAGGCGAGAAAGCGATTTCTCGCTACGGTGGATACGCGGGCACCCGCCGCCCGCGACGACGAGGGAGACGACGCAGCGTGGATCGGATGTCGTGGGTCCGGGTGGCCGGCCATCGGCTGGTCGACGAGTCCGGCGCCGAGGTACGCCTGCACGGCGTCGGCCTCGGTGGCTGGATGAACATGGAGAACTTCATCACCGGCTACCCGGGCAACGAGGAGAACATCCGGCGCCTCCTGCTAGACCGGATGGGACGGGAGTCGTACGACGCCTTCTTCGAGGCGTTCCTCACCGACTTCTTCGGTGACGACGACGCGGCGCACCTGGCGGGCCTGGGCATCGACTCGGTCCGGATCCCGTTCAACTACCGCCACTTCGAGGACGACGCCCGCCCCTTCGGGCTCAAGGAGGAGGGGTTCGCGCAGCTCGACCGCGTCGTCACGCTCCTGGGCCGGCACGGGATCCGCGCCATCCTCGACCTGCACGCGTTGCCCGGCCGCCAGAACCAGCACTGGCACTCCGACAACCCGACGCACCAGGCGCAGCTGTGGCAGCACCCGCACTTCCAGGACCGCGTCGTGCACCTGTGGGAGGCGCTCGCGGACCGCTTCCGCGACCGGCCGGAGGTGGCGGGCTACAACCCGATCAACGAGCCGAGCGACGAGTCGGGCGAGGTGCTGCCGGTCTTCTACGAGCGCCTCGAGGCGGCGATCCGCGCGGTCGACCCGCGCCACGTCCTGTTCCTCGACGGCAACAAGTACTCGACGGACTTCAGCTGCTTCGACGCCCGTGCCGAGCCCCTGCCCAACACGGTCTACACCGCCCACGACTACGCGCTCCCCGGCATCGGACGCGCGACTCAGTACCCCGGCGAGACCCGCGGCGAGTACTTCGACCGGGACGTGGTCGAGCAGACCTTCCTGCGGCGCACCGAGTACATGCGTCGCACCGGCACCCCGATCTGGATCGGCGAGTTCGGGCCGGTCTACACCGCGGACCGCTCGCAGGACCCCTGGCGTCTCCAGCTGCTGCGCGACCAGCTGGAGATCTACGCCGAGCACGGCGCGAGCTGGGCCCTGTGGACGTACAAGGACATCGGGCTGCAGGGCCTGGTCCACGCGGACCCGGACAGCGAGTACCTGCGGCTCATCGCCCCCGAGCTCGCGACCAAGCAGCGCCTGGGCGTCGACTCGTGGGGCGGCACGGACGAGCACGTGCGCGACGTCCTCGACCCGATCGACGCGCTGTTCGACCGGGAGTTCCCCGGGTACGCCCCGTGGCCGTGGGGCCGCCAGCCGCACATCGCGGTGCTGGTCCGCCACATCCTGCTCGCCGAGCCGCTGGCCGAGCGGTTCGCCGACCTGTTCCGGGGCGTAACGCCGGACCAGGCGCGGCTGCTGGCGGCGGCGTTCCGTTTCGACCGTTGCCTGGAGCGTCGCGGGCTCAGCGAGGTGCTCCGCTCCCACCTGCGCCCCGAGGGCTGAGACCGGCGCCGCCGCTCAGCTGTGCGGGGCGACGAATCCGATGCGCACCACGTCGCCGGGGGTGCCGTCGCGGAGCTCGACCCGGTCGTTCGGACCGAGCTCGAGCGGCACCGTGCCGGTCGGCGTGGCGAGGAGTCCCGCCACGGGCCGGGCCGCGAGGCCGACCGCGGCGACCGCTGCCCCGGCCCGATCGGCCTCGACCCGCCATCCGCGCGGGAAGGTGAGCCAGGTCTGCCCGTCCCGACGGACCTCGACGCGCTCGTCGTCCCCGGCCAGCTCGAACCGGTGCGCGTCGACGACGCGGGACCAGGCCACCGCCCGGGCCGCGACGTCGTGCCCGAGGCGCGTCGGTGTCAGACCGTTGAACCAGAGCCGACCGTCCGGCGTGGGCAGGATGCCGCAGAGCCGCTCCAGCGCGTCGACGAACCACAGGATCGCCGGTGAGTAGCTCTCGGCGTACCCCGGCTCCCCGCTCCACGGGTCCAGGCACTGCGCGAACCGATCCGCCGCGGCCACGGCCTCGAGCAGCGGCAGGGCGACCGTCGCAAGCTCGGCGGCCCGGCCGTGGCTCTCGAACGCGCGCGGTGCGCGGATCTGGCTCAGCAGGTTCACCGGGCCCGCCCATGAGTTGCGCCGGTGGTCGGGGTCGAACCTCGGGTCGTCGAACGCAACGGACGTGAAGCCAGCGGCGGACAGGAACCGGCCGGTGTGCATGAGATCGCGCTCCAGGGCGTCGGCGAAGAACGCGTCGTCGCCCACGCCGCACGCGAGCACGCGGAGCAGGACGTCGGAGTCCACCCGCACCATCCGCCCGCGGGCGTCGACGTCGTAGAACATCGCGCGATCTGGGTCGAAGCAGCGATCCCACAGCACGTCGAGCGCGCGCTGTGCGCCACGGAGCCACGGCTCGGGGTCCTGGCCGAGCACCGGCGCCGCGGCGGCGAGCGCGGTGCGCTGCGCGTAGGCGTTGGCCGTCAGGTCCGGAGCGAGGTACGGCAGCGTCGGGTGGTGCGGGTCGAACCGCGCGGCGTCGCCGTCCGGGCAGCGGTCCGGGACGCCCCAGAACCGCGGCGAGCCGTCGTGCCCGGTGTCGAACGTGCAGAACGCCTCGACAGCGCCCGTGCCGCGGGTGTCGCGGCGCCGCCGCAGCCAGGCGTCGAAGCCGGTCGCCGCCTCGACCATCTCCCGCAGGTACTCGCGCGACCCAGTGGTCAGGTAGTGCTCCCACACGGTCCGGGCCAGCGGCGTGACGATCTGGATCTGCGCGTACGCCGGGCCGTCCGCGGTCACCTTGTACGGCAGGAGCCCGTCGGGCCGGCGATGGGCGGCGAACCGCAGGTGGGTGGCCGTCACGACGTCCGGGGCGAAGCGGCCGAGCACCTCGGTGCTGATCGTCGCGGTGCTCTCGACCCAGCACCCCGGGTACGGGCCGCCTTCGGTGAGGATCGGGGTCTCGTCGTCCACCGGCCGGATGCAGCCGGCAAGCTCGCGCAGGGCGTCGTCCCAGCGCGCCTCGAGCCGGCCGTTGAGGGCGGCGAACGCCACGTCCGACGCCGCCGAGCCCAGGACCGGCGCTCCGGGCAGCCGGCGCCGGGTGGCCAGGCGGTCGAACGCCTCGTCGAGGATCACGCTCCGGTCCCTCCTGCGGTCTGGCGCCGTGCGGCACATGGGGCACGGGGCGGCGCCACCAGGAGGTGGCACCGCCCCGTGCTCACGGGTCGTGCGGTCAGCCGGCGGCGAGGTCGGCGGAGAGCTGGTCGACCCAGGTCTTCGCGGCCTGCTCGGGCGTTGCCTGTCCGAACAGGACGTTCGCCTCCCCGTCCTGGGTGTACTTGTTCATGTTCCCACCGCCGTTCGGCTGCGGGGGAGCGACCGTGCCCGAGTCGAGGATCGACTGGACGTACTCGGCCGCATCCTTGCTGTTGCCCTCGAGCAGCGGCGTCACGACCGCAGCGGCGGAGGGGTTGAACGGCACGCCACGGGTGTCCTTGATCAGCTCGAGCGCCGAGGGCTCCGTGAGGAACCAGTTCATCAGCATGGCCGCCTCCTGGGGGTGCTTGCTGGCGGCGTTGATCGACCAGAACGCGGACGGGAGCAGCGAGACGCCGGTCGTCTTCGTGTCGGTCGGCGGGGTCATGAGCTTGGTGGTCCCGCCCTGGGAGTACGTGCCGATGAGGTTCGAGTACCCGAACGTGACCGCTGCCTGGCCGAGCGTGTAGAGCTGCTGGTCCGGTGGGAGCGCGACGCCGTCGGTCACGATCGACGGGTCGGGCAGGCCACCTGCGGCCTGGAGGTCCTTCTCCATCGTGTAGAACTTCGCGATCGTGTCCGTGCCGACCCCGAGCTTGCCGTCCGGCGTGTAGAGGCCGTACTGGGTCTCCTGGGCGGCGAACGTGCCGATGATGTCGGCCGAGCGCATGTCGACCCCGTAGATCGGCTTGCCCTGGTCGTTGGTCAGACCCTTCTTGCCGATCTCACCGGCGACCTTGATCAGGTCGTCCCAGGTCCATCCGTCGGCGGGGACGGTGACCCCGGCCTTGTCGAAGATGTCGGTGTTGACGAACGCGGCCGTCGCGTTGCCGCCGGTCGGCAGGCCGTAGACCTTGCCGTCCACGGTGGCGCTGGTCAGCGAGAACTCCGGGTAGTCCGAGACGTGGGCGATGTCGGCAACCGTCGACAGGTCCAGCAGGGCGCCGGCGGAGCCGTACTCCTGGGGCTTGGCGCCGCCGAGGGCGAAGAGGTCGGGAGCCGTCTCCCCGCCACCGCCGAAGTCGGTGGCCAGGCGGTTGAAGAGGTCGTCCGGGCTGCCGACAGGCGTCTGCTTGACGGTGATGTACGGGTACTTCGCCTCGAAGTCGCTGATCACCTGGCCGAACAGCGCAGCTCGCGCGTCGTCGCCCCACCAGGAGGCCTCGATGGTGACGGGCTCCTGCGTACCCGAGCCTGACTGGTCCGAGCCGGGGCTGCTGCTGCCTCCGGTGTCACCGGCCGAGGCGCATCCGGCCAGAGCCAGGGTCGCCGCGGCCGTGAGGACGGTCGCCAAGCGCGCTGCGGAGCGATGCGGTCGCGTCATTGCGCCTCGTTTCTCTAGGGGTGGAGGGGCCCGCCACGGCGTGCACGGACCCGGTCGTGAGGGACTCGTCGATGTGGTCCCGCTGATTGAGAAAGCGATTTCTCAGAACGTAGCACCGGGCCTGTGAGGCGTCAATGGTTCGTTTCAATCCGTAATGCGACCGCGCCCCCGCGCGGGCGGCGCGGTCGAGTCGCGGAGCTCGACCCGCGGCTCGAAGACCAGGTTGTGGTCGGGCTCCTCGCCCCTCAGCAGGGCGCGCATCCGGTGCCAGGCCTGCGTCCCGAGCTCGGTGTTGGGCACCGACGCGGTGGTCAGCGGTGGCGTCGTGTACTTGGCGAACGGGATGTCGTCGAAGCCGCTCACCGAGATGTCCTGCGGCACGCGGGCGCCGAGGCGGTGCAGGCCGTCGAGCAGGCCGATCGCGACGAGGTCGTTGAAGGCGAGCACGGCCGTGGCCCCTGTCGCCATCACGCGCTCCGCCGTGGCGACGCCGTCCTCCGTGCTCACGCCGCCGGGCCGGCGCTCGAGCCGGACGTCCCCGACCTGGTGGGCGAACGCGGCCAGCCCGTCGAGCCGCTGGCGGTTCGAGAGGCTTCCGGGCGGGCCCTCGAGGAACACGATGTGCCGGTGGCCCAGCTCGTACAGGTGCTGGGCCAGGTCGCGGATTCCGGAGCCGTAGTCGATCGAGAGCGACGGGGCGTCGATCCGTGGGGAGGGGCGGTTGATGAGCACGAGCGGCTCGAGGCGCGCTGCGACACTCAGCAGGTCGGCGTCGGGCATGCGTGGTGCGCACAGGACGACCGCGTCGCACCGCCGGCGCACCTCGTCGACCAGCAGTGGCTCGTCCACAGCCGACTCCTCCGAGTCGGCGACCAGGACCCGGTACCCGTCCCGGGAGGCGGCCTTGGACAGGCTCGACAGGATGGCCTGGAAGGCCGGGTTCGCGAGGTCGGGGACGACCAGGGCGACCGCCCGGGTCTTGCCGAGTGCGAGGCTGCGCGCCGTGTGGTTGGGCGTGTAGGCCAGCTCACCCGCGACACGTCGCACGCGTTCGGCAACCGTCGGGTCGCCGACGAACCGGTTGTTGAACACCCGCGAGACGGTGGCCGCGGACACCTCGGCCGCGCGGGCCACCTCGGTGATGGTGGCTGCCGACGACCGCCTCCCCATGTGCATCCCTTCTCCGAACCAGCCGTGGATCGGGCTGGCTCCGCCGGTGGTTGACGTGCAGACTTCGCTCTGTATGCTATACCGAGAAACCGCTTTCTCCTAGCCTTTCAGCAGGGTGTGCCCCGACGAGGAGGTCGACATGAGCAGCCTTGAAGAGCTGCGCTCCATCGCCCTCAGCGCGCGGAGGTCGGGGCGGAAGGTGAAGGCGAAGGCGCCGGACAACCGGATCGCGTTCCTGTTCCTGGCGCCGTGGCTCATCGGCCTCATCGGGTTCACATTGGGGCCGATGCTGGCGTCGCTCTACCTGTCGTTCACGCACTACAACCTGTTGAAGTCCCCGCTGGCCGACCCGCCCCCGTGGATCGGTCTGGGCAACTACAGCAAGATGTTCGCCGACCCGCGGTTCTGGAACTCGCTGCGGGTGACGGTCGAGTACGTGGTCGTCTCGGTGCCGATCCTGTTGGCCCTGGCGCTCGGGCTGGCGGTGCTCCTGGACCGCGGACTGCGCGGGCTGGCGTTCTACCGCTCGGTGCTCTACCTGCCCAGCCTGCTCGGCGGGTCGGTGGCCGTCGCGATCCTGTGGCGGCAGGTCTTCGGCAAGGACGGCATCGTCAACGCGGTCCTGGGCCTGTTCGGGATCGACGGTCCCGGCTGGATCGGCGACCCGCACTACGCGCTGGGCACGATCATGGTCCTGCACATCTGGACGTTCGGGTCGCCGATGGTGATCTTCCTGGCGGGGCTGCGCCAGATCCCGGACATGTACTACGAGGCGGCGCAGGTCGACGGGGCGAGCCGGTGGCGGCGCTTCCGGTCCATCACTCTGCCCCTGCTGACGCCGATCATCTTCTTCAACCTGGTGCTACAGGTCATCTTCGCGTTCCAGACGTTCACGCAGGCGTACGTGGTCTCGGGGGGCAGCGGCGGTCCCGCCAACTCGACGATGTTCCTCACGCTCTTCCTGTACCGGATCGGCTTCCTGCAGTACGACATGGGCTACGCCTCGGCCATCGCCTGGTTCCTGCTCATGGTGATCGCGATCTTCACAGCCGTGAACTTCCTGCTCTCGAGATTCTGGGTGTTCTATGACGACTGAGCGCCTCCAGGACCCCGGGACGGCTGACCCCGTGGACCGCCCCTCGGCCCCGCGGCCGATCCGGTCGCGGGAATCCCTCCTGCGACGCCAGCGCGCAGCGACCGCGGGCAAGCATCTCGGGCTGATCGCCCTGTCGCTCGTGATGATCTACCCGCTCGTGTGGCTCGTCGTGTCCAGCTTCAAGCCCAACGACGAGATCTTCCGCAACCTGAGCATCTTCACGACCAACCTGACCGTGGAGAACTACGTCAACGGGTGGAACGACCTGCAGTTCCCGTTCGGGGTGTTCCTCCTGAACTCCACGATCATCTCGGTCGGCGCGATCCTGGGGAACCTGATCTCCTGCTCGCTCGCGGCGTACGCGTTCGCGCGGCTCCGGTTCCGGGGCAGGTCGCTGCTGTTCGCGACGATGCTCGCGACGATCATGCTGCCGGTCCAGGTGGTGCTCGTTCCGCAGTTCACGATCTTCAAGGAGCTCGGCTGGCTCAACACGTTCCTGCCGCTGATCGTCCCGAAGTTCCTGGCCACCGACGCGTTCTTCGTGTTCCTCATGGTGCAGTTCCTGCGGGCGCTGCCCAATGAGCTGTTCGAGGCCGCGCGGATCGACGGCGCCGGGCACTTCCGCAGCTATGGCCAGATCGCCCTGCCGCTCATGCTGCCGGCGCTGGCGACCACGGCGATCTTCACGTTCATCTGGACGTGGTCGGACTTCTTCGGCCCGCTGATCTACCTCCGGGTGCCCGACAAGTTCCCGGTGTCGGTCGCGCTGAAGGGCTTCCTCGACGCGCAGTCGAGCTCGGACTACGGGTCGATGTTCGCCATGTCCGTGGTGTCGCTGCTCCCGCTGTTCATCATCTTCCTGGTGGGCCAGCGATACCTGGTCAAGGGCATCGCGACGACCGGCATCAAGTAGCCGCCGCTCGACGACCGCACCTGTGCCGCGTCAGGTCGCTTGCAGGGCTCTCGCGGCGGCCGACGCGGCGAAGATGGCGGTCGCAGGAACGGGGCGGCATCCACAGGGTGGCCGGTCCCGAACCCTCTTCTCGCGCAAGGGGGCCGGTGGGTCGTAGCGCGGCCGGCACCTCAGGTGCGCAGGGGGCGCGGCGCGCGGTCGGGCCCGGGTCCTGCGACCCGGGGCAGGCCCAGGGACGCGAACCGCTGCGCGATCACCCGGTGGCCACGCTCGTCGGGGTGCAGGCCGTCGGGCAGGAGATCCAGGTCGGCCGGGCCGAAGAGGTCGGTCCCTTCGACCAGGACGGTCGGCTCGCCGTCGCGGCGACGGTCGTCGACGACCTCGCGGAGCAGCCGGCGCGAGTCGCCCAGGGTCAGACGGTTCGCGGCGACGGCGTCGTCGACCGCCACGCGACCGTCCTGGCCGCGATGGATCGGCCCGGGGTGGTCCTCGAGCGCGGGGCACGCGAACGCGGTGAGGACGACGACCGGCGTGGCCGGATGCCGCTCGCGCACGCGGTCGAGGAAGCCGTGCACGGCCGGCACGAAGGCGCGCTCGCGCATCGCGTCAGCCGCAACGACGTTGATGCCCAGCTCGAGGGAGACGACGTCCGCCTCCGCGTCGCGGATCGCGGCGGCGGTCATCGGGTCGAGCATGGCGTTTCCGCCGAAGCCCAGGTTCGTCAGGTCGAGGTTGAGCGCGCGGGCGGCCAGGACCGGCCAGGTGGCCGCCGGCGACCACACCGTGCCCCCGTGGCTGATCGAGCTGCCGTGGTGGAGCCAGCGCCGGCGCCCGCCGGGCGCGGCCGCCTGGACCGCGGTGGTGCGGCCCTCGCGCTGACCCGTCACGGTGTGTAGCACGACAGCCGAGTCGTGCGGCAGCCATACGACGACCTCGCGCTGGGCTTCGCACGGACCGAGCGCGAGCGCGACCCGGGTCCGAGTCGCTTCACCGCGCCGGAAGCTCCCGTCCGCGAGCTCGTGGACCAGTCCGGTGCTCTCCACCGCGGCCGTGGCGACCGCCTCCCCGCCGAGCTCCGCGACGACCACCGACGGCTGCGCGGGCGCGTCCTGGCCGCGCTGGACCAGGCGCAGGAGGTCCAGGTCGATCTCCACCACGTCGGCGTCTGTGCTCAGCCGGAGCCTCACGCCCGCCGCGAACTCGGCCATCAGGCGCAGTGCCGGCGGGGCGTACCGGCGGTGCCGCGCGGGCAGGCGCCACGGCCGAAGCCCACCGTCCACGTGCTCCACGTCCAGGTGGCCGGCGAGCGCGCGCGCCAGGACCAGCGCCGGCGCCACGCCCGTCACGTCACGACGCCGAGCTGCCAGGGCACGAACTCGTCGGCGCCCAGGTCAAGCTCCTCTGACACCGTCTGCCGACCGGAGGCGACGGCCAGGACGAGGTCGAAGATCTCCTCGCCGACCGCCTCGAGGGTCGCCGTCCCGGTGACGATCCGGCCGGCGTCAAGGTCCATGTCCTCGCGCATCCTCGCGAACATCTCGGAGTTGGTCGCGACCTTGATCGACGGGGCCGGCTTGCAGCCGAGCACCGAGCCGCGTCCGGTGGTGAAGACCACCACGGTGGCCCCGCCGGCGACGATCCCGGTCACGGAGACCGGGTCGTACCCCGGGGTGTCCATGAACACCAGGCCGTGCTCGGTCACGCGCTCGGCGTACTCGTGCACGGCGACGAGGTCGGCCGAGCCCGCTTTGGCGACCGCTCCGAGCGACTTCTCCAGGATGGTCGTGAGACCGCCGGCCTTGTTGCCGGGGGAGGGGTTGTTGTCCATCGATCCGCCGCCCGACGCGGCGTAGGCCTTCCACCACTCGAGCCGGTCGAGCAGCTGCCGGCCGACCTCGGGCGAGACCGCTCGGCGCAGCAGCAGGTGCTCGGCCCCGAAGATCTCGGGCGTCTCGGCGAGGATCGACGTGCCGCCGTGAGCGACCAGCAGGTCGGACGCGTGGCCGAGGGCGGGGTTCGCCGTGATCCCGGAGTAGCCGTCCGACCCGCCACAGTTGAGCCCGAGGACCAGGGCGGAAGCCGGAGCAGGCTGGCGGCGCAGCGCGTCGATCCCGGGCAGCATCTCCTCGATCGCGGCCACGCCCGCGCGCACGGTGGCGCGGATACCGCCGGCCTCCTGGATGGTCAGGGTGCGGACCGGCAGGTCCTCGCGCAGCGCGACCCCGGCGACGACGGCGCCGGCGGGCAGCATCTCGCAGCCCAGGCCCAGCACGAGCAGCCCCGCCATGTTCGGGTGCGAGGCGTAGCCGCGCAGCGTGCGCAGGGTGATCCGCGCGCCCTCCGACGTGGGGACGAGGCCGCATCCCGTGTCGTGGGTGAGGGCGACGACGCCGTCCACGTTCGGGTAGGAGTCGAGCACGCGGCCGCGGAACTGGTCGGCGATCAGGCGCGCGGTCGACGCGGAGCAGTTCACCGAGGTGAGGATGCCGACGTAGTTCCGCGTCGCCCAGCGACCGTCCGAGCGCCGGTACCCGTCGAACGTGCGGGGCCCACCCACCTGCGGTAGGGCGCGCCGGCCGGTGCCGATCTCGTGCGAACGGTCCTCGTCGTCCATCCCGAGGTTGTGGGTGTGCACGTGCTCGCCGGCCCGGATCGCCGCCGTTGAGCGGCCGATCGACTGGCCGTACTTGTGTACCGCGCCGCCTGGCGCCACGTCGCGGATCGCGATCTTGTGACCCCGCGAGATCGCGGCGGGCACCTCGAGCTCGGTGCCGTCCGGCAGGCGGACCCGGGTCCCGGCGGCGACGTCCGCGGTGACGACGGCGACATCGTCCGTGGGGCGCAGCACCAGGGCCACGTCCGCCGGCTCAACCTGGCTCTCAGGGCTCATGGCTCTCCTCGGTCGAAGGCGTCACGTACCGCGGCGCGCCAGCCGTCGTCGTCGCTGAGGTCACCGAACACTGCCGTGAGGTCCAGCACGCGGTCGACGAGTCCCGCTGGCGAGCCGGCGACCGCGGCGGCGAGCGCATCCGCGTTCGGATCCTCGAGCGGTACAGCCCGCCCTGCGACCTCGAGGGTGCCTTGTGCGGCAGCGGCGACGAAGTGGATCCAGGCGGCCACGGCACGGGCGGAGGCCGCCGGGTTGGCGCCGGCCGCCAGCCGGTCGCGCACGGTCCCGAGCAGCCGGATCGGCAGCTTCTCCGTGCCGTCCATCGCGACCTGGAGCGTGGTGTGCCCGGTGGCCGGGTTGGCGAACCGCTCAAGCACCTCCTCCCGGTACTGCGCGAGGTCCAGGCCCTCGGGGGCGACCAGGGTGGGCAGGACGTCCTCGTCCACCAGGGCGCGGGCGAGGGCGGCCAGGTCGGGGTCGAGCACCGCCTCGGCGATCGTCGCGTGACCGCGCAAGGCCCCGGCGTAGGCCAGTGTCGAGTGGGTCGCGTTGAGCACGCGCAGCTTGGCACGCTCGTAGGGCGTGACGTCGTCCGTGAGCGTCGCCCCGGCGCGCTCCCAGGCCGGGCGCGGTCCCGCGAAGTCGTCCTGGATGACCCACTGGAGGTACGGCTCGGCCACGACGAGGCCCTCGTCCACCAGGCCGAGCAGCCCCCGTGCCGTGGACCGGTGCTCCGTCGTGGTGGCCGGGACGATGCGGTCGACCATCGTCGCCGGGAAGGTGACCTGCTCGTCGACCCAGCGCCGCAGGCCGGCGGCGCCGGGTGTGGCGGCAAGCACCTCGGTGACGAGCCCGGCCAGTGCGGGTCCGTTGCCGACGAGGTTGTCGCAGGACATCACAGTGAGCGGGCCGGCGTCGGCGAGGCGTCGGCGCGCCAGCCCGCGCACCAGGAGGCCGATCGGGGAGCGGGCGGCGCGTGGGTCTCGTGGCGCCCGGAGGAGCTCCTCGGGGAGTACGGCGAGATCGGCGGCGAGGTCCGAGTCGGCGAGGTCTGCGCGTCCGTCGGCCGTGCGCCGGTAGCCCTTCTCCGTCACGGTGAGGGTGACGACGTGGGTGGTCGGCGCGGCGAGCGCGGCGAGCACTCGGGCGGTGTCCACGCCGGGGTAGGACGCCTCCTGGACGGCCCCGACCACTCGGAGCAAGGGTGCCGCCGGGCCGTCAGTTCCGCCGCCGAGCGAGAGCACGCCGTACAGCCCGTCCTGGGGCGCCAGCTGGGCGACCACGCGAGCCGACCGCTGCGTGACGCCGTGGATGCCCCAGCGGTCGTCGCCGGTGGCCTCGGCCGCGTCCTCGGTGAGCACCGCCTGGTGGGCGCGGTGGAACGCGCCGAGGCCCAGGTGCACGATGCCGGTCGCGGCGGGACGGGCCACGGGCACCCGGACCCCGGGCATCGCGCGCGTGGAATCCAGCGTTCGCGCCGTCAGCCTGTCGATGATCACTCCCGTCCCCGGGCGGCCGGGGACGCGTGGGCGGTGGAGCCGCGCACGACCAGCTCGACGCCGAGCTGCTCGCGGGCCGGAGGCGTCGGCCCGGCGGGTGCGGCGCCCGGCTGGATCGCGGCCTCGGCAGCGACCATGAGGTCGACTGCGCGCCGGCCCACCGCGCGCAGCGGCAGCGCCACGGTGGTGAGCGGCGGGTTCACCAGGGCCGCCGCGGGTACGTCGTCGAAGCCGATCACGGACATCTGCTCGGGCACCCGCACCCCCCGGGTGCGGAGCTGCTCGAGGACTCCCATCGCGACGAGGTCGTTGTAGGCCACCACAGCCGTCGCCGACGAGCCGAGGGCGAGGTCTGCCGCCGCCACGCCCCTGGCGGCCACCGGCCGTCCCGGTCCCAGGTCGACGACGGTGAGGCCGTCGACGGCCCCGAACGCGTCCCGGCGGCGCGCGTCGGACCACGACGACGCGGGTCCGCCCGCGTAGGCGACGGTCCGGTGGCCGAGCGCGCGAAGGTGCTCGAGCGCCTGGCGAACCCCGTCCGCGTTGTCCACGCTCACCGACGGGACGCCGTCGAGCTCCCGGTTGACCAGGACCCCGCGGCCGGCGCCCACCTCGGTCCGCAGGTGCTCCGCCGGCATGCGGGGCGAGCAGAGGATCACCCCGTCGACCTGCTCTCGCAGCTGGGTGACGACGTCCAGCTCGATGAGCGGGTCCTCCTCGGTGTCCGCGACCAGGACGTTGCGGCCGAGCTCGCGGGCCCGCGCCTGCACGCCCTTGGCGATGCTCGCGAAGAAGGGGTTGGCGAGGTCAGGCAGGACCAGGCCGAGGTGTCCGGAGCGGCCGCTGCGCAACGCTCGGGCAACGGGGTTCACCCGGTACCCGAGCTGGGCCGCGGCCCGCAGCACGCGCTCCCGGCCGACGGTCGCGACCGACGTCGGACCGGAAAGCGCACGTGACGCGGTCGCCGGGGAGACGCCCGCCGCCGCGGCGACATCCTTCAGCGTGACCATCGACACCCCTCCCGGCTCATGATTCTAGAGGAAGATGATATCGATTGCACCCGGTGCAGGCACTGGCGTTTCGGCGCGGCCCTACTGGCCATATGCCCTTTGCGCGGCACCATCCGCTGTGCGAGGATGTCGATACCCGTGATTGCGGTGAAATCGAATGCATCACGTGGCCGCCCGACCGAGGAGGACGAGGCCTCATGCGCCGGTGGGAGCTGCACCCGGATCGCGCCCTCCCGGCCGAGGAGCGGGTCCGGGAGCTTGCAAGGGCGATCCTCGAGACCACGGTGGGCCTGCCGGTCGTCTCGATGCACGGGCACGTCGAGGCTGAGGTCTTCGCCCGCGACGAGCCGTTCAGCGACCCGGCGCGGCTCCTTGTCGTGCCGGACCACTACGTCGTCCGGATGCTCGTGTCCCAAGGCGTCCCGCACGACGCGCTGGGTGTGCCGCGCAGCGACGGAGTCGCGGTCGAGAGCGACCCGCGCGAGATCTGGCGCACGTTCGCGGCGCACTGGCACCTGTTCCGGGGGACCCCGAGCAGGTTCTGGCTCGAGCACGTGCTGATCGAGATCTTCGGTGTCGAGCAGCGGCTCTCCGCCGAGACCGCCGACGCCGCCTACGACACCATCGCCGGACGGCTCGCCACGCCTGAGTTCAGGCCGCTCGCGCTGCTCAACAGGTTCGACATCGAGCTCATCGCGACCACCGACTCTGCGGAGTCGGACCTCGGCCACCACGCCTCGCTCGCCTCGCGCGGCTGGGGCGATCGGATCGTGCCAACTTTCCGGCCGGACGGTCTGGTGCACCTCGACCGCCCGTCGTGGACCGACGACGTGGCGCTGCTCGGGCGTCGGTCGGGCGTCGAGGTGAACTCCTACAGGACTTTCCTCGACGCGCTCCGGGAGCGGCGGGCGGCGTTCGTCGCAGCCGGGGCTCGCGCGACGGACCACGGGCACGTCACCGCGGCCACCGCACCCCTCGAGGACGCTGAGGCCGAGGCGATCTTCGCGACCGCGCTGCGCGGCGAGGTCACCGCGGCGCAGGCGGCGGCGTTCTCCGGCCACATGCTGCTCCAGATGGCCCGGATGTCGTGCGACGACGGCCTCGTGATGCAGCTGCACACCGGGGTCCTCCGCGACTACGACCCGGCGGTGCTGGCCGCCAGGGGCCCGGACGTGGGCTACGACATCCCGCTCGCTACCGAGTACACCCGGGCACTGCGGCCCCTGCTGGAACGCCTCGGGCACCATCCCGCCCTGACGCTCGTGCTCTTCACCGTGGACGAGGACGCCTACAGCCGTGAGCTCGCGCCTCTGGCGGGCGTGTACCCGGCGGTCCGGCTCGGCGCACCGTGGTGGTTCCTGGACACACCTGACGCGATGCGGCGATTCCGTGAGGCGGTCACCGACACGGCCGGCTTCTACAATACGACGGGCTTCGTCGACGACACGCGTGCCTTCCTGTCCATCCCGGCGCGGCACGACCTGGCGCGCCGGGTCGACGCCGGGCACCTGGCCCGGCTCGTCGCCGAGCATCGGCTCGACCTGGACGAGGCTCACGAGCTCGCCCGCGAGCTCGCCTACGACCTGCCCCGGCAAACCTACCCGGCGAAGGTGAGGGTGCACGCGTGAGTGGCGCCGACCAGAACCCGACCGCACCCCCGTCGCGGCACACCACGCCCGACGCGGGGGTGATCCCTCGGTTCGCCGATCCCGCGCCCGACCGGCCACGCCGCCGCTATGCGGTGGTCGGCACCGGCCACCGGGCCGGGATGTACGTCGCGGCCCTGGAGGGCGACCACGCCGACGTCGGTGAGCTGGTGGCCTGGTGCGAGCCCAACCCGGGTCGCATCGACGTCTACGACGCCGAGGTCGGGCGGGCCCGCGGGCTGCCGGGCACCGCCGGTCTGCCGCGGTACGGCCCCGATGGGCTCGAGGCGATGGTCGCCGAGCAGGACGTCGACGTCGTCGTCGTCACCCTCCTGGACCGCCTGCACGCGGAGATGGTCGACCGCGCGCTGCGGGCGGGTGCGGACGTCGTCGTGGAGAAGCCGCTCACCATCGACGCGGACGGCTGCCGGCGGATCGTGCGGGCGCTGGCCGACACCGGCCGTGACCTCGTGATGACGTTCAACTACCGCTACGCCCCGCGGAACTCGACCCTGCGTCAGGTGATCGCGTCCGGGGCGATCGGCGACGTCACGAGCGTGCACTTCGAGTGGGCGCTCGACACGGTGCACGGGGCCGACTACTTCCGGCGCTGGCACCGGCAGAAGGCGAACTCGGGCGGCCTGATCGTCCACAAGTCCAGCCACCACTTCGACCTGGTCAACTGGTGGATCGACGACGTGCCGGAGCGGGTGTACGCGCGTGGCGGCCTGAAGTTCTACGGCGCCGACAACGCCAGGGCGCGCGGCCTGTGGCCACGCCCGGAGCGCGGCACGGGGGCGGTGGACGACCCATTCTCGCTCGACCTGCGCGACGACCCCCGCCTCGAGGCGCTGTACCTGGACGCCGAGCAGCACGACGGCTATCGGCGCGACGGCGACCCGTTCGCCGAGGGCATCACGATCGAGGACAACCTCGGCTTGGTGGTCGACTACCGCCGCGGCGCACTGCTGACCTACTCGCTCAACGCGCACAGCCCGTGGGAGGGCTACCGGGTCACGGTCAACGGCACGCGGGGCCGGGCGGAGCTCGAGGTGGTCGAGCGCGGCGCGGTCATCCCCGACGAGCACGGCAAGGTCGTGCTCGACCCGTCGGCCACGCCAGGGGCCGACGCGGGGGCCCACGTGCGGCCCGAGGGCGAGCGCCTGCTCGTGCAGCAGCACTGGCGGGAGGCCGAGGAGGTCGCGATCCCGTCGGGCATCGGCGGGCACGGCGGTGGCGACGCCATCCTGCTCATGGACGTCTTCCGCCGCGACCTGCGCGTCGGCGACGACCCGCTGGGGCGTGCCGCGGGGTACCGGGACGGTCTGCGGGCGGTCGCGGTGGGTATCGCGGCGAACCGCTCCCTGGCGACCGGGCAGCCGGTGGACATCGCCGACCTGGAACTCGGCGAGGAGCTCTGAGCGACTTCGTGGCGCAGGACGCGATCGAGCAGCTCGGCACCCACCGGCTGGTGCCCGTCCTGGTGCTGGACGACGCCGCGCGCGCCGACGGCCTGGCGGGGGCCCTCGTCGACGGCGGCCTGCCGGTCGCGGAGGTGACCTTCCGCACCGCCGCGGCCGAGGAGTCGATCCGGGTCATGGCGGCGCGCGGCGACGTGCTCGTGGGCGCCGGAACGGTGGTCAGCGTGGACCAGGTCGAACGCGCAGTGGCTGCCGGCGCCCGCTTCGTCGTGTCGCCGGGTCTGTCGCGCGCCGTGGTCGAGAGGTGCCACGAGCGCGGGATCCCGGTGCTGCCCGGGGCGGTGACCGCCACTGAGGTGCAGCAATCGCTCGAGCTCGGCGTGTCGACCGTCAAGTTCTTCCCCGCGGGCACCGCCGGGGGTGCGCCGGCGATCGCCGCGCTGTCCGCCCCGTTCGGCGGCGTGCGATTCGTCCCCACGGGCGGGGTCGGGCCGAGCGATCTCGCCGCGTATCTCGCGTTGCCGTGCGTGCACGCGGTCGGCGGTTCCTGGATGGCGCCTCGGGACCTGGTCGCGGCCGGCGACTGGGCGACGCTGCGCGCAGCCGTTGCGGACGCGGTCCGCCTCGTGAACGGACGCCGTCGCGATGAGCCATGACCCGCCGGTCCGGCCGCGTGCCGCGTCCGAGTGCCGGTTCGATGAGATCTCCCTGGGCGAGGTGATGCTCCGCCTCGACCCCGGGGAAGGGCGCATCCGCACCGCCCGGGAGTTCCGCGTCTGGGAGGGCGGCGGCGAATACAACGTCGCCCGTGGGCTGAGCCGTGCCTTTGGCCTGCGGACCGGCGTGATCACCGCGCTCGCAGACAACGAGATCGGCCGGTTGGTCGAGGGACTCATTCTGGCGGGTGGCGTGGACAGCTCGTTCGTGTCCTGGTCGCCCTACGACGGTGTAGGCCGCGAGGCGCGTAACGGCCTCAACTTCACAGAGCGCGGGTTCGGGGTGCGTGGTGCGCTCGGGGTCTCCGACCGCGGCCTCACGGCCGCGTCGCAGCTGCGCGCACAGGACGTCGACCTGGACCACCTCTTCGGCGAGCTCGGCGTGCGCTGGCTGCACACCGGCGGGATTTTCGCCGCGCTCTCCGACACTGCCGCGGAGACGACGCTGGCCGCGGTACGGACCGCGCGGCGCCACGGGACCGTGGTCTCTTACGACCTCAACTACCGGGCGAGCCTGTGGCGGGCGACCGGGGGGCGTCCGCGCGCCCAGGAGGTCAACCGCGAGATCGCGCCGTACGTCGACGTCATGATCGGCAACGAGGAGGACTTCACCGCCGCACTCGGCTTCGAGGTGCCGGGGACCGACGCGTCGTTTGCCGAGCTCGACGTGCGCGGCTTCACATCCATGATCGACTCGGTCGCGGCGGCCTACCCGAACCTGATCGTGATCGCGACCACGCTGCGCGCGGTGCGCAGCGCCACGATCAACGACTGGGGCGCGCTGGCCTGGTCGCCAGGCGCCGGCGTGGTACGGGCGACGCAGCGCGACAGGCTGGAGATCTGCGACCGCGTCGGCGGCGGGGACTCCTTCGCATCGGGGCTGATCGCCGCGCTCCTGGAGGGGGAAGGACTCGACACTGCTGTGGAGTGGGGTGCCGCGCACGGGGCGCTCGCGATGACCACGCCGGGGGACACCTCCATGGCCAGCCGCGCCGAGATCGTCAGGCTGGCCGGTGGGGGTGGCGCGCGGGTCGACCGGTGACGGGATGGTGGGCTCGGCCGGGGGCGACTGCGTCGCCTCGGCCCTGACGGGCTCGGTCAGGGGTCGGGCTGCGAAGGTTTGGGGCAAACCCCGCGCGGGTGGAGACCTCGATGTGCCGCGGGCGTCGCGGTAGGAGGCGGTGTGCCGCTCCTTGCCGTCGCGTGCGGATGAGCACCCAGCTCGTGCTCGCCGTGCCCGCTGGCGGTATGCGTTTGGTATGCAGACGCGGGTGGACCCGGGTGGACTCCTACGTATCAGTCTGGAGACTCTCGACGCGCTGACCTGCACGAATGCTGGTATCGCCGCTGGTCAGCGGGCTGCGATCGGGCGACCGCCACGTCTTATAACCCAGAGGTCGCAGGTTCAAATCCTGCCCCCGCTACTTGTGAAGGTGCAGGTCAGAGGCCCTTTCGATCTTCGGATCGGGAGGGCCTCTGGCGTGTAGGAGTGCGTTCGGTATGCAGTTCCTCCCAGATTTCCCCGGGTTGCGCACGAGGCGACCTCTGGGTTGTTCGTGGGTTGGGCGAGGCGGTACTCGTCCTGGCAAGGCCCACGCGCGCGGTGGGTCAGGGAGGTGAGGGAGACCGGGTGCGGCGCCCGTCCGGACGGGCCCGGGTATCTCAACGTCCTAGCGTCTCGCGCGCCACGCCTCCCGCGGCTGGCCTGGTTGGCCGAGCTTGGTGCCGGTTGTCAGCTCGGGCAACCGTGACGCAGTCGCTTGCGGACCAGCCGCGAACGCCGAAGGCGAAGGCGACACAGCACTCCGGCGCCCAGGAGACGCGCCCTCGAGGTTGGCTCAGGAGGTGCCGTCCCGCGGAGTGACACCACCGTCCGGGTAGCCAAGGAGCTAGCGGTCGGGCGTCGACGGGGCCGGCCCCATCCTCGGGGCCGCTGAGGGCCAGGAGCAGGGCATCACCGGCGGGCGGACGGCGGGTCACGAAACGGCACCGAAGTCAGCTCCTGGACCGTGGTCACCGATACCGACGCCGCGATAGGTGACGGTGGGACGGGGTGCGACGCCGCTGCGACGGGGGCCGTGCCGAGCTCGTCGCTTAGCGAGGCGCACCTACGGCTGGGTCGAAATGGTCTTCGTACTGGACTAACTGGTCTACTCCATGCCAGGATGCGTGAAGTCCACCGCATCGCAGAGGGAGACAACGGCGTGTTCCAGAAGCCTCCGGCCATCCGCGTTGGCGTGATCGGAGCCGGCACGATCTCGCAGTCGGTACACCTGACGAGTCTGCGCAGAGCCGGGTTCGAGATCCCCGTGGTGTGCGACCTGTCTCCCTCGCGGGCGGCTGGCGCTGCTTCGGCGGTCGGCGCCCAGCCGTTGAGCGACCCGGCCGCCGTGCTGGCCGCGGACGTCGATGCGGTGCTGCTGGCCACCCCGGGGTCGCACGCCCAGCTCGCGGAGGCGGCGATCCTCGCCGGCAAGCACGTGCTGGCCGAGAAACCCCTCGCCTTCACGGTCCGCGAGGTCGACGCCCTCGACCGGCTCGCCGACGAGGCCGGGGTGATCGCCCAGGTCGGCTACATGAAGATGTTCGACCCGCTCGTCGACGTCGCCGCGGCCCGCATCGCCGAGTTGCGCGAGACGCGCCTGGTCCGCGTGACCGTTGCCCACCCGGCCGACGATCCTCAGGTCTCCCACCTGCGCATGGGCCCGCCCCCGGAGGACGCCGACCCAGCCGTGATCGCCGACGCAATCGAGTACGACCGGGCTCGCGCGGCAGCGGCGCTCCCCGGTGCGAGCCCTGAGCTGCTCAGCTACTACACCGACGTCTTGAACGGTTCGGTCATCCACGAGATCAGCTTGTTGCGCGCCCTGAACCTGCCGCTGCCGCAGCAGTGGTCAGCGCGCACCGTCACCCCGCTGGGGGGCGCAGAGCCCGCATCGCTGCTCGCAACGGCCCAGGTCGCTCACGCCGCCTATGCGCTGAGCTGGAACTGGCTGCCGCAGTACCCCGAGTACGACGAGGAGCTCACCGTGCTCGCCGCCAATGGTCGCATCGAGTTCCATCTGGCGAAGCCCTACGTGCTCGAGGCGCGCAGTCGGCTGCGCAGCATGCGGCACGAGGGTGAGCTGCGTCAGGACACCGACTTCACCGCGGGCCACGAGACGGGGTTCCTGCGTCAGCTCGACGCGTTCGGCGAGGCCATCCGGACCGGCACATCCAACCGGGCCGCGTTCGCCGGGGCCCGTGACGACATCGTCCAGCTCCAGCTCATTGCCCAAGCCGTCGCCGCGGCGGCCGGGTCGCCCGTCTCGACGGAGGTCCGATCATGAGGTTCGCGAACGCTCCGGTGTCGTACGGCGTCTTCGGCGACCTGACGGTGGAGGGCGTGACGACGACACACGGGCTGCTTCAGACGATGGCGTCGGCCGGCTACCGGGGATCGGAGATAGGCCCGCCGGGCTTCTTCGGGCCGGTCGATGAGTTGGTCTCCTCGTTCGCCGATGCGGGCCTGGAAGCCGTCGGAGCCTACGTCCCGTTGCACACCCAGCTGCCCGGCCCGGTCCTGGACCGCGATCTGGCGCGCATGCAGCAGACCCTCGACGAGCTCGCCGCTGTCAACCCCCGCGCACTGGTGATCCTCGCTGATGAGGGCAACGAGGAGCTGCTGGCCAACCCGCGCAAGGATCGCTCGATGCAGCTCGACACCGAGGGCTGGGACCAGTTGGTCGACTCCGTGCGGCGGGCCGCCGGCAAGGCACGAGAGCGCGGCTTCGAGGTCTCGTTCCACCCGCACATCGCGACATTCGTCGAGGTGCCCGAGGAGATCGAGCGTTTCCTCGCGGACACCGACCTCGGCCTGACGTTCGACATCGGCCACGTCGTTCTCGGTGGCGGGGATGGGGTCGAGCTGTTCCGCCGCTGGCGCGAGCGGGTGAACCACGTCCACATCAAGGACGTACGTCGCGGCGTGCTCGAGGACGCCCGATCCGCCCACCGCACTGACTTCGACGAGTGGTGGTCAGGTGTTGCCACGCCCCTGGGGGCTGGCGATGTCGACCTCGAGGGCTTCGCCCGGGCCCTGGCCGACACCGACTACGACCGCTGGGTCGTCGTCGAGCAGGACCGGGAACCTCTGACCGCCGAGTCCTTGGCCTCGGTCGTCGCCGACCAGGACGCCAACCTGCGCTGGCTCGCCACCCACCTGGTGAGCTCCGAACCGACTGCCTGAGCCCGACCGATCCGACCCCCTCGAAAGGACGACCAATGCACCCTCAACGACGATTCGGTGTCATGGCCATCGGGGCTGCCGCAGCGGCGGCCCTCGCACTCGCCGGCTGTAGCGCGCCGGGCGGCTCGTCCGAGACGGCATCGGACTCGGCCAGCACGAGCGACCAGATCACAGCCCCGGTCACCGCCGACCAGGTTGCAGGGCTCGGCGACACCACGCTGAGCGTGTGGGCCGACCAGGGTGAGCAGGACTTCATGGAGGCGCTGATCCCGGCGTACGAGGCCAAGTACCCCAACGTCACGGTCGACATCCAGTACAAGAGCTTCAACGACCTGATGGCCACGGTCCTCAACGCGATGAACTCGAGCGACGCGCCCGATGTCACCCAGGGCAACCAGGGCTGGGCGACCGACGGCGCGCTGGTGTCCGCGGGCCTGCTCCGGCCGCTCGACGACGTCGCCGCCGCCTACGACTACGAGTCCGCCGCGGGCGACTCGATCACGCAGCTGCAGTGGTCCAGCGACGGGGCCCAGTTCGGCACCGGCAGCATCTACGGGATGTCGCCCGACAACCAGATGGTCGGGATCTTCTACAACAAGACCAAGCTCGCCGCGCTGGGCCTGGACGTCCCGCGGACCCTGGCTGACCTCGACGCGGCCCTGAAGGCGGCGAAGGCCGCCGGCGAGACCCCGCTCGTGCTCGGCAACTCCGACAAGGCTTCGGCCATGCAGGCGCTCTCGTTGATCCAGGGCGCGCTGACCCCGGCCGCGGACACCCGCGCCTGGATCACCGGTGCCGAGGGCGCGACGTTCGATGTGCCGAGCAACGGCGAGGCCATCGACCACCTGGCCGGCTGGGTTGCCGACGGCCTGGTCTCCCCCGGCTACGACGGCACCAGCCCCGATGACGCCGCCGCGGCATTCGCCGGAGGTGAGGGCGTGTTCTTCATCGGCGGGAACTGGTACGCCGGGACGATCGCCGATGGCTCGCAGTTCGGCTTCACCGCGGGCCTGAAGGACGGTGACTACGCGTCGAGCGGCTCCTTCGGTCTGCCGTGGCACGTCAGCGCCAAGTCCGACGCGACGATCGCCGCGTTGGCCTTCGTCGGCATGGTCAACAGCGCCGACACCGCCTCGACCCTGGCCTCAGTGAATCGGGTCCCGATCCACGCAGTCGACGCCGGTCAGCCCGGTTCGATCTTCCCCGACCTGCTCACCGCTTCGGCCGAGCAGCTCGACAACGGTGGACCGCTCTACTGGTACGACTGGGCCACCGACACGATGTTCGACACCTTCACCTCCGGGCTCCAGTCGGTCCTTGCCGGTCAGTCGTCGTCCTCGGAGCTGCTGAAGCAGATCCAGGACGACTGGACCACCTTCCACACCAAGTGACCGCCTCGCGGTGGTGGGCCGAAGGCCGGCCCACCACCGCGAGCACCCGGAGAGCCATGCGAACCGTGAACCCGCACCGCCCCGGGCGGCGGCGCTACGACTGGGGCGCCTACCTCTACCTGGTCCCCGCCTTCGCCTTCTACCTGGTCTTCCTGCTTCGCCCGGTGCTCGAGTCGGTCTGGATCTCGCTGTTCGAGTGGAACGGGATCACCGCGAGCACCTGGGTGGGCACGCAGAACCTCGTCGACGTGCTGACGTCCACCGAGATCTGGCGCGCCGTGGGCCACTCGCTTGTCTTCATCGTCTTCTACGCCGTGATACCCACAGTGCTCGCCCTTGTCTTCATCGGGGTGATCTCCCGGTTCCGGGTGCGCGGGCTGGCCTTCTTTCGTGCCGCACTGTTCGTGCCATACATCCTCTCGACAGTGGTCGTCGCCATCGCGTGGCGGTGGATCTTCGCCGAGGGCGGCCCACTCAACGCGGTGCTGCGCGGGGTCGGCCTGGGCGGCTTCGCGCGCGCCTGGCTCGGCGACTTCGACACCGCGCTGCCCTCGGTCGGCGTGATCGGCACCTGGGTGATGTTCGGCCTAGCGTTCGTGCTGTTCGTCTCCGGACTGCAGTCGATCCCCGGCGATCTGTTCGAGGCCGCTCGGATCGACGGCGCGGGGCCGGTCCGCGAGTTCTTCGCCGTCACCCTGCCGGGCCTGCGCGGCGAGATCCAGGTCGCTCTGGTGCTCATGATCACCGCGGCGCTGCGCAACTTCGACATCGTGTGGAACACCACATCGGGCGGGCCCGGCACGTCCACGACCGTGCCGTCCTACTACATCTACCGCGAAGCGTTCGTCACCCATCACGTGGGTCGGGCCTCAGCCATCGCCGTGATGCTCACCGTGATCATCTTTGTTGCCGTCGGGCTGACCATGCGCCTGACTCGAGACCCTGAGGCCGGTGACAGGTGAACGGGCGGCGCAGCGAGCAGCTGCTCGGCTACGGCCTCCTCACGCTCGGGACACTGATTGCTCTGTACCCGTTCGCCTCGATCGCCATGCTCGCCCTGACCCCCGGCGACCAGCGCACCGGCGGGCTGGGCATCCCGAAGACGATCACGTTCGACAACTTCGTCATCGCCTGGACCCGCGGCGGCTTCGGTCAGGCGCTGTGGTCCTCGCTGATCGTCGCCATCGCCGTGGTCGTCGGAGCGAGCCTGGTCTCGCTCCTGGCGGCGTACGCGTTCCAGACCATGCGGTTCCCGGGTCGCGGCGCGCTGCTGGCCATCCTGCTGGTCGGCCTGATCATGCCGTACGAGGGCTTGATCATCCCGCTGTACTACCTGCTGGACGGTATGGGGCTGCTCAACACCTACTGGGCGCTGATCCTCCCGCAGATCGCCACGTCGGTCTCGCTGGGCGTGCTGTGGATGCGGCAGGCCTTCGCGTCCGTGCCCCACTCACTCGCCGAAGCCGCAAGCATCGACGGGGCCTCCCGCTGGGCCACCCTCTGGCGAATCTTCGTTCCGGTATCCGGCCCTGCCATCGCCACCCTGGGGACTCTGCTGTTCCTGTACACGTGGAACGAGTTCCTCATGGCGCTGGTTCTGGTGCCCCAGAACCCGGCGGTGCAGACCGCGCCTCTCGCGCTGTCATTCTTCGCCGGCAGCACCCGCAACTTCGACCCGACAGTGACAGCCGCCGCAGCCGTCACGGTCGCACTGCCGATCCTGGTGGTCTACGTGATCTTCCAGCGGCGCTTCATCACCGGCATCACCGCAGGCGCGGTCAAGGAATAGGAAGGCATGACGATGACGCACCTCCAACCCCTGATCGTGCACCGGTACCGCGACGGCACCGCACTCGGCCGGGCCTTGGCCACCCGGATCGCCGACCAGATCCAGGAAGCGCTCGGCGCTGGACGGCGGTTCGTCCTCGGGTGCCCGGGCGGGCGCACCCCGACCACGACGTATGCCGCGCTGGCCGACGAGCTCAGCGCACGCGGGCTGGACCTCCGTGGCCTCGTCATCGCGATGATGGATGACTACGTTGTGCCGCATGGTGGTGGGTGGCAGGCGGTGGACGGTGACGCGCACTACTCCTGCCGCCGTTTCGCCCACACGGAGATTCGCATGGTGCTGAACGCTTCCATCGATCCCGATCGAGCCATCCCCGAGGCGAACGTGTGGCTGCCCGACCCCGCCGACCCGGCCGACTACGAGGCGCGCCTGCGGCAGGCCGGTGGCATCGACTTCTTCATCCTCGCCAGCGGTGCCGGGGACGGGCATGTCGCGTTCAACCCCCCGGGCACCGCGCGCGACTCGCGCACGCGCGTCGTCGAGCTGGCCGAGCAGACCCGACGCGACAACCTCTCCACCTTCCCCGAGTTCGCAGGTCTGCACGAGGTCCCGACCCACGGCGTCACCGTCGGTATCGCCACGATCACCGAGGCGACGACCGGCGCGATGATCGTGATCGGCCCCGACAAGCGGGATGCCTTCGCCCACCTGACGTCCGGCGACGACTACGACCCGAACTGGCCGGCAACCGTCTACCACCTCATCGATGGTGCCGCCCTGTACGCCGACGAGGATGCCGCGTCCCCGGCCGAACGGGCCTTGTGATGGCCACGAGACCTCCCGCGAGCCCGGCCGCACCTCCGCCGCTCGGCCCAGCCGCATCCCAAGCTCGCGAAGCCGTGCTGGAGCTCATCGAGTCCGGGGTGTTCCCGCCAGGCGGGAAGCTGCCCGGAGAACGCGAACTCGCCGGGCAGGTGTCAGTCAGCCGTGCCGTGCTCCGCGAGGCGCTGGCCGCGCTTCAGCACGAGGGTCGCCTCCAGAGCTCGCCCTGGCGCGGCTGGTTCGTCACCTCCCCGCACATGGCTGAGCGTGTGGCCCTGCAGTCCTTCACGCAGATGGCCCGGGCACGGAACCTGATTCCCGGCGCCCACGTGGTGTGGCGCACCACGAGACCGGCGTCGCTGGAGGAGTCCGCTGCGCTCGCGATCGCACCGGCCTCGCCGGTCCACGAGGTGCACCGGGTTCGCACGCTCGATGGGGTGCCGACCTGCTACGACACCTCGGTGCTGCCCACCCGCCGCGCCCCAGGGATCGAGGACGCCGAGCTGGAGAACGCCTCGCTCTACCAGACCCTGGAGTCCACAGCCCAGGTACGCATCGTGCGCAGCGACTACACCGTCCGGGCCGAGGCCGCGACCGAGCAGGTCGCAGGGCACCTCGACATCGAGCCCGGATCCCCCGTGCTGGTCGGCGAGGAGATCGCCTCGGACATGTCGGGCACACCGATTGTCCTTGGCCGCGTGACCTACCGCCACGACGCCTACGAGTTCCAGGCGACCCTGTACCGCGCATACGACGCGGGCGCCACGGCGTGAACGAGATCATTGTCTCGATCGACGTCGGTGGCACCAAGACCCTGGTGGGCGCGTTCGACACCTCACGTCGGCCGTTGCGCGAGTGGACCTGCCCCACCGCCGGGGACGACCACGTGGGCGCCGCCGTCACGTTCGCGCAGTCCTGCGTCGAGCAACTCGGTGACGGCGTGCGGGTCGCCGCCGTGGCGGCCGGATTCCCCGAGTACGTCTCCGCCGACGGCCGACTCACCTCCCACGAGGTGCTCACCTGGGGCGTTCAACCCCACGAAGCGCTGGTCTCGGCTTTCGCCGAGCTAGGCACCCGACCCCCGCAGTGCACCGTCGAGTCCGACGTGCGCCTGGGCGCCCTCGGCGAGGCCGTAGACGGCGCTGGCCGAGGCGTACCGTCATTCTGGTACGTCTCGCTCGGGACCGGACTGTCGTCGGCATTCGTGATCGACGGCCAGGTGTGGCCAGGGGCCCGCGGCGAAGCGATCGCGTTCGGCGAACACGCAGTCCCCGCTGCCGAGCGCGCGAACCTTGAGCAGTACGCCTCCGGAGCGGGAATCAGCGCACGCTACCGCCAAGCGACGGGGGTAGAGACCGACGGACGTGGGGTGACCGCTCGCGCGGCCGACGGCGACCCGGTCGCCTTGTCGATCCTCGAGTTGGCGGGCGGGGCTCTGGGAGACGCGGTGGCCGACATCGTGGACGTCCTCGACCCCCACGCCGTGGTGCTGGGCGGCGGGCTCGGCTCGGCCCGAACCATCCTGAACAGACGGGCCGAAGAGAGGTACGCCGCACGCGAGGACCGACGACCCGGCTCAGCACCCTGGATTCCGGCAGAGTGCGGACCTCGCTCGGGCCTGGTCGGAGGAGCCGTGGCCGCCTGGCGCAGCCTGTAGCATGCACACGCTGACCTGCAAGAACGCTGGTATCGACGCCAGTCAGCGGGCGAACTGGCAATGGCGATCTCTCATAAACCAGAGGTCGCAGGTTCAAGTCCTGCCCCGCCATTTGTGAAGATCCAGGTCAGAGGCCCTTTCGATCTTCGGATCGGGAGGGCCTCTGACGTGTTCGGGGCACGCTCGGTATGCGGAGCGCCGCGGCTGTGCGGTAGCGGCGCGAACCGACCTCTGGGTTCTTCGTGGGTTGGGCGAGGTGGCCTTCGTGCCACAGGGGCCACGCGACAGCGGGAAGGGGAGTCGAGACTGACTGCGACGGCCGACGCGTCAGTCGTGGGGCTCCGGACATCCTGGAGGCGCCCGCCCCGCTCAGCCGTCCCGCAGCCACGTCCTGGGGGCTGGCTTGTCGAGACTCGACGGGGGTCGGCAGAGCGTCGCGTGCGTGACACCCCCGACAACCGTGGCCCGGTCGACTTCGCCGACCTGTGGCGACGTCGGTGCTGTCAACCGATCTCGCCACGTCTCGCGGTAGTACGACGCGAGCTGCAGGCGACTGGCTGCCCCCTCGTCGACGAGCACGGTGACGTGCGGGTGGTGCTGCAGGATTGTCGCCGGCCACAGCGCGCCGACTGGCCCCTCCGCCATCTGGTGGACGGCCTGGGCCTTTGCCAGGCCGTGGGCCAGCACTACCAGGTGCCGAGCAGCCATGATCGTGCCTAGGCCCTGGGTCATGACGCGCCGCGGCACGGCGTCGGGATCGGCGCCGAAGAACCCGGCGTTGTCCTCCTGGGTCTGTCGGCTCAGCGTCGTGACCCGGGTCCGAGATGCCAGGGACGATCCCGGCTCGTTGAAGGCGAGGTGCCCGTCTGTCCCCACGCCAAGGATCTGCAGGTCCACGCCACCAGCCTCGGCGATGGCCTCCTCGTAACGCGCGCACGACGATTCGAGGTCTTCGCTGTTCCCGTCGAGGCCGTGCACCCGGTCCTTCGGCAGGTCGATCCGAGACACCAGCTCGCGCTCGATGACGTTGCGGTAGCGCTCGGCGTGGTCCTCGGGCAAGCCGATGTACTCATCGAGCAGGAATGCGTGCGCCTGCCTGAACGAGAGCCCATTTTCGGCGTGTCGCCGTGCCAGCTCGTCGTAGACGCCCAGTGGGCTCGAGCCGGTGGCCAGTCCAAGGACCGCGTCTGGACGGCGTCGGATCAACCGCTCGATGGCATCGGCCGCCAGACAGGCGGACTCGGCCCTGGTGGTGATGACGATCTCCATCAGCCGATCACCACTGACACCGGCTCGTGGCAGTGAGCATCACGGTCAGGTTTGCCTCGTTCCCAACGGTGTTGGTGCGGTTCATTGGTTGGTCAGTCGAGGGCCGCGGCGACGCCTGGGATCTGCTGGCGGTATCGCTCGAGCAGGTCGCGCCCGACTGCGACGGAGTCGACGAGCGGGTGCAACGCAATCGCCTTCCACGCGAGCGTCGCCGACCGATTGACGACCGCCTCGATCGTCAGCTGTTCGACTGCCTTGACCGACTGCATCAGGCCGAGCATGTGACCGCCGACCGGCGCGATGCGGTGCGGGTGGATCCCGGAGCCGTCGACGGTGCACGGCACCTCCACGACGGCCTCGGGCGGCAGCCCGGGCACCGTGTCGCCGTTGCGTACGTTGAGGATCATCGTCGAGGGCCGACCGGTCGCGAGCGCAGCCATGAGATTGCGGGCCACCTGCTGGTAGCCGCCGCCCTCGAGGTCGGACTCGTCGCGCGCGCTCTCCTGGCCCTGGGGTCTGCCTTCCGCCATGTAGGTCGACTCGCGCTCGTGCTTGGCGTTCTCCCAGAGCGCGAGGGCTTGCTCGGGCTCCGCACCCGCGCGCTGGTAGAAGTCGGACTGCTGGCGCAGCAGGAACTCGCCGCGGGTGGCCTCGCTCGCGGCGATCCGCTGCACCGCCTCGCGGTTGTAGTAGTAGTAGTAGAGGTACTCGTTGGGCAGCGCGCCGAGCGTTCGGACCCAGTCGAGGCCCATCAGCCGGGCCTCTTCGATGCCGGTCAGCAGCGAGGTGTCGGCGAGCAGGTCTGGGAGCCGGTCCCGTCCGTCGACCTCGAGCGAGCGCAACCAGCCCAGGTGGTTGATCCCCACGTAATCGAATGTGTGCGCAGTGGGGCTGCCCGTGATCGCGAGCGCCGCCCGGCGCATCAGTCCGATCGGGGTGTCGCAGATCCCCACGACGCGGTCGCCGAGCACGCGGCGCAGGCACTCGGTGACGATGCCCGCGGGGTTCGTGAAGTTGATGAACCACGCCTCGGGTGCGAGCTGCTTCACGCGTTCGGCGATCCGAAGCATGACGGGCAGGGTCCGCAGCGCGTAGGCGAGTCCGCCTGGACCTGTGGTCTCCTGGCCGAGGACGCCCAGCCCGAGCGCGACGCGCTCGTCGAGCGTGCGTCCGACGGTGCCCTCGACCCGGATCGCGCAGAAGATGAAGTCCGCGCCCGTCACGGCCTCGTCGAGGTCCGTCGTGGCGGCGACCCGGGGCGGATGGCGGAACTCCGGCTCGAGCTGTGCCACCACGGCGCGGATGGCCCCGAGTCGGGACGCGTCCGTGTCGTAGAGCACCAGCTCGTCGATGCGAACAGCGGCGTCGTCGGCCGAGATGGCCTCGAAGACCTGGGGAACGCGGAAGCCGCCTCCGCCGAGGATGGTGAGCTTCATACGGTGATGACCTCCGTACCTGCGGCCTCGAAGGTGTCGAGAGTTGCCTGGTCCGCGCCCCGGTTGGTGACGAGCGCGCCTATCTGCTCCGGCCCGCAGACCGAGAGCATCCCGGTCCCCGGGAACTTGGTGCTGTCGGCGAGCAGAACCGTGCGCTCCGCGGCGGCGATCATCGCGCGCTTGACCGGCACCTCGATGCCTGTGGTGTCCATGACGGACCCGTCGGGGCGGATCCCCGATGTCGACAGGAAGCAGAGGCTCGCGCGCAGCTGTCCGAGCGCCTGCTCGGTCAGCATCCCCACGAGGGAGAGGTAGTTGTTGCGCAGCACGCCGCCGAGCACGATCAGCTCAGAGTCCTGGTCCCGCAGCTCGTCGACGACGGCGAGGCTGGCGGTGATCACCGTGAGCCGGCGGCCCCGCAGGTGGTGGGCGAGCCGCGCCGTCGTCGTGCCGATGTCGATCACGACCACCGCTCCGTCTGGGACGAGCTGGGCCGCGCGCATCGCGATCGCGTCCTTCTCCGAGCTCGACTGAGTCGAGACCTCGCCGAAGCCGATCGCGTCGGGCTCGACGCGGCCTCCCCCGCCGCGTACGCGGCGCAGAAGGCCCTCGGCGCTCAGGGCTTCGAGGTCCCGGCGGATCGTTGACGTGCTGACGGACAGTGCGGCGGCGAGCGCCTGGACCGAGACCTCGCCGTCGGAACGCAGAGTCTTCAGGATGGCGTCCTTGCGCGTTGAACTGAGCACAGTTGGACGGTAGCACGCAAGACGGGCCATGTATGGATCGCGGTGCGCGGACTTGCGCATTGCGCGTCGGCGATATCCGTGCGACTCTTCCGACGTGCGCAGCGAAGCGCACTGATTCGCGCAGGATGCGTCAGTTCGATGCAACGGATCATCCCGACGGCGAGATGCTGTTGGCCTGCCTCTCATGGCGGTCGCGGTCCTCGCGCTCGAACGTGCAGGAGTCTCGGTGAGTGGCGCAGAACCGACCGGCCAGTCGGGCGTGGACGTCCTGGTCGCGGGCATGGTGTTCGTGGACATCGTGTTCACCGATCTGCCCCGCCCGCCTTCACCCGGCACCGAGGTGTGGACCGGCGGCATGGGTTCCTCTCCGGGCGGCATCGCCAACCTTGCCGTCGCCACCGCGCGCCTCGGGCTGCGCACGAGCCTCGCCGCCGGGTTCAGCGACGATGGCTACGGTGAGTGGTGCCGGCGGGTGCTCGCCGATCAGGAGGGCGTGGACCTGAGTCTGTCCCGTACGTTCGCGCACTGGCACTCTCCGGTCACGGTCTCGATGGCCTACGGCGGCGACCGCGCGATGGTCACGCACGGGCATCCGGCGCCTATCGGTGCGATCGAGATGATCGGGACGCCACCGTCCACCCGCGCCGTCGTCGTAGGGCTCGACGACGAGCCCTGGTGGCAGCCGGCGCAGCGTGCCGGCGCCCTGGTGTTCGCCGACGTCGGCTGGGATCCGACCGGCGAGTGGGACCGGGGCCTTCTCAGCCGGCTCGACGGGTGCCACTGCTTCATGCCGAACGAGGTGGAAGCGCAGGCCTACACGGGGACGACAACCGCCGAGACGGCTCTTGAGGCACTGGCCGACCTCGTGCCGCTCGCGGTCGTGACGCGCGGCTCGCACGGAGCCCTGGCGATCGACAGCGAGACTGGAGAGCGGGTCGCGGTCCCGAGCCTCCCCGTGACCGCGATGGACCCGACCGGCGCCGGTGACACGTTCGGCGCGGCGCTCGTGGTGGGCACGCTCAACGGCTGGCCGCTCGAGCAGCGCCTGCGCTTCTCCGCGCTGTGCGCTTCCCTGTCCGTGGAGCAGTTCGGCGGTGCGCTGGCGGCGCCGGGGTGGGGAGACGTCGCAGATTGGTGGTCGAGGGTGAACGCCGCGGCGGCGGCGGGCGATCCTCGCGCGGATCGCCTGCTCGCATCGTACGGCTTCCTGCCCGACATCCTGCCGGCCGCACCTGCGAGTGCCATCCGGCGGGCTGACGCCACGATCGCCCGGCTGTCGGATCTTGACGGCCGATGACCGACCTGCACGCTAAGCGGCTGGACTACTCAGTGATGGAAAGGACGAAATGACCACGTATCGACTCAACCGAGCACGAGTCGTCACGGCGACCATGGCGGTGGCGACCCTGGCGCTCACCGCCGCCTGCGCCCCCGGCGCGGGCCCCACGACCGCAGCGACCTCCTCCTCGTCGTCGTCCGCGAAGGTCGTGACAGACGCGAGCAAGCTCGGTCAGGTGACTCTGACGGTGTGGGACCAGGAGGTCCGCGGCGGCCAGAACGACGAGATCGTCGCGCTCAACAAGGCGTTCGAGAAGAAGTACCCGAACATCACGATCAAGCGGAACGCCCAATCCTTCGACGACCTCGCCAAGACCCTGCGACTCGCCCTGACCGGCCCCGACGCCCCTGACGTCGTCGAGTCGAACAACGCGCGCAACCAGATGGGTGAGTTCGTCAAGGCCGACCAGATCATCTCCCTCGAGCCCTACGCCGCCGCCTATGGCTGGAAGGACCGATTCCCGACGTCGGTCCTGGACCTCGCCTCCTACTCGGCCGACGGCAAGACCTTCGGCTCGGGGAACCTGTACGGGCTCCCCCAGATGGGCGAGATCGTCGGCGTGTACTACAACAAGAAGAAGCTCGCCGATCTGGGTCTCAAGGTCCCGACGACCTGGTCGGAGTTCACGGCGCAGCTCGCGACCATCAAGAAGAGCGGCGAGACTCCGCTCATGCTCGGTGACCTCGAGAAGTGGCCCGCGATCCACGTCTTCGGGCCGATCCAAGGCGCGCACACACCGGCCGCCGAGATCATGAACCTCGGTCTGGGGAACCCAGGGGGCGACTGGACGGACGCGACCAACACCGCGGCCGCCACCGAGCTCGCCAGCTGGGTCAAGGACGGCTACTTCAACGCGGACATCAACGGTTCCAAGTACGACGACATCGTCGCCAAGTTCGGCGCGGGCACCGGGGTCTTCCTGATGGCCGGATCGTGGAACACCGCGACGCTCGATCCCGTCATGGGCGACAACCTCGGCTTCTTCGCCCCGCCCCCCGCGGTCGCCGGTGACGCGCCCTCGACCACGGGCGGCACGTCCCTCCCCTTCACGATCACGAGCGCGTCGAAGCACCCCGACGCGGCCGCGGCCTACATCAACTTCCTCACGAGCGACGACGCGATGAAGGTCATCGCCCAGACCGGCAACCTCCCGGTCCTGCACAGCGCCCAGCTGGCTCCCGCCTCGGGCGGCGGCAAGGACGTGTACGCCGCGTACGAGGAGGTCACGAGCAAGGGGCACCTCCTGCCGTACCTGGACTACGGGACGCCGACCTTCAGTGACACCCTCGGCGCGGCGCTGCAGGACCTGATCGCGGGCAAGCAGACTCCGGAGCAGTTCACTCAGACGCTCCAGGCCGACTATGGCGCTTTCACCAAGCGGTAGTGCGATCGGCCGCGGGAGGCGGGGTGGCATTCGCCACACCGCCTCCCGCGGCCACGGTCGCCTGACCCCGTACCTGTTCGTGATGCCCGCATTCCTGATCTTCGCCGCGTTCATGCTCTACCCGCTCGCGCGGGCCGCGCAGTTCTCGCTGTTTCAGTGGGACACCATCTCTCCCGCCGTCTTCGTGGGCTTCGAGAACTACGCCGACCTGGCGCGGAACGACGCCCTCCGCGGCTCGTTCGTGCACGCGTTCGTGCTGATCATCTTCTACGCGATCCTGCCGCTGTGCGTGGGGCTGGTCATCGCGGCGATCCTCAACCGCGCGAAGGTGCGGGGGATGACGTTCTTCCGCACCGTGATCTTCTTGCCCCAGGTGATAGCGATGGTCGTCGTGGCTGTGGCCTGGACCCGGATGTACTCGACGGACGGCTCGATCAACGCGTTGCTCCACCTGCTCGGCCTCGGCTCGTGGTCGCGCGCCTGGCTCGGCGACTACCTGTTCGCGCTACCCGCCGTCGGGCTGATCGGATCGTGGGTGGAGACGGGACTCGTGACGATCCTGCTGCTGGCGGGCATGGGCCGCATCCCTCGGGACCAATACGAGGCGGCCCGGCTCGACGGGGCGGGCGCCACCCGCGAGTTCTTCGCGATCACGCTGCCGGCGGTACGCGGCGAGATCGCGGTGGCACTGACCCTGACGGTCGTCGCAGCACTCAAGACGTTCGACCTGATCTACATGACCACGCGTGGTGGACCGGGGACCAGTACGACCGTCCCGTCCTATCAGGTGTACTACCAGGCCTTCCAGCTCGGGCAGGTCGGCACGGCCTCTGCGATCGGGGTAGCCCTGACGATCCTCATCTTCGGGGTCAACCTCGTCATCAACCGCATCTCCGACCGGGCGACGCAATGACGTCCCGCCGCGAGGTCTCCCTCAACTACCTGATCCTCATCGCCTTCTCCGTGGTCGCTCTGTGGCCGGTCGTCACGATCCTGCTCAGCGCGTTCGGCCCCGCCGATGCCCACTCGGGTGCTGGCCTGGGCGGTCTTCACCCGGAGAACTTCGCGACCGCCTGGGGTGAAGGGCACTTCACGCTGTACATGCGGAACTCGGTCATGGTCTCTTCGCTCGTCGTGTCCGTGTCCGTGGTGTGCTCCGTTCTGGCGGGCTACGCGTTCGGCACGATGACATTCCGCGGCAGCAACGTGCTGTTCTACCTGTTCCTGCTCGGCATCATGGTGCCCGCCGAGGCGATCGTCGTGCCGCTGTTCTTCGACCTGCGCCAGCTCGGGCTCACGGACACGATCTGGGCCGTCGCGTTGCCCCAGGTGGCACAGTCGATCGCATTCGGCACCTACTGGATGCGCACGTACTTCCGCTCGAGCAACCGGTCGATCGCCGAGGCGGCGCGCATCGACGGGGCCAGCAACGGGCAGATCCTTTGGCGCGTCCAGGTGCCGATCGCCCGCCCGGCGATCATCACCCTCGTGGTCCTGGTCTTCATGTGGACGTGGAACGAGTTCCTCATCCCGCTGATCATGTCCCCGAGCGGGCAGATGCGCACCGCCCCGCTCGGCCTCGCATTCTTCCAGGGCCAGTACTCGACGAGCACCGCGCTCATGGCCGCGGCGGCCGTCCTGGTCGCCCTGCCGGTGGTCATCGTGTACCTCTTCCTTCAGCGCTACTTCATCCGCGGCATGGTCGACGGCGCGGTCAAGGACTGACCGGGGGAGTGGCGGTGAGCCTCGCAGCGGCCGTCTTCACCCTCGTGACCTGAGCCCAGTTGGCCGTCGAGCATCCGCGCCGGGCCGTCGGCACCCCGCCTACTCCACCTGACTCGTGCCACTTCGGGCGCTGGGCGTTGAACCTGAGTTGGGTCACCTTGACGGATTGCGGACAGCTGTAGGGCTGTGACCTGGG
>JAHLLI010000025.1 GCA_020444245.1 Actinomycetales bacterium
CCAGGTCACAGGCCCGCGAGCCCCGAATCAGCCCCGAAGTGAGCAAACTCGGGTCGGATCGGGGTCTCCCTGAGGGGCGGCAGGGCATGTCGCCTGAACGACTCTCTGACCGGCGCCAGCAGGGCCTCGCCGTTGGCAGAGCGTGGTGCCCGTTGTCAGCTCGGGGCAACGGCGACGGTGCTGCGTTCCTCGTGACTGGCGGGCGGAGCGGCCGCTACGCGCTGGCGGGGCCCGCTGCGGGTGCTGAACGCCGCGGGCCGTGTCCATTCTGGGCGGGTGTCCGTGCCGCGGCCCCGTCGGATGGTCGCGGTTACGCCGGCAGCGGGGAACTGACGCCCCGTCCGGCATCGGCCGCGGGGGCGGTCCGCGCACGCCGAGGGTGACGGTAGCGCGTGAACGGGGGCCGTGGCGCGGCGAGAGCGCGCTCGACGACCACCAACGGCCTCGGCCCGCCGTCGGAAGGCGGGCCGAGGCCTACCCTCGCTTGCCGGCACCGCATGGGGCTGTGGACCGTGAAATGCAGGGGGCACGGCCGCGCCGGTCTTCACCCACGGGGCCGCCGAACCGTGGGGCCCGCCAGACCTCGTGATCGCGGTCTTCCAGAGCGGCACCTCACCGGACTGGGCGACGCGCTGGCGCGCCGACCTCCATCAGCGGATGAGTGCAGGTCGGTTCTGGCTTCAACGGGCTCCGAGCGATGCCGAAAGTAGTGCGTGCCTCGATCTGGTCGCAGCCGAGGTTTCGCGGCCGCGGGTGCGGCGACCAGCCACCTTGACGTGCGCGGCTCGAGTCGCCTGGGAGGTCGGCCCGAGCCGCATACGCACTGACCGCGCTACCCGGGGTTCGGGACGAGGATGTCGCGCACCAGTGACGACAGCTGGGCGTCGGCGTCCAGGAACTGGCGAAGAGTTCGGCGGGTTGCGCCGAAGTCGGCGAACTCCTCGATGGCCATCCCGTCGGGCTCGTAGGCCCGCCGGAACTCGGGGAGCTTCGCTTCGAGCTCGGCCACGATGTCGGGATCCACCGGGACGTCGATCCGGGACGGCAGGTCGAGCGCGTTGTCGTTGATCTGCTTCTGCCAGGAGAACGGCGGAGAGATCACCAGGTCGCCACCGACCAGCTCGGTGAGCTGGAGGTGGTTGCGGAAGGCTGCCGAGAGCAGTCGCGTTCGGAGCCCGCGCTCCTTGAGGATCTGGTGCGCGCGCTTCATCGCTGCGACACCTGCCCAGTCCAGGGCGCCCGGGGTTACGAGCGTGTTCGTGCGAGCCGCGACGACCTTGAGCCAGTCGTCCAACCGTCCGCCCATGAGCGTGGCCACCGGGCCCATGCTGTCGGTGGGAAGTCCTGCGGCCTCGCGGCGCTCGAGGCCGCGCTCGACGGCTTCAGCGACCCGGAGTACTTGGGGCACGGTGAAGGAGATCGTGGCGTTGATGCTCACGCCCCGGAACGTGACCTCCTCCATCGCCTCGATGCCTGTCTTGGTCGCCGGCAGCTTGACGATGACGTTGGGTGCCAACGTGGAGAAGTACTCCGCCTGGTCGGCCAATGCCGCCGAGTCGCGGTGCAGGCGGGGGTCGGTCTGGATCGAGAGCCGACCGTTGCGGCCGGCGTGCTCGTGGAAGATCGGTTCGAGCAGGCGAGCCGCGTGGACGGACAGCTCCTCGACGACGGCCCAGCCGATCTCGGACTCGCCGGCGGTCGGCCGTTCGTCGGCGAGCTGGGCGATCCGCGCCGTCCAGCGCGGGAGGTCGGCCTTGATCGCGGCCAGGGCGATGACCGGGTTGCAGGTCGCGCCGACTGCGCCGAAGGCGATGGATTGGCGCAGCTCTCCCGGGTCCGCCGAGTCGTTCCACAGTGCCGTCCGGGGGAACGCCGTTGTCATCCGACCGAGCGGCGTGCTGGTGTCGATCGCGATCGGATCGGTGTCGAGCTGGGTCATTGCTTCCTCCGCTGCACTGCGCTCATCTGCGTCATCGTCGTTGGCGCATCCCGCCGCCGCGCCCATGCGGCGCTCGCGCAGGATCCATTCCACGCCAGAGAACTAAGACCTGTCAAGCATATGTCTGGACAAACATACAAGAGATCGAGGGCTGGCCTGGGCGGTCGGAGCGTGCCGACGGACGAGAAAGCGACGTCGTCGTCGTGCAGGGTGCCTTCGGGTTGCGCGGCTCAGCCGGCGAAGAAGGTGGTGTCGAACGAGTATCGCGATGCGCGGTAGATGTGCTGGCCGAACTCGACGGCGTTGCCCGCTTCGTCGAAGGCGGTGCGCTCCATGGTCAGCAGGGCCGCGCGCGGCGGCTCGTCGAGCATCCGCGCTTCGGCGGCGGAGGCGGAGCGTGCTCCGATGCGCTGGTTGGCAATCCGTGGCTTGACGCCTCGCCCGCGCAGGCAGTCGTAGAGGCCGTCGGACTCGAGCTCGTCGCGAGTCGGGGCGATGCCGACCGGCAGGTAGTTGGTCATCAGGGCGATCGGCTCACCGTCGGCGAGGCGCAGCCTGCGGACCATGACGACCTCGGAGTCGGCTGGCATGTCGAGAGCTGTGGCGACCTCAGGCGGCGCGGCAACGGTTGCGTGCTCGAGCACCTGGGTCGTCGGTGCCTTGCCGCTCTTGGACAGGTCGTCGAAGAGCGACGTGAGGTCGAGTGGGCGTCGGATCCGTGCCGGCGCCACGCGGGTGCCGGCGCCACGCCTGCGCACCAGGTGACCCTTGTCGACCAGCTTTCGCAGCGCCTGACGGGTGGTCGGGCGCGAGATCCCGAGCCGCGTGGCCATGGAGATCTCGTTCTCGAGCAGCTCGCCGGGGCTCAGCCGGCCGTCCTCGATCGCCGCCTGGATGGCCTGCGCGACCTGGTGGTAGAGCGGAATGGGGCTGCTCCGGTCCAGTTCGATGCGCAGCGGCTGAGACACGGTGCCTCCCTGTCGACGCGAGGGGCGCGAGATAGCGCGATGACCGGTCCGACATCGCTGGCGGCCGTCCTGTGCGCAGTCTACCAGCAGATGGCGCGTATGTTCGTATGGCGGTATGTCCTTACAAAGACTTGACTAGACGACCCGTCACGGTGCATCGTCGTCCTGACCCCGGAACGCCGGGGGTGACGGGGCACGGAGGCCGGCCGCCGTGCGCGGACAGGAGACGGTGTGACGGGCTCAGCCACCCCCGAGGTTCTCACGATGGGCCGGAGCGGAGTCGACCTCTATCCCCTCCAGACAGGCGTGCATCTGGAGGACGTCGACACGTTCGGCAAGTTCCTCGGTGGCAGTCCGACGAACGTCGCCGTGGCGGCCGCCCGTCTGGGGCACCGGGCCGCGGTTCTCACCGGTGTGGGGGACGACCCGTTCGGCCGCTTCGTGCGGCGGGCCATCCGCGACTTCGGGGTCGATGACGCGTACGTGGTCGTCGTGCCGGACCTGCACACTCCGGTGACGTTCTGCGAGATCTTCCCACCGGACAGCTTCCCTCTGAGGTTCTATCGGGCGCCGAGTGCACCGGATCTTCGCCTCAAGCCGCAGGACGTCCCGCTGGACCTGGTCAGGGCCGCCCGAGTGCTCTGGTTCACCGCGAGCGGGCTCTCCGTGGAGCCCAGCCGGTCCGCCCACCTGGCGGCCCTGGACGCCCGCCCCGACGGACTGACGATCCTCGACCTCGACTACCGCCCGATGTTCTGGCAGTCGGCGGAGCACGCCCACCGTGAGGTGGCCGGCGTGCTGCCCCGGGTCGACGTGGCGGTGGGCAACCACGAGGAGTGCGCGATCGCGGTCGGCGAGGAGGACCCGGAGCGCGCTGCGGACGCCCTGCTGGCTTCCGGCGTGGACCTCGCGGTGGTCAAGCTCGGTCCCGACGGCGTCTTCGCGGCCAGCCGTGCAGAGCGACTCCACATCGGCCCGGCGCCGGTCGAGGTGGTCAACGGCCTCGGTGCCGGCGACGGCTTCGGTGGTGCGCTGTGCCACGGGCTGCTCGAGGGCTGGCCGCTGCGCCGCACGCTCACGTTCGCCTCGGCCGCCGGCGCGATCGTCGCCGCGCGGCTCGAGTGCTCCGGAGCCATGCCGACCGTCGCGGAGGTCGAGGAGATGCTGGCTACCGGCAAGGCGCCCACACGGGAGGTGGCGTGATGGAGCTCGCCGAGCTCGTCGAGGTCCGATTGCACGACCCCGCGGCAGTCGCCACGCGGCTGGCGGCCCGTGTGCCGTTCGCGGGGCTGGGCAGGGGCGAGCGGCTCCTGGTCATCGCCGCTGACCACCCGGCTCGCGGCGCGCTCGCCGCTGGGCACGACCCGTCGGCGATGGAAGACCGCTGGGACCTGCTGCGCCGGATCCGGACCGCCCTGGCGAGACCTGGCGTCCACGGCTTCCTTGGCACCGCGGACCTCGTCGAGGACCTGACCCTGCTCGGGGCCCTCGAGGGCAAGTTCGTCCTCGGCTCGATGAACCGTGGCGGGCTGGCGGGCACGAGCTTCGAGCTCGACGACAGGTTCACGGGCTACGACGCGGCCGGCATCGCCGCCGCTGGCCTGGACGGCGGCAAGATGCTGCTGCGCATCGACCCGGATGACGCGGGCTCCATCGCCACCATCGAGGCCTGCGCCCATGCGGTCGACGAGCTCGCCGACCGCGCCCTGGTCTCGCTGATCGAGCCGTTCTGGAGCACGCGCAGCCAGGGGCGGGTGCGCAACCAGCTCGATCCCGAGCTCGTCGCCCGGGCCGTCGCCATCGCGTCGGGCCTCGGCCGGACGTCCGCGTACACCTGGCTCAAGCTGCCGTTGGTCGCCGACCAGGCGCGGGTGGTGGCCGCCTCCACCCTGCCGGTTCTCGTGCTCGGCGGCGAGGTCCCCGAGAACGCCGAGGCCGCGCTCGCGGGCTGGGGTGCCGCTCTCGAGCTGCCGACCGTCCGCGGGCTCGCGATCGGCCGTTCGCTCCTCTACCCCCCCGGCGGTGACGTTGCAACCGCGGTCGACGGCGCTGTGGCGCTGCTGGGACCCCGTCCGGAAGGAGTGCTCACCCGATGACAGACACTGACCGCCTGGTCCGTCGCGCAGGTGACCCGTCGCGCGGTGAATCGGTGACCGCCGTCACGCCTGGGGACGCCGGCTGGGGGTGGAGCGGGCTGGAGGTCCGCGACCTCGTGGCCGGCGAGCCGTGGCACGTCGACCTGGACGGACGCGAGGCGGTGGTCGTCCCGCTGAGCGGTGGTGTCCACCTGTCCGTCACCGGTCCGTCCTCCGCGGAGATCGACCTGGCCGGGCGGCCCGACGTGTTCGCGGGGCCTACCGATGTCGCCTACCTGCCGGTCGGCTCGAGCGTGGACCTCACCGGCGACCGCGCTCGGATCGCCGTGGCGACCTCGCGCGCCTCGCGCGTGCTCCCGCTGCGCCACGTCCCGCGGGAGTCGGTACGGGTGGACCTGCGTGGCGCGGGCTCCTGCTCGCGTCAGGTCAACAACTTCACGATCGCGACCGACGTCGAGGTCGACCACATCCTGACCTGTGAGGTGGTGACGCCGGGCGGCAACTGGTCGTCCTACCCACCGCACAAGCACGACGAGCACGGCGAGGACGAGCGCGTGCTGGAGGAGATCTACTACTTCGAGGTGGCCGACGGGCCGTCAGGCCCCGGCGTCGGCTACCACCGCACCTACGGCACCCCGGACCGGCCGATCGACGTGTTCACGGAAGTCCGCTCGGGCGACACCGCGCTGGTGCCGCACGGCTTCCACGGGCCGTGCATGGCCGCGCCCGGCCACGACCTGTACTACCTGAACGTCATGGCGGGGCCGGCGGCCGACGGTCGATGGCTCGCGGTCGACGACCCGGCAGTGACGTGGGTCCGGCGCACCTGGGAGCACCAGGAGGTCGACCCCCGTCTGCCGTGCCCCACACCTCCTGCTCTGCCTGACGGCGTCGACGACGACGCCCCGACCCACTGAGGACACTGATGAACGCCACCCCGTCCACCTCTTCGTCGGCGACCGTGCGGCTGACCGTCGGCCAGGCCCTCGTGCGGTTCCTCGCACATCAGTGGTCCGAGCGCGACGGCGAGCGCACCCGGCTCATCGCGGGCTGCTTCGGCATCTTCGGCCACGGCAACGTCGCCGGGTACGGCCAGGGCTTGCTCCAGGCCCACGTCGAGGCGGTCGAGGCCGGCTATGGACCGGGTTCCGCACAGGGCGAGGTCGGCCCCGACGAGCTGCCGTACATCCTTGCGCGCAACGAGCAGGCTGCCGTGCACACCGCGGTCTCGTACGCGCGCACCAAGGAACGGATGCAGACCTGGGCGGTCGGGGCCTCGATCGGCCCCGGCTCGACCAACATGATCACCGGGGCCGCGCTCGCCACGATCGACCACATCCCGGTCCTACTGCTGCCGTCTGACGTGTTCGCCAACCGGATCCCCGACCCGGTGCTCCAGCAGCTCGAGCACCCGCTGGGCCCGGACGTCACGGTGAACGATGCGTTCCGGCCCGTGTCGCGCTACTTCGACCGCATCTGGCGCCCCGAGCAGCTGCTCGCCTCGTTGCCCATGGCGATGCGCGTGCTGACCGACCCGGTGGAGACCGGTGCCGTGACTCTCGCCCTGCCCCAGGACGTGCAGGCCGAGGCGTTCGACTGGCCGGTGGAGTTCTTCGCCGACCGAGTCTGGCACGTGCGTCGGCCGCCGGCCGAGGCTGGCGCGCTGGTTCGGGCGGCCGAGGTGATCCGCTCGGCGCGCAAGCCGCTCGTGGTCTCCGGCGGGGGCACGATCTACTCCGCCGCCTCCGCCCAGCTGCGGGCATTCGCCGAGGCGACGGGGATCCCGGTCGCCGACACCCAGGCCGGCAAGGGCGCGATCCCGTGGGATCACCCGCTCGCGGTCGGGGGAGTCGGTTCGACCGGCGCCGGTTCGGCGAACGCGTTGGCCCGTGAGGCCGACGTGATCATCGGCGTCGGCACGCGGTACACGGACTTCACGACGGCGAGCCACACGATCTTCGCCAACCCCGACGTGCGGTTCGTCAACATCAACGTCGCGGCGTTCGACGCCGCCAAGCACGCGGCCACGATGGTGGTCGGCGACGCCAGGGAGGCCCTTGGGGCACTGACCGACGCTCTCAGCGGCTACACCACCCCGGCCGAGTGGCGCGGGCGGGCTACCGCCGAGGTCGCGGCGTGGGCCGCCGAGACCGAGCGCTGCTACCACCTCGGCCACGGTCCGCTGCCTGCCCAGACCGAGGTGTTCGGCGCACTGAACGAGCTGATGGGCGATGACGACATCCTCATCAACGCCGCTGGGTCGATGCCCGGCGACCTGCAGTGCCTGTGGCGGGCCAGGACGCCGGTGGGCTACCACTTGGAGTACGGCTACTCGTGCATGGGGTACGAGGTCCCGGCCGCGATCGGCGCCAAGCTCGCCCGGCCGCAGTCGGAGGTCGTTGCGATCGTCGGCGACGGTGGCTGGCAGATGATGCCGACCGAGATCCTCACGGCGGTCGCTGAGGGCGTGAAGGTGATCTACGTCCTGCTGGAGAACCACGGCTTCGCCTCGATCGGCGCGTTGTCCGAGTCGCGCGGGTCCCAGCGGTTCGGGACCAGCTACCGGATGCGCAATCCGGCGTCGGGGCTGCTGGACGGCGACCTGCTGCCGGTCGACTTCGCCAAGAACGCCGAGAGTCTCGGCGCCAACGTCCTGATTGCGCACGGCGTCGACGAGTTCCGGAAGGCCTACACCCAGGCCGTGGCGGCCGACGTCGTCACGCTGATCCACATCGAGACCGACCTGCTAGGCCCCAACCCGCCGGGTACGGCGTGGTGGGACGTGCCGGTCTCGCAGACCTCGACGCTGGCCAGCACTCAGCAGGCCCGGGTCGAGTACGACCAGGCGCACGCGAGCCAGCGCCGCTACCTGTGACCCGCACCGAACAAGGAGACAGTCCGCATGACCACCATCACCCCGCACTGGTTGGACGGCGCGCCCTTCGAGGGCACCCACGAGAAGACCTCCCCGATCTACAACCCCGCCACGGGCGAGGTGATCGCCGAGCTCGCACATGCGACGCCCGACGAGGTCGAGACGATCATCGCGAGCTCCAAGAAGGCGTCCGAGAGCTGGTCCCAGGTTTCGCTCGCCAAGCGCACCGCGATCCTGTTCCGGTTCCGCGAGCTGCTGGTCGAGCACACCGACGAGCTGGCCGAGATCGTGACCCGCGAGCACGGCAAGGTGCTCTCGGACGCCAAGGGTGAGATCGCCCGCGGCCTGGAGGTCGTGGAGTTCGCCTGCGGGATCCCGCAGCTGCTCAAGGGCGAGTTCTCCGAGCAGGCGGCGACCGGCATCGATGTGTACTCCTTCCGTCAGCCGGTGGGCGTGGTGGCGGGCATCACGCCGTTCAACTTCCCGGTGATGATCCCGCTGTGGATGTCGCCGGTGGCGATCGCGACCGGCAACACCTTCATCCTGAAGCCCCCGGGGCGCGACCCGGGCGCCGGCATGTTCCTTGCCGAGCTTTGGAAGAGGGCCGGGCTGCCCGACGGCGTGTTCAACGTCGTGCACGGCGACCGCAACGTCATCGGCCGGTTGCTGACGCACCCGGACGTCGACGCCATCTCCTTCGTCGGCGCGACCACCACGGCGAAGATCATCTTCGAGACCGGGACCAAGCACGGCAAGCGAGTCCAGGCGCTCGGTGCTGCGAAGAACCACGGGCTGGTGCTGGCCGACGCCGATCTGGACAGCACGGTCAACAACCTCATCGCTGCGGCGTACGGTGCGGCGGGCGAGCGGTGCATGGCCCTGCCGGTCGCCGTGGTCCAGGAGGAGATCGCCGACGAGCTCGTCGCCCGGCTGGTCGCCAAGGCCAAGCAGGTCAAGGTGGGTCCGGGGACGGCGCCGGACGTCGACATGGGCCCGGTCATCTCCGAGCAGGCCAAGGCGCGGATCACCGGCCTGATCGACTCGGCCGAGGCCGAGGGCGCCGAGATCCTGGTCGACGGCCGGGGTCACGTCGTCGAGGGCTACGAGAGCGGCTGGTTCCTGGGCCCGACCATCGTCGACAAGGTCAACCCTGAGATGACGATCAACAAGGAGGAGGTCTTCGGGCCGACCCTCGAGATCATCCGGGTGACGAGCCTGGAGGAGGGGATCGCGCTGATCAACGCCAACCAGTACGGCAACGGCACGGCGATCTTCACCTCGTCGGGCGAGGCCGCCCGCACGTTCACCCGCGCGGTCCAGGTCGGCATGGTCGGCGTGAACGTGCCGATCCCGGTGCCGGTGGCCTGGCACTCGTTCGGCGGCTGGAAGGAGTCACTGGTCGGTGAGACCCACATCTACGGCCCCGAGGGCGTGAAGTTCTACACCCGCGGCAAGGTCGTCACCCAGCGCTGGCCCAAGCAGTCCGGGGCGGTGTCGTTCCACTTCTCCGGCGACTCGCAGAAGTGAGGGCCGCGTCGCCTGCGGGAGCCTGGGGTTCCCGCAGGCGACGCGCTCGATCGTGGCTAAGTTGTTACAAACGTTTAAATGTAAAGACATTGTCACATCGGTACGTCAGCAGTTACGATGACGGCGGCGATCACGCAGCGAGGCGTCCCAAGGCGCACCGCTCATGGGGCGGAGCTGGATCGCGTCCTTCAAAGAGGAGAGGATCAACGGTGATCAAGAGGCGTGGACTCAAGGCGCTGGCCGGCTTCGCCGCCACCGCCGTCCTGCTGGTGGGCTGCTCGTCCACCGATGGTGGAGGCAGCTCGACCGACTCGGCGTCGGCGGACGGCGGTTCGGCCGGCGGGAGCATCAAGATCGGCGCAACGTTCCCGATCCTGGACCAGTTCCTGCAGAAGGTGGCCGACGGCATGCAGGCCAAGGCCGACGAGCTGGGCGTCGAGCTCAACATCGTGGCGGCCCAGGAGAAGGCCGACGTGCAGCTCGGTCAGGTCGAAAACTTCATCTCCGAGGGCGTGGACGCCATCCTGGTCGTCCCGGTCGACACCGACGCCGCCGGCCCGATGACCCAGGCGGCGCAGGACGCGGGCATCCCCCTGGTGTACGTCAACCGGCGGCCCTCCGACCTGCCGTCCGGCGTCCCCTACGTGGGCTCGGACTCCCTGGTCTCCGGCACGCTGGAGATGACCGAGCTCGCCAAGCTCGCCGGTGGCAAGGGCAACGTGGTGATCCTCCAGGGTGACCCGGCCAACGAGGCCGCCGTGCTGCGTACCAAGGGTTGCCAGGACGTCGTGGACAAGAACCCCGACATGGAGGTCACGAAGGTCCAGGCCGGGAACTGGTACCGGGAGGAGGGCCAGAGCATCATGGAGAACTGGCTCCAGTCCGGCGACCAGATCAATGTCGTGTGCGCGAACAACGACGAGATGGCGCTCGGCGCGATCAACGCGATCAAGGCGGCGGGCATCTCGCTGGACGCCAGCGGCATCCTCGTCGGTGGCGTTGACGCCACGTCCGACGCGCTCGCCGCGATGGCTGCCGGCGACTTGGCTGTGACGGTCTTCCAGGACGCGTCCGGCCAGGGTGGTGGCGGCGTGCAGGCCGCGGTCGACCTGATCAACGGCAAGACCGTCGAGGACTACGTCGACATCCCGTATCAGCTGGTGACGCCGGACAACATGGCCGACTTCCAGTGACGGCCACCCGGGGGGCGGGTTGTGTGAGCGCCCTCCCCCCGGGTGCTTCACCTCTCGGGCACAGGCCCGATCGTTGCGGGCCTGTGCCCGCACGACGCTTGCCTCGGCCGAGACGTTGAGAGCAGTGTCATCCCCGTACCCCGCGCGACGTGGCCCAGTGCCGCGCGTGCGCGCCCGATCGAGCACGTGAGGCGTCATGGCAGACGAGTACATCCTCAGGATGTCGAACATCACGAAGACCTTTCCAGGTGTGGTCGCACTCAACGACGTCCACCTCGATGTGCGGCCGGGCACGGTGCACGCGCTGGTCGGCGAGAACGGGGCCGGCAAGTCGACGCTGATGAAGGTCCTCATCGGGATGTACCAGAAGGACTCGGGCACCGTCGTGTTCGACGGCCAGGAGGTCGACCTCCACGAGACCGCGGAGGGCCTGGACCTGGGGATCTCGATGATCCACCAGGAGCTTGCCCCGGTTCCCGAGATGACGGTCGCCGAGAACATCTACCTGGGCCGCGAGCCCCTGAACGGTCTCCGACTGGTCGACAAGGCTCTGATGCGGCGGATGGCACAGGAGCTGTTCGACGAGTGGAGCATCCCCCTGGACCCTGCCGTGCAGATGAAGAAGCTCACGGTGGCGTCCATGCAGCTCGTGGAGATCGCCAAGGCGATCAGCTACGACGCCAAGGCGATCATCATGGACGAGCCGACGTCGGCCATCACGGACCGTGAGGTCGACCTGCTGTTCACGATGATCCGTCGGCTGCGTGACCGCGGCACGGCGATCATCTACATCAGCCACAAGATGGACGAGATCTTCAAGATCTCCGACGAGATCACGGTGTTCCGCGACGGGCAGTGGGTACTGACCGAGCCCGCGTCGAGCCTGGACATCCCGGCCCTCATCACCGCGATGGTGGGCCGCGAGCTCACTCATATGTTCCCCAAGGAGGAGGCCGAGATCGGCGACGTCCTCCTGGAGGTCCGCAACCTCAATCGCGGACCGCTGGTCAAGGACGTGTCCTTCACGCTCCGCAAGGGCGAGATCCTCGGCCTTGCCGGTCTCGTCGGAGCGGGCCGTACCGAGGTGCTCGAGACGATCTTCGGCGTGCACCGGGCGGAGTCCGGACAGATCTTGGTCGACGGCGAGCGCGTCGATGTACACGAACCGCGCGACGCGATCGCGGCCGGCATGGCGCTACTCACCGAGGACCGCCGCGCCACCGGGATCATGGGCGTGCTCAGCGTGCGGGACAACATGTTCGCGGCCGCGCTGCCGCGCTACAGCCCCGGTGGGATGGTCGACCGCAAGAGGATCGATCGGGCGGCTGAGGAGCAGCGCACGGCTCTGGCGATCAAGACGCCGAGCCTCGACCAGCTGATCAAGAACCTGTCGGGCGGCAACCAGCAGAAGGTGCTCGTCTCACGGTGGCTCCTGACGATGCCGGACATCCTGATGATCGACGAACCCACCCGAGGTATCGACGTCGGGGCCAAGTCCGAGATCCACCGGATCATCTCCACACTTGCCAAGGAGGGCAAAGCCGTCCTGATGGTTTCCTCCGAGATGCCCGAGATCCTCGGGATGAGTGACCGGATCCTGGTCATGCACGAGGGCGAGGTCACCGGTGAGGTCTCGCGCGCCGAAGCCACCCAGGACAAGATCATGCAACTCGCCACCGGCACCGACGCCGCGGCCTGAGAGGGAAATGATGTCCACGACCACCAATGCCCCACAGGACAGCGCCACGGCGATCACGTCGCGGTTCAACTGGGGCGAGCTCGCCCGCAAGTACCTGATCATCCTGATCCTCATCGGCCTGATCGTCCTGCTGACGATCTTCACGGGTGGGTCGTTCATCAAGACCCAGAACTTGATCAACGTGGTGCGCCAGGTCTCGGCGATCGGGATCATCGCGTGCGGCATGACATTCGTGATCATCACGCTGGGCATCGACCTATCGGTCGGCGCGACCGTGGCGGTCGCCGCGGTGGTGAGCGCGAGCCTGGCTCAGACCGACCAGGCGTCCGTGATCAAGTTCCCCGGGCTGGACCTCCCGGTCGTCGTCGCCGTGGCGGCCGCGCTCGGGGTCGGCGCGCTACTTGGGTTGCTCAACGGGTTGTTGATCACCAAGGCGCGGATCGCGCCGTTCATCGCGACCCTGGGTGGGTTCACCGCCTACCGCGGCATCGCGTACATCTACTCGGACGGCAGGCCGATCTCCACGCTCAAGGACGGGTTCAACTGGTTCGGGCAGGGTGATGTCCTGGGAATCCCGGTGCCCATCATCCTGTTCGCCCTGGTGGCCGTGATCGCCAGCATCCTGCTCAACCGCACCCGGTTCGGCCGGTACACGTACGCGATCGGCGGCAACGACCAGGCCGCCCGGGTGTCGGGCATCAACATCGACCGGGTCAGGCTCGGCATCTACACGTTCGTCGGCCTGCTCGCCGGTCTCGCAGGGCTGATCCTGGCGGCCCGGATCGGGTCGGGCAACCCGACGCTCGGCACCCAGATGGAGCTCGACGTCATCGCCGCGACCGTGATCGGTGGTACGTCGTTCGTCGGCGGTATCGGCACCATCTGGGGCTCGGTCGTCGGTGCGCTGATCATCGGCACGATCAACAACGGCCTGGACCTGCTGAACGTCTCACCGTTCTGGCAGATGGTCGTCAAGGGCGCCATCATCGTGGTCGCAATCATCATCGACGAGCGCAAGAACAGATAGGCCGGGCCCGCCGAGGCGGGCCCCACCGGCGTAGCACGGCCCGCGAGCTCTGACGCTCGCGGGCCGTGGTGCGTGCGGACCGGTCCCGGCCGGATCGGTCGCCGGTCAGGCGGCGAACGTCGTGCGCCCGGTGGGTGCCGGTACCGTGTGCCACGTGCCGTCCTGGGCGCTCGTATCGGCGGCGTGCGCGACCTCCGCGGCGGCCAGTCCGTCGGCCACGGATGGGGCCGTCTGCTCGCCGGTGAGCACGGACTCCAGGAACAGCGCGGCCTCGATGACCTTGAGGTCGTCGAAGCTGAGCCCCATGCCGGCGCCCACCTGGAAGCGCCCGAAGGCGCCCATCGACGGGTCGGTGAGGATGCGCGTGTACCCGTACGAGCCGTCGCTCTGGAGGCAGACGGCGACCTCGTTCATCCGCTCGAAGTCCCAGACCGCCGAACCACGCGTGCCGTAGACCGCGATCGAGTACTCGCACCGTGGCCCGACCGCGACGCGGGAGGACTCGAACGTACCGACCGCACCGGATGCGAAGCGGGCGTGGACCGCGGCCCAGTCCTCGTTCTCGACCGGCAGCATCGGGGCGTCCGCGGCCGCCCTGACCTGGTGGCCGACGCCTCCGGCGGCGACCTCGGGCCGCTGTGGGATGAAGGTCGCCGTGATCGCGGAGACCTCGGACACGGGGTCGGCGAGCACGTACTGCCCGAGGTCGAAGCCGTGGCTGAGCAGGTCGCCGAGCACGCCGGTGCCGGCCTGTTCCTTGACGAACCGCCAGGTGCGCGGCCCGGCCGGGTCCGCGGAGTAGTCGGCGTCGAGTCGTACCCGGACGTTGGTGACCCGGCCGAGCTGCCCGCTGCGGACCAGGTCGCGTAGGTGCTGCACGGCCGGGGCGTGCCGGTAGTTGAACCCGACCGCGGTGACGAGCCCGGCTGCGTCGACCGCGGCGGCGATCGCCCGGGAGTCCGCCACGCCCGCGCCCATCGGCTTCTCGATCCAGAATGGTTTGCCCGCCGCCGCAGCGGCGAGCGCGAACTCCTTGTGCAGGGAGTTGGGTGCAGCGATCGAGACGACGTCGACACCGGGGTCGGCGAGCACGTCGCGGTAGTCGGTGGTGCTGCGGGCGTAGCCGAGCCGGTCGACCAGACGTTGCGAGTTGGCCTCGACGGTGTCGGCGACCACGACGAGCTCGGGAGAGACGCCGAGCTCGGGGTACTTGTCGCCCACCGCGAGGTAGCCGCGCGAGTGCACGGTGCCCATCCAGCCGGCCGAGATGAGTCCGACGCCGATCCGTGTCATGGGTGCTCCTTCAGCTCTTGCGGACGTCTGCGACCAGGACGGGGCGGTGCTCGCGCATCGAGATGCCGCACGCCTCGGCGACGTACAAGGCCTCGAGTGCCTCCGCGGGCGTGCACGGGCTCGGCGCGCGGCCGGCGGCGACCTCGACGAACGTCGCGAGCTCGGCGCCGTACGCGGCCTCGAAGCGCTCGTGGTAGGTCTGGTAGGGCTCGGCACGGACCCAGGACAGCGCGGCCGTGGGCTCGGCGGTGACCAGCGGGGCGTGGTCGTCGAGGCCCACGTACCTGGAGTCGGCGGAACCGTGCAGCTCCAGGCGGACGTCGTGCCCGGCGCCGTGGTACCGGGTCGCGGAGACCAGGGCCGTCATGTCGTCGTCGTAGGTCACCACTGCGTTGCAGGTGTCCACGTCGCCGCCCGCTCGGAAGAAGTCCGCGCCCATGTTCGAGCCGGTGGCGCACACTGACAGTGCTCGTCGCCCTGTCAGCCAGGTGATCGCGTCGAAGTCGTGGATCGAGCAGTCCTTGAACAGCCCGCCCGAGGTCGGGATGTAGGCCGCGGGCGGGGGGGACACGTCGTAGGTGGTCGCGTGCACGGTGTGCACGAACCCGAGGGTGCCGGCCTGGTAGTCCTCCCGTGCGGTCCGGTACCCGGCGTCGAACCGGCGCTGGAAGCCGATCTGTACCGGGGCGTCGGGCCGCTCGGCCGCGTGGTCGACCACGTTGCGGGTGGCGGGCACGTCCAGGGCGATCGGCTTCTCGGTGAAGACCGCGATTCCGGCATCCAAGGCACGGTGGATGAGTGGCGCGTGGGCCGAGGTGTTCGCGGTGATGACGACCCCGTCGACGTCGGGCGCGAAGGCGTCGTCCGGGTCAATCGCTTCGGCCTTCGACGAACCTGCTGCGATCGCATCGGCTCGATCGTGTTTCCCGTCCGCCACGAGCAGGCGCGTGACGCTGTCGAGGGCGAGAAGGCGCCGGGCGTGCGCCTGGCCGATCTGGCCGGCTCCGATGAGGGCGATGCGCATGGCGGGGTCTCCTCGTGGTCAGCGATGGATCTCGACGGTTCGGCCGGTGCGGAGCGACTCGGTCGCGGCCTCGGCGATGCTCTGGGCCGCCAGCCCGTCGGCGAGCGACGGCGAAGGCGGCGCCTCGCCGTTGAGCGCGGCGACGAACGCCCCGAGCGCGAGCGGGTAGGTGTGCGCCATCCGCTCGAACCAGCCGGTGTCGAGGCCGGTGCTGGTCGTCGTGCCGAGGGCGTAGCGGGACACGGCGCCCGTGCGCCGACGACCGGACTCGATCATGCCGGCCGAGCCGTTGACCTCGATGCGCTCGTCGTAGCCATAGGCTGTGCGCCGCGTCGAGTCGATCTGGCACAGCGCGCCGTTGTCGAGGCGCAGCGTGACCACGGAGGTGTCGACGTCGCCGACGTCGGCCACGGCCGGGTCGGCGAGCGCGGAGCCCGCGACGTGGACCTCGACGGGCTCGAGGCCGGTGATCCAGCGCAGCAGGTCGAAGAAGTGCACCGTCTGGTCGCGCATCTGGCCGCCCGACGCTGCGAGGTACGACAGCGGCGGCAGGCTGGGGCCCCGGCTGGTCATCTGGACGAGTTCGACAGTGCCGATGTCGCCGGCCTGGACAGCGTCGTGCACGGCGCGGTGGTCGGGGTCGAAGCGGCGGTTGAAGTCAACCATCGCCGTCACCCCGGACGCACGGACCGCGGCCACGGCCTCGGCGGCGACCTCCAGCGACAGGTCGATCGGCTTCTCGCAGAAGACGGCCTTGCCCGACGCCGCGCAGGCGTGCAGGAGCGAGGCGTGCGTGTGGGAGGTTGACGCGATGAGGACGGCGTCGATCTGCGGGTCGGCGAACACCCGGTCGATGTCGGTGACGGGCTGGGCGCCTGTCCTGGCCGCGAGCGCCTCGGTCCGAGCGCCGTCCGGGTCGGCGACGGTGCGCAGCTCGACGTCGGGGTGGTTCATCAGCGAGTTGGCGTGCACGGAGCCGATGAACCCGGCTCCGACGAGGGCGAACCGATGCACGGGCGTGTCCCTTCCGCTGCGCGTCGTCAGACGCTGGTGTGGACCGGTCCACAGTGCGTCCAAACTAGGGTCAGGGCGCGGTAGTGTCAAGGTCGTTCAACCCGTGGCGGGCCCGAGGGAGGTGGACGTGGCTCGACCGACGATCCGGACCGTCGCCGAGCGCGCCGGGGTGTCCAAGTCGCTCGTCTCACTCGTGCTGCGCGACGCCCCGCACGTGAGCCCCGAGCGGCGCGCCGCCGTGCTGGCGGCGATCGAGGACCTGGGGTACCGGCCGCACGCGGCCGCGCGCGCGCTGTCGGAGTCGCGGGCACGCGCGGTGGGTGTCCTCGTCGACGACCTGCGCAATCCCTGGTACCTCGGCGCGCTCGAGGGGCTGCACCAGGTGCTCGGCCGGGTCGGGCTCCAGGTTCTGCTCGCCGACCACCGGCTCGACCTCGCGGGCGGCCAGACCTTCGTGCGCACGATGCTCGAGATGCGGGTCGACGGCGTCGTGCTGGTCGGGTCGCTGCAGCCGTCCGCCGCGCTCGACGAGGTCGCTCGTCAGGTGCCGACTGTCGTGCTCGGCAACCGCGACCTCGACCTGCCAGGCGTGGTCACCGTCGCTGCCGACGACGAGGTGGGGGACCGTCTTGCCGTCGAGCACCTCACCGCATTGGGGCACCGACGGATCGGGGCGGTCGGGGTCACCACAACAACCGTGGGCCGCATCAGGCTCGACTCCTACCGGCGCTCGATGGCCGCGCGCAACCTCGCCGAGCACGTGGTGCTCGAGGTCGACGAGCCCACCGAGGACGGTGGCTACCGCGCAGCGATCCGGCTGCTCACCGCGCCTGCCCGTCCGACTGCGCTGGTCTGCTACAACGACATGACGGCTCTCGGTGCGCTCTCTGCCGCACGCGACCTGGGCCTGACGGTGCCGGAGGACCTGTCCGTCGTCGGGTACGACAACACCCATCTCGCCGGGTTGCGCCACATCGACCTGACCAGCGTCGATCTCGCGTCGCGTCGGATCGGCGAGCGCGCCGCGCAGGTGCTGCTCGAGGCGGCGGACGGCTGGCCCGGGAGCGGCCTGGAGCTCGTGCCGCCGAGCCTCGTCGCGCGCGGCTCCTCCGGGCCTGCGCCGGGCTGCGGCGTCGCCCCTGGCGGTCAGGACCTTGGCCCCGGCGGCGCGGGGGACGGCGACGTCTGAGCGCGCCCGACGCGCAAAGATTGAGCGAATGTCCAGACATACGCTTGACATGCCTTCGCGCCAGACATCACGATGAGGACACACCTGAGGAGGCGCGCGACGCAAGCCGCGCACCGACCCGGGCCCGGACGGTCGACCGGCCGCCGGGAGCGCGCCGACCGGGCCACCGTTGGCCCGGAGGATGTCGAGGGCGACATGGGAACGACGGCATGGCGCAGGGCATCGCGCCCGATGTCGCCGGCCACCGCGCGCCCGGCGTCGTCGATATGTGCGCGCACGCTGTCCCCAGCCCGCCGCCGCCCGGGCGCCAGCTCGCCGGCATAGCCCCGCCACCACCTCATCCAGGGAAGAAGGACACATGAGCAAGGCCCGCAACACCGATCCCCGGTACTCGAAGCTGACGATCGGGGTGTGCCCTGACCAGTGGGGGGTCTGGTTCCCGGAGGACCCGAAGCAGATCCCGTGGCGGACCGCGCTCGCCGAGATGGCCGAGGCGGGCTTCTCCGTCATGGAGACGGGGCCGTTCGGCTACTTCCCGAAGGACGCCAAGGAGCTCAAGTCGGTAATGGACGAGTACGGGTTCACCGTGGTCGCCGGCACCGGGTGGGGCATCCTGCACAAGCCCGAGAAGTGGGCCGAGACGGAGGCGTTCTTCCGCGAGGTCGCCGAGACCCACGCTGCGGTCGGCGCCGAGTACATCGTGCACCTGCCCCCGATGTTCCGTGACGAGCACACCGGGGCGTTCACCGACGAGCGCGTGCTCTCCGGGGACAACTGGAAGGCCTACGTGGACAACGCCAACCGCCTCGGCCAGATCCTGCTGGACGAGTACGGCCTGAAGATGGCGCTGCACCCCCACGGTGACAGCCACATCGAGACCCCGGAGGACATCGACCGGATCTTCGAGGCCACCGACCCGACGTACGTGAACCTGTGCCTGGACACCGGCCACATCGTCTACGGCGGCGGCGACCCGGTCGAGATGGTCAGGAAGTACCCCGAGCGGATTGCCTACGTGCACATCAAGGCGTTCGACGAGGCGATCACCAAGCAGGCGCACGACGAGGACTGGCCGTTCGTCAAGGCGGTGGCGGCCGGCGCTTCGGTGCGTCCGCCGGCCGGTGCACCCGACATGCAGGAGCTGGTCGACGCGCTCGCCGACCTCGACAAGGAGCTGTACGTCATCTGCGAGCAGGACCTGTATCCCTGCGACCCGCGCCTGCCTCTGCCCAACGCCGTGATGACCCGCCAGTACCTGGCGTCGGTCGGCCTTGGCCTGCTCTGACCACGATCGAGATCGAGGAGATCCGAGAATGACTGTTCGCATCGGCATCATCGGCCCGGGTGGGATGGGCAAGGCCCACATCGACCGGATCGTCAACGAGCTCGCCGGTGGCCAGCTGGTCGCAGTGTTCGACGTCGACGCCGGCAACGCCGCCGCGGTGGCCCAGCCGCTCGGCGCGACGGTGTACGCCACGACCGACGAACTCATCAACGCAGCCGACGTGGACGCCGTGATGATCACCAGTGGCGGCCAGTTCCACGAGGCTGACCTGATCAAGGCGATCCAGGCGGGCAAGCCGGTCTTCTGCGAGAAGCCGCTCACCAAGACCGCCGACGCCGCGATCCGGGTGATGGCGGCCGAGCAGGCCGCCGGCCGGAGGCTGGTCACGGTCGGCTTCATGCGGCGCTTCGACCGGTCCTACAACGAGATGAAGTCGATCCTCGACGCGCGCGAGCTCGGCGAGGCCATCTTGGTCCACAACCGGCACCGCAACCCGACCGTGCCGGAGTCCTACACCGCCGACATGGCGATCAACGACACGGCGATCCACGAGATCGACACCATGCGGTGGCTGCTCGGCGAGGAGATCGTCAAGGTGCGGGTGGACAAGCCGAAGAAGACCACCAACCGGTTCCCGCACCTGCAGGACCCGCTCGTTGTCGTGATGCAGACCGCGTCGGGCGTGCTCATCGACGACGAGGTGTTCGTCAACATCCAGTACGCGTACGACATCCAGTGCGAGCTGGTGCTCGAGTCCGGCACGGTCGCCCTGTCCGACCAGAACGTCATCAACCGGCGCGACGCCCAGGGTGCCCGCAACCGGATGACGATGGACCACAACCAGCGGTTCCACCTGGCGTTCAACCAGGAGCTGCAGCAGTGGATCAACGCCGTCGCCAAGGGTGAGCACACGGGCTCTACCTCGTGGGACGGCTATGCCGCGGCCGTCGTCTGCGACGCAGGAGTCGCCTCTCTCGAGAGCGACGGCGAGGGCTGGGTCGAGGTCGAGCTCATGGCCAAGCCCGCGCTGTACGCCTGAGGTCCACGGGCCGGTGCCCCGCCGCGGGGCACCGGCCCCGCCCATCTGTCCGAAGCTCGACGCAGTCACGAAGGAGCCCCGATGGTCGACCTGGCTCTCGACCCGAACATGTACTACCCCGCGATGTCGGTCGCGCAGACGCTCCACAAGGCGGCGGAGCTCGGCTACCGGTTCATCGAGATGTCGCCGAACACCGAGGTGCACTTCTGGAAGCAGTACCCGAAAGCGGACAAGGAGCGGATCGCCGAGCTGAACAAGGCCCAGGCCGAGTCCGGCGTGAAGATCCGCACGCTCAACCCCGTCTACAACTGGTCATCGACCGACGAGACCGAGCGGGTCGCGCAGGTCGGGGCCTTCCGACGGCTGCTGGAGATCGCCGACGCGCTGGACGTGCGGCAGATCGCGAGCGAGTTCTCCGGTGACCCGAACACCCCGGTGGAGTGCGAGTACCAGTGGTACAAGTCCATCGAGGAGCTCACCCCGCATTTCGAGAGGTACGGCATCCGCCTGACCATGGAGCCGCATCCCTACGACTTCGTCGAGCGGCACGACGCGGCGTACGCGACGGTGCGCGGCGCCGACAAGGACTGGATCGGGTACGAGTACTGCTGCCCGCACACCTTCCACCTGGACGACGGCGTCGGTGACGTCCGCCGCATGATCACCTCTGCGGCGCCGAAGCTGTGGGAGGTGCACGTGGCCAACACCTTCAACCACCGCGCCAACGACGGCAACCGCTACATCGTCAACCCACCCGGTGTGGACGCCCGGGTGCACCAGCACAACGAGATCGGCCTGGGCGACGTGCCGTTCTACGAGGTGTTCGCCACCCTGCGCGACATCGCCTTCGACGGGGTCGTCTCGGTGTGCGTGTTCGGCTGGCACGAACGGGCCGACGAGATCCATCTCGCGATGCGCGAACGCATCGAGGCCGAGCTCGGCGCCTGACGACACCCATCCGCGGTCGCGTCCCGCGCCCGTGCCACTCCCGAGAGGACACCACAGCCATGCTCAGGTTCGCGATCATCGGTGCCGGCCGGATCGGCGGCGTGCACGCGCGTGCCATCGCCGCGCACCCTCAGGCCGAGCTCGCGCTGGTCGCCGACCCGGTCGGGGACGCCGCGGCGCGGCTCGCCGCCGGGTACGGCGCCGCCTCGACGACCGACGTCGACGCGGTGTTCGTCTCCGACGTCGACGCGGTGGTGGTCGGGTCGCCGACCCCGTTCCACGTCGACCAGATCGTCGCGGCCGTCGACGCCGGCAAGGCGGTACTCGCGGAGAAGCCGGTCGACCTGGACCTCGCGCGTGCCGACGAGTGCGTCGCGGCGGTAGGCGACCGGGCCGATCGCGTGATGCTCGGCTTCAACCGGCGGTTCGACCCGGGCTTCGCGGAGATGAAGTCGCGGATCCTGGCCGGTGAGATCGGTGGCGTCGAGCAGCTCACCATCATCAGCCGCGACCCGTCCGCGCCCCCGGCCGCCTACCTCACGGGCTCTGGCGGCATCTTCCGTGACATGACGATCCACGACCTCGACATGGCCCGCTTCCTGCTCGGCGACATCACCGAGGTGATCGCAGTCGGCCAGAACTTCGCCGACGACATCAAGGAGATCGGCGACTACGACGGCGCGGTGCTGACGCTGCGTGGCGCGAACGGCGGCGTGGCCACGATCATCAACTCGAGGCACTGCGCCACCGGGTACGACCAGCGCGTCGAGGCCTTCGGTCCGACGGGCTCGCTGCGGGCGGAGAACCACACCGCCACCAGGGTGCAGTACTTCGGCGCCGACGTCTCCGGCGCGTCAGGTCCATACCTGGACTTCTTCCTGCAGCGCTACACCGAAGCGTATGCGGCCGAGATCGACCACTTCGTCACCGCCGTCGAGGCAGGTGTCGCGCCGTCGCCTTCGCTGGCGGATGGTCGCGAGGCGCTCGTTCTCGCCGACGCGGCCACCCGCAGTGCAGCCAAGGGCGGGGCGCCGGTCTCCGTCTGACCCCGGCAGCGGCGTGGGGCCACGCCTCAGACACCGCACGGTTGCCTGTCGCAGCGGCTCCGCGGGCGGCGGGCAGGGGCACGCCGGTGATCGCGGCCAGGGCCGCGGTGTCGAGGTGCTCGTCGATCGCGTCGACGAGGCGGTCCAGCATCAGCTCTCGACGCGCGGCGAACCCTGGCACGCCGGCCTCGGTCCGCCAGCGCACCCCCGCCAAGCACCGCTGCGCCCAGGCCCCGGCTGCGCATCCATGCCAGGTCGGCCACCGTCGCGCGGGTCCCGGGCAGCACTACCAGGTCCGCCCGGGCTACCGCGTCAGTGTCGGCGGTGACCCACACGTCGACACCCGGCTCGGCCGCCACGGCGTCCACGCCGGTCGCGTTGGACACCCTCGGGAAACGCACCACGGCGACCGAGAGCGTGGCGCCGCCGGCCGCCCGGAGACCCCGGGTCCGCGCCGGCGCCCGACCATTTGAAGGATCGCTGGCGGGGCGGGTCGGCGACCGGTCGCCCGGCGACCTGGTTGACGTGCTCTCGCGGTGGGCGGACTCGGGTGGCCATTGGCGGATCCTCGAGGAGGCCGATCACTGGCTCACGGTCGGGCTGTACAGCTGCGACGGCGGCGAGGAGATGACCCGCGTCACCGGAGCGCGCACCGCCGTGCTCACGGCATACCTCATGGGCAGGACCGAGAGCTGCTGAGCCGTCGCGACCCACCCCTCCTTGCCGTTGGTATGCGGTTGGTATGCAGACGCGGGTGGACCCGGGCGGACCGCAGTGGATCAGTCTGGAACCGGACGAGGCGCTGACCTGCGACGACGCCGGTATCGACGCTGGTCAGCGGGTTGGGATCGGGCGACGACCACGTCTCATAACCCAGAGGTCGCAGGTTCAAATCCTGCCCCCGCTACTTGTGTGATCTCTCAGGAGATCGGAAACGGGTCGAACCTATGGGTTCGGCCCGTTTCGTCGTCTCTGGGGTTGGTAGTCGCGGGTGGGGTCCAGGGTGAGGTCGCGTAGGAGCTCGCCGGTGGCGGCGTGGATCACACGGATGTGTAGGTCTTGGATGAGCATGATCACGTGGGTTCGGGCGTGGGTTCGGCCGATGCCGATGTGGTGCAGGCGCCCGGCGTGGCGCAGGGTGATGACGCCGGAGTCGTCGATGCGGTCGTGGCGGATGCGGTCATGGGTCGCGGGGTCGCGCGAGGGTGCGGGCATGGCCTTGGGGCGGGTGGTGTAGGTGGTCGCGGGGGTCGCTCGGTGGGGCAGGGACCGGTGGGGTCGGTGGTGGTTGTAGAGGTCGACGAAGGTGTCGAGCTGGGCTTGCAGGTCGCTGGTCGTGGCGGGGCGGTCCGGGCGTGCGGCCAGCCACTTCTTCATCGTCTGCTGGAAGCGTTCGACCTTGCCGCAGGTGGTCGGGTGATTGGGCCGGGAGTTCTTCTGGGTCACGCCCAGGCGGGCGAGCTCGGTCTCTAGAGCGTTGCGTCCGCCGCGCCCGCCGGCCAGGCGGGTGGTGAAGACCATGCCGTTGTCGGTCAGGGTCGAGGCCGGGATGCCGTGCTGGGCTGCGGCGTAGCGGAATGCGGCGAGCACGCTCGGGCCGGTGACCCGGGGGTGGGCGGTGACCGACAGGGCGTAGCGGGAGTGATCATCGAGCCAGGTCAGGACCTCGCAGTCGGTGCCGTCGGCGAGTCGGACGTGGGTGAAGTCGGACTGCCAGGTCTGGTTGGGCAGATCGGCCTCGAAGCGGATGTAGGACGAGCGGGGTCGCTTCTTGGGGGCCGGGGTGACCAGGCCGTGGCGGGTCAGGTAGCGGCTGATCGTGGACAGCGAGACGAGCGTGTCGTGGTGGTGGGCAAGGTGCCAGGCGATCGTGTCCGGGCCGGCGTCCAGACCCTGGTCGGTCAGCTCCTTGCGCAGCCGCACGATCAGCTCCACGCTCGCCGCCGACAGGGCCCCGGGGGAGGTCTTCGGACGTCTGGAACGCGGCTCGAACGCAGCCTCGCCCTCGGCGCGGTAGCGCGCGACGAGCTTGCTCACCCAGCCTTTGGACACTCCGTACTCGCGGGCGACCTCACCCTGCGAACGACCCTCGAAGACCACCGCCGTGACGACCAACCTGACCTTGGACACGGCCCAGGCTCCCGCCCCGACCGTTTCCTATGTCCCGAGAGATCCGTTTCCCATGTCCTGACGCAGGACACTGCCCCCGCTACTTGTGAAGTATGAGTCGCCCTGGGTTTGATGGAGGCTCGGGCTATGGGATTGCGACCAGGGTTTGGTCGCTCCCGTGGGTAGCGTAGAACGTGGTTTCGAACTCGGTGGGTGGGACGTCGCCGAGGTAGCCGTGCAGGCGCGTGGTGTTGTGCCAGTGGACCCAGCCGAGGGTGGCGAGCTCGACGTCCTCGACGCTCTTCCAGGGTCCGGTGCGGGCGGGGCCGCGGATCAGCTCGGCCTTGTAGTAGCCGTTGACGGTCTCGGCCAGGGCGTTGTCGTAGCTGTCGGCGACGGTCCCGATCGAGGGGGTCGCGCCGATCTCGGCGAGGCGTTCGCCGTAGCGCAGCGAGGTGAACTGACCGGATTCAACTGGTCGATGCAACACCGACTTGTTGGACTAACAGTAGGTGCTCGTCGAGGGCTTCGGCGGGGGTGCGCCAGCCGAGGGTCTTGCGTGGTCTGGCGTTCAGGGCGTGGGCGACGGCTTCGAGTTCCTCGGCGGACCAGCGGGACAGGTCGGTGCCCTTGGGGAAGTACTGGCGCAGCAGCCCGTTGGTGTTCTCGTTCGTGCCGCGCTGCCATGGCGACTGGGGGTCGGCGAAGAACACCGGGATGCCGGTGGCGACCTTGAACTGGGCGTGCGCGGACATCTCCTTGCCACGGTCCCAGGTCAGCGACCTGGTCAGCTGTGCAGGCAGTGTCGCCATCGTCGCGGCCAGGGCCTTGCTCATAGTGAGCGCGCCGTAGCCGGCCAGCGCGGGGCCGTTCTTAGGCGTCTCCTTGTGCCGGTAGCCCTCCTCGCGTGGCAGGTGCACCAGCATCGTGAACCTCGTTGTGCGCTCCACGACCGTGCCGATTGCTGACCGCTCCAGGCCGATCAGCAAATCGCCTTCCCAGTGCCCGGGGACAGCGCGGTCGGCAACCTCGGCCGGGCGTTCGCTGATCAGCGTCTCGGGCGTGACGTGCGCCCAGGTCTTGCGTCGTGACCGCTCCCGCGGCGCGCGAAGCGCGCGCCCGGTGCGCAGGCACCAGACCAGCTCGCGCTTGAGCGCGCCGCGGCCTTGGATGTAGAGGGCCTGGTAGATCGCCTCGTGGCTGATCCGCATGGACTCATCCTCGGGGAAGTCCAGCCTGATCCGGTTCGCGATCTGCTCCGGACTCCACGCCTGAACCCAGGCCCGGTCCTTGCGGTGAGGCTTGTTGTTGCCGGTGAACCGCGGCGGGGCCGGCCCTTCGACCGTGGTGCCGTCGGGCCGGCAGACCTGCCCCGACAGCCGCTCCTGGACGTAGGCGTGCAGTCGGGGGTCGGCGACCAGCTTGGCGGTCTTGGGTCGGCGCGCGGCGAGGTCGGCCTTCCACTGGGCGACCGACGCCCGGTAGTCGAGCGTGCCGCCCCGGGTCGCGGCGTTGCGGCGCAGCTCGCGAGAGATCGTCCCCGGGTCGCGCCCGACGGCCCGGGCGATCTCACGAACGCCCTTGGCCTGGGCCTTGAGCAGGGCGATCTCCTCGCGCTCAGCGAAAGACAGGTAGCGGCCCGAGGGGCTCGCCTTGAGGTCGAACGGCGGCATACCGCCACCGTTGTGGAACCACCGCTGGCCGACCGGCGGCGACACGCCGATCACGGCCGCGGCCTCGATGGGCAACAACCCCTTGGCGATCTCGACCCAGAACGCGGCCTCGACCTGACGCTGGAACTTCGGGTGACCCGGCGACCTCAGCTTCGGGCGAACCGCCCGATCCGCTGCTTGCTGGCGACGAACCATCGAACACCTCCGAGACCTCGGGGTGTTGCGACGACCGATTGAATCCGCCCTGGCTGCCTGCGTCGCTGTGACACCGCAGCCCGGTGATCTTCGTGCCGCGGGACCAGCGGGCCATCTCGATCGCGTCGAGGACCATCTCGGTGCGCATGTGCGCAGCGACCCGCCAGCCCACGATCATCCGGGAGTAGACGTCGGTGATGAAGCAGACGTAGGCGACCCCGGCCCAGGTCGGCACGTAGGTCAGGTCGGTGACCCACAGCTGGTTCGGGCCGGTGGCGGTGAAGTCGCGGCCCACCAGGTCTGGGTGACGGGCCGCGGTCGGGTCGGCCTTGGTGGTGCGGACCCGCTTGGTGCGTCGGGCCCCTTCGATGCCCTCGGCGCGCATCAGCCGGGCGACCTGGTCCCGGCCCACCTCCCAGCCGGCCCGGACCGCGGCCTTCCAGAGCTTGCGGGCCCCGTAGACGCGGTAGTTGTCCTCCCAGAGCTGGCGCAGCACCGGTCGCAGCACGCCGTCGCGCACCTCCCGGGCCGAGGGTGGTCGGGCCTTGGCCGCGTAGTACGTGCTCGGCGCCACCTGCAGCACGCTGCAGATGGGCTCGACGCCGAGCTCGTCGCGGTTCGCGTCGATGAACGCGACTACTTCTTGTGTTGGCGGTCGAGCTCCGCCCCGAAGAAACTCGCGGCCCGCTTGAGGATCTCGTTGGCCCGGCGCAGCTCGCGGTTCTCCTGCTCCAGCTCGCGCATCCGGGCGTTCTCGCTCGAGGTCACCCCCGGCGCGCGTCCGTCGTCGATGTCGGCCTGACGCACCCACAACCGCACCGACTCCGTCCCGTAGCCCAGTTGGGTCGCGACCCGCTGGACCGTCCCGTGCTCGCTGCCGAGCTCGGCCCGCAACGCGCGCACCATCCGCACCGCCGCGGCCTTCTCCTCCTCGGAGTACCGACGCGTGGTCGGCTTCCCCTTCGACACCTCACGTGGCATGACTCCATCCTCGTTTCCAAGGTCAGGAACCTCCAACATCCCCAGGGCGACTCACTCATCGTTCTTCGGGTAGGCCTTGACGATCATCCGTTCGCCGGTGGGGGAGTCCTTGCGAGACACCTCCACGATCGTTTCCTCGACGGTGATCGAGCGTCGAAGGGAGTCCACGTGCCGCGGACGCAGCGCGACGAGCTCACCCCAACGGAGGCCGGTGGGGTCCGTCGCGGATCGTTTGGCGCCTGGAGCGGGACGGGTTGGCGCCGCCAGGCCGCACCTCCTCACCGCCACCAGAACCGCGACGGACGGACCCCGCGGCGGCTGCGACGCACCGCTGCGCGACGCTAGTTTCGGTCCCATCACCCCGCCGCCGGAGGAGCACCTGTGCGCGTTCTCGATAACCGGTCGGCACGTGCGCGTGCCGCGGGGGCTCCCGCGTCGCGACGGTCCGGGGGCACGTGGGTGCTGCTCGGGCCCGCGTTCGTGGCCGCGGTTGCCTACGTCGACCCCGGCAACTTCGCGACGAACTTCGCGGGTGGAGCCGGCTACGAGTACCGGCTGCTGTGGGTGATCGTCGCCGCCAACCTCATGGCCATGCTGATCCAGGCGCTCACGGCCAAGCTCGGCCTGGCCACCGGCCAGGACCTCGCCTCGCTGTGCCGGGCGCACCTACCTCGCCCGGTCACGAGGTTGCTGTGGGTGCAGGCCGAGGCCGTGGCGATCGCGACCGATCTTGCGGAGGTGGTCGGTGGTGCGGTTGCCCTGTACCTGCTGTTCGGTGTCCCGCTGCCCGTCGGCGGACTGGTCACCGCCGTCGTCGCGTTCGGCCTCCTTGCGGCGCAGTCGCGCGGCCACCGGCCCTTCGAGCTGGTGATCACCGGTCTGCTGGCTGTGATCGCGCTCGGATTCGCCTACACGTTGGTGGTCTCGGGCGCGGAGCCGGCGGCCCTGGCCGGCGGGCTCGTGCCCGGGTTCGTCGACACCGACAGCGTCCTGCTGGCCACCGGCATCCTCGGGGCGACCGTCATGCCGCACGTGATCTACGTGCACTCGGCGCTCATGCCCGGCCGGTACGGGCTGCCCGGCCCGGCGGGGGCCACGGTGGCGCCGGCGGCGCTGCGCCGTGTCCTGCGCAGCCAGCGGTTGGACGTCCTGCTGGCGATGGGAGGGGCGGGCCTGATCAACGCCACGATGCTGATCGTCGCCGCCCAGCTCTTCGCTGGCGACCCGGGCGCCGCCACCCTGGAGGGTGCCCACGCCAGCCTCGCTGCAGCTGCGGGCGAGGGCGCGGCGTTGGCCTTCGCGCTCGCCCTGCTGGCCTCGGGTTTCGCGGCGTCGTCTGTGGGGACCTACGCAGGCCAGGTGGTCATGGCGGGGTTCCTGCAGCGCCAGATCCCGTTGTGGCTGCGCCGGGCGCTGACCCTTGCGCCGGCCCTGGTGGTCCTCTCCCTGGGTATCGACCCGACAGCGGCCCTGGTCTGGTCCCAGGTGGTGCTGAGCTTCGGTATCCCCTTCGCCCTTGTGCCGCTGCTGATCTTCACGGCGCGGCGCTCCCTGATGGGCTCGCTGGTCAACCGCCCGGTCACGACCGCGGCTGCCGGGGTCGTGGCGGCGCTCATCGTCGCCCTCAACGTCTTCCTCCTGTGGGACCTGGCCACCTGAGAGGCGCCCCCTCCTCAGGGCAGGGGCGTGATCCAATACGTCCCAGAACCGCTGCGCCGCCGACGCGGTGATGACCAGGTACCAGGCGACCACGATCGGCAGCTGGTACTCCTGCACGACGTCGACCGCCTTCTGCGCTCCCGGGAGCCGTGGCGACGGGATCGCGCGGAGGTTGCGCGCGGTCATGACCACGAACAGCGGGATGGTCACGATCCACACGACGAGGCAGTCCGGGCACAGGGCGCCGATGCGGTACAGGCTCTGGAAGACGAGCCAGTGCACGAAGACGGACGCGGCCGTCGCCCCGACCTGCAGCCCTGCCCAGTACCAGCGGGCGAGCCGGGCGCCGGCGAGGATCGCCACGCCCGTCGTCAGGACCACGGTGAAGCCGACGACGCCGATGACCGGGTTGGGGAAGCCGAACACCGACGCCTGCGGAGACGTCATCACCGAGCCGCAGGAGAGCACCGGGTTGAGCGTGCAGCTGGGGATGTGGTCCAGTCGAGCAGGATCGCGATCCGCTCCAGCAGGAGGGCGACCGCGCGGCGAGCCCCATCCCGCCCATGATGACCAGACCGGCCGAGCCTGCGCGATGCCGCCACAGCTGCGCGCCACCCCGTCGCCGTGCGCGCGGGCGCGGCCTCGGCCGGGCGGCCCGTGGGCGTTCCGGCCGTGCCGGTGGCGGCCTGCCTAGCCATCGAGGGCCGCGGTCAGCGCCCGCTCGAGGTCATCGATGCTGTCCACGGGCAACGGCGCGCCGTCGAGGAAGAACGTCGGCGTCCCGGTGACTCCAGCGGCCTGCCCGTCCACCTGATCGCGCTCGATGCGCGCCAGTGTCGCCGGGTCGTCGAAGTCCTCGTCGAACTGAGCTGCATCCAGGCCCAGCTCTTCCGCGTAGTCGAAGAACAGGTCACGCTCAGCGGTCTGCTGGTGTCCGCACTCCGCCTGTCTGGTGAAGAGCAGGTCGGATATCTCCTCGTGCCGCCCCTGCTCGCCTGCGGCCTCGGCCGCCAGGGCCGCGTTCACCGAGCTGGCGTGCAGCGGCATGTAGCGGACGACCACCGCGACGCGCCGTACCGCTCCTTGAGGTCCTCGACCACCGCGTAGATCGCGCCGCACGCCTCGCACTCGAAGTCGAGGAACTCCACGAGCTCGACCTCCGCGCCGGTCGTCAGCCGCGGCGAGTCCGGGCGGACAAGAGCCCCCACCCCCCAGCGGTGCGGTCGCCTGCCGGGCGGGCGCGACCTCTTCAGGAACCGCCGAGCGCACTCTGGCCGAGGTAGACCGACACGGCGGCGAAGAGCGCGAATCCCGCGGTTAGGAGGACCGGGCCGAGCCGGGAGGTCTCGCCCTCGTGCGCCTCGGAGACCATCTCCTCCACGACCACGGCCGTGAGCGCGCCTCCGGTGAGGGCCAGCACGGACAGGGTGACGATCTCCGGGGCGTCGCGGAGCGCGAAGTAGCCCAGGGTGGCACCGAGCATGATCGGGATCGTGAACGAGGCGGCCAGGAGCATGCGCTGGCGCCGCCGGATCCCGGCGCGGCGCAGGGTCGCGATGGCGGCGAACCCCTCGGGGAGATCGGCGGGCACCTGTCCCAGCGCCAGGAGCAGACCTAGGCCGGGGTTGATGACGGCACCGGTACCGATCATGACGCCGTCGCTGAACAAGTCCATGGAGACCCCGGAGAAGATCCCCACGGCGCGTGTCCTGCTGCCGGTGGCGTCCTCGTCGGGTCGGCCGAGCCTGGCCTGGACGAAGACGGCCACCCGGTCGAGTCCGATGAACGCCGCACCGCCGGCGACGAAGGCCAGCATGGGGACCCACGCGGGGCTACCCGCCAGCGCCTCAGGCATCAGCTCCAGCCCCACCACCGCGAGCACGATGCCAGCGGCCAGGTGCAGCGCCAGGCTCAGCGTGCGGTCCGAGACCCGGAAGAACTCGGCAAGTGCCCCACCGGCGAAGTTGCCCAGCGCGGGCAGCGCCGCCAGACCGAGCACGAGCCAGTACGACGTCATCACCCCACCCTCCGCCGGGACCCGAGCCCGCGCCAGCGGCGCTGCTGCGACCGCGTGGCTCGGCGACGTCAGAGAGCGGCCGGACCGCCACTCGGCTTCGGCAGACTCCCGCCACCTTCCGCTGGAAGACCCGCGTCGGCTGACTTGTGGCGGGTGTAGCGGAAACGTTCGTTTACGCCTCTCGCAGCCGACATCGGTGTGGCGATCGGCGCCGGCACGGACGTGGCGATCGCGCCGGCGGGGTCGTCTTGGCCTCGGGCGACCCTCGCTCGGTCCTGTCGGTCATCCAGTTCTCGCGCGAGGGTTTAGGCGTGGGCAGGTGCAGGTGCTCGTGTGCTGTCATGACCTGTGAGTGCCAAGCCCGCTGGGCCTCCAGCCTCTGCGCCCACTGCACGGGCAGTGCGTCGACGGCGACCGGAGCGGCCGAGGCCGGCCCGGAGGGGCGGTGGATCAGGTGAGCTGGAGGGTGGTCACACAGGTCGGGCTGCCCTCGGTCGTGCTGAACGGAACGCTGCCGCTCAGGTCGCCCTGGGTGATCTCGATCGTGCCCTCGACGCCTTCGGGGAGCCAGTAACCGACGAAGCCGTTGGAGTGCGTCGTGGCGCTCTCGTCGACGAGGACCGCACCGTCGGAGTCGGTGATTGTCACCTCCACCGGCTCGTCGACAAGTTCGCCCTGGCAGGTGGCGAGGCTGTGGAAGAAGCACTCGTGCGTGGTCTGGATGTAGGGCGCGATCGACACGTAGAACTGACCCTTGGCGAAGGGGAGGCCGATCTCTGTGGAGCCGTCGCCGAGGAGCACCTCGCCCTCGCGCACGGAAGCCGTGAAGTCCAGTGGCCGGTTCTCGGTGGAGGCGTCGAGCTGCGCGACGATCTCCTGACCGGTCAGGCCGTCGAGACCGAGATCGGCGAGCACGTCATCCTCTGACGTGGTGGCGGAGCAGCCGGCAAGCAGAACGGCGCTGGCGAGGACAACGGTCGCGACGTGGAACCGAGAACGCATGTGCACATCCTCGCTCACAGTCGTGCATCGTGGACAGGGACACGAGCATCTCGCCGATCTCCATTGGCAGGACGAAGCCCAACTGAGCGAGAACACCGGCGACGAGGGGGACGGCGGCGGTGTTGTAGTCGGGCGGCTCACCACAGGTTCTGCGGTCATCTTTCGGTCACCCGAGGCACATGATGCGGCCTCTCCACCTTCGGGAGCCAGTAGCCCGATGGCCCGGAACAGTGGCCGTGGCCGCCGAGTGCGCCGTCAGCCGCCGCGCTGCCCGAGTGCGCCAGCTCTGCGTCAGCGGCTGAGGCCCTGAACCGGCTCATCAGCAAGCGGCGGGCTGCCCAGAGCGCGCATCCGACGCAGATGTAGACGCTGGGGGTGCTGCCCAGCTCCGCGGCATGGGGCCGAGGTCGGCCGCAACAACCACAGGTCCGAGTCGCGGGCGACACTGCGCGGCGCGGTCATGATCCATGATGGCCGATTCGGCGCCGATGGCGCAGCCGGGCACTGCGATCAGGCGCAGCACGACGTCGGCATCTGGTTGCGGAACAGGCCTGCGGCGATCCGCAGGCTCTCGGCCATGGTCAGGTAGGGCGCCCAGGTGTCTGCGATGTCGTCGACCGTCATGCCGGCTCTGATGGCGTAGGTCGCGGCGAGCATGATCTCGCCGGCGCTGTCGGCGAGGGCGTGCACCCCCAGGACCTTGCCTGTTGCGGCGTCGGCGACGATCTTCACGGTCCCTCGGGTGTCGCGGTTGACCAAGGCGCGCGGGACCTCTGAGAGGTTCAGCACTCGGGACGTGCAGTCGTGGCCGCGCTCGAGGGCCTCCTTCTCGCTCAGCCCGGCCGAGGCGAGCTGGGGGTTGGTGAAGACCACGGTGGGCAGGCCGGTGTAGTCGACCCGCGCCCCAGGACCGTCCGGGCCGGCCAGTGCGTTGGTGGCGGCGGCGCGGCCTGCGGCGGCGGCGACGTAGACGTACTGCGGGGCACCGGACACGTCGCCTGCGGCGTAGACGCGCGGGTTGGTCGTGCGCTGGAAGTCATCCGTGACGACGAAACCCCGCTCGTCGACGTCGACGCCTGCTGCGGCGAGTCCCAGCCCGTCGGTGCGGGCCGCGCGACCGGTGGCGATCAGCAGCCGTTCTCCGCGGACCGTAGCACCCGATGCGGCCCGTACGACGACCTCGCCTCCGTCGACCGAGACGGCGACGGCGTGCTCTTCGAGGACGCCGATGCCGTCGTCGGCGAAGACCGCGCGCAGGCGTTCGGCCAGCTCCGGCGCGGCCCGTGGAGCCACGCGCCCGACCAGGGACACCCTCGCACCGAGGTGGGCGAAGAGCTGTGCCTGTTCGAGCCCGACGTAGCCGCCACCGATCAGCACCAGAGACCTCGGCACCTGATCGAGCTCCATGGCCGTCGTCGACGTCAACCAGTCCACGCCGTCCAGACCCGCCAGCTCGGGCACCGCCGGCTCGGCCCCGGTGGCCACCACGTACGCCCGGGCGCGCAGAGGCGTGCCCTCGACCGCGAGCGTGTCGCGATCAAGGAACCCGGCGTGCCCAGGCACGACCTCGAACCCATAGGCGGCAGCGACGTCGGCGTACTTCGCACCGCGCAGCTGCTCGATCAGCTCGTCCTTCTGCTGAACCAACGCCCGTAGGTCCACTCCACCTGCGGAGGTGGGAGCGCCGTCGAAGGGATTGGTCAGAGCGGAGTGACGGGCGCCGGCGGCCGCCAGGAGCGTCTTGGACGGCACGCAGCCGATGTTCACGCAGGTCCCACCGAGAACGCCGCGTTCGATCAGCACGACACTGTGCCCAGCCTGCCGCGCGGTGATCGCAGCCGCCATCGCCGCACCACCGGAGCCGACCACCGCCAGGTCCACGTCATGGCCCGCGCTCATGCCAGATCCCTTCGTCGCCGGTCCTTGCTCCAGGCATCAGCCTTGACCTTCCACCGCACTGGAAGGTCAAGGCCGGTAGGCTCGGCAGCTGGAGGCGATGTGCGTATCGGAGAGCTGGCCCAGGCGAGCGGCACCACGACCAAGACGCTGCGCTACTACGAACAGGCGGGGCTCCTCCCGGCGCCCGAGCGCACCATCACCGGCTACCGCGACTACGAGCCCGCGACCCTCCAGCGACTGAACTTCATCCGCCGTGGTCAGGCCGCCGGCCTGACCCTGGCGCAGATCCGAGAGGTCCTGCACGTACGAGACGCCGGTGCGGCGCCCTGCCACCACGTCCGCGAGCTGCTCGACAGCCGCGTCCACCAGCTCGACCGCCAGATCGCGGACCTTCAGGCGTTGCGCGAGACCGTCACCGAGCTGCGGGACGCCGCCGCCGAACCTGACCCAGGGGCCTGCGACCCGACCGCGGTGTGTCGGTACCTCTGAGCGCGACCGTCATTCTCGCATCGGCAGCAGGCCAGGGGGCGGCCGAGAACCGTGACCGGCAATCGCCCGCCGACGATGACCTTCTCCGCCGCCACCGGCAACGGCCAACGGCTCTACAGCCCGAAGGCGCCGCCCTCGAGGAGGATGACGATGCCCAGTCCGATCAGGACGAGGGGAAACAGGACGTGTTCCCAGCGTTCGAGGACTTCGGCGATGGGTCGTCGGGTGGCGACGTACCTGGCGGCCAGGACGAGCACGGCGACCAGGGCGAGGAACACGACGGCGTACGCGGCGGTCGCGGCGGGGCCGACGGTGAGGAAGACCGGGACGTAGACGCCGATGTTGTCGCCGCCGTTGGCGAAGGTGACCGCTGCGACGGTCCAGACGGCAACGGCCTTGCCCGGGTCGTCATCGTCGGCGTCGCGGCCACGCCAGGCCCGCCAGGCGGCGTAGAGGCCCAGGAGCAGGGGGATGAGTCCGAAGTAGGCGATGGCGTCTTCAGGCAGGAAGGCGTTGGCGCCGAGTGCGACCAGGACGGAGGCGATGAGGATGGCGCCGAAGCCGAGGTACTGCCCGGCGATGATCTTGGCGGTGGCGCCTGGGGCGCCGGCGCCGCGGGCGAAGAACAGTGAGAGCACGATGATGTCGTCGATGTTGGTCACCAGGAACAGACCGACGGCCTGCAGGGCGGCTACGGCCAGTTCCATCGAGGGGCCTTTCGGTTGGTTGCGGTGCGAGGCCCGGCGCGCTACTCGCGGCTGTGGCCGGAGTGGCCGATAGATCGGACACAGCAGCCTCCGGAGCCCGGCCGAGTCGAATCCACACCCGATAGGCGCTAGCATCGACCAATGCCGATGATCGCCGCAAGTCCTGATGTAAGTGGCCGGGCCGAGCTCGCGCCCGCAGGGGCGTTGTTCCGAGGCCTGGGCGACCCGACGCGCCTGGCGCTGGTGCGCCGCCTGGCGAGGGGCGAGGCGCGGGTCGTGGACCTGTGCACCGAGCTGGGCCTGAGCCAGTCCACCGTGTCCTCACACCTGGCCTGCCTGCGGGACTGCGGGTTGGTCGACTACCGCGCGCAGGGACGCGCGTCGGTCTACCACCTGAGCCGCCCTGAACTGCTGGACCTGCTGGCTGTGGCCGAGGGCCTGCTGGCCGCGACCGGCAACGCTGTGGCCTTGTGCCCCACCTACGCAAACCCCACCACCTCTGACCCGATCACCAAGGAGAGCGCACGATGAGCGACGCCTGCGGCTGCAGCGACGACGAGACCACCCCCGGCGGCGAGGAAGCCGAGGAGCACGAGGCCGAGCGGCTGTGGGAGGTCAGCGAGCTCCGCTTCGCCGCCGTCGCCGGCGTGCTGCTCCTGGCGGGCCTGGTCGCAGGGTCCAGGGATCAGTCCGCCGTTGCGACGGTGCTGAACTGGGTGGCGCTGCTGGTCGGTGCGTGGACGTTCGTCCCCAGCACGATCCGGCGACTGGTCAAGGGCAAGATCGGCGTCGGGACCCTGATGACGATCGCCGCGATCGGCGCGGTGCTGCTCGGTGAGGTCGCCGAGGCGGCCGCGCTGGCGTTCTTGTTCTCCATCAGCGAGGGCCTGGAGGAGTACTCCCTGGCCCGCACCCGCCGCGGCCTGAGGGCGCTGCTGAACCTCGTGCCCGCTACCGCGACGGTGCTGCGCGACGGCGCAGAGACCACGGTAGCTCCCGGTGAGCTGGGCATCGGGGACCTGATGGTGGTCAGGCCCGGGGAGCGGGTCGCCACCGACGGGATCATCCGCACCGGTCGCACCGCCCTGGACGTCTCAGCCATCACCGGTGAGTCGGTGCCCGTGGAGGCCGGACCCGGACAAGACGTCTACGCGGGGTCGATCAACGGATCCGGCGTCCTCGAGGTGGAGGTGACCACCACCGCGCAGGACAACTCCCTGGCGCGGATCGTGCGGATCGTCGAGGCCGAGCAGTCCCGCAAGGGCGAAGCCCAACGCCTGGCGGACCGCATCGCCAAGCCGCTAGTGCCCGGTGTGATGATCGCCGCCGCGCTCATCGCCGTCGTCGGCAGCCTGCTGGGCGACCCGGGCACGTGGATCGAGCGGGCCCTGGTCGTGCTCGTCGCAGCGTCACCGTGCGCCCTGGCGATCTCCGTGCCGGTCTCCGTGGTCGCCGCCGTCGGGGCCGCCTCCAAGCAGGGTGTGCTCATCAAGGGCGGCGCGGCCGTGGAGGCCCTCGGTGCCATCCGCGGGGTCGCCCTGGACAAGACCGGGACGCTGACCCGCAACGCCCCTACCGTCGTGGCCGTCGTCGCCGCGCCCGGCCGCACCCAGGAGCGCGTCCTGCAGGTCGCGGCCGCCCTCGAAGCACGCAGCGAGCACCCCCTGGCACGGGCCATCCTGGCCGCCGTAACCCCGGCCACCCCCGCCACCGACGTCGAGGCAGTCCCCGGTGCGGGCCTGACCGGGACGTTCGAGGGTCGGCCTGCCCGGCTCGGGCGACCCGGATGGGTCCACGCCGGATCACTGGCCGCTGAGGTGGAGCGGATGCAGCAGGCGGGGGCGACCGCCGTCCTGATCGAGGAGAACGGCTCGCTGCTCGGCGCGGTCGCCGTGCGCGACGAGCTCCGGCCAGAGGCCGCGCAGGTCGTAGCCCAGCTGCGCCGCGACGGCTACCACGTCACCATGCTCACCGGCGACAACACCCTGACCGCGACCGCCCTGGCCCGCGAGGTCGGCATCGACGAGGTCCACGCGAACCTGCGCCCGGAGGACAAGGCCGCACTGGTCGCCCAGCTGCGCACCCAGCGCCGCACCGCGATGGTCGGCGACGGCGTCAACGACGCCCCCGCCCTGGCGACCGCCGACCTCGGCATCGCGATGGGAGCGATGGGCACCGACGTCGCGATCGAGACCGCCGACGTCGCGCTCATGGGTGAAGACCTGCGCCACCTGCCCCAGGCGTTCACCCACGCCCGCAAGGCCCGGCGCATCATGCTCCAGAACGTCGGCCTGTCCCTCGCGATCATCATCGTGCTCATGCCCCTGGCCCTCTTCGGTGTCCTCGGCTTGGCCGCCGTGGTCCTCGTTCACGAGGTGGCCGAGGTCGTAGTGATCGCCAACGGCGTCCGCGCAGGCCGCACTCGCCCACTGCCGCAGGCCATCACGGGAACTGCTGCGGCCGTCGAGCGTCCGGCGCTGGTCACGCGGTGACCGCTGGCACCGCAAGGGAGGAGAAACGGGGCTTGGCCAGCCCGACGCGGCGGCGCCTGGCGGCAGGGCTGGGCGCTGCTGCATTGGCCGCTGTCGACCTGGGCGTCAAGGCCTGGGCAGTGGGTTCGCTGCAGGAGCGGGTCATCCCTTTGGGTCCGGTCGAGCTGAGGTTGGCCTACAACCCTGGGGTGGCCTTCTCCGTCGGCGACGGCGCGCCGACCTGGCTCGTGCTCACTGTCACCGCCCTGGTCACCGCTGCAGTCGCCGTGGTCGCCTGGCGGATCGCCGCCACCCCCTCGCCAGGGCGGTTGCCCGCCCTCGCCCTGGTATTAGGTGGGGCGATCGCGAACGTCGTGGACCGGGCCGGGGACGGGGTGGTCACCGACTACCTGCACAGCGGGTGGTTCCCGACCTTCAACCTCGCCGACACCGCGATCGTCACCGGCGTCGCCCTGCTGGTGCTGACCACCCTGCGCCACCCGACACCCGCAACACCGAGCGGGGACGGCACGAGCGGGATCGGGTGAGTGGAACTCACGCGGGCCTCGCGTCGGTATTGGCCACCAGCACAATCGGCGGCCGATGCTCACATCAACGCTTGCTACCATGACCGCATGACGGCCGAGGCGTGCGACCTGCTGTGCCTGGACGTGGCGCGCGCCGAGTCGGTCCGTGCAGCACTGCCGAAGGCGCACCGCTCCCAGGCGATGGCGCTTACTGCCAAGGCACTGGCGGACCCGGTGCGCCTTCGCACGGCAACGGCCCTGGCCCTCGGGGCCGAGCTGTGCGTCTGCGATCTGGCGTGGGTCGTCGGCGCCGCGCCGAACCTGGTCTCGCACCACCTGCGCGTTCTGCGCCGCGCCGGCCTGGTGACCTCCCGCCGGCACGGCAAGCTGGTCATGTGCCGGCTGACCTCCCAGGGCGCGGCGCTACTGGACGCCCTGGGCGTCGCCGCACCGGGTGAGAGTCTGTGGGCGGAGCCGTCCGAGCTGATCACCGCTCGTGGATGAGCCGACCGCGGCCGGCGGACCTCCGGTCCAGGGATCGCCCGCACGGGCACGGCCGCGCCGGCCACTGACCGGCCCGCGGGTGATCCTCCTGGTCCTGGTCCTCGTCACTGCAGGCGTGGTGGCGGTCCAGCTCACCGGCTTCCTGTCGGCGGGCCAAGGCGCGGCGCTCGAGGGGTCCTCGGCGGCGGCGGGCAGCACGACGGTGACGGAGTACGCACCTGAGGACCGGGCTGGACCGGTGGCACTGTCGGGAACCGGGCTGACTGGTGAGGCGATCGACATCGCCGCATGGCGCGGCGGCGTCGTGGTGATCAACGTGTGGGGTTCGTGGTGTGCGCCGTGCCGGGAGGAGGCGCCGATCCTTGCCGCCACGTCGGCTGCATACGCGAACCAGGGAGTGCGGTTCGTCGGGGTCAACGTGCGCGACAATCCGGCCGCGGCGATCGCGTTCGAGGACAGCTACGGGATCACCTACCCGAGCATCGACGACAGGAATGGCAAGGCCCTGCTGAGCCTGGCCGATCACCTCCCCGGAGCCGGGGTCCCGGTGACCCTGCTCCTGGACCGTGACGGGAGGCCGGCGGCGCGCGTCCTCGGCGCGGTGCAGGAGTCGACCCTGACCGCCCTGCTGGACACGGTCCTGGCCGAGCCCGCCACGTCGTCGTGAGCATGCTCCAAGACCTGGTCGCGACCGGCCCGATGCTGGCCGCCGTGGCCGTCGCAGCCCTGGCGGGGCTGATCTCCTTCGTGTCCCCGTGCGTGCTGCCCGTGGTGCCCGGGTACGTGTCCTACGTCGCTGGCGGCCCCTTGCTCGATGAGGGTGTCGCGACGCGGCGACGTCCGGTGGTGGTGGGTACTGCCTTGTTCATCCTGGGGTTCGCCTCGGTCTTCGTCGCCTACGGCGCCCTCTTCGGCGGTCTTGGCGCGACGCTGCAGTCCTCGCAAGCGGTGCTCACCCGTGTCCTGGGCGTCGTGGTCGTGGTGATGGGTCTGGTCTTCGCCGGCTGGCTGCCCCGGTCCCAGCGCCAGCTGCTGCCGCGGCTGCGTCCCAAGTCGGGCCTGGTCGGCGCCCCGCTGATGGGGGTCACCTTCGGACTGGGCTGGACACCGTGCCTGGGCCCGACCCTCGCCACGGTGCAGACCTTGGCGTTCACCGAGGCCAGCGCCGGGCGCGGGGCGACGCTGGCCGCGGTCTACGCCGCCGGGCTCGGTCTCCCGTTCATCGCGGTCGGTCTGGGCATGCGGCGGGCACTGACGGCGACCCAGTGGGCACGTCGGCACACCGTGGGGATCAAACGCGCTGGTGCGGTCATGCTCATCACCACCGGTCTGCTGCTGGCCACCGGGGTGTGGGACCACCTGATGCGAGGCCTTCAGTCCACGATCTCGGGCTACACCACCGTCCTGTGAACGACGTCGAAGAGCGAAAGGCCTCCACTGATGGCAACCCGTAAGCACGAAGCGGCCGAACGCGCTGCCCGGTTGGCCGAGATCCGCGAGCAGCAGCGGCGCGCCGAACGCCGCCGCACGGCGGTCATCACCGGCACGAGCGTGCTCGTGGCCGGGGTCCTCATCGGAGCGACGGCCGTCGTGCTCGTCGGCGAGCAGCGGCGCGCCGCCGAAGTCACTGAGGCAGCATCGGGCGACATCGAAGGGGTTGCGACCTTCAGTGACCTGTCGGCCAGCCATGTCCAGCAGCCGGTGCGGTACGAGCAGACGCCGCCCGTCGGTGGTGACCACGCGGGCGTGTGGGCCAACTGCGGGACGTACACCGAGCCGATCGCCAACGAGCTCGCGGTGCATTCCCTGGAGCACGGTGCCGTGTGGATCACCTATAGCTCGGACCTGCCGGCCGAGCAGGTGCAGCGGCTCGCCGAGCTGGCTGAGGGCAACGCGTACGTCCTGCTCAGCCCCTTCGATGGCATGCCCGAGCAGCCGGTGGTGGCCAGCGCCTGGGGGACCCAGCTGGCGCTGGAAACCGCGGATGACCCGCGCCTGGAGCAGTTCCTGGTCAAGTACCAGCAGGGTGAGCAGACACCGGAGCCGGGTGCGCCGTGCACGGGCGGGGTGGACGCGTGATGAGCGAGAGCGCTGGCGCACGCAGGCTCCCGACCGTTGCGGTGGTGATCCTGGTGGCCGCCGTGGTGGGCGTCGCCGGCCTGGTCGCCGGTTCGGCCCTCACCAGCGCAGGCGAGCGGGTCTCGCGGCCGGCCGAGGGGTCAGCCGAGGCTGGGTTCGCCCGCGACATGCAGGCGCACCACGCCCAGGCGGTGGAGATGTCCACGATGGTGCGCGACGGCACGGAGGATCCCGAGGTCCGGTCCCTGGCGCTGGACATCCTGCTGACCCAGCAGCAGCAGGCTGGGCAGATGTACGGCTGGCTGGAGCAGTGGGACCTTCCGCAGGCCAGCCTGGCCGCGCCGATGCAGTGGATGAGCGAACCCGGCTCCGGCATGGGGTCCATGGGCGACGGTGCTGACGCGACCGGGGGGCCGGGATCCGATGAGGTGATGCCCGGGATAGCGAGTGATGAGGACCTGGGCAGGCTCGCCGAGGCGGGAGGGCTCGATGCTGAGGTTCTGTACCTGCGGCTCATGGTGGCGCACCACGAAGGCGGCGTGGCCATGGCTCAGGCGGCCCTCGACCTGGTCGGGGACCAGGACGTGCGTCGTCTGGCCCAGGCGATCGTCAGCTCCCAGACCGCCGAGCTCGCGGTACTCAATGACATGCTCGACGCGCGGGAAGCCGGGTCTGCGGGCCGGTGACCGAATCAATCGGCGCCTGGCCCGGTAACGCCGTCGCCGAGGCCACGGCATCCCGGCCAGCCGAGGACACGCTCGAGGACACTGCGCTCAGCCACCGTCTCGAGGAGGCGGCTCGCCCTGGGGTGATGGCGGTGCCACCGCGCCCGACGGGGCAGGGCCTGGTGGCATGGGCCAGGTGGGCGTGGCGGACGCTGACGTCCATGCGGACCGCAGTGCTGCTGTTGCTGGCGCTGGCCCTGGCTGCCGTGCCCGGGTCGTTGCTTCCCCAGCGCGGGGTCGCGTTCGACCCCGGCGCCGTGACCCGCTTCCTGGCTGACAACCCGGTGGTGGGCCCGTGGTTGGACCGGCTTGGGTTCTTTGAGGTGTACTCCTCGCCCTGGTTCGCCGCGATCTATCTGCTGCTCATGGTCTCCATGACTGGATGCGTCCTGCCGCGCGCGGCGCGCCTGTGGCAGTCGGCGCGCGCTGAACCCCCACGGGCACCGACGAACCTCGCGCGCCTGGACGACCACCGTCGTGCGACCGTGGCCGCGGAGCCGGCGCAGATCCTGCAGGCAGCCGCCTCTCATCTGCGGGCCCGGAGGTTTCGCGTCGTCGTCGATGACGATTCCGTGCGGGCGGAGAAGGGGTACTTGCGCGAGGCCGGCAACCTGGTGTTCCACCTGTCACTTCTGGCCCTGCTCTTCGGCGTCGCGATCGGGTCGCTCTTCGGCTTCGAGGGGCGGGTGATCGTCGTGGAGGGTGCTTCCTTCACGAACACGCGGCTGCAGTACGACGAGTTCACTCCCGGGCCTTTGACTGACGCCGCGGGCCTGAGTCCGTTCTCGGTCACGCTGGACGACTTCACTGCCAGGTTCGAGACGGCCGGCCCCCAACGCGGCAGCGCCCGGGACTTCCAGGCCGACCTGACCGTGCTGCGCACCCCCGGCGGCCCTGCGGAGAAGGTCACCGTCGAGGTGAACCACCCGCTGCAGGTGGAGGGCACCAAGATGTTCCTCACCGGCCACGGCTACGCCCCGGTGGTCAGCGTCATCGATGGCCGGGGTCAGACGGTGTTCTCCGGGCCGGTGGTGTTCGTGCCCTTCGACGGCAACCTGTCCTCCGAGGGCGTGATCAAGGTCCCGGACGGGCAGCCGACGCAGCTGGGGTTCGAAGGGTTCTTCCTGCCCACCGCCTCCGTCGACCCCGCGGCCGGCCCTCGATCGCTGTACCCGGACCTGGTCGATCCCCAGCTGCTGCTGACCGCCTACACCGGTGACCTCGGCCTGGGTGACGGCGCACCGCAGTCGGTCTTCCGCCTGGACAAGACCGATCTGAGCCAGGTCATGGTCGGGGACGAGCCGTTCGCGCGCGCTCTGCGACCTGGTGAGTTGATGACGTTGCCCGGCGGGCAGGGCACCTTGACGTTCGAGTCGGTCTCGCGGTTCGCGAACTTTCAGATCGCCCACGACCCCGGCAAGGAGCTCTCCTTGGTCGCCGCGGTCGCCCTCCTGCTGGGCCTGACGGTCTCACTGGCGGTCCGCCGACGCCGGGTCTGGGTCCGTGTCAGCGCAGCGTCCGCAGGCGGCGCCGCGACTGTCGAGGCAGCCAGCTACGCGCTGACCCGCCGTGAGCCGGTCCCTGGCGAGCTTTCGTCGCTGCTCGCCGCCCTGCCAGGCGCTGAACCGGGCGGCGCAGACGCTTCCCCGCACGACCGAGAGGACTGAACGTGCCCATCCCCAACCTCCTGGCCGAGCTGAGCGACCGGCTCATCTACAGCGCCATCGCGGTTTATGCGTTGGCGATGCTCGCCTACGCCTACCAGGCGGCCCGCCGGTCGCACCCGGTGCCTGAGGACGCGCCTCGCCTCGAGCCGGACGCCGCCGGCGCACATGCCGCCGTTCCCGACCCGCAGCCGCCGACCGCTGGGGGCCGGCCCGCGATCCGCGATGCAGCCGCGCGTCGCACGGAGCGGATCGCGGCGGCACTGACCACGCTCGCGTTCGTGTTGCACGTGGCCGGGGTCGTCGCCCGGGGTCTGGCCGTGGGCCGGGCGCCGTGGGGCAACATGTATGAGTTCACGACCGCCGCCACACTGGCCGCCACGGCCGCTTACCTGGTGTTCCTGCGCCGCGGCCAGCCGGTTCGGGACCTGGGTGTGTGGGTCCTTGCTCTGGTCACCTTGTGCCTGGGGTTGGCCGTGACGGTGCTCTACACCCCCGCGGGGGACCTGGTCCCGGCGCTGAACTCGTACTGGTTGGTCATCCATGTCGCGGCGGCGATCATCGCCGGTGGTGTCTTCACCGTCGGGGCAGCTGCTACCGGCCTGTACCTGACGCGCCGACGCGCCGACGCGCGCGATGCCGGCGGGCAGGCGACCCGCGGCTACGCCGGCCGGCTGCCGGCTGGCGCCACCCTGGAGCGCGTCGCCCACACCGCCCACCTGTTCGCCTTCCCGGTGTGGACGTTCGCCGTGCTGGCCGGTGCGATCTGGGCCGAGGACTCCTGGGGCCGGTACTGGGGCTGGGACCCCAAGGAGACCTGGGCCTTCATCACCTGGGTGCTGTACGCCGCCTACCTGCACGCCCAGTCCACCGCCGGGTGGCGGGGCAGGAAGGCCGGGTGGCTCGCCTTGGCCGGATACGCCGCGTTCTGGTTCAACTTCGTCGGCGTCAATCTGTTCATCACGGGCCTGCACTCCTATGCCGGCGTCTGAGGACCGGCCGATGCCGGTGCGCAGCCGGAGGGTGGGGGACGACCCAACCGGGACGCGCCGGTGAGCACACGATCCTACGGAGCCTCCTCCTCGGCCAGGGGGTCTGGTCCAGCTGCTGCGGCCGGTGGGGACCCTCGTGTTCACGCCGCTCCCGTCCGGGGGGTCGAGCGCATCGAGGCGCAACGCCGCGCCGGTGGCGCCTTGCCACCTGGCCGCATGGCGCCCGGGCTGGCGCTGGTCGGAGCAGGCGTGGGTGGCTGGGCGACGAGCCTGGCGTTTCCTGACCGGGGATGGTGGCCGCTGGCCTACGCCGGCATGGCGTGCCTGCTGCTGGCGATGCGCGGCGCACCACCGGTCCGCGCCGCAGGCATCGGCCTGGTCTGGGGCCTGGCCTTCTTCCTGCCGCTGGTGCACTGGGCACTGCAGGCCACCGGATCGGTGCTGCCGTGGGTCGCGCTCAGCGTGTTCCAAGCGCTGTACGTCGCCGCCTTCGGCGCACTGTGGGCCTACGCGCGCAGAGCCGTCTGGATCACCGGCCGCCCGCTCGCCCAGGCAGCCACCGCAGCCGTGCTGTGGGTCGCCATCGAGCAGGTCCGCGGCTCCTGGCCGTTCGGGGGCTTCCCGTGGGGCTTCCTGGCCTTCTCCCAGACCGAGGCGCCCGTGCTGCGACTCGCGCCCTACGGCGGGGAGGTCCTGGTCTCCGCGATCGTCGCCGCGACCGGGGCGCTGATGGCGCTTGCGCTGCAGTACCTGCGCCGCACTGCGGTGACGGCCGCGGCTCGGGCGCTGCTCGCTGCGGCGCTCCTGGTCGGCGCCCCGGGCCTGCTTCCCCTGAACGCCGGCCAGGAGAGCGGCTCACTGCTGATCGGAGCCGTCCAGGGCAACGTCCCGCAGCAAGGCGCCGACTGGGCCGAGCAGGCCCGCGACGTCACGGCCAACCACGCAGAAGGTACAGAGCGGCTCGCAGCCGACGCCGGAGGGCGCCAGCTGGACCTGGTGGTGTGGCCGGAGAGTGCCGCCGACATCGACCCCCGCACCGACCCGGCGCAGGCTTCGACCGTGGACCGCGCCGCCGCAGCGGTCGGCGCCCCACTGCTGCTCGGGACCCAGCGGTTCCCCAAAGGGCAGGACATCCGCTACAACGAGATCATCACCTGGACCGCCGGTGCGGGGGTCGGCGACACGTACGCCAAGCAGCACCCGGTGCCCTTCGGAGAGTACGTCCCCTTCCGATCCTTCTTCCGGCAGCTGACTCCACTCGTCGACCGGGTCGCCACGGACATGGCAGCCGGCGGCGCCCCCGCAGTGATCGATGTGCGGATCGACGCGCTCGGACGAGACGTGCGCCTCGCCACCGGGATCTGCTTCGAGGTCGCCTACGCCAGCCTTATCCGCGAGGGAGTCCTCGACGGGGCAGAGCTGATTCTCATCCCGACCAACAACGCCTCGTTCGGGCGCACCCCGGAGTCGACCCAGCAGCTGGCGATGTCGCGCTTCCGCGCGGTGGAGCACGGCAGGTCGACCGTCCAGGTCTCCACCGTGGGCGTCAGCGCCATGATCAGGCCGGACGGAACGGTCGTCGCACGCACCGGCCTGTTCACCGACCAGGAGCTCATCGCCTCGCTCCCGCTGCGCACCGCGCTCACCCCGGCGGCGCGACTGGGCACGACGCCGCAGACCGCCTTCTACCTCCTGGCGGCGGCCGCCATCGTCAGCGGTGCGCTGGCAGGCCGCCGACGACGGGGCCGCGACCACAGCTGGCGTCCCTCCCCGCGGCGGCTCCCCGCGCCGGGCGACCAGACCCCGACGCTGCGCGCGCGGGCCCTGCGGATGCCGGCCCGGGTGTGGATCAGCCGCGTGTGGCCCCCGTGGCTGGAGTGGCGCCTGATCGTCGGTCTCCTCGTGCTGATGGCCGTCGCGGCCTACACCGGGATCCGGCTCGGCCAGGACATCGTCGAGAAGACCACCACCACAGTGTCGACAACTTCCGGTGCCGCGGCCCCGTAAATCTCGACCATCACGGTTGCCCCGGTGGCGTCCCCGAGGGCCCCGAGCCGTTCAGGCGCGCGAGGTAGGCGTTGTACTCCTCGAGCTCGGCGTCGGCGCCGCCGTCACGGTCGATCTGCCGGTCCCGCGCCCTGGACCGCTGGGTGTCGCTGCGCTGCCACCTGCTGGCGATCAGCAGGAGCATCAGCAGTCCCGGCGCCTCCCCGTAGGACCAGGCCAGCCCACCGGCCAGCTGCTGGTCCCGCAGGGCATCGATCCCCCAGCCGGCCGGCGGCGCAGCGAACAAGGGGACCATCGGCGCAGTGGCCATCATCACGATCACCCCGAAGAACGCGTGCAGGGGCATCTCCAGCACCAGGTCCAGTGCCCGCCCATGATGCGTCTGCCGGATCGGCAAGGGGTCGGTGGACAGCACCGGCACCGTGAACAGCAACCCGGCCACCAGGAACCCCACCTCCAGGGCCAGGTGTCCGGTCCAGGTGCGCAGCAACGGGTCGGCGAGCTCGGCCAGGTACAACCCGTAGAACGCCAGCAGGAACAACGGCACCATCACCGCCGGGTGCACGAGTACCCGACTGACCGGACTGCGCAGGGCCCGCCGCGCCGTGACCAGCACCAGCCGGCCCACCCCCCGGTGCGGTGTCGCGCGCAGCAGCAACGTGCCGGGGCGCCCCAGCACCAGCAGCGGCGGGACGAGCATCATCAACGTCAGCTGCTGGAACATGAACGCCGAGAACAGCCGCAGCCCGTACCCCTCGATGCCCGCGCCCGTCACGACCGCCAGCACCAGGCAGCCCACCGTGAACGAGATGGTTGCGCCGATCGACCAGCGCCGCCCTCGCAGCCACAGCCGGCACGCGCCCGCCAGGTACAGCACCAGCAGCGCCACGGCCAGCACCGGAAGGACCGGCACGGGCTGCAGCGTAGGGGCCAGCATCGTCTCCAGGGACGGTGGTGCGCTCGGCAGCCACACCGGCCCCGTGACGCCCGGGTCGTCCTGCACCCGCTCCTCCTCCGAGTCTATGCGCTCCCTTCCGACGGCCGGATGGGTCTGCTGGCCATCGTCCAGGCCGCGAGGCCGGGGCGACCACAGCGCGCTAAGGTGACGTTATCTGAAGATCCGCGCAGATGAGGAGATGCCCATGGGTCGGGTCCTGCCGCTGGACGGCTGCGTCGGTGGTGATTCGCAGTCCCAACGCGTGGCGCTGGTCCGCGCCAGCGTCCCGGACGACGCCGAGGCAGGGATGCTGGCCGAGCTGTTCCGCCTGCTCGGTGACGTACGGCGCACCAAGATCCTCTACGCGCTGCTGGAGGCCGGTGAGCTGTGTGTGTGCGACATCTCCGCGGCGGTGCAGGTTCCCGAGGCGTCGGTGTCCCAGACAATGCGTCTGCTGCGGGCCTCGGGGGTGGTGGGCAACCGGCGTGAGGGCCGCCGGGTGTACTACCGGTTGGCCGATGCCCACGTGCGGATGCTGCTGGACGTGTGCCGGGAGCACACCGGACACGAGGGCAGCCGCTGATGGGCGTCGGGCACGGTCACGGACCCGTCGCTGAGCACGCCGGTGGGCGCTACCGCTGCCGCCTGGCCGGAGCGTTCCTCCTGACCGCGACGTTCTTCGCGGTCGAGCTGGCAGCGGGGTTGGTCTCCGGCTCGCTCGCGCTGATCTCCGACGCCGGGCACATGGCCGCCGACGTCGTGGCCCTGGGGGCGTCCCTGCTCGCCACCCGGATCGCCACCCGCCCTGATCCGGCGGGGCGGCGAACCTACGGCTCGTACCGCGCGGAAGTGTTCGCTTCCGGCCTGACGGTGCTGATCATGCTCGGTGTCGGGGTGTACGTGGTGGTCGAGGCGATCAGTCGGATCGGCGAGGACCCGTCCCTGCCCTCGGGCGTGATGCTCGTGGTCGGTTTCGTGGGCCTGGTGATCAATCTTGTCTCCATGCTGCTGCTGCGCAGCGGGTCCAAGGACAGCCTCAATGTCCGGGGCGCCTACTTCGAGGTGGTGGCCGACGCTGCCGGTTCCGTCGGCGTCATGGTCGCCGGTGTTCTGATCATCGCCACCGGGCAGCCGGTCTGGGACCTCGTCGTCGCGCTGGCGATCGCCGTCTTCGTCATCGTCCGTGCCGTAACGCTGGGGCGGCAGGTCCTCGCGGTACTGGGCCAGCACGCACCCGTCGGCATCGACCCGGAGACCGTCAGCCGAGAACTGGGCGCCGTGCCGGGCGTGAGCGCCATGCACGACCTTCACCTGTGGGTGCTGACCTCCGGAATGAACGTCGCCACCGCTCACCTCGTCGCGAGCAGCGGCGCCGACCACGCCGCGGTCCTGGCCGGTGCCCGGGACGTCCTGCGCGATGGCTTCGGCATCGCCCATGCCACGCTCCAGGTGGAAACGGCTCAGCAGCAGCACGAGTGCTCGGACCTGACCTGGTAGCCGCTCAATCGACCGGCGTCCCCGCCGAGCGCTTGGGGGACCCAGGTTGCTCCGTGCCCCCGGGGTCGGTGGCGGCGGCGCGCTCGGCCATGCGAGTGAGCATCGCGTTGTAGGCGGCCAGATCGGCGTCGCCGCTGCGGTCCGCGGCGCGGTCCAGACGCTTCGCGGTGCGCTCGTCGTCCTTGGTCCACGCCAGGGCGATACCGATGGCCAGGGCGAGCATCGGCACCTCGCTGATGTCCCACGCAATCGCGCCACCGGCCGTTGGTCGTCCAGGGCGGACGGCCCCCACGGTCGACCCAGCATCCCGAACCACTCAGGGACAAGGAGGGTTTCCTGCATGACCAAGGCGACGCCGAAGAATGCGTGGAACACCCTGGTCGCGAAGAGCAGCAGGAGTCGGATCGGGAACGCGGGCCGCCGTGGGCCCGGGTCGATGCCGACCAGAGCGTCGACGAACAGGCAACTGAACCGCCCCGGGTTCAGTGGAGGCGAGCGTGAAGTGCGCCACCATCAGCACGGATCCGATCTGCCACCGAAGGGCGTACTCGAACGCCGGCGTCAGGCTCCGCCGGTGCCTGGCTCGGTGGTGGCCCGGGTGCGGGTGGTGTGGAAGGCGGCGAGGGCGCGGTGGTCGGCGTCGTCGAGGGTATGCAGGTACTTCTGGGTGGTCTGGATCTGGGCGTGGCCCATGCGTTCCATGACCGAGAGGAGGTCGGCTCCGCCGGCGAGGAGCCAGGAGGCGTGGGCGTGGCGTAGGTCGTGCATGCGGGCGGGGAAGTCAATGCCGGAGCGTTGGACGGCGGGTCGCCAGTAGCGGGTGTTGAAGGTGGCCCTGGACAGGGGTTGGCCGCCTGCGGTCTCCCGAGAGGGGAAGAGCAGGTCATCCGGTCCCAGCCCGAGGCCATCGATCCGTGCGGCGAGGGCATCGACGAGGTCCTGGGAGACTGCGACGGTGCGGGGCTCGTCGTCCTTGGGGTAAGGCTTGACGATCATGCGCTGGCCGGTGGGGGAGTCCTTGGCGGAGACCTCGACGATGGTGTCCTGCACGGTGATCGCGCGGGCCCCGGTGTTGATGTGGCGAGGTCGCAGGGCGACCAGCTCACCCCAGCGCAGGCCGGTCTCGATAGCCGTCATGACCATCACGGTGAACCGCGGCGGGATCTGCGCCAGCAGCCGGGTGTAATCATCAGGTGTCAGGGTGCGGGTCCTCGTGGTCACGACCTTGGGTAGGTCGGTGGCCGCGCAGGGGTTGAACGGGATGATCCGGTCGGCCACGGCTCGGGCGAAGATCGAGTGCAGCATCACGTGGTACTTCACGATGGACCGCGCGGACAGGCCCTTGCGGGTCTTCCCGGCGGTCTTCGTCGGGTTGGCGGCCTGGTTGACCCAGGCCTGGACCATGGCGGGCATGATCCGCGCCATCGGGTAGTCGCCGAAGAAGGGGATGAAGTGGATACGCAGGTTCGAGGCGTACGCGGCGTAGGTGGTGACCTCCAGGTGCCGGGAGGGCAGCCAGACGTTCTGGACGTACTCACCGAAGGTGATGTGCCCGGCGCGTGGGTCGATCCAAGTTCCCTCGGCCAGGGCGATCTCGGCGCGGACCGCGGCTTGCATGGCGGCCTTGTCGGTGCTGAACGTGCCGACGGTGCGCTTGGCTCCGGAAGCGTCGCGGTAGCGGCCTTGGTAGCGCTTCTTGCCGTCGTCGGCCCGTCGGACCGTCACCCAGGCCATCGCGACCACCCTGTCGCGGATGTGGGCGCAATGTGGGCAGGCACTGCCGAATACTGGCGAACGGGGGCGACCGCTGACGGACCGTTCGGTGCGACTGACCTGGGTGAACGCATGCAAAGAGCCTACTCAGCCGGGGTGGCGGCACAAGAGGGGCTGCACTCATAACCCAGAGGTCGCAGGTTCAAATCCTGCCCCCGCTACCACGTCAGTGCAGGTCAGAGGCCCTGTCGATCTTCGGATCGAGAGGGCTTCTGACGTGCTGGAGTGCGCTCGGTATGCAGAAGCGCCCCTGACACGCCTCTGACACCCTGCCTCGGGTTGGCAGCGACCTCTGGGTTGTTCGTGGGTTGGACTCTTGCTGCACAGCGCCCACGCGCGGGCGCAGAGGCGGGCGCGACAGAAGTCGAAGCGGCCGTGGAGGCGCTGCCAAGGTGCCGGGTGACGGGGTTCGCGGCAGGAGGCCGCGGAAGGCGATCGCGCGAGTAAACAAGGCGCCCTCGAGGTCGCGAGGGTAGTCAGGGACCCCGTCAGGGTGCGTCAGGACCCGCATCTCGAGGCAGCACCTTGAACCGCCGGGTGAGCCGCGCGCGGCGCGCGGAGCCCGCGCTCCAGACGGTCTGCTGGAACCAGAGGGTGGCCCAGCCTGCGAGGGCCATGCCGGCGATGTTGACTACGAGCTGGAGCAGGCTGCCGGTGATCTCGTCGGGCAGGCCGAACGCGATGCCGAGCGCGACGTTGGCCGCGGCCGGGATGGTCGTGACGGAGATGAACACCCCCGAGAGGGCGCCGACGCGCGCGGAGGTCAGGGCGAGGACCCCGGCGGAGGAGGCGATCACCGCGACGATGAAGGACCACTTGTCGGGGGTGTAGATGAAGCCGGTGTCGGGCCGCGCCGCCGTGATGTCGGAGGCATCCACCCAACCGACGGCCCGGCCGATCAGGGCGGCGAGCGTCGTGGCGGCGATCCCCACGGCGAACCCGAGGACGAGTGTCCGCGCGGCCCGCCGTAGCAGGTGGAAGCGGTGGCGGACCAGAGCGACCCCCAGAGCGGCGATCGCGCCGAACTCGGGGCCGATCACCATCGCCCCGATCACCAGGATCTGGGAGTCCAGGATGATCGCGATGCCCGCGATCAGGGTTGCGAGGCTGATCAGGCTGAGGTACGTCCAGTTGGCCTCGAAGTCCTCGTACGCCTGCTGGGTCACGTCCGGCCAGACCACCGTGTCCGCCCCGCTGCCCGGCGCGAGGGCCTGAGCCGCGAGGCCGTCCTTGGAGATCCAGGCGCGCACCGGGGTGACCTGGAGGCTGCCGCGACGGTGGACGTCGAGGGCGAGCAGGCGTTCGATGAGGTCGTTCGCGGCCTCCCGGGCGACGCTGGCGACGATGACATCGCCGGCCGGTCGCAGTGACGCCCCGGGCATCGAGGACAGGTCGCTGACGGCCGGGTCGTCGGAGAGGATGCGCAGCGCGGGCTCGGTGAGGTCTGCGGGGGTGGCGATCCGCAGCTGGAGCATGGTCACGGCGGTCCCTGCGAGGTGAGGTGCTCGATGGGTGCGGTCGGGTGTGATCGCGAACGCATCGTCCGGCATCCGCCGGGCGGCGCGCCAGCGGTCGCGGCGGCGGCCGGTCAGGGCTCGAGCCGGTAGCCGACCCCAGGCTCGGTGATCAGGTGGCGCGGTGCGGCGGGGTCGGGTTCGAGCTTGGCGCGCAGCTGGGCGAGGTACACGCGTAGGTAGTGCGTCTCGTGGGCCAGGTTCGGTCCGCGGAGCTCGCGGAGCAGCTCGGTGCGGCCGACGACCTTGCCCGCATGCCGGGCGAGGATCTCGAGGAGCCGCCACTCGGTGGGTGTGAGGCGCACCTCGGCGCCGTCGCGGGTGACCTTGCGGCGCGGCAGGTCGACGGTGAAGGCCGCGGTCTGGACGACGGGGTCCTCGGGGGTCGTCTCGCGCCGGCGGGTGACGACCCGGAGCCGGGCGAGCAGCTCGTCCATGGCGAACGGCTTGGCGACGTAGTCGTCGGCTCCGGCGTCCAGCGCGTAGACCTTGTCCTCGGAGTTCTGCCTGGCCGAGAGCACGAGGACCGGGATCTGGGACCAGCCCCGGATCCCGGCGAGCACCTCCATGCCATCGATGTCCGGCAGCCCGAGGTCGAGGATGACGACCTCGGGGTGCCAGGCAGCGGCCTTCTGCAGCGCATCGGTGCCCGTGGTGGAGACGGCGACGTCGTAGCGATGGGCTCGCAGGATGATCGCCAGGGCCCTGCCCAGAGCGGCGTCGTCCTCGACCACGAGCAGCCGGGTCATCCTCCCTCCTGCGCGAGAGGAAGTCGGATCGCCATGGTCAGGCCCCCGCCGGGGGTGTCCTCGGCCTCGATCGTGCCCTGGTTGGCCTCGATCAGTCCGCGCGCGACGGCCAGCCCGAGGCCGACGCCCCGGCCGGCCGGGGCATCGCCCAGGCGTTGGAAGGCACCGAACACCGCCTCCTTCTGCGCGGCGGGCACCCCACGTCCTCGATCGACGACGCGGATCAGGACGGAGTCGACGGTGCGTTCGGCGTGCAGCTCGACGGCGTGCCCGGTCGCGGCGCCATGGTGCACGGCGTTCTCCACCACGTTGGCCAGTGCGCGCTCGACCAGGCCCGGGTCCACGTGCAGCAGGGGCAGCTCGGGTTCGACGTGAGCGATGACGGCGCCGAGAGGTACCGAGGCGAGGGCGCCGGGGATGATCTCGTCGAGGCCGACGGTCATCGGGCGGGCGGCGACGGCTCCGGCGTCGATGCGGCTCATGTCGAGCAGGTTGTCGATCAGGGCCTGGAGCCGGTCGGTGCTCTGCTCGACGTCACCGAGCAGGGCCGCTTGGTCCTCGGGGGCGATGGGTGCGCCACCGCGGGTCAGCGCGGTGACACCGGCCTTGATCGCCGCGAGGGGCGTGCGCAGGTCGTGCGACACCGCGGCGAGAAGCGCGGTGCGGGTGGCGCCGCGTTCGCGCTCGGCTCGGGCGCGCTTGGCCTCCTCGCGAAGCCGGTCACGCTCGATGACGGCTTCGGCCTGGGCTCCCACGGCCGTCGCGATGCGCAGGTCGGTCGCCGACAGCGTCGTGCCGGACAGCCGGAGGATGAGGTCGTCGTTGACGCCGATGGTGGTCAGGCCTGGTTCGTCGGGCAGCTCGCCGAGCGGCCCGCACTCGATCGTAACGTCGACAGAGGGGGCGGCAGTGCCCGAGCCGGCGAGGCACCGCCACCGGTCCGCATCGCGCTGGAAGATCGCCGCCGACTCGACGCCGAACGTCTCGCGCAGCTGGTCGAGCATCGCCGGAACCGCGTCGCGGCCCCGCAGGATCGATCCGGCCATGGTCGTCAGGGTGGCGGCCTCAGCCCTGGCCCGCGCGGCCTCCGAGGAGCGTCGCGCGGCCTGGTCGACCACCACGGAGACAGCGACCGCGACAGCGACCAGCACCACCAGGGCGACGACGTTCTGCGGTGCGGCGATGGTCCACGTCCCGACCGGTGGGACGAAGAAGTAGTTGCTGACGAGCCCGCCGAGCACGGCGGCGACCAGGGCCGGGAACATCCCGCCCAGCAGCGCGACGGCGGTGGTCAGCGCCAGGTAGAGCATCAGCACGGTAGGCAGGGCGTCGGTGTCGGTGATCCGGACGAGCAGTGCCGCGAGGGCCGGCGGGCCGACGACGGCCAGGACCCACGCGCCGGCGAGGCGCCGGGTCGACAGGGCGCGCCGCGGATGTGGCCGAGGGCCGCGGCCACCGGCCGCCTCGTGGCTGACGATGTGCACGTCGATCTCGCCCGAGCCGCGCACGACCTTGGCGCCGATGCCCTCGCTGAGGGCGGCTGCGATCCGGGTCCGGTGGGTGGCGCCGAGCACGATCTGGTTCGCGTTGACCCCGCGCGCGAACTCCAGGATCGCGGCGGCGACGTCGTCGCCGACCACGGAGTGCCAGGTTCCACCGAGCTCCTCGGCCAGAGTGCGGTGGGTGGTGAGATCGGCGGCCGGGGTGCCGGCCAAGCCGTCGGACCGCGCCACGTGCAGCGCGATCAGCTCGCCGCCGGTGCCGCGCTGGGCGATGCGCGCACCGCGCCGCAACAGGGTGCCGGACTCCGGTCCGCCCGTGACCGCGACGACGACCCGCTCCCTGGCGGGCCACGGTTCGTGGATGTCATGGGTCTGCCGGTATCGCTCCAGCGCGTCGTCGACGCGGTCGGCGGTCCACAGCAGCGCCAGCTCGCGCAGCGCGGTGAGGTTCCCGACCCGGAAGTACTGGGTCAGTGCCGCGTCGACCTTCTCCGGGGCGTAGACGTTGCCGTGGGCCAGGCGGCGGCGCAGCGCCTCCGGGCTCATGTCGACCAGCTCGATCTGGTCGGCTCGGCGCACCACCTCGTCCGGCACGGTCTCCTGCTGACGGATCCCGGTGATGGAGGTGACCACGTCGTTGAGGCTCTCGAGGTGCTGGACGTTGACCGTGGTGACCACGTCGATGCCGGCGTCCAGGACCTGCTCGACGTCCTGCCAGCGCTTGGCGTGCCGGGACCCGGGCACGTTGGTGTGCGCCAGCTCGTCGATGAGCACGACCTGCGGGTGGCGGGCCAGGACGGCGTCGACGTCGAGCTCGGTGAACATCGCGCCACGGTGGGTGAGCGTCGTCCGGGGCAGGACCTCAAGGCCCTCGAGCTGGGCGGCGGTGGCGGCACGACCGTGGGTCTCAACCAGGCCCACGACGACATCGGCGCCGCGCTCGGCGCGCCGGTGCGCCTCGTCGAGCATCGCGTACGTCTTGCCGACACCGGGCGCCGCGCCGAGGAACACGCGCAGTGTCCCTCGAGTGCGGGCCCGGGGGTCGGTGGGTGCCGGGGCGGTGTCGCTCACCTGCCCGCTCCTTCTGCGCCGCTGATCAAGGCTCCACCAGTCAAGCACCCTGGCCCGGCAACGTCAGCAGCGCGAGGTTCAGCTCGAGAACGTTGACGTGGGCTGCGCCGAGGAACCCCAGGTCCGGGCCGGCGATGTGATCCTCGACCAGGGCCGTGACCTGCGCCGGTTCCAGGCCGCGGGCGGCGGCCACGCGGTCCACCTGGAGGCGGGCGTAGGCGGGGGAGATGTCCGGGTCGAGCCCGGAACCGGAGGCGGTGACCGCGTCGGGTGGGATCGCGCTCTCGGGAACGCCGTCGCGTGCCGCGATGGCAGCCTTGCGCTCCTTCACCGTGACGAGCAGGTCGGGGTTCTGCGGTCCGAGGTTCGAGGCGCCCGAGGCCATCGGGTCGTACCCGTCGCCGGCGACCGAGGGACGCGGCTGGAACCACTGGTCCCCGGCGAACTCCTGGCCGATCAGCCGGGACCCGACGACCCGACCGTCGACGCGGACCAGGGAGCCGTCGGCGCGGTCCGGCACCAGCCGGCCGACCGCCATCACCGCGAACGGGTACCCGACGCCGAGCACCAAGGTCAGCACAGCCAGCAGCCGCAGGGCGGCGAGGTGCTGGCGGAAGGGAAGGGTCATGGTGGGGCTCCGATGGTGGTGGCCGGTCACATCCCGGGCAGGAGGGCGACCAGGAGGTCGATCAGCTTGATGCCGAGGAACGGTGCGACCAGCCCGCCGACCCCGTAGACCAGCAGGTTGCGGCGCAGCATGGTCCCGGCGTCGGCGGGGGAGTAGCGCACCCCGCGCAGCGCGACCGGCACCAGGGCCACGATGATCAGTGCGTTGAAGATCACCGCGGACAGCACGGCCGACTGCGGCGAGTGCAGGGCCATCACGTTCAGGCGGTCCAGCTGCGGGAACAGGCCGGCGAACATGGCCGGGATGATCGCGAAGTACTTGGCGACGTCGTTCGCGATCGAGAACGTGGTCAGCGCGCCCCGGGTGATCAGCAGCTGCTTGCCGATCGCGACGATCTCGATCAGCTTGGTCGGGTCGGAATCCAGGTCGACCATGTTCCCGGCCTCCTTCGCCGCGGCCGTCCCGGAGTTCATCGCCACGCCGACATCGGCTTGGGCGAGGGCGGGCGCGTCGTTGGTGCCATCGCCGGTCATCGCGACAAGCCGGCCGCCCTCCTGCTCGCTGCGGATCAGCGCGAGCTTGTCCTCGGGGGTCGCCTCGGCGAGCACGCCGTCGACACCGGCCTCGTCGGCGATGGCCTGGGCGGTGAGCCGGTTGTCGCCGGTGATCATCACGGTGCGGATGCCCATCCGGCGCAGCTCGTCGAACCGTTCGCGCATGCCGTGCTTGACCACGTCCTTCAGGTGCACCACGCCGAGAACGTGTGCGCGCTGACCGGGTCGCAGCTCGGCGACCACCAGCGGGGTCCCGCCGGACCCGCTGATGGCGTCGACGACGGCGGCGGTCTCGGGCTGGGCGGTTCCGCCCGCGTCGCGCACCCAGGCGAGCACCGCGGCCGCGGCGCCCTTGCGCACCATTCGTGTGCCGTCGGGGAGTTCCAGGTCGACACCGCTCATGCGGGTCTGCGCGGAGAAGGGCACGAACGTGGCGTGCGGCAGGTCGCCGGGCTCGCGCAAGCCGTACTGCTCCTTGGCGAGGACCACGACCGAGCGGCCCTCGGGTGTCTCGTCGGCGAGGCTGGACAGCTGCGCGGCCTCGGCGAGGTCCTCCGCGCTCACCCCTGGCGCCGGCACCAGGTCGACCGCCCTGCGGTTGCCGAGCGTGATCGTGCCGGTCTTGTCCAGGAGCAGCACGTCCACGTCGCCGGCGGCCTCCACCGCCCGGCCGGACAGGGCCAGCACGTTGCGCTGGACCAGCCGGTCCATGCCCGCGATGCCGATCGCCGAGAGGAGCGCGCCGATCGTGGTCGGGATCAGGCACACCAGCAGCGCGACCAGCACGACGATCGGCTGCGCCTGGCCGGAGTACACCGCGAACGGCTGGAGCGTGACCACCGCGAGCAGGAACACCAGCGTGAGGGAGGCGAGCAGCAGCGACAGGGCGATCTCGTTCGGGGTCTTCTGCCGCGCCGAGCCCTCCACGAGGGCGATCATCCGGTCCAGGAACGTCTCGCCCGGTCTGGCGGTGATCCGCACCACGATCCGGTCGGACAGCACCCGCGTGCCGCCCGTGACCGCCGAACGGTCGCCGCCGGACTCGCGGATCACCGGGGCAGACTCGCCCGTCACCGCTGATTCGTCCACGCTGGCCACCCCCTCGACGACGTCGCCGTCGGACGGGATCACCTCGCCGGACTCCACGACCACCCGGTCACCGACCGCGAGCACCGTGCCGGGCACGGTCTCCTCGGTGCCGTCGGCGAGCAGGCGACGCGCCATGGTCTGCGTCCGTGCCCGACGCAAGGTGGCTGCCTGCGCCTTGCCGCGGCCTTCGGCTACTGCTTCGGCGAGGTTGGCGAAGACGACGGTGGCCCACAGCCACACGGCGATCGCCCACGCGAACACCGACGGGTGCACAGCCGCGAGCACCGTGGTCATCACCGACCCGACCCAGACCACGAACATCACCGGGGTGCGGACCTGGTGTCGCGGGTCGAGCTTGACCAACGCCTGGGGCAACGACTCGACCAGTTGGCGTCCGCGGAACTGGCCCGCGGCGGGTCGCACGCCGGACGAGCGCCGCGGCGCGGTGGGGACCTGGGTGGGAGTCACAGCAGAGCCTCCGCGACGGGACCGAGCGCCAGGGCGGGGAAGAACGTCAGCCCCGCGACGACGACGACGACGAATGCGAGCAGCCCGACGAACACCGGCCGGTGCGTGGGAAGCGAACCTGGCCCGACCGGCACCGGGGTCTGCGCGGCGAGCCGGCCGGCCAGGGCCAGGACCAGGACGATCGGCACGAAGCGGCCGGCCAGCATCGTCAGCCCGAGGGCGACGTTCTGGTAGACGGTGTCCGCGCCGAACCCGGCGAACGCCGACCCGTTGTTGTTGGCGGTCGAGGCGTACGCGTACAGCACCTCGGACAGCCCGTGCGGACCGGGGTTGAGCACCGAGGCGTCGCGCAGCGCCGGGATCCCGGCGGTCAGCGCCGCGCCGAGCAGAAGCAGCGTGGGCATCGTCAGGACGTACAGCGCGACCAGGGTCACCTCGTGCCGGCCGATCTTCTTGCCCAGGTACTCAGGCGTTCGGCCGACCATCAGACCCGCCAGGAACACCGCGAGCACCGCGAGCACGAGCATCCCGTACAGGCCGGCACCGACCCCGCCCGGGGTGACCTCACCGAGCATGATGTTCAGCAGGGTGACCCCACCGCCCAGCCCGGTGAACGAGTCGTGGAAGGAGTTCACCGACCCCGTCGACGTCGCTGTCGTCGACGCCGCGAAGAGCGCCGAGGCGGCCTCGCCAAACCGGACCTCCTTGCCCTCCATCGCCCCGCCCGCTGCCACCGGCACCGCCCCGGCCCCGGTCATCTCGGCCCACGTCGCCACCCACACCGCACCCGCCCACAGCGAACCCATCACCGCGGTGATCGCCCAGCCCTGTCGGATGTCACCCACCATGCGCCCGAGAGTGCGTGGCAGCGAGAACGGGATGACCAGGAGCAGGAAGATCTCCAGCAGGTTCGTCCACGCGGTCGGGTTCTCGAACGGGTGCGCCGAGTTCGCATTGAAGAACCCGCCACCGTTGGTCCCCAGGTCCTTGATCGCCTCCTGCGAGGCGACCGGGCCACCGACCATGGTCTGCGTCCCGCCCGCGAGCGTGGTGATCTCGTGCGGGCCGGCGAGGTTCTGCACCACCCCGCCGACCAGGAGCACGACCGCAGCGACGAACGCCAACGGCAGAAGGACCCGGCCGATGCCGCGGACCAGATCCACCCAGAAGCTGCCCACCCGGTCGGTCCGGCTGCGGGCGAGTCCGCGGACCAGCGCGATGGCGACCGCCAGGCCGACGGCCGCCGACGCGAAGTTCTGCACCGCCAGGCCGGCCATCTGGACCAGGTGGCCCATCGTCGACTCGCCGGAGTACCACTGCCAGTTCGTGTTCGTCACGAACGACACGGCGGTGTTCCACGCCCCGTCCGCGGGCACCCCCGCGCGGCCGAGCGAGAGCGGCAGGTGGTCTTGCAGGCGCAGCAGGGCGTACAGCACCAGCACGCTGACCGCGGAGAACGCGAGCAACGACCTCAGGTACACGCTCCACCGCTGGTCGGCGTCCGGGTCCACACCCGCGGCCCGGTAGACCAGGCGCTCGACCCGCAGGTGCCGCGGGTCGGTGAACACCCGCGCGAGGTACTCACCCAGCGGGACGTGCGCCGCTGCGAGCAGCACGACCAGCAGACCCGCCTGGAGCCAGGCCGCGGCAGCCTCAGACATCAGAACCGCTCCGGGTCGAGCAGCGCCCACACCAGGTACCCCGCCAGCGCCACCGCGACGATCAGGGCGACGACGCTCTCCGCGTTCACCGGCGCTCCAACCCACGCACTAGCAACCCCAGGCACGCGAAGCACGCCACCGTCAGAAGGACGAACACCAGGTCGGCCACGGACACAGCCCCATCTCGACCCGACACGGACGATCGGGAGCGCACGGTGCGCGCTCCCATTCACCCCCTGAGACCGACCCCGTTACGCATTCCTGACGGAACCCTGACGCGAACGGGGCAGCACCTGACGGACCTCGGACACCGCCGCCCCGGGACGGGTGCGCGTTCCTGATGGTGGTCGACGCTGAGGTCCTTCGGAGCAACCGCGCGCGCCGACTGCCACGACACTCGCACCCGTGCCGACGGCACCGCGCATGCGATCACGATCTGATGACCACGCCCGCCGGTGCGTGGCGCCAGGCGCACGGGCCGAAGGATGAGCGGTCAGTGCCGCCGATGATGGTAGGGGGGCATTCACGGCGACTAGAGTCACCCGTCATGGTGGCGGAGTCGCCCTCGAGGTACCCGCGCGTGTCGAAGAGCGCCGAGCGTGGGGTCGAGATCGTCCTGGCGGTTCTGTGGCTCGCCGGGTCGGTCTACCTCTTGGAGGTCCAGCACGCGAGGTGGTCGGAGCTGATCATCTTGCTGGTCGCTGTTGTGGTCCTGGAGGTCGTCTTCGTGATCTGGAACCGAGGTGGTGTGAAGGCTGCGGCGGCCGCGGACAAGAAGCGATCCGAAGAGTAGAGCGTCGCAGCCGCACCGCGCGCGACCGGTAGGACGCGGCGTCAGCTGCAGGTGTCCTGCGCGGGCTGGCCGGCGAGCCGCTGGGCGGTCCAGGCGAGTGCGTCGGTCACCGCGGGTGAGTCCGGTTCCACGAGGGCCACGTGGCCTAAGCCGGGATAGGTGCGGTAGTCCAGGGGGTACCCGGCGGCGCACCTGGCCTGGACGTACTGTGCCTGTGCGCTCGGGATGACGAGGGTGTCCGCCTCGCCCTGAGCGAGCAGCAGCGGTGGGTCGATCGGGCCGGCGGGGATGCTCTGTGCCAACCGGTCGCGCAGTGCGCCGCGATCGGGGTCTGCCGACCAGATCGGCTTTTCCAGCAGCAGCGTCACGAGCACGGAGACCACGGTGCCGTGGTCGCTCAGGCACCGCTGTGCCATCTCCGAGGCGATCGGGCGCGCGGCGGGCCGGACGTACTCCGACATCGTGATGTCGGGGTAGGCCGCCGCGTAGCCCGCGATGACGTAGGAGGCGAACAGGTCGCCGCCGGTGACGTTGCCGAGGCTGTCCAGCAACGCTGGTGGGTTGCTCGCCGGCGCCAGCGCGACGATCCCGTCGATCTCCAGCTCGGGTGCGTAGGTCGCCGCGAGCTGGCCGGTCCACAGGGCCGCCGCACCGCCTTGGGAGTGTCCCCAGACCACCGTCTGGTCGGCCAGGTGCGCGTCCGCCAGCTGGTGGGCCGCGCGCACCGAGTCCAGGACGGCGCGTCCGGCCGGCGGGCCGACCAGGTACTCGTGTGGGGCACTGGTCCCGAGCCCGACGTAGTCCGTCGCGACCATCGCCCATCCTCGATCGAGGATCTGGTCCTGGACGACCATGGCTCCGGCTGCCAGGCCGCCGGTGAGCACGGATGGTGCGCAGCCTGCCGATGCCCCCGTTGTCCCGTGGGCCCAGGCGATCACGGGTGCGGGTGCTTGCCCGGAGTCGGCGGGCGCGATCACCAGCCCGCTCGCGACGGTAGGCGTCCCGTCGTCGGCGGTGGTCGAGTAGAGGATTCGCCAGGCACGACCATCCTGGGGGACCTCGGCCGAGGTGAATGGCTGACTGCGCAGCAGGGTGCCGGGTCGGGCCGGGGTCTGCTCGGGGGCGGTGTAGAACGCGTCGGGGTGCGACGCCGACGCGTGAACGATCGCGCTGACGGCGACCAGCACGGCTGCCACCCCCAGTCCGGCGGCCTGGGACACGACCCGCCACCGCCCAGGACGACCTCTGGCAGACCTGCGAGGTTCGAGAGCGCGGCCCCGGACCGCTCCCAGGAGCAGGCGCACCCCCATGGTGACCACGCGTACCCCGAACACGACCGCGACCACGAGCGTCGTGACGTCCGGCCATGCCAGTGCCAACGCAGCGAGCAGCAGCGAGCTGAGGCCGCCCAGCAGGTCCGCGACTCGTGCGCTGCCTCGGCCACGCCAGGCCGACCACAGATCAGCGGCAGCGTCCACGAGCAGCACGAGCCCGACCAGGAGCGCCAGGTGGGCCAGCGTGACCCCCGACCACATGGCCAGCGCAACGCCGCTCACCAGGTACGCCAGACCCGGCGCCAGCCTCACGGCCAGCGGCGTTGTGTCCGCCGCGGGCACCCGCTCGGCGAGCCGGGCGACGCCCGCCGCGAGCAGGCCGACCACGACCGTGAGAACCAGCAGCGTCAGGGACGCGAACGGCCGGCTGATCAGCGCCAGTCCCAGCAGGACCAGCACGACCGCGCCCAGACCGACACCCAAGCGTCGCACCGGGGAGATCGGCCCGGACGAGGGCCTGGAGTCCACGCGCGAACTCTAGGCGTGGCCACCCCGCGCCGAAAGGCTCAGGCGGGCCACCTCGTCTCACCGCTAGCCGCCGTCCAGCCGGTCGCCTCGGTTGCCGGGCTGGCCGACCGCCTCACAGGGCATCGGCTGGCGCGTCGGTCGACATGGCTGACGCGACGAGAGGCGATCGCGTTTCGACGGGGCGCAGACCGTGGATCCGGAACCTCGGCGAGTCGGCCGTCTACTGGAGCAGGTAGGTCAGGACGATGTCGGCGAAGCCCTCGGGGTCAGTCTGGTCGGCGACGTGCTGCTGTCCCTCGAGGGTCACCACGGTGGTGTCCGAGACGGCGTCGGCGACCCACCGGACGGCGTCGCGCAGGAAGCCCGGGCTGTCACCCCCCAGGAGGAGCAGCGTGGGGGCGGCGACACCCGCTGCCTCTTCCGGGGCCACCGTCAGGGCGACGCTCTCCTCGCGCGGCAGGGTCGGTGCCGTGGCGACCCGAGCGGGCCAGCTGGGCAGCCGGCGCAGGTGGGCGATCTCCTCGTCCGGCATCCGCACCACCTCGCGCATCATGAGCTCGACCACCTCCTCGTCGCGCCCGGCGTCCAACGCTTCCCGCATCCGGGCGAGAAGCTCGGCGGGTTGGGCGTGGTCGACGATCGCGGGCTCGTACAGCACCAGCCGGCGCACATTCCGGGTGCGGGACGCCGCGCGCAGCGAGAGGTAGCCGCCCAGCGAGTGGCCGAGCAGGTCGACCGGCCTGCCGGCCTCCTCGGCCAGCGCCTCGACGACCGCGACGACGTCCTCGACCTCGCGGTCGGGCGACCACCGTGGACCGTCGGTGCTGGACCCGCGCCCGCGCCGGTCCATCGCATGGACCGTCCGGTGCTTGCCGAGGATCTCGGTGATCCGCCATCGCCGGTGGTCGGACATCGACCCGTGGACCAGCAGGAGCGGCGGCCCGGCGCCGCTGCTCCAGAAGGCGAGGCGGGTCCCGTCGGGTGAGTTCACGTAGCGCGGAGCGGACTGCGGCGCGTCGCCCATGGCCATCTCCTTCGACGGTTACGACCACCGTCACACGTTCGTGGCCCGAAGGCGAGCCCGGGTCCAGGGAGCGGCACCGCCGTCCCGGCTGCCGCGCGGTGCCCAGGCGATCGCGGCCTCGGGTTGGGTGCCGTGGGCGATTTCACCCACGGGTGGCGGATCCGAGATGGGAAGACCGCCCGAAGCCGCTGAGCGATCGAGTCCCTAGCGTCGACACCCTGGCGACCCAGCCCAGCAGTCTCCGCCCCTGACCCACGGGCCGACGGTCCGGTCAGGACCTGGCCGCGGCCATCGCGGGGGCCGTCCTTCGGGGGAGGGCGCGCGGACTGCGGCCAGCGGGCCCCAAGGAGGGGAGAGTGCACATGTCCCACCAGCACATCGAGACGCTGATCATCGGCGCCGGTCAGGCGGGCCTGGCCACGGCCCACGAGCTGGGCCGGCTGGGCCGCGAGTGCTTGGTCGTGGACGCCAACGCCCGGGTGGGGGACAACTGGCGCTGCCACTACGACTCGCTCAAGCTCTACTCACCGGCCCGGTTCGACGGCCTTCCGGGGATGACCTTCCCCGGTGACCCGTGGCACTTCCCGGGCAAGGACGAGGTCGCGGACTACCTCGAGCGGTACGCCGTCGACCTGGCTCTGCCGGTGCGCCTGCAGACCCGGATCGAGAGGGTGGAGCCCCTCGACGGCGGTGGCTTCACGGCGCACCTTGGCGCCGGAGCGCTGGAGTGCGAGAACGTGGTGGTCGCGAGCGGGACGTTCGGCGGCCGCACGCCCCACGTCCCGCAACTGGCGTCGTCACTGGACCCGCGGATCCGCCAGCTGCACTCGACGACCTACAAGAACCCGGCGCAGCTGCAGGTGGGGGCGACCCTGGTGGTCGGCGCCTCGCACTCGGGCTGTGACATCGCCTACGAGCTCGCCGAGCACTGCCGGACGATTCTGGCCGGCCCGGATCGTGGCAACATCCCGCTGGACTGGCGTTCGCCGATCTTCAGGCCGGCGATGTCGGTGGTCGTCTTCGCGTGGCGGCACGTGCTGACCCGGCGCACGCCGATGGGCCGCAAGGAGATGGCCGCCGTCCGTCACCATGGCGCACCCACCGCGCGGGTCAAGGCGCGCGACCTCGCACAGCGCGGCGTGGAACGGGTCGAGCACAAGGTCACCGGCGCCTCGCCCGACGGTCGCCCGATGCTCGCCGACGGGCGAGTCCTGGAGGTCGCCAACGTCGTGTGGGCCACGGGGTTCCGCCCGGACTTCTCGTGGATCGACGCGCCCATCACCGGCGACGACGGTTGGCCACGCGAGTACCGCGGGGTCGCGGAGGCGGTGCCGGGACTGTACTTCTGCGGGCTGTCGTTCCAGTACGCGTTCAGCTCGATGGTGCTCCCGGGCGTCGGCCGGGACGCGGCATACGTCGCCCACCGGATCGCCGAGCGCGCCCGTCGGCGGGTGCCCGCCTAGACTCGGAGGGTCCGTCGCCGACGACTCTCCGAGGTGGGGAGGTGGCCGGATGGGTGTCATCGAGGACCTCCGTCGGGCCCGCAACTCCTACGAGCGCCGCGAGTGGGTCGCGGCCTATCGCGCCCTCAGCGACCTGCAGGACGAGGACCTGGACGCCGCGGACTTCGAGGCGTTGGCTACCACCGCCTACCTGCTCGGCCGGCGCAACGACGTCGTCCAGGCCTTGCAGCGCGCGCACCAGATCAGCCTGGCCACCGGAGCTCGGCCCGCCGCCGTCCGCGCCGCCTACTGGCTGGCGATCGTGCTGTGGCAGGCCGGTGAGATCGCCGTCGGCAACGGCTGGTACGCCCGGGCGGCACGCATCCTCGACGAGGTCGACGGCGACGTCGCAGAGCGCGGCTACGTACTGGATGCGCAGCTGATGAGCCACGTCCTCAAGGGCGAGTTCGCCGAGGCGTTCGGGCTGGCCCCTCAGATCGCCGAGTACGGCCGTCGCCTCGCCGACCCCGACCTGGTCGCGCTCGGTGTCCACGCCGAGGGACGCCTGATGCTCTACTCCGGACAGGTCGCGCACGGCCTGGAGCGGATGGACGAGGCGCTGGCCGGGGTGATGGCCGGTGAGGTCGGGCCGATCACTGCGGGCCGTGTCTACTGCTCCACCATCGAGGCGTGCCAGGAGGTGTCCGACTTCGGGCGCGCCGGGCAGTGGACCCGCGCGCTCACGCGCTGGTGCGACGCGCAGCCCGGCCTGCTGGCCTACACCGGCCAGTGCGCGACCCACCGCGGCCAGCTGCTGCGCCTGCACGGCGCCTTCGCTGAGGCGATCCAGGAGCTCGAGCGTGCCCTCGAACGGTACGCGGCCTTCGGCGGCGACCCCGCGGTCGGTCAGGCGCACTACGAGCTCGGCGAGACACACCGGCTGCTCGGCGACCTCGCATCGGCCGAGCGGTCCTACGACGAGGCCGCGGAGCACGGACACCCCGGACAGCCGGGCCGCGCCCTGCTGTGGCTGGCCCAGGGGAGGGCCCAGGACGCCGCGGCGGCCGTGCGCCGGCTGCTGGCCGAGCGGCAGGGGCCGGTGCAGCGGGCGCAGATCCTGCCCGCCGCCGTGCACGTGCTGGTCGCGGCCGGCGACGTCGGCGAGGCCTCACCGCTCGCCGAGGAGCTCCACGACCTGGCGACCCGGTTCGACTGCAGCGCGCTGCGCGCGGCAGGGCACCATGCCCTCGCCCTCACCGCGCTGTCGAGCGGGCACGCGGGCGAGGCGGCCGAGTCCGCCCAGCGGTCCCTGGAGCTCTGGGCCCAGCTGTCGGCGCCATACGACACGGCACGGTCCAGGGTGGTCCTCGGCCGCGCCATGCGCCTCGCGGGCGATGAGCACTCGGCTCAAGGCGAACTGCAGACCGCGCTGTCCGAGTTCGACGCCCTGGGAGCCGGGCCGGACCGGCGGCACGTCGCCGCCCTGCTCGCCGCGGACGAGCACCCCGGCCGACTGACGGCGCGCGAGGTCGAGGTGCTGCGCCTGGTCGCGACCGGGATGAGCAACAGCGAGATCGCGGACACGCTGACCCTCTCGCAGAAGACCGTGGCACGACACCTGTCGAACATCTTCACCAAGCTGGACGTCACCTCGCGCACCGCCGCGGCGGCATTCGCCTACCGGCACGACCTGACCTGACCACGCTGCACCGTACCCGGGGGTCCGACCCGCGATGCACCGAACTGCCCACACCGACCCCTCCCGAGATGGGCACCGAGCCCGATGCGGGCGGTCCCGGGGTCGCGGCCCACTGGAGCCATGGACCTACGTTCGCTCCCGGTCGTCGCCGGTGCGGTCGCCACGACGATCTTCGTCGGCAGCTACCTGCCGATGCTCGTCCGCGCCGTCCGCACCCGCGACCTGTCCTCCTACAGCCGGTCCAGCCTTGTCCTGGCCAACATCGGCAACCTCGTCCAGACGGCATACGTCATCGCGCTCCCAGTCGGACCGATCTGGGGACTGCACACGTTCTACCTGCTCGCCACGCTGATGATGCTGGTCCTGCACCTGCGCCACGTCCGCGGTGGACGTTCGCGCCTACACGGCCTTGACGGCCGTACCCCACTGGATGAGGTTCGTCGGGTCCAGGTTCGTCCCCATGTGCTCGAGCCGCTGGCCGACCAGGGTGAACGGGTTCTCGTCGAGTGCGGCCTGCGTGGAGTTGCACGGGTCGCAGCCATCGACGAGCACCAGGAACGGCCGGCGGGCCAGTCGCTGGAAGGCGCGCCGCGGTGTCCCGCTCGGTTCGGCGACGTGCTCGACGAACAGGAGCCGGCCGCCCAGCCACAGGATCCGGTGTCCATCCCACGGCCGGCACTAGCTCGAGCTGCTGGGCAGTTGAGATCACACCGATCTGCGACCCCGGCCAGTTCGTTCCGGTCAGGGCGTGGTGTCGGGTTCGGGTCGTTCGGTGGTGGTGAACCGCCCGCCGGCGGGGGTGCCTTTGGGCATCCGCCCCTGGGTGGTCCCGTGTTTGCGGCCGCTGGCGCCTCTGCGGCGGGGCGGAACCGCGATCGCGGCGGCCCGCCCGACGAGCTCGCGGGTGCGGGTGGTGACGGTGTTCCACGCCGCGGTGGTGACCCCGGGGTGGGCGGACCGGTCGATCTCGTCCAGGGCGCCGTCCAGGGCGTCGAGGGTGGCGTGGACGGCCTGGATCGCGCGGCGACGAGGCATGCCCCAGCTGGCGGCTTCGTCGACCAGGTCGGTGGCGGTGATCTCGGTGATCTGGTCGGTGCCGTTGACGTCCATGGCGAACAGGCCGGAGGCCGCGGGGGAGTGCATGTGCATCGCGACGTCGTAGGCGGGGGCCAGGCGCACGGTGCCGTCAGCGTGCCGCAGGAAGGAGATGTTCTTGGCGTGGGCGTCGGTGTTGCCGATCGCCAGGTTGAACGTGGTCAGGCGCAGCAGCTCGGTGGGGTCGGTGCCGCCGTCGGTCAGGATTCGGGCGGTGGCGGCCAGTGAGGGCAGGGCCTTGCCGTGCTGGGCCTTGCGGGCCGGGTCGCGGGTGTTGATCCCGAGCCCCTGGGCGGCGTCCTCCTGGTGGATCCGGTCGATCGTGCCGGTCGAGCGGGCCACCCGGTCGTAGCGGGACACCACGATGCACCGCTGCCCGTCGAACTCGGTGACGTACGCGTCGATCGTGGTCAGGCCCACACGTCGGGCCAGGTCCAGGGCAGCCGCCTCGGTGTCGACGCTGTCGCTGGTGGCTGAGTCCTGGGGGCGGGCGACCTTGAGGATGTAGGTCGACGGGGCGCCGCGCAGGCACTTGAGCCAGGTGCCGTCCTCGGCGCGGGCCAGGGCGATCTTGGGTTCCAGGCCGGCCAGGGACGTCAGCGAGTCGTGGCGGTCGGCGCCGTGCCCGGCACGGGACCTGGCCTTGCGGAGCATGTCGCCGATCTCGGCGTCGCCGACCGGTGCGGTGGTGCCGTCGCGGGCGGGGTCGGGGGAACCGGCGGGCACCAGGACCAGCGCGCCGGCGGTGTCGCGGCCGTAGTGGGCGAGGAACCCCAGGGTGTCGTCGGGGTCGACCCCGGCGTCCACGGCCAGGTGGGTGAGCATGTCCCCTTCGGGCAGCAGGCCTTCGAGCCAGACCCGGGCCCTGGCGGGCGGGGTGGTGGAGGTGCGGGCGGGGATGGGCAGCAGGTGGGACAGGACCCGGGACCCGATGCCCCACCGGTCACGGGCTTCGTCGGTCCAGGTGAGGTGGATCGCGCCGTCACGGGTGCCGGGGCTGAAGGTGGCGATCGGGGTGCCGTACAGCCAGGCGTCCAGGTCCGCGCTCACAAGGTGGCCTCGAGCTTGAGGCGGATGTCGAGCAGCCGGAGGACCCCGAACAGGCGGGTGGCGTACAAGGTGGGCTTGCCCGCCTCGAGCTCGGCGAGGTACTGCCGGGTGATGCCAAGGTCGGCGGCGAGGTCTTCTTGGGTGAGCTCGCGCTCTTCGCGGATGGCGCGCAGGAACGCCCCGAGGTCGGCGGGGTTGGCGGCGTACCCGAAGGTCTGGTTCTCGGCCACACCCACCCCCATGTCACGTTTTCCCGACCCACCGTCGCGTGTCAGAATATCACGGCACGACTCGGCGTGTAAGGAAAACCTGACGTGTCGCCCGGGGAGGGTGCCGGTCACCGGGTCGACCTCCGGGCGGCGGATCGCCGCCGGGGCCTCCTCCTTGGTGACGAACGTGCCGGCGGAGCGCACGTGACCGGTGGCGTCGCGGTAGGAGGCGGTGCGTCGCTCTCTGCCGTTGCGAGTCCGGGTGAGCACGCAGCCCATGCACGCCCCCTGCTCGCCGCGGTATGCGGTTGGTATGCAGACACGGGTGGACCCGGGTGGAGCGCAGCAGATCAGCATGGGATCCGACAAGGCGCTGACCTGCAAGGACGTTGGTATCGACGCTGGTCAGCGGGCTGCGATCGGGCGACGGCCTCATCGCCGGCTGTCAGCCGGTGACCGTCAGGACGCCGTGGGCCCCCTTCTCCGCAAGGCTCATCTGGTGGTTGACGATCGCGTAGTTCCCGGCCTCGTTCGGCACCAGCTCGACGAATCCGCCTTGGGCGGCGAGCAGCGGGAGGACTTGTGCCCCGGCCGTCGCAGAGCCGGGGCCGCCGGCTGCCTGGCCGTTTCGCACCGTGTAGGCGCCCTCGGTCCAGACGGTGTCGAACTGGGCGCCGACGACGTGGAATGACCACGACGTGTTGGGGCCGGCGTCGAGCACCCAGATGCGTATCCGGTCGCCGACGCGGGCCG
>JAHLLI010000026.1:0-67500 GCA_020444245.1 Actinomycetales bacterium
GTCGCGGCCCGGCGGACGCGGCGCGCCGTGCCGCCGTGCGCCCCGCGGTGCCGGGCCGGGTCCGGACCGCACGCGGGTCCGCGGACCGGGCGCGCCGCCGCCACGTGTGGCTGCTCGCCGGGGTGCTGCTCGCGCTCGCCGGGTTCGTCGTGCGCCTGGTGTACGTCCAGGGCCTGGACGCCTCGCCGGTCGCCGCCGAGGCGCTCGCCTCCCGGCTCAAGACGGTGACCATCCCGGGTGACCGCGGCCGCATCCTCGACGCCGGCGGCGTCGTGCTCGCCACGTCCGTGGAGCGGTACGACATCGAGGCCAACCCCAAGGACGTCGCCACCTGGAAGGACAGCAAGGACGCTGCCGCCGACGCGGCATCCCTGCTCGCCCCGCTGCTCGGCGTGTCCGCGCCGGAGCTCGGCGCCCTGCTGGTGCGCGACACCACGTTCGTGTACCTGGCCAAGGACGTCGCGCCGGACGTCTACCGCGAGGTCATGTCGCTCGGCATCGGCGGGGTCTGGGGCGAGCAGACCACGGAACGCGTGTACCCGTCCGGGACCACGGCGGGGAGCCTCCTGGGCTTCGTCGGCACCGACGGCAAGGGCCTGGCCGGCCTGGAGCAGACCTACGACTCGGTGCTGGCCGGCACGCCGGGCAAGGAGACCTACGAGCAGGGCGCGAAGGGCCAGCGGATCCCGGGCGGCACCGACGAGGTGGACCCGGCGGTCCCCGGGCGGGACGTCCAGCTGACCATCGACCGCGACCTGCAGTACGTGGCGCAGTCCGCGCTCGACGCCCAGGTCAGGAAGATGGGCGCCGAGTGGGGGACCGTCGAGGTCGTCGACACCCGCAGCGGCGAGATCCTCGCGCTCGCGGACTCGGGTTCGATCGACCCGAACAGCCCGGCCAACGCCGACCCGAGCCGCGCCGCGGCGAAGGTCTACGAGCCCGGCTCCACCGCCAAGGTCATCACCATGGCGGCGATCCTGGAGAACAAGATCGCGACGCCGACGTCGAAGTTCACCGTGCCGTACTCCTACCAGGTGCCCAACGGCGAGGTCTTCCACGACTCCCACCAGCACCCCACCCTGAAGCTCACGCTGACCGGGATCCTCGCCGAGTCCTCCAACGCGGGCACGGTGATGGTCGGCCAGAACCTTCCCGCCCAGACGCGGCTGGACTACCTGGCCAAGTTCGGCTTCGGGACCTCGACCGGCTCGGGTCTGCCGGGTGAGTCAGCCGGTCTGCTGCGCACCCTCAAGGAGTGGAACGGCGACGGACGCTCGCCGTACACGATCCTGTTCGGTCAGGCCGTGTCGGTGACGACCCTGCAGGCCACCCAGGTGTTCGCCACCCTGGCCAATCACGGCGTGCGCGTCCAGCCGCACCTGGTCAAGGCGGTCGAGGACGCCGACGGGACCATGCAGCCGGTCGAGCTCGACGCCCCGACCCGGGTGGTCTCGGCCGAGACCGCCGACACCGTGGTGCGCATGATGGAGAGCGCCGTGGCCGACGGCACGGGCTCGCAGGCCGAGGTCCCCGGCTACCGGATCGCCGGCAAGACCGGTACCTCGCAGGCCTTCGAGGGCACCCAGACCAAGACGGTGGCCTCGTTCATCGGCATCGCCCCGGCCGACGACCCGCGGATCGTGGTCAACGTGACCCTCTACCACCCGCGGGCCTCGATCTACGGCGGCACGGCCGCGGCGCCGGTGTTCAGCGAGGTCGCGGGGTACGCGCTGCAGTACCTCGGCATCCCGCCGAGCGGCACGAAGGCCGACCTGTACCCGACCACCTGGCAGTGACGGGGGACGTGGACGCGATGCCACGACGGGACCCGGGCGCAACGCCCGGTAGATTCGCCCCGTGACGTCCCCTCAAGGCCGGATGCGTCCCGTGGGACGACCCAAGCGCCGGCTGACCGAGATCGCCGCGCGCATCGGAACCACCGCGGCGGCGGACGTCGAGGTACGTGGACTCGCGCTCGGCTCGGCCGACGTCGTGCCGGGCGACCTTTTCGCCGCGCTGCCCGGGCTCAAGGCCCACGGGGCCGACTTCGCCTCGGCGGCCGTCGCGGCGGGCGCCGTCGCCGTGCTGACCGACGCCGACGGCGCGGCGCGGATCCTCGCGATGGGCCTGGACGTGCCGGTCCTGGTCACCGACCGGCCGCTGCGCGGGCTGGTCGGCGAGCTCGCGGCCTGGCTCTACGACGAGCCCGCGACCGGGGTCACGACCGTCGGGGTGACCGGCACCAACGGCAAGACCACCACGACCTACTTCGTCGACGCGGCGCTGCACCGCCACCACGAGCGGACCGCGGTGATCGGCACGGTCGAGCTCAGGGTCGGCGACGAGACCATCGAGAGCCCGCGGACCACCGTCGAGGCGCCCGTGCTGCACGCGCTGTTCGCGATGATGCGCGAGCGCGGCGTCACCGCCTGCGCGATGGAGGTCTCGTCGCACGCGCTGGCCCTGGAGCGGGTCTCGGGGCTGCGGGTGGACGTGGCCGGGTTCACCAACCTCCAGCGTGACCACCTGGACTTCCACGGGGACATGGAGGGCTACTTCGCCGACAAGGCGAGGTTGTTCGCCCCCGAGCGCGCGGCCCGGGCCGTGGTCTGCGTCGACGACGAGTGGGGCGTGCGGCTGGCGGCCGAGGCCCGGATCCCCGTCGACACCGTGGCGACCCGCGAGAGCTCGGCGGGCCGGGCCACCGCGGACTGGCAGGTCCACGACGCCGACATCGGCCTGGACGGCGTCGGGTCGTCGTTCCGGCTCACCGGCCCGGACGGGATCGACGTCGCCGCGACCAGCCCGCTGCCGGGCCTGGTGAACGTCTCCAACGCCGCGGTCGCGATCGTGCTGGCCCACCGCGCCGGCGTGCCGCTGGCGGACGCGGTCGCCGGGGTCGGCGCCGCCACGGCGATCCCCGGCCGCATGGAGCGCGTCGTCGAGCGCACCGACGGCTGGCCGCTGTGCCTGGTGGACTACGCGCACACCCCCGACGCCCTCGTGCTGGCCCTGGAGGCGGTACGCCCGATCACCCCTGGTCGGCTCGTGATCGTGCTCGGCTCGGACGGCGACCGGGACCGCGGCAAGCGACCGATCATGGGCCGGATCGCGGCCGAGCTGGCCGACGTCGTGGTGGTCACCGACGAGAACCCGCGCTCCGAGCCGCCGGAGACGATCCGCGCTGCGATCCTGGCCGGCGCCCGCGAGGTCCGGCCCGACCTGAGCGAGGTCTACGAGGTCGCGCCCCGAGCCGCGGCGCTCCGCGTCGGGACCCTGCTCGCCGGGCCGCAGGACACCGTGATCGTCACCGGCAAGGGGCACGAGCCGACCCAGGAGATCGCCGGGGTGTTCCACCGCTACAACGACCGCGACGTCTACCGCGCCGTGCACGCCGAGGGCCGGCGCGGCCCGGTCGACCCGGCCGAGCTGCTGGCCACGGACGTCCCGGCCGACCGGCCGGCGGACGGCCCGGTCGACGCAGGACCGCTGACCGTCCTGGACGTCACGGGCGAGCCCACCATGGCGGACCTGGTCGCGGCGGTGCGCGCCCTGCGCCGCACGGCCGTGCACCGGCGGCGGGTCGCCGTGGTCGGAGCGCCGTCCGGGCCGGCGAGCGTGGTCGAGCTCGACGCCCTGGGACGGCTCGCGGTACGCCTGGACGTCCAGCGGCTGGCGGCCGTCGGCCGCCCGGCCCGGGCCGTCTACACCGGCGCCTACCAGGAGGGCTCCTGGGACGCCGAGTCGGTGCACGTCGAGGACGTGGCCGATGCGCGCGAGTGGCTCACCGACGAGCTGCTCGAGGGCGACGTGGTGCTGGTCGCGGGTGCCGGCCCGGAGCTCGAGTCGTTGGCCGCGGACCTCCGGGCGGGGGTGGTCCACCCGTGAGAGCGCTGCTGATCTCCGGCGGGCTGGCGATGGTCGTCGCCCTGTTCGGCACGCCGCTGTTCATCCGCTGGCTGGTGCGCCGGCAGTACGGCCAGTTCATCCGCCAGGACGGGCCGACCGCGCACTTCACCAAGCGTGGCACACCCACGATGGGCGGCGTCGTGATCATCGCCGCGAGCCTGTTCGGCTACTTCGGCTCGAAGGTCGTCACGGGTTCGGCGCCCACCACGTCGGCCCTGCTCGCCCTGTTCCTCATGACCGGCCTGGGTGTGGTCGGCCTGCTGGACGACTACATCAAGATCTCCCGGCAGCGCAGCCTGGGGCTGAGGGCCCGGTGGAAGATCGTCGGCCAGGGGCTGGTGGGCGTCGCGTTCTCGGTGCTCGCTCTGCAGTTCCCCAACGAGCACTTCCGGACGCCGGCCTCGACCCAGGTCTCGTTCATCCGCGACACCAACCTGGACCTGGCCTTCAAGGGCGCGACCGTGGGCCTGATCCTCTTCGTCATCTGGGCGAACTTCCTCATCACCGCCTGGTCGAACGCGGTGAACCTCACCGATGGGCTCGACGGCCTGGCCACGGGTGTGTCGCTCATCGTGTTCGGCGCCTACGTCGTGGTGGGCATCTGGCAGAACAACCAGTCCTGCCAGAACATCCTCACCGCCGGTCCGCGCTGCTACGAGACGCGAGACCCGCTCGACCTGGCGATCGTCGCCGCGGCGATCACCGGCGCGCTGTTCGGCTTCCTGTGGTGGAACGCCTCGCCGGCGCGGATCTTCATGGGCGACACCGGGTCGTTGGCGCTGGGCGGCGCCCTGGCCGCGCTCACGATCCTGAGCCGCACCGAGATCCTCGGCGCGATCATCGGCGGGATGTTCGTGCTGATCGTCCTCAGCGACGTGATCCAGATCGGCTTCTTCAAGCTCACCGGCAAACGGGTGTTCAAGATGGCACCTCTGCACCACCACTTCGAGCTGTCCGGCTGGGGCGAGGTCACGATCGTCATCAGGTTCTGGTTGATCGCGGGCCTGTTCGTCGCGGTCGGGGTCGGGGTCTTCTACGCCGAGTGGGTGACCGGCTAGTGGCCGACGCGCCTTCCGCACCGGTAACGGACCTGCGGGGGCTGCGCGTGCTGGTCGCCGGACTCGGGGTGACCGGGCGCGCGGTCACCGCGGCGCTGCGGCACCGCGAGGCGGTGGTCACCACCCTCGACGACTCCGCCGACGACGCGGACCTGCACGACCAGACGGCCGTCGACCTCGACGGGACCGATCTGGTGGTCGCCTCGCCGGGCTGGCGGCCGACGTCGCCGGTGCTGGTCGCGGCTGCGGGCCGCGGGCTCGCGGTGTGGAGCGAGGTGGAGCTGGCCTGGCGCCTGCGGGCCGAGCGGGCGCGCGGCGGCGGGCCCGCACCGTGGCTCGCGGTCACCGGCACCAACGGGAAGACCACCACGGTGGGGATGCTGTCGGCGATCGGTGCCGCGGCGGGGTTGGACATGCCGGCGGTCGGCAACGTCGGCAGGCCGGTGATCGAGGCCGCCGTCGACCCGGGCCATGACGCGCTCGCCGTGGAGCTGTCCAGCTTCCAGCTGCACTTCACGCACTCGATGACCGCGCAGGCGGCCGCGATCCTCAACGTCGCGCCGGACCACCTGGACTGGCACGGGTCGCTCGAGCAGTACGCGGCGGCGAAGGCGCGGATCTACCGCGGCGTGCAGGTCGCGTGCGTGTACGACGCCGCCGACCCGTTGCTGGAGCCCCTGGTGCGTCGCGCCGACGTCGCCGAGGGCGCCCGGGCCGTCGGGGTCACGCTCGACGCTCCCGGCCCGGGGCAGCTGGGCGTGGTGGACGGCGTGCTGGTGGACCGCGCGTTCCACCTGCCCGCCGACCACCCGACCCGTCGGGCGAGCGCGGCCGAGCTCGGCACGTTCGACGACCTGGCGCACCTCGCCGGACCGGACGGTCGCCTGGCGCCCCACGTGGTGAGCGACGCGCTGGCCGCTGCGGCCCTGGGCCGGGCGCACGGCGTGCCCGCCGCGGCCGTGCGCGACGGGCTGCGCGCCTACCGGCCCGGCGCGCACCGGGTCGAGCTGGTCGCCACCGCCGGCGGCATCGCGTACGTCGACGACTCCAAGGCCACCAACGCGCACGCCGCCGCGGCGTCCCTGGCGGCCTTCGCCCCGGGCAGCGTGGTCTGGATCGCGGGCGGTCTGGCCAAGGGCGCGTCGTTCGACGACCTCGTGCGTGACCGGGCGGACCGGCTCCGGGCCGCTGTGCTGATCGGGGTGGACCAGACCCCGCTGGCGGACGCACTTGCCCGACACGCGCCGGCAATCCCCGTCCACCGGGTCGATCCCACGGACACTGGGACGGTGATGTCCCGTGCCGTGACCGCGGCCCGTCGGCTGGCCCGGCCGGGCGACACCGTGCTGCTCGCTCCCGCCTGCGCGTCGATGGACCAGTTCGTGTCCTACGCCCAGCGTGGTGAGGCGTTCACGGCGGCGGTCGGGGCACGCACGGGCACGTGACGGCCACCCGCGGGCCCGACCTGGAGGTCTCGCCCCGCGAGCCGGGCACCTGGAACGGACCGGTCACGAGCTACTACCTGCTGATCGGGGCGACCGGGCTGCTGCTGTCCATCGGCCTGGTGATGGTGCTGTCCAGCTCGACCGTCGACTCGCTGACCGCCTCCAAGGGCGCGACGCCGTACTCGGTGTTCCTCAGCCAGGCTCAGTTCGCGCTCATCGGGCTGCCGATCGCCTGGCTCGCGAGCCGGCTCCCGGTGCGGTTCTACAAGGCGATCGCCTGGCCGGCCCTGGCCGTCGCGGTGGCCCTGCAGCTGCTCGTGTTCACCTCGCTGGGCATCAAGGCCAACGGCAACCGGAACTGGATCGGCATCGGCTCGTTCACGATGCAGCCGTCGGAGGTGCTCAAGCTCTCCCTCGCGGTCTGGCTGGCGAGCGTGCTGGCCACCAAGCGCGCCCTGCTGCACCGGTGGTTGCACGTGATCGTGCCGGGCCTCGTGGTGGCGATGGGCGTCATCGGGCTCGTGCTGCTCGGCGACGACCTCGGCACCGCGCTGATCATGCTCGTCCTGGTGGCCGGGGCGATGTTCATCGCCGGGGTGCCGCTGCGGATGTTCGCGGTCGCGGGCGTGCTCGCGGGCGTCGTCGTGGTCAACCTCGCCCAGTCCACCAGCACCCGCGTCACCCGGATCACGACGTTCTTCTCCGAGGACTGCGACAAGCTCGGGCCGTGCTACCAGACCACCAGGGGCCTGTACGCGCTGGCCTCCGGCGGACTCACGGGAGAGGGGCTGGGGGAGAGCCGGCAGAAGTGGTCCGGCCTGCCCGAGGGCCACAACGACTTCATCTTCGCCGTGATCGGCGAGGAGCTCGGCCTGCTCGGCACCGTGCTCGTGCTCGTGCTGTTCGCGATCCTCGCGGTGGCCATGGTGCGGGTGATCCGGCGGCACGCCGACCCGTTCGCCCAGATCGCGACGGCCGGCATCGCGTCCTGGATCCTGGGGCAGGCGCTGGTCAACATCGCGGTCGTGATCGGGCTCCTGCCCGTGGTGGGGCTGCCGCTCCCGCTGGTCTCGGCCGGCGGTTCGGCGCTGATCACCACGCTCGTCGCGCTCGGGGTGGTGGTGTCGTTCGCGCGCAGCGAGCCCGGCGCGGCCGAGGCCCTGCGGGCCAGACCCGGGGCGGTGCAGCGGTCGCTGGCGGTGATCGGCGGGGCCCGCGGCGCGGACCGCGGGGTGCCGACACGGCGGCCGAAGGGAGACGGCCGTGGTTGAGGTGCTGATGGCCGGGGGCGGCACCGCCGGCCACGTCAACCCGCTGCTGGCCGTGGCGGACGAGCTGCGCCGCCGGGACCCGTCGACCGGGGTCGTCGTGCTCGGGACCTCGACCGGGCTGGAGACCCGGCTCGTGCCGGCCCGGGGATACCCGCTCGTCGAGATCCCTCGGGTGCCGCTGCCGCGGCGACCCACGCTCGACTGGTTCCGCCTGCCCGGGCGGCTGCGGGCCGCCGTGCGGGCGGTGGCCGACGTGATCGCCGAGCGCGGCGTGGACGTGGTGGTCGGCTTCGGTGGCTACGTGTCGACGCCCGCGTATCTCGCCGCGCGCCGGGCCGGCGTGCCGGTGGTGATCCACGAGCAGAACGCCCGGCCCGGGCTGGCCAACCGGCTCGGGGCCCGCTGGGCCCGGACCGTCGCCACGACGTTCCCCGGGACGCCCCTGCGGGGGGCGCAGGTCACCGGGTTGCCGCTGCGCCCGGAGATCGCTGCGCTCGTCGAGGCTCTGGTCGCGGACCCCGTCGCGGTGCGGACGCGGGCCGCGCGGGCACTCGAGCTGGATCCCGAGCTGCCCACCCTGTTGGTCACCGGCGCCTCGTCGGGCGCCGTGAGCCTGAACCGGGCGCTCGCGGGCGCCGCAGGGGACCTGCTGGCCGCCGGGGCCCAGGTGCTGCACCTGACCGGCGCGGGCAAGGCCGACCTCGTGCGGTCCGCCGTGGACGGGCTGCCCGGTGCCGGGCGCTACCACGTCCTGGAGTACCTCGATGCGATGCAGGACGGCCTGGCCGTGGCCGACCTCGCGGTGTGCCGTGCCGGGGCCGGGACGGTGATGGAGCTGGCCGCCGCCGGCGTGCCCTCGGTGTTCGTGCCCCTGCCGGTGGGCAACGGCGAGCAGCGGCTCAACGCGGCGCCGGTGGTGGCCGCCGGTGGTGGCCTGCTGGTGGCCGACGCGGACCTGACCCCGGCATGGCTGCGCGAGCACGTCGTGCCGCTGCTCGGTGACGCGGACCGGCTGGCCGCGATGCGCGCGGGCGCGCGCTCCGTGGGCGCGGCCGACGGCGCGTCGCGGGTGGCCGACCTGGTGCTGGCGGCCGCGGGGGAGCGCCGGTGAGCGACGACCTCGCGGCGATCTCCGGGCGCGGCCGGGTCCACCTGGTCGGGGTGGGTGGTGCGGGCATGTCCGCGGTCGCCGCGCTGCTGGTCGCGCGCGGGCTGGAGGTGTCCGGCTCGGACGCCGGCACGGGCGGGCTGGACGCGGTCCGGGCTGCCGGCGTCGCCGCGCACCACGGTCACGACGCGACGCTGGTCGACGGCGCCGGCACGCTGGTCGTGTCCAGCGCGATCCGGGCCACCAACCCCGAGCTCGTGCGTGCGCGGGAGCTGGGCGTGCCGGTGCTGCACCGCTCCGGCGCGCTAGCCGCCCTGATGGAGGGGCGGCGCGGGGTCGCGGTCGCCGGCGCGCACGGCAAGACCACGACGTCGGCGATGGTCGCCGTCGTGCTGGCGCACGCCGGGCTGGACCCCTCGTGGGCGATCGGCGGCACGGTCCGCCACGCGGGTGCGGGCGATGCGGACCCGGTGGGCGGGGCCCACGCCGGAGCCGGTGAGGTCATGGTGGTCGAGGCCGACGAGTCGGACGGGTCCTTCCTGGCCTACCGCCCCGAGATCTCCGTGGTCACCAACGTCGAGCCGGACCACCTGGACCACTACGGCAGCCGTGAGGCGTTCGAGCAGGCGTTCGTGGACTTCGCCGCGCGCGTCACCGGCACGCTGGTGGTGTGCGCGGACGACTCCGGCGCGGCGCGGCTCGCGAGCGCCGCTCGGGCGAACGGCACGCGCGTGCTGCGCTACGGGACCGGCGAGGGCGCTGACGTGCTCGTCGGCCCGTGGGTGCCGTCCGGTGCGGGGGGGACCACGACGTTCACCGAGCGCGGGGGACCGGCGGTGCCGGTGAGCCTTGCGGTGCCGGGCGCGCACAACGCGCTGAACGCCGCGGCCGCGTGGTCGGTGGCCCGGCTCCTGGACGTGGACGCCGGTACGGCCGCGGCCGGGCTGGCCACGTTCGCCGGGACCGGCCGCCGCTTCGAGGACCGGGGCAGGGCGGCCGGCGTGCGGGTGGTGGACGACTACGCCCACCACCCGACCGAGGTCGCCGCGCTGCTCCGCGCCGCACGCGCCGTGGCCGGGCCGGGCCGGGTGCTGGTGCTCTTCCAGCCGCACCTGTTCTCCCGGACGGCGACGTTCGCCGCGGAGTTCGCGCAGGCGCTGACCCTCGCCGACGAGGTCGTGGTCACGGACGTGTACGCGGCGCGCGAGGACCCGGACCCCTCGGTCACCGGTGCCCTGATCACCGACCGGATGGCCGGCGCCGGCCGGTTCGTGGCCGACCGCACCGAAGCAGCGCACGCCGTGGCGGCGCTCGCACGGCCCGGTGACCTGCTGCTGACCGTCGGCGCGGGGGACGTCACCGGCCTGGCCCCGGTCGTGCTCGCCGACCTCGCGGCGCGGGAGAGGACAGGCGCATGAGGCCGCCGCCGCGCCCCCGGGTGCCGGCGCCACCCGTCGTGCCGGCACGCGCGCCCGCCCCACGCCCGCCTGCCGTCCGTCCGTCGCGGACACCGCCCGTCGGCCCTGCGGGGGCTCGCGCGCCGGAGCGCGCGACGGGCGCGAAGGCCGCCGTCGCCGCCGAACGGGCGCCGCGCTGGCAGCCTCGCCGGCCGGCTGTGGTCTCGACCGGCTCCGCAGCCCGCTTCGCCGAGCGGGTCAGGATGCGTCGGCGAATCCTGCGCGACCGCGTGCTGGCCTGGTCGGCCGCAGGGGTGGTGGTCGCGGCCCTGGCCTGGCTGCTGCTGCTCTCGCCGGTGCTGGCCCTGCAGGCCGACGAGGTCGCCGTGCGGGTCGAGGGCGACCGGGCGGTGGTCGACGTCACCGCGGTGACCACGATCCTGACGAACCTGGCCGGCACCCCGCTGCCCCGGCTGGACACCGTGGGGGTGCGCCGCGAGGTGCTCGACGTGCCCGGGGTGCGGGCCGCCTCGGTCACCCGGTCGTGGCCGCACGGGGTGCTCGTCACGGTGGTCGCGCGCGACCCGGTGGCGGCGGTGCCCGAGGGCGGCGGCTACGCGCTGCTGGACGCCGAGGGCGTGCAGGTCGGCCGCAGCGACGACGCGCCGAAGGACCTGCCGGTGGTGACGGTCCCGCTGGACGACCCGGCGGCCATGACGGCCGTGCTCCTCGTGCTGCAGCAGCTCCCGGCCGACCTGGCCGCGGACGTCACGGGCGCCTCGGCGGAGAACCAGGACGCGGTCCGGCTGTCGCTGTCGGACGGCACGACCGTGGAGTGGGGGAGCGCGGACCAGTCGGCGCTGAAGGCTGCCGTCGTGCGGACCCTGCGGGCCTCCAAGGCGGCGGCGGGGGTCAAGGTCTACGACGTCTCCGCGCCGACCTTGCCCATCACCCGGTCCTGACCGCAGGGCGTGCGGGTGCGCGCAATCGGCGAAGGTCGAGCGACACGCGCCCGCGGTGATTGCCGGGGGGCCACCTGCAACCTAGCGTCGTCATCGACAGCACGTGACATAACTCTAACGTTCAACCTGAACGTGAGACTCGGAGGACACGCCGTGGCAGCTCCCCAGAACTACCTGGCCGTCATCAAGGTGGTCGGGATCGGCGGCGGCGGCGTCAACGCCGTCAACCGGATGATCGAGGTCGGACTCAAGGGCGTCGAGTTCATCGCGATCAACACCGATGCGCAGGCCCTGCTGATGTCCGACGCGGACGTCAAGCTCGACGTCGGCCGAGAGCTCACCCGTGGTCTCGGCGCCGGCGCGGACCCCGAGGTCGGCAAGCGTGCCGCCGAGGACCACACCGAGGAGATCGAGGACGTGCTGCGCGGCGCGGACATGGTCTTCGTCACCGCGGGCGAGGGCGGCGGCACGGGCACCGGCGGCGCACCCGTCGTCGCGCGGATCGCCCGGTCGCTCGGCGCCCTGACCATCGGCGTGGTGACGCGACCGTTCACGTTCGAGGGTCGGCGGCGCTCGGTCCAGGCGGAGACCGGGATCGACGGCCTGCGGTCCGAGGTCGACACCCTGATCGTCATCCCCAACGACCGGCTGCTGTCGATCTCCGACCGGTCGGTGTCCGTGCTGGACGCGTTCCGCTCGGCCGACCAGGTGCTGCTGTCCGGTGTCCAGGGCATCACCGACCTGATCACCACCCCAGGGCTGATCAACCTCGACTTCGCCGACGTGAAGTCCGTCATGCAGGGTGCCGGCTCGGCCCTCATGGGCATCGGATCGGCGCGCGGGGACGACCGCGCCGTCCAGGCCGCGGAGCTCGCGATCTCCTCCCCGCTGCTCGAGGCGAGCATCGACGGGGCGCACGGCGTGCTGCTGTCCATCCAGGGCGGCTCCGACCTGGGCCTGTTCGAGATCAACGAGGCCGCACGCCTCGTGCAGGAGGCCGCGCACCCGGAGGCCAACATCATCTTCGGCGCGGTCATCGACGACGCGCTCGGTGACGAGGTGCGGGTCACCGTGATCGCTGCCGGTTTCGACTCCGGGTCGCCGACCGTGCGCAAGGACTCGCGGGCCCTGGGTCAGGTCAGCCCGCCCCGCGCCCCCGTGGTGGTCGAGCCGGAGCCCGAGCCGGAGCCGACGGCCACCGAGCCCGCGGCCGAGCACGAGGTCCCTCGTCCGCAGGTTCCCGGCGAGCTGTCCGAGGAGCGGGACGTGCCTGCGTTCCTGAGCGAGGAGGGCGGCCAGGGCGGCGTCGACGTGCCACGGGTCTTCGAGGACCGCCCGCGCCGGGCCACCGACGACCTGGACCTGCCGGACTTCCTCAAGCACCCGCAGTGACGCTCGGGCCGTGGCTCGAGGTCGACCTCGGGCCCGGCGTTCGCGCGGGGTTCTCGACCGTCGTGGCGGGCAACCTGGGCCTGGGGCTCGGCGACGAGCCCGACGCGGTCGCCGAGCGGCGGCGCGCCGCTGAGCGCTGGGCCGGCGGACCCGTGGCGTGGGGCCGCCAGGTGCACGGCGCGGCCGTCCACCTGGCCACCGCAGGCGGCGACGACGTCGCGGCCTGCGACGCGATGGTCGCCACCCAGGTCGGGCTCGCGGTCCTGGTGGCCGACTGCGTGCCCGTGCTCGTCGCCGATCCGGCGGCCGGCGTGGTGGGAACGATCCACGCCGGCCGGGCGGGAGTGGTGGCGGGCGTGGTCCCCGCTGCCGTGGGCGCGCTGCAGCGGGCGGGCGCCCGGGAGCTGCGAGCGGTGGTCGGCCCGGCGATCTGCGGCGCCTGCTACGAGGTGCCGGCTGCGATGCGCGACGACGTCGACGCGCAGGTCCCCGGCACGGCGTCGACGACCTCGTGGGGCACGCCGGCGCTGGACCTGCCGCGCGCTGTGACCCGCCAGCTCGCCGAGCTCGGGGTCCGGGTCGAGGACCTGGGGCTGTGCACCCGCACCGACGCCCGGTTCTTCTCGCACCGCGGGGTGCGCGACGGCCGGCCGGCCGGGCGGGTGGCAGGGATCGTGCGGCTGGTCTGAGCCACCCGCGCCCGATGCGCAAGCACCTGGCCATGGCCGGGCGTGTCGGCGCGGCGCGACGCGACGGCTCGATTACCGTGAGGAGGGTCCGGAGTCCGTCCGACGGACGAGCACCAGCCTGTGACGGGTCGGAGGAAGGTGGAGGCCGCCATGGCCGGAGCGCTGCGCAAGACCATGCTGTACCTGGGCCTCGCCGAGGACGAGCACGAGGTCGGCGACGAGTACGTCGAGGAGTACTTCGAGCCCGAGGAGACCCATCGCGCGGACGTCACGCCGTTGCACCGGCCGACGCCGCGCCCCGTGCCGAGCGGCGGCGACCTGCGCCGGATCACCACGATCCACCCGCGCTCGTACAACGACGCGCGAGCGATCGGCGAGGCGTTCCGGGCGGGCACCCCGGTGATCATGAACCTGTCCGAGATGACCGACGCCGACGCCAAGCGTCTGGTGGACTTCTCGGCCGGCCTGATCTTCGGCCTGCACGGCGCCATCGAGCGGGTGACCTCCAGGGTGTTCCTGCTGTCTCCCGAGCACGTGGAGATCGCCGGTGAGGACGGTGCGGGCGAGCCCGCCGGGTTCTACAACCAGAGCTGAGGTGCCGCCATCACCATCCTCTGGGCAGTCCTGTACTACGTCGTCCTGGCCTACTTCCTGCTGATGTTCGTCCGCCTGGTGCTGGACTGGGTGCAGGTGTTCGCGCGGGACTGGCGCCCGCGCGGCGCGGCCCTCGTGGTGGCCGAGGTGACGTACACGATCACCGACCCTCCGCTGCGCGCGGTGCGCAAGGTGGTGCCCCCGCTGACCCTCGGGCAGGTCCGGCTCGACCTGGCGTTCCTGCTCGTGATGCTGGCCTGTGCGGTCCTGCTCTCGGTCTTCGGAAACCTGGCCACCTGAGCCGCGCCACGCCCGACGGCGCGGAGCAGGCGCGACGCGTGCGAAGTCCGCTACGGTGGCCTTGGCGGTCGGCGTACTGCCAGGTCTGCCCGCACGACAAACCGAGGTGACACGATGGCTCTGCTCACCGCAGACGACGTCCTGAACAAGAAGTTCCAGGCGACGAAGTTCCGTGAGGGGTACGACCAGGACGAGGTCGACGACTTCCTGGATGAGGTGGTCAACACCTTGCGGGCCGTGTACGCCGAGAACGACGACCTCAAGGCGAAGCTCGCTGCGGCCGAGCGCCGGATCGCCGAGCTGAGCCGCGGCGGAGCGGCCCCGTTCGCCGCCGAGGCCGAGGCCGTGGCGCCGGCCCCCGAGCCCGAGCCCGTCGTGCAGCCGGAGCCTGAGCCGGCCCCCGAGCCCGAGCCGGCCCCGGAGCCCGCCCCCGTGATGGCCGCGGCCTCCGGGATGGCCCACCTCAGTGAGCCCGAGTCCGCCACCGGGATGCTCCAGCTGGCCCAGAAGCTGCACGACGACTACGTGCGCTCGGGCCAGGAGGAGGGCGAGCGGATCATCGGCGACGCGAAGTCCCAGGCCCAGCGCATCGTGCGTGAGGCGGAGGAGACCTCGAACCGGACCCTCGCACAGCTCGAGCAGGAGCGGAGCCTCCTGGAGCGCAAGATCGACGAGCTCCGGGTCTTCGAGCGCGACTACCGCACCCGCCTGAAGAGCTACCTCGAGAACCTGCTCGGCGACCTCGAGTCGCGCGGGGCCTCGGTGTCCCCGCGCGCCGGGGACGTACAGCTCGGCGGCTGAAGCAGCCACACGACGCACCACGCCGGGGTGACCCGGCGCGGTGCGTTGTGCGTCATGCCCGGGGGGTCTACTCTCACGGGACGCCTCGTCAGCAGGGAGAGAGATGGCCATCCAGGACCCGGTGAGCGCCTCCGGACGCGCCCGCCCGTCACGCGCGGACCTCAAGGGTCTCGTGAAGACCTTCCCCGTGCGCGACGGCGAGGAGCCGTGGACCGTCGACGAGGTGGAGGCGGTGGCCGACGAGCTCACCGCCGAGATCTCGCGGCTCGAGGTCGAGCTGTCCGAGGCCGACGCTGAGCTGACCAGCCTGCTGCGGTACTCCGGCGACGGCGCCGGCGACGACCAGGCGGACTCCGGCAGCTCCGCGCTCGAGCGTGAGCAGGAGCTCACGATGCTCAACAACACCAAGGACCTGCTGGACCAGAACCGGCGCGCCCTCGAGCGGGTCGGCCAGGCCGGTTTCGGGACGTGCGAGTCGTGCGGGGGGCCGATCGGCAAGGCGCGCGTGCAGGCCTTCCCGCGCGCGTCGCTGTGCGTGGCGTGCAAGGCCAAGCAGGAGCGTCGCTGACCGTGCCCCGTCGTCGCCACCTGGTGGTCGTGCTGGCCGTGGTGGCGGTCACCGTCCTCGCGCTGGACCAGGTCACCAAGGCGTTGGCGCTGGCGCACCTGACCGAGGGTGAGCGGACGCCGCTGGTCGGTGACCTGCTGGGCCTGCAGCTGATGCGCAACCCCGGTGCCGCGCTGAGCATGGCCTCCGGGATGACGTGGGTGTTCACCATCGCCGCGGTCGGGGTGAGCATCGTGATCATCCGGGTGGCCGACCGCCTGGGGTCGCGCGCCTGGGCGCTGGCCCTCGGCCTGCTGCTCGGCGGCGCGGTGGGCAACCTCATCGACCGGCTGGTTCGGCCTCCGGGCTTCGGGGTGGGACACGTCGTCGACTTCATCGCCTACGGGGACTGGTTCATCGGCAACGTCGCGGACATCGCGATCGTCGCGGCGGCTGTGCTGATCGTGCTGCTGACGATGATCGGGATCGGCATCGACGGGCGCCGTGCCGGGACCGAGGGCGCCGAGCCGACCGAGGACGGCGCGCCGGGCTCGGACACCCGGCCCGAGGGCGCCGAGCCGGCGCAGGACACCGAGCCGGCCGAGGGCGCCGAGCCCGCTCCGCCCACGCCGTGAGCACTCGGAGCCTGCCCGTCCCCGACGGCCTGGCAGGTGAGCGGGTCGACGCCGGCCTGGCGCGACTGCTCGGCGTCTCGCGCACCCGGGTGGCGGACCTGGCGGAGGCCGGTGCGGTCCAGATCGACGGCCGGCCGGCAGGGAAGTCCGAACGCCTGGTCGCCGGGTCCTGGCTCGAGGTGGACGTCGAGGCGCTCGACGGCCCCACCCACCCCGTCGCACCGCCGGAGCCGGTTCCCGGGATGCGCATCGTGCACGAGGACGACGACGTCGTGGTGGTCGACAAGCCGGTGGGCGTCGCGGCCCACCCGTCTCCGGGCTGGACCGGGCCGACCGTGGTCGGGGCGCTCGCCGCGACCGGGCACCGGGTCTCCACCTCCGGCGCCGCCGAGCGGCAGGGCGTCGTCCACCGCCTGGACGTGGGCACGTCGGGTCTCATGGTGGTCGCCAAGAGCGAGCGTGCCTACACGCTGCTCAAGCGCGCGTTCAAGGAGCGCACGGTCGAGAAGGTCTACCACGCGGTGGTCCAGGGTCATCCCGAGCCGACCACCGGCACCATCGACGCGCCGATCGGCCGCCACCCCCGCGACGACTGGAAGTTCGCCGTCGTCGCGTCCGGCAAGCCGTCGGTGACGCACTACGAGGTGCTCGAGATGGTCCCCAAGGCGTCGCTGGTCGAGGTGCACCTGGAGACCGGGCGCACCCACCAGATCCGGGTGCACATGGCGGCGGTCCACCATCCGTGCGTCGGAGACCTGACCTACGGCGCCGACCCGGCCCTGGCCGCGTCGCTCGGCCTGACCCGGCAGTGGCTGCACGCCGCCCGGCTCGGGTTCGACCACCCGGCGACCGGTGAGTGGCTCGAGCTGTCCAGCGAGCCGCCCCAGGACCTGGCCAGGGCCTGGGCGATGCTGCGTGACGGGTCGTCGGACACGCCGGAGTGACCTTCGTCATACCGGGTCGCAGGGGGTGCGTGCCGGGCTCGGCGAAACGCCCCTGGGCGCGTCGGGCGTGTGGGCGGCGCAACCTAGGATGGCGGGCATGTCGGTCGGTGATCCTGGTTGGGAGCTGGGCCAGGACTTCGCCCATCTGCACGTGCACACCGACTACTCGATGCTCGACGGCGCCGCGCGCGTCGAGGAGCTCCTGAGCTACGCCGAGGAGCTGGGCCAGAAGGCCTTGGCGATCACGGACCACGGCTACCTGTTCGGGGCTTTCGACTTCTGGCAGCGGGCCCAGAAGCATGGGATCAAGCCGATCATCGGCGTCGAGGCGTACCTCACACCGGGGACGAGCAGGTTCGACCAGTCGCGGGTCCGCTGGGGGGACGACAGCCAGAACGGCGACGACGTGTCCGCCCGCGGCGCCTACACGCACCTGACGATCGTCTCGGAGACGACCGCCGGGATGCACAACCTGTTCCGGATGGGCTCGCTGGCCTCGCTCGAGGGCCAGATGGGCAAGTGGCCCCGGATGGATCGCGAGCTGCTCTCGACGTACCACGACGGCCTCATCGCGTTCAGCGGCTGCGCGTCCGGCGAGATCCAGACCCGGCTGCGGCTGGGGCAGTGGGACGAGGCCGTGCGCACCGCCGCGGAGCTGCAGGACATCTTCGGCAAGGAGAGCTTCTTCGTCGAGCTGATGGACCACGACATCGAGATCGAACGTCGTGTCCTGCCGGACCTGCTGCGCCTGGCCAAGCACATCGGTGCACCGCTCGTGGCGACCAACGACTCGCACTACACGCGCAAGGAGGACGCGCACGCGCACGAGGCGCTGCTGGCCGTCCAGTCGGGCTCGACGCTGCTGGAGCCCACCTCGGACCAGGGCGGCACCCGGTTCGCGTTCTCGACGGACAAGTTCTACCTGTGGACCGCCCAGGAGATGCGTGACCTGTGGCGGGAGCACCCCGAGGCCGCGGACAACACGCTCCTCATCGCCGAACGCTGCGACACCACCTTCAACACGTCGGCGAACTACATGCCGAAGTTCCCGGTGCCGGCCGGGGAGAGCGAGCAGTCCTGGTTCGTCAAGGAGATCGAGACCGGGCTGCGTCGCCGCTACCCGTTCGGGATCCCCGACGACGTGCGCAGGCAGGCCACCTACGAGACCGACGTCATCACCCAGCTCGGCTTCGCCGGGTACTTCCTGGTGGTCGCGGACTTCATCAACTGGGCCAAGTCCCAGGGCATCCGGGTCGGGCCGGGCCGTGGCTCGGCCGCGGGGTCGATGGTCGCCTACGCGATGGGCATCACCGAGCTGGACCCGCTCAAGCACGGCCTGATCTTCGAGCGCTTCCTCAACCCCGAGCGCGTGTCCTGGCCGGACGTCGACGTGGACTTCGACGAGCGTCGGCGTGGCGAGGTCATCCGGTACGTCACCGACAAGTACGGCGAGGACCGCGTCGCGCAGATCGTGACCTACGGCACGATCAAGGCCAAGCAGGCCCTCAAGGACTCCTCGCGGGTGCTCGGCTACCCGTTCGCGATGGGGGAGAAGCTCACCAAGGCGATGCCGCCGCCGGTGATGGGCAAGGACATCCCCCTGACCGGCATGTACGACCCGTCGCACGAGCGCTACGCCGAGGCGGAGGAGTTCCGGCAGGTCGTCGCCGCGGACCCGGACGCCCAGAAGGTGCTGGAGACCGCGCGCGGGCTCGAGGGCCTCAAGCGGCAGTGGGGCGTGCACGCCGCGGGCGTGATCATGTCGAGCGAACCGCTGCTCGACATCCTGCCGATCATGAAGCGCCCGCAGGACGGCGCGATCATCACGCAGTTCGACCAGCCGGGCGCCGAGGCGCTCGGGCTGATCAAGATGGACTTCCTCGGCCTGCGCAACCTGACGATCCTCGACGACGCGCTGGACAACATCCGCGCCAACGGCAAGGGCGACCTGGTCATCGAGGACGTCCCGTTGGACGACCGGCCGACCTATGAGCTGCTGGGCCGCGGCGACACGCTGGGCGTGTTCCAGCTCGACGGCGGGCCGATGCGCGCGCTCCTGCGCCAGATGCGCCCGGACAACTTCGACGACATCTCCGCGGTCATCGCGCTGTACCGGCCCGGGCCGATGGGGATGAACTCGCACACCAACTACGCGCTGCGCAAGAACGGGCTGCAGAAGGTGGAGCCGATCCACCCCGAGCTCGTCGAGCCGCTCGCCGAGGTGCTCGACGAGACGCACGGCCTGGTGGTGTACCAGGAGCAGGTGCAGAAGGCCGCGCAGATCCTCGCCGGCTACACGCTCGGCCAGGCGGACCTGCTGCGCCGGGCGATGGGCAAGAAGAAGAAGGAGATCCTGGACAAGGAGTTCGTCCCGTTCGAGGCCGGCATGAAGGAGCGCGGCTACTCCGACGCCGCGATCCGGGCCGTGTGGGACGTGCTCGTGCCGTTCGCCGGCTACGCGTTCAACAAGGCGCACTCGGCGGCCTACGGCGTGGTCTCGTACTGGACCGCGTTCCTCAAGGCCAACTACCCGACCGAGTACATGGCCGGGCTGCTGACGTCGGTGCGTGACGACAAGGACAAGTCCGCGCTCTACCTGGCCGAGTGCCGGCGGATGGGCATCACGGTGCTGCCGCCGGATGTCAACTCCTCGGTGGCGAACTTCGCTGCGGTCGGCGCGGACATCCGCTTCGGCCTGACCGCGGTGCGCAACGTGGGCGCGAACGTCGTCGAGGAGATCGTGCGCACCCGCGAGGCGAAGGGGGCCTTCACCTCGTTCACGGACTTCCTGGACAAGGTGCCGGCCGTGGTGTGCAACAAGCGCACCGTCGAGTCGCTCATCAAGGCCGGCGCGTTCGACTCGCTCGGACACGGTCGTCGCGCGCTGCTGCTGGTCCACGAGCAGGCCGTCGACGCGGTGATCGGGGTCAAGCGTAAGGAGGCCGAGGGCCAGTTCGACCTGTTCGCGGACCTGGGCGGCGAGAGCGACGAGGTGGGATTCTCCGTCGTCGTGCCCGACGTGCCGGACTGGGACAAGAAGCAGCGGCTGGCCTTCGAGCGGGAGATGCTCGGGCTCTACGTGTCCGACCATCCGCTGTCCGGGCTCGAGCACGTGCTCGCCCAGGCCGCGGACTGCTCGCTGGCCACGCTCACCGCCGACGAGACCCGCGCCGAGGGCTCGACCGTGACCGTCTGCGGGCTGGTCACCAACCTGCAGCGCCGGATGAGCAAGAACGGGAACCCGTGGGCCTCGCTGACCCTGGAGGACCTGGACGGCTCGATCGAGGTGCTGTTCTTCGGGGAGACCTACCTGGCCTACACCACGTCGCTCGTCGAGGATGCGGTGCTCACGGTGCGAGGGCGGGTGCGCCGCCGCGACGACACGATGCAGCTCCAGGCCAACGAGGTGTCGTTGCCGGACGTCACCGCCGTCGACGACCGGCCGGTCACCATCTCGATGCCGGTCGCCCGGTGCACCGCACCGGTGGTCGAACGGCTGCGCGAGATCCTCTCCGACCACCCCGGCGTCACCGACGTCCACCTTCGCCTGACCCAGCCGGGCCGCTCCACGGTCATGCGCCTGGACCACGGCCTGCGGATCGAGCGTGGACCGGCGCTCTACGGCGACCTCAAGGCGCTCCTCGGCCCCAACTGTCTGGCCTGACCGATGCTCCGGCTCAACCCCGAGCAGCTCGTGTTCCTCACCGAGCGGCACCTGGCGACCCTGACCACGCTGCGTCCGGACGGCACGCCGCACGTGGTCCCGGTCGCCCCCACCTGGGACCCGGGTACCGGACACCTGCTGATCACCACCCGGGACGGGTCGGCCAAGGTGCGCAACGTCGAGTCCGGCCGCCCGGCGCGAGTCGCGGTGTGCCAGGTCGAGGGCGGGCGATGGCTCACGCTCGAGGGGGTCGCGACGGTGTCGCGCGACCCGCAGGCGGTGGCGGACGCCGAGCGGCGTCACGCCGTGCGTCACCACGCGCTGGAGCCCGATCCGCACCGGGTGGTCGTCGTGGTCGCGGTCGACCGCGCGATGTCCTCGGACTACATGGCGCCCTGACCGACCCGGCCGACCGGGCCGTTCCGGCGGGCCGGGCCGCCTACACTCGGGCGGGTGATCTCCCGCATCGACCTCCGTGGCCGCACCCTGTCCGCTCGCGAGCTCACCGCGATCCTGCCCCGACCCGAGCTCGACGTGGCCCACGTCGCCGAGCAGGTCGCGCCGATCCTGGCCGACGTCCGCGAACGGGGCGCGGCCGCGCTGCGTGACCTGAGCGAGAGGTTCGACGGGGTGCGGCCCGAGCGCCTGCGCGTCCCGGAGACCGCGCTCGCTGACGCGCTCGAGTCCCTCGACCCGACCGTGCGCGCGGGCCTGGAGATCTCGATCCGCCGGACCAGGGCGGTGCACGCGCAGCAGCGACCGTCCGGCTTCCGGATCGAGTTCGAGCCCGGTGCGGTGGTGCGCCAGCGCTGGATGCCCGTACGCCGGGTGGGCCTGTACGTGCCCGGCGGGCTCGCGGTGTACCCGTCGTCGGTGGTGATGAACGTGGTTCCGGCGCAGGAGGCCGGTGTGCCCTCGCTCGCGGTGGTCAGCCCGCCCCAGGCCGACGGGCTGCCGCACCCCGCGATCCTGGCGGCCTGCCGCCTGCTGGGCGTGGAGGAGGTGTACGCGGTCGGTGGTGCGCAGGCGATCGCGATGCTCGCCTACGGCGCCGCCGGTGAGGTCCCGGAGGACGGCGCCGTGCTCTGCGAGCCGGTCGACGTCATCACCGGCCCGGGCAACCAGTACGTCACGGCCGCCAAGCGGCTGGTGCGCGGCACGGTCGGCATCGACTCCGAGGCCGGGCCCACCGAGATCGCCATCCTGGCCGACGGCACCGCGGACCCGCGACATGTCGCGGCCGACCTCGTCTCCCAGGCCGAGCACGGACCGACATCGGCGTCGGTCCTGGTCACCAGCTCGACCGAGCTGGCCGGCCGGGTCGAGGAGCTGCTGGTGGACCTCGTCGCCGCGACCAAGCACGGTGACCGCGTCGCGACCGCGCTGGGCGGTCCGCAGTCGGCCATCGTGCTGGTGGACGACCTGGGCGCGGGTCTCGCGGTGGTCAACGCCTACGGCGCCGAGCACCTGGAGATCCAGACCGCGGACGCCGCACAGGTCGCCGAGCGCGTGACCTCCGCCGGAGCGATCTTCGTCGGCCCCTACTCGCCGGTCTCGCTGGGTGACTACATGGCCGGGTCGAACCACGTCCTGCCCACCGGCGGCTGCGCGCGCTACGCGAGCGGGCTGGGCGTGCACAGCTTCATGCGCGCGGTGCAGCAGGTCGAGTACGACCAGGCCGCCCTCGACGCCGTCCGGGCGCGCATCCTCGCGGTCGCCGGCGCCGAGGACCTGCCCGCGCACGGCGAGGCCGTCGAGGCCCGCTTCGTCTGACCGAGGAGCAACGATGCCCTGGCTGGAGATCATCGGCTGGGCCGGTTCGGCCCTGCTCGTGCTGTCCCTGGTGCAGACCCGCCTCATGCGGCTGCGCGTGCTCAACAGCGTGGCGTGCGCCGTGCTGATCGGCTACAACGCGGCGCTCGCCGTGTGGCCGATGGTCGCGATGAACGTCGTGCTCGTCGGGATCAACCTCTGGGCCATCGCCCGGCTGCTGCGCGAGCGGCACGACGCCCGGGTCTACGACGCGGTGCCGATCGGCACGGACGAGCCGGTGCTGCACCACCTGCTGGCCAGGCACGCCGCGGACATCGCGCGGTTCAATCCCGACCTGGCCGGCCAGGAGCCCGCCGATCTCGCGGCCGGGGCCGACCATGCGTTCCTGGTCACCACCTCCGACCAGGCGGTCGGCGTGGTGCTGACCCGCGACGGCGCCGCGCCGGGAGAGCAGCAGGTGGTGCTCGACTACGTGCTGCCCGCCTTCCGGGACTTCACGCCCGGCGAGTTCGTGTTCCGCGCCGACGGACCGTTCCGCGAGCTGGGCACCCGGACGGTGGTCGCCTCCCCGGGCATGGCCGCGTCGGAGCGCTACCTGCGGGCGGTGGGATTCGCCGAGCGTGACGGACGGCGGGTGCTGGACCTTCCGGCCACGGGCTGACGGGTGCCGAGCGCACCGACGGGGGCGTGATCGGTGCGTTCATCGCTTCGGGTGAACGCGCCGCCCGGCACCGGGTGAAGTCGTTGGGCCGACCGTGGGATCGGCCGGTCCGCCCGGACCGCTGGGACCGGTCTCCTGGTCTACTCCTCAACAAGGCAGAGATGAGGCATCTGCCCGGAGTGGGAGGGAAGGTACTCCAATGAGCAAGTGGGTGTCCCGTAAGGCAGTCCTCTCTTCCGCCAGCACCGCGATGGTCCTCGCTGCCCTGGCAGCAGTCACCGGTGCGGGCATGAAGTGGTGGTGACACCGTGAGTGCCGGGGGCGGTGCTCCGCGGCGCCGCCCCCGGTCGCGGCGCGGCGAGCGCACCGGCCCCCTGCACCCCGCATGGGCTCTGCCGCTCTACGCGTACGGGGTGGGCGTGCTCGGCGTGGTCGCCGCGGCTGTGGTCGTCGTGGTGTCGCCGCCGTGGTCGGAGGGCGGTGCCCCGGTGCTCCAGCTCGGGGTGCTGGCCGCGTTCCTCGTCGTCGGTGAGCTGACCTCGGTCCCCGTGATGCGGGGCGACCGGGCCGCCGAGCCGGTGACCACGTCCACGACGTTCGCCGTCGCGCTCCTGGCGCTCGGTCCGCTCTCCCTCCTGCTGCTGGTGCACACCCTTGCGGTCGCACTCGACGACCTGCGTGCCCGTCGCCGCCCGATCCAGGTCGTGTTCAACGCCGGCCAGTACGCGGTGAGCATCCTCGCCGGCCGCGCGGTCTTCTCCCTGATCTCCGGGGTCGGCTTCCTCGGCGGCGTCCCCGCGTTCGACGCCGGCCTGCTGCTGGCCACCCTCGCCGCGGGCCTCACCTTCGCGATCGTCAACGACGCGCTGGTCTCCGCGGTAGCCGGGTTGGCCACCGGGCAGCCGATCACGGCGATGCTCTTCGACGACCTGCTCTTCAAGCTCGAGACCTACGGCGTGCTCGTCGCGCTGGGCCCGGTCGCCGCCCTCGTCGTCGGCACCTCGGTGCTGATGCTTCCGCTGCTCCTGCTGCCGGTGCTCGCCGTGCGCCGCACCGCGCAGGTCGCCGCGCTCCGCGAGCACCAGTCGTTGCACGACCCCTTGACGGGCCTGGCGAACCGGACCTTGTTCCGGCGCCGCCTCGAGCGCGCGATCGACTCCCACGGGGCCCGCGGGCTCGCGGTGCTGATGATCGACCTCGACCACTTCAAGGACGTCAACGACACCCTCGGTCACGACGTGGGCGACGACCTGCTGCGCGAGATCGCCCGGCGGCTCGAGGCCGCGGCCGCCCAGCGCGAGGAGCAGGTGGAGGTCGCGCGGCTGGGCGGCGACGAGTTCGCCCTGCTGGCCGTCGCGGACCACCCGCGGCTGTTCGCCCTGGACCTGGCGTCCGAGATCCTGGGGGACCTCGCCCGCCCGATCGAGTCCGGACCCACCCGGTTGTCGATCCAGGCGTCCGTCGGCATCACCACGAGCGAGGGCACCCCGCTGCTCGACGTGCGCACCACGCTGCGGCAGGCGGACATCGCGCTGTACGAGGCCAAGCACGAACGAGCCCGCGCCGTCGTCTTCCACCCCGCTGCCCTGACCGAGTCGGTCGATCGGCTGCGGCTGCTGCCGGACCTGCGCGAGGCCCTCGACGACGACCAGATCCGCACGGCGTTCCAGCCCCAGGTCGACGCGGTCACCGGCCGGGTGGTCGCTGTCGAGGCACTGGCCCGCTGGGAGCACCCCGCGCAGGGCTCGCTGCTGCCGGAGACCTTCATCGGCGTGGCGGAGAGCTGCGGGCTCATCTCGGCGCTCACCGTGTCCGTGCTGAGGCGATCGCTGGAGGCGGTCGCCGCCTGGCGCTGCGCCGGCCACGACGTCGGCGTCGCGGTGAACCTGTCCGCGCGACTGCTGTCCGACCTGGCGCTGCCAGAGCGCATCGCTCGCCTGCTGGCGGAGACCGGGGTCCCTGCCGAGGCACTGACGGTCGAGGTCACCGAGAACTCCCTGATGTCCGACGTGCGCGCGGCCCGGACCATCCTGCGAGGGCTGCGCGACATGGGGGTCCGGCTGTCGATCGACGACTTCGGGACCGGCTACTCCTCGCTCCTGCTGCTCCAGCAGCTCGACGTCGACGAGCTGAAGATCGACAAGAGCTTCGTCGAGGACCTGACGCCCGGCTCGCACGGCGAGTACCTCGCACGGTCGATCATCGAGCTCGGCCACAACCTCGGTCTGTGCGTGGTGGCCGAAGGGGTCGAGAGCGCGGCCACGGCGGCCCGGCTGCGCGAGCTGGGCTGCGACCGGCTCCAGGGGTTCCTGTATGCGCCGCCGGTCGATCGCGGCGAGGCCGACCAGCTCGTCGGCACCCTCCTTCGAGACGGGCAGCGTGCCGCCACGGTGGACGAGCTCATCCCGGCCGAGCCACGCCCGCGGGTGGCGGTCTGAGGGGGCGCGGTGCTGATCCTGGCGTGCGTGCTGCTCGGGCTGCTCCTCGTGCCCGCGACCGGCGGCATGCTGCGCCGCCTCGGGGACCTGCGCTGGCGCTCGGCCTGGCTCGTGGTCGCGGCGCTGGGGGTTCAGCTCGTCGTGCTCGAGGGCCCGGGCCTGCCTACGACCCTCGCCGCCGCGGGTCACGTGGCCACCTATGCGATGGCCGCGGCCTTCGTATGGCTCAACCGGTCCGTGCGAGGCCTCGTCGTGCTCGCGGCCGGCGCGCTGAGCAACGGCCTGGCGATCGTGCTCAACGGCGGCACGCTGCCGTCGAGCGCGGCGGCGCGAGACCTGGCCGGGCTGGAGGAGGCCGCAGGGTTCGCGAACTCGGGGGTGGTCGAGCGCCCGGTGCTCGGCTTCCTGGGCGACAACTTCGCGATCCCGGCCGGGTTCCCGCTCGCCAACGTCTTCAGCGTCGGTGACGTCCTCATCGTGGTCGGCGCCCTGTGGGTGCTGTTCTCGGCGACCCGCGCCGGGCGGCCCGCGGGGCCGGACCGTCCTCTGGTCGGGCATGCCCACCGTGGGATCGGCCAGGCTCCCTAGAATCGCTGCGTGCCCGCCGACCTGCAGCCCGCCCTGCCGCTGCGCCCCGAGCTGGCCGGGCTCGAGCCCTACGGCGCGCCGCAGCTTGACGTGCCGGTGCGGCTGAATGTCAACGAGAACCCGTACCCGCCCTCGCCATCCGTCGTCGCCGACATCGCGAGCGCCGTGGCGGCGGCCGCCGGCGGCCTCAACCGCTACCCGGACCGGGACTTCGTCGCCCTGCGCGCCGACCTGGCCGACTACCTGCTGCGCGAGTCGGGTGTGAGCCTCGACCCGGTGCAGGTGTGGGCCGCGAACGGCTCCAACGAGGTGATGCTCCACCTGCTCCAGGCCTTCGGCGGGCCGGGGCGCACGGCCGTGTCGTTCGCGCCGACGTACTCGATGTACCCGGAGTACGCGCGCGACACCGCGACCGGGTGGGTCGTGGGCCACCGGGAGGCGGACTTCGGCCTGGACCCGGAGCACGCCACGGCGATCATCGCCGAGCAGGCGCCGAGCGTCGTGCTGCTGGCGAGCCCCAACAACCCGACGGGCACGGCCCTCCCGCTCGACACCGTGCGTGCGGTGCTCGCCGCCGCGGCCCGGGTGCCGGGCGGGTGCGTCGTCGTGGTCGACGAGGCCTACGCCGAGTTCCGGCGGGCCGGGACCCCGTCCGCCCTCACGCTGCTCGCCGAGCACCCCCACCTGGCCGTCTCGCGCACCATGTCGAAGGCCTTCGGGATGGCCGGCGCCCGGCTCGGCTACCTCGCGGCGGCCCCGGCGTTGGTCGACGCGCTGCGGGTGGTGCGGCTGCCGTACCACCTGTCCGCGGTCACCCAGGCGGCGGCCCGTGCCGCGCTGGCGCACGCCACCGAGCTGATGGCCCAGGTGGACGGGCTGCGGGCCGAGCGCGACGCGCTGGTGGACTGGCTCCGAGCCCGCGGCCTGGCGGTCGCGGACTCGGACGCGAACTTCGTGCTGTTCGGGGTGTTCGACGACAGGCACGCGATCTGGCAGGGTCTGCTGGACCGGGGCGTGCTGATCCGCGAGACCGGACCCGACGGCTGGCTGCGGGTCAGTGTCGGCACGCCGGAGGAGACGGCGGCCTTCCGGGCCGCCCTGGTGGAGGTGGCTGGACTGTGAGCGCGACGCACCGCACGGCAGTGGTCGACCGGACCACCTCGGAGTCGACCGTGCACGTCGAGGTCGACCTGGACGGCACCGGCCGCACCGAGGTCTCCACGACCGTGCCGTTCTACGACCACATGCTCACCGCGCTCGGCAAGCACTCCCTCATCGACCTCGTGGTGCGGGCGAGCGGCGACACGGACATCGACGTGCACCACACCGTCGAGGACGTCGCGATCACGCTGGGCCAGGCGCTCGCGCAGGCGCTCGGCGACAAGACGGGGATCAGCCGGTTCGGCGACGCGCTCGTGCCGCTGGACGAGGCGCTGGCCCAGGCCGTCGTCGACGTGTCCGGGCGCCCGTACTGCGTGCACAGCGGCGAGCCCGAGGGTCAGGAGTACCACCTGATCGGCGGGCACTTCACCGGGTCGATGACCCGCCACGTGCTGGAGTCCCTCGCGCACCACGCCCGGATCTGCCTGCACGTGCGTGTCCTGGCCGGGCGCGACCCGCACCACATCGTGGAGGCGCAGTTCAAGGCCGTCGCGAGGGCCCTGCGCGCCGCGGTGGCGCCGGACCCGCGGGTGCAGGGCGTGCCGTCGACCAAGGGCACGCTGTGACCGAGGGAGACGCGACACCCGGCACGGACGCGCTCGCCGTCGTCCTGACGCAGGTGGCCGATGCGGGCCCGCTCGTCGCTGCGTGCGCGCTGGCCGGCGTCGAGGTGGACGCGGCGCCCACGGCGGTGGGCGCGGTCGCAGTGTGCCGGCACACCGATCCGGGCGAGCCGGAGGCCGTGGCCGAGGCGATCTCGCGGCTGCTGTCCAACACCCCGGTCCTGCTGGTCGTCCGCCGGGACGGTGCGCTGGTGGCGACCCGGTGGGCCGGCGGCTCCGCCGCGGCGGAGGTCGCCCCAGGGCTGGTGCTGGACGGGGCGCCCCCGGAGATCGAGGGCCTGCTGATCGGCACCGTCGACGTCGCGGACCTCGACGGTGTGCTCAGCTCGGTCGGCCTCGGCCGCTGGCGCGCCACCCGGATGCTCGCGTCGGCCGCGCGCGCCGCGCGCCGGGCCCGCTGAGCGGACGCGACCGCCGGGGCGCCGGGGCCGCTCGGTAGACTCGCGCGGTGCCCGTTCCCCGCGTCGTCGTGCTCGACTACGGCTTCGGCAACGTGCGATCGGCCCAGCGAGCCCTCGCCCGGGTCGGAGCGGAGGTCGAGCTCACCGCTGACGTCGACGCCGCTCTGGCGGCCGACGGGCTCGTGGTCCCGGGCGTCGGGGCGTTCGCCGCGGTGATGGCGGGGCTGCGAGCGGTCCGCGGGGACCAGATCGTCGACCGGCGCCTGGCCGGTGGTCGGCCCGTCCTCGGGATCTGCGTCGGCATGCAGGTGATGTTCGAGGCGGGCGTCGAGCACGGTGAGCGGGTCGAGGGCCTGGGGGAGTGGCCGGGCGTGGTGGACCGGCTGGACGCGCCGGTCGTCCCGCACATGGGGTGGTCCACGGTCTCGCCGGCCGAGGGCTCGGTGTTGTTCCGAGACGTCGCGGACGAGCGGTTCTACTTCGTGCACTCCTACGCCGCGCGCTCGTTCGCCCCGCTCGGCGGTGGCCGGTTCGCCGCGCCGATGGTCACGTGGGCCGAGCACGGTGAGCCGTTCGTGGCCGCGGTGGAGAACGGCCCGCTGGCGGCCACCCAGTTCCACCCGGAGAAGTCCGGCGACGCAGGCGCACGCCTGCTCGAGACCTGGGTGCAGGGCCTGAAGGGATGACGATGACACGTCTGGAGCTCCTGCCCGCGGTCGACGTGGCCGACGGTCGCGCCGTGCGGCTCGTCCAGGGCGAGGCGGGTTCGGAGACCTCGTACGGCGACCCGATGGCGGCGGCGCTGGCGTGGCAGGCCGACGGCGCCGAGTGGATCCACCTGGTGGACCTGGACGCGGCGTTCGGCCGTGGCACGAACGCCGACCTGCTCGCCGCGGTGGTCGGCGCGGTCGACGTCAAGGTCGAGCTCTCCGGCGGGATCCGCGACGACGCCTCGCTGGCCAGGGCTCTGGCGACCGGGTGCACCAGGGTCAACCTGGGCACCGCGGCGCTGGAGAACCCCGAGTGGACCGCGCGGGTGATCGACGAGCACGGCGACCGGGTGGCCGTCGGGCTCGACGTGCGCGGTACGACGCTCGCGGCCCGCGGCTGGACCCGGGAGGGCGGCGACCTGTGGGACGTCCTGGAGCGTCTGGACACCGCAGGCTGCGCCCGGTACGTCGTGACGGACGTGACCAAGGACGGCACGTTGCGCGGGCCCAACCTCGACCTGCTGCGCGACGTCTGCGGGCGGACCGGGGCCCCGGTGGTCGCCTCGGGCGGGATCTCGGCGCTGGCCGACCTCGAGGCGCTGCGCGAGCTCGTCCCGGCCGGGGTCGAGGGCGCGATCGTGGGCAAGGCCCTGTACGCGGGCGCGTTCACCCTGCCGCAGGCGCTCGACGTCGCCGGGCGACCGTAGTGGGCTGCGGCCTGCCCGCCGGCGACGGACCCCGCGAGCTGCCGCCGGTCTCGGCGTTCGCCGGCGACGACGGGTCGCCCGACCCGCGCCTGGCTGCGGTCCTGGACGAGCACGCCGACGGGCGCGCCGAGATCGCCGACGTGGTCGAGGCGCTCGCGACCAGCCGCGTGCTGGTGCCCGTGATGGCCCACGAGGTGGCGGATGGGGCGACCGGCCAGGGACCGTTCGCCGAGCGCGAGGTCGAGACCTCGGTGGTGGCCCTTCAGGCCCCCGATGGGCGTACGGCCCTGCCGGTGTTCACGTCCGTGGCCGCGCTGTCGGCGTGGCGGGCCGAGGCGAGGCCGATGCCGGCGGAGGCGCCGCGCGCCGCCGCCTCGGCGTTGGCCGAGGGCTGGCCGCTCCTGGTGGTCGACCCCGGCGGCCCGGTCACGGTCGTGGTCCCACGGCCGGCGGTCCAGGCGCTCGCGGCCGGGCTGACCTGGCACCCCGCGGTGCGCGGTGGGCAGGTGCGCGCCGACGTGCGCGAGGCGATCGAGCGCTCCGTGGCCCAGGTCCCGGCAGTGCGCTCGGTGGACGTCGAGCCGGGTGCGCGCAGCGAGGTCGCGGTGGTGGTGGGCCTGCCGCGCGGGCTGGACCGCTCGGGCCTCGAGGCGGTGCTGGCGCAGGTCAACGCCAGGCTCGCGGCCGACCCGATGGTCGCCCAGATCGACACCCTCGAGCTGCGGCCCGTCGCCGCGGGCTGAGCCCGGCTCAGGTGCAGGCCGGCACCGGCGAGAACGCTGCGTCGTCCGAGAGCAGGTCGCGCAGGGTGCTCACCGGGACGATGTAGCTCTGGTCGGCCGCGTTCTTCGCGTACACGACCCCCACGACGCGGCCCTCGGAGTCCAGGACCGCCGACCCCGAGCTGCCGGGCTCGACCTGGGCATCGGTGACCAGGACCTCGCCCAGGCTCTCGTGCAGCGGATCGGTCGTCGCGCCGATCACCGCCCCGGTCGTCACCCTGAGCTCGCCGCCGAGCGGGTAGCCGACCACGGTGACGGGGTCACCGACCTTGGGGTCGACGTCCGAGAGCTGTTGCTGGCTCGGCAGGTCCTCGGTGGTGCGCAGCACCGCGAGATCAGCGAGGGACGCCGTCAACGCACCGCTGACCGGGATGTCCCGGCCGTCGTAGGTGGAGACCTGGAGGATCGCGGAGTCGGCGACCACGTGCCGGTTGGTCACCACCGTGTGCGAGTCGATCGCGAAGCCCGACCCGGTGGACAGCGAGTCGCACCCGACGTTGCGGATCCGGACCGCCATCCGCTCCGCGTTGGCGAAGCCGTCGGGAGACAGGTTGCCGGTGGCCACCGGGCTGGGCTCCTCGGCCGGGCTGGGCACCCACGAGGTGATCGCAGGGCCGGGCATCTGCGGGACGTTCTCGATCGCGGCGCAGCCGCTGAGCGCCAGGACGACGGCCACGCCGGCGAGGCCCGCGCGCACCCGAGTTCGCGGCCCGGTCATCGCGGGGTCACCGTGACAGCTCGGCCTGCAGCGCCGAGTTGGCGTCGGTCGCGGCCTGGCACAGGTCCTGCACGTCAGCGGCGTAGGCGTCGAGGTCCTTGGGGTCGTACAGCTCGGCGTTCTGCAGGTAGCCGATCAGCTGGTTCTGGCCACGCACGCACTGGTCGAGCGCCAGGGCGACCTTGCCGGCGGCGCTGGAGATCCGCTCCTGGTAGTCCACCAGCAGCCGCTGGGCCTCCCGGTCGTCGCCGATCTGGGCCTTCTCGTTCGCGAGCTCGATGATCCGGGCCTGCGCCGTCGACAGCTGGGACTGGACCGCTGAGAGCTCGTCGGTGGTCGCCTTGAGCTCGGCGCGGGTGTCCGACAGGTCGGAGCCCAGGTCGTGGGAGACGGCCTCGTAGTCGTCGGCGCGGCTCTCCCAGGCGTCCGACGTGCGCCACAGGTACGCGGTGGACCCGATGAGGAGTGCGGTGGTGACGGCGAGCAGCACCGCGGCGACCCTTGCGCGCCGACCGGGTCGGCGGGTCGCGACAGCGGGCACCGGCGCGTCGGCGTCCGACGTCTCGAGCGAGGTGGTGGCCGCGAGCGTCGAGTCGTCCGTGGCGCGGGTGGAGGCTCCTGCCGGCGGGAAGGTCGGCGGCGGGCCGGACGCCTCGGTCGCGACATGGCGATGCGGTGTGACGCGGTCCGGCGCGGCAGGCGGGCGCCGCGGCTCGGGTACCTGCGAGGGCGCCACCTGCGGCCCCTGGGCGGGGCTGCGCGGGTCGCTCGACTCACTCACGCCGACCAGGATAGGTGGCGTTCGGGTGACACCGAGGGTCACGTGGCGGACTTCACCCGACGGGTCCGGTGAGGTCCTCGCCCGGGCCCTGCCCGATCGGGTCCGGGTACGGGGACGCCTCGCGGAAGGCGAGCTGGAGCGAGCGCAGCCCGTCGCGCAACGATCGGGCGTGCTGGTTGCCCAGGTCGGGGGCGGACGAGGTGACGAGGCCGGCCAGCGCGACGATGAGCTTGCGTGCCTCGTCCAGGTCCTTGAGCTCGGCGCCGGCGCGGTCGTCGGTGTCGGGCGCCAGCCCGCACTTGACCGCGGCGGCGCTCATCAGGTGCACGGCAGCGGTGGTGATGATCTCCACGGCTGGCACGTCGGCGATGTCGCGGGCCTCGTCCGGGATCGGGGGCTGGTCGGCGGGCATGACGTGATCCTTGCAGACCCTCGGGGTCTGTGACGGCTCGCGGGGAAGCCGCCGGTACGAGGCCGACCGCGCGGGGCGCGACCGGATCGTGGCGGTGGCTCGGCGGCCGGATCGTGCCCCGGGAGCGGTGCAGCGAGGGTGCTACCCTTGTCGGCGACCGACCGGTTCGGCGTGCCTGCGTGAGCGGCCGCAGGGCCGGTGCACAAGTGGAGTTCATCCCACCCAGGCGCCGACTGAGCGGCGTGGCCCCGGCCGCGCGGATCGACTGGTTCCGGGTTCAGGTCCGGTAGCCGTGCTCCATGCGGCTGCGCGTCGCGTTCGGTGCTGCCCGCACCACGCTTCGCTGGACTCAGGCCTCCGCTCGTGCTCGGCAGCGGGGGCCTTTCCCGTCGCCGACGATCGTCCCGACGACGTACAGGAGTCCCACATCAGCGAGCCCCGCATCAACGATCGGATCCGCGTCTCCGAGGTCCGCCTGGTCGGTCCGGCCGGCGAGCAGGTCGGCATCGTCCGCGTGGAGGACGCGCTGCGCCTGGCCCAGGAGGCCGACCTCGACCTCGTCGAGGTGGCGCCGGACGCCCGCCCGCCGGTCTGCAAGCTCATGGACTACGGCAAGTTCAAGTACGAGGCGGACATGAAGGCGCGTGAGGCCCGGCGCAACCAGGCCAACACCGTGCTCAAGGAGATCCGTTTCCGGCTCAAGATCGACCCGCACGACTACGGCACGAAGAAGGGCCACGTCGAGCGGTTCCTCAAGGCCGGGGACAAGGTCAAGGTCATGATCATGTTCCGTGGTCGCGAGCAGTCGCGCCCGGAGATGGGCGTGCGCCTGCTCCAGCGGTTGGCCGATGACGTCGCCGAGCTGGGCACGATCGAGAGCATGCCTCGGCAGGACGGCCGGAACATGATCATGGTGCTCGGGCCGACGAAGAAGAAGGCTGACGTCAAGAACGAGCAGCGGCGCCGGGCACGCGAGGCCGAGGCCGCCAAGCAGACCCCGGTGCGCGAGGCCGGAGGCGGCGCGCCCGCCGAGGTGGCGGCGCCCGAGGCGACGAGCCCGGCTGTGGCGGCGGCTCCTTCGGCGCCCGCTCAGCCGGAGCCGACGGTCACTCCCGCTGCGCCGGCGGTTGCCGAGGCGGAGCTCGCGACAGCGCCTGCCGAGCGGGCGCCTGCCGAGCCCAAGGCGGTCGAGCCCAAGGCGGTCGAGCCCAAGGCGGCGGAGCCGGAGGCGGTGGAGCCTGCGGCGGCCGAGCCCAAGGCGGCGGAGCCGGAGGCGGTGGAGCCTGCGGCGGCCGAGCCCAAGGCGGCGGAGCCTGCGGCGGCCAAGGCCACACCCGCGAAGCCCGCGGCGGCCAAGGCCACACCCGCCAAGCCCGCGGCGGCCAAGGCCACACCTGCGGCGGCCAAGCCCACCCCGGCCACCGCCAAGCCGTCGGCTGCTGCGCCGAAGCCCACCCCGCGGCCCCGCGCCCCCAAGAGCTGACCCACCCGTGCCGCCCGTCGGGTGGCCTGACCAGAAAGGGCACACCCGTGCCGAAGAACAAGACGCACAGCGGTGCGAAGAAGCGGTTCCGGGTGACCGGCTCCGGCAAGCTCATGCGCGAGCAGGCCGGCGCCCGCCACCTGCTCGAGCACAAGTCGAGCCGCAAGACCCGCCGCCTCGCCTCCGACCAGCCGGTCGCCCCTGCCGACGTCCCCAAGATCAAGAAGCTGCTCGGCAAGTGACCGCCGCGGGCCGTGCGCCCCGGACTCACCTGTGAGCCCTGAAAGGAGCATCACGTGGCACGCGTGAAGCGGGCGGTCAACGCCCAGAAGAAGCGTCGTTCGACCCTCGAGCGGGCCAGCGGCTACCGCGGCCAGCGCTCGCGGCTGTACCGCAAGGCCAAGGAGCAGGTCACCCACTCGATGGTGTACTCCTACCGCGACCGCAAGGCGCGCAAGGGAGACTTCCGTCGGCTGTGGATCCAGCGGATCAACGCGGCCTCGCGCGCCCAGGGGCTGACCTACAACCGGTTGATCCAGGGCCTGAAGCTGGCCGGTGTCGAGGTCGACCGTCGCGTGCTGGCCGACCTGGCCGTCAACGACGCCCAGGCGTTCAACGTCCTGGTGCAGGTGGCCAAGGACGCGCTGCCCGCCGACGTCAACGCGCCGTCGGCGGCCTGAGCACGACTCCGGACGCCCGGCCGTGCCCGAGCTGACCAACCCCCGCGCCGAGCGGGTGAAGGCAGTGCGGGCGTTGGCCGGGCGTCCGATGCGCGAACGGCGAGGCCGCTTCCTGGTCGAGGGGCCCCAGCCCGTGCGCGAGCTGGTGCGGTACATGCCTGCGCGGGTCCACGACCTGTTCATGACGGCGGCCGCCGGCCAGCGCTACCCCGAGATCCTGGCCGCGGCACACGCCGCAGACCTGTCGGTCGAGACCGGGACCGTCGAGGTCCTCGACGCGATGTCCCGCGACGCGCAGGGTGTGCTCGCCGTCGCGCAGACCTGGACCCCGACCCTGGACCAGCTCGGCCAGCCCCGGCTCGTCGCGGTCCTGGTCGAGGTCCGGGACCCGGGCAACGCCGGGACCGTGATCCGCGCGGCGGACGCCGCCGGTGCCAACGCCGTGGTCCTCGCGGGCCACGCCGTCGACGTGTTCAACCCGAAGGTCGTCCGTGCGACCGCGGGCTCGTTGTTCCACCTGCCGGTGATCCGGGCAGGGCACCTGCCCGAGGCGATCGCGCGGCTGCGCGGGTCGGGCCTGCAGGTGCTCGCCGCGGACGGTGGGGGCGACCACGACCTCGACGGGTTGCTGGACGCCGCGTCGTGGCCACCAGGTCCCGACGCGCCCGCCGGCCCCGACCTGCGGGTGCCGACCGCGTGGCTGTTCGGCAACGAGGCGTGGGGGCTTCGCGAGGAGGACCTCGCTCAGGCCGACGCCGCGGTCGCCATCCCGCTGCGCGGTGCGGCCGAGTCCCTCAACCTGGCGGCCGCGGCCGCCGTCTGCCTGTACGCCAGCGCTCACGCTCAGCGCTGAGTGCCGGCCTCAGGCCTGCGGGTTCTGCGGCGTGACCGGCTGGGAGCCGGTCGGCTGCGGGTACTGCTGGGCGTAGGGCCGCTGCGGGTAGGGCTGCTCCGGGTAGCCGGGAGCGTAGGGCTGGGGGCCCCAGGTCGAGCGCTCGGACGGCATGAGGATCCACAGCACCGGGTAGATGAGGATCTGGCTGCCCGGGATGATCATGAGCACCAGGATGAACAGCAGGCGTGCGGGCCAGGGGTCCAGACCGAACCGGCGCCCGAGGCCGGCGCACACGCCGCCCAGGACGCGACCCTGCTCGGGGCGGACGAGGCCCTGACGGGCCATCTGGTCGTGGATCATTGCTGCACTGCTCCTCTCGAGCGCCGGTCCGTCCGGCACACCCCAAGGGTGGCCGCCGCGGGATCGTCCGCGCATCGGGGCCCAACCCTGATCCGCCCCTGATCGGCCCCTGATCCCTCAGGGGCGCTGCCCTGCGCCGGTCCGCGCTATGCGGTGCGGTCGAACCCCAGGCCGGGCCGAGCACCGTCGACCTCGACGCGGTCCAGCCAGGGTGCGCGCCGACGGATCATGCTCTCGAGCCGCGCGTGCACGGTCAGAGCGGCGGCGGGGCAGCCGTGGCACGTCCCGGTCAGTCGTACCGTGACGGTGTCGGGGCCGACGCCCAGCAGGTCGATCCCGCCGCCGTGACCGGCCGCGTATGGCCCGACCGTGGTCTCCAGGGCCTCGCGCGCGGCGCTCTCGAGCGCCGCGCGGCGCGCCTCGGGGTCGGACGGCCCACCGGCCGCGCACGCCGTGGCCGCCCGCTGGGCGGCGTCACGCACCGCCGCGGCGTGGTCGGCCCACGCGAGGTCGGGCGCCAGCGTCACGCGCGCGGCCCCGGGGAGCGCCGTCACGCACGTCACGACGGCGCTCGAGGTGAGCGGCGCGAAGGCGTCGTCGAGTGCATCCTGCCAGCCGGGTCCCGTGCTGCCGTGCCCGGCTCCGAACCGCCACAGCACGGTCCCGGGGTCCTCGGTCCGTTCGGGGTGCACGGGTACGGTGCCCTGCTGAATGGCCGGACCGTGCATGGTGGTAGCCGTCATCCGAGCACCGCCGCGACCACGGTACGGGCGACCCATGCCATCAACCACGCCAGGGTGCCCATGTAGGCGAACGCGAGCGCCGGCCAGCGCCACGAGTTGGACTCGCGGCGCATCACCGCGATGGTCGCGAAGCACTGCAGGGCGTACACGAAGAACACCAGCAGGGCCGCGATCGTCGGCGCGTCGAACAGCGCCTCGCCGGCGCCCGGCCCATCGGTCCGGGTCAGCTCCGCGAGCGCGCCGGCCGGGTTCTCGGGGTCCTGCGCCGCGGCGACCTGGCCCATGGTCGAGACGAACACCTCGCGGGCCGCCATCGCGCCGATCAGGCCCACGTCGATCCGCCAGTCGAAGCCGAGCGGTTCGAACACCGGCTCCACCGCGTGGCCGATCGACGCGGCCCAGCTGTGGTCGAGGACGTAGGCGGACGCCTCGGCCGGCGCCATGCCCGCAGTCTCGACCGGCCGGGCCGGGAACGAGATGAGCGCCCAGAGCACCACCGTGGCGATCAGGATGACCGTCGCCATCTTGCGCAGGAACGCGCCGACCGTCGTGCCGACCGTGCGCAGCACCGTTCGCCCGGACGGCATCCGGTACGGCGGCAGCTCGAGGTAGAACGGAAGGCCGCCGCCGCGCAGGGCGGTCTTGGTCAGCACGGCCGCGGCGACCAGAGTGGACAGGCCGCCCAGCAGGTACAGCCCGAAGAGCACCAGGCCCTGCGCGCCGAAGGGGCCCCAGGTGGCGCCGGCAGGCACCAGCATGCCCACGAGGAGCAGGTACACCGGCAGCCGGGCCGAGCAGGGCATCAGCGGCGCGGCCATCATGGTCGCGAGGCGGTCGCGCGAGGACGGCATCGTGCGGGTCGACATGATCCCGGGGATCGCGCACGCCACCGACGAGAGCATCGACACGAACGCCCGTCCGTCGAGCCCGGTGACCGCCATGACGCGGTCCATGAGCACGGCCGCGCGCGCCAGGTAGCCCGAGCCCTCGAGCAGCGCGAGCAGAACGAAGAGCAGGGCGATCTGCGGGAGGAAGACCAGCACCCCGCCGACGCCCCCGATCAGGGCGGTGCCGACGAAGTCCGCGAGCAGCGGCTGGGTGATCGCGCCGGCGGCAACGCCGGCGAGCGCCGCGAACGCCTGCTCGACGAGGCCCTGCAGCGGCGCCGCCACGACGAAGATCGTCTGGAAGAACGCCGCCATCACCAGACCGAACGTGAGGACTCCGGCGACCGGGTGGAGGAGCACCCGGTCGATGCCTCGTGAGGTCCGTGGCAGCGAGGCGGCGCGGTAGCCGACCGCGGCGAGCACGGAGTCGCTCCAGGCCGCGAGCTGCTCCTCGTCGTCGACCGGCGGCGGGACCACGGGGAGCGGCCAGGTGTGCCAGGCCAGGATCGCCTCGCGCAGGGCGGGGATGCCGCGGCCGCGGTGCCCGACGACCTCGTGCACGGGCATGTCCAGGGCGCGGGCGAGGGACTGGGCGTCGACGTCGCCGCCCCGGGAGCGCAGCTCGTCGACCATGGTGAGTGCCACGGCGCACGGTCGGCCGCTCGCGGCGGCCTGGGCGACGAGCGACAGCGACCGGCGCAGCGTGGTCGCATCGACCACCAGGACGAGCGCGTCGGGCGCGTGGGCACCCGGCAGCCGTCCGGCCAGGTGGTCGGCCACGACCTGCTCGTCCGGGCTGACGGGCGTCAGGCCGTAGGTGCCGGGCAGGTCGGTCAGGGTCACGCCGGTCGCCTCCGCACCCGCCCCGCCCGCCGCCTCGATCCGCCCGGAGGCCCGCGTGACGGTCACCCCGGGGTAGTTCGCGGTCTTCACCCGCAGGCCCGTGAGGTGGTTGAACACGCTCGACTTGCCGGCGTTCGGTGCCCCGACCAGGGCGACATCGACTCCGACCACGGGCGCTCCTGGCCCCTGGTCGTGGCAGGTGGCAGTCACCGGACGAGCACCAGCTCGGCGAGCGGGCGACGCAGGCAGAGGTCCGTCTCGCCGATCCGGTAGACGACGGGCGAGCCGAGCGGCGCCCGGCGCACGCACGTGACCGGGGTCCCGGCGGTGAAGCCGAGGTCGCGCAGCCGGCAGCGGACGGCCGTGTCGCAGTCCTCGCAGATCCCCGCGACCGTGGCCTGCTGACCGGCGCGCATCGTCGACAGCCGGTCGGCGGGGACGGTTCCCGCGGGATCGGGTGCCGTGCTGAGGGGAGCCGCCTGCATCGCCGTCCTCCGGGTCGGAGCGAGTGGTCGGAAGTAGGTTAGCCGAGCCTTACCTAAGCTCGTGCGGGCGGAAGGTCCCGGGTCAGGCGCAGCGTTCCGCCGCGGACCGAGGGCCTAGCATGGGTCGGGCGTTCGCGCTGGCCGCAAGGGGGCGGTATGGAGCAGTCGATCTCGTTCGCCGACGCCGAGCTGGCACTCCTTGCCGACCTCCTCGGCGAGTCGTTCCCCAGGCAGCTCGGCGCCGACCACCATCGCGCCGCGACGAGCGACGCCCGGCGTGGCGCCGAGTCCGCGCTGCGGCGCCGCGGGGTGGTCGTCGACACCGACGCGGGGCGGGCCGAGGTGGTCCTCACCGTCGCCCGACTGGTGCAGATCCTCAGCCGCCCCATGATCAGGATCGACATCGGGGTCGGTGCCGGCACATGGGCCGCCGGTTCCCACCACCTGGCCGTCGGGCCACGCGTCGGCGTGGAGGCCGCGCGGGTCGAGGGCGGCTATCGGTTGACGCCGTTCGCAACGGGCGGCCTGGTCCGGCGGATGGCTGAGCGCGCCCGGATCGGCGACGTGATCCCCGGGCCGCGTCCGGTGAGCCTGCCGTCGTCGTGCCTGGTCGCCGTGTCGCGTGCGGGCGACCCGGCGCGAGCGCGCGCCGAGCTGGCGGATGGGCTGCGCGACCGCGACCGGGACCTGACCGACGCCCTCACCGACGCCTTCGCCGGCCGCAGGACCGTGGTCAGCGTTCGGAGCCGGCCGGTGACCGGCCGGGCCGGCGGGCTCGAGCTCGCCTGGGTCGGCGCAGCCCGAGGGGCGTGGGAGGTGCCGCCCGCGATCACCGAGCCCGGCCCGGAGATCGACGGCACGACCACCGCCGAGCTCGAGCCGATCGGCGCGGAGCGGCTGCTCACCGCGATCCGCGGCTCGATCGAGTGGCTCGCCGAGTCAGCCCCGGTGGGTGGGCGCCGACGCTAGCCTGAGTCCAGCAGTCGACTACGAGAAGGGCACGGGGATGCCACTCATCGGTGGAGAGCTCGACGAGCTGGCCTCGCTGAAGGCGACGTTCGACCGCGAGGGCAACCTCGTCGCGGATGTTCTGTCGACGATCCGTTCGCAGCTCGGGAACACCTACTGGGAGGGGCCCGCCGCGGCGCGCTTCCGGGAGACCTGGCAGAGCGAGTTCGAACCGATGCTCCAGCGTCTGCAGACTCAGATCTCCGAGGCGGGCACCGAGATCGCCCGTCGTCGTGAGGCGTTGCAGCGCGCCGGGTCGTGAGCCGGGACGGGCATGGCTGACGCAGCCGCGCTCGAGTCCGCAGCCGCAACCCTGATCGCCCGGGCCGAGGACCTCGCCTACCTCGGTGACCAGATCGTGCTGCACGGCACTCGCGCGCACTGGGAGTGCGCCAAGGCGGACCGGTTCAGGGAGGCGATGGTGGCCCGCCGCCGGGAGTCGTCGCGGGTGGCGTTCGAGATGCGCGAGCTCGGCCGGGCGGTGCGGGCCCGCGCGATGGCCGCGGAGGCCGTCGAGCAGGCGGGGACCTGACGTGCCGACCCGGGTGGTGGTCGACACCGACTCGTTGCGGACCACCGCGCGGTACCTCCAGGGCGCCCTCGACCAGCTCACCCTGATCCGGCAGTCGTTGACCCAGGTCGGCGCCGTGGTCGACACCGACGCCGACCAGGCGACCCGTCGCCTGGCGATCCTGGCCTGGGTCGAACGGCTCGGTGCGGCGCTCACCGAGGACCACCGGGCCCTGGCGCAGGAGATCATGGAGCTCGAGGCGCAGGAGGGCGACCCACCGGCCGGCTTCGCCGAGAAGGCGGCCGGCGGCCCGACCGGCGCGGCCGCGAACCTGGTGCTCCTGCCCACGATCGGCTCCCTCGTGCTGCGCCGCATCGACGGCCCACCCGAGCCGCCGCCGGAGCCGTGGGACGAGTCCTGGGTGAACCCGGACGGGAGCGTGCCCGCCGGGCCCACCACCGCGGGGTCCGGGTCGCAGACCGGGGCCGCCCCGGGCAGCGGCTTCGGCTCGCAGTGGGACGACCGCGAGGAGTCCGCCGAAGGGCAACCCGGTGGCTCGGGGGGTGCCGGCGGCGGGGGCGCCGGCGCGTCCGGCAGCGTGACCTTCGACGTGGACGCCGACGCCGACGCGGACTCCTACGCCGGGGCCACCGATGGCGGCGGCTACGCCGCGGGGGCCTCCGCCGAGGCCGGAGTCGGCGTCCACGGACACGTCGACGGGGAGTTCGACGCGGGGGCGCTCAGCGGCTCGGCGCAGGCGGACGCGTCGGCGCAGGCCTGGGCGGGCGCCCACGCCGATGGTCAGGTGGGCCCCGACGGGCTCGACGCATCGGTGGGGGCCTCGGCCGGTGCGACGGCCGGCGTGGAGGCGAGTGGCTCGGTGGACCTGGGCCCGGTGTCGGCCGGCGGCCAGGCGCACGCCGAGGCCGGTGCGCAGGCCCACGGCGAGGCGAGCGCTCACGCGGGGCTCGACGGCGTCGACGGCTCTGCGGGCGCCGGTGCGTTCGCGGGTGCGGAGGCGGGAGCGAGCTACCAGGCCGGTGTCGGCGACTCCACGGTCGGCGGCGGCGCGGGCGCCCGGGCCGGCGTCGGCGCCGAGGTCCACGCGTCGGCGGGGATCGACGGCGAGGGGGTGGGCGTCAGCTTCGACGCCGGAGCGGCGCTGGGCGTCGGCGTCTCGTTGGAGGTGGATGTGCACCTCGACTGGAGCGACCTGGACGTCACAGAGTGGTTCGACGGCGACTCCGGCGCCCCGGCGGCCGGACCCACCGCCCCTGCGGCGCCTGCCGATGCGCAGCCGCCCGCGGCCGAGCCGGAACCGGTGCTCGGGACCCCGGCGCACCGAGACCCCGGTCCGCAGCTGCACCGGTGGGCGCCCGACATCGGCCCGGGCCGGCCGGAGGTGTCGGCCGTCCCGCACCCGCCGCTCGCCGCGGACGCGGGGCTCACGCCGTCGGTGCAGGGGCCGTCGCTCGTCCCGCCGCCCCCGGACGGGTTCGTCGGTGAGGCGGCGCGCGCGCCGTCACCGCCGGGTCGCCCCGACCTGTCCGCGGTGCTCGACCGCCTCATGCCCTCCCACTGACCGGAGCCTCCATGGACCTGTCCTACCCGAGCGCGGACTTCCCCGGGCCGCCGTCCTTGACCGTGGCCGTGCCCGACGGCTGGGTGCGCCTGGACCAGGCGGACACCGTGGTCGCGGCCGTCGACCCCGCCTCGCCGCAGGGCGCGGCCACGACGTTCCTGGTGACCGTCGCCCGGGTGGTCGGCGAGCAGGACCTCGACGGTCTGGTCGGGCGTCAGGTGAGCGTCGCGGCCGAAGGGCTGGGTGCCACGGTCGAACGCCAGCGGCGCGAGCAGGTCGCCGGTCTCGACGCGGTCTGGTCGGCGTTCAGCCTCCCGGCACGCAGCGACCGTCCGGTGAGCCTGTTCCAGGCCCAGACGGCGCTGCTCGTGCCGCGGCGGCCGCGGGTCCGCGACCTCGTCACGATGGTCGCGACCTGTTCGGCCGATCTCGCGCCACGCTACGGCGAGGTCTTCCGGGAGATCTTCCTGAGTCTGGCCCTGGAGGTCTGACCCTCATCCCAGCCGGGCGACCTGGACGTAGTCCACGATGCCGCGGTCGACCAGCAGACCGCGCCCGGCGGGGAACCGCCGCGAGGCCCGCCGTGGGAACCGGAGGCCGAACAGGTCACCGTCGGTGTCGACGTCGGGCGTCAGCACGATGCCGTGCTTGCCCTTGCGCAGGTCGGTCGCCCACCCGCCGAAGGCGCGGTGCGCGGTGTGCGTGCCGAGCGCGGCGAGCACCACCAGGTCCAGATCCCGCCCCGTGCGGATCAGGGTCGACAGTGCCGTGGCGTTCGGGGAGTCCACGAGCTCGTCACCGTCGTCGACGACCACCAGCCACGGACGCCCGGGGGTGGTCCGGCGCTCGCGCGCCTGGTCCGCCAGGCGCCGGGCCAGGTCGTCGCTCGCCTCCGTCCCGCGGGCGACCTCGTGCCACCACGGTCGCTCGGCCAGGGGGGTGCGCCGTGGCGCGAGCAGGTAGCACTCCAGCTCGGGGCGTGCTGCGACCAGACCCGCGGTCAGCGTCTCCAGCGTCGTGGTGCGTCCCGAGAGTGCCGGTCCCAGGACCGCGAACACCGGGTCCTCGCCCATGTCCACGCCGACGGGACCGTGGCTGATCCCGGAGATGCCGATCGGCACGGCCGAGAGCGTCGGGGCAGCGACCGGCAGGTCCGAGGTTCGGATGTCGTCCCCCAGGACCTCCACAGCAGGGGGACGGACGGCGTCGGCCCCGCCCGGCCGCGACCGCACGGTGGCGCCGAGCCGTTCCAGCGCGAGCGCCTGGCCCGCGCCGGAGGCATCGTCGCCGAGCATCGCGATCTGGACCTCGGAGCCCTGCGCGAAACCCCGACCGGGCGGGAGCGTCGTGTCCGCCAGCGCCGACGGCAGGCCGAGTGAGGCGTAGTCGTTGCCTTCGGCCATCCGCAGGACCACCCGCTCGCTGACCGCGCTGGACAGCGTCGACGGCACCGCGTTCGGCCGGTCCGCCGTCACCACGAAGGTCACGCCGACCGCTCGACCACGCGCGACGAGCCGGTCGAAGCGCTCGACGAGCTCACCGCGGTCGACGTTGAGGTAGGTCTGGCGGAAGGCGGCGAAGCCGTCGAGCAGCACCACCACGTAGGGCAGCCGCCCACCGCCGGCGCGCAGCTCGGCGAGGTTCGACGCCGCAGCCTCGCTCAGCCTCCGGGTGCGCCGCGCCACGAGCGCGTCGAGCATGTCGAACAGCCGGTCGACGCGCTCGGACTCCTCCGCCGCCACGACCCCGCCGACCTGTGGCAGGGCCACGAGCGGCGCCAGACCCCGCCCGGCGAAGTCGAGGCCGTAGAGCTGGATGTCGGCCGGGTCGAGTCGCGCTGCCAAGGACGCGGCCACGGTGCGCAGCAGCTGGGTCTTGCCCGCTCCACCGGTGCCGAAGACGAGCACGTGGCCGTGGACCTCCGGGTCGTACCAGTGGATGTCCCTGGCCTGGCGCTCGGGCCTGTCCACGAGGCCGAGCGGTGCGGCAGCTGCGGTGAGTCCCGCGGGTGCTGCGGCGTCGAGCAGGTCGGCCAGGTCCACCCGGTCGGGAAGCGGGTCGAGCCAGGGCCGCGGCTGGTCGGGCACCCCGGCTGCGACGTGCGCGGCCCGGATCGCCGTCACGAGGCGTTGCAGGTCGGTGGGCCGCTCGTCGTGGACCTCGCGGACGCCGGACGAGGTGGCCCGCAGACCCGACCGCACCTCGAACGGTGTCACCGTGGTGGGCTGACGGGTGGCGCCGCGCTGCTGGGACCGGGCGCTCGCGTACGCCGACTGCACCAGCGTGACGTCGGTGTGCCCGAGGCGGACGTACCCGCGGCCCGGCAGGCCCTTGGGGATGCGCGCGGCGTCGGGGCGGTCGAGCACGTCACTGCTGTCCTGCTCGTCGGCCATCCGGAGCGCGATGCGCAGGTTCGTGTTCGCCCGGATGCTGTCGTCGACCACGCCCGCCGGACGCTGCGTCGCCAGCATCAGGTGCACCCCGAGGGACCGACCGCGCTGTGCGATGTCGATGACGCCGGAGACGAACTGCGGGACCTCCTTCTTGAGGAAGGCGAACTCGTCGAACACGAGGAACAGGCTGGCCGGCGCCGCGGCCGGGAACCGCTGCTCGAGCTCCGGGAGGTCCTTGCAGGAGTGCTCTCGCAGGATCTCCTCGCGGCGGCGCAGCTCGGCGTTGAGCGACACCAGCGCACGGCTCGCCAGGTGGGCGTCCAGGTCGGTGAAGAACCCGACCGTGTGCGGGAGATCCACGCAGTCCTTGAACGCCGCGCCGCCCTTGTAGTCGATCAGCACGAACGTCAGCGCCGAGGCCGGATGGGTGGCAGCGAGGGCGCCGATCCACGCCTGGAGCAGCTCGCTCTTGCCCGATCCGGTGGTGCCGGCGGTCAGGCCGTGCGGACCGTCCCTGCGGAGGTCGACGACCACCGGTCCGGCGGCACCCTCGCCGAGCGGGGCGCCCAGATCACCCGTCCCGGCATGGTCGGACCATCGGCGGCGGATGGCGTCAGGGTCGGGTTCGGGCAGCCCGAGCAGGTCGAGCAGCAGGACGCGGCGCGGCACCTCGCCCGAGGCCGAGCTCGCGCTCGCGTCGCGCAGCGGCGCCATCCGGCGCCCGAGATCGGTGGCCTGATCGCTGCCGAGCGCGTCGAGTCGGACCCCGGGCACGGTGTCCCCGGTGGCGGTCAGGGTCACCGAGCCGTCCGGACCGGCGGCGTCGACCACGGCGCGGCACTCCCCGGGGAGCTGCTCGACCCCGCCCGCCCCGACCACCACGAGGACGCCGTGCCGAGGCCCATCGGCCATCAGCCGGGACAGCGCGGGCCGTGGGACCGGGATCGGTCCGGGCACGACGACGAGCACGACCGGGTGCGCCGTCTGGTCGCCGACACCGCGCTCGGCGCGCAGCCGGCGCTGGACGACCAGGTCGTCGACCACCTGGAACAGCGCGCGGACGTCGTCCTCCTGGCACGCGACGCTGCGTCCGCCCGGCAGGCCCTGGAGCAGGGTCTCGGTGTGGGGGAGCCATCGCAGCCAGGACCACGACGGGCCGTCGTCGGGCAGCAGTCCCACGATGGCCAGGTCCTTGGGGCTGTGCAGCGCGGCGGCCTGGAACGCGATCCACCGCAGCAGCGCGTCGCGTGCGGTCGGGTCGCCGGCGACGCCCAGGACCCCGACCGTCGGCAAGCCGACGTCCACGGGCACGGCTGGGTCCGTGGCGTGGGTGCGCGCGAGCTCCTCGGCTCGCTCGAGGTCTGCGGGGTCGGGCGTCGCGTCGGGATCGGCGGCCGCGACTGCGACGTCGACCACGAGCCTGGAGGGCAGGTCGGCGGTGCCGATCCGCACCGTGAGGAAGTCGGTGTCGTCGGGCCGGCGCTTCCAGAGCCGCGGGCTGCGCGAGTGCACCCAGCCGGCCAGCTCGGCGAGGTTGGGCGCGTCCGCGCGTCGGGCGGCGAGCAGGTCTCGGTAGGTCCCGTCGACCTGGTCGGACAGCTGGGCCAGGGCCGTCTCGTAGGCGGCGCGCCGGGTGGCGTAGTCCCGGCGCCCGCTGCGGCGGTCCTCCCAGGTCGAGGCCACCAGGACCAGCGGCCCCATGAGGGCGAACAGGAGCATCACGGGACCGAGGAAGTAGGCGAGGACCCCGCCCACGAGCACCGGCACCAGTGCGGCGCTCAGGGGGATGCGCCGTCGGGGCGGCTTCTGCGGCGGTGCGGGCACCTGGATCCGTCGAGGGATGTCAGGTCTGGCCACCCGGGGAGGCCGCGAGAAGGCGTCGCGCCCGTCGGCGCGCCGGACCGAGGCCGTCGCGGTGCCCCGCGCCGGTTCGATGGTGAGCTGGGTCGAGCCGATCTCCACCACCTGTCCGGCCAGCACGGGGGTCGGCTCGTCGAGCCGTGACCCGTCGAGGAACGATCCGTTGCTGGAACCGGCATCGGTCGCGACCACGGACTTCGAGCCGACGCCGAGGTGCAGGTGGCGACGGCTGATCCGCTCGTCGTCGAGCACGATGTCGGCCGAGGCGTCCCGACCGACCAGGTACCCCCGGCCTGCCACGAGGGGCTCGCGGCGACCCGCACCGGGCCCGGCGGCGACGCACAGCTCGAACGCGGCCGGGGTGCGGGTGGCGTCGCTGGAGGTGCCCGTCGGTGCGGTCCCCGGCACGGTCAGCTCGACCGTGTCACCGTGCGCGAGACCGAGCTCGGCGACCGGCCGCGCCGGATCGATCCGCGCGCCGGTCGGACTGACCCAGCCGTCGACCTCGCCGACGCCACCGGTCGCGTCACGAAGGGCGGCGAGCAGCTCGGCCGCCGGGCTGGCCGGGTCCACCTCGACGCGCACCTCACGCGGGGTCCGGCTCGGGCCCGTGACGACCAGCAGCAGCTCCACGCTCAGGCCCCCGTGCTCACGGGCGCAGGGCACATGCGACGGGCCCGGGCTGGCTCTCGACGAACCCCTCGGTCATGGCCGTGATCTCGTAGCAGCTCGTACCCGAGGGAGGCTCGTCGAAGTAGCAGTGCGGGAAGTCGATCCCGCACTGCGTGGTGTCGTCCCGGGGGACCTGGGCGACGACGGTCCAGGGGCCGGTCGTGCTGGTCGAGCGGTAGATGTTGTAGACGGAGGTGAACGACGACGTGGACTCCGACCAGACCACGGCGATCGTGCCCGCACCGTGCCCCGCGGCGTAGGTCGTCACGGGCGCCGTCGGCGCAATAGCGACGATCGACGGGAGCGGGGGCTTCAGGGTGAGCTTCGGGGTCGGCGCCACCGTGACGGTCGCCGTCGCGGTGGGCGTGGCCGACTCCGCGCTGGGTTCAGGGCTGGGCGTCGCGGTCTCGGTGGGGGTGGGCGTCGCGGTCTCGGTGGGAGTGGGCGTGCTGGTCGCCGTGCTCTGCTCGCTCGTGGTGCTGGTGTCGCTCGTGGGGATCGGCTCGGCGCCGACCGTGCCCTGCCAGGGCCTCAGCACCGCCACGGCGACACCGCCGCCGGCGAGCAGGACGGCCAGCGTCACGACGGCGACGAGCACGCCGGTGCGGGAGCGACGACGCGGGGGCGTGGCCGCGGCATCCGGGTTGGCGTCGCGGTCGCGACCTCCGGCCACCGTGGCCTCGCCGCCCACCGGCGCGGCGTGCCCGGTGAAGGCAGGCGGCGCGATGGTGGCTCCGGTCGCGGCAGCGCCGGCGGCGGGGCGCACGGTCCGTGCACCGACCGTCGTAGCGGCGGCGGGCGCAGGGCCGGGCGCGGCCGGCGGGGCGGCGGAGCCGACGATCATCTCCGTGACCGGGAGGCCGGAGTCACGCTGGGCGCGCTGGAGCAGCTCGCCGAACGCTGCCGCGGAGGCGGGCCGGTCGGCCGGGTCCTTGGCCATCGCGGCCGCGACCACCCGGCGAAGCGGCTCGGGGACCTCGGGCGGGAGCTCGGCCGGCGGGCTGTGCAGGACGTCGTCGACGAACACCGCGAGGCCGGTGTCCCCGGTGTGGGCGAACGCCGGCCGACCGGCGAGCAGCTGGTACAGCGTGGACCCGAGCCCGTAGACGTCGCTCGCCACGCTGGCGGGCTCGCCGCGCAGGACCTCCGGCGCCGCATGGCTGGGGGAGTAGGCCGCGGTGAGGCCGGTCGCCGAGACCCCGGCCACGGTCGCGATCCCGAAGTCGGCCAAGGCCGGCTCCCCGAACGCGGTGACCAGGACGTTCTCGGGCTTGAGGTCGCGATGCAGCACGTCGTGCTGGTGCGCGGTGTGCAGCGCGCCGGCGATCTTCACGCCGATCCGCGCGACGTCCTGCGCCGGCAGTGGCCCGGCGTGGAGCATGCCGGCGAGCGAACCGCGCTCGCAGTACGTCATCGACAGGTACGGCCGCCCGTCGTCGAGGAACCCGGAGTCGAGCACGGTGACGATGTTGGGGTGGCCGGTCAGCCGGCCGGTGATCGCCGCCTCGCGCTGGAACCGGTGGCGTGCGGCGTCATCGGCGATCCCGGCGTCGAAGACCTTGATGGCGACGTAGCGGTCCTGTGCCACCTGGCGGGCGCGCCACACCGACCCGAACGCACCGCGGCCGACCTGCTCGGAGGGCTCGTAGCCATCGATCTGTGGTCCGACCGGATGGGGCACGCCCCCTTGGGTGCTCACAGGTTCACCCTAGCGGCGGGGGACCGGGCGCCGGAGGGACCGAACGGGGGTTTGCCGGCGGGTCGGCGCCGACGATGGTCTGGGATGCTGGGCGGGTGCGCCTGTTCGCCTCGATCCGTCCACCGGGCCCCGTCCTCGACCACCTCCGTGGCGCGCTGCACACGGCCGCGACCGCGGACCTTCCGGTGCGGTGGACCGCCGAGGAGAACTGGCACCTGACGGTCGCGTTCTTCGGCGAGGTGCCCGACGGCGCCCTCGGCGAGCTCGGTGGGTCCTTGGGCCAGGTCGCGGGTGTCGCGGCGCCGTTCGAGCTGCGGCTGCGCGGTGCTGGCGTGTTCTCCGGGCGCACGCTGTGGGTCGGCGCGTCCGGCGACGACGGCGCGATGGCGGCCCTGGCCAGATCGGCGCGTGAGGCGGGCGAGATGGTCAGCGGCTTCCGCGACACCCGAGACCGGCACCGCGCTCACCTGACCGTCGGCCGGGTGCTCGACGACGGCTCCGCCGCGCGCCGCGCCTGCTCGCGCGACGGCCGGCGCGTACCCGGTGCGGTCGACCACCTGGTGCACGCGCTCGCGCTGTACGAGGGGCCGGCGTGGACGGTGGGTGAGCTGCTGCTCGAGCAGTCGTGGCCCGGCGGTGGGCGTGGCGGGGGGCCGCGCTACGAGCGGGTCGGCCGGTGGCCGCTCGGGAACGCGCCCCGCACTGTGGCAGGATGACCGCGTGGCACGCGGTGATCGTCGATTTAGCCAGCCCGCCGGTGGGCGGCGCGGCTGACCTGCGCCCTGGGGTGATCGACCCCGCGCCCGCGGCGGGCCCGCGCTGACCACATCCGACCCGCCCGGAAGGCTTCTGCTGCGCATGTCCAACGAGACGGACACCCTCTCCCCACTCGATGCCGACGGCATCGCTGCCTCGGTCGACGCGGCCCTGGCGGCGTTCGCCGCCGCGGCCGACCTCGAGGACCTCAAGCAGGCACGGCTCGCGCACGCCGGTGACAGGAGCCCGCTCGCGCTGGCGAACCGGGCGATCGGGGGCCTCGAGCCGGCTCTGAAGGCCGAGGCCGGCAAGCGCCTGGGTGCGGCGCGAGGTCGGGTCGCCAAGGCGCTCGCCGACCGCACCGCCGAGCTCGAGGCCGACCGCGACGCGCGCGTGCTGCGCGAGGAGGCGGTCGACGTCACCCTGCCCACCGACCGTCGCGGGGCCGGCGCGCGGCACCCGATCTCGTGGGTGCAGGAGCGCGTGGCGGACTTCTTCGTCGGGATGGGCTGGGAGATCGCCGAGGGCCCGGAGCTCGAGGCCGAGTGGTTCAACTTCGACGCGCTGAACTTCGGGGTGGACCACCCGGCGCGCCAGATGCAGGACACCTTCTTCGTCGAGCACCCCGACGGGCCCGACGCCGGACCGTCCGGCCTGGTGCTGCGCACGCACACCTCGCCGGTGCAGGCCCGCTCGCTCCTCGAGCGCGACCTGCCGGTCTACATCGCCTGCCCGGGGCGCACCTTCCGCACCGACGAGCTCGACGCGTCGCACAGCCCGGTCTTCCACCAGGTCGAGGGTCTGGCCATCGACAAGCACCTGACCATGGCGCACCTCAAGGGCACGCTGGACCACTTCGCCCGGGCCATGTTCGGGCCCGAGGCGCGCACCCGGCTGCGGCCGTCGTTCTTCCCGTTCACCGAGCCGAGCGCCGAGATGGACCTGTGGTTCCCGCAGAAGAAGGGCGGGCCCGGGTGGATCGAGTGGGGCGGCTGCGGGATGGTCAACCCCAACGTGCTGCGGTCCGTCGGGGTCGACCCCGATGTCTACCAGGGCTACGCGTTCGGCATGGGCATCGAGCGCACGCTCATGCTCCGGCACGGGATCGGTGACATGTACGACATCGTCGAGGGCGACGTGCGGTTCTCCCTCCAGCTCGAGGGGACCATCTGATGCCGCGCATCCCGCTGCCCTGGCTCGCCGAGCACGTCGCGCTGCGCCCCGGGACGGACGCCGAGGCCCTCGCGGCCGACCTGGTCAAGGTCGGCCTCGAGGAGGAGGCGATCCACCCCGCGGCGGTCAGCGGCCCGCTCGTCGTCGGACGCGTGCTCACCGAGGTGGGCGAGCCGCAGAAGAACGGCAAGACCATCCACTGGTGCACCGTCGACGTCGGTCCCGAGCACAACGCGACCAACCCGGCGGACCCGGACGGGCCGGCGTGCCGCGGCATCGTCTGCGGCGCGCACAACTTCGGCGCCGGCGACCTCGTGGTGGTCTCGCTGCCCGGCGTGGTGCTGCCCGGCGGGTTCGAGATCGCCGCGCGCAAGACGTACGGCCACATCTCCGACGGGATGATCTGCTCGGTCCGCGAGCTCGGCATCGGCGAGGACCACGAGGGGATCCTGGTGCTCGACGACGACGCGATCGCGCGCTACGGCCTCGACCCCGACGCGCTCGTGCCGGGCGCTGACGCCAAGGCCATGCTCGGTCTGGCCGACGAGGTGCTCGAGATCAACGTCACCCCGGACCGCGGGTACTGCTTCTCGATGCGTGGGGTGGCCCGCGAGTACTCGCACTCCACGGGAGCGGCGTTCACCGACCCCGGCGTGCCCACGGCCGCCGACCTGGAGCCCGCGGCGGGTGAGTTCGCGGTCGAGCTGGACGACGATGCGCCGATCCACGGCGTGCCCGGCTGCGACCGCTTCGTGGCGCAGGTGGTGCGCGGGGTCGACCCGTCGCGGCCGTCGCCGGGGTGGATGCAGCGCCGGCTGACCCAGGCCGGCATGCGCCCGATCTCGCTCGCGGTCGACGTGACGAACTACGTGATGCTCGACCTCGGGCAGCCGCTGCACGCCTACGACCTGGCGACCCTGCACGCCCCGATCGTCGTGCGCCGCGCCCGGCCGGGTGAGCGGCTCACCACGCTGGACGACGTCGACCGGGCCCTGGACGCCGAGGACCTGCTCATCACCGACTCCGAGGGAGACCGCGGCGCGCGGATCATCGGCATGGCAGGCGTCATGGGTGGCGCGGCGACCGAGATCTCGGCGAGCACCACCGACCTGCTCGTCGAGGGCGCGCACTTCGACCCGATCTCGGTCGCCAGGACCGCGCGGCGCCACAAGCTGCCCAGCGAGGCCGCCAAGCGGTTCGAGCGCGGAGTGGACCCGCTGCTCCAGCGGGTGGCCGTGCGCCGGTGCGCCGAGCTCATCACGACCTACGGCGGCGGTGAGATCTCCGAGGTGCTCACCGACGCGGGCGGCGGGTTCGCCCCGGTGACCGTCACGTTGCCGCTCGACCTGCCCGAGCGGGTGGTCGGCGTGGCCTACACCCGCGACGAGGTGCTCGGCACGCTGCGCGAGCTGGGCTGCGAGCTCGGCCCGGTGCGCGAGCAGGGCGGCACGCAGGTGGTCGACGCGACGGTGCCGTCCTGGCGCCCCGACCTGCTGGTGCCGGTGGACCTGGTCGAGGAGGTCGCGCGGCTGCGCGGCTACGACCGGATCGACTCCGTGCTGCCCTCGGCACCGGCGGGCCGTGGTCTGACCTTCGGTCAGCGGATGCGTCGCCGCGCCGCCGACGCGCTGGCCGACGCGGGCTGGGTCGAGACGCTGTCGTACCCGTTCGTCGGGGACGCCGAGCTCGACGCCCTCGGGCTGCCGGCCGACGACCCGCGGCGTGACGCGGTCCGGCTGGTCAACCCGCTGGCCGAGACCCAGCCGCTGATGCGCACCTCGCTGCTCCTCACCCTGCTGGCCACGGCCCGGCGCAACGTCTCGCGCGGCGTCGGCGACCTGGCGGTCTTCGAGGTCGGCCTGGTGACGGTGGCCGACGCCAAGGCCGCACCCGCCCCGACCGGTGGCGTGTACCCCGGCGACGACGTCCTCGCCCGGATCGAGGCCGCCGTGCCCAGCCAGCCTCGGCACGTCGCCGGCGTCCTCGCGGGCCGCCGGGAGCCGGCCGGATGGTGGGGCCCCGGGCGGGCGGCGGACCACACGGACGCCATCGAGGCCGTGCGGCTGGTCGCTCGTGCCGTCGGTGCCGAGGTCACGGTGCGGGCGGCGGAGCTCATGCCGTGGCACCCGGGCCGGTGCGCGGCAGTGCTCCTGGGCGACACCGTCGTCGGGCACGCGGGCGAGCTGCACCCGTCGGTGGTGGCAGGCCTGGACCTGCCGGCGCGCGCCGTGGCATTCGAGGTCGACCTCGACGCGTTGGTCGCGGCCGTGCCTGACGCGCCGCGCCAGGCCGTCCCGGTGTCGACGTTCCCGCTCGCCAAGGAGGACCTCGCGCTCGTCGTCGACGAGGCGGTGACGGCCGCGGAGCTCGGGGCTGCGGTGCGAGCCGGTGCGACCGGCTCGACCGCCGGGCACGTGCTTGAGGAGCTGCGGCTGTTCGACGTCTACCGCGGTGCCCAGGTGGGCGAGGGGAAGAAGTCCCTCGCGTTCGCCCTGCGCCTGCGTGCGGCCGACCGCACGCTCACCGCCGAGGAGATCGAGGCGGTCCGTGAGTCCGCGATCGCCGAGGCAGCCGGGCGCTGCGGAGCGGTCCTGCGCTCCTGACCCCTACCGCGTGATCACGGGGGGCGTACCCGGCGAGCGGGCACGCCCCCCGTGTCGCGTCGGGACGTGCGTGGGTCAGACGTAGTCGTGGTAGGCGGGCAGGTCGAGGACCCCGTTGCCGGACAGGCCGATGACGATCGTCTCGTCGGTCGTGGCCTCGCGGGCGCGGGCGATGGCCCCGGCGACCGCGTGCGTGGACTCGGGGGCGGGGATGATCGCCTCGGACCGCGCGAAGATCAGGCCTGCCGCGAAGGCGGTGTCCTGGTCGATCGCGACCGCGTCCAGCAGCCCCAGCTCCTTGGCGTGCGAGACCATCGGCGCCATGCCGTGGTAGCGCAGCCCGCCCGCGTGGATGGGCGGCGGCACGAAGTCCTTGCCGAGGGTGTGCATCTTGAGCAGCGGCGTGAGGCCCGCCACGTCCCCGAAGTCGTAGCGGTACTCACCCTGCGTGAGCGAGGGGCACGAGGCTGGCTCGCACGCGACGACCTTGGTCGTCGTGCCGTCGCGCAGGTTCCGGCCCAGGAACGGGAAGCTGAGGCCACCGAGGTTGGACCCGCCGCCGGCGCACCCGAAGACCCAGTCGGCCTGCTCGCCGATCTCGTCGAGCTGGGCGAGGGCCTCCTGGCCGATCACCGTCTGGTGCAGCAGCACGTGGTTGAGCACGGAGCCGAGCGAGTAGTGCGCGCGGGGGTCGGTCGCGGCCATCTCGACCGCCTCGCTGATCGCCATGCCCAGGGACCCGGTGGTGTCGGGGTCCTTGGCGAGCATCGCGCGACCGGCCTCGGTGAGCTCGGACGGGGACGGGTGGCAGGTGCCCCCGTAGACCTCCATCTGCATGCGCCGGTACGGCTTGGAGTCGTACGAGGCGCGGACCTGCCACACCTCGCACTCCAGGCCGAACAGCGCGCACGCCATCGACAGCGAGGCGCCCCACTGCCCGGCGCCGGTCTCCGTCGTGAGCTTGGCGATGCCCTCGGCGGCGTTGTAGTAGGCCTGCGCCACGGCGGTGTTGGGCTTGTGCGAGCCGGCCGGGCTCACGCCCTCGTACTTGTAGAAGATCTTCGCCGGGGTGCCGAGCGCCTTCTCCAGTCGCCGGGCCCGGATCAGCGGGGACGGCCGCCACAGGGCGTAGACCTCGCGCACGGCCTCGGGGATCTGGACGTACCGCTCGGTGGAGACCTCCTGCATGATCAGCGCCATCGGGAACAGCGGCGCGAGGTCGTCGGGGCCCAGCGGCTCCTGGGTGCCCGGGTGCAGCGCGGGCGGGACCGGCTCGGGCAGGTCGGCCGCGAGGTTGTACCAGTGGGTGGGAACGGTCGAGGGGACGGCGCTCCCCAGCGGAGCGGGGGCGGTGGCGGTGGCGGGGGAGTCGGTCATCGGGCCCTCCGGCTCGGCGCGCCGCGGCGCGCGTGGGTGTGGTCACCGACCGACCACCGACCGGCGTCGACGGACGGCCTGCGGTCCGCACCCTAGCGTCGTGCGCCCGACCTGAGCAGGGACCGCCTACGGGATGAGAAGGACCTTGCCCGTCGTCGCTCTGGCCTCGAGCGCGCGATGGGCGTCCGCGGCCCGCTCGAGCTCGAACCGGGCGCCGATCCGCACGTCGAGGTCGCCGTCCGCCAGGAGCCCGAGGACCGCGTCCGTGCGCCCCAGCAGCTCGTCGCGGGTCACCACGTGGTGCCGCAGCGACGGCCGGGTCAGGAAGAGCGATCCGCCGCGCTCGAGTCGCATCGGGTCGAACGGCGGCACGGCTCCCGACGCGCCCCCGAACAGCACGAGAGTGCCACGCACCCGCAGGCTGGCCAGCGAGGCGTCGAACGTGGTCGCCCCCACCCCGTCGAACACCGTGTCGACGCCGTCGGGCACGTGGTCGCGAACCCAGGCCGGCAGCTGGGTCGCGGGGTCGTCGAGCAGGTCGTAGCGCAGCACGTCGGTGGCGCCCGCGCCGCGCGACAGGTCCGCCTTCTCGGTGGTGGACACCGTGGTCAGCACGCGCGCTCCGCGGGCCACCGCGAGCTGGGTGAGCAGCAGGCCCACGCCGCCCGCCCCGGCGTGCACCAGCACGGTCTGGCCCGGTCGGACCGGTGCGGTGTCGACGGCGAGGTAGTGCGCGGTGACGCCTTGGAGCATGACGGCTGCGGCGTCCTCGAGACCGACCCCGGCCGGCACCGGGACGGCGCGCGCGGCGTCCACCACGGCCAGGTCGGTGTACGAGCCGTCGGTGCCGTCCAGCCAGGCCACCCGGTCCCCGACCGCGACGGCGGTGACCCCGGCGCCGAGCGTGGTCACGGTGCCGGCGCCCTCGGATCCCACCACGTGCGGGAAGGGCACCAGGTAGCGGCCCGACCGCCGGTAGGTGTCGACGAAGTTGACGCCGGCCGCGGCCACCCGGACCACGATCTGCCCGGGCCCGGGCGAGGGGTCGGGCAGGTCGTCGACGGACAGGACCTCAGGACCGCCGGGGGCGGTGGCTCGAACTGCGCGCATGGGTCCAGTCAACGCCGCTCCGGCCTTCCACGCGCCCCGACCCGCATGGTGGGGCGCGCCGGCACCTTGTCCCGAAGTATGCAATCGACTGTATAGTCATGCACGTGACGATCACAGTGGCGGTCTCCGGCGCCAGCGGATACGCCGGCGGCGAGGTGCTGCGGCTGCTCGCCGCCCACCCCGAGGTCGAGATCGGCGCCGTCACGGCGCACTCCAACGCCGGTGACACCCTCGGCGCCCACCAGCCCCACCTGCGCGGCCTGGCCGACCGGGTGCTCGAGCCCACGCGCACCGACGTGCTCGCCGGCCACGACGTCGTGGTCCTCGCGCTGCCGCACGGTGCGTCCGGCGCGGTGGCCGCCGAGCTCGGCCCCGACGTGCTGGTGCTCGACTGCGGCGCCGACCACCGCCTGGCCGACGCCGACGCGTGGCGCGCCTACTACGGCTCCGACCACGCCGGGACCTGGCCGTACGGCATGCCGGAGCTGCTGCACGCCGACGGCACCCGGCAGCGCGACGTGCTCGCCGGCGTCGCCCGGGTCGCGGTCCCGGGCTGCAACGTCACCGCCGTCACCTTCGCGATCCAGCCCGGCGTCGCCGCCGGCCTGGTGGACGCCGGAGCGCTCACCGCGACCCTCGCCGTCGGGTACTCGGGCGCGGGCCGGGCGCTCAGGACGCACCTGCTGGCCGCCGAGGGCCTCGGCTCCGCCGCGCCCTACGCGGTCGGCGGCACGCACCGCCACATCCCCGAGATCGAGCAGAACCTGCGGGTCGCGGGCGCCGAGCACGTCCGGGTGACCTTCACCCCGGTGCTCGTCCCCATGTCGCGCGGCATCCTGGCGACCGTGACCGCGCCGTTGCTCCCGGGCGCGGACGCCGCGGCCGTGCGCGAGGCGTGGTCGCAGGCCTACGCCGACGAGCCGTTCGTCCAGCTGCTCCCCGAGGGGCAGTGGCCGACCACCGCTGCGACCGTCGGCGCCAACACCGCGCTGGTCCAGGTCACGGTCGATGAGCGGGCCGGCGCCGTCGTGGCGATCTGCGCGCTGGACAACCTGGTCAAGGGGACCGCAGGCGCCGCCGTCCAGTCCATGAACCTCGCCCTCGGCCTGCCCGAGGCGACCGGTCTGACCACCGAGGGGGTCGCTCCGTGAGCGTCACCGCACCGCAGGGCTTCCGGGCCGCCGGCGTCACCGCAGGGCTCAAGGCCTCCGGCCGCCCGGACCTGGCCCTGGTCGTCAACGACGGCCCCGACCACGTGGGCGCCGCCGTGTTCACCAGCAACCGCGTGGTGGGCCACCCGGTCACCTGGTCGCGCCAGGTGCTCGCCGACCACGTGGTGCACGCGGTGGTGCTCAACTCCGGCGGGGCGAACGTGTGCACCGGCCCGCCCGGGTTCGCCGACACCCACCTCACCGCCGAGCGGGTCGCCGCCGCGCTTGACGTGTCCGCGGGCGACGTCGTGGTGTGCTCGACCGGCCTGATCGGGGAGCGGCTGCCGATCGACGCGTTGCTCGCTGGTGTCGACGTCGCGGCGGCCGCGCTCGCCACGGACGGCGGCCGGGACGCCGCCACCGCGATCATGACCACGGACACGGTGACCAAGGAGGCGGTCGCCGAGCGCGAGGGCTGGAGCCTCGGCGGCATGGCCAAGGGCGCCGGGATGCTCGCGCCCGCGCTGGCGACGATGCTCGTGGTGCTCACCACGGACGCGGTCGTCGACCCCGCCGATGCGGACGCCGCACTGCGCGCCGCGACTCGCGTCACGTTCGACCGGATCGACTCGGACGGCTGCATGTCGACCTCGGACACCGTGCTGCTGATGTCCTCGGGGGCCTCGGGTGTGCCCGCGGACCGCGACGCCCTCACCGACGCGCTCGCCCAGGTCTGCGCATCCCTGGCCCGCCAGCTCGTCGCGGACGCGGAGGGCGCCACCCACGACATCGCGGTCCGCGTGGTCGGGGCACAGACCGAGGACGCCGCGGTCGCGGTGGCCCGAGCGGTGACCCGTTCGAACCTGCTCAAGGCCGCGATCTTCGGCAACGACCCGAACTGGGGCCGGGTGCTCGCCCAGGTCGGCACCGTGCCGGTCGAGGTCGCCGCGTTCGACGCGGACGCCGTGGACGTGACGATCAACGGTGTGATGGTCTGCCGGGCGGGCGGTGTGGGCGAGCCCCGCGAGCTGGTCGACCTCGCCTCGGCCCGCGAGGTGCTCATCGACGTCGACCTGCACGCCGGCGACGCCGAGGCGACCGTGTGGACCAACGACCTCACCCACGCCTACGTGCACGAGAACAGCGCGTACTCGACATGACGGAAGGGCCCATGACTGACGCGTCACCGGTGCCGGACGACTTCGTCTTCAACACCCGCACCGACCTGCGCCCCGACCAGAAGGCCGAGGTGCTCATCGAGGCGCTGCCCTGGCTGCAGGAGTTCTCCGGGGCCCTCCTGGTGGTCAAGTACGGCGGCAACGCGATGGTCGACGACGACCTCAAGCGCGCCTTCGCCCAGGACATGGTGTTCCTGCGCCAGGTCGGCCTGCGCCCGGTGGTCGTGCACGGCGGCGGCCCGCAGATCTCGTCGATGCTCGACCGGCTCGGGATCGAGTCGGAGTTCCGCGGCGGTCTGCGGGTCACGACGCCGGAGTCCATGGACGTGGTGCGGATGGTCCTGACCGGCCAGGTCTCTCGCGAGCTCGTCGGCCTGCTCAACGCGCACGGCCCGTACGCGGTGGGGCTGTCCGGCGAGGACGGCGGCCTGCTCAAGGCCGAGCGCCGGATGGCTGTCGTCGACGGCGAGGAGGTCGACGTGGGCCACGTCGGGGACGTCGTGGACGTCGACCCCAGGGCGGTCAAGGACCTCCTGGATGCCGGCCGGATCCCGGTGGTCTCCACCGTCGCCCCGGACATCGACGACCCCACCCGGGTGCTCAACGTCAACGCGGACACCGCCGCCGCGGCGCTCGCCGTCGCACTGCGGGCCCGCAAGCTCATCATGCTCACCGACGTCGAGGGGCTCTACGCCAGCTGGCCCGACCGGGACTCGCTGCTGCAGCAGATCCGGGTGTCGGCGCTCGAGCGCATGCTGCCCACGCTGGAGTCCGGGATGGTGCCCAAGATGGAGGCCTGCCTGCGCGCGGTCCGGGGCGGTGTCCCGGCCGCGCACGTCGTCGACGGCCGCCAGGCCCACTCGGTCCTGGTGGAGGTCTTCACCTCCCAGGGCGTGGGCACCATGGTGCTGCCGGACGACCTCACCGGGTCGCTGCCGGTGATCCGGCGGCAGCCGGGAGTGCCGGCATGAGCGGCCACGGAGGAGCGGAGCTGGCCTCGGTCACCGCGGGGCCGCCGGCCAGCTCCGAGCAGTGGACGGCGCGCTACTCCGATGCCCTGATGAACACCTTCGGCACGCCCCGCCGGGTGCTGGTGCGTGGCGAGGGCCCGTACGTGTGGGACGCCGACGGCCGGCGCTACCTCGACCTGCTCGGTGGCATCGCGGTCACGTCGCTCGGCCACGCCCACCCCACGCTCACCGCGGCGATCTCCGCGCAGCTGGGCACGCTCGGGCACGTGTCGAACTTCTTCGCCACGCCCACCCAGGTCGCGCTGGCCGAGCGCCTGCTGGCTCTGTCCGAGGCGCCGCAGGGCTCGCGGGTGTTCTTCACCAACTCCGGGACCGAGGCCGTCGAGGGCATGGTCAAGATGACCCGGCGCACCGGCCGGACCCGGATCCTGGCGCAGGAGGGCTCGTTCCACGGCCGGACCATGGGTGCGCTCGCGCTGACCCACAAGGCCGCCTACCGCGAGCCGTTCGAGCCGCTGCCCGGCGAGGTGGAGTTCGTGCCGTTCGGCGACGTCGCGGCGCTCGAGGCGGCGATGGCCGACGACGTCGCGGCGATCGTCCTGGAACCCATCCAGGGCGAGGCAGGCGTTCGCCCGCTACCGCCGGGCTTCCTGGCCAGGGCCCGCGAGCTGGCCGACGCCCACGGCGCGCTGCTGGTGTTCGACGAGGTCCAGACCGGGGTCGGCCGGACCGGCGCCTGGTTCGCGTTCCAGCACCCGCAGGTGGGCGGCGGCGTCCGGCCGGACGTCATGACGCTCGCCAAGGGGCTGGGTGCGGGCTTCCCGATCGGTGCCGTCGTCGGGTTCGGGGCGGCCGGTGCGCTGCTCGGACCCGGGCAGCACGGCAGCACCTTCGGCGGCAACCCCGTCGCAGCCGCCGCAGGGTTGGCCACGCTCGGGGTGATCGAGCGCGACGGTCTGCTCGCCCACGTCCGCGAGCTGGGCGCGCGACTGACCGACGCGCTGTCCGCCGTCCCGGTGGTGACCCAGGTGCGGGGTACGGGCCTGCTGCTCGGTGCCCGGCTCGTCGCGCCTGCCGCCGCCCGCGTCGCCGACCTCGCCCTCGAGGCCGGTTTCATCGTCAACCCTGTCACTCCCGACACCCTGCGTCTGGCCCCACCGCTGATCCTCACGTGGGACCAGGTGTCCGGGTTCGTCGATCTGCTCGCGGGCCTGACGCCCGCAGACCTCGAGGAGGCCTGATGGTGCGCCACCTGCTGCGCGACGACGACCTGAACCCTGCCGAGCAGCGCCAGGTGCTCGAGCTGGCCTGGCGGATGAAGGAGGACCGCTTCGGTGTGCACCCGCTCGCGGGCCCGCGCTCGGTCGCGGTGATCTTCGACAAACCGACGCTGCGCACCCAGCTCTCCTTCACCCTCGGGGTCGTCGAGCTCGGCGGCTACCCCATGGTGGTCGACGGCAACCTCGCCCAGATCGGGGTGCGTGAGTCGATCGCCGACACCGCGCGGGTGATCGGGCGCCAGGCTGCCGCCATCGTGTGGCGGACCTACGACCAGTCGCGGATCGAGGAGATGGCCCAGCGCTCGGGCGTGCCGGTGGTGAACGCGCTGACGGACCAGTTCCACCCGTGCCAGGTGCTCGCCGACCTGCTCACCGTCGCCGAGCAGCACGACGGCGTCGAGGGGCTGCCGGGGCTGACGCTGGGCTACCTCGGCGACGGGGCCAACAACATGGCGCACTCCTACCTGCTCGGTGGTGCCACGGCCGGGATGCACGTGCGGATCGGCACCCCGGCCGGGCGGCAGCCGGACCCGGCGATCCTGGCCGACGCGCAGCGCATCGCCGCGGTCACCGGCGGCTCGGTGCTGGTCACCGACGACCCGGCGGCGGCCGTGGCCGGTGCGGACGTCGTGGCGACCGACACCTGGGTGTCGATGGGTGATCAGCGGGCAGCTGACGAGGCCGAGGCGCTGTTCGGCCCGTTCCGGCTGGACGCAGCCCGGCTGGCCGGTGCGGCACCGCACGCGGTGGTGCTGCACTGCCTGCCCGCCTACCGCGGCAAGGAGATCACCGACGAGGTGATCGAGGGACCTCAGTCGGTGGTGTTCGACGAGGCGGAGAACCGTCTGCACGCCCAGAAGGCGGTCCTCACCTGGCTGCTCGAACGCGCGGGGGAGGGGTGATGAGCACGGTCGGCGTCCCCACCACCAAGGCGGCGCGCCACGCGGCGATCACGCGCCTGCTCGCCCGGGCGCCGATCCGGTCGCAGGGTGACCTCGCCGCTGCCCTGGCCGACGAGGGCGTCACCGTCACGCAGGCGACCCTCTCGCGCGACCTCGTCGAGCTGCGCGCGGTGCGGATCCGGGCCGCCGACGGCAGCCTCACCTACGCGGTGCCGGGGGAGGGCGGCGACCCGACGCCGCACGCGGCGGAGTCCGACGAGCAGCTCGCCGCGCGCCTGGCGCGGCTGTGCGCGGAGCTGCTCGTGACGGCCGAGGCGTCCGGCAACCTCGTCGTGCTGCGCACCCCGCCCGGAGCCGCGCAGTTCCTGGCCTCGGCGATCGACCACTCGGTGCTCCCGGGTGTGATGGGCACGATCGCGGGTGACGACACGGTGCTCGTGATCGCCTCCGACCCTGACGGCGGGCAGGTCGTCGCCCAACGATTCCTCGATCTCGCGGGTGGCCGCGAGTACGGACACCAGACGAAGGACGAGACGTGAGCAAGGTCCTGACGGAGCTTCCGGTCGGCGAGCGGGTGGGCATCGCGTTCTCAGGGGGGCTGGACACCTCGGTCGCCGTGGCCTGGATGCGCGCCAAGGGCGCGATCCCGTGCACCTACACCGCCGACATCGGGCAGTACGACGAGCCCGAGATCGACAAGGTGCCGGGCCGCGCGATGGAGTACGGCGCCGAGCTGTCGCGCTCGGTGGACTGCAAGTCGGCCCTGGTCGAGGAGGGGCTCGCCGCGCTGGTGTGCGGCGCGTTCCACATCCGCAGCGGCGGCCGTTCCTACTTCAACACGACGCCGCTCGGCCGTGCGGTCACCGGCACGCTGCTGGTCCGGGCGATGCAGGCCGACGACGTCGACATCTGGGGCGACGGGTCCACGTTCAAGGGCAACGACATCGAGCGGTTCTACCGCTACGGGCTGCTCGCCAACCCGTCCCTGCGGATCTACAAGCCGTGGCTCGACAAGGACTTCGTCGCCGAGCTCGGCGGGCGTGCCGAGATGAGCCAGTTCCTCACCGAGCGCGGTCTGCCGTACCGCGACAGCGCCGAGAAGGCGTACTCGACCGACGCGAACATCTGGGGTGCCACGCACGAGGCCAAGACGCTCGAGCACCTCGACGTGTCGCTGGAGACCGTCGAGCCGATCATGGGCGTGAAGTTCTGGGACCCGGCGGTCGCGATCGAGACCGAGGACGTGACGATCGGCTTCGAGGGCGGGCGCCCGGTCACGATCAACGGGGCCCGCTACAGCGACCCGGTTGCGCTGGTCCACGAGGCCAACGCGATCGGTGGCCGGCACGGCCTTGGCATGTCCGACCAGATCGAGAACCGCATCATCGAGGCCAAGTCGCGCGGCATCTACGAGGCGCCCGGCATGGCGCTGCTGTTCATCGCCTACGAGCGGCTGGTCAACGCGATCCACAACGAGGACACGATCGCCAACTACCACGCCGAGGGTCGCCGGCTCGGTCGGTTGCTGTACGAGGGCCGGTGGCTCGACCCGCAGGCGCTGATGATGCGCGAGTCGATCCAGCGGTGGATCGCCTCGGTCGTCACCGGTGAGGTGACGCTCCGGCTGCGCCGCGGGGAGGACTACACGATCCTGCGCACCGACGGCCCGGCGTTCTCCTACCACCCGGAGAAGCTGTCGATGGAGCGCACCGAGGGCGCCGCCTTCGGCCCGACCGACCGCATCGGCCAGCTCACGATGCGCAACCTCGACATCGCCGACTCCCGCGACAAGCTCGAGATGTACGCCAAGCAGCCGGTCGACCAGGGCCAGGTGCTGGTCGAGCACGGCACCCTCTTCGGCGCGCTGCCCGCGGGCGGTGCCGACGTCATCACCGACAACCCGTCGGTGAGTGGCGACGAGGAGGCGGCGCTGGAGAGCGCGGCGATGGAAGTCGGGACGGACTGACGTGGCCGGCACACCCTCGGGTGCGTTGTGGGGCGGCCGGTTCGCCGGCGGCCCTGCCGACGCACTGGCCGAGCTCTCCCGTTCGACGCACTTCGACTGGCGACTGGCCCGGCACGACGTCGCCGGGTCCCGGGCCCACGCCCGGGTGCTGCACGGCGCCGGTCTGCTGGACGACGACCAGCTCGCCGGGATGCTGGCGGCCCTCGACGCGCTGGACGCCGACGTGGCCTCGGGTGCCTTCGTCGCCGGCCCCGACGACGAGGACGTGCACAGCGCCCTCGAGCGTGGCCTGATCGAACGCGCCGGGCCGGACCTGGGCGGTCGCCTGCGGGCCGGTCGCTCGCGCAACGACCAGATCGCGACCCTGATCCGGATGCACCTGCGCGAGCAGGCCCGGCACCTGGCCGGCCGGATCCTGGACGTCGCCGACGCCCTGGTCGTCCAGGCCGACGCGGCCGGTGCCGCGCCGATGCCCGGGCGCACGCACCTCCAGCACGCCCAGCCCGTCCTGCTCGCGCACCACCTGCTGGCTCACGTGTGGCCGCTGCTGCGCGACGTCGAGCGCTGGCGGGACTGGGACCGCCGTGCCGCGGTCTCGCCGTACGGCTCGGGGGCGCTCGCCGGCTCCTCGCTCGGGCTGGACCCGGCCGCCGTGGCCGCAGAGCTCGGCTTCGACGCGCCGGTCCAGAACTCGATCGACGGGACCGCCGCGCGCGACGTGGTCGCGGAGTTCGCCTTCGTCGCCGCGATGGTGGGGGTGGACCTGTCCCGCCTCGCCGAGGAGGTCATCCTCTGGGCGACCAAGGAGTTCGGCTTCGTGCGCCTGGACGACGCGTACTCCACCGGGTCGAGCATCATGCCCCAGAAGAAGAACCCCGACGTGGCCGAGCTCACCCGCGGCAAGGCCGGCCGGATGATCGGCGACCTGGCCGGGCTGCTCGCGACCCTCAAGGGCCTCCCGCTGGCGTACAACCGCGACCTCCAGGAGGACAAGGAACCGGTGTTCGACCAGGTCGACACCCTGGACGTGCTGCTCCCCGCGGTGGCCGGGATGGTCGCAACGCTCGTCTTCGACACCGATCGGATGTCCGAGCTGGCTCCGCAGGGCTTCGCCCTGGCCACCGACGTCGCCGAGTGGCTGGTGCGCCAGGGCGTGCCGTTCCGGGTGGCCCACGAGATCGCGGGAGCCTGCGTGAAAGCGTGCGAGCAGCGCGGCGTGGAGCTGTGGGACCTGTCCGACGCCGAGCTCGCAGCGATCTCCCCGGACCTCACGCCGGGCGTGCGCGAGGTGCTCAGCGTCGAGGGCTCTCTCGCGTCCCGCTCATCGGTCGGGGGCACCGCGCCGGCCCGCGTCGCCGAGCAGCTCGTGGCCGCGCGGGCCGAGGTGGACCGGTTGCGCGCCTGGGCGGCCGCGTGACGTGTGACGGGGCCCGCGCGTCGACCGCCGTGAGCGTCGCGGACCTCGCGGGCCGTGTGTCGTCCGCCGACCCGTCGCTGGGCGCCGTGCGCGTGGTGTGCGTCGACGGCCCCGCCGGCTCCGGCAAGACCACCCTGGCCGATCGGCTCGCAGACGCCGTGCGGGGTGCCGGCCTCGCGGTGTCCGTCGTGCACCTGGACGACCTGTACGAGGGCTGGTCAGGGCTCGGCGGGGTCTGGGATCGGGTGGAGGCGCAGCTCCTCGGCCCGCTCGGCCGGGGCGAGCCGGGCCGGTGGCAGCGCTATGACTGGTTCGAGGGACGGTTCGCGGAGTGGCACGACCTGCCGGTGCCCGACGTGCTGGTGCTCGAGGGGTGCGGCAGCGCCCCGCGGGCGGTCGACGGGCGTGCGGTGCTGCGCCTGTACGTCGAGGCGCCACCTCGCGTTCGCCTGCGCCGTGGCCTGGACCGGGACGGCGAGGCGATGCGCCCCGAGTGGGTGCGGTGGCAGGTGCTCGAGGCATCGCAGTTCGCCACCGAGCGGACCCGTGAGCGTGCGGACGTGGTCGTGGACGGCACGGCCGCGCTGCTGCCGTGAGCGGCGCGGTGCCTCGTGGGACGACCCCGTCCCGCGAGTGGTTCGGGCGCCCGGTGCTCGCCGTCGCCGAGGACCTCCTGGGCGCGTCACTGAGCGTCACCCGGCCGGACGGCACGGTGACCGTCCGCCTGACCGAGGTCGAGGCCTACGGGGGCGCGGGCGACCCCGGCTCGCACGCGTACCGGGGTCGTACCGCGCGCAACGCCGTGATGTTCGGGCCTCCGGGGCACCTGTACGTGTACCGCCACCTGGGCCTGCACCACTGCGCGAACGTCGTCACCGGACCTGCGGGGCAGCCTTCGGCGGTCCTGCTGCGCGCCGGTGAGGTGGTGGACGGCGTCGCGGTGGCGCGCGCCCGGCGTCTGGCCTCGGGCGTGGTACGCCGTGACGTGGACCTCGCCCGCGGGCCGGCACGCTTAGCGGTCGCGCTAGGTCTCTCGGTCGCCGACGACGGCCTCGACCTGCTCGGCGAGGTCGTCGGTCTCCGCCTCGCGGCGAGCGCGCCAGGCGCGGTGGCGCACGGCGGTCGGGTCGGTGTCGCGGGCCCCGGGGGAGACCCGGTCGCGTTCCCGTGGCGCCTGTGGCTGGAGGGGGACCAGGCGGTCTCCGCCTACCGACGGGGCTGATGACGCCGGTCGCACCCGGTCATCGTGCGGTGTGCGATCGACGGACGGTCGCGCACGAGCCGACGTCGGCACGGCACACTAGGGCCACCGACGACGAAGGAGCATGTGGTGCACATCCTGGACGAGCTGCGCTGGCGAGGAGTCCTGGCGCAGTCCACCGACGAGCAGGCCCTGCGCGAAGCGCTGTCCGCCGGCCAGGTGACCGTCTATTGCGGGTTCGACCCGACCGCACCGAGCCTGCACATCGGCAACCTCGTCCAGATCCTCGTGCTGCGCCGCCTGCAGGACGCCGGTCACCGGCCGCTCGGGCTGGTGGGCGGTGCGACCGGGTTGATCGGTGACCCGAAGATGACCGACGAGCGCACCCTCAACGAGCCGGAGGTCGTGGCGCGGTGGGTCGAGCGGATCCGCAAGCAGATCGAGCCGTTGCTGCGCTTCGACGGGCCCAACGCCGCCCAGATGGTCAACAACCTCGACTGGACTGCCGGCCTGTCGGCCATCGACTTCCTGCGCGACATCGGCAAGCACTACCGCCTGGGCACGATGCTCGCCAAGGAGACCGTGGCGCGGCGGCTGGCCAGCGAGCAGGGGATCAGCTTCACCGAGTTCAGCTACCAGATCCTGCAGGGGATGGACTTCCTGGAGCTCCACCGCCGCCACGGGTGCACGATGCAGACCGGCGGCAACGACCAGTGGGGCAACCTGCTGTCCGGCGTCGAGCTGATCCGCAAGGTGGAGGGCGTCGGGGTGCACGCCCTCGCCACACCGTTGATCACCAAGGCCGACGGCACCAAGTTCGGCAAGACGGAGACGGGCACGGTCTGGCTCGACCCGGAGCTGACGTCGCCCTACGCCTTCTACCAGTTCTGGCTCAACACGGCCGACGCCGACGTGATCGGGTATCTCAAGGTCTTCACCTTCAGGACTGCCGAGGAGATCGCGCAGCTGGATCAGGCGGTGGCAGAGCGACCCTTCGCCCGCGAGGCTCAGAGGGCGCTCGCCGACGACGTCACCACCCTCGTGCACGGCCGAGCGGCCACCGAAGCCGTGAAGGCCGCGAGCCAGGCGCTGTTCGGCCGGGGCGAGCTGGCCGACCTCGATCCTGAGACCCTCGGCGCGGCGGTCGACGAGCTTCCCAAGGCGGTGGTGGACACCGACGCCCCAGCGGTCGTCGACCTGCTCGCCGCGGCCGGTCTGGTGGCCGGCCGAGGGGCCGGTCGCAGGGCGATCTCCGAGGGCGGGGTGTCGGTCAACAACGTGCGGATCACGGACCCGGAGGCGGTCCTCGTCGCCGACCAGCTGCTGCACGGCCGATGGGCTGTCCTGCGGCGGGGCAAGCGGACCCTGGCGGTGGCCGAACGTCCGGTCGGGTGAACCCGCGGACGGACGGGAGCCAGCGGTCGCGGTCGGGCCGTCGCGCCCGAGCGTTTCCGCAGGTCAGAGGCCACATCCGACCTCGCGACACGCCCGGGCGTCATGCGATTTGACGGTGCCCAGGGGGCTGCGTAATGTATCTCCCCGTCGCCCAAACGGGAGGAACGGACAGCAGAGCGGATCACCGCTCGCAGGCCGGTCCCGCAGGGCGAAAACCCCGGTAGGATCGACTCCGGCGCCTCGGCGCCCGAACGGTCGTGCAGAGGGCTCGGAAGGGCCCGGCGGATCGCCCAGCGCGGTTTGACAGAGCAGGACCGAGCAGATAACTTAGAGAGGTTGCCTCCAGACGGGCTCAACGGCCCTGACGGATGCGCGTCCGCTCCTTGAGAACTCAACAGCGTGCCAAAAGTCGATGCCAACCGTCGACGACGAGTCAGGTGACAGGCCTACGGCCTGAAGCCGGTCGCGTGGTCGACTTGGTGTAGACGAAATGAACGAACGTCAGTTC
>JAHLLI010000001.1 GCA_020444245.1 Actinomycetales bacterium
TCGGCGCCCGCCCGGCGCCGCGCCCCCGCCCGGCCGGGCGGGCACGTCGGGGCGGCCGGGCGCCAGGGCACGGATGCGGTTCACGGCCGTGCCGGCCAGCGGCCGGCGAGCTCGACCCACGCCGGGCCGTGCCGCAGCGCCCCGCCGTCGGTGACCGCAAGCGCCTCGACCACCCGCGTGCTGGGGTCCACGACCCCCACCCGGTCCACCCGTCGCACGCCGCCCACGCGCCGCAGGTGGACCACCACGTCCAAGGCGCTGCCGGCCTGCGCGGCGAGGGCGGCGGCACCCAACCCTGCGAGGGCCCCGAGCGCCGCCAGCCGGGCGGGCACGTCGTCGAGGTCGTTCGCGTGCAGGGTCGCCCACCCGCCGTCGTGCCCGGTGTTGAGCGCGGTGAGCACCTCGCGAAGCTCGGCCCCGCGCGCCTCGCCCAGCACGATCCGGTCCGGGCGCATCCGCAGTGCGTGCCGCACCAGCGCCGCGAGGTCGACGCCGCCGGCGCCCTCGACGTTCGCCCGCCGCACCACGAGGCCGACCACGTGCGGGTGCGCCGGGGCGAGCTCGGGAACCTCCTCGACCAGCACGAGGCGCTCGTCCGGGCCGGCGAGCGAGAGCAGTGCGGACATCAGCGTCGTCTTGCCGGTCCCGGTGGCGCCGGTCAGCAGCCCGTTGGCCCGCCCGCGCACGAGCGCGACGAGCACCGGGGCGAGCTCGGGGTGGACGCTGCCTGCCGCGACCAGCTCGGCCAGCGTGAACGGCTCGCGCCGCGGCACGCGCAGGCTGAGCAGCACGCCTGCCGCGGACACCGGGGGCAGCACCGCGTGCAGCCGGGTGCCGTCCGCGAGCCGGGCGTCGACCACCGGGCAGGCGTCGTCCAGCCGCTGGCCGCCGGCGGCGGCGAGGCGCACCGCGAGCGCGCGCAGGCGCTCGGCATCACCCAGGTCCACCTCACGGCGCTCGAGACCCAGGCCGCGGTCCAGCCACACCTCGCCGGGCCCGTTGACCAGCACGTCGGTGACGCCGGGCTCGTCGAGGAGCGGCTGCAGCGGTCCGGCGCCGGCGATCTCGGCCCGCACCGCGCACCCGAGGGCGGCGACGTCCTCGCTGCCGAGCACCAGCCCCCGCGTGCGGGCCCACCGCGCGACGTCCTGGTCGGGGTCGGTCCCGCCGGGCGGCCCCGCGCCGCGGCCGACCAGCTCCCGCCGCACCCCGGCCAGCAGGCCCTCGTCGACGCTCACGTCAGGGCCGCCAGCCGCGCGGAGACCCGCGCCACCGCGCGTCGCAGCCGGGGCCCGGCCTGCGGGCCGAGGCCGCGCTCGACCGCGTCGGCGATCCGCCGGTCGGAGGGCAGCAGGCCGAGCAGTGGCAGGTCCACGACGTGCGCGGCCTCCAGGGGCGCGACCCTGGACCGCCGTCGGCGCAGCACGAGGTGCGCAGGCCCGGCCTGACGCTCGCGCACCGCGACCGCCCCGGCGACCCCGAGCACGTCCTGGTGCGCCAGCAGCACCGTCCCGCCGCCGTCGGCGGCCGCGTGCGCACCGACCGACTCGCCCACCCGGCCGCCGAGCGCGTGCGCCGCGAGGTCCACCAGGACCGTCGCGCCCCGCTCGCGCAACGCGGCCAGCACCGCGGCGACGGCCTCGGCGTCGGGGCGCGGACCCTCGCGGTGCCCGCTGAGCACCTCGACGCCGTGCCACCGCGGCAGCAGTCCGTCCAGGTCCCCCGGAGCGACGGCACCGCGCAGCCCGGCCAGCGCCGGCCACCGCGCTCCCGGGCGGCGCTCGACGCCCAGCAGGACGTCCAGCCCCCCGCCGCCGGCGAGGTCCACCAGGACCACCGGCCGGCCACGATCGGCCCGGGCGCTCGCCCGGGCCAGGAGGGCGGCGAACGTCGAGGCACCGACACCCCCGGTCGCGCCCACGACCGCCACCGTCGACCCCGCGCGCCCCATGCCCCGAGCCTGTCCGGCGGCGAGAGGCGCTACCGGCGTGGTCCGGGCACCTTGTGGACGAGCCCACCTACGACCGTCCCGTGGACGAGCACCGGCCGGGCTACCCTCGCGAGGTGCCCGTCCACGACGACGACCACCGGGTCGCCGCGATCTTCGACCTGGACAAGACCATCCTCGCGACCTCGGCGGCCACGGCGATGTCGAGGCCGATGCTGGCCGGTGGCCTGCTGACCCGCCGCGCGATGCTCCGGGCGGCGTACGCACGTGCCGCCTTCGAGCTGGGCCACGCCGACGCCGCCGCGACCGAGCGTCTGCGCGCCGCGCTGGCGCGGATGGTCCGCGGCTGGGACGTCGCGACCGTCACGGCGATCGTCGAGCAGACCCTCGCCGAGGCGATCGCCCCGACCGTGTACGCCGAGGCGGTCGCGCTGATCGACGACCACCACGCGCGCGGCCACGACGTCGTCATCGCGTCGGCCTCCGGCACCGACGTGGTGCAGCCGATCGCCGACCTGCTGGGCGCGGACCACGTCGTCGCCACCCGGATGGCGGTCCTCGACGGCCGCTACACCGGCGAGCTGGAGTTCTACGCCTACGGCCAGGACAAGGCCGACGCGGTCCGCGAGCTCGCGGCCGCGCAGGGGTACGACCTCGAGGCGAGCTTCGCCTACTCCGACTCGGTCACCGACCTGCCGCTCCTGGAGGCCGTCGGCCACCCGACGGTCGTCAACCCGGACCGCGCGCTGCGCCGGATCGCCCTCGAGCGCGACTGGGGCGTGGCGACGTTCGAGCGTCCTGTCGCCCTGCGTCTCCCGCTGCCGCGCGCGAGGCACACGGCCGCCGTCGCGGCGGGCGTCGCGGGAACCGTGGCCGTCGCGGTGTGGTGGCTGCGGTTCCGGCGCGAGAGGCGGTGGACGGCCGTCCCGCCGGCCGGCGCCCGTCCGGGGCGCACCCGGTGACGCCGCCGCGCTGAACAGGGGACCCGCCGGACCGTCCCGGCCGGTGAACGCACCCGTCCCACCTCCCGGACCGACGTTCGGCCCAAGGGGTGCTCGTGGCCGATTCCACTTCCCAGCACGACGTTCTGGGCGTACAACAGAGGTACAACAGCACAGCGGGTGACGAGCAACCCACGCTCGACCAGTCCTCGAGAGGACCTGCCGACCGGGCTTGTCCCGTTGCGGCAGCACTGCAAGCGCCTGATCACTCGTCCCCCGCGCGCTGTCGACGACGGCGTTCCTTCGGGAACGCCGTCGGCTTGTGTCAGGGGGCAGCGCCCTCGGACCGCCACGGCCCCCCGAGCCGCCCGGACGCCACCGCGTCGGCGACCGCACGGCCCTCGGCCGCTCCCGCCAGCACGGCCTCGCCGCAGTGCCTCAGCCATGCCTCCCAGCCGTCCGCCGTCGCCGCGGCGAGCGCGGCGAGGTGTGCCTGGGGCGCCGACACCCACGCGACCTCGGGCACCACCAGGCCGGTGGGATCCAGACCGGTGACCACCAGGAGCCGCCGGAACACCGCCCGCGCGACCGCGGCGTTGCCCGCGGAGAACGGCCGCAGCAGGCTCAGCTCGGCCAGCGCCCCGGCGGCGACCACGAGCCCGGGCTCGGAGCCCCGGACCGCGTCGCCCACCCGGTCGGCGAGGCGCACGAGCGCGGCGCCCAGCACCGGCCCGCTCGGCGCGGCGCCGAGCCCTCGCAGGTCCTGCGGCTCACCGGCGAACCGCAGCCGGCCGTCCCCGCCCCCGGCGACGTGCAGCCCCACCACGAGCTGGCCGAGCGGGACGGCGGGTACCCGCGTGCCCGGCCCGTGCCACCCGCGCAGCGCCGCCGACCTGACGCGCAGCCCTGCGAGCGCGACGCCCTCGGCCGCGCCCTGCGCCGACGCACCGGCGGCGAGCTCGCGCACCCGGTCGAGCGGCACCCTGGCCCCGTCGAGCGCCGCGCCGGCCTGGGCCGCGCGTACGTCGGCCTCGAGCCGCGCCGCCTCCCCGTCGCGTCGCAGCGCCGGGTGCCGCGCCAGGTCGCCGCAGGCCGCGCGGACCTCCTCGACCAGGGCGGCCACGTCGTCGTCGGTCGGCGCCACGCGATCACCCTAGGTGCCGGGCCGGCCGCCGCAGGACCGAGCACAATGGCGGCATGACCCCAGCGCCGAGCGTGTCGTCGTCGATCACCGTCCGGATGCAGGTCCGTGCCAGGCCCACCGCGGTCAGCGAGCTGACCACCACGATCGAGCGGGCCGGCGGCATCGTCACCGCGCTGGACGTCACGCAGTCCGGCCAGTCCCGGATCGGCGTCGACGTCACGTGCGCCACCCGGGGCGAGGACCACGCCGAGCAGATCGTCGCCGCGCTGGAGGAGCTCGACGGCGTGCTCGTCGAGCGGGTCAGCGACCGGACCTTCCTGCTGCACCTCGGTGGCAAGCTGTCGATCGAGTCGAAGGTGCCGATCCGCAACCGCGACGACCTGTCGATGGTCTACACCCCCGGCGTCGCCCGGGTCTGCGAGGCGATCGCGGCCCGACCCGCGGACGCGCGCAACCTGACCATCAAGCGCAACACCATCGCCGTGGTCACCGACGGCACCGCGGTGCTCGGGCTGGGCGACATCGGCCCGCTCGCGGCACTGCCCGTGATGGAGGGCAAGGCGGCCCTGTTCAAGCGGTTCGCGGGCATCGACGCGTTCCCGCTGCCGCTGGCCACCACGGACGTCGACGAGATCGTGCGCACCGTCATCGCGATCGCCCCGGCGTTCGCGGGCATCAACCTCGAGGACATCTCCGCCCCACGCTGCTTCGAGATCGAGGCCCGGCTGCGCGAGGCCCTGGACATCCCGGTGTTCCACGACGACCAGCACGGCACGGCGATCGTCGTCCTGGCCGCGCTGACCAACGCGCTCAAGGTGGTGGGCAAGGACCTGGCCGACGTGCGCGTGGTGATGTCCGGCGCGGGTGCGGCGGGCACCGCGGTGCTCAAGCTGATGCTGCACGCCGGGGCGAGGGACGTGGTGGTCTGCGACATCGACGGTGTGGTGCACACCGACCGGCCGGGCCTGGACGACTCGTTGCGCTGGACGGCCGAGCACACCAACCCGCGCGGCGCGACCGGCACCCTGCGCGAGAACCTGGCCGACGCGGACGTGTTCATCGGGCTGTCCGCGCCCGGCATCCTCACCGGCGACGACATCGCGACCATGGCGAAGGACTCGATCGTCTTCGCGATGGCCAACCCGCGGCCCGAGGTGGACCCGGACGAGGCCGCCCAGCACGCCGCGATCGTCGGCACCGGCCGGTCGGACTGGGCGAACCAGATCAACAACGTGCTGGCCTTCCCCGGGGTGTTCCGCGGCCTGCTCGACGCGCACTCCACGAGCGTCAACGAGGAGATGCTGGTGGCCGCTGCGAGGGCGTTGGCCTCGACGGTCTCCGACGAGGAGCTCAACCCGGCGTACATCGTGCCGAGCGTTTTCCACCCCGAGGTCACCAGCCGGGTGGCCGCCGCCGTGGAGGAGGCGGCCCGGGCCACCGGCGCGGCCGAGTACCGGATCGGCAGCGACCGGGCGCGCCAGCGGTAGCACTCAGCGCAGCGCCGCGGCCCAGCGGGCGGGCGAGATCCACGGCGTCGGCCGGGCTTTAGTCCCACCAGTCATGGGACGACCTACGGCACCCTCGTGCCCGTGCTGAGCATCGAGGAGAACGTCGACCACCAGTCCATGGCGGCCGCGGGCAAGTCCGCGCTGCTCGCCCGACCCGCGACCTTCCTCGTCCGCACCATGCTGGCCGGCGCCTACATCGGGATCGGCGTGGTCATCATGGCCACCGCCTCCGGGCCACTGGTCGCGGCGGGCGACCCGTTCGCACCCCTGGTCTCCGGCCTGGTGTTCGGCGTCGCCCTGACCATCGTCGTGATGGCCGGGGCCGAGCTCGCGACGTCCTCGATGATGTACCTGACCCACGGCGCGCTGCTGCGCCGGATCACCTGGGGGCGGGCCGGGACGGTGCTGGCCGCGACGCTGGGCGGCAACCTGCTGGGCGCGATGGCGTTCGCGGTGCTCGTGCACCTGTCCGGGATCATGGCGCCGGGGACGGCCCCGGGGGACATGCTCGCCTCGATGATCGAGCACAAGGCGGCGGAGTCGTTCGGCCAGCTGCTGGTGCGCGGCGTCCTGTGCAACCTCCTCGTGTGCCTGGCGGTGTGGATGGCGAACCGGCTGACCACCGAGGTCGCCAGGATCCTGGTCATCGTCGCGTGCGTGATGGTGTTCATCACCTCCGGCTTCGAGCACGTCGTGGCCAACATGACGACGTTCTCGCTCGGCCTGCTCGGCGGCCTCCCCGGGGCCACCGTGGGCGAGTTCGCCAGGAACGTGCTGGCCGTCGGGCTGGGGAACACGCTGGGCGGTGGGCTGCTGGTGGCCGCCGCGTACGGCGTGGGCGTCCGCCCGGTGGCCCTCGAGCGCGCGGGCGCCTGACCGCAGCCTGGCCCCGGCCGGTGCCACCCCGGCACCCCACGCGGCGAGGGCCGGGCGAACCCGGCGACGCCCCGTAGCGGTCCACCATCCGGACGCGTGCGGCAGGTGGGGCACCGTTCGCCGCGCCGGCCGCCGAGGGCGCAGGTCGCGGGGACGCCGGCGCGGCCCACGCGCCGCGGCGCTGACGACCTGGCGGGGGTCCTCGCAGTACGTTGTCCGAGGGACGACGATCCGAGGGAGGTGCCCGATGGCTGGGCAGACTGAAGACCCCGCGCAGGATCCGCAGAGCGAGCAGAGCCCGGGTACGACGCAGCCGGACCCGAACGCCACCGTCGAGACGCCGACCACGGCGGCCGCGCCACCCGTGGCGGAGCCGTCGGCCGCTCCCGAGCCCTCAGGCGCACACGAGCCCCCGGCAGCGCCCGTCACGAGCCCCGACGCCGCCGAGCCGGCCGCCGGGACCGAGCCCGCCGCCGCACCACCGCCGACCCCCGCGGGTCCGGCGCCCGACTCGGCGGCGGCGCCACCACCGGTCGCCGCGGGCCCGGCTGCCGAGGCGCCCGACGCCGCCGGACCCGAACCTGCCGCCGCCGCGCCACCGGCCCCCGCCGGCCCTGCTGCCGAGGCGCCCGCGGGTCCGACCACCGCGACCGCCACGCCGGAGCCCTCCACCGAGGCGACCGAGCAGAGCGGGGAGTACCCGTGGCTGCGCAGCGGCGGCGGTCAGCACGCCGTACCGCGCCCCTATCCGCCCACGGTGGCGCGCGTGCCGATGGCCGAGTCGATGGCCACGCCGCCCGACTCCGCCGGCGGTCCGGCCGGGGACGCGACCGCCCCGATGCCCGCCGACCCGGGCGCGACCGCGACCCTGCCGCCGCAGGGCACTCCCGGCACCGCGGGCGCAGCCGTCGCGGGCGCCGCGGCCGGTGCCGCCGCGGGGGCCGCTGCCGGTGGCCCCGGCACGATCGCCCCGACGGGCCCCGCGCAGCCGGCCACCCGGCGCGCCCAGCTGCGCGAGCCCGCCGAGCTGCCCGAGCTACCCCCCAAGCCCGGGTTCGCCCGGCACGCGCTCGGCTTCCTGGTGGGGCTCGTCGTGACGCCGATCGCGCTCGTGCTCACCGGAGCGGGCGTCGGGGGCTTCCGGGCTCTCGACCCCACGACGGCCGACCAGGCCTTCGACGCCACGAACTTCTCGCTGATCGCGGTCGGCGCGGCCCTGCTGGTGGCCGTCGTGATGCTCGCGCTGTGGTCGCCGGCGGTGCCGCTCACCGGGGGGCTGGTGTGGGGCGTGGGGCTCGGCGTGCTCTACCTCGGTTGGCCCTCGACCGTCGAGGGGTGGATCGACCAGGCGTACTCGAGCCGGCCGGACGCGCTGAACCAGCTCGTCACGACGCTGAACGACGGCACGTGGCTGGTCCTCGGCCTGCTGCTGGCCGCGGCCGGTCTGGCCGTGTCGGTGGCACGCCGGATGGGACGCCGGTTCGGCGAGCACACCACCCTGGCCACGCACGCCCGGATCGAGGCGACCCGTGCGGAGGAGACCCGTCGCCAGGCCGCGGACGCCGAGGAGGCCGCGCGCGCCGAGCGCGCCCGCTCGATCACCTAGTCGGCGCGCCCGCGCTCGACGTCCCGGCGCGGGCGCCCTCGACCCGATTTGGGACTTTGGTCCGCACGAGCGCACGGACGCGTCTACCATCCGTCTGGACGGGGGCGTGACGCCCCCTTCGCGGACCGCACCACCGACGTTGCGCCAGGAGACCTCGTGACCGACTCCGCTGACCAGCCCACGCTCGACAACCTCCTCAGCGAGGTCCGAACGTTCCCGCCGAGCGCGGAGTTCGCCGCTGCGGCCAACGCGCACGCCGAGATGTACTCGTGGGCGTCGGCGGACCGCCTCGAGTTCTGGGCCGAGCAGGCCCGCACCCTGCTGGACTGGGACACCCCGTTCACCGAGGTGCTCGACTGGTCCGGCGCACCCGTGGCGCGCTGGTTCGCCGACGGCCGGCTCAACGCCTGCTACAACGCCGTGGACCGCCACGTGGCCGAGGGCCGCGGGGACCGCGTGGCCCTGCTGTTCGAGGGCGAGCCGGGCGACACCCGCACGCTGACGTACGCCGACCTGAAGAGCGAGGTGTCGCGTGCGGCCAACGCCCTCACCGCCCTCGGCGTGCGTACCGGGGACCGGGTGGCGATCTACCTGCCGATGATCCCCGAGGCCGTCGTGGCGATGCTGGCGTGTGCGCGCGTCGGCGCGATCCACTCGGTGGTGTTCGGCGGGTTCTCCGCCGAGGCGCTGCGCTCGCGGATCGACGACGCCCAGGCGTCCCTGGTCATCACCGCTGACGGCGGCTACCGGCGCGGCAAGCCCAGCGCCCTCAAGCCAGCGGTCGACGAGGCGCTCGGCGGCGCCGCGGACGCACTCGGCCCGATCGGCGACGCACCCGCCTCACCGGTCCACCACGTGCTCGTGGTCCGGCGCACCGGCCAGAGCGTCGCCTGGACCCAGGGCCGCGACGTGTGGTGGCACGACGCGCTGGCCGCCGCGTCCGACGTGCACGAGCCGGTCGCCGTGGAGGCCGAGCACCCGCTGTTCATCCTCTACACCTCAGGCACCACGGGGAAGCCGAAGGGCATCTTCCACACCACCGGCGGCTACCTCACCCAGGTCGCGTTCACCCACCTCAACGTCTTCGACCTCAAGGCCGAGACGGACGTGTTCTGGTGCACGGCCGACGTCGGCTGGATCACCGGGCACAGCTACGTGACGTACGGGCCGTTGATCAACGGGGCGACCCAGGTGATCTACGAGGGCACGCCGGACACCCCGCACCAGGGCCGTTGGTGGGAGATCGTCGCCAAGTACGGCGTGACGATCCTGTACACCGCCCCGACCGCGATCCGGACCTGCATGAAGTGGGGCGACTCCATCCCGGCCGGTTTCGACCTGTCCTCGCTGCGCGTGCTCGGCAGCGTCGGCGAGCCGATCAACCCCGAGGCCTGGATGTGGTACCGGAGGGTCATCGGTCACGACCGGACCCCGATCGTGGACACCTGGTGGCAGACCGAGACCGGCGCGATCATGATCACCCCGTTGCCGGGCGTCACGTCGACCAAGCCCGGCTCGGCCCAGGTGCCGCTGCCCGGGATCCGCGCCGAGGTGGTCGACGAGATGGCCCAGCCCGTGCCCAACGGCTCGGGTGGCTACCTGGTGCTCACCGAGCCGTGGCCGTCGATGCTGCGCGGCATCTGGGGCGACCAGCAGCGCTTCGTCGACACGTACTGGTCCCGGTTCGAGGGCCTGTACTTCGCGGGCGACGGGGCGAAGAAGGACGACGACGGCGACATCTGGCTGCTGGGCCGGGTCGACGACGTGATGAACGTCTCCGGTCACCGGCTGTCGACCACGGAGATCGAGTCCGCGCTGGTCTCCCACCCGATGGTCGCGGAGGCCGCGGTGGTCGGGGCCACTGACGCGACGACCGGTCAGGCCGTGGTCGCGTTCGTCATCCTGCGCTCGGAGTACCGGGAGCGGGTCGACGAGGTGGGCGAGGGCGCGGACGTCGCGGCGGAGCTGCGCAACCACGTCGCCAAGGAGATCGGCCCGATCGCCAAGCCCCGCACGATCCTGGTGGTCGCCGAGCTGCCCAAGACGCGGTCCGGCAAGATCATGCGGCGCCTGCTGCGTGACGTGGCCGAGCACCGCACCGTGGGTGACGTCACCACGCTCGCCGACTCGTCGGTGATGGCGCAGATCGCGACGGGGCTGGGCGGCGGCAGCTGACGGGCGGGCTCAGCGCCCGGCACGGCGGCTCTCGGGGCGCAGGAACCTGCCGATCACCGGGATCTCGGTGACGCCCTCCGCCCCGGCCATCACCAGGCTCTGCGTCGCGACGAACTCCGGCGCGTCCAGGACCACGTAGCGCGGCACCCAGTCCGGGCCGAACTTCTCGTTGAACCGGCTCAGCGAGGTCATCTGGGTGCGCTCGGACATCTGCTGGAGCAGCGGTCGCGTCACGCTCGCCCACGCGCCGGCCTCGGGCGAGCCGAGCACCTGGCGGCCGACCGCGAAGTTCAGTCCCAGGCCGCCGCCGCCGCGCCGTGCGACCTCCTCGATGCTGGCCACGATGCACGCGTCCAGGACGCCGTTGGGCACGTCGTCGGCGTCCGTGCGGCGCCGCATCACGTCCAGCGACCAGCCGTGGACCGACTCCGCCGGCGCCCACTGCACGTAGCCGTCCAGGCGCCCGTCGGCCCGCGTCGTGAGCGCGAGCACCAGGTCGGCGTCGTCCGGGTCGAACACCCGGGACAGGGTCATGGAGAAGCCCCGCTCGGCCTCGCCGCGCCGGCTCTCCGCCATGAGCTCGACCACCTGGTCGCGCAGCTCGGGCGCCAGCGTCCTGGGGTCGGCGAACGTGGTCGTGTAGCCGGCCCTGGCGACCCGCGTGACCGCCTGGCGAAGCGACTTGCGGGCCGAGCCGGCGAGGCTGAACTCGGCACAGTCCACGATCGCCTCGTCCCCGAGGTAGACCGCCCGCAGCCCCGAGGCCTCGTACACCGGCACCCACGGCGCCGACGCACCGAGCACCGCCAACGACCAGCCGCGCTCCTCGACGTGGGCCAGGAAGTCGGCCCACGCGTCGACACGTTCGTCGGGCGGGCCGATCGGGTCCGGGGAGACCAGGCACACCCCGGCTCGCACCGTGTGCGCGACGACCGTCTCGCCGACCACGAACCAGTCCTTGTCGTCGCGCAGGGCGAAGTAGTCCAGCGTCCCGCCGCCGTGGCGGCGCACGAGCGCGCGCACCCGCTCCCGCTCGACGTGGTGCTCGGCCGGCGTCAGGTGGTGCCGCCCGTGCGGCGCGACGAGCAGCCACAGCCCCGCGACGAGCAGGCAGACCCCGGCCGCCACGGCCATCGGGCTCACCAGATGGTCGAAACGCAGGGTCCTGGCGCTGACGTCCGCGACCCGCGCCTCGTGCCGCACCAGCAGGCTCAGGCCCAGGGCGACCCCACCGCCGAGCACCACACCGGGCACCGAGAGCCACAGCGTGCGGCGCACGGCCGCGCGGGTGGGCAGCACCGGGAACGCGACGCGCCGCGCCGCGAGCCAGCCCGCGGCCGCGAGGGAGACCAGCGACTCCTCCACGTCCAGGCCCTTGGCCAGGTGCAGCGCCGCCGCGACCACGAGCAGCGCGATCGCCGACCCCCAGGCCAGGCGCTGTCCGCGGCGCAGGCCCCTGGCCACCACGAGCAGGCCCACCGACACGAACACCAGCGCGGTCGCCGCGGTGCGGGGCAGCAGGTGCTGGTGGCCCTCGACCACCACGGGGAGCAACCCGTCGACCAGGTCGAGGCGCAGCCACAGCGGCGGGAAGGCCGCGAGGGCCAGCGAGACGACGGCCAGGACGACGGCGAGCCGGCTCGCCGTCCGGCGGGTCCGTACCCGCCTGCGGTGCGCCCGCAGCGCGGGGCCGGGCGCGGGGGACGTCACAGGGCGCAGTATGCCCGCGCCGGCCTTCCGGCGCGCCGGGGGTCGCCTGCGGTGGTGCACGCCGGGGCGCCCGGTGATGATGGGCGGGACCGAGAGGGGTACGGGTGGGCAAGGGCCTCGCGAGCACGCTCGCGGTGGCCGGCGCACCCGCACAGCCCGCCCCACCCGCGCCGGACACCACGCAGACCCTGCCGCCCGCAGTGCTCCGGGCGCTGCACGACCAGAGCCAGTGGCTCGGCTCGTGGTGGACGGTCGCGGCGCTCGGCGTCCTCGCCGCGGTGCTGGTGGCGGTCGCGGCGGTCAGGTGGCGGCGCGGGCACCGGTCCTGGCCGAGCGCGGTCGGCGCGACCGTCGTGCTCGCGCTGGTCGCGGTGGCAAGCCTCAACGCCTACGCGGGGTACGTGCCCAGCCTCGCGGCCGCGCAGGTGCTGCTCGCCGGCCACGGCATCGGCAGCCTGGGCCGCCAGGCGACCGGCACGGCGAGGACCGGCTCCCTCGAGGCGGTGCACGTGCCCGTGCCGGCCGAGCTGCGCATGCCCGACGCCACCACGTGGGTCTACACCCCGCCGGGCTACGACCCGAGCACCACGCGGTACCCGGTGGTCTACCTCATCCACGGCGAGCCGGGTACGTCGTCGGACTGGGTCGCGGGCGGCGACGCGGCGCACACCATGGATGTGCTGATCGACGCCGGTCTGGTGCCGCCGATGATCCTCGCCTCGCCGGAGGTGAACGGCGCGACGAGCAACGACACCGAGTGCCTCGACTCGACCAGGGGCGGGCCCCAGGTGGAGACGTACCTGCTGGACGTGCTCGTGCCATGGGTGGACGCGCACCTGGCCACGATCCCGGATCCCGAGCACCGGGTCATCGGGGGGATGTCCGCCGGGGCGTACTGCGCGGTGGACCAGGGCCTGCGGCACCAGGACGTGTTCTCCGCGATCCTGGCGATCATGCCGTACGTGAACCCCGGGGACGGGGGGCGCGACATGCTCTCCACCCGGGAGGAGCTCGCCGCGCACGACGTCGCCGGCTACCTGCCCTACATCGCCCTGCCGCGGCCGGTGCCGGTGTTCGTCGACGTGCCGGGCGACGACCTGCACAGCGAGGAGGCCGCGCAGGCCGAGACCCTCGTGCGGCTGCTCGCGGCGCGCGGCGAGCCGCTGGAGTACCGCGTCGAACCTCACCAGCACCACACCTGGACGATGGCGCGCACAGCCCTGCCGTACGCGCTGGTGTTCGCCGCGGAGCACCTCGGGTAGGCATGGCTCACGACGGGCCCCGGCCAAGGGGGAGCCATACCGGATCTCGCGCGGTCCAGTCCCGGTCACAACAAGGTCAAACCCCAGCAATGTGAGATACGTCTCAGCCGCTGGATGGCCCAGACGTCCCAGAAGTACGGCGGATCGCGTGTGCAAGGTGGAGACGTCCATACCCCCGGGGGCACCGGCGTGTGCGCCCAAGCGCGTGCACCACGGCGGCCCGAGGGTCGGTCAGCGTTGACTGGACGGGTGCACGATGCAGAGCTCCTCGGACGACCTCAGGTCGACCTCCACCACCCCTGCCCCGCGGGCGGGGGTGACCGGCTTCCCGATCGTCGCCCGACATGACGTCTCCGACGCGACCTTCATCCTCGAGGTGGACCATCCGCTGATGGCACGTGCCGCCAGGGCCGGCCAGTTCGTCATCGTGATGTCCCACCCGGAGGGTGAGCGCATCCCGCTGACGATCGCCGACTTCGACCGCAAGCGCGGCACCGTCACCCTGGTCGTCCAGGCGGTCGGCAAGACCACCCGGGAGATGCAGCGGACCTGCCAGGTGGGCACGACCCTGCACGGCGTCGCCGGGCCGCTCGGCCTGCCGAGCCCGTTGGGCAAGGCACGCACCGTGGTCTGCGTGGGCGGCGGGCTGGGCGTCGCACCCGTCTACCCCCAGGCCCGTGCGCACAAGGAGCGCGGCGCCACGGTGATCGGCGTGCTCGGCTTCCGCTCCGCCGAGCTGGTGTTCTGGGAGGACAAGTTCCGCGAGGTGTGCGACGAGCTGATCCTGTGCACCGACGACGGCAGCGCCGGGATCCACGGACTGGTCACCGACGGCCTCGAGCTGGCCATGGAGCGCTACCCCGACGTGGGCGAGGTCGTCGCGATCGGCCCGCCGGTGATGATGCAGGCCTGCGCGGAGGCGACCCGCCCCAAGGGCGTGCACACCGTCGTCAGCCTGAACCCGATCATGGTCGACGGGACCGGCATGTGCGGCGGCTGCCGGGTCCGGGTCGGCGAGAGGGTGCAGTTCGCCTGCGTGGACGGCCCCGACTTCGACGGCCACCAGGTGGACTTCGCCGACCTGCGCGCGCGACTCACCCGCTACCGCGGCGAGGAGGCCCAGGCGCTGGCCCACTGGGAGCACGCCTGCCGGCGCGCCGAGAACGCCGCGTCGGACACCTTGGTGTCCGAGCTGCCCACCCCGGCAGGAGCGTGACATGGCCGCGAAGCGCACCATCCGCACCATCCCCGCCGAGCGCACCCCGGTGCGCGAGCAGCCGGCCGACGAGCGCATCGGCGGATTCGAGGAGGTCAGCCTCGGCTACGACGAGGCCGAGGCCGCCCGCGAGGCGCAGCGCTGCTTGTTCTGCGCCGACACGCCCTGCATGACCGGCTGCCCGGTGTCCGTCGACATCCCCGGCTTCATCCGCAAGGTCTCCGACCGGGACTACCGGGGCGCCTACGACACGATCGCCCGCACCAACCTGCTGCCCGCGGTGTGCGGCCGGGTGTGCCCGCAGGAGTCCCAGTGCGAGGCCGTGTGCACGGTCGGCGCCACGCTCGAACCGGTCGCGATCGGGCGCCTGGAGCGGTTCGTCGGCGACCTCGCGATCGCGAACGACTGGGCCCGGCGCCCGTTCATCGCCCCGACGCCGTACCGGGTCGGCGTGATCGGCTCGGGCCCGGCGGGGATGGCGTGCGCGGCCGACCTGGCCAAGGCGGGCTGCGACGTCACGGTGTTCGATGCCCTGCACCTGCCCGGCGGCGTGCTGCGCTACGGCATCCCCGACTTCCGGCTGCCCAGCGAGGTGATCGACGCGGAGGTCGCCAACCTCGAGCGCCTCGGCGTGCGGTTCGAGTGCAACACGGTGGTCGGCCGGCTGTTCACCATCGAGCAGATGATCGAGGAGATGGGCTACGACGCGGTGTTCATCGGCACCGGCGCTGGCTACCCGACCATGCTCGGCATCCCCGGGGACTCCCTCGGCGGCGTGCTGTCCGCCAACGAGCTGCTCACCCGGGCGAACCTCATGAAGGCCCGGGACTTCCCGATGTACGACACCCCGATCCCGCTCGGCACCCACGTCGCCGTGGTCGGAGCCGGCAACACCGCGATGGACGCGATGCGGGTCTGCCTGCGGTTGGGCGCCGAGACCGTGCAGTGCATCTACCGGCGGTCGGCCGCCGAGGCGCCTGCCCGCGCGGAGGAGCTGCACCACGCCGAGCAGGAGGGCGTCGAGTTCCACTGGCTGACCAACCCGATCGAGGTCCTCGACGACGGCCAGGGCAACGTCAGCGGCCTGCGCTGCCAGCGCATGGAGCTCGGCGAGCCGGACGAGTCGGGGCGCCGACGTCCCGTGCCGGTCCCGCGCAGCGAGTTCGTGATGCGCTGCGACCAGGTGGTGTTCGCGATCGGGACCAACGCGAACCCGATCATCGGCCAGACCTCGAAGCTGCGCCTCGACAAGCGTGGCTACCTGCGGGTCGACGAGGACCTCGCGACCTCGATGGCCGGGGTCTTCGCCGGCGGGGACATCGTCACCGGCGCCGCGACCGTGATCGAGGCGATGGGCGCGGGCCGCAAGGCGGCCGCCGGGATCCTGCGCTACCTCGGCATCCGCGACGAGTCGCTGGCCTACGACGCGCTCGGCGAGCCGGTCTTCGGGATCGCGCCGCACGAGCACTCCTACGTCCGGCTCCGGGCGGCCGAACCCGAGACCTCCCCCACGCACAGAACGGCGGTGACGGCCCGATGACCACGGTGCAGTCGACCAAGCCCGACGACCGCGCCGACACCGGCGAGCGCAAGGTCGTCACGCTCAGCGAGCACGTCGTGGAGATCATCAGCGACTCGGGCGAGGGCGCCCAGCGCTGCGGTCAGTCGCTCGGCGCGATCGCGGCCCGCACCGGCAACGGCGTGTGGACGGTCGAGATCATCCCCGCCGAGATCCAGCCGCCGGCCCGCAGCGTCGCGGGCGCCAGCGGCAACCGGGTCCGGCTGGGCTCGGGGCCGATCACCAACGGCGGCGACGAGGCCGACCTGGTCGTCGCGTTCAACGAGCAGGTGCTGCTGGGCCGGGTGCACGCCAGGGAGCTCAAGCCGGGCTGCACGATCCTGCTCGAGGACATGTGGCGCGACCACCGCGACACCCGGATCGCCGCGTCCTACGCCGAGACGTACGACCTGCTGGTCGCCGCCGGCTACCGGATCATCGAGGTCCCGATGGAGCGGGAGTGCCGCAAGCTGGTCTCCGACCCGCGGCGCGGCAAGAACATGTACGCGCTCGGCATGCTGTGCGCGATCTACCAGTTCGACCTCGACCTGGCCCGCGACCAGGTCGCACTGACCTTCCGCAAGAAGAGCCAGAAGCTCATCGACACCAACGTCACCCTGCTCACCGCGGGGTACGAGTGGGCGCTGGCCAACCTGGACCTGGCCTTCCACGTGCCCGCGGCGCCCGCCGACGAGCGCCAGGTGGTGACCAACGGGAACATGGCGTTGGCGCTGGGCGTGGTGGCCTCCGGCATGGAGATCTGCGCGATGTACCCCATCACGCCGGCGACCTCCGCCTCGCACTACCTCAGCGAGATCTTCCCCAAGGTCGGCGGCGTGGTGCACCAGGCCGAGGACGAGATCGCCGCGGCGACGTTCGCGATCGGCGCGTCCTACTCCGGCAAGTGCGCCGTGACGATCACCTCCGGCCCGGGCTACTCGCTCAAGCAGGAGGCCATCGGCCTGGCGGTGATGGCCGAGATCCCGCTGGTCGTGGTCAACGTGCAGCGCGGCGGCCCGAGCACCGGACAGCCCACCAAGGTCGAGCAGGGCGACCTGCTCACCTCGATCTTCGGCAGCCACGGCGACGCCCCGAAGGTGGTCATCGCGGCGAGCTCGATCGAGGACTGCTTCTACTCGATCATCACCGCCCGGCGCATCGCCGAGACGTTCAACATGGTCGTGGTCGTGCTGTCCGACGCGAGCCTGGCCACCGCGCAGCAGCCCTACCGGCGCCCGGAGTTCGACCCGGCGTGGCTCGCACCCCCGGTGGACCAGAGCCACGTGCCCGAGGGCCTGGAGCCGTACGCGTGGGACGAGACCACCGGCCTGTCCCGGCGCTTCACACCCGGTCAGCCCGGCGGCATGTACACCCTCACCGGCCTGGCGCACGACACCGCGGGACGGGTCGCCTACGACCCGGACGCCAACGAGCAGGGCCTGCACGCGCGCAGCCTCAAGCTGGCCGCGCTGCAGAAGACCCTCAAGGCGCCGCAGGTGCACGGCGACGAGACCGGTGACCTGCTGGTGATCGGCTGGGGCGGTACCCGGGGAGCCATCGAGGAGGCCGTGGACCGGCTGCGGGCCGACGGGCGTGCGGTGTCCTCGTTGCACCTGCGCTTCCTCAACCCGCTGCCACCGGGCCTGAAGGAGATCATGGCGGGCTTCGACCAGGTGATGACCGTCGAGGCGAACTGGGCCGACCGTCTCGACGACCCGATCATCGACGAGACCAACCGCCGCTACTCCGCCCTGGCGATGCTGCTGCGCTCGCGGTACCTGGTCGACATCGACACCTGGAGCGAGGTCGGCGGCCAGCCCATCAAGCCGGGCCGCGTGCAGCGGGCCATTCAGAGGAAGCTGGACCGGCGATGATCGACCTGACCCACCGCAGCGCCGCGGAGTGCCTGCTCCGACTGCACGACGAGCGGCTCGAGATCGAGGGCTTCCAGAAGGGCGTGCCGCGCTGGTGCGCCGGGTGCGGCGACAACGCCGTGCTCACCGCGGCCCAGCGGCTGCTGCGCGACGAGGGGCTGCGCCCCGAGAAGACCGTCTTCGTGTCCGGCATCGGCTGCTCGAGCCGCTTCCCGCACTACATGAACACCTACGGCTTCCACGGCATCCACGGACGCGCCCTGCCGGTCGCCGAGGGGATCCGGGTGGCCAGGCCCGACCTCAACGTCTTCGTCAACACCGGGGACGGCGACTCGTTCAGCATCGGCGCCGCGCACTGGATCCACGCCATCCGCTACAACATGCGGATGGTCGTGATGGTCCACGACAACCAGATCTACGGGCTGACCAAGAAGCAGGCGTCCCCCACCTCGCCGCGGGGCACCAGGTCCAACACCACGCCGCGCGGCTCCTACCTGGAGGGGCTCAACCCGCTGACCGTGACGCTGGGCGTGCAGAACGTGTCGTTCGTCGCCCAGGCCGTCGACTGGATCCCGGAGATGCTCTACGACATCCTCCAGGCGGCGTTCCACCACGACGGCCTGTCCTTCATCAGGATCGTGCAGCGCTGCCCGGAGTGGATGCCGGACAACTTCGACCGGTACCTGCACGACCCGTCGCGGGTGCAGCTGCTGCACCACCCCAGCTCGCTGTCGATCAGCTCCTCGCTGGCCTCGCTGTACCCCAGCCACCTCGAGCACGATCCGTCCGACATCCACCGGGCGCGGGAGATCGCCTCGTCGACCGACCCGATCCCGGTCGGCATCCTCTACCACGACCCCACGGTGCCCCGGTACGACGAGATCATCCGGTCCGAGGCCACCCACTCCTCGGCGTCGGTGCGCCGACTGCTGGACAGCGAGTTCGACAAGTTCGCGGTGACGGGTGGTGGTCTCGGTGACTGACACCGCACAGGGCACGGCGGTCGCGACCGACGGTCGCCGCCGCAACGACCAGCAGGACCGGGCCTCGTTCTACCTCACCGGTCACCGGATGGACACCCACCTCGGCAACGTCGAGGGCCTGGGGCTGCGCTCGGCGCACTTCGCGCCCTACCGGCGGCTGACCGAGCTGCGCTACGACTACCCGCTGGTGCTGGCCGACGGCCCCGACGTGCACGCCACGATGTGGTCGCTGTCCGGCCTGGTCGACGACCTGCTGGCCAAGGTGGCCACCGGCGAGGACGCCGGCCGGGTCCGCCACCACGCGATCGAGCTGGAGCGGGAGATCCGGGTACGCGCCGACGCCGGGCCGACCCGGCTGTCCGCCGCGTGGGAGGACGCGGCGCGCGCGCTGCTGGACGCCTCGATCGGTGGGCCCGACGGCGAGCCCGACCCCGAGCTGGCCGACAGCCTCGCCCGGCTCACCGCGGCACGCACCGTCGACGGCGAGCTGGTCACCTGCAGCCACGACACCCCGCGCGAGGTGGTGGGCCACCTGTGGGGGCTCGTGCAGCGCGAGCGCGAGCGGCACCTCACCGCGCGGGTCGCCCACCTGCGCGACGACCTGCAGGACATCCTCGACGCCGAGCAGGCCAGCTCCCCTGCGGGCCTGGCCGGCGAGCGGCTCGCGGCCTCGCTGGGGCCGGTGGTGGGCGACGAGCTGGACACCGACGCGCTGTCCCGGATGCTCACCGACAAGCGCCCGCGGTTCACCCTCTCCGACTCCCGCCGCGCGCGGGTCCGGCGACTGCTCGACGTGCTCACCACGCAGCGCTTCGTGCCCAGCGGGGAGGAGGGCACCGACACCGCACCGGAGCTGTACGACTTCGTCTACACCGACGTGCAGGCGGCGCTCGCCGCCCACCGCGAGCGGTTCGCCGCCACGACCGAGCTCGCCAAGGCCCTGGTGATGGCCGAGATGGAGGCCGACGGCCGGTACCGCGAGGAGACCCACGACGCACTGTTCGACAAGTGGAGCGTCGCCGACCTGGACACCGACACGCTCGAGCTGTTCCCCGAGTACCTGGTTCGCGTCGACGCCGAGGCGATGACCTCCGAGGACAGCGTCGCGCTGCTCGAGGCCCTGTCCGCGGGCCTGCCGATCAAGGCGTTGGTGCAGGTCAACGACCTGCTCCGGGGTGCGACCCAGCAAGCCCGCCCGGCCGAGGCCGGGCTGTCCGCGCGGACGCTCGCCAGCGCCGCGCTGGCCTCCGGGGAGTCGTTCGTCATGCAGTGCGCGAGCTCGGCGCTCTACCACGCCCGCGAGCGGATCGTCGCCGGGTCGAGCGCGCCGGGCGCCGCGCTGTTCGTGGTGTACTCCGGCGAGGGCGAGTGGCTCGACGACCTCCCGCACTACCTCGCGGCAGCGGCGGCGATCGAGTCCCGGGTGTTCCCCTCCTACGCCTACGACCCGGCCGCCGGGGACACCCTGGCGGAACGCTTCACGCTGGGCTGCAACCCGCAGCCGGAGCTCGACTGGCCGGTGCGTCGACTGACCTACCAGGACGACTCCGTGCAGCGGGTCGCGCTCGACGTGCCGTTCACGGCGGCGGACTTCTGGGCGTGCGACGCCCGGCTGGCCCCGCACCTCGCGCTCGCGGCGGACGACGGCTCGGACGGCAAGGTCGTGCCGTTCGCCGAGCACGTGGCGTCGAACCCCGGCGCCTGGACCGGCGAGCTGCCCTACGTGCTGATGATCTCCCGCGACGAGCGGTTGCACCGCGTGCTGGTCGACCGGCCGCTCATCCACCTCACCCAGCGCAGCGTCGAGCAGTGGCACCGCCTGCAGGAGCTCGGCGGCATCCACAACTCCCACGTCGCCCTCGAGCTCGCCCGGATGCGGGCGCAGCTCGTCGCGGAGCTGGCCGCTGGGGCGGCGGCCTCGACCGCCGCGCCCGCGCCGGCGGGTGCCGCGGGCGAAGGCGCGCCGGAGGTCGTCGACAACGCGGAGGACCACGTCGACGAGCCTCAGGCCCACGACCCGTACCTGCCCTGGATCGAGACCGCACGCTGCGCGACCTGCAACGAGTGCACGGCGATCAACGACCGGATGTTCAAGTACAACGACGACCGGCAGGCCTACATCGCCGACCCGGACGCCGGCACGTACGCCGAGCTGGTGCTCGCCGCGGAGAGCTGCCAGGTCGCGATCATCCACCCGGGCCAGCCCCGCAACCCCGACGAGCCGGGCCTGGACGAGCTGACCAAGCGGGCGGAGGCGTTCGCGTGAGGCCGGGCGTTCGCACACCGCTCGCCGCATCCGCGCCCGCACCCCCGCACGTCCGTGATGGGATGACACGGTGACCGTTCGCACCAGCCGGAAGCACGGAGCGCTCGACACCGCCGAGGCCGACGCGGTGCGCCGGCTGGCCGACACCGCTGCCGAGGCCGACGGGGTCGCCCCGCTCGGCGAGCAGACCCTGCTGGACCTGACCGCACCCCGCGCGTGGCACGTGCTCGCGCACGACGAGCAGGGCACGCCGGTCGGCTACGCCCAGCTCTGGCCCGAGCTCGGGCGGCGCCGGGCGGCCGAGCTCGTCGTCGCGCCGGCCGCGCGGGGCTCCGGCGTCGGCACCGCGCTGATGAACGAGGTGATGGACCTCGCGAGCGACGCACAGGCCCTGTTGTGGGCGCACGGGACCCTGCCCGGCGCGACGTCCCTGGCCCGCCACGCCGGCCTGGCGCCCGTGCGGGAGCTGTGGCGGATGGCCCTCGACCTGGACGCCTGGGCGGGCGACGAGGCGGGATCTGGCGCCGGGGTGGCCGAAGCCGAGGCGCCGCGCGAGCTGGTGCCAGGCGTCACGCTGCGGACGTTCCGGCCCGACCGTGACGAGCACGCCTGGCTCGCCGCGAACGCCGCCGCGTTCGCCGAGCACCCCGAGCAGGGCCGCATGAACCTGGCGGACCTGCGCGCCCGCGAGGCCGAGCCCTGGTTCGACCCGGGCGGGCTGCTGCTCGCCGAGCGGGACGACGCGCTGGTCGGGTTCGTCTGGACCAAGCTCGTCGGCACGGTCGGGGAGATCTACACGGTGGGTGTGGTGCCGCGGGCGCAGGGCGCCGGGCTGGGCCGCGCGCTGACCGTCGCCGGCCTGGAGCACCTGCGCCGCCGTGGCGCGCACCGGGCCGAGCTGTTCACCGATGCCGACAACACACCCGCGGTGCACCTGTACGAGGCCCTCGGGTTCGTCGTCGACCGCACCGACACCCAGTACGCCACGGCCGACTGAGCGGCGACGTCTCGCTGCCTGGGGCGCGAGGCTCGCGGCTCGCCCTGCCCACCCGGTTCGCTGTCCACAGGCCCACCACCTGCGGGTCCGTCCACAGGTCCGCCGGTCCCGGCGACACGGCAGCGCAGCTCCGCTCTACGGTGATGTCGAACACCAGTTCGATGCGTGAGCGGCGGCCGAGCCGCGGATCGGGGCGACGAGATGACGTGGGCCGAGGAGCATCCCCTCGCAGCAGCCCTCGACGCCCGCGCCCCGGACGCCGACCTGGTGGCCGAGCTCGACGGGCTCGACCTGGAGCTCGTCGATGACGCGGCCCTGCTCGAGATCGTCGCCGCGTACGAGCGAGTCATCTCCTCCGCCACCGCGCGGCAGGCCGAGGCGCTGGAAGCGCTCAGCGCCCGAGCGCTGGGCGAGCGCACGGAGTTCGTCCCCGACGAGGTCGCTGCGCGCCTGTCGGTGTCCCGCCGCGCTGCCGAGCGCAAGGTCGAGCACGCGCTCGCCCTCGACGTCCTGCGCCCCGTGCGCGAGGCGCTGGCCGTCGGCCGGCTCGACGCGCGCAAGGCTGACGCGCTGGTGCGTGAGACGGACCACCTCGCCACCCCGACGGCGCTGGCGGTCCTCGCGGACGTCCTGCCCCGCGCCGAGGGGCGGACCGTGCCGCAGCTGCGCGCTGACGTGCGCCGGGCGGAGCTGGCTCACGACGACGAGGCACCCCAGCGCCGCCTTGCCGCCGCGCGGGCCGAGCGGTGCGTCCGGCTCCAGCCCGCCCCCGACGCGATGGCGTGGATCCGGGCGCTGCTCCCGGCCGAGGACGCGATGACGGTGATGGCCGCGGTCGACGCGCTCGCCGACGCCTCCCCACCGGACGACCCTCGCCCCATCGACGCACGGCGTGCCGATGCGTTCACCGACACGTTCCGGGCGGTGCTCGACGCTGGAGCTGCGCCCGACGGCACGCCCCTGCCGACCCGCCACGGTCGGCGGCCACACCTCGAGCTCATCGTCGCAGCGAGCACACTGGCCGGCCTCGACGAGGATCCCGCCGAGCTCGTGGGCTACGGCCCGATCCCGGCCGCGGTGGCGCGCGAGGTCGCGCGGGAAGCCGAGTGGCGCGCCGTCGCGCTCGACCCGGCCACCGGCGAGGTGGCCGCCCGGTCGACAAGGACCTACCGCGCCACGGACGCCTACCGCCCCGGCGCCGCACTCGCATCCCTGGTCGTGGCCCGGGATGTGACGTGCACGTTCAAGGGCTGCCGGATGCCGGCGATGCGGTGCGACCTGGACCACATCGTGCCGTTCGATCCCGGAGCGCCACCGCGCGACCAGACCGAGTACGACAACCTGCATGCGCTGTGTCGTCATCACCACCGGATGAAGACCCTGGGTCTCGCCGACCCTTCGCGCAGCACGGAGACCGGTGAGACCCGGTGGGTGCTGCCCACCGGCCACGTCGTCGACCGCCCGCCTGCGTCCCGCGGCACGCCCGGGTCTCGGGGCACGCCCGGGTCTCGGGGCACGCCCGGGTCGCGAGGCACGCCCGGGTCGCGAGGCACGCCCGGGTCGCGCGGCACGCCTGCAGCCTGAGGTCCTGCACCCGGGCGTGATGGGATGGGCCGATGAGCGCACGCATCCGCACCTGGCACGGCGCGCTCGCCCACGACCTCGTCGCCGAGGTCCGGCGACTCGCAGAGCTGGCCGACCGCCACGACGCCGTCGAGCCGCTCGGCGAGCAGACCCTGCTGGATCTGACCGCCGCCGACGCCGATCACGTGCTGGCCACCGACGGCCCGCTCGTCGGGTACGGCCAGCTCGGGCCGAGTCGCGGCGGGACCCGGACGGTCGAGCTCGTCGTGGCACCCGACTCCCGCGACGCGGGCCTCGGCGGCGGCCTGCTCACCACGTTGCTCGAGCTCGCCGGCACGTCCGGCGACCAGGGCGACGAGGGCACGCAGGTCCGCCTCTGGGCACACGGGAGCCTCCCGGCAGCATCCGTCCTGGCCCGCCGGGCACACCTGACTCCGGTGCGCGAGCTCTGGCGGATGGCGCGCGACCTCACCCCACCCGCGCACGACCCCGCCCCGTCCGAGCGCGACCCCGCCCCGGAGGAGCGCGACCGCAACGAACCGGACGCCCCGACCGCACCCCTGCCCGACGGCGTCCGCCTGCGCGCGTTCGAGCCCGGTCGCGACGAGCGCGCCTGGCTCGACCTCAACGCTGCGGCGTTCGCCCACCACCCCGAGCAGGGCACGATGACCGCCACCGACCTGGCCGCCCGCGAGGCGGAGCCGTGGTTCGAGCCGGGCGACCTGCTGCTCGCCGAACGCGACGGCACGCTGCTCGGCTTCGCCTGGACCAAGGTCACCGCCGCCGAGGGCGAGCTGTACGTGCTCGGCGTCGCCCCGGATGCTCAGGGCCAAGGCCTCGGACGTGCACTCACGGCGGCCGCGCTGGAGCATCTACGCAGGCGGGGCACCACCAGGGCGATCCTGTTCACCGACGCGGACAACGCCCCCGCGGTCCGGACGTACACGGCCGTCGGCTTCGTCGTGGACCGGGCGGACACCCAGTTCGCCCCCGCCGTGCCCTGACAACCCCGCGAGCCACAGCCCGGTCATAGCTCTCCCGTGGCTCGCCCCGGGGATGCAACGATGTCGTCATGGCGACACCACCTCGGGCCAGCACCCAGCGACGAGCCGGCGAGCCGGCGACCCGGAGCCGCGCCGCCCGCTCGAACGGCGAGCAGCGGCGGCGCGACCCCGCCACGGGGCGTTGGGCGTCGACCACCGAGATCGAGGACGCCGCGGCAGAACGCGCCTCGACCCCCGAGCTGCTCGAGGCCGGCTTTCCCGCCCCCCAGAGCGAGGCGTTCGAGCCCGCGGCGGACGCCGACGGCGAAGGCTTCCCCCCGCTCCCGGAGGACCGCTTCGCCGACCGCGAGATCTCGTGGCTGGCGTTCAACGAGCGCGTCCTGGAGCTCGCCGAGGACCCCGACCTGCCGCTGCTCGAGCGCGTGCGCTTCCTGGCGATCTTCGCCTCGAACCTCGACGAGTTCTTCATGGTCCGGGTCGCCGGCCTCAAGCGCCGCATCGCCACCGGCATGGCCGTGACCGCCGCGTCCGGGCTCTCCCCGCGCCAGGTCCTCGAGGCCATCGACGAGCGCTCGCACCGGCTCATGGAGCGCCACGCCGCGGTGTTCCTCGACCAGGTCCAGCCCGCGCTCGCCGACGAGGGCATCACCCTGGTCCACTGGGACGAGCTCGGCCCTGACGAGCAGGAGCGGCTGCGCAAGTACTTCCGCCGCCAGATCTTCCCGGTGCTGACCCCGCTCGCCGTCGACCCGGCCCACCCGTTCCCCTACATCTCCGGGCTCTCGCTCAACCTCGCCGTCGTGGTGGTCAACCCGGCCACCGGCAAGGAGCACTTCGCCCGCGTGAAGGTGCCGCCGCTGCTGCCGCGGTTCATCGCGGTGGACGCCTCCGGCAAGCCCAGCGCACCGTCCACCCAGGCGGCCGCACCGGAGAAGGGCCCGACCTCGTTCGTCCCCCTCGAGGACGTCATCGCCGTGCACCTGGACTACCTGTTCCCGGGCATGGAGATCAGCGAGCACCACACGTTCCGGGTGACCCGGAACGAGGACGTGGAGGTCGAGGAGGACGACGCCGAGAACATCCTCCAGGCGATGGAGAAGGAGCTCCTGCGCCGCCGGTTCGGGCCGCCGGTGCGCCTGGAGGTCGCGGCGGACATCGCCCCACGCGTCCTGCGTCTGCTCGTCCGCGAGCTGGGCATCGCCGAGTCCGAGGTGTACTCGCTGCCCGCTCCCTTGGACCTGACCGGCCTGAACGTCATCGCCGACCTGGACCGCCCCGACCTGCACTACCGACGCTTCGTCGGCGGCACCCACCGCCACCTGGCCGAGGTCGAGTCCGCCACGCCGACGGACATCTTCGCCGCGATCCGCGCCCGCGACATCCTGCTGCACCACCCCTACGACTCGTTCGCCACCTCCGTGCAGGCGTTCCTGGCCCAGGCAGCGTCCGACCCGAAGGTGCTGGCCATCAAGCAGACGCTCTACCGGACCTCCGGCGACTCTCCGGTGGTCGACTCGCTCATCGACGCCGCCGAGGCCGGCAAGCAGGTGCTGGCGCTGGTCGAGATCAAGGCACGGTTCGACGAGCAGGCCAACATCTCCTGGGCCCGCAAGCTCGAGCAGGCCGGCGTGCACGTGGTCTACGGCATCGTCGGCCTGAAGACGCACTCCAAGCTCTCCCTCGTGGTGCGCCAGGAGTCCGATGGGCTGCGCCGCTACTGCCACGTCGGTACGGGCAACTACCACCCCAAGACGGCACGGCTCTACGAGGATCTCGGCGTGCTCACCGCCGACCCCGAGGTGGGCCAGGACCTCACGCGGCTGTTCAACCAGCTGTCGGGCTACGCCCCCAAGGCGCGCTTCAACCGGCTGATCGTCGCGCCGAGGTCGGTGCGCTCGGGTCTCATCGAGCGGATCGAGCGCGAGCGCGCCGCGGCGCTCGAGGGCCGCGAGGCCTGGGTCCGGATCAAGGTGAACTCCGTGGTGGACGAGGAGACGATCGACGCGCTCTACCGTGCCTCCCAGGCCGGCGTCCCCGTCGATCTGGTGGTGCGCGGGATCTGCGCGGTCAAGCCGGGTGTGCCGGGCCTGTCGGAGACCATCCGGGTGCGCTCGATCCTGGGCCGTTTCCTCGAGCACGCCCGCGTCTTCGCGTTCGCGAACGACGGTGACCCGGAGGTGTACTTCGGCTCGGCCGACCTCATGCACCGCAACCTCGACCGGCGCGTCGAGGCGTTGCTGAGGATCGTCGACCCGGATCACGTCGACGAGCTCCTCCGCCTGCTCGAGCTGTCGATGGACGACGGGACCTCGAGCTGGCACCTGGGACCGGACGGCTGGGTACGCCACCACCTCGACGCCGAGGGCAACCCGCTGCTCGACCTCCAGGACTACCTGATCTCCCGCCAGCGTCGACGCCCCGACCAGTCCCTGTGAGCGCCGTCGTCCTGCCGCCGAACGGCAAGCCGCAGACCGTCCAAGCCGCCGGCGCCGTGATCTGGCGCGAGGCGCGCGGCCGCCTGGAGGTGGCCTTGGTCCACCGACCCCGCTACCAGGACTGGTCGTGGCCCAAGGGCAAGCTCGAACCCGGCGAGCCCGTCTCCGCCGCCGCCGTGCGTGAGGTCGCCGAGGAGACCGGGACGCACATCGTGCTCGGCGTCCCGCTGCCGCTCCTGCGCTACAAGACGCCGGACGGCCAGGGCAAGGTGGTCCGGTACTGGGCGGCCCGGGCCGCGGAGCCCCACCACGAACGGCCCCTGGCGGCGCGGCCCTCGGTCGAACCCGCGAGCCTGCGCGAGATCGACGACGTGGTGTGGGTCAGCGCCGCCACCGCGCGCGAGCTGCTCACCCGCAGGTCCGACCACCGCCCGCTCGACGCCCTCGAGGACCTGTGGCACCGCAGCCGGCTGGACTCGCGGGTGCTGGCGATCGTGCGGCACGGCCAGGCCGTACCGCGCAACCGCTGGAAGAAGGGCGAGGCGAGCCGCCCCCTGACCGGCGTGGGCCGGCGCCAGGCCGAGACGATCGTGCCGGTGCTCGCCGCCTTCGGGGTGCGGTCGGTGCTCACCAGCCCGTGGGAACGCTGTCGGGCCACCGTCGCGCCCTACCTGAGCCGCACCGGGGTCCGGATGGACACGGTCGACGCGCTCACCGAGGCCGCCCACGCCCAGGACCCGCAGAAGGTGGCCGCTGTGGTCGAGGACCTGCTCGCCCAGCCCCGCGACGTGGCCCTGGCCACCCACCGCCCGGTCCTGCCGACCGTGATGGACACTCTCGCCGAGGCGACCCGTCGGTGGACCCACGGGATCCTGCCGAGCTCCGACCCCTACCTGCGCACCGGCGAGGTGCTCGTCGCCCACGTGGCCGGGCTCGGCTCCAAGGCTCGGGTCGTGGCCGTCGAGCACCACCGCCCGGTCCGCCAGCCCGCGTCGGTGTGAGGCCCGCCCCCTTACACCCCGCTGATCCAGGCGAGCAGCGCGTAGACGAGGCCCGCCACCGTCGCGGCCGCGGGGATGGTCAGCACCCAGGCCACCGCGATGTTGCCGGCCACGCCCCAGCGCACCGCCGACATCCGCTTGGTCGCCCCGACGCCCATGATCGACGAGGTGATCGTGTGCGTCGTCGAGATCGGTGCGTGGAACGCGAAGGCCGTGGTGTAGAGCACGGACGCCGCGACCGTCTCGGCCACGAACCCACGGGCCGGGTCCAGCTCGATGACCTTGCGTCCCAGGGTCCGCATGATTCGCCAACCGCCGGAGTAGGTGCCCAACGAGATCGCGCTGGCCGCCGCGATCTTGACCCACAGCGGGATGTCGGTGCCCTGGTGGAAGCCCCCCGCGACCAGCGCCAGCACGATCACGCCCATCGTCTTCTGGGCGTCCTGCAGCCCGTGGCCCAGCGCCATCGCGGCGGCGGACACGGTCTGGGCGATCCGGAACCGCCGGGTCACCTTGTGCGGGTTGGCGTTCCGGAACGCCCACAGCAGGCCGACCATGAGCAGGAACGCGAGGGTGAAGCCGACCAGCGGCGAGGCCACCATCGGGATGACGACCTTGTCGAGGATGACCTTCCAGTGCACGGTCACCCCGGCCACCACGCCGACGCCGGTCAGCGCGCCGATCAGGGCGTGCGACGACGAGGACGGCAGGCCCTTCCACCAGGTGATGAGGTTCCAGCAGATCGCGCCGATCACCGCGGCGAGCACCATGATCAGGCCCTTGGTGGCCGCGATCCCGGTCTCGGCGGACAGGTCGATGATCCCCGACCCGATGGTCTTGGCGACCTCGGTCCCCAGCAGCGCGCCGAGCAGGTTGAACGCCGCAGCCATGAGCAGCGCGCGGCGAGGCGTCAGGGCCCTGGTCGAGACCGACGTGGCGATCGCGTTGGCCGCGTCGTGGAACCCGTTGGTGTAGTCGAAGGCCAGCGCGAACGCGACGACCACGACGACGAGCGCGATCTCCACGGGGTCTCAGGACTCCTTGAGCGCGATCGTCTCGACCATGTTCGCGACCGACTCGAACGAGTCGGCCGCCGCCTCGAGCGCGTCGACGACGTCCTTGAGCTTCATCACCTCGATGGGGTCCGCGTCGCCGCGGAACATCTCGGCCAGCAGCTTGCGGTAGGACTTGTCGGCGTCGTTCTCCAGGCGGTTGATCTCGACCCAGTAGTCCGCCAGGTCCTTCATCGAGCGCAACCGGGGCATCGCCTCTGCGGTGACCTCAGCGCAGCGCCGCAGCACGTCGACCTGCTTGTGCACCCGCGGCGGGAGGGTGTCGATCTGGTAGAGGACGATGAGGTCCCCCGCCTCCTCCATGTGGTCCATGCAGTCGTCCAGGCCCGAGGCCAGGCCGTAGATGTCGTGCCGGTCGAACGGGGTGACGAACGTCTGGTTCAGCCGCCGCATGATCTCGTGCGTGGACTCGTCCGCGGCGTGCTCGGCGTCCCGCAGCTCCGCAGCGATCGGCTTGCGGTCCACCCGCTCTGCGCCGATCAACCTGCTGAGCAGCTCCGCCCCGCCGACCAGGTGCTGGGCCGAGACCGCCAGCAGATCGAAGAACGTGGTGTTCGTGGGTGTCAGGCGCAGGCGCACGACAGCGCTCCGGAGTGAGTCGGGGTTTGTCGGGCCAAGGCTAGGGCAGCGCCGGAGTGAACACCCAACCCCGTGGGTGTCGTGAGGGTGACGTCACACCGAACGCTCAGCGTTCACGAGCCCCCCCGCACGCCCGAGGCGGGACGTCGGTCCCGGCCGGTGGGCACACCCGCGCCGGCCGCAGGGCACGCCCGCGCCCGCGTCGTGCCCGGGGTGGTTGGCGTCGGGCCGGGAGCGCCTGACGGCGCGAAGGCCGCTCGAAGCGGCTGGAAGTGGAGCCCGGGGCTACCGCGGCCCGACGCCTGAGTCATGGTAACCGCAGCCGCTGTGATCCTCGTCGGCCGGCTGAGTGAGGCCCCCGGCCGCGCGCCCGCCCGTGGCTGCCCGCTCGCCGGCCGACGTCAGTCCAGGCGCCCGTGGCTGCCCGCTCGCCGGCCGATGTCAGTCCAGGCGCCCGGCCCGCCACAGGCCGGCGGCCTGCACCAGCTCATCGGCGGTGCGCACCAGCCCGGCCGCGCCGTGAGTCATCCGCCGGGCGAGCTCGTCGTCGTCGACCAGGTCGGCGTCGAGCACGGCGCCGGTGGCCAGCACCCGGCAGAACGCCGCCGCGCGCTCCAGGGCGACCGCGAGGTCCCCGGCGTAGACCCCGGACAGCACGGCGTCCACGACCTGCGCCACCTCGGTGGGTCCCGGCGGCGCGGCGACCCCCGCCACCGCGCCGTGCACCTCGGCCCGCTGCTCGCCGAGCCGGTAGCGCTCGGCGACCGCCCGCGGGTCGCGCCGCACCCACTCGCGCAGCGCGTACAGCCGCCACAGCGCGCCGGGGAGGGTGTGCGGTGGGCTGTCGGCCCACAGCGCGGCGACGGTGTCCAGGCCCTCGGCCTCGACCAGCCGGATCAGCCGGTCGACCACCGCGGGGTCCTCCGAGGCGCGACCCCCGTGCACCAGCGCGCTCGCGGTGGTGTGCGCCACCTCACCGCGCAGCGCCGGGTCGAGCTCACCGGGCAGGTCCTCGGCATCACGCGGGTCGAGCATGGCGGGCCGTCGGGGCCGTCGTCTCTCGTCCACCGCCACAGTCTCACCCACGGCACCCGCGATCAGGCAACGGGCGTCACTCGTCCGTCTCGAAGGTGAGCGAGACCGAGTTCATGCAGAACCGGTCACCCGTCGGTGTCTGGGGAGCGTCGTCGAACACGTGGCCCAGGTGCGAGCCACAGCGCGCGCAGCGCACCTCGGTGCGCACCATGCCCAGGGTGCGGTCGGTGACGAGCTCCACGGCGTCGTCGGCACTGGGCCGGTAGAAGCTCGGCCACCCGCAGTGCGAGTCGAACTTCGTCTCGGCACGGAACAGCACCTGGCCGCACGCCCGACACCGGTACGTGCCCATCCGCTTCTCGTCGAGCAGCTCGCCGGTCCACGGCCGCTCGGTCGCAGCCTCACGGAGCACGGCGTACTCCGACTCGCTCAGCTCGGCACGCCACTGCTCGTCGGTCTTGGAGACCTGGTAGCTCATCGCACTCCCCTTCCGGCCCGCGCCGGCGACGGGCACCTCGTGCAACGTCTTCGCGGCCCGGAAGCATCCCGATGGGTGTCAGGCGGTGTCCTCGTCCCGCAGCCGGACGGTGCTGCCCCGGCCGGGCCGCAGCCCCCGCTTGTCGGTGAAGAACTCGCGGATCCGGTCCATGTCCGCCACCACGTCGCCGGTCATCTCCAGCGTCGGCCCGGTCCCGACCTCCCGGGTGGGCCCGTCCACGTACGCCAGCGTGACCGGCAGCCCCGTGGCCAGGGCGAGGCGGTAGAACCCGGACTTCCAGTGGTCCGACGCGCTGCGGGTGCCGTCCGGCGCCAGCACCAGCATGAACTCGTCGCCCACGGCCGCGGCCCGCGTCAGCTCGGCGACCAGGCCACCCCCGGAGTTCCGCTCCGTGCGGATCGCGCCGAGCGACCGGAGCGCCGGGCCCAGCGGCCACCAGAACACCTCGGACTTGACCAGCACCCGTGGGCGCCGGTCGTGGGCCCAGAACACCAGCACCGCCAGGGCCAGGTCCCAGTTGGAGGTGTGCGGCGCACCGATCACCAGCCCGCGCGTGGGCAGCGTGCCCACCAGCCGGAAGCCCGCGGCCCGCAGCACCCAGCGTGCGAACCGGGCGCGGCGGGGGTGTCGCGGCGGTCGGTCGTCGTGCGTCATCCGGGCTCCTGACTGGCACTGCGCCAGATGGCTGACGACAAGCCGTCGCAGCGGGTGAAATACCGGTCAAACCCCCCTGACGGGCGTCGTCTGCCGCCCTGGGCTCAACCTACCGTCGGTGGCACCCGATCTTGACTCCACCGGGCCGCTACCCACGGTCCGGCCCGACACCCGAGGCCGTCCCCACGGTCTGGAGGAGCTTGATGGTCCGCGCCACGCGACGCACCGGCACCAGCCGGCTCACGCTGTCCGGGCGCTTCGTGCTGATCTCGCTGCTGGGCATCGCGCTGGTCGCGGTCGGGGTCGTCGTCGCGACCTGGCAGGTCATGCTCAGGCAGTCGACGGCGGAGGGGGTCGCGACGGCCGAGACCCTCGCGGAGTGGATCACCCCGGTCGTGCCGATGGAGGCCTTCGAGGTCGGCCGGGTCGACCCCGCCGTCGCCGCGCAGCTGCGCGACGTGACCGACCGGCTCGACGACCAGCAGGTCTGGGTCCGGCTGTGGACCGTCGACGGCGTCGTCCTGTTCGACACCGCGTCCACGACCTACGCGGGCTTCCCTGACACCGCGCGCCTCGAGTCGGCTGCCATCCTGGGCCGGCCCGCGGCGAAGATCGAGGCCCACCTGTCCGGGGCCGCGGCGGGCAGCGTCGGCACCACGTCGACCGTGCTGTCCGTCTACGTGCCGGTCCGCAAGGACGGCACCCTCGTGGGCGCCGCGGAGATCGCGCTCGACCGCACCGAGGCCGCGCACGTCCAGGCCGACGCGGTGCGCACCATCACCCTGGTCGCAGCACTCGGGCTGCTGGTGCTGTGGCTCGTGCTCTACCGGACCGTGCACACCGCGTCGCGGAACCTGCAGCGCTCCGCGATGGACAACGCCCGCATGGCCCTGCTCGACGCCCTCACCGGCCTGCCGAACCGCCGGATGCTGCTCGACCGCCTGGAGCGCGCGGTGGACGCGGCGCACGCCGGCGGACCGGGGGTCGCGATCCTGCTGCTCGACATCGACCGCTTCAAGGAGATCAACGACACCCTCGGCCACGACCGCGGCGACAACCTGCTCACCCAGGTGTCCGGCCGGCTGCAGGCCGCGTTCCGAGGCCGCGACCTGGTCGCCCGGCTGGGCGGCGACGAGTTCGCCGTGCTGCTCGCGGTCGACACCGTGCGGGACGCCGAGCAGCTCGCCCACCGCGCCCGCGCCGTGTTCACCGAGCCGTTCGCGCTCGACGAGCTGACCGTGCACGTGGCGACGTCGATCGGCGTGGCGGTGCTCCCGGACCACGCCGACGACGCCCGCAGCCTGATGCGCAAGGCGGACATCGCGATGTACACCGCCAAGCAGCACCGGCTCGGCGTCTCCCTGTACGACGCGGCCGCCGACGGCTCGAGCCCCGCCCGCCTGGTGCTCCAGGGCGAGCTGCACGAGTCGTTGTCCCGCCCGGACGAGCTGGTCGTCCACTACCAGCCCAAGATCGACCTGCTGACCGGCAGGACCGCTGGGCTCGAGGCGCTCGTGCGCTGGCGCCACCCGACCCGCGGCTGGGTACCGCCGTCGGTCTTCATCCCGCTGGCCGAGCAGTCCGGCCTGATCGACGAGGTGACCGACGTGGTCCTGCGGGCCGTCGTCGGACAGCTCGCCGCGTGGGACCCGACCGAGCGCGTGCCGATCGCGGTCAACCTGTCCGCGCACAGCGTCGTCTCGCCCAGCATCGTCACGATCATCACCGAGCTGCTCCGGGCCCACCACGTCGAGCCGGAGCACCTCCAGGTCGAGATCACCGAGACCGCGCTGGTCGCCGACCCGACCCGGGTCGTGCCGGTGCTCACCGCGTTGGACGACGCCGGCGTGCGGGTCGCGATCGACGACTTCGGCATCGGCCAGACGTCCATCGCCCAGCTGCGCGACCTGCCGGTCGACGTGCTCAAGATCGACCAGCTGTTCGTCGCGGACCTGGCCGACGGGGAGAACGGCGAGCGGGCCCGGTCCGTGATCAAGGCCATCGTCGACCTCGCGCACTCCTTCGGCCTCCAGGTGGTCGCCGAGGGCGTCGAGGACGGCACGACCGCCGCGACCCTGCGCTCCCTGGACGTCGACCAGGCCCAGGGCTTCTGGTACTCCCACGCGGTCCCCGCCGCGGACGTGACCATCCAGCGGGGCGAGGTGCATGCCCCGACCCCCTGATCCCTGCGGACCCCACCGGACCCGATCCCCCCGCCACACCCATCCCTGGAGGACCCCATGGACGAGCTCATCCGCGAGATGATCACCCCCGCTCGCCGCAGCAGCCTCGACACCGGGCGGCGCTCCCGGTTGACCGCCACGGCGCTCACCGTCGGTCTCGCCGCGATCGGCGTGACCAGCCTGACCACCGGTGCGCTGTTCACCGACACCGACACGGTGAGCAGCAGCGACTTCACCACCGGCACCGTCGACATCAGCCCCGCGATGTCGAGCACGCACACCCTCGGTGCGACCAACATGGCGCCCGGGGACGTGCAGTTCGGCTCGGTGCCGGTCGACAACGCGGGCTCGCTCGAGCTGCGCTACTCGGTGTCGGTGCAGGGCACCAACCTCGACGCCCCCGACCTTGCCGGTGAGTTCCAGCTCGCGGTGTACGCGGGAGTGCCCGAGGCCGCGTGCAACGCGGCCGGCGTCGCCGCGCTCACCCCGATCGCCTCGACGTCCGGCGTGCCGACGACGCTCACGCCGCTGGTCGGCGACCCTGCCACCGGCGCGGACGCGGGCGACCGGGTGCTGGCTTCCGGTGCGAACGAGTCCCTGTGCGTCTCGGTGGGCCTGCCGCTGGCCACCGGCGACACGTTCCAGAACACCCGCGCGTCGGTCGCGCTCACCTTCGACGCCGAGCAGACCGCGAACAACTGACGCATGGCAGTGGCCCAGCTCGTGTCAGCGGGCCCGGCGGACGTCGCCGGGTCCGTCCGGCGCGCGTGGGCGGCCGCGCGCGAGCGGCTGCGCTCGGCCGCGGTGGACGTCGTCGGGGTGGGGCTCGCGCCGCTGTGGACGTGGGCCCGCGGCGCCACGCGCGACGTCGAGGGGCGGCTGCTCGCGCTCGCCTGGCCCTGGGCGGCCTGGCTCGCGCTGCTGAGCCCGCTGCGGTGGTGGTCGTGGGGCCTCATGGTGCTGCCCGAGATCCTGGCGCGGGCCCCCGAGGTCCTGGCGCGGGTCCAGGCGGCCCTGGCGCGGGTCCGACCGGTCCTAGCGCGGGTCCCCGGGGCTCTGGCGCAGGTCCCCGAGGTCCTGGCGCGGGTCCAGGCGGCGCTGGCGCGGATCCCGGCGCTCCTGCCCCGCCCACGCGGCCCGGTCGACCGGCGCGCCCGGTCCGGCGCGGCCCGCTCGCGCTGGCGAGCCCGCACCGCCCGCCGGTCCGACGCGGCCCGCGACACGTCGCCGGCGGACGTGCGGCCACGGCGTGGCCCACGGCCGCGCCTGCTGCTCCAGGTCGGCGTGTGGGCCGTCGTCGTGGCCGGGGTGGGCGCGTTCGCGGCGAGCCTGGCCGTCCCGCTCTGGTACCAGCTGCACGGCCAGCGCCTGCTGATCGTGACGTCCGGCTCCATGGCGCCCTTCGTCGAGGCCGGTGACGTGGCCGTGCTGCAGGAGATCGACGACCCGAGCCAGCTGCGGGTCGGACAGGTCGCGACGTTCTGGCCGCCCGGCTCCAAGCACCTGGTCACGCACCGGATCGTCGACCTCAAGATGCTGCCCGCGCTGATCGAAGGACCGGGCGGCAAGATGATCCCGCAGCTCGACGGCGCAGGGGACCCGATCATGCGCCCGTACATCTACACCAAGGGCGACGCCAACGCCACGCGCGACCCCAACGCGACGCCGCTGGTCCGGGTCCGCGGCGTGGTCGTCGACTCGCACCCTGGCTGGGGCTCGTGGCTCGGGTGGGCGCAGTCCCCGGCCGGACGCTTCGCGCTCCTCGCGCCGCCGCTGGCCCTGCTCGCCCTCCTCGAGGTGCTCGACGCGGCCGAGGACCGCCGCCGACGCGCTGCCCGTCGGCGCGCCCCGGCCCGCGACACCGTCATCGGACCCTCGCCGGCGGAGGTGCGCGATGCGCTGGGCGCGTCCTGAGCGACGGCCGGGATGGCCGGTCGTGATCCTTGCCGCTCTGGTCGGCGTCGCCGCGGGGCTGTCGCTGCCCCGCGCGCAGGCCACCGGCGCGGTGTTCGTCGACGCCGGCACCGTGAACGCCTCGTTCCAGGTGGGCACCTGCTCGGGCAGCTGGTCGGCGGCCGTCGCCGGGCTCGCTCCGCTGCGGCACTGGGACTTCGCGGCAGCGAGCACCCCGGCCGGCGACCTTCCCGCACCGGGGCTGCTGGTGTGCGACCCGTCCGGGGCGCTGAGCCTGCACGGGGAGGCGGAGGAGAACGTCACCGACCCGTCCGGCGCGATCCCGGAGGTCTCGTTCGGGGCGGTCGCGCTGTGGGTGCAGCTGTCCGACACCGCGGCCACCGGCGACCTGGTCTGGGCGATCGGCGCCGACGGGACCCGCTCCGGGCTGCGCGTGTCCGGCGGACAGCTCGAGGTCGTCGAGGTCCCGGCCCCGGGCGACCCGGTGTCCGTGCTCGCCCAGGCGGCCGCGCCCGGCCCCGGCCCGCACCTGGTCACCCTCGCCCGCGCGGGCGGCGACCTGACCCTCTACGTCGACGCGTCGGCCGTGGCCACCGCGACCCTCGCGGCGACCGGGACCGGCGACCTGACGCTGGTGGTCGGGGCGCCCACCGGCAGCGCCGAGGACGCAGCCACCGGTGCGGTCGACGAGGTGCTGGTGCTGCCCGTGACGCCGAGCGCCGCTCAGGTGGCGGCCCTCGTGGCGGCGAACGCCTGGTGACCGCGACCCGGGACCTGTGACTCACGCCTGGCCCGCCGTCCCCCCGCAAGGCTGAGGGCCATGAAGGCACTGGTGGTGTACGAGTCGATGTTCGGAGCCACGCAGTCCGCCGCCGAGGCGATCGGCGACGGGCTCGCCCCGCACGGGAGCGTCCGCGTCGTCGAGGTGGGCGCGCTCGCCGAGGAGTCCGGCGGCGCCGTCGGGGAGGACGTCGACCTGCTCGTCGTCGGCGGCCCGACGCACGCGTTCTCCATGTCGCGGGCGAACACCCGCGAGGACGCCCGCAAGGAGGGCCTGCCGATCATCTCGACGGGTCCGGGGGTCCGCGAGTGGCTGGACGGCGTCCGGATCCCCGGTGGGGTGGCGTGGGCGGCGTTCGACACCAAGGTCAGCACGCCCCCGCTGCCCGGGGCTGCCTCGAAGTCCATCACCAAGGAGCTGCGCAAGCTCGGCGGCCGGATGGCGGCCAAGCCGATGTCCTTCGCCGTGCAGGGCAAGGCCGGTGGGCTCCTGGACGGCGAGCTCGAGCGCGCGAAGGCGTGGGGCGACCAGCTCGGCCGCACCGCTGGGACCTGAGCCACACGCACCCGTCGCCCGTACCTGTCAGGGTGGACCCATGAAGGCGCTGGTGGTCTACGAGTCGATGTTCGGCAGCACCCGGACGATCGCAGAGACGATCGGTGCTGCGCTGGCCCAGCACGGCTCGGTCCGGGTCGTCGAGGTCGGCACCCTGCTGGCCGAGCAGGGCGGCGACACCGTCACCCACGACGTCGACCTGTTGGTGGTCGGTGGACCGACCCACACCTTCGGCATGTCCCGCCCCAGCACCCGCGCCGAGGCGGTCCGCAAGCACGGTGCCGTGGTCTCCTCCGGCGGCGGCGTGCGCGAGTGGCTCGACAGCGTGCGGCTGCCGTCGTCGATCTCCGCCGCGGCCTTCGACACCCGGGTGGGCACCATGCGCCTCGCCGGTGGCGCGGCGGCCAAGGGGATCGACAAGTGGCTCAGCAGGCTCGGCGCCACGATGATCTCGCCCCCCACGTCGTTCATGGTCAAGGGCATGACCGGCGGCCTGCTCGACGGTCAGGTCACCAAGGCGCGCGAGTGGGGCACCAAGCTCGGCCTCGCGGTGACCTGAGCCTCACCCCGCGAGCGCGTCGACCAGCCGGGTCACCGCCCCGCTGATCCCCCAGCGCTCGGCGAGCGCGACGAGCGCGTCCGGGTCGGCCGGTGTGCGCGGCAGCGCGTCGTCGACCTCCCCGAGGCGCAGGTCTCGCACCACGCGGACCACGCCCGGCGCGACCGCCAGGTAGTCCGCGGCCTCGGCGAGCCGCCGCGCCTGCGTCGCCGTCACGCCCGGGTCCCCGGCCTCGACAGCGGCCAGCAGCCCTTCGAGCGACCCGTACCGGCCGATCAGCGCCGCAGCGGTCTTCTCGCCCACGCCTCGCACCCCCGGCAGGCCGTCGCTCGGGTCACCGCGCAGCACGGCCATGTCCGCGTAGCCGGCGCCGTCGGGAACGCCGTAGGTCGCCGCGAGGTGGGCCTGGTCGACCACCAGAGGGTTGCCGCCTCCCTTGACCGGGTACAGCACGCGCACCGGCCCGGTGTCGTCGACCAGCTGGAACAGGTCGCGGTCCCCGGTCATGATCTCGACCGGCACGCGCTCGGCGTCCGGCTTCGCGCGCTCGCGGGTGGCCAAGGTCCCGATCACATCATCGGCCTCGGCCCCCGGAGCGCCGACCCGCGCGATCCCGAACGCGGCCAGCACGTCCACGATCACCGGCACCTGGGGCGTGAGCAGCTCGGGCACGTCCTCCGCGCCGTCGGCCCCGACGCGGTGTGCCTTGTACGACGCCAGCGCGTCCACCCGGAACTGCGGACGCCAGTCCTGGTCCCAGCAGGCGACGAGCCTCGCCGGCCGCCGCGCGACGACGAGCCGTGCGATCGCGTCCAGGAACCCTCGCACCGCGTTGACCGGCGATCCGTCCGGCGCCCGCACCGAGTCCGGCACACCGTAGAACGCCCGGAAGTACATCGACGCGCTGTCCAACAGCAGAAGGGGAGCAGCGTTGGGAGGCATGGGTGGAGTGTGCCAGCGCAGCACCGCTCGGGCCTCCCCACCTCTAGCCTTGACGCATGCGATGGTCGGCACCGCGCGTCGTGTCGTTCGAGGACCAGGACTTCTGCGACTGGTGCTACGGCCGGGTCACCAAGCGCGACCGCGACGAGTCCACGCGTCTTGGCCTTGCGGCGCAACAGGCGCTCGCGTGCTCGCGTTGTCGAGCCCAGCACCGGTACGTCGAACCCCCCTGGGGGTTGGGCCGAGGGCGAGCCCTGGCCGTTCGCCACCTAGCGCCCACCTCGACGCTGGCGTCCGCGAAGAGGCGATTCAGCGCTCGCGATCGACCGTGACGTGCGCTTCGGTGACCTACATCGACGCGCTGTCGAGCAGCAGCGGCGGCCGTGAGGCGGGTTCGGTGCTCATGCCGACACGCTAGGGCCCGCCGCCCGAGCCGCGCACGGTCGGCCGAGATCGCCCTCGGGCCGCACGCCAGACCCGCGCCGCCGGGATCGTGGAACGTCGTGCGCGCTCAGCGCGCCGGATGTTCCACGATGACAGCACCGGGGCGCGATCGAGCGACAGGCGCGCTGCCGCACGGCCGCACACGGACGGGTCAGGCGTGCACGTGCGCGCTGGTGCCGGTGCGCTCGGAGATCTCGTCCTCGGCGGTGTCGATGAGGCGGTCCGCCAGGCGGCGCAGCGCGCGGGCGACCGCGACCTCGTCGCCGATCACCGGGTCCTCGGCATCCTCCGGGTTCCGCCGGGCATGTCCTACCGCGCCCAAGCGGTCCGGGTCACCGGCGACCAGCACGGCCTGCGCCGTGGTCTCCGGGCCTTCGCGGCTCAGCGTGACCTGGATCCGCCAGGACGTCGCGACCGGCGGCGCAGTCACCGGCGGAGCGACGTCACCACCCACTTCGACGTGCGCGTCCGGCCCGGGGAAGACCAACGTCTCCTCCCCCGTGTCGTGCCAGCGCACCGTGTACGGCGGCGAGCCGTCGTGGTGCCGTACCGCGATCACCGTGCCGTCGCGGACGGCGCCGTCCACCACGCTCGACGCCAGGACCAGCCGGTCACCCACAGACGCCTTCATCGCCGTCATCTCCTCGAGGGAGTCCCGATGGTCTCATCATGCGCCGTCCGACGGGCGCGGCGACAAGGGTCCTTCGACCCCCGAGACGGGATGGCTCACCAGGCGGGCGGCCGGGACCGTTGGCCCGCGCCGCGCAGCCTTCGGGCGGGAGCATCGGTGGATGGCGACCTGGAGCGATCTCGAGCGGCTCGACCCTTCGATCGCCGAGGCCGCCCGCACCCTGCTCACGGTGCCGGGCTTCGGCTTCGGCTACCTGGCGACCGTCGGGGCGTCGGGCGGGCCCCGCATCCACCCGGTCACCCCGGTGTGGGCGGCGGGCACGATGACGGTCTTCGTCGTCCCCTCACCGAAGCTCGGCGACCTGCGCCGAGACGGGCGGTACGCGCTGCACTCGACAGGCTCGGCCGATGTCGACGACGAGCTCATGGTGCAGGGCAGGGCGGTGGTGCGCGAGGGCGACGCGGAGCTGCGCGCCGCGTCGGTCGCGGCGGCACCGTTCGCGCCGCCGGACGACCACGTGCTCGTCGAGCTGCTGGTGCACCGCGTGATGTGGGGGCACTACGAGCCGCGCGGCGTGTTCCCGCCGCAGTACCGCGTCTGGCGGGCGCCGGACGCCTGAGTCCGGTGGGACCTCAGCTGCCCGTGTCGAGGCCCGAGTAGGAGTGCTTGCCGTGGAGCAGCAGGTTCACACCGGTGAAGTTGAAGATCAGCACGGCGAACCCGGCGATCGAGAACCACGCGATGGCCTTGGGCGACCAGCCGCGCGTCGTCCGGGCGTGCAGGTACGCCGCGTAGACCACCCAGACGATGAAGCTCCAGACCTCCTTGGGGTCCCAGCCCCAGAAGCGTGACCAGGCGTGCTCGGCCCACACGGCGCCGGCCATCACGGTGAACGTCCACAGCACGAAGCCGATCGCGTTGATCCGGAACGCCAGGCCCTCCAGCGCCCGCACGCTGGGCAGCTGGTCGAGCATGCCGAAGCGCGGGTGGGACAGTCTCGGCGAGCCGGACTCGCGGGACTCCTTGAGCAGCTGCAACCCGCTCGCGCTCACCCCGACGGTGAACATCCCGGTGGCGATCACCGCGATCGTCACGTGGATGACCAGCCAGTAGCTCTGCAGCGCCGGTTCGACGGCCCCGGCCGGGACGTAGAACGCGGTGAGCCCGAGGCCGAGCGCCACCACCGAGAGCCCGAGCACGAACGCGCCGAGGAACCGCACGTCGCGGCGCAGGGTCAGCAGCCGGAACGTCAGCACCGCGACGAACGTGCCGACGACGGTGAACTCGTACATGTTCGCCCACGGCACCCGGCCGGCGGCGATCCCCCGCAGCACGATCCCGGCCAGCTCGAGCACGAGCCCCAGCGTGGTGACCGACATCGCGATGCCCAGCGCGCGCCCCGGGCGGTACTCGGCGGGCGCGTCATCGGCGTCGGTCGCCTCGGCGTTCCCCGCGTCCTCGGCGTCCCCGCGGGGCTCGTCGGTGTCCGCGCCCGGCCCGCCGTCGGTGACGGCTGCGCCGTCCTCGGCCGGTCGGGTGGTGCTCGACGCCCCGCCGGTCGGGTCGGCCACCGAGCCGGTGGCCGCTCCCACGAGCGCCGGCTCGGCCACGCGGACGCGCCGCGCGGTGCTGACCTCGGCCCGGCGCGCCAGGTCGAAGGCGAAGGCCCCGAACGCGAGCGCGTAGGCCGTCGTCGCGCCCCACACCACGATCGTGCTGAGCTCAGCGACGTTCATCCTCGTCCTCCGTGTCCCCGTCCCGGCCGGCCGCACCCCCGGGTGTGACCGCGCCGGACAGTCTGGCCGACGCCGCGCCGTTCGGCTCGTCGAGCGCCGCGGCAGGTGAACCCTGGACCCGGTCGGCGGGCCCGAGCTCGCGCACGGCGTCGAGCACCTGCTCGACCTCGCCCACCAGCCCGACGTCCTCCGACCGCGCCAGCGCCGCGGTGCGCACCAGGGTACGTCCGCCCTCCTCGGTCACCCGCACCCACACCCGGCGGCGCGGGACGAACAGCGACAGCGCGAGCCCGATCAGGGCCGTGACCGCGAACCCGAGCACCCAGCCCAGCGACGGGTCGTAGCGCAGGTCGAGGGCCACGTACCGGGGCAGCTTGTCGAAGCTGAGCGAGCCCAGGCCGTCCGGCAGGTCGACGGTCTCGCCGAGCGGCACGACGACGGTGGCCGGCGCCCCGTCCGCCCCGGCGACCTGGGTCATCCCGGCGGTGTCCAGCTGGTAGACGTTCTGCGGAACCCCGCTGTCCAGCCCGAGGTTCCCGCGCCACACCTGGAGCACCAGCGCCGGGTTGCCCGGCTGCGGGTAGGCCGAGTACGCCGAGTCGCCGTTGATCACCGCGGTGGGCAGCAGGAAGCCCACCAGCCCGATCTGGTCGCCGGTCGACACGTCCGGCACCTTGAGCACGCCGCGCGACCGGTAGGACGCGTCCTGGGGCAGGAACGGCACGGCTCCCGAGAACGCGACCTGGCCCGCCGAGTCGCGCACGGTGACCTGCGGCGCGTACCCGTTGCCGGCCAGGTAGACGTGCGCACCGCCGGCGTCCAGCGGGCGGTTGACCCGGATCGTGTGGTCCTGGGGCGCGGCGCCGGGCTCGGTCAGGGTGACCGCGGCCTCGAAGAACGTCGGCTTGCCCGCCGTGTCGAAGCGGGCGGTGAACGAGTCGAGCTCGAGCGTGAACGGCACCAGCGAGTCCGGGTTCACGGCGGTGCCCGCCTCGAACGTGTCGTAGGCGGCCGGGGTGTTCGCGAAGCCTCGCCCCTCCACGACCAGGGCCTGGCCGCGGTAGTGCAGCATCTGCCCGGTCGCGACGGCCACCAGGAGCCCCAGCAGCGCCAGGTGGAAGACGATGTTGCCGGTCTCGCGCAGGTAGCCCCGCTCGGCGGACACGGTGCGTGCCGCGGGCGTGCGTGCGGTGGCGGGTTCGGTGTCGGTGTCCACCCGGAACCGGCGGCCGGCGGCGAGGGAGGCCCGTGCCGCCTCGAGGGCGGCCTCCGGGTCCGCGTCGGTGACCAGCGCGTCGTGGACCTCGAACCGCTCGAAGCGGCGCGGCGCCCGAGGCGGCCTGGCCCGCCAGCCGCGCGCGTGCACCGCGATGCGCGGCAGGATGCAGCCGACCAGCGACGTGAACAGCAGCAGGTACACCGCGGAGAACCAGACCGACGAGTACACGTCGAAGAACCCGAGCCGGTCCAGCCACGTGCCCAGGTCGGGGTTGTCACGCAGGTACCGGGCCACCGCCGCGGGGTTCTGGGGCCGCTGCGGCAGCATCGACCCGGGCACCGACACCACCGCGAGCAGCATCAGCAGCATCAGCGCGACCCGCATGCTGGTCAGCTGGCGCCAGACCCAGCGCAGCGCGCCCCGCACGCCCAGGCGAGGCAGTGCCGGCCCGGGCGCGGCGGGCGCGGGGGCCGGGAGCGGGGCCGGCGTCGAGGTCCTCGCCATCAGACCACCGGCTCGAATCCGCCGACCAGGCCCTGCAGACCGTCGGTGAGCGTCGACCACAGCCCGGTGACCAGCGCGAGGCCGACCAGCACCAGCAGCCCGCCGCCGACCCGCATCACCGCGACCTTGTGGTCCCGCAGCAGCTTCAGAGCCCGCTGCGAGCGCTCCAGGGACAGCGCCACCAGCACGAACGGCAGGCCGAGCCCCAGGCAGTACGCCACCGAGAGCACCGCACCGCGCCCCGCCGAGGCCTGGTCGAGCGCGAGGGTGTAGACCGCGACGAGCGTCGGCCCGATGCACGGCACCCAGCCGAGCCCGAACACCAGCCCGAGCAGCGGGGCACCCCACAGCCCCGCGGTCGGCGCGAGGTGGATCCGGCGCTCGCGCTGGCCGATCGGCAACCACCCGGCGAACACCAGGCCCATCACCACGACCACCACGCCGAGCACCCGGGTGATGAGGTCCGCGTGGCGCAGCAGCGCCTGACCGACCGTGCCGGCCAGCACCCCGAGCACCACGAACACCACGGTGAAGCCCGCGACGAACAGCCCGACGCCGAGCATCAGCCGACCGCGGTGCACACGAGCGAGCACGCCGGAAGCGCCCGACGGAGCAGTGCCCCCCGGAGCAGGACCCGCCGGGCCCGTGGGCGCCGCGCCCGCCGACGTCCCCGACGGAGCAGTGCCCACCGCCGCGCCCGCCGCCAGCCCGCCGGCCATCCCGCTGACGAAGCCCAGGTACCCGGGCACGAGGGGCAGGACGCACGGCGAGGCGAACGAGACCAGGCCCGCGACCACCGCGAGCGGCACCGCGAGCAGCATCGAGCCGCCCAGCACGGTGGCCTGCACGCTGTCCCCGATCGACGCCGGCAGCGTGATCGCCAGGTGCCCCACGACGAGCCCCGCTCCGCTCACGCCGGCTCGCTCAGCAGGTCCTCGACGAGCGTGCGCAAGGTGCTCGGATCGGCCATGCCCAGGATCCTCGCGGCCACGTGCCCCTGCCGGTCCAGCAGCACCGTCGTCGGTACCGCCTGGAGCGGCACGGTGCCCTGCAGGGCCGCGATCGCCGTGCCGTCGGTGTCCTGGATCGTGGGGTACGGCAGCGCGAACGTGCGCTCGAAGGCCTGCGCGGCGCCGGCCTCGTCGACCGTGTTGATGCCCACCGCGTGCAGCCCCTGGCCGGCATAGTCACCGGTGATCGCGGCCAGGTCCGGCGCCTCGGCGCGGCACGGCGGGCAGCCCGCGTACCAGGTGTTGATCAGCACCACGTCCCCGCGCCAGTCGGCCACGTCCACCGCTTCGCCGGAGTACGAGGTGCCGGTCAGGTCGATCGGCCCCGGCCTCTGCCCGGGGTCCCAGGTGGTCACTGACTTGTCGCCCGACACGTAGCCGGCCTGATCGCCGTCCGCGGTGTAGCCCTGCGCGCCGCTGCTGCACGAGGCGAGGCTGAGCACCATGGCCGCGGTGATCGCCACGACGAGCACGAGCATCACGGGGCGCAGCGCCCCTCGCATCCCGCGCATCAGGCTCCCGGCACCTGTCGGCCGGCCGGCAGCAGGTGGGCGGCCGGCTCGCTGTACGTGACGTCGACCAGCCGCACACCGTCGTAGCGCAGGCTGGTCAACGAGGCCACCGAGCACTGCCGGTGCCGCGGGTCGTGCCACAGCCGCCGGCCCGCCAGCGCCTGGCGGGTCACCCAGATGGGCAGCTGGTGGCTCACGACGACCGCCTCGTGACCCTCGGCGGCGGCACGCGCCTGGTCGACGGCGGCCAGCATGCGCTCGACCTGGGAGCGGTACGGCTCGCCCCACGACGGCCGGAACGGGTTCCACAGATAGCGCCAGTGGGTGGGCCTGCGCAGCGAGCCGTCGCCGACCCCGAAGGTCAGCCCCTCGAAGTGGTTCGCGGCCTCGACCAGGCGGTCGTCCGCGGCGATCTCCAGCCCGAACGCCTCAGCGATCGGGCGGGCGGTCTCCTGGGCCCGGACCAGCGGGGACGCGACCACGTGCACCACGTCGCGACGGTCACCGTTGCCGGCCCCGGCGAGGTGCTCGGCGACGGTCTGCGCCATCGCGGCGCCCCGCTCGGACAGGTGGAAACCGGGGAGCCGCCCGTACAGCACCCCGGAAGGGTTGTGCACCTCGCCGTGGCGCAGCAGGTGCACGGTGGTCGATGGCATGGGGACAAGTCTGGACCACGCGGCCGCGTGCTGCGGCCTCAGCGGCGGTCAGCGGTCGCAGTCCACGTCCGGGGCGACCTTCGCCATCGCCTCGCCGAGCGTGCGGAACTCGTCCTGCGTCAACCGGTCCACGAGGTGCTCACGCACCGCCCGCACGTGGCCGGGTGCGGCGGCGACCAGCGCGGCCCAGCCGGCCTCGGTCAGGTGCGCGTTGATCCCGCGGCCGTCGGAGTCGCAGGCCCGGCGCTCCACCAGGCCGCGGCGCTCCATGCGGCTCACCGCGTGGGTGAGGCGGCTGCGGGAGTGCACCAGGGAGTCGGCCAGCTCGGCCATCCGCAGCGTGTGACCCGGGGCCTCGGACAGCCGGACCATCACCTCGTACTCCGACAGCGACAGGTCCGAGTCCTGCTCGAGCTGGCGGCCCAGCGCCTCGGTCAGCCGGGCGGCACCCACCAGGTAGGCGCGCCACGAACGCTGCTGCTCGACGGTCAGCCACGGCGCGTCGTCCCGACCGACCTCGGGCGCGTCGGGCGCCCGGTCCACCGGCGCGTCGGGCGCGGCAGTCGCAGCGGTGGCGCCTCCGGTGAGCTCGGCGGGGCTCTCGGGGTCGGCGACGGTCATGGCAGCTCCTCGACTTGCATGTTGCGGCCTATGGTAGTACAACTCTCAATTAGTTGGGTCGTTGAAGATTCAACGCCACCCCATCCATCCACGGGAGTCACCATGACCACGCTCACCACCATCGCCCCTGCCGGTACCTGGCAGATCGAGACCAGCCACTCGCAGGCCACCTTCTCCGTCCGCCACGCGGGCATCTCCAAGGTGCGCGGCTCCATCGGCATCGTCGAGGGCACGATCACCCTCGCCGAGGACGTCACCGGCTCGACCGTGACCGCGACGCTCGACCCGGCCACCATCGACACCCGCGACGCCAAGCGTGACGGCCACCTGCGCTCGGCCGACTTCTTCGACGCCGAGCAGTTCCCGGCATGGACGTTCGCGTCCACCTCGATCGAGGAGGGCGGCTCGGGCCTGCTCGTGCACGGCGACCTGACCATCCACGGCGTGACGAAGCCGGTGACCCTGGACGTCGAGCTGAACGGCGCCGCGACCGACCCGTTCGGGATGTCCCGGGTCGGCTTCTCGGCCACCACGACGATCAACCGCAAGGACTTCGGCCTGACCTGGAACGCCGCCCTGGAGACCGGCGGCGTGCTCGTCTCCGACAAGGTCGAGATCGCCCTGGAGATCGAGGGTGTCAAGGCCGACTGAGGCCACCGACTCCACACCCGGCTCCCCGCCCCGGCGCGCCCACCCCCTGGCGCGTCCGCTCGTCAGCGCGGCGGCGGGAGCCGGGTGTGGAACCCGAGGATCTGCAGCTCGGACGCCACGTCCGACGAGCGCACCGTCACCCCCTGCGGCACTCGCAGCGCCACCGGCGTGAACGCGAGGATGCCGCGCACGCCGGCCTCCACCAGCCGATCGCACACCTCCTGCGCGACGCCCACCGGGGTCGCCAGCACCGCGAGCACCGCGCCCTCGCGCCGCACGACCTCGGCGAGGTGCCGGTCGTGCTCGACCACCAGCCCTGCGACGGTGGTCCCGACCACGTCGGGGTCTGCGTCGACGAGGGCCGCGACCCGGTACGTGCTCCCCTCGCTGCGCAGGTAGCCCGCGAGCGCATGACCCAGGTGTCCGATGCCCACGATCACCACGGGCTGGTCCGCGCCGACCCCGAGCGCCTCGGCCACCCGGCCCCGCAGCCGCAGCACCTCGTACCCCACGCCGCGCACCCCGTTGGAGCCCAACCACGACAGGTCCCGGCGCAGCTGGGCCGGCCCCACCCCGGTCATCGTCGCGAGCTCCTCGGACGACGTGGTCTCCACGCCGCGCTCGGCGAGCTCGTCGAGGGCGCGCAGGTAGCCCGGCAGGCGGGCGACCGTCGCGGCCGGGACCGGGCCGGTCATCGCGCCAACGCCCGTCGCAGCACGCCGGGGTCCACCCGCCAGTACGCCACCAGCGCGCCGTCGACGGTCACCGCAGGCACCTTGTCGCCGAACGCCGCCTCGAGGTCTGCGGACTGCGGGCCCGTGATGTCGACCTCGCGCCACTCGGTGCCGGTCTCGGCGGCCACGGCGCGCACCGTTTCGCGGGCCGGACCGCACAGGTGACAGCCGGGCCGCACGTGCAGCACGATCCGTGGCTGGTCGGAGGCATTTCCGCACACGACGACCAGGGTAAGTCCCTGGCTACAGTGGACGCGTGACCGGGTCCGAGGCGCGCGACGAGGCCGCGGAGGACCCCACGGGTCCCGCGGGCCCGTCCGAGGGCCACGCAGCCGCGTTCTTCGACCTGGACAACACCCTGATCCGCGGTGCGAGCCCGTTCCACCTCGCGGTCGGCCTGCGGGCACGAGGCATGGTGACGGCGCGCGACCTGGCCGAGTTCGCCGTGATCCAGGCGCGCTACCTGGCGTTCGGCGAGAACCGCCGGCACGTGGACCGGGTCAGGGGGCGCGGTCTGTCCCTCGTCGCGGGGCACTCGGTGGCGGAGATGATCGCCATCGGCGAGGAGGTCTGGGACGAGGTGCTGTCGCTGCGGGTGTTCCCCGACACGCGCGCGCTGCTGACCCAGCACCTCGCGGCCGGGCACGAGGTCTGGATCGTGACCGCGAGCCCGGTCGAGATCGGCACCCTCATCGCGGCCCGGCTGGGCGCAACCGGGGCCCTGGGCACGGTGGCCGAGCACGTCGACGGCTTCTACACCGGTCGCCTCGTGGGGGACATGCTGCACGGCGAGGCGAAGGCGAAGGCGGTGCGCGCGCTGGCCGCCGAGCGCGGCCTGGACCTGAGCCGCAGCTACGCCTACGGGGACTCGGCGAACGACCTGCCGATCCTGTCCACGGTCGGCCATCCCGTGGCGATCAACCCCGACAACCGGCTGCGCCGGCGCGCGCACCGGGTCGGCTGGCCGGTGCGCGAGTTCCGCGGGCGACGCAGCGCCGCGACCCGCCACGGCGTGCGGGCGGCGAGCTGGGCCGGCGCCGCCTGGGCGCTGGGCGTGGTGGCCAGGGCGGTGCGCAGGGCCCTCAAGGCCTGAGCAGCGGGCAGCGCGGAGCCGCCGACGCTCGCGGAGCTGCGGATGCACGAAGGGCCCGGCACGAGGCCGGGCCCGGTGTCATGCGAGAGGTGCAGTCGTCACTTCTTGTTGCGACGCTGGTGGCGGGTCTTGCGCAGCAGCTTGCGGTGCTTCTTCTTGGCCATGCGCTTGCGGCGCTTCTTGATGACGGAACCCACGTGTCCTCGCAGTGTCTCGAATGGGGCGCGATCGACACGCGCCAGCAGACCGTCGGCCAGTCTACCCGGTGGTGGCGCTCAGCCGTGCGCGAGGTCCTGACCGCCGGTCATGGACCGCTCCAGGTAGGCGTCCAGGGCGTCCTGCGGCACCCGGTACGAGCGTCCGACGCGCACCGCGGGCAGGTCACCGGACTTCGTGAGCCGGTACACGGTCATCTTGGACACCCGCATGATCTCGGCGACCTCGGCGACGGTGAGGTACCGCAGTCGCGGCCGCGGGGCGGGGGTGTCCATCGGGCTGCTCCTCGGAGGCAGGCGGGTGCGCTGCGCCAACCCTAGGGGTTGGTGGTGCTGGTGTGAAAGGGGCGAACCGAGTGAATCCTGAGCATGGTGCGACCGATCGTTCCACCGGGCGGGACCGGGCCCGCGAACACGCCTTCCCGCCCCCGGGAAGCGGCGCTCGTCCACGCCGCTCGCGCACCCCGGTTCAGTCGTACATCGGGTCCAGGTCGTGCCACTCGAAGGCGGCGTTGCGAGCGGCCAGGATCGCCCGGTCGACGGCATCGCCCGGGTCGTAGCCCTCCGACCAGTCGCGGACCCGCACGGCCACGCCGTCGCCCATCGTCTGCGGCATCGGGAACCCGAACACCTGCTCCGCGTGCTCGCGCCACACCGCGGGCACGGGCGACTCCGTGGGCACCGGAGCGTGCGCGGCGACCCCGATGAGGTGCGCCCAGACCCGCGGGACCACCCGGGCCACCGCATACCCGCCCCCGCCCAGTGCGAGCCACCGCCCCCCGGCGACCTCGTGCGCCAGGTCGTGGACCAGGTCCTGCGCACGCCGCTGAGCGTCGACCGACACCTCCAGGTTGGTCAGCGGGTCGAGCCCGTGCGCGTCGCAGCCGTGCTGGCTGACCACCATCTGCGGGGCGAACCTGCGCAGCAGCGGCGGCACCACCGACTCCACCGCGCGCAACCACTTGGCGTCCGCCGTCCCCGGCGGCAGCGCCACGTTGACCGCGTGCCCCCGCGCCGACGGCCCACCGTGGTCGCCGGGGTGCCCGGTCCCGGGGAACAGCGAGTGCCCGGTCTCGTGGATCGAGCAGGTCAGCACCCGCGGGTCGTCCCAGAACGCGGCCTCGACGCCGTCGCCGTGGTGCGCGTCGACGTCCACGTAGGCGATCCGCTGCGCGCCGGCTTCCAGCAGGGCGGCGATCGCCGCTGCGGCGTCGTTGTACAGGCAGAAGCCGGACGCGTGGTCGGCCATCGCGTGATGCATGCCGCCGGCCAGGTTGACCGCGTGGTCGGCCTCGCCTCGCCAGACCGCGAGGGCCTGGGTCACGCTCGCACCGACGATCCGGGCGGCCGCGTCGTGCATGCCGGCGAACACCGGGTTGTCCTCGGTGCCCAGCCCGTGCTCCAGGTCGGCCTCGCCGGTCTCGCCCGCGCGGCGCACGGCCGCGATGTAGTCGGGCGTGTGGACCAGGGCGAGCACCTCGTCCGACGCGGGCTCGGCGCCGACCAGCTCGACCTCGTCCCGCTCGACCAGGCCGAGGTCGCCGGCCAGCCGCCAGGTCATCTCCAGGCGGAGCGGGGCCATCGGGTGGTGCGGGCCGAAGTCGTAGTCCAGCAGCTCGGTGGACCACACGACGCGCACGTGCATGCTCCACGGTATCCCGGGGCTCACCCGGGTGCCGTGCCCACGCCCGCGCCAGGGCGTGCCAGAGTTGTCCCGGCGACACCCACGGAGGCGAGCGAGGTGACAGCGTGACGTTGCCGCGTCCCCTGCGGGTCGGTCGCGAGATCGTCGACCGTGCGGCCCGTCAGTCGCCGGCCCGTCTCGCACTGTCGACGTTCGCCGCCGTCATCGGGGTCTTCACGCTCCTGCTGCTGCTGCCGCAGGCGACCGCCGACGGGCACCGAGCGCCGTTCGCCGACGCGCTGTTCACCGCGACCTCGGCGGTCTGCATCACCGGCCTGACCGTCGTGGACACCGGGACGTACTGGTCGGGGTTCGGTCAGGCCGTCATCCTGGTCGGGATCAAGATCGGCGGCCTGGGCGTGATGACCCTGGCGTCCCTGCTGGGCCTGGCCGTCTCGCGGCGCCTCGGGCTGACCCAGCGGCTGCTGGCCGCCTCGGAGACCAGGATCGCCCGGCTCGGCGAGGTCGGCTCGCTGCTCACGGTGATCATCGTCACCTCCACCACGCTCGAGGTGGCGATCGCCGCCGCCCTGTTCCCGCGGTTCCTCGTGCTCCACGAGTCGGTGGGCGCGGCGGCCTGGCACGCGATCTTCTACGGCGTCTCCGCGTTCAACAACGCCGGGTTCGTCCCCACCGCCGGCGGGCTCATGGCCTACCCCAACGACTGGTGGCTGGGCGCACCGATCGCGCTCGGGGTGTTCATCGGATCCCTCGGGTTCCCCGTGATCCTCAACCTCGCGCAGCGGCGCACCAAGGTTCGCCTGTGGAGCCTGCACACCAAGCTCACCGTGGTCACGTCGGCCTCGCTGTGGCTGGCCGGCACCGTGCTGATCGGCGCCATCGAGTGGAGCCGCACGGCCACCTACGGCTCGCTCGGCGCGTCGGGCAAGGTCCTGGCGGCGGTGTTCGCGGGCGTGATGCCGCGCTCTGGCGGCTTCACCACCGTCGACGTCGGCCAGATGCACGAGGCGTCGTGGCTCATCACCGACGCGCTGATGTTCGTCGGCGGCGGCAGCGCATCCACCGCAGGTGGCATCAAGGTGACGACCCTCGCGGTGATGATCCTGGCCATCGTCGCCGAGGCCCGAGGTGACCGCGATGTCGAGGCGTACGGCCGACGGATCCCGCCGGCGACCGTGCGGCTCGCCGTGGCCGTGGTGTTCATCGGAGCCACGATCGTGCTGGTCTCCAGCCTGATCCTGCTCGAGGTCACCGGGGAGCCGTTGGACCGCGTGCTGTTCGAGGTGATCTCGGCGTTCGCCACCGTGGGCCTCAGCACCGGGATGGTGCTCCCCGAGCCCGCGAAGTACCTGCTGTCCGGGCTGATGTTCGTCGGCCGGACGGGCACCATGACAGTGGCAGCGGCACTTGCGCTGCGCGACCGGCGCCGGGTCATCCGGTACCCCGAGGAGAGGCCGATCATTGGCTGACAGCACCCACAGCGCCCCAGGCAGGCCGTCGCCCAAGGACGGTGGCTCAGGCGTCCTGGTCATCGGGCTCGGGCGGTTCGGGTCCGCGCTCGCGCTCACCCTCGAGCGCCTCGGCCACGACGTGCTCGCCGTCGAGCGCAACCCACGGCTGGTCCAGCACTTCTCGGGACGCTTCCCGCTGGTCGAGGCGGACGCGACCAACCCGGAGTCGCTGGTCCAGCTCTCGGCGAAGGACTTCGCCGCCGCGGTGGTCGGCGTGGGCACCTCGCTCGAGGCCAGCATGCTCATCACCGGGAACCTCGTGGACCTCGGCATGCCGCAGATCTGGGCCAAGGCGATCACGCCCGAGCACGCCCGGATCCTCACCCGGATCGGCGCCCACCACGTGGTGTTCCCCGAGGCCGACGCGGGCAACCGGGTCGCCCACCTGGTCTCCGGCAAGCTGCTGGACTACATCGAGGTCGAGGCCGACTTCACCATCGTCAAGATGCGGCCCCCGCGCGAGACCCAGGGCTTCGACCTGGCGCAGTCCAAGGTGCGCACCCGCTACGGCGTGACCGTGCTGGGCGTGAAGTCGCCGGGCGAGGAGTTCGTGTACGCGACCCCCGAGACGCGGGTGCAGGCCGACGACATCCTCATCGTCGCCGGCCACCCCGAGCTGCTCGAGAGGTTCGCCGCGCGCCCGTAGCAGGCGCCGCCCCGGACAGACCGACGGCCCGGTCCCAACCGGAGGGACCGGGCCGTCGCGCGCGACGTCGAACCTCAGCCTGCGCTGGAGCGACGCTTGTTGTAGACGTCGAACGCCACCGCCAGCAGGAGCACGAGGCCCTTGACCACGAGCTGCCACGCCGTCGGCACGCCCTGGAGCTGCATGCCGTTGCTCATCACCGCCATGATCAGACCACCGACCATGGCACCCGCGACGGTGCCGACGCCGCCGGTGACGGCCGCACCACCGATGAAGCAGGCGGCGATCGCGTCGAGCTCGAACATGTTGCCCGCCGCGGGCTGCGCCGCGTTGGACCGCGAGGCGAACACCAGGCCGGCCACCGCCGCGAGCACGCCCATGTTGAGCATCACGCCGAAGTTGACCCACTTGACCTTCACGCCGGACAGCGCAGCGGCCGTCCGGTTGCCGCCCAGGGCGTACACGTGCCGGCCGAACACCGTGCGCGTGGTCACCAGCGTGTAGGCGATGATCAGCACGGCGAGCAGGATCAGCACGTTCGGCAGGCCCCGGTTGTTCGCGAGCTGCCAGGCGAACGCCATGATGACGGCCGCGACGAGAAGGATCTGCACGACGAACAGCACCATCGGCTGGACGTCCTGCTGGTAGGCCAGGCGGGCCTGACGCGAGCGCCACTGGCCCACCGCGTAGGCGACCGCGACGAGGCCGAAGACGACCAGCGTGAACAGGTCGAAGCCCGGACCGCCCAGCAGGCCGTTCTGGAAGCCTGCCGCGAGGTAGGTGAAGGGCTCGCCGAACGGGCCGAGCGAGATGTTGTCGAGCACCAGGTAGGTGATGCCCCTGAACAGGAGCATCCCCGCGAGGGTCACGATGAACGCCGGGATCCCGACGAACGCGACCCAGAAGCCCTGCCAGGCTCCCACCAGCACACCGACCGCCAGGCCTGCCAGCATCCCGACCCACCACGGCTGCTGGTTCTTGACCACCAGCACCGCGGCGACCGCGCCGACGACGGCCACGACCGCACCGACCGAGAGGTCGATGTGTCCGGCGATGATCACCATGACCATGCCGATGGCGAGGATGAGGATGTAGGAGTACTGCAGGACGAGGTTGGTGAGGTTCGTCGGACCGAGCGAGAGCCCGTTGGTCAGGATCGCGAAGAAGAGCACGATCGCGACGAAGGCGATGTAGATCCCGCTCTGACGAAGGTTCCGGGTGAACAGATCCCGGAATGCGGACGTGATGGTCATCGGACCTGTTCCCTCTCCTTGGTCATCAGCTCCATGAGCGTCTCCTGGGTCGCCTCGGCCACGGGGAGCACACCGGTGATCCGGCCGAAGGCCAGGGTGTAGATCCGGTCGCAGATGCCCAGCAGCTCGGGCAGCTCGGAGGAGATGACGATGACGGCCTTACCCTCGGCCACCAGTCGGTTGATGATGGTGTAGATCTCGTACTTGGCCCCGACATCGATCCCGCGCGTGGGCTCGTCCAGGATGAGGACGTCCGGGTCGGTGTAGATCCACTTCGACAGGACGACCTTCTGCTGGTTGCCGCCGGAAAGCTTGCCGGCCGGCACCAGGACGTTCGGGGTCTTGATGTTCAGGCTCGCCCGGTACTCCTCGGCGATCTTGAGCTCTTCGTTGCCGTTGACCCAGCCACGGTTGGACAGCTGGTGCAGCCCGGCCGCGGAGATGTTCCGCTTGACGTCCTCGATGAGGTTGAGGCCGTAGGTCTTGCGGTCCTCCGTGGCGTAGGCGATGCCGTGGGCGATGCACTCGGAGACCGTGCGGGTCTTGATCTCCTCGCCGTTCTTGAACACGCGACCGGAGATGTTCCGCCCGTAGGAGTGCCCGAACAGGCTCATCGCGAGCTCGGTCCGGCCGGCTCCCATCAGCCCGGCGATCCCGACGACCTCGCCGGCGCGGACGTTGAAGCTCGCACCGTCGACGACGATGCGCTCCGCCTGCGTCGGGTGGTGGACCGTCCAGTCCTCCACCCGCAGCACCTCGGCGCCGATCTGGGGGGTGCGCTCGGGGTAGCGGTGCTCGAGGTCGCGGCCGACCATGCCCTTGATGATCCGGCCCTGGGTGGACTCCGGGTCACGCATGTCGATGGTCTCGATCGTGCGGCCGTCGCGGATGATCGTGGTGCGGTCGGCGATGTCGGCGATCTCGTTGAGCTTGTGGGAGATCATGATCGACGTGATGCCCTGCGCCTTGAGCTGGCGCAGCAGGCCCAGCAGGTGGGCGGAGTCCTGGTCGTTGAGCGCAGCGGTCGGCTCGTCGAGGATGAGGAGCTTGACCTCCTTGCTCAGCGCCTTGGCGATCTCGATGAGCTGCTGCTTGCCGACGCCGAGCGTGCCTACCGGGGTGACCGGCAGCTCGGACAGGCCGACGCGCTCCATCAGTGCCACGGCCTCGACGTTCGAGCGGTTCCAGTCCACCAGGCCGCCGCGGCCACGCCGCTCGTTGCCGAGGAAGATGTTCTCCGCGACCGACAGGTACGGCACCAGCGCCAGCTCCTGGTGGATGATGACGATGCCCTTGGCCTCGGAGTCGTTGATCGAGTGGTAGCGGGCGTGCTCGCCCTCGAAGACGATGTCGCCCTCGTAGTCGCCGTGCGGGTAGACACCCGACAGCACCTTCATCAGGGTCGACTTGCCGGCGCCGTTCTCGCCACAGATCGCGTGGATCTCGCCGCGCTCGACCTCGAGCGACACGTCCTGCAGGGCCTTGACCCCGGGGAAGGTCTTGGTGATGCCACGCATCTCCAAGATGTGGTCTGTCATGAAGTCCTCGCCTCTCGTGGGACGGTGACCGGCCGGGCACCGGCCCGGAAGCTCGTTCCGGGCCGGTGCCGCGGTCTACGGCCGGCTCACGCCGACCGATCGGTCAGCGACGATCAGCCGGCGGCGACGCCGGTGGCGACCTCGTCGGCCGTCCAGTAGCCGGAGTCGACGAGCTCCTTCTGGATGTTGTCCTTGTAGATGATGGTCGACTCGAGCAGGTACGACGGGACGACCTTCTTGCCGTTGTCGTAGGTCTCGGTGTCGTTCGGCTCGGGCGTGCCACCGGTCAGGTACGCCTCGGCGACCTTCACGGCCTCGTCGGCCAGCTTGCGGGTGTCCTTGAAGATGGTCGAGAACTGCACGCCGTCGTTGATGGACTTGACCGACTCGATCTCGGCGTCCTGGCCGGTCACGATCGGGAAGCCGTCAGTGGTGGTGGCCGGGTAGCCGGCGTTCTGCAGCGCGGTGATGATGCCGCGGGACAGACCGTCGTACGGCGACAGGACGCCCTGGACCTTCGAGCCGTCGTTGTAGGTCGACGTCAGCAGGTCCTCCATGCGCTTCTGCGCCGTCTCCTGCTGCCAACGCAGGATGTTGACCTGGTTGATGTCGGTCTGGCCCGACTTGACGACCAGCGTGCCGTCGTCGATCAGCGGCTGCAGGATCGACATGGCGCCGTTGAAGAAGAAGTAGGCGTTGTTGTCGTCCAGCGAACCCGCGAACAGCTCGACGTTGAACGGGCCCTTGGCGGTGCCCTCGGAGCCGTCCTCGTTGAGGATGCCCAGACCGACGAGCAGCGACGTGGCCTGCTGCACGCCGACCTTGTAGTTGTCGAACGTCACGTAGAAGTCGACGTTCTCCGAGTCACGGATCAGACGGTCGTAGCTGATGATCGGGATGCCCTTGTCAGCGGCGGACTGCAGCTGGCCGGACAGCGTGGTGCCGTCGATGGCCGCGATGATCAGGGCCTTGGCGCCCTTGGTGATCATCTGGTCGACCTGCTGCTGCTGGGTCGGGATGTCGTCGTTGGCGTACTGGAGGTCGACGGTGTAGCCGAGGGCCTCCAGGCCGTCCTTCACCGCGTTGCCGTCGGCGATCCATCGCGAGGAGGTCTGCGTCGGCATGGCGACCCCGATGAGGCCACCTTCCTCCATCGATCCGCCATCGGTCGCAGCGGTGTCGCTGCTGCTGGACTCATCGCCGGTGGCACCGCTGCCACCGCACGCGGCGAGGCTCAGTGCCAGGGTCGTGCCCGCCGCGATCGCGACGAACTTCTTCAGACTCATGCTCTCCTCCTCGAGAAACTGCTCATCGGTGTCGATGGGCGGTTCGGTCCTGGTCGGACCGTCCTGTCTCCTGACCTTGCGGACCGGCCAGGAAGTGTGTGGGTCATGGCGCCTGGACCACCTCCAGCCCGGCGCGCCGCAGCGCCGCGAGCTGACCCGCGGGTGCCGAGCGGCCGGTGACGAGGAGTCCGACGTCCTCCAGGCCGGCGTACCGGCCCAGGTGCACCTGCCCGAGCTTGGAGCCGTCGGCGACCACGACGGCGCGCCCTGCGGCGGCCACCATGCGGCGCTTGACGTCCGCCTCGGGCAGGTTGAGGTTCGTGATGCCGTGGGCCACGTCCACGCCGTTGCAGCCCAGCACGGCCAGGTCGGCCCGTAGCCGCTCGAGCAGGACGCCGGCCATCGGGTCCACCAGCGAGTGCTGCAGCCGCCGCAAGGTGCCGCCGGTGAGGACCACCTGGATCCGGCCCAGCGCGGCCTCGAGCTCGAGCGCGACGGTCAGCCCGTTGGTGATCACCGTGACCTGCTCCAGGTCGGTGCGGGCGACCAGCGCGCGCGCCACGGCCGTCGTCGTGGTGCCGACGTCGAGCAGCACGCTCATCCCGGAGGTGACCAGCTGGGCGGCACGGGCACCGATCGCGGCCTTCTCCTCCGCGTGCTCGCCGAGCGCCTCCTCGAAGGACTGCTCCGAGCGTGCCGTGGCCGAGGGGGCGATCGCACCGCCGCGCACGCGGCGCACGCCGTGGCTGAGCTCCAACGCGCTCAGGTCGCCGCGGACCGTCACGTCGCTGATCCCGAACTCGTCAGCGAGGTCGGCGACCCGGACGAACTGACGCTCGGCGATCACGTCGAGCATCCGTTCGCGGCGCAGCGTCACCGGCAACGCCTCGATCTCCTCGTTGAGCACGGGTTCACTCTGACCGGCCCACGGCAGTTCCGTCAACTTCTTGAACGCTACTTTTGATTGCGAAACCGTAACGACACGATCACGGCCCGAGACATGGGGGGCTGAAGTCCCAATCGCAGAGTCTACCTGCGAAAACGCAGGCGACAGCCTCGTGGGGCGCATGAGAACCTCGGCAGGTGATCGTCGGATGTTTGCGCTCACACCGAAAGTGAGCGAAAGCCTTCTGGTCCAGCAGGGTGAGACGGGTGCTGCCCCCTCACAGGCCCTGGGCGAGGCGGTAGTAGGCCTGGTTCCAGCGCACCTGGTCGGCGAAGCCGCGGCGCGTGGTGTGCTCGTCGATGACCAGCAGCTCCGCGCGCGTCAGGTCGGCGAAGATCTCGAACGCCTCGACGCCGGCAGCGGTCGACATCACCGTGTGGTGCGCGGCGCCCGCAGTCAGCCAGGCCTCGGCGGAGGTGGTGAAGTCCGGCCTCGGCCGCCACACCGCGCGGGCCACCGGCAGGTGCGGCAGCGGCGCGGGCGGCGCGATCACGTCGACCACGTTCGCGGTGAGCCGGAAGCGCTCGCGCATGTCGGACAGCGCCACGACCACGCCCACCCCGGGGTCGGCGTCGAACACCATCCGGACCGGGTCCTCCTTGCCGCCGATGCCCAGCGGGTGGATCTCCACGGACGGCTTGGAGGTGGTCAGCGACGGGCAGATCTCCAGCATGTGCGCGCCGAGGATGACCTCCTTGCCGGGGGTCAGGTCGTAGGTGTAGTCCTCCATGAGGCTCGCGCCGCCGGGCAGGCCGGCGCCCATCACCTTGGCCGCACGCACCAGGACCGCCGTCTTCCAGTCGCCCTCGGCGCCGAACCCGTAGCCCTTGCTCATCAGGCGCTGGACGGCGATGCCGGGCAGCTGACGGAGCGCACCGAGGTCCTCGAACGTGTCGGTGAACGCCGTCGCACCGCGCTCGACCAGGAACCGCTCGAGCGCGACCTCCTGCGACGCCGCGTAGCGCAGCGACTCGTGCCGCTCCCCACCCTTGCGCAGCTCGGGGACCACGTCGTACAGGTCCTCGTACTCCACGACCAGCGCGTCGACCGCCGAGGGCTCGACGGCCGCGACCGCGTCGGCGAGCTCGTTGACGCCCCAGGTGTTGACCGAGACACCGAACCGGATCTCGGCCTCGGTCTTGTCGCCCTCGGTCACCGCGACGTAGCGCATGTTGTCCCCGAAGCGCACGACCTTCATGTCGCGCGTCGCCGCGACGCCCGCAGCCGCACGGACCCAGGTGCCGACCCGCGCGGCGACCGCCGGGTTGGACACGTGGCCGGCCACGGTGGTCCGCGGCACCCCCATCCGGGACTGGATGTAGCCGTGCTCGCGGTCGCCGTGGGCGGCCTGGTTGAGGTTCATGAAGTCGAAGTCGATGGTCGACCACGGCAGCTCGACGTTGGCCTGGGTGTGCAGGTGCAGCAGCGGCTTGCGCAGCTGCTCGAGGCCGTTGATCCACATCTTCGACGGGCTGAAGGTGTGCATCCAGACGATGACGCCGATCACCCGGTCGTCCGAGCTCGCGTCGATGATGGCCCGGCGGATCGACTCGGGGTCCTTGAGCACCGGCTTCCACACGATCGGGGCCGGCACGTCGGGCGACGCGTCGAGCAGGCGCACGACCTCCTGGGACTGCGCCGCGACCTGACGCAGCGTCTCCTCGCCGTAGAGCGGCTGGGAGCCGGTGAGGAACCAGACCTCGCGGTCGGCGTACGGCTTGCTCATGCTGGGTTCTCCTCGGTGGTGTCGTGCTGGCCGTAGACGTTCTGGTAGCGGGCGTAGAGCGCGTCGATGTGGTGCTGCGGGATGGGGATCGGCTCGCCGAGCTGGCGGGAGATGTGCACCGTGCGGGCGACCTCCTCGACCATCGCGGCCGACTTGACCGCGGACCGGGCGTCCTTGCCGATCGTGAACGGCCCGTGGTTCTGCATCAGCACGGCCGGGCTGCGTGAGGCCCGCAGCGTCTCGACGATGCCGCGGCCGATCGAGTCGTCGCCGATGAGCGCGAACGGGCCGATCGGGATGTCACCGCCGAACTCGTCGCCCATCATGGTCAGCACGCAGGGCACGGGCTCGCCGCGGGCGGCCCAGGCGGTCGCGTACGTCGAGTGGGTGTGGACCACGCCGTACACCTCGGGCATGTGCTTGTAGACGTACGCGTGGGCCGCGGTGTCCGATGACGGCGAGCGGGTGCCGTCCACGAGGTTGCCGTCCAGGTCGCAGACCACCATCGACTCGGGGGTCAGCTCGTCGTAGGAGACCCCGGACGGCTTGATGACCAGCAGGTCCGCGGTGCGCAGCCGCTGGGACACGTTGCCGGCGGTCCAGACCACCAGGCCCCACCGCGGCAGCTCGGCGTGCAGGTCGCAGACCAGTGCGCGGACCTGCTCGACCTCCTCGCGCACGGCGGCGGGGTACCCCGCCAGGCCTGTCGTCGTCATCCTCGGTCCTCCAGCGTCGATCGGGTCGGTCTGCTCGTCACAGTGCGTCCGCCGCCGCACGCTCCACGGCCAGCCCGGCGCCGTAGCGCTCGAGGAAGACGGAGAAGCCCGCGACGTCGTCCGGGTCGGGGGCCACGACGTCCACCTCGGCGTCGCCGAAGACCGTCGCACCCAGGAACGTGGGCAGGTCCTGCTCGGCCGCCACGCCGAGGTAGGCCGCGAGCACGGCCATCCCCCACGGCCCGCCCTCGCTGGCGGTCCGCGCGACTGCCACCGGGGCGCCGACCGCGGCGGCCAGCAGGCGCTGGGCGACCCCGGCGGTGCGGAACATGCCGCCGTGCGCGAACAGCTCGTCCAGCTCCACGCCCTCGGCGGCCAGGACCCGCATCCCCAGGCTCAGCGTCCCGAAGGCGCCGTACACCTGGGTGCGCATGAAGTTGGCCAGCGTGAGCCGGCTGTCGGGCGTGCGGACGAAGAGCGGACGGCCCTCGGCCAGCCCGGTGATCGGCTCACCCGACAGGTAGTTGTAGGCGACCAGCCCGCCGCCGTCGGCCTCGCCCTCGAGCGCCTCGCGCAGCAGCGCACCGAACACCGCGTCCGGCTCGGCTGGGTGGCCGAGCGCGGCGGCGAACCGGCCGAACAGCTCGGCCCACACGCCCAGCTCGCTGGCGCCGTTGTTGCAGTGCACCATCGCGACCAGGTCGCCGAGCGGAGTGGTGACCAGGTCGAGCTCGTGGTGGACGGTGGCGAGCGGCCGCTCGAGCACCACCATCGCGAAGATCGAGGTGCCGACGCTGACGTTGCCGGTGCGCGGCGCCACCGCGTTGGTCGCGACCATCCCGGTGCCGGCGTCGCCCTCGGGCGGGCAGAACGGCACGCCGGCCTGCAGCTCGCCGGTCGGGTCCAGCAGCGCGGCGCCCTCGGCGGTCAGTCGCCCGGCCTCCTGCCCGGCGACGAGCACGTCCGGCAGCAGCTCGGACAGGTGCAGGTCCGGGCGACGCTGCGCGACGAGCCCGTCGAACTTCGTGAGCATGCCCGCGTCGTAGGTCCGGGTCGCGGGATCCACCGGGAACATGCCGGACGCGTCACCGACGCCCAGCACGTCGCGCCCGGTCAGCATGCGGTGCACGTAGCCGGCCAACGTGGTGAACGACGCGATCTGCGGCACGTGCGGCTCGTCGTCGAGGACGGCCTGGTACAGGTGCGCGATCGACCAGCGCAGCGGGATGTTGTAGCCGAACAGCTCGCTCAGCTCCGCGGCTGCCGGGCCCGTCGTGGTGTTGCGCCAGGTCCGGAACGGCACCAGGAGCTCACCGTCGGCGTCGAACGCGAGGTAGCCGTGCATCATCGCGGACACGCCTGCTGCCGCGAACGACGTGGGGCGCACCCCGTAGCGGCTCTCGACGTCGGCGACCAGCGCGGCATAGCACTCGCGCAGCCCGGTCCAGACCGCATCCAGCGAGTAGGTCCACATCCGGTCGACGAACTGGTTCTCCCAGTCGTGGCCGCCGCTGGCGAGCGGCGTGCCGTCCGGAGCGATGAGCACGGCCTTGATGCGGGTCGAGCCCAGCTCGACTCCCAGTACCGCCTGCCCCTCGACGATCATCGTCGCGGCGTCCATCGCATCCTCCTCGCGTCATTGCGACTGCCCTGCGCAGCACCGGTCGCCCGGCACTGCATGTTAGCGCTCACATCTCAACGTCTGTCAAGCCGCGGCGAGCCCCTCCCGGTGCGCGGCCCGCAGTGACCGGTCCCATTTCGGCACCTCGGGAGCCCCGGGCTCGCACCCCTCCCGTCGGCTCAGCGCGCCGCGTCGGCGAGCTGCGTCCCGTCCGACGCCCCCTCGCGGGGTGGCGCCGTGCTCGACCGCACCACCAGGTGCGGCTCGATGATCTCCGCCGCCACCGGCTCCCCGTCGATCGCCCGGCTGAGCACCCGCAGGCACGCGCGGCCGAGCGTCGCGAACTCCTGTCGCACCGTGGTCAGCGGCGGGGAGAAGTGGTCCGAGCCCGCGATGTCGTCGAACCCGACCAGCGACACGTCCTGGGGCACCCGCACACCGGCCTCGGTGAAGGCGTGCAGCACCCCGAGCGCGAGCTGGTCGTTCGCGGCGAACACCGCCCCGGGGAGCTCGCCGTCGACCATCAGACGCCCGGCCTCGTATCCACGCTGCGCCGTCCAGTCCCCGGGGATGTGGTCGGGGACCTCCAGGCCGCTCTCGGCGAGCACGTCACGCCAGCCACGCAGGCGCTCGCGCCCCTCGATCCAGTCCTGGGGCCCGCAGACGTGCGCGACCCTGGTGTGACCCAGGTCGAGCAGGTGTCGCGTCGCCAGCCGGGCGCCGAGGTAGTGGTCCACCGCCACCGGGTGGACCCCACCCGGCGGCAGGTCCCGCGGGCCCACGACGACCACCGGCACCGGTGCCTGGAAGGACCGGACCGCAGCGATCGCGTCGTCCTGCGCGGCGATCACCACGGCGCCGTCGACGCCCTGGGACATGAAGTGCTCCAGCGCGAGGAGGACGGTCTCCTCGGTGAAGTCGAGCACCGTGGCCACCGACACGAACAGGCCGCGCTCGCGCGCCGCGTGCTCGACCGCGATGAACGTGCTGGTCGGGCCGAACAGCGCCGAGCCGGACGTGATCACGCCGACCGTGCCGGACCGCCGGGTCACCAGCGTGCGGGCCGCCACGTTGCGCCGGTACCCGAGCGTCGCGATCGCGTCGAGCACCCGCGCGCGGGTCTCCGGGCGCACGCTCGGGTGCTCGTTGAGCACGCGGGAGACCGTCTGGTGCGAGACGCCGGCGAGCGCGGCGACGTCGCTCATCGCGGGGGGACGGGAGCTCGCCACGTCACACCGCCGGGTCTCGGGGCGCACCGAGCTCGCGGCTGCGGTCCCTGGCGGCCTCGGCCGCCGCGAGGACCGCCGCCCGGACCCCGTGCGCGTCCAGCTCGCGCAGTGCGGCGACGGTGGTCCCCCCGGGCGAGGAGACGCGCTCACGCAGCACCACGGGGTGCTCGCCGGACGACTCCAGCAGCGCCGCAGCGCCGGCGAAGGTCGCGCGCGCGAGGTCCAGCGCCTGCGCCCGGGTCAGGCCGAGCAGCACCCCGGCCTCGGCCAGCGCGTCGACCAGGTAGAAGACGTAGGCGGGGCCGGAGCCGGAGATCGCGGTCACCGCGTCCATGTCCGCCTCGCCGACCCTGAGCACCAGCCCGGTCGGCGCGAGGAGTGCCTCGACGCGGGCGAGGTGCTCGTCCGTGGCGGCCTCGCCGGGGCAGATCGCCGCGGCGCCCTTGCCGATCACCGCCGGGGTGTTGGGCATCACCCGGACCACCGGGGTGCCGGCCGGCAGAGGCCCGGCCAGCGCCGCGGTCGTCACACCGGCAGCGACGCTGACCACCAGCGCGCCGGGGCGCAGGTGGTCGGCGACCGCGGCCAGCACGGCCGGGACGTCCTTGGGCTTGACCGCCACCAGCAGGGTGTCGCTCGCCTCCGCGACCCGCGAGGGCTCCGCGGTACGCACACCGTGCCGCTGCGCGACCGCCGCCGCGCGCTCGGCGGACGGCTCGGCGACCAGGACGGCGTCGGGCGGCGTGCCGCCCCGCAGCACCGCGGCCAGCAGCGCCTCGCCCATCACGCCCGCGCCCAGCAGGCCGACCGTGCCGAGACCTCCCGCGCCGGCCGGCACGGGTGCCTCGCCCGACCCGCTGGTCACAGCGGGAACGCCGTGTAGAGATCGGGCAGCGCGTCGGCCGGCCCGTCCAGCTCCATCACCGCGGTGCCGTTGGACCAGAGCACGGTCCCCGTGCCGTCCTCGCGGGTCACCATCGCGTAGCTGCCCACCTGGGCGTCGTCGACCTGCACCGCACCGGAGTCGTCGGGCGTGGCGCCCTCGGGCACGATCGATGCGAGCAGCGCGGAGTAGGCCGCGTCGGCCTCGTCGGCGGTCGGCCACTGGCCGGCCCGGAGGACCACCTGCTGCGTGCCGTCGGTGTAGTCGAGCTGGTAGCCCTCGAGGGCGCCGGCGGCGAGCATCTCGGGCGAGTCGGCGCTCGCGCTCAGCGCGAACGTGAGCACCTCGGAGGGCAGCGCGTCGTAGAACGGCGTGCCGGCCTCGCGCGTGATCGCGGAGACGGTCGGCGTGGGCACCGGCAGGGTCACGACCTCGGCCTCGGGCACCGGGCCGCCTCCTCGGTTGCCCAGCAGCAGGGCCACGACCGTCGCCAGGCCGACGGCCAGCACGCCGGCGGCGATCCACAGCCAGAGCGGTGCCTGACGGCGTTCGCGTGCATGGCTCTCAGTCATCCGTGCGCTCTCCGTCGATGTCGGTTCGGCCCCGCGAGTCCACGACCCGGCCAGGGGGCCCGGCGGTCAGCCTACGACCTCGGGCAGCGCGCGGCGGCGAACGGCACGGGGTGGCGCAGGCACTGCCCGCGCCACCCCGCGTGCCGGTCAGGCCTCCAGGTCCCGACGCCGGTAACCCACCAGCCCGATCGCCACGAGCGCGACCGCGACGGCCACCAGGCCGCCCAGCTGAGCGGCCGAGACCACCTCGCCCGGCACCTTCGGCGTGTGCGCGAACGGCGACAGGTCGAGCATCCACGTCGGCAGCTCCAGGAGCGGCCCGATCTCGCCGAGCAGGAAGAACGCCGTGAACAGCCCCCAGGAGACGCCGACCGCCCACCGCGGGACGAACGCGATCGCCACCAGGGTGAGACCGGCCAGCACCGCGATCGCCGGGAGCTGCACCCCGGCGGCACCGGCGACCTTGCCCCACCAGGCGTCGTCGCCGGTCGCGCGCGCCGTGGAGAACGCGCCGAACACGCCGGCCACGACGAGCAGCGCGACCGCGCCGCCGAGCGCGGCGGTCAGGTGCGCCGACGCCCACCGCCACCGGGTCAGCGGGGACGCGAGCAGCCCCTCCGCGCGACCGGCGGACTCCTCGCCGCGCAGCCGCAGCAGGGTCGCGACCGCGAACGCGGCGAAGAACACCCCGATCAACGACCACTCGGCCGCCATGAAGGCGTCCTCCAGACCCTGCTGCCCGCCGAGGGCCTCGAAGAAGGGGCGCGAGTTCTCGTCGACGAAGCCGCCGATGTTGGCCACCAGGCCACCCATCACCATGGACAGCAGGGCCGCGCCGAGGGCCCAGCCCACCAGGAAGCCCCGGTTGAGGCGCGCGACCAGTCCGAACGGCCCGGACAGGTTGCGCGGCGCCGTCGCGGTGCCCGCGCGGTCCGGCAGCAGGCCGGCGCCCAGGTCACGACGGTCCACCAGCGCATACGCGAGCGCGACCATCGCCGCGGCGAACACCACCGCGAGGCCCACGACCATCCAGCGGGGGTTGCTGAAGGCGTGCAGCTCCTGGGACCAGCCGACGGGCGAGAGCCAGCGCAGGCCGACCAGGTCGCCGTTCGGCGAGCCGTCGGCGACCGCCCTGACCAGGTAGGCCAGGCCCAGCACGCCCGCGGCCAGCCCCTTGGTGCCGCGGGAGGTCGAGGCGACCTGCGCCGCCACGGCCGCGATCCCGGTGAACGCCAGGCCGGTGACCAGCCAGGACAGCCCGAAGCTCAGCGACCCGACCGCGTCGAGCCCGGCGCCCACCAGGCCCGCGGCGGTCAGCAGCGCGAGCACCACGAGGGCGCCCGCCACGACGATCAGTGCCGCGGACAGGGGTGCCCAGCGACCTACGACCCCCGCGCCGAGCAGCTCGGTGCGTCCGGTCTCCTCCTCGGCCCTGGTGTGCCGGGCCACGAGGAACACCGCGAGCAGGCCGACCAGCGCCGCGCCCATCGCGGACATCTTGAACAGCGACACCTGACCCATCGAGGTCGGGTCGAGGATCGGCCCGTACAGCGCGGCGAACGACGGGTTGCCGTTGATCGTCGCGGCGACCGAGACCCGGGAGGCCTCGGTCGGGTAGAGGCCGACGGTGGCGCCGGCCGACCCGGCCGCCGACATCACGAAGACGCCCAGCCAGATCGGCACCAGCACCCGGTCGCGGCGCAGCGCGAGCCGGACCAGGTGGCCCGTCCCGGTGAACCGCGCGACGGGCGCCGCGACCGTGGCGGTGCGCCGGGTGAGAGTCGTGGTGGCCATCAGCGCACCCCCGCGAGGTCGTCGCTGTAGTGCCGCAGGAAGAGCTCCTCGAGGGTGGGCGGCGCGCTGGTCAGACCGTGCACGCCGGCACCCGCGAGGGCGTCGACCAGGGTGGGCAGCGCGTCGGAGTCGACCTCGCAGGTCACTCGGGCGCCCGTGCCGTGCGGCTCGACGCGCACGTCGTGGACGCCGGGCACATCGGCCAGGCCGGCGGGGACGGTGACCACGTCGACGGTGATCGCCGTGCGGGTCAGGTGGCGCAGCTGCGCGAGCGTGCCGGACTCCACCACCCGGCCGTGCCGGATGATGCTCACCCGATCCGAGAGCGCCTCTGCCTCGGACAGGATGTGGCTGGACAGCAGCATGGTCGCGCCCTCGGCCTTGCGCTCGGCGACGACCTGCCGGAACACCTCCTCCATCAGGGGGTCCAGCCCGGAGGTGGGCTCGTCCAGGAGCAGCAGCTCGGCGTCGGACGCGAGCGCGGCGACCAGGGCGACCTTCTGGCGGTTGCCCTTGGAGTAGGCCCGGCCCTTCTTGGTCGGGTCCAGGTCGAACCGCTCGAGCAGCGCGTCGCGCCGCGTGCGGTCCACGCCGCCGCGCAGCCGGCCGAGCAGGTCGATGACCTCCCCGCCGGTGAGGTTGGGCCACAGCGCGACGTCGCCGGGCACGTACGCGAGCCGCCGGTGCAGCGTCGCGACGTCCCGCCACGGGTCGGAGTCCAGGATGCGCACCGCGCCGCCGTCGGCGCGCAGCAGCCCGAGCAGGACGCGCAGCGTGGTGGTCTTCCCGGCGCCGTTGGGGCCGAGGAAGCCGTGCACCTCGCCGCGCTCGACGGTCAGGTCGAGGTGGTCGAGCGCGCGGACGGCGCCGAACGCCTTGGACAGGTCGGTGATCTCGATGACAGGGCTCATCAGGGGTCCTTCGGATGGGTGGGTCTGGACGCTGGGGCGCTGCGGCCCTGATCGGGCGGCAGGCAGGCGCAGCCCGCCCCGCAGGTCACGCGGAGCGCTGCGCCTCGTCGGCCGGCGGGTCCGAGACGTAGGAGAGGTAGGCGTCGAGCATCCGGCGGTCGGTGAACAGACCCTCGGTGAACAGCTCCATGATCGGCAGGCCGACACCCTCCATGTACCGGCGCAGCCATGGGCCCAGATCCCCGAAGTCCTCCGGCGGGTCCAGTGCCATCCAGCCCAGGATGCCGCCGTAGCCGCTGAGGGTGAGGTAGCGGACGCGCGCCTCCTCGTCGCGGCTGGGCCGCAGCGTCCCGGCGGCGACGCCGTCGGCGACCCACGTGCGCGCGCTGGCCATGAAGTCCTCGAGCAGGGCCTTGGCCATCTCGCCGCCGGCGAGCACGCTGCGCAGCTGGTAGGCGACCAGGGGCGCGTACTGCTCGATCTCGGCCATCTGGGTCATGACCATCTCCGGGCCGGCGGCGGTGACCGACCGCGCCTTGACCTCGGCGATCACCGCGAGCACGTGCTCGTCGCAGGCGCGCCGGAGGCCCTCCTTGGACCCGAAGTGGTGCAGGACGAGCGCGGGGCTCACGCCGGCGTCCGCCGCGATGGCCCGCAGGCCGACGCCGAAACCCTCCGCGCCGAACCGGCGGATCGCGGCGTCCCGGATGCGGGCGCGCGAGGTCGCGTCGTCGGCCGGGGCGGCCCCGGGGCGCTGCTGGGCTGAACGCACGTTCAGGATGCTAAACGCACGTTCAGCCGAACGCAAGCGACCAGCCACGAGCCGACACGGCGCGTCCACGAGCCGACACGGCGGCACGGGCCGGGCCGCTGTCTCCGGCCCGGGATACCGTGCGCGGGTGACCTCGACCTCCACCCGCGCCAAGGGCCGCGCCAGGCCCGGCTTCACCTGCACCGAGTGCGGCTGGACCGCCTCCAAGTGGGTCGGCCGGTGCGGCGAGTGCCAGGCCTGGGGCACGGTCGTCGAGGACGCCGCGCCCACCGGGCCACGGACGGTGGCCACCGCGCCGGGCGCCAGGGTGGCCCGCCCGATCGGCCAGATCGACGTGGAGACCGCCCGCGCCCGGCCCACCGGCGTCGGCGAGCTCGATCGGGTGCTCGGCGGCGGGCTCGTGCCCGGCGCGGTGGTGCTGCTCGCGGGCGAGCCCGGGGTGGGCAAGTCGACCCTGCTCCTGGACGTGGCGGGCCGGCTCGGACGCGCCGAGGGCGCCCGGGTGCTCTACGTCACCGGCGAGGAGTCGGCCGGCCAGGTCCGGCTGCGCGCCGAGCGGATCGGCGCGGTCGCCCCCGGCCTGCTGCTCGCCGCCGAGACGGACCTGGGCACGGTGCTGGGCCAGGTCGAGGCGACCGACCCCACCGTGCTGGTCGTGGACTCGGTCCAGACGGTGTCCTCGACGGTCGTGGACGGCTCCCCCGGCGGCGTCTCGCAGGTGCGCGAGGTGGCCGCGGCGCTCATCCAGGTGGCCAAGGAGCGCGGCATCCCGGCCCTGCTGGTGGGGCACGTGACCAAGGACGGCGCGGTGGCCGGGCCGCGCACCCTGGAGCACCTCGTCGACGTGGTGTGCCAGGTGGACGGCGACCGGCACACCCGCCTGCGCCTGCTGCGGGCCACCAAGAACCGCTTCGGCCCCACCGACGAGGTCGGCTGCTTCGACCTGACCGACACCGGCATCGTCGAGCTGACCGACCCCAGCGGGTTGTTCGTCTCCCACGGTGCCCACCAGGTGCCCGGCACGTGCGTGACGGTGACCCTCGAGGGGCGACGGCCGCTGGCGACCGAGGTCCAGGCGCTCGTGGTCCCGAGCCTGCTCACCAACCCGCGCCGCACCACCAGCGGCGTCGACTCCAGCCGCCTGGCCATGGTGCTCGCGGTCGCCCAGCGCCGGGCCGCGCTGCCGCTGGGCGACCGCGACGTGTATGTCTCCACGGTGGGCGGGGCCCGGGTCGCCGAGCCCGCGGCCGACCTGGCGATCGCGCTCGCCGTGGTCTCGGCGGCCACCGACCAGCGACTGGGCACCGACCTGGTCGCCGTCGGCGAGGTCGGGCTGGCCGGTGAGATCCGCACCGTCCTGGGCATCGGCCGCCGGCTGGCCGAGGCCGCGCGGCTCGGGTTCCGCCGGGCCGTGGTGCCCGCCGGCACCCGGGCGGACGGCCCCGTGCCGGACGGCCTGGAGCTGCTCGAGGCGGACCACCTCGCCCAGGCGGTGGCACTGGCCTCCACCGGCGCACCACGACGCGGGCCCCACCCGGCCGCCGCACCCGCCGAGCACTAGGATCCGGGACGTGCCCATCCCCGCCGAGGACCTGCTGCGGTCCACCCTCGCCGCGGTCGCGCCCGGCACCGAGCTGCGCGACGGCCTCGAGCGGATCCTGCGCGGCCGGACCGGTGCCCTGATCGTGCTGGGCTTCGACCAGACGGTCGAGTCGATGTGCTCGGGCGGCTTCGTGCTCGACGTGGAGTTCTCCGCCACCCGGCTGCGCGAGCTGGCCAAGATGGACGGCGCCGTGGTGGTCGACGGGCACCGGATCGTGCGCGCCGCCGTCCAGCTGCTGCCGGACCCGACCATCGAGACCGCCGAGTCGGGCACCCGGCACCGCACGGCGGAGCGGGTCGCCAAGCAGTCCGGCTTCCCCGTGGTCTCGGTGAGCCAGTCGATGCAGATCATCGCGCTGTACGTGGGCAACGCCCGCCACGTGCTGGAGGCGTCCGACGTCATCCAGTCCCGCGCCAACCAGGCCCTGGCGACCCTCGAGCGCTACAAGGCCCGCCTGGACGAGGTCAGCGGGACGCTGTCGGCGCTGGAGATCGAGGACCTGGTCACCGTGCGGGACGTGGCCGCCGTCGTCCAGCGCCTGGAGATGGTCCGCCGGATCTCCCAGGAGATCGCGGGCTACGTCGTCGAGCTCGGCACGGACGGCCGCCTCATGGCGCTCCAGCTCGACGAGCTCGTGGGCGGCGTCGCGACCGACCGGCACCTCGTGGTCAGGGACTACCTGGACCAGGTCAGCCCCGAGCGCACCGCCCAGGTGCACGCGGAGCTGGCGGAGATGAGCCCGAACGACCTGCTCGAGCTGGCGCACATCGCGCGGATCCTCGGGCTGGCCGTCGTGGAGGACTCGCTCGACGGTGCGGTCGCGCCACGCGGCTACCGGTTGCTGTCCAAGGTGCCCCGCGTCCCGGTCGGCGTCATCGACCGCCTGGTGAACCACTTCGGGTCGCTCCAGCGGCTGCTGGCCGCCGGGATCGAGGAGCTCATGACGGTCGACGGCGTGGGCGAGCTGCGCGCCAGGACGGTCCGCGAGGGCCTGTCCCGTCTGGCGGAGTCGTCGATCCTCGAGCGCTACGTCTGACCGACCCCCGGGACACGGGGTGACCGGCGCACCCCCGCTCGCCTAGCGTGCCCGCATGACGGCAGTGATGAGCGAGATCGTCGTGGACGCCGCCGACGCGCTGGCGCAGGCGCGCTGGTGGGCCGAGGTGCTCGGCTGGACGGTGCAGACCGACGACGAGGAACCCGGCCTGGCGGCGATCGAGCCGCCGGGCGGACCGGGTGCCGGCCTGACGGTGCTGTTCGCCCAGGTGCCCGAGGCCAAGACGGTGAAGAACCGGCTACACCTGGACGTCCGGCCGGCCGACGGCACCACCCAGGAGGACGAGCTCGCCCGGCTCCTCGCCCTCGGCGCCACACCGGTCGACGTCGGCCAGGGCGACGTGCCGTGGCACGTGCTCGCCGACCCGGAGGGCAACGAGTTCTGCCTGCTGCGCCGTACGCCGAGCGAGGTCGCCGCGATCCTGGCGGAGCAGGCGTCGGCTACTTGAGCTCGAAGACCGCCGCGGTGCTCGAGACCCCCGCCAGGCTCGCCACGGCCTGGTAGTAGCCCGGCTTCGGTGCGGGCAGACCGTCCGTGCACCCCTCGGCCGAGCGGATCCGCGTCCAGGTGACCACCGACTCGTCGCGTCCGCCGGCGGGCAGCAGCAGCGTCCGCTCCGCGTTCTCGGTCGCAGGGCAGTCCAGCGAGGACCAGATCCGGTCCGTACCCGAGGTGATGAGGATCCCGCGGCTCGCCTCCCCGGCGTCGACCACGCAGCTCGCGTCGGACGTGTTGGTGAGGGTCACCGTGAACACCGGGTTCGCCCCCGCGGCGTAGGTGCGGTGGTCGGCGGACAGGGCGATCGACAGCGACTCCTCGCCGCACTTCGCGGGCCCGGCGGTCGAGCCTGCGTCAGGGGAGGTCTGCGGGTCGGGGGTCTGCTCCGCGGCGCCCGGCGCACCGGCCGGGTCCTGGGCCGCCTGGGCCGTGCCGCGCCCGGCCAGCACGTTCGCCAGGATGATCACCACCGTGGCCAGCAGCGCCAGCAGGACGATCCGGCGCCGCCAGTAGACCCGCGCGGGTCGCGGACCCACCGGGTGCATCAGTGCACTCATCGTCCCTCCCGGGTCTCACCCCTGCCCTGCCACGGTACGGCGAGCGGAGCGCCCGCCCGGGGTGCCGCGCCGACGGAGTCGGGCATCATCGACGGGTGCCCCACCCGCCCGTCTCCCCGCTGGTGCCACCGGTGCTGGCCTGGTTCGACGCGCACCGCCGCGACCTGCCCTGGCGGGCCGCCGACCGGACCCCCTGGTCGGTGCTGGTCAGCGAGGTGATGCTCCAGCAGACGCCGGTGTCGCGTGCGCTCCCGGTGTGGCGTGCGTGGCAGCAGCGCTGGCCCGGCCCGGCCGACCTCGCGGCTGCCGGGCACGACGAGGTGCTGCGCGCGTGGGGACGGCTGGGCTACCCGCGCCGCGCGCTGCGCCTGCACGCGTGCGCCGTCGCGGTGGTCGAGCGGCACGCCGGCGCGCTCCCGGACGACGAGGCGGCGCTGCTCGCCCTGCCGGGCGTCGGGGAGTACACCGCGGCGGCGGTGCTGGCGTTCGCCTTCGGGCGACGAAGCGTGGTGCTGGACACCAACGTGCGACGCGTGCTGGCCCGGGCGCTGGACGCCGCCGCGCTGCCGGCGCCGCACCTGACCGCCGCCGAGCGCGCGAGAGCCGGTGCGCTGGTCCCGGCCGACGGTCCCACGGCGGCCCGGTGGAACGCCGCGGTCATGGAGCTGGGCGCGCTGGTGTGCACCGCGCGGTCCCCGGACTGCGATGGGTGCCCGCTCGCCACCCGGTGCGCCTGGCTCGCCGACGGCCGCCCACCCGACGCGCTCGCCGGCAGCCGGCGTCGCCAGGCGTGGCACGGCACCGACCGCCAGGCCCGCGGCGCGCTCATGGCCGTGCTGCGCGAGTCGCCGTCCGGCACGGCCACGCCCGAGGTCCTGGCGACCACGTGGGCCGACGCCGCCCAGCGCGAGCGCGCCGCGGCCGGCCTCGTCTCCGACGGGCTCGCCGAGCGCCACGACGGCGGCCTGCGCCTGCCGCGGGGTCCGCGAGCCGCGGCGCCCGACGGCCCGCCCGCGGTGAGCGACGCGCCGTGAACCCCGTGCCGAACCCACCCGCGCTGCCCGCCGGGCTGCTCGCGCTGCCCGACCACGGGCCGACGTGGCGACCGTGGCTCGACGGCCTGCCGCGCGCGCTCGCCGACCTGCTCGAGGACTGGGACCTGACGCCGGACGGACCCGCGACCCACGGGGTCTGCGCGGTGGTGCTGCCGGTGCGCACCCCCGATGGCCGGCCCGCGGCCCTGAAGGTCACCTGGCCGCACGACGAGGCCGAGCACGAGCCTCTCGCGCTCCAGCACTGGCACGGCGACGGTGCGGTGCAGCTGCTGCGCGCGGACCCGCGCCGCTGGGCGCTGCTGCTCGAGCGGGCCCACCGGCGGGACCTGTCCGCCGTCGACGACGTCGAGGCGTGCGGCGTGGTCGGCGGGTTGCTCGCCCGGCTGCACCGCCCGGCTCCGCCCCAGCTGCGCCCGCTGTCGGCCGCCGTCGCCGGGTGGGCGGAGCGGCTGGCGGCCCTGCCGCGCTCCGCGCCGCTGCCGCACCGGCTGGTCGCCCAGGCCGTGGCACTGGGTCGCGCGTTCGCTGCCGACCCCGCCACCGACGGCACACTCGTGCACACCGACGCGCACTACGCGAACGTGCTGGCCGCGGACCGCGAGCCCTGGCTGGTGATCGACCCGAAGCCGCTGTCCGGCGACCCGCACTACGAGCCGGCACCGCTGCTGTGGAACCGGTGGGACGAGGTGGTCGCCGACCCGGCCGGCGTGCGGGTCGCCGTGCGCCGCCGGTTGGACGCCGTGGTGGACGCGCTGGGGCTGGACCCGGACCGGGCCCGCGACTGGGTCGTGGTGCGCGAGGCGTGCAACGCGCTGTGGCTCCTGGAGGACGCCGACGCCGCGGGGCGCGGACTGACTCCGTCGGAGTCCGCGGACCTGACCATCGCGGTCGCGGTGACCAAGGCCGTCCAGGACTGACGCCCCTTCTCCGGCGCCGCACGGACCGGCAGGCTGGGGCGATGCGCCTGTACCGGGTCCCCGTGACGCACCGCGACGACGGCGTCGCGGTCGACGCCCTGCCCGGCGTGATGGGCACCACCGAGGCATCGGTGGCCCGCGTCCCGGCCGGCGCGACCCTCACCCACGCCGCCGACCAGCACCGCCAGCTCCTCGTGGTGGTCAGCGGCGAAGCCGTGGTCGAGGCGGCGGACCACCCGCCCGTCACCATCAGCACCGGCACGCTGCTGTTGTGGGAGCGCGGCGAGGTCGAGCGCACCCGGGCCGTCACCGACCTGGTCGCGGTGGTGGTGGACTGCGTCGGGATGCTCGACCTGGCCGGCCGCTACCCCGAGGTCACGCCCGAGCCGCTGTGACCGGGAAGGTTCACAGTTCCAGGAGCATCCGGGTGTTGCCCAGCGTGTTCGGCTTCACGTGGGCCAGGTCGAGGAACTCGGCCACGCCGTCGTCGTGCGAGCGGAGGAGCTCGGCGTAGACGTCGGGCGGCACCGGCGTGCCGACGATGGGCCGGAACCCGTGCGCGCGGAAGAAGTCCACCTCGAAGGTCAGGCAGAACACGCGCCGCAGGCCCAGCTCTCGCGCCCGGGCCAGCAGTGCGTCCAGCAGGGCGTGCCCCACACCCCGGCGCCGCCACGTCGGGTGCACCGCGAGCGTGCGCACCTCGGCCAGGTCCGACCACATCACGTGCAGGGCCCCGCATCCCACCGGGCGCTGTGAGGCGTCCACCGCGACCTGGAAGTCGCCGATCGCCTCGTAGTAGCCGACCAGCTCCTTGGCCAGCAGGATCCGCTGGTCGGCGTAGGGCGTGACCAGGTCGCGGATCGCGCGGACGTCGCGCGGCAGGGCGGGCCGGACCCGGTAGACGCCGTCGGGGTCGCTCACGGCGCCACGCTAGTGCTCCCCGGGGCTCTGGCTCACCAACGCCTCCGCGGTGAGCTCGTCGATCACGAGGTCGGTGACGACGCCCGCCGCGAGCGCGGCGCGCAACGGCGAGACCTTCGCGTCGCCGGCCGCGGCGCACACCCGGCGCGGGATGCGCCGCAGCTCGTCCGGGGTGGGGCCGGTGGCACGCTCGTTGATCGGGATGTCCTCATAGCTGCCGTCAGCCCGCAGGAAGACCGTGCACACGTCGCCCACCACACCCTCGCGGTGCAGGAGGTCGACGTCCTCGGGCTCGAGGTAGCCCGCGGAGTAGACGTGAGAGGGCAGCCCGCCGCTCACCGCACCCACCCCGAACAGCGCGATGTCTGCACGTCGTTGCACGTCGAGCACGCGCTGCACCGAGCGCTCCCGCCACATCGCGGCCTTCGTCTCGGGGTAGTCGAAGAACGCCGGGACAGGGAAGTGGTGGACCGTGGCGTCGAACGCCGCCCCGAAGCCGCTGATCAGGTCGGACGCGTACTCGATGCCCGAGGTGCGGGTGTTCGCGGCGCCGTTGAGCTGGACCACGGCGCCGTTGCGGATGGGCTTGGGGATCAGGCGGCGCCCGATGGCGGCCAGCGTGGTCCCCCAGGCGATCCCGAGGACCATGTCGGAGTCGAACCAGGCCGAGATGAGCTTCCCCGTCGTGATCGCGACCTGGTCCAGCCGCTCGACGTCGCTGGCCGAGTCCGACACCGGGACGACGTAGGCCTCGATGCCGTAGCGACGCGCGATGGTCCGCGACAGACCCGGCGCCCGGGTGCGCGCGGGACGCAGGTGGATCTCCACGATCCCGCTCGACCTGGCCTTCTTGATCAGCCGCGAGACGGTGGACCGGGAGGTGCCGAGATGACGCGCGATCACCTCCATCTTCATGTCCTGGAGGTAGTACATCGACGCCGCACGGAGCACGTCCTCGTGGTCCACTGCTGCTCACCCGCTCTCCGCCGACGGGCCCGTGCACATCTGTGCACACGGGTTGCGCGTTCGTTCGCGCCGTGGCCAGCATAGGGGCGACACGGGACCTTCGACCTCGGTACCCCGCCGAGTTCGGGATGGTCCCGGCACCACGTCGAGGAGGACGAGTGTGAGAACCGCAGCCCTGACGCCGCAGAACCGCCAGGAGGCGCTCGAGGTCTTGGCCGCGTCCGGCCAGGGTCACGAGCTCGACATCCTCGTGATCGGCGGGGGCGTCACCGGTGCGGGCATCGCGCTCGACGCGGTCACCCGGGGCCTGCGGGTCGGCATCGTCGAAGCCCAGGACTGGTCCAGCGGCACCTCGAGCCGCTCCAGCAAGCTGGTGCACGGCGGCCTGCGGTACCTGCAGATGCTCGACTTCCACCTCGTGCACGAGGCCCTCACCGAGCGCGACCTGCTGCTCAAGAAGATCGCCCCGCACCTGGTGCGGCCGGTGTCGTTCCTGTACCCGCTGGAGAACGCCTACTGGGAGCGCGCCTACGTCGGCGCCGGCGTCGCGCTGTACGACACGCTCGCCTCGATCGCCCCCGGCAAGCGCGCGATGCCGTGGCACCGGCACGTGTCCCGGGCCGGCATGGAGCGGATGTTCCCCGACCTGCGGCACGACGCCGCGGTCGGCGCGGTGCGCTACTACGACGCCAGCGTGGACGACGCCCGCCTGGTCTCGACGCTCATCCGCACCGCGGTCAGCTACGGGGCGTACGCCGCCAGCCGCACCCAGGTGGTCGAGCTGACCAAGCGCGGCACAGGGGTGGTCGACGGTGCGGTGCTGGTCGACCTCGAGACCGGCAACCGCTTCACGTGCCGCGCCGACCAGGTCATCAACGCCACCGGCGTGTGGACCGAGGACACCGAGGCGCTGGCGGGTACCGACGGCGGCCTGCACGTGCTGGCCTCCAAGGGCATCCACATCGTCGTGCCGCGTGAGCGGATCCGCGGCGAGGTCGGCCTGATCCTGCAGACCGAGAAGTCGGTCCTGTTCGTCATCCCGTGGTCGCGCTACTGGATCATCGGCACCACGGACACGCCGTGGAAGCAGCAGCTGGTCCACCCGGTCGCCACCTCGACCGACATCGACTACGTCATCGAGCACGCCAACGCCGTGCTGTCGACCCCGCTGACCCGCGACGACGTCATCGGCGTGTGGGCCGGCCTGCGGCCGCTGCTCCAGCCCGGCACCAAGGAGGGCACCTCGTCGGCCAAGGTGTCGCGCGAGCACACCGTCGCCTCGCCCACGCCGGGCCTGACGGTGATCGCCGGCGGCAAGCTCACCACGTACCGCGTGATGGCCAAGGACGCCGTCGACTTCGCCATCGGCGAGCGGGCCGCGAGCCTGCCCTCGCTGACCGACCGGATCCCGCTCGCCGGGGCCGAGGGCCACGCAGTGCTGCAGCGCCAGGCCCGCCAGATCGCCGAGCGCTACGGGTGGACCTCGGCCATGGTCGAGCACCTGCTGCACCGGTACGGCGCGCTGCTCGCCGAGATCATGGACTCCGTGGACGCCGATCCCTCCCTCGGCCGTCCGTTGGAGGGCGCCCCGGCCTACCTTCGCGCCGAGGTCGCCTACGCCGCCACCCACGAGGGCGTCCTGCACCTGGAGGACGTCATGCTGCACCGGACCCGTCTGGTCTACGAGCAGCGCGATCGCGGGCTGGCGGCCATCGAGGAGATCGCCGACCTGGTCGCTGAGCGGCTGGGCTGGGACGCCGCCAGACGCCAGGCGGAGATCGACTCCTACCGGGCGCGCTGCGAGGCGGACGAAGCCGCCGCACAGGAGCCCGGTGACGCAGAGGCCGAGGCAGTCCGGCTGCGAGTCGACGACATCGTCCCGATGGTGCCGCTCGACGAACCGTCTGCTGCCACGACCTGACCCCCCCAACTCCCGGGGCGACCCTCCGGGATGCACCACCTCTGCCCGCGCGCCGCGCGGGTGCACGTCGACAACGAAGTCCGCGAGTGAAACGAGGGAACGCACATGTCGATGGGAACCATCTTCCTGTCGGAGACGCTCGGTACGATGATGCTGCTGCTGCTCGGTGCTGGCGTCGTCGCCAACGTCATCCTGCCCAAGACCAAGGGCAACAACTCAGGCTGGATCGTCATCACCTGGGGATGGGGCCTCGGCGTGTTCGCCGGTGTCTACACCGCCTACAAGTCCGGAGCCCACCTCAACTTCGCCGTGACCGTCGGGTTGTGGGCAGCCAACAAGGACTTCGCTCCGGGCGTCTCCCCGACGTTCGGCAACGCGATGGTGTACCTCGGTGGCGAGATGGCCGGTGCCTTCCTCGGTGCCGTCCTGACCTGGCTGGCCTACAAGAAGCACTTCGACGAGGACGCCGACGAGGGCATCAAGCTCGCCGTGTTCTCGACCGGCCCCGGCATCCGCTCCTACGGCTGGAACTTCGTCACTGAGGCCATCGGCACGTTCGTGCTGGTGTTCGTCATCATCGCGTTCGGTCCGACGTCCACGGGTCTTGGCCCGCTCGCCGTCGCCCTGCTCGTGGTCGGCATCGGCCTCAGCCTCGGTGGCCCCACCGGGTACGCCATCAACCCGAACCGTGACCTCGGCCCCCGCATCGCGCACGCCATCCTGCCGATCCCGAACAAGGGCTCGAGCGACTGGGCCTACTCCTGGGTCCCGGTCTTCGGCCCCATCGTCGGCGGCATCATCGCCGGCCTGGTCGGCGCCTGGTACGTCGTCTGACCCGACGGGGTGCGGGGCCTCGCGCCCCGCACCCCGCCAACGGGGCCCCGCGGGCCCCGCGCGCGCCTCGGCGCGCACCCCGGCGCGGTGACGCGCCACCGGGGCGACCGCCCCTCTCCCAGGGGCCCGGCCCCACTCCCCAGCGGTGCAGAGCACCGCGTCGCGACCACACGAAGGACGGACATGGCTGACTACATCCTCGCCATCGACCAGGGCACCACCAGCTCGCGTGCCATCGTCTTCGACCACTCCGGATCGATCGTCTCCAGCGGCCAGAAGGAGCACGAGCAGATCTTCCCCAAGCCGGGCTGGGTCGAGCACAACCCGGTGGAGATCTGGGACAACATCCGCGAGGTCGTCGGTCTGGCACTCACCCGAGCCAACCTCACCTACCGCGACATCGCTGCGGTCGGTATCACGAACCAGCGCGAGACGGCCGTGGTGTGGGACCGCACCACCGGTGAGCCGGTGTACAACGCGATCGTCTGGCAGGACACCCGCACCAACAAGATCTGCGACGAGCTCGCCGCTCTCGGCGGCGGGGCCGAGCGCTACAAGGCCAGGGTCGGCCTCCCGCTGGCGACGTACTTCTCGGGCCCCAAGATCAAGTGGATCCTCGACAACGTCGAGGGCGCCCGGGCCAAGGCCGAGGCCGGCCAGCTCGCGTTCGGCAACACCGACACCTGGGTGCTGTGGAACATGACCGGCGGCGTCAACGGCGGCGTGCACGTCACCGACGTGACCAACGCCTCGCGCACCATGCTCATGGACCTGTCGACCCTGAGCTGGGACGCCGACATCGCCAAGGACATGGGCATCCCGATGTCCATGCTCCCGGCCATCAAGTCCTCCTCCGAGATCTACGGCTACGGCCGCGAGGGCGGCATGGTCCCGGGCGTGCCGATCGCCGGCGACCTCGGCGACCAGCAGGCCGCGACCTTCGGTCAGGCGTGCTTCGAGGTCGGCAACGCGAAGAACACCTACGGCACCGGCAACTTCATGCTGCTGAACACCGGCACCGAGCCGATCCCGTCGAAGAACGGCCTGCTCACCACGGTGTGCTACAAGATCGGCGACAAGCCGGCGATCTACGCGCTCGAGGGCTCGATCGCGGTGACCGGCTCGCTGATCCAGTGGCTGCGGGACAACCTCGGCATCATCTCGTCGGCCCCCGAGGTCGAGGAGCTGGCCAAGACGGTCGAGGACAACGGTGGCGCGTACTTCGTGCCGGCGTTCTCCGGCCTGTTCGCCCCGTACTGGCGTGCCGACGCCCGCGGCGCCCTGGTCGGCCTGACCAGGTACGTCAACAAGGGCCACATCGCCCGCGCGGCGCTGGAGGCCACGGCCTTCCAGACCCGCGAGGTGCTGGACGCCATGAACGCCGACTCCGGCGTGGACCTCACCGAGCTCAAGGTCGACGGCGGCATGATCGCCAACGAGACGCTCATGGAGTTCCAGGCCGACATCCTCGGCGTCCCGGTCGTGCGGCCGAAGGTCGCCGAGACCACCGCCCTCGGCGCGGCCTACGCGGCCGGCATCGCCGTCGGGTTCTGGTCGGGCGAGCAGGACGTCATCGACAACTGGGCCGAGGACAAGCGCTGGCTGCCGGAGATGGACGACGCGGCCCGCGACAAGACCTACCGGAACTGGAAGAAGGCCGTCACCAAGACCTTCGACTGGGTGGACGCGGACACCGAGTGACACCCCCGGCAGGAGCCGCCCAGCGGGCTCCGATCGGGGCTCGGTGAGCCGACCCCGACCGCGGACCGGGGTCGGTGCCTCCGGCCCCACGCGACGGCCGTCCCTTCGGGGGCGGCCGTCGCCGCGTCCCCGCCCCGCCCGTCACGGTTCTGGAACCGGATCGGTCGCCGACTGACCGATCCGGTTCCAGAAGCGTGACGGACATAGGGTGCGGTCGTGCTCATCCTCCTGCCGCCCTCGGAGGGCAAGGCCGCGCCGGCCCGCCGCGGCCGTCCGGTGGACCTGGACGCGCTGAGCTTCCCCGAGCTGAGGCCGACCCGGCGCCGCATCCTCGACGCGCTCGTGGCGACCAGCGCGCTGCCCGACGCACCCGCACGCCTCATGGCCGGTGCCCGCGTCGCCGACGAGGTGGCGCGCAACGCCCGGCTCGCCTCGCTCCCCGCGCGTCCGGCGCTCGAGGTCTACACGGGGGTGCTGTGCGAGGCGCTGGGGGCCGCCACCCTGTCCACCGCGGCCCGCCGGCGCGCCGCGGCCCGGCTCGTGGTGGTCTCGGGCCTCTGGGGAGCCGTGCGGCCCGGCGACCGGATCCCTCCCTACCGGATGCACGTCTGCGCGAAGCTCGTGGGTCTGGGTGGCCTGGAGCCGATGTGGCGCGAGGTGCTCCCCGAGGTCCTCGCCGCGGCGGCCGGTCGGCGCGGGGTGGTTGTGGACCTGCGCTCGTCGAGCTACCTGGCCATGGGCGCTCCCGCCGGGCTCGCCGAGCGCACCGTCACGGTCCGCGTGGTGCGTGAGGTCGACGGCCGGCGCAGCGTGGTCAGCCACCTGGCCAAGCACACCAGGGGCCTGGTGGCCCGCCACCTGCTCGAGTCCGGGGCCGCCCCCCGCACGCCGGAGGGCCTGGTCGACGCTCTCGCGGACCGCTGGGCCACCGAGCTCGCCGAGCCGGCCCGCCCGGGTCGCCCCTGGACACTGGAGGTCGTGACGTCCTGAGGTCTGCCGGGACGCGCTCGGCTCGGCAGCCCCGCTGATGGGGCGGCGCCTCGTGCGGGACTACGCGAGGGCGCTGCGGCCCCGGCGCACCAGGTCCACCACGCCGATCGCCAGGGCGGCGAGCACCAGCGTGACGATCGCCCACAGGCCGTGCTGGACGGCCGTCGTGGCGTCGCCGGCGGCCAGCCCTCGGAAGTACAGCGCACCCACGAGCGCGATGCCCGCTGCCGTGCCCAGCCGCTGGCCGGTCTGGAGCACGCCGCCGGCCGTCCCGGCCTGGTGGACCGGCACCTCCTGGAGGGCGAGGGTGACGTTCGGGGAGATCACCAGCCCGCTGCCGAGCCCGGCGAGCAGCAACGGTGCCGCGACCCACCACCCGGTGGCCGAGCCCGCACCGCGGGACGCGGCCAGCATGATCGCGAGGTCGGTCGCGGCCAGCCCGAGGCTGACCAGCACCAGCCCCGCGACCACGACCCGGCGCCCCTGCCTGCTCACCAGGCGGCCGCCGACCGTGGCGCTCACCGCCGAGCCGAGGGCGAACGGGGTGATCGCCAGCCCGGCCTGGAGCGGGGTGTACCCGAGCCCGTTCTGGAAGAACAGCGTGAGGACGAAGAACACGCCCGTGAAGCCCGAGAAGTAGACCAGGCCCAGCAGCGCCCCCGGGGTGTAGCCCGGGCGCGAGAACAGCGAGAGCTGCACCATGGGCGCCCTCCCCCGCGCACCGAGCCTGCGCTCCCAGGCGACGAACGCCGCGAGCGCCAGCACCCCGGCCGCGAGCAGCACGGCGTCCACGCCCTGCCAGTGGTCGGAGACCAGCGGCCACAGCAGGCCCACCACACCGGCGCCGAGCAGCAGCGCCCCCACCGGGTCCAGGTCGCGCACCGGCTCCGGGTCGCGCACCTGGTCGATGAAGCGCCGCGCGAGGACGATGGTCAGCAGGCCGACGGGCAGGTTCACCAGGAACACCCAGCGCCACCCGTGCTGCGGCCCGGCCAGGCTGAGGATCACCCCGCCCAGCACCGGGCCGACGGCCGTGGAGATCCCGATCGTGGTCCCCAGCCGGCCGAACGCCCGGCCCCGCTCGGCTCCGCGGAACAGCTGCTGGACCAGCCCGGAGACCTGCGGGTTGAGGATGCCCCCGCCCACGCCCTGCACGAGCCGCGCGGCGACCAACCAGCTCGCCGTCGGCGCCAGCCCGGCCACGACGCTCGCGCCGGTGAACACCGCCACGCCGACGACGAACATCGTGCGCCGCCCCCTGGCGTCCCCGAGCCGCCCGGCGGCCACGAGCACCAGCCCGAACGTCAGGGCGTAGCCGGAGACGATCCACTGCAGCTGCGCGGCCGAGGCGTCGAGGGCGGTGCGCACGGACGGCAGCGCCACGTTGACGATGCTCACGTCCAGGAGCGTCATGAAGCCGGCGGTGAGCGCGACGCTCAGCGCCCGCCAGCGTCGCGGGTCGGGCGTCTCGGCCGCGGCGCTGCCCGCCTGCGGCGACGGCTGTCGCTCGGTCATCGAGTGCCGAGCCTAGGTCCGCGCGGGCGTGCGCGCCGCGCGGGCGGCCTCAGGCGCCGGCCAGCAGCCCGTCGATCGCGTCGAGCTCGTCGGCCGTCAGCGGCGGCGCCTCCAGGGCGGCCACGTTGTCCTCGAGCTGCGCCACGCCGGACGCCCCGATGATCGCCGTGGTGACCCGAGGGTCACGCAGCGTCCAGGCGAGGGCCAGCTGGGCGAGCGACTGCCCGCGTGCGGACGCGACCTCGGCCAGGCCGCGGGCCATCGCGAGGTACTCCGGCGTGATCCGGTCGCTGGTCAGGAAGTGCCCGACCGCAGCCCGCGAGTCGGCGGGGACGTCGCCGGACAGGTACCGGCCGGTCAGCAGGCCCTGGGCCAGGGGGCTGAACACGGCCACGCCCACGCCCAGCTCGTCCACCACGTCCAGCAGGGGCTCCTGCTCGCCCGGGCCCACCTGCTCGATCGAACGGTCGAGCATGGAGTAGCGCGGCTGGTGGACCAGCAGGCGCACGCCCTCGGCGGCGAGGATCTGAGCGGCACGGCGGGTCGCCGAGGGCGAGTAGTTCGAGATCCCGACGTACAGGGCCTTGCCCGACTGCACCGCGGTGAGCAACGCACCCATCGTCTCCTCGAGCGGGGTGTCGGGGTCGGGACGGTGGGAGTAGAAGATGTCGACGTAGTCCAGCCCCATCCGGGCCAGCGACTGGTCCAGCGAGGCGAGCAGGTACTTGCGCGACCCGCCGTCACCGTACGGCCCCGGCCACATGTCGTACCCGGCCTTCGTCGAGATCACCAGCTCGTCGCGGTAGGGCCGCAGGTCGCTGGCCATCACCCGGCCGAAGGTCTCCTCGGCCGAGCCGTAGGGCGGGCCGTAGTTGTTGGCCAGGTCGAGGTGCGTGATGCCCAGGTCGAACGCCCGTCGCAGCACGGCGCGCTGCGTCTCGTAGGGCTTGGTGGCCCCGAAGTTGTGCCACAGCCCCAGCGCGAGCGGCGGCAGCTGGAGCCCGCTACGCCCGCAGCGGCGGTAGGTCATCGAGGCGTAGCGGTCGTCGGAGGCCAGGTAGGCCGGCTGGATGTCCACGCCCCCAACCGTAGAGGCCCGCCCGGCCACGCCGCGCCGGTCGCGCCGGGCCGATCGACCCTCGCGACGGCGCCGCGCACACGGTTGGCTGACCGGTGTGACAACACGACGACTGCTCGCCGCGGCCGCGATCGCCGCCGCCCTGGTGCCTCTGGTGCGCACCGCCCATCGACGTCAGCTCGGCTGGGGCGCGAGCCCCGGCGAGCAGGTGACGAGCCTGCCGGGCGACGGCCTGGTCCCCCGCGCGGACCTCGTCGCGACGCGCGCGGTCGACATCGACGCCCCGCCGGAGGCGGTGTTCGGGTGGCTCGTCCAGCTGGGCCACGGGCGCGGCGGGTTCTACTCCTACGACGCGCTGGAGAACCTGTTCGGGCTCGGCATCCACTCCGCGGACCGGATCGAGCCGCGGTGGCAGGACCTCGCCGTCGGGGACCAGGTGAACCTCGCCGAGGACTTCCCGCTCGACGTGGCGATCTGCGACCGCCCGCACGCCCTCGTGCTGCACGGTGGGCCCCCGGCCGACCCGGACGACGTCGACCAGCCGGACCAGGGCGTGCCGTACACGTTCTCGTGGGCGTTTGTGGTCGAGCCCGCCGGCACCGGGAGCCGGCTGATCGTGCGGGAGCGCTACGGGTACCGGGCCGGGTGGGCAGGGAGCCTCGTCACGCCGGTGACCTGGGTGAGCTTCGTGATGACCCAGCGGATGCTCCGCGGCATCCGCGACCGCGCCGAGCGCACCCCGGCATGACGCCGCCGGGACCCGCACCTCGGTACGCGTCCCGGCGGTCGTCCGTCCGGCTCAGCTCCGGCTGACCGTGACCTCCACCGCGTGCACCGAGCAGGAGATGCACGGGTCGTAGTTGCGGATCGCCAGCTCGCACCGATGCGTGAGGTCGTGATCCCCCAGCGCCACCCAGCGCTCGGCGAGCACCCGCAGGTCGCCCTCGATGCTCGGCTGGTTCTGCGCGGTCGGCGGCACGATGTGCGCGTCCTCGATGATCCCGGCGTCGTCGATCACGTACCGGTGGAAGAGCACTCCGCGAGGGGCCTCGGTGGCGCCGAAGCCCTGACCCGCACGGGCCGGGACGGGCACCGACGCCGGCCGGCCGTCGACCCACTCGTCGATGATCCGCAGCGCCTCGACCAACGCCTCGACCAGCTCCACGCCGCGCACGATGATCGACTTGAACGGGTTGCGGCACACCGTGCCGAGCCCGGCCTCGTGCGCCAGCTCGCGGGCCAGCGGCGAGAGCCGGTCGTGGTTGAGCGAGTACCGCGCGAGCGGACCCACCACGTACGGCTGACCGTCGAGGGTCGAGTGCAGCGCGGTGGAGTGCTCGACCTGGTACTCCACGATGTGCTCGCGGAACTCCTGCACGGGCCAGGCGTCGCCCTCGCTGGTCACCACGTCGCCGCCCTCGAGCGGGTAGCCCACCTCCGGGCGCAGGGCCAGGTACGGGTAGGTCTGCTCGAGCTCGGGGAAGTCGAACGTCGAGACCAGCCGCACGGTGGCGACCGCCTCGTCCAGGGCCTGGGCGAGGCGCGGGCGGATGGCGCGGAGCTCGGCCACCGTCGGCAGGTGGTAGAAGCCACCGAGCCGCACGTTGATCGGGTGCACCGACCGGCCGCCGACCAGGTCCATCAGGTCGTTGCCGGCCTTCTTCAGGCGCAGCCCCATCGCGACGACGTCCGGGTGGTCCGCGGCCATCTCGACCGCGCCCGGGTAGCCCAGGAAGTCCGGCGCGTGCAGCAGGAACATGTGCAGCGCGTGGCTCTCGATCCACTCCCCGCAGTACAGCAGCCGCCGCATCGTGCGGATGTGGTCGGGCACCGTGACACCGCAGGCGTCCTCCATGGCCAGGCAGGAGCTGAACTGGTACGCCACCGGGCAGATCCCGCAGATCCGGGCGGTGATGTCCGGCGGTTCGGTGTACGAGCGACCGCGCAGGAACGCCTCGTAGAACCGGGGCGGCTCGAAGATCCTCAGCTGCACGTCGGTGACGTGACCGTCGTGGATCTCCACGTGCAGGCCGCCCTCGCCCTCGACCCGGGCGAGCATGCCCACCTGGAGCGTCTGGGTCGGGTGCCGGGTGTCGCCGGCGTTGCTGACCTGGGTCATCTTCCCGCCCCCTTCCCGGCCACGGCCACGGCTCTCTCCTGGCGCTCGCTCTCGCGCCGGAACGGCTCGGCCGCGGCGTTGAAGGTCCGGTAGACCCGCATCGCCACCTCGGGCGGCATGCCCGCCGCCACGAGCTGGTCGGACAGCGCCGCGGTGTTCGGCGTGTTCTGCGGCCCGAAGCAGCCGTAGCAGCCGCGCTCGTACGTCGGGCACAGGGCGCCGCAGCCGGCCTGCGTCACCGGGCCGAGGCACGGCGTGCCGTTCGCGACCATGACGCAGACGTTGCCGCGACGCTTGCACTCGGCGCACACGCTGTACGTCGGGATCCGCGGGCGCCTGCTCTCGACGAGCGCGGCGAGCACCTCGAGCAGCTGACCCTTGTCGATCGGGCACCCGCGCAGCTCGAAGTCGACGCTGACGTGCGCCGAGATCGGCGTCGAGCGGGCCAGCGTGGACAGGTACTCCGGGTGGGCGTAGACGATCGACCGGAACTCGGCGACGTCGGCGAAGTTGCGCAGCGCCTGGATGCCGCCGCTCGTGGCGCACGCGCCGAGGGTGACCAGCGTCTTGGACATCTCCCGGATCTGGCCGATCCGCTCGATCTCCTCAGGCGAGGTGACCGAGCCCTCGACCAGCGACACGTCGTAGGGCCCCTCGACGACGCCTCGGGTGGCCTCGGGGAAGTACGCGATGGACACCGCGCCGGCCACGGTGAGCAGCTCCTCCTCGCAGTTGAGCAGGCTGAGCTGGCACCCGTCGCAGGACGCGAACTTCCAGACCGCGAGCTTGGGGAGGGCGGAGGACTTCAGGGACTCGTCGAACATCACAGCTCCCTCACGCTCAGCAGCGACGCGAGCCGGTCGTACGAGAGCACCGGTCCGTCGACGCACACGAACAGCTCACGGAGCTGGCAGTGGCCGCACAGCCCGACCCCGCACTTCATGCTCCGCTCCAGCGACAGGCGCACCCGGTCGCCGGGCACACCGCGGGCCACCAGGGACTGCGCGACGGCCCGCATCATCACCTCCGGCCCGCACACCAGCGCCAACGTCGCGTGCGGGTCGAAGCCGGCGCGCGGCACCAGGTTGGTGACCAGGCCGACCTTGCCCCGCCAGGCGTGCTGGCCGTTGTCCACGGTGACCTCGACGACCACGCCGTGGTCCCGCGCCCACGAGCGCAGCTCGTCGCCGAACAGGATGTCCTCGGGCGTGCGGGCGCCGTACAGCAGCACGACGCGGCCGTAGCGGTCACGGTGCCGCACGACCTCGAGCAGCGCCGGGCGCAACGGTGCCAGTCCGATGCCGCCGGCCACGAAGACGATGTCGCCGCCCTGACCGTCGGCGACGTCCCACGACGTGCCGAACGGTCCGCGCACCCCGAGCACCGCGCCGCGCGGCGCCGTGATGAGCGCGTGCGTCACCGCACCGACGTCGCGGATGGTGTGCTCGAGCGGCCCGGGGCGTCCCGGGTCGCCGCTGATCGAGATGGGGACCTCGCCGACGCCGAAGGCGTCGAGCATCGTGAACTGCCCGGCGCGGTAGCGCAGCATCGGCCCGTCGACGGGCTCGAGCTCGATGGTGAACGTGTCGCGGGTGTCCTGGCGGGTTCGGCCGATCCGGTAGCGGGCCGGGGCCATGGCGTCCGGTTGGGCCGGCCGCTCGAGCGTCGCGGTCATCGCGCACCTCCTACCGACAGCGGGGCGGCGGCCCTGAGCTTGGCCACCTCGGCGGTCAGGTCGATGCCCACGGGGCACCAGGTGATGCAGCGCCCGCAGCCGACGCAGCCGAGGGCGTCGAACTGGTCCTGCCACGCGCCGAGCTTGTGGGTGAGCCACTGCCGGTACCGCGACTTGGCCTCGGTGCGCAGGCTGCCACCGTGGATGTGGGCGAACTCCTCCGAGAAGCACGAGTCCCACACGCGGCGGCGCTCGGCGTCGGCGCTACCGAGCGAGGAGACGTCCTCGACCGTGGTGCAGAAGCAGGTCGGGCAGACCATCGTGCAGTTCATGCAGGTCAGGCACCGGTTGCCGACCTCGTCCCAGACCGGGCTCTCGGCCGAGGCGTAGAGCAGGTCGCGCAGCCCGTCGGTGTCCATCGACCGCGTCATCCGCTCGGTCGCCGAGGCGATCTGGTCGCGGACCGCGGCGAGGTCCTCCGGGGCGGCGGCCTCGCTGCCCACCTCCGCGAGGACCTGGGCGCCGAGCTCGGTGCCGATCTCGACCACGAAGCGGTGCGGGTCGACCAGCTCGGTCAGGGCCAGGTCGTAGCCCTCCTCGGGGTGGGGTCCACCGCCCATGGAGGTGCAGAAGCACGCGTCGGCCGGGTCGGCGCACGTGACGGCAGCGAGGAACACGCCCTCGCGGCGCCGCAGGTACCGCGTGTCGGGGAACGCGCGGTCGGCGAGCACACGGTCGTGCTGGGCCAGCGCGCGCAGGTCGCACGAGCGAACGCCCAAGAAAGCAACCGGCCGCTGGGGCTGGCCCTCGCGGTCGGTCACGGAGAACTGCGTGCCGCTGCGATGACCGCGCCAGATCAGCTCGTCCGGCGGGAACAGCACGGGCTTGATCGCCTTGACCGCCGCCGCTTGGCCGAACACGGCACCGTCGCCGCGTTCGGTCAGCCGGTAGCTGCCCGGCTCCTGCACGTCGCCGACGTCCCACGGCAGCTCGTCGACACCGTGGACCTCGTCGAGCACCACCGCCCCACCCCGGACCGTGGGCGCCATCACCGCGTAGCCACGCGCTGCCAGCACCTCGACGAGCCGAGCGAGCTGCTCCCGGCCGATGATCCGTGCGCCGTCCGCCATTGGACGCCTCCTCCACGATGGTGCTTCTCACGCTTCTGCGCCCGGCAGCACAAAGCCAGGGACCTTCGTACCGACCCTGACCTGCGGAAATACCCCCCGGGGCATGCGGTGCATCCGTTCGTGTGACGCCCGCGATGGCACACTCAGGGGGTGCTGCACGTCGTCCTGCTCGAGCCGCGGATCGCCGGGAACACCGGCAACGCGATCCGGATGGTGGCCGGCACCGGCGCCACGCTGCACCTGATCGAGCCACTCGGGTTCACGCTCGACGAGCCCCGGGTGCGGCGGGCCGGACTCGACTACCACGAGCTCGCGCACGTCCTCGTGCACCCCGACCTGGACGCGCTGTGCGACGCGCTCCCGGGTGCGAGGCTGTGGGCGTTCACCACCCGCGGCGACCTGCGCCACACCGACGTGGCCTGGCGCGACGGCGACGCGCTGCTGTTCGGGCCCGAGCCGACCGGCCTGCCGCCGGAGGCGCTGACGCACCCTCGGGTCACCGGACTGGTGCGGATCCCGATGCTGGCCGGCCGGCGCTCGATGAACCTGTCGAACGCCGCGGCGGTGGCGACCTACGAGGCCTGGCGCCAGCTCGGCTTCCCGGGCGGCGCCTGACCCACGCAGGCGCGCCGACGGGTCGACGCGCCGTTGCGCCGACCCGCCGTCCAACGGGCCTCAGGCCGAGGCGCCCTCCGCGGCCGCGGCCATCTCCTTGGCGGCGCGGCGCTCGGTGAGCTCGCGGACCACAGCGGGCAGCGGCGGGTGGCTGAGCGCCGCCCGCACCTGCCAGGCCCACGTGTCCGCGACCGACTCGGAGATCGGGCGCACCGGCACCGCCAGCTCCCTGGCGCGGGCTGTGTCGACCTGCCACACGGTGTGCGCGACGTCACCGGGCAGCACGAACGGCATGTCCGTCCACGGCCGCACGCCTGCGGCACGCAGCTCCGCATCGTGCAGGTTGGCGAACCTCGCGGCCGGCAGACCGGTGGAGCGGATCGCGTCCGCGCAGGCCTCCAGCATCTCGCCGAACGTGCACATGCCCGCAGGGCCGGTCGCGTTGAGCGGGCCGATCACCAGCTCCTCGGCTGCCGTGACCATCCAGGTCGCCAGGTCGCGCACGTCGATCACCGCGATGGGCTGGCTGCGCGCGGCGGGCACGCCCACCCACTCCTCGGTGGCGATCCGGTGCAGCCAGGTGGTGAGCCGGTAGGTGTCGTCACCCGGGCCGATGATGATGCCGGCCCGGACCGCGAGCAGGCGCTTGCCGACCGCGGCACGCAGGATGCGCTCGCTCTCGGCCTTCATCGGGCCGTACTGGGTCAGGTCGTCGTCGTGGTGCGCGAGCTCGTCGTCCTCGCCCCGGATGGGCCCGGGGGGCCAGTTCCGGTAGGCGCTGATGCTCGAGACGTACACGTAGTGCGGCACGTTCTTGAACACCGCGGCAGCGGCGATCGCACCCTCGACGGTGAAGCCGCTGCAGTCGATCACCGAGTCGATCCGGTCCAGGAAGGGCGCCATCGCGGACGAGAGCGACGCGACGTCGTCCCGGTCCGCACGCACCCAGGTGGTCCCGGGGGGCGGCTCACCCTTGTTGCCGCGCGAGACGGCCACCACGTCATGACCCGCGGCGAGCGCGGCGTCGACGACAGCACTGCTGAGGAACCCGGTGGCACCGAGCACGGCGATGAGCATGGGGCCCAGGATGGCGGCCGTCAGGGAGTCGATCTAGGGACCTTCGGCGCGGTCCCAGGACATCCGGGCAGGTCACGCCCCCCGGTGCGGTCCGCTGTCGGGGCCTTCGGCGTCGCGCAGGGCGGCGTCGATCACGACGATCACGCCGAACCCGTCGAACTCCGTGACGTGCGTGCGCCAGTACTCCGCCCCGTCGCGGGTCCGCGAGAGCAGGCCGGCGTCCACCAGGTCGCGCCGCACGCCGACCGGGTCGTGCACCAGTGCAGCCAGCCGTGCGGTGAGCACCCGCTCGGACACCGGGTCGTGCACGGTCGTGACCCGGCTGGCCACCCACCGCCGCACCAGCGCCCGGTCCGCCTGCCGCCGCGGCATCCGCTCGAGCCGGCCGCGGTCCAGGAACCGCGCGACCGCGCCGGGGACGTCCGAGCCCTCGTTCACCCGACCGAGGCTAGGCCGCGCGACCGCATCGCTCATCCCGGGCCGCCCGGCCTCGCCGCCCCCGGACGCGACGACGCCCGGCCCCGCAGGTGCGGGACCGGGCGTCAGGTCGGCCGGACGGGTTCAGTCCACGTCGTCCTGCGGGCCGTCGTCCGTCGTGGTCAGCGGCGGCATGGAGGCCACCGAGACCCCGACCGGCTCGGTGTCGCCCGCAGCGGCGTCAGAGCCCTTGCCGAGGAAGATGAACTCCCCGAGCAGACCCTCGCCCTGGGCGTCGACCACCACGGTCTGGCCCGGACGCAGCTCGCCGAACAGGATCTTCTCGCTCAGCGCGTCCTCGATCTCGCGCTGGATGGCGCGGCGCAGCGGCCGGGCGCCCAGCACGGGGTCGTAGCCCTTCTCGGCGAGCAGCTGCTTGGCCGCGGGCGTGAGCTCCAGGCCCATGTCCTTGTCCCTCAGCCGCGTCTCGAGCTTGGCGATCATCAGGTCGACGATCTGGATGATCTCGTCCTGCGAGAGCTGCGGGAACACCACCACGTCGTCGACGCGGTTGAGGAACTCGGGCCGGAAGTGCTGCTTGAGCTCGTCGTTGACCTTCGCCTTCATCCGCTCGTAGTCCGTCGACAGGTCCCCGCCGGCCTGGAAGCCGGTCTGCAGGCCCTTGGCGATGTCCCGGGTCCCCAGGTTGGTCGTCATGATGATGATGGTGTTCTTGAAGTCCACCACCCGGCCCTGGGAGTCGGTCAGGCGCCCGTCCTCGAGGATCTGCAGCAGCGAGTTGAAGATGTCCGCGTGGGCCTTCTCCACCTCGTCGAACAGGACCACGGAGAACGGCCGGCGGCGCACCTTCTCGGTGAGCTGGCCGCCCTCGTCGTACCCGACGTAGCCGGGGGGCGAACCGAACAGCCGCGAGACGGTGTGCTTCTCGGAGAACTCGCTCATGTCCAGCTGGATGAGTGCGTCCTCGTCGCCGAACAGGAACTCCGCGAGCGCCTTGGCCAGCTCGGTCTTCCCGACGCCGGTGGGGCCGGCGAAGATGAACGACCCGCCGGGGCGCTTGGGGTCCTTCAGACCCGCACGCGTGCGCCGGATCGCCTGGGACAGCGCCTTGATGGCGTCGTTCTGGCCGACGACCCGCTTGTGCAGCTCGTCCTCCATCCGCAGCAGGCGGCTGGACTCCTCCTCGGTGAGCTTGACCACGGGGATCCCGGTGGCCAGCGCCAGCACCTCGGCGATGAGGTCCTCGTCCACCTCCGCGACCGAGTCGAGGTCGCCGGACTTCCAGGCCTTCTCCCGCTCGGCCCGCTTGGCGGTGAGCTGCTTCTCGGTGTCGCGCAGCCGCGCGGCCTTCTCGAAGTCCTGCTCGTCGATCGCCGACTCCTTGTCGCGGCGCGCCTCGGCGATCTGCTCGTCGAGCTCGCGCAGCTCCGGCGGGGCGGTCATCCGGCGGATGCGCAGGCGCGCGCCCGCCTCGTCGATGAGGTCGATCGCCTTGTCCGGCAGGAACCGGTCGTTGACGTACCGGTCGGCCAGCTGGGCAGCGGCCACCAGCGCGCCGTCGGTGATGGACACCCGGTGGTGCGCCTCGTAGCGGTCCCGCAGGCCCTTGAGGATCTCGATGGTGTGCGACAGCGTCGGCTCGGCCACCTGGATGGGCTGGAAGCGGCGCTCGAGCGCGGCGTCCTTCTCGACGTGCTTGCGGTACTCCTCGAGCGTGGTCGCGCCGATGGTCTGCAGCTCGCCGCGGGCCAGCATCGGCTTGAGGATGCTGGCGGCGTCGATCGCGCCCTCGGCCGCACCCGCGCCGACGAGGGTGTGGATCTCGTCGATGAACAGGATGATGTCGCCGCGCGTGCGGATCTCCTTGAGGACCTTCTTCAGCCGCTCCTCGAAGTCACCGCGGTAGCGGGACCCGGCGACCAGGGCGCCGAGGTCGAGGGTGTACAGCTGCTTGTCCTTGAGGGTCTCGGGCACGTCGCCGCGCACGATGTCCTGCGCGAGGCCCTCGACGACGGCGGTCTTGCCCACCCCGGGCTCGCCGATCAGGACCGGGTTGTTCTTGGTGCGGCGGGACAGCACCTGCATGACCCGCTCGATCTCCTTCTCGCGCCCGATCACCGGGTCGAGCTTGCCCTCGCGCGCGGCCTGCGTCAGGTTGCGGCCGAACTGGTCGAGCACGGCCGAGCCGGAGGGGGTGCCCTCCTGCGGGCCGCCCGCGGCGACGGCCTCCTTGCCCTGGTAGCCGCTGAGCAGCTGGATGACCTGCTGGCGTACGCGGTTGAGGTCCGCGCCCAGCTTGCCGAGCACCTGGGCGGCGACGCCCTCGCCCTCGCGGATCAGGCCCAGCAGGATGTGCTCGGTGCCGATGTAGTTGTGGCCGAGCTGCAGCGCCTCGCGCAGCGACAGCTCGAGCACCTTCTTGGCGCGCGGGGTGAAGGGGATGTGACCGGACGGGGCCTGCTGGCCCTCGCCGATGATCTCCTGGACCTGCGAGCGCACCGCGTCCAACGAGATGCCGAGCGACTCCAGCGCCTTGGCGGCGACGCCCTCACCCTCGTGGATCAGGCCCAGCAGGATGTGCTCGGTCCCGATGTAGTTGTGGTTGAGCATCCGCGCCTCTTCCTGGGCGAGGACCACCACACGACGGGCCCGGTCGGTGAATCTCTCGAACATCAGCACTCCTTGCCGCTGGGGTGCAGCCCGCGGGGAGGTCCCGCGAGCCAGGGACGGCGTTCTGCAAGGCTAACCGCGGCACCTGCCCGAGTCGTCCCGTGTTCGCCCCCGGCGTGATCCGTTCACCCAGCCGCAACACGGGCGGGACCACGGCGTGACCTCAGGGGGTCCGCTCCGCGTGCGGAGCACGGCCTGCGCGGGGCGCGGCGTCACCCGGGACCCTGGCGACGTGCGCGACCACGGCCGCCACGACGCCCGGGTCGGCCAGGACCCGGTGGTGGCCCAGGCCATCGGTGGTGACCAGCGGCGCGTCGGACCAGGCCTCGGCGACCGCGACGCCCACCGCGTACGGGACCTCCCGGTCGGCGCGGTCGTGCACCACGAGGGTGTCGGGCACCGGGCCGTCGCCGAGCGCGACCGGGTCCAGCCCGTCGACCGGCTCGGCCACGATCTCCTCGAGCGCGGCGCGCAGGTGGGCGACGGTGCGCTCCGAGAGCCCGAACATCCGCGAGAACTGGGCGAGCAGCGCCCCGATCCCGGAGCTGGGCGCGACCAGGGCCACCCGCTCGGCGCTCAGCCGTCCGCGCAGCGCGAGGCCGGTCGCCGTGCAGCCCAGCGAGTGCGCGACGACGCCGGCGACCGGGCCGAACGCGTCGTGCGCGACCTCGAGGGCGTCGACGATCTCCGGCAGCATGCCCCGCCCCGGCCCGAGGACCCCCGGCGCGGCGTCCCCGTGGCTCGGCGCGTCCAGCGCCACCACCCGGTAGCCGGCGTCGACCAGCGGCGAGACGAACGCCCCGAGCTGGCCGCGCCAGCCGCCCCAGCCGTGCACCATCAGGACCACAGGGCCGGTCCCCCACGCCTCGGCGACCACGTCCCCGCCACGCGGAGCCGGCAGACGCACCACGTCGCCCGGCCCGGGGCGCAGGTCGCGGCGCCGCTGCGCGCCGGGCGGCAGCGTGCACCACAGGTCCAGCGCCCGCCGGTCGGCAGCCGCGGGCGCGACGGCCTGGAGCACCGCGAGGTGTGCCCGCAACCACAGCAGGCCCGCCGTCGCGGCGACCTGGCGCCGCCACCGCCGCGCCCGGCGGCGCAACGACGGGCGTGCCTCGGCCACGGCGGTCCCGGCGGTCACCGTCCGGCCTCCGCCGCCGCGCCGGCCCGGACGCCGCTGCCCTCGCCGGGCGGGCGGGCCGCGTCGAGCAGCGCGGTGACCGCGGCGCGGGCGCGTTCCTCCGCCCGCGGGTCACCGAGCAGGCGGTGCTGGTGGTAGAAGCCGAGCATCACCGCGTGCAGGTCTCCGGCGAACCGCTCCGGGTCCGCGTCCGCCCGGAAGTGGCCCTCGCGGATCCCGCCGGCGAAGATCCGCGCGATCGAGCGGCCCAGCTCGAGGTGCTGGTTGCGCAGCCGGTCACGGACCGGTCCGGGCTGCTCGTCGAGCTCGGTGCTGGACTTGACGAACACGCAGCCGCCGGGCCGTCGCATCAGCCCGCAGCTCAACCACCCCTCGACCAGCACCCACACCCGTGGCTCGCCGCGGGGCGCGGACAGCGCCGGGAGCACGACCTCGGTGGCGAACTCCAGGGCCGCGGCGTCCAGGACGGCGAGCTGGAGCGCCTCCTTGGAGCCGAAGTGCGCGAACATCCCGCTCTTGGACATGCCGACCTCGGTGGCCAGCGACCCGACCGTGAGGCCGCCCAGCCCGGTGCGGCAGGCCAACGCCACGGCCGCGCCGAGGATCGCCTCGCGGGTGCGCCCGCCCTTCGACTCGCGCAACGGCTCGAGCGGGACGCCGAGCAGGGCGAGGACGTCGGCGGCAGGTCTGGTCGGCTCGGTCACCCGGCGAGAATAGTACGACCGTTCGCACTTTTGCTACTGCGGCCCGAGGTTGCTGAGCGAGAGCGCGCCGGCCGCGCCGATCGTGGAACATCTGGCATGGACAGCGCGTCGGATGTTCCACGAAGCCGCCCGCGCGGCAACGCCGGGCCGAGCACGACGCCACGCAGGGGCGTCCACGACATGATCACCCGACGCCCCCACGTCCTGCCCTCGCCGCGTGGACCGTCGACCTACGATCGCTGGCGTGCCCGCTGCCCTTCCCGCCGACGTGCCCGCCGCCAGGACCGTCCGCCGGTCGCGACGCCTACGTGTCGCGGGCTGGGCGCTGAGCGCGGCCGCGGCCCTGGCGCTCGCCCCGGCGGTGTGGGTCCAGGCCCTCGGCCAGACGCGGGTCGTCGCGAGCCCGGCCGAGGTCCGGCCGAGCGGCGTCGCGCTCGTGCTCGGCGCCGGGCTCGCACCGGACGGATCCCCCTCGCCCTACCTTCGTCGCCGCCTGGACGCGGCCGCCGAGCTCTACGCCGCGGGGCAGGTGACCACGATCCTCGCCTCCGGCGACGGCGTCCTGGACAGCCACGACGAGCCCGGCGCCATGCGCGACTGGCTCCTCGCCCGCGGCGTGCCGGACAGCGCGATCGTGCTGGACCGCGAGGGCGTGGACACCAACGCCTCGTGCGTCCGCGCGCACGAGGTGTTCGGCGTGGACCGGGCGGTGGTGATCACCCAGGACTACCACCTGCGCCGGGCGCTGTTCTCCTGTCAGTCGGCCGGGATCGACGCCGTGGGCGTCGGTGTCTCGGCGCAGAGCGCCAAGCCCGCCCAGGCGCTGTGGTGGCACGTGCGCGAGGCGCCGGCCTCCATCAAGGCCGCGTGGGACGCGGTCTCCGGCTGAGCGCCGCCGAACCCGCCGTCACCAGGGGTGCAGCGCCGGCGCCTCACCCGGGTAGGCCTCGAACGCCGCACGCTCGTCGGGCGTGAACGGCCGAGCGGTTCCGCTGGCGGCGTCGAGCTGGACCATGCGGCTGCTGGCACGCAGGTAGACCGTGCGATCGGCGTCCAGGACCTCGTAGGCCATGTCCACCGAGGTCCTCCCGATCCGGGGCACCCAGACCTCGACGTCGATGGGCTGCGGCCGGTAGGTGAGCCGGCCCAGGTAGTCGATCTCGTGCTTGACGACCACCAGGCGCGAGGAGGTCAGCTGGCCGTCGTCGTCCACGCCCATGTCGAACAGGGCGAACCGCGCGTCGTCCAGGTAGCGCAGGTACGCGGCGTTGTTGACGTGCCCGAACAGGTCGACGTCCGACCAGCGCACCTGCGTCCGCATGACGCCACGGCCGGCCGGCGGGGAGAGGTGTCCTGACACAGCGGGAGCCTATCCGCGCGGGCCCGGCGCCGCCGTGCGTCCGGGCGAGCCCGCGCGATCGGGAACACTGGGGTCCGTGCCGACCCTCCTGGACCCCACCCAGCTGCCCGATGCGCGCGAGCTCGCGGACCTCCGCCTGCTCGCGATCGACCTGGACGGCACGCTGCTCGGCGAGGAGATGACCGTCGACCCCCGGTTCTGGGGCCTGGCCGACGCGCTGATGGGCCGCGGGGTGCAGCTGTGCGCGGCCACCGGCCGGCAGCGCGGCACCCTGGTCGACCTCTTCGGCGACCGGCTCGCGCGGATGTCCGCGATCTGCGACAACGGCGCCTACCTCGAGCACCGGGGTCGCGTCCTGCACGCCGAGGTGCTCGACCCCGCGGTGCTCGCCACGATCGTCCGGGGCATCCGCGAGCTGGCCGACGCACGCCACCACCTGGCGATCGCGCTCACCGGGCCGGACATGGTGGTGCTCGAGTCGCCATGGGACGACGCCGCGCTCGAGGCCGCCCGCTTCCTGCACCGCGCGCGCCGTGTGCCCGACGTGCTCGAGGACGCGGGGCCCACGCTCAAGGTCGCGGTCTTCAGCCCCGCCCGGATGGACGGCCCGCTGCTGGACGCCCTGCACCGGGCGACTCCTGGCCACCGCGTGGTGCAGGGCCACGACCACTGGGTCGACGTCGTGGGCGCCGACGTCGACAAGGGGGCCGCGCTGCGCCGGCTCCAGGGTGTGCTGGGGATCCGCCCCGCGCAGACCGCCGCGTTCGGGGACCACCTCAACGACATCGGCATGCTGCGGGCCGTGGGGATGTCCTTCGCGATGGCCAACGGCCGGTCCGAGGCCCTGGCCGCGGCGCGCTTCCGTGCCCCGTCGAACACCGAGGCGGGCGTGGTCCAGGTGCTCGGGGCGATGCTCGACCGGATGGGCTGAGGCTCAGCGGGTCAGCGCCGCCTCGAACTCGGCGAGCGCCGCGGCGGAGAACAGCACGAACCGCACCTCCTCGATCCCCGAGCGCGGATGCCGGGCCGCCCACTCCCGGACCGCCCCCACCGCGATCCGCGCGACGTCGACCATCGCCCAGCCGTACGCCCCGCCGCTCACCGCGGGGAACGCGACCGAGCCGGCGCCCAGGCGGTCCGCCACGTCCAGCGACCTGGTGAAGCAGGCTGCGAGCAGCGCGGGGTCCGTCTGGCCCCTGGTCCGATTCGGCCCGACCGTGTGCACCACCCACCGGGCCGGCAGGTCACCCGCCTCGGTCGCCACCGCCTCACCCACCGGCAGGCCGTCCGGCCACGTGGTCCGCCGCACCCGGCGGCAGGCCTCGAGCAGCGCGGGGCCCGCGGCGGCGTGCAGGGCGCCGTCCACCCCGCCGCCGCCCAGCAGGGTGGAGTTCGCCGCGTTGACGACGACGTCGGTCCCGGTTCGGGTCAGGTCACCGTGCTCGGCCGTGATCCGCATGGATCCAGCCTGCACCCTGCCCTCGGCGGCGGCCAGGCCCACACGGCCTGCACGGCGGGCGCCGGTTTGTGCCGCCTCGGCGGCGGCGGCAGAGTGGCCCGGCAGCCACCCACCACGGAGGGGACGACATGCAGCACCGCACCATCGGCGGACGGACGGTCAGCGCGATCGGGCTGGGCGCGATGCCCATGTCCATCGAGGGCCGCCCGGACGAGGCCCGGTCGATCGCGACGGTCCACGCCGCGCTCGAGTCCGGCGTGACGCTCATCGACACCGCCGACGCGTACCACCTCAACGCGACCGACGTCGGGCACAACGAGCTCCTGGTCGCCAAGGCGCTGCGCCTGGCCGGCTCGGCAGCCGACGACGTGCTCGTCGCGACCAAGGGCGGGCACCGCCGGCCCGGGGACGGCACCTGGTACACCCAGGGAGACCCGGCGTACCTCAGGACGGCGTGCGAGGCGTCGCTGCAGCGCCTGGACGTCGAGGCGATCGGCCTCTACCAGTTCCACCGTCCCGACCCGACGGTGCCGTACGAGGACTCCGTCGGCGCGATCCGCGACCTGCTGGACGAGGGCAAGATCCTCATGGCCGGGATCTCGAACGCGAACCCGGAGCAGATCCGGCTCGCGAACGAGGTCCTGGGCGGACGCCTGGTGTCGGTGCAGAACCAGTTCTCGCCCCGGTTCCGCAGCTCCGAGCCGGAGCTGGAGCTGTGCGCCAAGCTCGGCATCGCCTTCTTGCCGTGGAGCCCGCTGGGTGGGATCGGCAACGCCGGCGCGCTCGGCTCCCGGCACACCGCGTTCGCCGAGGTGGCCAATAAGCGCGGGGTCAGCCCGCAGCAGGTCGCGCTGGCCTGGGAGCTGGCCAAGGCCCCGGTGGTGATCCCGATCCCGGGCGCGAGCCGGCCCGAGTCGGTGCGCGACTCGGCCAAGGCCGCCGACCTGGTGCTCAACGAGGACGAGTTCGCGCTGCTGGACGCCTGAGGCCGGCTGCCCGGCTCAGGCCTCGAGGAGCACGGTGACCGGCCCGTCGTTGACCAGCTCGACGGCCATGTCCGCACCGAAGACCCCGGTCGCGACCCGCAGGCCGCGCTCGCGCAGGGCCCGGACCAGGTCGGCGACCAAGGGCTCGGCGACCGGTCCGGGCGCTGCCGCGTTCCAGGTGGGGCGCCGACCCTTGCGGGTGTCGGCGTAGAGCGTGAACTGGCTGACCACGAGCACCGGCGCGCCGACGTCGACCGCCGCGCGCTCGTCGCGCAGGATGCGCAGCTCGGCGACCTTGCGGGCGATCCGCTCGACCTGGGCAGGCCCGTCGTCATGCGTCGCGCCCACGAGCACGAGCAGGCCGGGCTCGTCGATCGCGCCGACCACCTCGCCGGCCACCCGCACCGCCGCGCGGGTCACCCGCTGGACGACCGCCCGCACCTCACCACCCGCCGGATCGCGGACCCTGGCGCCGGGGGCCCGAGCCGAGGGCCGGGCGCACGTCGACCAGGTACACGATCGCGCCGACCGCGGCGATCAGCACCAGGAAGCCGATCGGCGCCCACAGCGGCGGCATGGCCACGAAGGACACCGCCGTGCACAGCCCGGTGATCGCGAGCCAGAACCCCTTGGTCCGCTTGCCGGCGGCGACGAACGCCTGGGCCGGACGGCGGGCCGCGTCGATCAGGGCGAACACGCTGAACAGGAACACCAGGATGTACAGCAGGCCGAAGACGAGGAGCTGGACGCGAAGCACGGGGAGAGCCTACGGGTGCTCGCCCGGCCGTGACGACGGGGCGAGCACCCGTCAGCCCACCACGACCCGGCCGCGCCCCTGGAGCTTGGCCTGGTAGAGCGCCTCGTCGGCGCGGGCGTACAGCACGGCGAGGTCCGTCTCACGCATGGCCGGCGCGTGGGTGCACCCCACCGACACGCTCAGGGCCAGGACCCGACCGAGGTGGTTCATCGGGCTGGTGCGAACCGCGTCGTGGAACCGCTCCATCACCTCCGCGACCTCGTCGGGCTCACCGCAGGGCAGCAGCGCGGCCAGCTCGTCGCCCCCGAGACGCGCGACCGTGGCCTTGCTCGGGCACGTGGTGCGCAGGAGCGCGGCGACGTGCACCAGCGCCGCGTCGCCGACCGGGTGCCCGTAGGTGTCGTTCAGCGTCTTGAAGTGGTCCAGGTCGATGATGGCCAGCCCGGTGCCGAGGCTGAAGTCGCCCGGCAGGCACGGCGTCTCGAGCACCTCGCGGGCGACCTCCTCCAGGCGCCTGCGGCTGGCGAGGCCGGTGAGCTGGTCGATGGCGGCGATCTCGCTCAGCCTGGCGGTCAGGGAATCTTGGCGGTGGGCCACCATCTGCAGCGCGCTGGTGACCATCACGATGCCTGCGGCGAGCACGAACGCGTCGGCCATCGCGTCCCGCACCGGCAGCAGGGTGAGGACCAGCACCAGCTCGGCGGCCGCGGCGAGCGCGGACACCGCCCATGCGGCCCTGGCTCTGAGGTTGGCGGCTGCGAACACCACCGGGTAGAGGAAGCCGAGCTGACCGGCGGCGCGGGTGTCGCCGGTGGCCAGGCTGAGCAGGAGCACCACGAGCACGCCGACGACCGATCCCGCCCACCAGAGCCAGTCCGGCAGCCGTTCGGGCATCGAGCCGGCGATCACCGCGACCGCCACGAGCCCGATGCCGATGGCGGTCGCCTGGGCCAGCGACGTCGGCGTGCTGGTCGGGAGGCCGACGAGGGTGCCCACCAGCTCGTAGCCCACCACCGCCGTGGCGGCGGCGAGCGCGACCGCGGCGGCGGTTCGACCCGCCGCGACGCGGTCGCGCGGCTCGAGCCGCTCGACGTTGGTCACGTCCATCCATCGACCGGTCGTCCGATGACCTTGGTACTCCAGCCAGGTGACGGGCCGGGTGAATACTTCGGCCACCTAGATCTCCGGGAGGGTCGCGCGGGCGGCCTCCGGGTCCGCACCGGCCGTCTCGGCCAGGTCCACCACGAGCGAGCGCAGCAGCAGGACCAGGCCCTGGGCGTGCAGGTCGCCGCCCGGCACCAGCCGCCAGGGGTCCGTGCGCGCGGCGGCCTCGGCCAAGGCCCGGCGTGCCGTCGCGGTCGCCGACCCGGTGGACAGGGCGAGGCCCAGCTCGTCCGCGCCCCGGCACGCGAGGTCGACGGCGTCGGCCAGCGGGGCGAGCGCGTCGGCCGCTGCGCGGGCGCCGGTCGCATCCGCCGGCGGCCGCGCCACGACGGTCTCGGCCCGCCGGGCCAGCACTCGGGCGTTGCGCATCGCACGGTCGGCGAGGGCCGCGGAGGCGACCTGGGCCGCGAGCTCGTCACGGTGCCGACGGAACGCGGGGGACAGCCGTGCGGTCTGCCTGGCGCTCACCGCAGCCGAGCGCCAGGTGTCCAGCACCGGCTGGGACGCCCGGCCCCGCAGCAGGGCGCGCCGCACGGCGGCGGGGTCCTGCGTGCGCAGCCCCCCGGCCAGCGTCCGCAGGACCTCGGCGATCTCGGACATCGCCTCCTCGGCCACGGCCCTGACCCGGCGGCGCGGGTCCTGGGGGGACAGCGCGGCGACCACGAGCGCCATCACGCCGCCCACCAGCGCGTCCAGCCAGCGCTCCAACGGACCGCTGGTACCCGAGGCCGGCAGCACCACCACGATCATCGCCTGCACACCGGCCTGGACCGCCAGCAGGTCGCCGCGGTCGAGGAACCGGGCGACGAGCACGGCGGCCGCGAGCACCACGGCGACCTGGACGGGGCCGGTGCCGATCTGGTGCACCAGCAGATCCCCGGCCAGCACGCCGACGGCGACCCCGATCGCCATCTCGGCCACCCGGCGCAGGTTGCGGTCGGCGCTGAAGCCCAGGGCGATCCAGGCCGCGACCGGCGCGAAGAACGGGTACTGGTGGCCCAGCCCGTACCGCGCGGCCGCGTAGGCCGCCCCGGCCGCGATCGACGCGAGCAGGACGGGCACCGCCGCGCGGCGCACCCTGCCCCAGCCCTGCCGGGCACGGGCGCGCAGCACGAGCGAGCCGGTCACCTCCGGGGCGGCGGGAGGCCGATCCGTGGCCGGGGCGCCGGCCGGTCGGTCGAGACCCCCTCCGCGGGCACCACGACCTCCTGGCCGGCCGCGACGGCACCGCCGTCGCAGTCCACCAGCAGCTCGGCGTCGGTGGGCGCGCTGCGCTTGAGCACGGCGAGCGCCACGGGGCCGAGCACGTGGTGGCGGGCGACGGTGGTCACGTGCCCGACCTCGCGCTCCTCGACGCGCACCGGCGCCCCGGGTCGGGGCACCAGGTGCCCGGACCCGTCCAGGTGCAGCATGGTCAGCCGGCGCGGCGGCCGGCCCATGTTGTGCACCCGGGCGATCGTCTCCTGGCCCCGGTAGCAGCCCTTGTCGAGATGCACGGCGGTGCGCAGCCAGTCCAGCTCGTGCGGGATCGTGCGGTGGTCCACCTCGGTCGCGGCGCGCGGGCGCCACGCCTCGACCCGCAGCGCCTCGGTCGCCCACGTCCCGGCCAGGCGCCAGCCGGCCCCCTCGCGCGTGGCGACCTCGTCGGCGAGCCGGCCGCGCGGCACGAGCACCAGTCGCCAGGCCCGGTCCTGACCGGGGTGCTCGGCGTCCGCGGGCCCGTACCGGGTGCCGCCCGGGGCGGTGGTCGGCCACGGATCGTGCCAGGTGAGCGGCTCCCCGTCGGCGCCGCCCTGCGCCACCGCCTCGCCGATCGCGGCCCACGCGGCGGTCACGTCGGCGACCTCGACCCGCCTGGTGAAGCGCATCGAGTCCAGCCAGGCGGCCAGCGCCGGCGCGGTCTCGGTGATCAGCCACGTGGTCGTGCCGTCGTCGACCACGGCCGCGGCGTGCTCGACGTGCCCGTGGGGGCTCAGCACGAGCGTCTCGGTCGAGACGTGCGGCGCCAGGCGCTCCAGGTGCTGGGAGGTGATCGCGTGGAGCCAGGCGAGCCGGTCGGGGCCCGTGACGCTCACCACCCCCAGGTGGGACTGGTCGACCACCGCCCCGCCGGCCTCGAGGGCGCGCTGCTCGCCGGTGGGGTCGCCGTAGTGCCACGCGACGCCCTGGTCCGGGCCGGACGCCGCGACGGCGCCGGAGCGTGCGAGCAGCGGGCTGCGCCACCGGCCCGCGTCGTCCGGGGCACTCATCCGACCCGCTCCATCCGCATCGCGGCGTAGTTCTGCAACGGTTCGCCGAACGCGGCGATGTCCCAGGTCCACATGAGCTCGCCGTCCACCAGCCCCAGCAGACGCGAGGCCGCCGTCACCTCGGCCGCGTCGGCGGTACGCGCCATGAGGTCGGACGCCAGGTCGATCCGGCCGCCGGAGACCACCCCCGCGTACAGCGTGAGGTAGCCGGCCGGGTCGGTCACCATGAGCTCGACGGGGAAACGACCCTCGGGCAGGTCCTCCGGGCGGTCGGGCGGCACCCGCCAGAACCCGCGCTCGGTGCCCCAGGTCTGCTCGGAGTCGGCCAGGCGCAGCGTCGACCGCCAGGTGAGGTACGGACCGCCGTCGTGGTCCACCTCGACCTCGCCGACCACGGACACGCGAGGGATCTGCGGGTAGGCGACCTCACCCGTACCCCGCCAGCGCCCGACGAGCCAGGCGAGCGGGTACACCTCCGGGGCCAGGCCGTCGGGGATGACGAACGGCACAGTCAGCGCTGGCCCTTGAAGAGCTTGAGCACGACGTAGACGGCGAACCACCCGATGGTCACGGTCGCCGCCACCAGGAGGCCGATGTAGAACAGCTCCAGACCGGTCATGTCCCGATCCTAGGCGCCCTGGCCGCCTGCGCCGCGTCGGTGGGCCTCAGCCGAGCAGCACGCGCCCCACGACGTACACCAGGATCCCGCTCACGGACACCGGCAGCAGCAGGGCCGAGATCGCGGCCGACCGGCGCGACAGCGCCGGCACCCGCTCGAACAGCAGGTGGAGCACCGCGACCAGCAGACCCACCGCGACGCCGATCAACCCACCCGCGGCCGGTCCCACCTGGGCCATCACCACACCGCCGCCCACGCCGCCCAGGGCACCGGCGAACGCGGTCAGCCCGGCGGCGGTCCAGCCGCCGAACGGCACCGCCGAGGCGGCCGCGGCGAAGAACAGCGCGAGCGCGCCCGCGACCACCAGTCCCACGCCGACGGGCGTGCGCAGCGCCGCGACCCAGCCGGCCGCGGCCGAGGCCAGCAGCACGCCGCTGACGCCGCCGGCCACCGACTCGACCAGCCTCGGTCGTCCGTCGGTGCGCGCGAGCTCGTGGACGAACGCGAGCAGCACCGCGAGCGCGACCACCTCCGGCAGCCCGCGCAGCACGGGGTCGCCCCGCGTCAGGCTCACCGCGAGGACCCCGCCACCGCCGCCGAGCGCGACGACCACGGCGGAGCCCTGTGGCGCGGGCAGGCGCAGCAGGGTGGGCCAGCCGACCGCGAACCCGAGCGCCACGGCGACCGCGGCGAGCGTGACCCACGGCTCGCCGAGCACGCCGGCGCCGGCCACCAGGGCGGCTGCCGCTGCGCTCAGCACGGAGCGGGTGGTGACGTGCATGTGTCGCTCGATCGGGTGCGGGGGCCGGGACGGGGAGCAGTCTCGCAGATCATGGGCCCGCACCGGGACCTCGGCCCCCGGCGGTACGGTTGGTCCGCCAACGACCGGGAGGCACACCCGCCATGGCGGACCTGCTGCTGCTCACGCCGTCGACCGGGGGCTCGGCCCAGGTGCTACCTGCCCTGGGACTGCTCGCCCACCGGGTCCGTGTGCTGCCCGTGGAGCCCTCGGCCCTGCTCGACGCCCCGGACGCCGACGTACTCCTGCTGGACGCGCGCCGCGACCTGGCGACCGCCCGGTCGACCTGTCGCCTGCTGCGAGCCACCGGGCTGACGGTCCCGCTCGTGCTGGTGCTCACCGAGGGCGGACTGACCGTCGTGACCGGCGAGTGGGGCGCCGCGGACATCCTGCTCGAGGACTCCTCGCCGGCGGAGGTCGAGGCCCGGCTCAGGATCGTCATCGAGCGCTCGGCGGCGAGCGCGGCCGAGGACGAGCCCTCGGAGATCTCCTCCGGTGACCTGACGATCGACCCGGGGGGCTACACCGCCCGGATCCGGGGGCGAGCCCTGGACCTGACGTACAAGGAGTTCGAGCTCCTGAAGTACCTCGCCCAGCACCCCGGCCGGGTGTTCACCCGGGCGCAGCTGCTCCAGGAGGTCTGGGGCTACGACTACTTCGGCGGCACCCGCACCGTGGACGTCCACGTCCGGCGGCTGCGCGCCAAGCTCGGCCCGGAGCACGAGCAGCTCATCGGCACCGTGCGCAACGTGGGCTACCGGTTCGACCCGCCGCGCAACCGGACCGACGGCGAGGAGGCCTCCGAGGAGGCGGCCGAGCACGCCTGAGCCCGGGAGCGACGGCTCGCCTATCCTGAAGGCCGGGAGAGCCGGGAAGTCCGGTCGGCACACCCGATCCGCCCCCGAGGAGGCCCATGTCCCGCCGCGCCCGTCTCGCGCGACTGGCTTCTCGTCCCGTCTCCGGGCTCTTCGCCCGGATCAGCCCGGACGACGAGCGCAACATCGTCGACGTCCTGCGCACCGAGAAGGCCGGCGGCGCGCTCCTGCTGCTCGGCGCCGTGGTCGCCCTGGTGTGGGCGAACTCCCCGTGGTCCGACAGCTACGAGACGCTGCGGCAGACCGTGGTGGGTCCGGCCGCGCTGCACCTGGACCTGTCGCTGGCCGCCTGGGCGAACGACGGGCTGCTGACGATCTTCTTCTTCGTCGTGGGCCTGGAGCTCAAGCGCGAGATCGTCGCCGGGGAGCTGCGGCGCCCGGCGAGCGCGGCCCTGCCGGTGGTCGCGGCGGTCGGCGGAATGCTCGTTCCCGCGGCGTTCTTCGTCCTGGTCAACCTCTCCGGCGGTGACCTGCGCGGGTGGGCGGTGCCGACCGCGACCGACATCGCGTTCGCGATCGCCGTGCTGGCGGTGGTCGGCCGCAGCCTGCCGAACTCGCTGCGCGCCTTCCTGCTGACCTTGGCCGTGGTCGACGACCTGCTCGCGATCATCGTCATCGCGGTCGCGTACTCCGACTCGATCTCGCTGGGCTGGCTCGCCGCGTCCCTGGGCGCGGTGGCGGTGTTCGGTCTGCTCACCCGGCGTCGGATCACCTCGGCCTGGCTGCTCGTGCCGATCGGGGTGATCGCCTGGGCCCTGATGCACGCCTCGGGCGTGCACGCGACGATCGCCGGCGTGCTGCTCGGCCTGGTGGTGCCCGGCACGCCGGACGAGAGCGAGGAGCACTGCCTGGCAGCCCACATCGAGCACCGCTGGCGGCCCATCTCGGCAGGCTTCGCCGTGCCGGTCTTCGCCCTGCTCGCGGCGGGGGTCTCGCTGAACCCGGAGGCGCTGCTGGCCGCGGCCAAGGACCCGGTGGCGCAGGGCATCGTGCTGGGACTCGTGCTCGGCAAGCCGCTGGGGATCCTCGGCGGCACCTGGCTCGTGGCGACGGCGACCCGGACGCCGCTGGCCAAGGGTCTGGGCTGGGGCGACGTCCTGGCCGTCGGGTTCGTCGCCGGCATCGGTTTCACGGTCTCGCTGCTGATCAGCTCCCTGGCGTTCGGCGAGGGCAGCGCCACCGAGGAACACGCCCGGGCCGCGATCCTGGTGGCGTCGGTGGTCGCCGCCGGCCTGGGTGGCCTGGGCCTGGCCCGGCGCGACCGGCACCACGCCACGGTGGCGGCGGCCTAGATGCGCACCGCTCCCGACGCCTCGGCCGTCCTCATGGACGGTCCGTGGCAGCACCGCTTCGTGGCTGCCAACGGCGCCAGGTTCCACGTCGCCGAGGCTGGTGAGGGCCCGCTGGTGCTCCTGCTGCACGGCTTCCCCCAGATGTGGTGGGCCTGGCGCGCGCAGATCCCGGCGCTGGCGCGGGCCGGCTACCGGGTCGCGGCCATGGACCTGCGCGGCTCCGGCGCGTCGGACAAGCCGCCGCAGGGCTACGACGTGCCGACCCTGACGCGCGACGTCGCCGGCGTGATCCGTTCGCTCGGGGTCGGCGAGGCGGTGGTGGTGGGCCATGGCCTGGGCGGCACCGTCGCCTGGTCCATGCCGACCCTGCGCCCGGCGGTGACCCGCGCCGTGGCGGTGCTGGGTGCGGTCCACCCGGCTCGGATGCACACCGCGGCCGCGGCCCGGCCGCTGCTGCTCCGCTCGACCTCCCGCCACCTGGCCTTCTTCCAGCTGCCGTGGTTCCCCGAGCGCAGGCTCACCCGCGGGGACCTGGCCACCCGCCTGCTGCGCGAGTGGGGCGCCGGGTCGTGGCTGACACCGGACGCCGCGGCCACGTACCGCACGGCCATGCAGGTGCCGTTCGCGGCGCACTCCTCGATGGAGACGCTGCGCTGGCTGGTGCGCTCGACCCCGCGGGTGGACGGGCAGCGCTACCTCGCCGCGATGCGCTCGGCGATCGAGGTGCCCGTGCTCCAGGTGCACGGCGGGGCGGACCGCTGCCTACCGTCGGCGACCGTCGGCTCGGCCACCGCCGACCACGGCCGACCCTTCCGGCTGGAGATCGTGCCCGAGGCGGGGCACTTCCTGCCCGAGGAGGCCGCCGAGGCCACGACCTCGCTGCTGCTCGACTGGCTCGCGACGCTCGACTGAGCACCGCAAGGCGCGCTGCTGCGTCACGCCGGCCCGGGGATGTCCCCGAGCACGTGGGACGAGGCCTTGACGAGCCGCTGCGCGGCGACCGGGTCGGTCTCCCCGACCCCGGCCGACGGGCACCAGCGGGCCACCGGGCACGCGCCGCACGCCGGCCGGCGCGCGTGGCAGGTACGGCGGCCGTGCGCGATGAAGCGGTGCGAGGCCATGGTCCACTCACGCCGCTCCAGCATGGCGCACAGCTCGCCCTCGACCTGGACCGGGTCCTCGGACTCCGTCAGGCCGAGGCGACGGGTGACCCGCAGGACGTGGGTGTCCACCGGGAGGCCCGGGACGCCGAACGCGTTGCCGAGCACGACGTTCGCGGTCTTGCGCCCCACCCCCGGCAGGGTGACCAGGTCCTTCATCCGGTGCGGCACCTCGCCGTCGAACCGCTCGACGAGCGCGCGGCCGAGCCCGATCAGCGCACGGGCCTTCGACCTGAAGAACCCGGTCGAGCGGATCAGGTCCTCGAGCTCGTCCTGATCCGCCCCGGCGTACGCCTCTGCGGTGGGGTACCGGGCGAACAGCGCCGGCGTGACCAGGTTGACCCGCACGTCGGTGGTCTGCGCCGAGAGCAGGGTCGCGACGAGCAGCTGGAGCGGGTCGACGAAGTCCAGCTCGCAGTGCGCGTCCGGGTAGGCGGCGGCGAGCTCACGGTTGACCCGGCGGGCCCGCCTGGTGCGGGCCAACGGGGTCTCCTGGCCTGGCTCGGGCAGTGGCGCGGCGGGCATGCCGCCAGCCTAGGTCCGGCCTCCCACACGGCCGCCGCCACGTCCGCCGGGGACGGGCAGCCGTTGGAGTGAACCGCCGGCGCGCGCCTCAAGCGAGCCTGTGGCCCCACCGATCTCATCAACGAGGCCGCTGACCGTCCGGCGGCCCACGAGGAAGAGCGGAGCCCCTACCGATGATCGTCACGCGCACCGGCGACACCGTCGGCCTGGACTCCGCCGCGACCCGGCGTGCGGTCCGTGCCGAGCGCGCCAGCGTGACCCGGTGGCGTCGGCTGCTCCGAGCCCGGCTGGACCTGCTGGTGGCGACCTATGCGCCGCCGGAGCGCCTCGGCGAGATGGGGTGGGACGTGCTGCCGCAGGCGCAGCTCGCCGCGCCCGACACCGACGAGCTTCGCGCCGCGATCGACAACTCCCCTGCCGAGGCCGACCGGGTCGGCGCCATGCGCCGCCTGCGCGACCTGGACCGACGCCTGGCCGGATACGCCACCGAGCTGGACGCGGCGCTCGACGCGACCACCGAGGCGCTCGTGATGCGCCTGGTCGCCGACGAGCTCGACGCCCCGATGAACGGGAGCTGAGCAGCCCGCCACGCCGGTCGGAGCACGGTTCGACATCCGATGGGTCCATTCGGGTCGAAGTGCGCCTAGTGTGGAACCGGGAAGAGACGTGGGTCACACGCGGCGGAGGCTCAGGTGAACGACGACGCGGTGCTGCAGGCTCCTCTGTTCCTCGCGATCGACGAGGAGGCCTCCCGAGCTCTGCTGCGCACGATGGCCCGGATCGACCTGCCACGCGGACGGGCGCTGTTCCACGAGGGTGACCCCGGAGACCGTCTGTACGTGATCAGCTCCGGGACGGTGAAGCTCGGCCGCCGCGCCCCCGACGGGCGGGAGAACCTGCTCTCCGTGCTGGGGCCGGGCGAGATGTTCGGCGAGCTCTCGCTGTTCGACCCGGGCCCCCGCACCGCCACGGCCACGGCCGTGAACGACACGCTGCTGTACGAGCTCAGCCACGACGAGCTGATCGCCTGGATCGCGGAGCACCCCCCGGTGGCCATCCACCTGCTCCAGGCGCTGGCGCACCGGCTGCGGCGGACCAACGAAGCACTCGCGGACCTCGTGTTCGCCGACGTGCCCGGACGCGTCGCCAAGGCGCTGCTCGACCTGTCCACCAGGTTCGGCGAGCCGGTGGAGGACGGGCTGCGCGTCGCCCACGGCCTCACCCAGGAGGAGCTCGCCCAGCTGGTGGGCGCGTCACGGGAGACCGTGAACAAGGCACTGGCGGACTTCACCACCCGCGGCTGGGTCCGTCGGGAGGGCCGGGCCGTGGTGCTCCTGGACGTGGAGCGGCTCGAGCGCCGCGCCCGCTGAGTCCCGCTCAGGCGAGCTCGACCACCAGCTCCACCTCGACCGGCGCGTCGAGCGGCAGCACGGCGACGCCGACAGCCGTCCGGGCGTGCATCCCCGCCGGTCCGAAGACCTGCCCCACCAGCTCGCTGGCCCCGTTGACCACCTGGGGCTGACCGGTGAAGGAAGGGTCGCTCGCGACGAACCCGATGAGCTTGACCACCCGGACGACCCGGTCCAGGCTGCCGGCCTGCTCGGCCACCGCTGCCAGCGCGTTGAGCACCGCGACCCGGGCCTGCTGGTACGCGACGTCCGGCGGCACCAGGCCCTCGCCGGCACCGACCTTGCCGGTCACCGGCAGCGCCCCGTCGACGAACGGCAGCTGCCCCGCAGTCCACACGTAGCTGCCGGTACGCACCGCCGGCACGTAGGCCGCGGCCGGGGCGGGCACCGGCGGCAGCGTCAGGCCCAGCTCGTGCAGTCGCTGCGAGGGGCTCGAGGTCATGACTGCCCTCCGGTGGGCCGCTTGAGGTAGGCCACCAGGCCGTTGCCGTCCGGCCCGGGCACCACCTGCACGAGCTCCCAGCCGTCCGACCCCCACTGGTCGAGGATCTGCTTCGTGGCGTGCACGATGAGCGGCACCGTCGCGTACTCCCAGGTCGTCATGACCGCACGCTACCCGCCGCGCGCCACACCCTGCTCGGGGTCGACGCCCGGCAGCGGACGGGCACCACCGACCAGCGCCAGCTCGGGCTCGGCCTCGAGCACCTCGCGCCAGGAGTCGACGTCCGGGAACCGGCGCAGCAGCGCCCGGCGCTCGCGCTCGGTCATGCCGCCCCAGACCCCGAAGGCGATCTTGTGGTCGAGGGCGTCGACGAGGCACTGGAAGCGCACGGGGCAGCGCAGGCACACCTCGCGCGCCGCACGCTGCGCAGCACCCTCGACGAACAGGTCGTCGGGAGATGACTGCCCGCACGCGCCGTACGCGGTCCAGTGCTGGTCGTGCACGGCAGAACTCCTCTCCCCCGCTGATCACGGTAGTTCGTCCCATGCCGTTCACAAATGGGTCCTTCGGGCCCTTGCGCGCGGTCCGGAGAGTTCAACCTGCACCAGCCCTTCACCCCGAGGCCGGTGACCGCGCCCGACGCTCCCGTACCCTGGTCGCCATGTCGTCCCGTCGTCCTGCGTCCGCCCGGCAGGTCAACGCCCTCCAGGCGATCGGGCTCTTCGTCGCCTTCGTGCTGGTCGCGACCATCGGCGGCGTGCTGTCCGCCGGCTTGTTCATGCCCGCGGTCGCCACCACCAGTGCGCTCACCGACACGACCGTCGGGATGTTCGACGACTTGCCCGCCGACATCGAGCCTCCCCAGCTGAGCGAGAAGTCCTTCATCTACGCCGCTGACGGCACCCTGCTGGCGACCTTCTACAACCAGAACCGGATCGTCGTCCCGCTGTCGGAGATCTCCAAGGACATGCAGAAGGCGGTCATCGACGTCGAGGACCGCCGGTACTACGAGCACGGCGCCGTCGACCTGCCCGGCATGGTGCGTGCGCTGGCCACGAACCAGCTCACCGACTCCAACCAGGGCGCGTCCACGCTGACCCAGCAGTACGTCAAGAACCTGCTCATCCAGGCCGCCGAGCAGATCGAGGACCCGGTCGCGCGGGCGGCGGCGATCAACGAGGCGCGCGACGCCAGCGGCGTGGAGGGCTACGGCCGGAAGCTCCGCGAGGCCAAGCTCGCCGTGACGCTCGAGCAGAAGCTGAGCAAGGACGAGATCCTCCAGGGCTACCTGAACATCGCCCAGTTCGGCACCGCGCTGTACGGCGTGGAGGCCGCGGCGAGGCAGTACTTCTCGATCTCGGCCAAGGACCTGGACTACCTCCAGGCCGCGACCATCGCCGGGATCACCCGCAGCCCCTCGGCCTACGACCCGACCCGCAACCCCGACAAGGCGCAGGCGCGACGCAACGTCGTGCTCGCCGCCATGCTGCGCGAGGGCGACATCACGCAGGCCGAGTACGACAAGGGCAAGGCCACCCCGATCGCGGACACGCTCAAGGTCGGGCAGGACCGGCGCAACTGCTCCGCCGCGGACGACGCGGTGCCGGGCTCGTCGTACTTCTGCGACTACGTGACCCAGATCATCCGCCAGGACCCGGCCTTCGGCGACACCGCCGCGAAGCGCGACAAGCTGCTCAACGAGGGCGGCCTGAAGATCTACACCACCCTGGACCCGACGATGGAGGCCTACGCGGTCGCCGCGGTCAACGGGGCCGTCGCGCCGGGCGACCCCTCGGGCGTGGGCGTCGCGCTGTCCACGGTCGAACCCGGCACCGGGAAGATCAAGGCGATGGCGCAGAACACCGTCTACGACCCGTCCACCGACGCGCCGCCCGGGCACACCTCGGTCAACTACAACACGGACTACGCCTACGGCGGTTCACGAGGCTTCCCGCCCGGTTCGACCTTCAAGCCGTTCACCCTGCTCGAGTGGCTCAAGGAGGGGCACGCGCTCAAGGAGGTCGTCAGCGGCACGCCTCGCAAGTACTCGATGAGCGAGTTCAACGCGCCCTGCACCGGTCTGGGCAACGGCACGTTCCCGCTCGCGAACTCCGAGGGCGGCCCGGGCTACATGACGGTGCTCGACGCGACCAGGAACTCGGTCAACAACGCCTTCATGGACATGGCGACCAAGCTCGACCTGTGCAAGATCTTCACGGGCGCCGAGGAGCTCGGCGTGCACCGGGCGGACGGCGCCGACATGAGGATCGTTCCGTCGGGCGTGATCGGCACCAACGAGGTCGCGCCGCTGACCATGGCGGCCGCGTTCGCCGCGTTCTCCGCCGACGGCGTGTTCTGCAACCCGGTCGCCATCGAGAAGGTCGAGGACCGCGACGGCAACGAGCTCGCCGTGCCGGACGCCGGGTGTCGCCAGGCGATCACTCCCGACCTCGCCCATGCGGTCGCCTACGGCCTGAGCTTCGTGTGGGACGGCACGGCCAAGAAGGTCAAGCGGCTGCCGGACGGCCGCCCGGCCTCGGGCAAGACGGGTACGACCAGCGCGAACGAGCACACCTGGTTCGTGGGCTTCACCAAGCAGCTGTCGACCGCGGTGTGGGTGGGTCACCCGCAGGGCATGATCCCGATGCACAACGAGACGATCAACGGCATCTACCGCCGGTACGTCTACGGCTCGGACATCGCCGCGCCGGCCTGGCGCGTGTTCACGGCGGCGGCGAGCCAGGGCATGCCGGTGGTGAAGTTCGCCGCGCCGCCGTCCTCGATGGTCAACGGCGTGCAGGTCACCGTGCCGCGAGTCGCCGGCATGTCGCCGAGGAGCGCCACCCAGACGCTCACGGCGGCGGGCTTCCACGTCAAGACGGCCGACAAGACCGTCTACTCGAGCTACCCGTCCGGGGCGGTCGCGGACACCTCCCCAGGTGGCGGGAGCCGCACCGTGCGCGGTTCGGTGATCACGCTCGTGATCTCCAAGGGTCCCGAGCCCGCACCGCCGCCGACCGACCCGCCGAAGGACAACAACGGTCACGGCGGCGGGAACAACGGCGGGCTCCCGATCACCCCGCCCGCTCCCTAGGTGGCCGCCACCACGCCCGCGCGGGCGCTCGGCGTCGCGGCCCTGGCCGCCGGCGCCGGGCTCGCCTGGGCACTCGTCGAGGCTCACCTGTTCACCCTGCGCCGGTTCACCGTGCCGGTGCTGCCGCCCGGGCAGGAGCCGCTGCGCGTGCTGCACCTGTCCGACCTGCACCTGACCCCTGGCCAGGACGACAAGATCGCGTGGCTGCGCTCCCTCGCCGAGCTCGAGCCGCACCTGGTGATCGACACCGGTGACAACTGGGCGCACGTGGATGCGATGCCGGCGCTGGCGCACGCGCTCGACCCGCTGCTGAGGGCCCCGGGCGCGTTCGTGATGGGCTCCAACGACTATCTCGCACCCGAGCTGCGCAACCCCGCGCGGTACCTGCTCCCGGACGCCCGGCGGCCGCTCTCCCTGCAGCAGACCCGCCTGCCGGCCCGTGACCTCGCCCGGTTGTTCACCGACGCCGGCTGGGTGGACCTGGACAACCGCCGCGGCGTCACGGTCGCCGACGGCCGGCTCATCTCGATGGTCGGCGTCGACGACCCGCACCTGGATCGGGACCGATTCCCCGAGGGGCACCACCACCCCGACGCCACCCTGCGCCTGGGGGTCGCGCACGCGCCGTACCAGCGGGTGCTGGACACCATGGCCTACGACGGTGCGCAGCTGGTGCTCGCCGGGCACACCCACGGCGGCCAGCTCGCCGTGCCCGGGTGGGGCGCCCTGGTGACCAACTGCGACCTGGACACCGGACGCGCCAAGGGCGTGCACGGCTGGCCCGGGCCCCGCCCCGACGAGCCGGGGGGCGAGGACTCGATCTGGATGCACGTGTCGGCCGGGCTGGGCACCTCGCCGTTCACCCCCGTGCGGTTCGCGTGCCGCCCCGAGGCCACGCTGCTGACCCTCGTCAGCCGCTGAGCCCCGCCGGCCCGAGACGCCGTCGCGGCGCGCGCGGGCGCCAACGGGCGAAGACGAGCCCGCGCGGCGCTTGGGTTGCCGCCGGCGTGTCAGGGGTGTAGTTGGTCTCGGTGAACACCACCTCACCCCTCGTGGGTCTCGAACAGCGCATCGTCGACTTCGCCGCCGCATGGGACCGCCTCGGCGCCCCCGGCGTCGGCGACGACCTCCTGGCCGACCCGGTCCTCGTCCTCGGCGAGCACGGCACGTCGGCCGTGCCCCGGCAGGCCTTCCTGGCGGCCGTCTCCGAGCGGTACGCGGCGGTGCGCGGTGCCACCACCGCGACCGCGACCCTCGCCGGGACGACGCCCACGCTCCTGGGCTCGCGGCTGGTGCTGGCCACGATCACCTGGACGTTCGGCAGCGGCGCCGGCACCGCGCTCCTGATCAGCGACTTCCTGCTCCAGCGCGAGGACGACGACCGCCTGCGCTGCGTCGCCTACCTCCCGCGGACCTCCGTCCTGGACCACCTGCACTAGCCGTTCCCGGTCGGTGCGCCCGGCGCCGAACCCGGTTTCACGGGCGGTCCGCGGCTGGGCTATCCTTGCCGGGCTCCCCGGGGTGTGGCGCAGCTTGGTAGCGCGCTTCGTTCGGGACGAAGAGGTCGTGGGTTCGAATCCCGCCACCCCGACCGTGGGAGAAGGGGCCCGGCATCATGCCGGGCCCCTTCCGCCATCTCAGCCGGAGCCGTGCCGGCTCACCTGCCTCGCGGCGTCCGGTGCGGTGGGCCCGGCGGCGGGCCGCTAGCCTGCCGGTCATGCCGGTGCCCGAGTTCATCCTCAGACTTCGTGCCGGGATCGGCACCGATCTGCTGTGGCTGCCCGGGGTCTCCGGGGTGATCGTCGACGACGTCGGCCGTCTGCTGCTCGGCAGGCGTAGCGACAACGGTCGGTGGGCCGTGGTGAGCGGGATCCCCGAGCCGGGCGAGGAGCCCGCCGTCGCGCTGGTCCGCGAGGCGCGCGAGGAGACCGGGGTCGACATCGAGGTCCTCGCGCTCACCAGCGTCGCGGCCGGCCAGGAGGTCGTCTACCCCAACGGCGACCGCGCGCGCTACCTGGACGTGTCGTTCCTGTGCCGCGCCGTGGGCGGTCGGGCGCGGGTCGCCGACGACGAGTCCACCGACGTCGGCTGGTTCGCGCCTGACGCGCTGCCCGACCCGCTGAACCCGAGCTCGAGGGCGTGGATCGACCGCGCGCTCGAGGCCCTGGCCGCGATCGAGGCGGGCCGGCCCGCGCTGCCGTACTTCGCCCGCTGAACGCGTCGCGCCGGCCGGTCTCGCCGACCGCGTCGCCCGGTGGCACGATGCGCGGATGACCCTGCCCCTGCCCGACGACCTCGCCGCGTACCTCGCCGCGCTCGAGCCGGCCGCGCGCGCGGCGGTGGAGGCGATGCGCGACCGGGTGGTCGCGGCGGTCCCCGAGCCGGGGCAACGGCTGTCGTACCGGATCCTCGGCGTGACCTGCCGGGGCAAGGCGCTGGTCTACCTGGCCGGCTGGTCCGGGCACGTGTCGATGTACCCCGTGCCCGCCTTGGACGACCCCGCACTGGCGGCCGCCGTCGCGCCGTACCGCGCCGCCAAGGGCACGCTGCACTTCCCGCTCGACGCCCCGCTGCCCCTGGACGTCGTCGAGGCCGTCGCCCGAGCCTGGGTGGCCCAGCGCGGCCTCGCCTGACCGCCCACGGCCCGCACGCGGGCGCCGACGGCGGTCACTGGCGGCGCGCTGCGACCAGCTCGGCGATCTGGACGGCGTTGAGCGCCGCGCCCTTGCGCAGGTTGTCGTTGGAGACGAACAGCGCCAGGCCGCGACCGCCGGGCACGCCCTCGTCGGCGCGGATCCGGCCGACGTAGCTGGGGTCCTGGCCGGCCGCCTGGAGCGGGGTCGGGATGTCGCTCAGCTCGACGCCGGGCGCGGAGGCGAGCAGCTCGGTGGCGCGCTCGGGCGAGATCGGCCGGGCGAACTCGGCATTGATCGACAGGCTGTGCCCGGTGAACACCGGCACCCGCACGCAGGTGCCCGACACCAGCAGGTCCGGGATGTCGAGGATCTTGCGCGACTCGTGCCGGAGCTTCTGCTCCTCGTCGGTCTCGTTCAGGCCGTCGTCGACGATCTTCCCGGCCATCGGCAGGACGTTGAACGCGATCGGCCGGGCGTAGATCACCGGCTCGGGGAACGCCACCGCGTCCCCGGAGTGCGTGAGGGCCGCCACGTCGGCATCGCGCAGGGCCTCGACCTGGGAGGCGAGCTCGCGCACGCCCTTGAGCCCGCCGCCCGAGACCGCCTGGTAGGTGGAGACCACCAGGCGCACCAGCCCCGCCTCGTCGTGCAGCGGCTTGAGCACCGGCATCGCGGCCATGGTGGTGCAGTTCGGGTTGGCGATGATGCCCTTGACCGTCAGGTCGACCTCGTCGGGATTGACCTCCGCGACCACCAGCGGCACCTCGGGGTCGCGCCGCCAGGCCGACGAGTTGTCGATCACGATCGCGCCGGCAGCCGCGAACCGCGGCGCGTGCGCGCGCGAGCCGGTGGCCCCGGCGCTGAACAGGGCGATGTCGATGCCGGAGAGGTCCGCGGTCTCGACGTCCTCGACCACCACCTGCCCGTCGCCCCAGGGCAGTGCGGTGCCCGCCGAGCGGGACGAGGCGAAGAACCGGATCCGGTCCACCGGGAACGCACGCTCGGCCAGCAGGCGGCGCATCACGCTCCCGACCTGTCCGGTGGCGCCGACCACGGCGACGGTGAAGCCATTCATCGTCCGGTACCCCCGTACACCACGGCCTCGCCCTCGGAGGAGTCCAGGTCGAACGCGGTGTGCACCGCGCGCACCGCGTCGTCGAGCTGGTCGGCCCGGGTGACGACCGACACCCGGATCTCGGAGGTCGAGATCATCTCGATGTTGATGCCCGCGTCGCGCAGCGCCCCGAACAGCTTCGCCGAGACACCGGGGTGGGACTTCATCCCGGCGCCGATCAGGGACAGCTTGCCGATCTGGTCGTCGTACTGCAGCGAGCCGTACCCGATCTCAGCCTGGTGGTCGGTCAGTGCGCCGATGGCCTTCTGCCCGTCGTCCGCGGGGAGCGTGAAGGAGATGTCGGTCAGCCCGGTGGCCGCCGCCGAGACGTTCTGGACGATCATGTCGATGTTGACGCCCGAGGCCGCCACCACCTCGAAGATCCGGGCGGCGGTGCCCGGCACGTCCGGGACGCCGACCACGGTGACCTTCGCCTCGCTGCGATCGTGCGCGACGCCGGCGATGAGGGGCTGTTCCATGAGTCCTTCTCCCTCGGGCAGGGGGCGGTCCGTCACCAGGGTGCCGGTGTGCGCGGAGAATGACGAGCGCACGTGGATGTCCACCCCGTGCCTCCTTCCGTACTCGACGCAGCGCAGGTTGAGCACCTTGGCGCCGCTGGCGGCCATGTCCAGCATCTCCTCGTAGGAGATCCGGGAGATCTTGTGCGCGGTGGGCACGATCCGCGGATCGGCGGTGAACACGCCGTCGACGTCGGTGTAGATCTCGCAGACGTCCGCGCCGATCGCGGCGGCCAGCGCGACCGCGGTGGTGTCCGAACCACCCCGGCCGAGCGTGGTCACGTCGTTGCTGGCCTCGTTGACGCCCTGGAAGCCCGCGACGATCGCGACGTTCCCCTCGGCCAGGGCCTTGCGGATCCGGTCGGCCTTGACCGCGACGATCCGGGCGCGGCCGTGCGAGTCGTCGGTGATCACGCCCGCCTGCTGGCCCGTGAAGGACTGGGCGTGCACACCGAGATTGGCGATCGCCATCGCGAGCAGCGACATCGAGATCCGCTCGCCGGCCGTGAGCAGGATGTCCATCTCGCGCAGCGGCGGGGTGGGGGTGATGCGGTTCGCCAGGTCGATCAGCTCGTCGGTGGTGTCGCCCATCGCCGAGACCACCACGACCACGTCGTCACCGGCGCGCCTGGCCTCGGTGATCCGCTTCGCGACGCGCTTGATCGCGTCGGCGTCCGCGACGGAGGACCCCCCGTACTTCTGCACGATCACGGCCACGACGAGCACTCCGGAGTCGGTGGGAGCCGGTCGTGGAGCCACGTCACCGGCGGTCCCAGCGAGCATAGTTGGCGCCCACCTGGTGGACGGCAGGTATTCCGGGATCTGGTCGGGCCGCGCGCGGGTGCAGGAGTCGGGGCGGTGAGAACATGACAGGGGTGGACGACGCACGCACCAGCGACCCGGGAGAGACCATGCGCACCGCACGACTCGCGGCAGGCCTCCTGCTGCCGGCGCTGCTGCTGGCCGGGTGCGCGACCGGCACGTCCGCGGGAGGCCAGACCACCGGCCCGGGTGACTCGGGCACCGGCGGGACGTCGACCACGGCGCCACCGACCGACCCCGACAGCCCGGTGACGTCCGGTCCAGGCGACGACTCCGGCGGCGACGCGGCCGGCGGGACACGGCCGTCCGGCTCACCGTCGCCGACCGGCCTGCCCGCCGACCTGACGATCACCGTCGACGCGTCGGGCTCGGGCGACACCCAGACCTGGACCCTGACCTGCGACCCGCCGGACGGCGACCACCCCGACCCGGCATGGGCCTGCGCAGCGATCGAGGAGGCCGGTGGCGTGGCGGCGTTCGACCCCGTGCCCCGCACCGCCATGTGCACCGAGATCTACGGGGGCCCGCAGACCGCCCACGTCGAGGGCACGGTCGACGGCACGCCGATCAACGCCGACTTCTCGCGCACCAACGGTTGCGAGATCAACCGGTGGGAGGCGCTGCGCGCCGTGCTCGGCGACGTCGCCGGCGTCTGAGCGGCCGGCCGGTCCAGCCGGAGGGCTCCGTCAGGGGTGCAGGGCGCGGAACTCCGCCTCGGCGGCCACGTCCTCGTCCACGTCCAGACGCAGGTGCGCCAGGACCGTCTGCAGCACGCGCAGCGCCGAGGACGCCCGCTCACCCCAGTTGGACAGGTAGGAGTACTGCCACCACCACAGCGCCTCGGTGACCTGACCGGCGGCGTAGTGCTGCAGCCCCTGAGCCAGCGCGCCGGCGATCAGCACCAGGTCGCCCGACAGCGAGGACTGCACCGGGTCGCCGCCGAGCAGCGGGTCCGCGACCTCGACGTAGGTGTCCAGGCCCTCGAACAGGTTGGCCAGGCCCGTGCGCAGCGGGTCGAGGTCGTCCTCGGGGCCGACGTCCGGCTCGAAGCGGTCCGCCGGGACCACGTCGACCACGGCGCCCAGCCGCGCACCCACGCCGAGCGCGTCGGACAGCGCCAGGAGCAGCAGCGGGATGGCGGCCTCGGGGTTCGCGCCGGCCGCGACCTCGGTGAGGGTCTCGACGAAGGTGCCCGCCTCGTCCGCCACGGTGGCGGCCAGGTCGGCGAGGTCGTCGGGGATGTCCAGGGTCTGCTCGGCGGTCGTCTCGCCGGGCTGAGTGTCAGGCACTGATCTGCCTCCGTCCTTCGAAAGCGCGTCCGAGGGTGACCTCGTCGGCGTACTCCAGGTCGCCGCCCACCGGCAGGCCCGAGGCCAGCCGGGTGACGCGCAGGCCCATCGGCACCAGCAGCCGGGCCAGGTAGGTGGCCGTCGCCTCGCCCTCGACGTTCGGGTCCGTCGCGAGGATGACCTCGGTGACCGAGCCGTCGGCGAGCCGGGTCATGAGCTGGGAGATGCGCAGGTCGTCCGGACCGACGTTGTCGATCGGGTTGATGGCGCCGCCGAGCACGTGGTACCGGCCGCGGAACTCGCGGGTGCGCTCGATCGCGACGACGTCCTTGGGCTCCTCGACCACGCAGATCACGGTGTCCGAACGGCGGGGGTCGCGGCACACCCGGCAGCGCGGCTCCTCGGCGACGTTGCCGCACACCTCGCAGAACCGGACCCGGGCCTTGACCTCGACGAGTGCGTCGGTGAGGCGGCGGACGTCGGCGGGATCGGCCGCGAGCAGGTAGAAGGCGATCCGCTGCGCGCTCTTGGGACCGACGCCGGGCAGTCGCCCGAGCTCGTCGATCAGGTCCTGGACCGCGCCCTCGTACACACGATCAGCCTACGGGGTGCGCAGCGACGGAGTGAGCGAGGCCGCGCGGCCGGGGCCAACCCGCACAGGGGTCACGTCGACCCGGCTCGTACGGGTCGGCCGACGCCGGGCTCAGGGGCGCTCGCCACGACCCTCGCTGAGGATCTCGAACCATGCCTCTGGCGCCCCGTGCGGCGCGGTGGCGAGCACTGTGCCATGGCGGTCGAGCACCGCCCAGCTGGCGGGCGGCAAGCCCGGGTCGACCGCTCGCACGACATGGGTCGCGGCCACCGGGTCGTAGGTCCACCGGAGGTCGGGCAGCCACTGGCCCGAGGCATCGACAGCCGGCCAGCCGAGGAGCACGACGATCGCGGCGGGATCCTCGAGCGCCCGCCGGACCTGGTTCCACGCGGCAGCCCTCCGGTGTCGCTCCACCCGCGCCCCAGGCTCCTTCAGGGCCAGCGCGGCGAGCAGACGCGGGTCGCTGCGGCGATGCCCGAAGGCGCGCGCCCAGACAACTCCCGTCACGATCCCTGCGGCGCCGGCGATCGACGCGGCGATGCGCAGCCCGGATGGGACCGCGGCGTCTCCGAGAAGGGCCAGCGCAGATGCCAGGCCCACGGCCGTGAGGAGCCACACGCCGGGGTGGTTGCGGTCCGTCCTGAGCGTGTTCAGCGCGACCGCTCCACCACCGAACAGCACGACGGCGGAGAACTCGCCCAACGGGTGCTGGTCCGGGACCGGGACCTGCACGGCGGCGACAGCGAGCAGGACGGCAGCGAGCGCGGCCAGTGCCAGCGCTACAACGCTCGCGAACGTCTCCCGCCACGGCGGCGGCAGCTGCGGCGGGCCGAGGGCCTCGGTAGCCAGCGGGTCGGGTAGCTCTCGCGGGCCACCCCCGAACGGGTCGAGGTCCACCTCTGACGACGTCGACCCGTCGCCCGGGTCGGCGTGCGCGTCCGACGTCGACCGCCGTTCGGCCGCGGGCCTCGCGGCATCGGGGTCGTTCCCCCATGCCACGTCGTCCCACGACGGGCCCACGCCGTCCAGCTCGCGGTGGTAGGCGTCACGCAGCTCGGGATCGGACAGCACCCGGTGCGCCTCCTGCACCGCCAGGAAGCGCTCGACCGTGCCGCCGCGATCCGGGTGCGCCGCCCTGGCAGCCCGGCGGTATGCGCGGCGCACCTGCTCGGCGCTCGCCGGACGAGCGACCCCGAGGGTGGCGTAGTGGTCCGGTGTCACGACGACTCGAGCCGGACGACGGCGCTCCCGTCCGGCCACGTCGGAGCTGCTGCGAGATCGAAGCCGACCTGCTCGACGATCCAGGGAGCTCGGGCCATCTGTCCCCGCAGGTGGTCCAGGCTTCCGGTGACCGTCGACGGCAGCGACCGTGTCGCGATCACGGTGAGCGCACGAGTCTGCGACACCAGCAAGCAGCGCACGGCCTGCCCAGAGGGCTTCCCATCGCGCGTCGAGGTCTGCTCGAGCCCGCCGAGCCACACGACAGGATCAGGGATGAGCGCCTCAGCGGCCGTACGCACCTCGGCGGGCAGGTACCGCCATGCCTCGGCGGCGTCCGCGTGGTGGGTGGGGCCGGGACGGGCCGGGCGCCTGCCGGGCCGATCGAGCTCGTCGGCCACCGTGACCACGCCCCGACGTCGGTGCACCGCGCCCGAGGCCTCCGCGTGCCGCGCCCACCGGTGCTGCCAGGGCCCGGCGGGCACGACGCGATCGCCGGCGGCCGGCCGGACGGGACGGGAGGCCTCGACGATCACGACGCCGTCCTCGTGGAGCCGCCAGCCGATGGCCACCTCCACCGCGTGGCCACCGTCGGTGCGGTGGCGTCCGTCGGAGCGCACCGACTCCGCGACCACGGGGCCCGCGCGACGGGCCGCGCGGTGCGTAGCACGCGGCAGGTCTGCCCAGGTGAGGAGCTGACTGTCGAAGCTGACCTGCTCGGTGCTCGCCGCCGGGGACGAGCGCTGGGCCACCTCCCGTGCGGTAGTACGTACCAGCGCACCCGCGCGACGGATCAGCTCACCCACGACGACCTCCAGCCATCACCTTGCGCCACGACTTCATGGCTGCCGGCGGCGCCACCACCACCACTCGCCCGCGAGCGTCGAGCACCAGCCACGAGCCGAGCGGGTACTCGTCGGCAAGCACGCGCAGCACGGCGCGCCCGGTCCTCGGGTCGGACAGCAGCCAGCGGCCCGCGCCCTCGTGCACGGCCGGTGCCTCCACCCGTTCCAGGTGCGTACCCGGCACCAGGAGAGCGTCCCGCAACCTGTTCCACTCCCCGGCGAGCCTGTGCCGCTCGACCAACCCCCCGACCCTGCCCGCGGGACGCGCCGACCTCGGGCGTCCGGGGCGACGGCGGCGACCGAGGACGAACGCCACAGCCGAGCAACCGAGGGCTGCGGCCACCAGGATCACCACGTCGTCGGGGCCCAGCCCGTCCTGGCGGGCGCCGACCACGAGCGTCCCGCACATCACGACCGCGGCACCCACCCAGGGCACCACCCCCGGCGCCCCGAACGCCCGGCCGACGAGCACACCCACACCGGTGAAGAAGACCAGCGCCGCGACCACGGCGTAGGCCGCACCACTCACCCGGGCTCCGGCCACGAGGCCCGTCACGACCACGACGCCGGTCGAGGTCGCCGCGGTGAGCACGAGCTGGCGGTCAGTGACACTCGGCAGGAAGCCCCGTGGCTCCGTCCCGAGGTCGAGCGGAGGCAACGGGACCGCTCCGGGCTCGAACGGGTCGACGGTCCGAGCCGGGCCGTCGGTCGGCGGCACCGACGAGCTCGCGGCGTCGTCGTCCGAGGCGCCCCAGTCCGCGCCTGCCCAGTCATTGGCGCCGGTCGCGTCGTAGCCGGCGCGCCGCTCCGGGTCGCCCAGCAGGCTCCACGCGCGCTGGACTGCGTGGAACTCCTCGGCCGAGCCACCGGAGTCCGGGTGTGCGGCCCTGACCGCTGCCCGGTACGCGCGGGCGATCGCTTGCGGGTCGGCGTCGCGTGGGACGCCGAGGACGACGTAGGGGTCCGGCTCGCCGGCCGCGTCGGATGAGGCAGGTCCCTGAGTCACGATGACGTCCAGGCGCCTACGGCTGCACGGTGGCGGAGACCGTCGAGGTGACGATGGGATCCGCGTGCCAGGGGTCGCTCGCGGTGTGCCCGGTGGGGGTGGTGAGCTCGACGGTCCATACCGGCCGGGCGCCGTCGGGGACTTTCTGGGCGTAGACCAGCTCGACCTGGTGCAGGCCAGCAGGCTGGTCGGCACGCCAGGCCGCGGACGTCTCGTCCTCACCGAGCAGTCGCACTCCGTAGCCACGGCAGGCCGACGCCGTCGCCACGTGGTCGCGCGCCCCGACCGTCGCCGGCAGCGTCAGCACCGCGTCGCACCCGGCCGCCGACACGAAGGTCCTCGTCGCGCCGTGCACGTTCGAGATCGCGGCAGTGTCCGAGGCGACCTTGACCTGCACGGGGGCGGGCAACCGAGCCATCCCGTCGACGTGCGTCCAGCTGGTCACCACGTGCACGACGTAGTAGTCGCCGATCGGGTCGGCGTCGTCCAGACGGCCGACCCACGCGTCCACGGTGACCGTGCCGCTCGCGGGACTCATCGGCCAGGCCGCGGGCCCGCTCCACGCCGCCTGCAGCACATCCTCCTGGAAGTGCCCGGGCACCTCCTGCGTGCTTGTCGCGGGCGGCACGGTCGGGTCGCTGGGCCGGGCGGCCGCGCCGGACTGGCCCCACGGAACCCACCCACTGACCCGAAGCGGCGTGGTGAGCACGGCGAGCAGGGCGACGCCCACGACGAAGGAGGCGTACCACCGCCACGGCCGACCGGTCGCGGGGACGGCGGGCCCGGGCGTCTGCGTCGCGGTCACCACCCCGCGCCCGACACGTCACCGGACGACGACACCACTCGACCGAGCACCACCCTGATCCCCCTGCTCCCATCGCGCCCGAGGGCACGACGCCTCCCCCACCGGTGCGCCGATCATGGACCCACGACGCGGTCAGGACAAGGGCTCTTGGACCCGTCGCGGGGCCACATCACGTCGGCCTACTGCGGCTCGTCCGGGATCTCGTCGATCACCGTGCCGCCCAGCATCTGCGCGATGAGCGGCGCGCCGACCAGGCCCGACCCGACGAGCTCGGGGTCGTCGGGGCTGGCGTCGCTGCCGTCGTTCGGCGCGGGTGCCGGCCCGGCCGGGCGGCTCGGGCTCTGGCGGTGTGGGGGCGCTGGGCGGGTGCGCGGCTGCGTCGCCGCGGGTGCCGTGGGCGAGCCCCTGCCCTGGTCCGGCCGGGCAGCGGACTGCCGCGCGGGTGCCGGCCCGGGCTCGGGTGGTTCGGGCTCCTCGTCGGGCTCCGGCGCGTCAGGCACGCCATCGGAGGCCAGAGGCGGTCCGGCGGCGGGCCGGGCCTCGGCGGCACGGCGCGGAGGGGTGCTGCTGCTGCGGCCGGGCGCACCCGCGGACGCGCCCGGGGTGTCGGACGAACCGGACGCCGGGGCCGACCTCTGGGGCCGGTCGGACGCGGCGGCCTGACCCGGGCGAGCGGGAGCGCCCCACGAGGCCTCGGCCTGCTCACGCGTCGGCGTGCCCGGCGCGCCCGCGGCGCGGGGGGCGGGCTCACCGCCGCTGGGGGCCAGCACGGGCTCGACGCGGACGTCCAGGCCGAGGGTCTCGTGCAGGGCGCGGCGGACGTGCTCGGCGTGCGGCCCGGTGCGGAACGTCTGGGCCAGCTGCGGGGTGGTGAACGCGAGCCGGACCACGCCGGCCTCGATCGAGGCCACCTGGGCGTTCTGGCTGACCAGCGCCCAGGACGCCATCTTCAGACCGCGCAGGGTCTGGAGCACCTCGGGCCACCGGCGACGGACCATCTCCGCCTCGGCGGCGGGTGGTGCGGCGGCGGACGACACTGCGGCAGGTGGCGCCTCGGGTTCGGGAGCGCGCGCCGCGGCGGCGGGAGGTGCCGAGGGCTGCGCGGCGGCCGGCGGCTCGGAAGCAGGCGCCCTCGGCGCGGGCGGTGCGGGCTCCGGCGCCTTCGGCGCGGGCGCCTCACGGTCGGGCGCGGACGGCCGCGTCGCGGAGGCCACCGGCGCCGCCGGCTCGGGGGCGCGCGACTCCGGCACGGGCGTGGGTGCGGCGGGCGGCTCGGGTGCAGCAGCCGCGGGAGCAGCCGCCGCGGACGTCTCCTGCACAGGCGCCGCCTGCGGCCCTGGGGCAACCCTCGGCCCGCCCTCGACCGCCCGCTCCACGCGCTCGAGCCGCGCGACCACGCCGCCGCCGTCCACCGCGGGCAGCAGCAGCCGCGCGACCAGCAGCTCCAGGTGCAGCCGGGGCGAGGTCGCCCCGGTCATCTCGGTGAGCGCGGTGTTGACCAGGTCTGCCGAGCGGGACAGCTCCGCCGGACCGAGCGCGGCGGCCTGGGCCCGCATCCGCTCGAGCTGGTCGGACGGCAGGTCCCGCAGCGCGGCGCGCGCGGACTCCCCCGACGCGGCGATGACGATGAGGTCGCGCAGTCGCTCGAGCAGGTCCTCGATGAACCGGCGCGGCTCGTGCCCGGACGAGATCACCCGGTCGACCACCCGGAACGCACTCGCGCCGTCCCGCGTGGAGATAGCGCCCACCACGTCGTCGAGCAGCGCGGCGTGGGTGTAGCCGAGCAGGGCGACCGCCCGCTCGTAGTCCAGGCCGCCCTCGTCCGCCCCGGCGATGAGCTGGTCGAGCACGGACAACGAGTCCCGCACCGAGCCGCCACCGGCGCGCACCACCAGCGGCAGCACGCCGGCGCCGACCGCGACGCTCTCCTCCTGGCACAGCTGCTCGAGGTACGGGAGCAGGGTGTCCGGCGCGACCAGGCGGAACGGGTAGTGGTGGGTGCGCGACCGGATGGTGCCGATCACCTTGTCCGGCTCGGTGGTGGCGAAGATGAACTTCACGTGCGGCGGCGGCTCCTCGACGATCTTGAGGAGCGCGTTGAACCCCTGCGGGGTCACCATGTGCGCCTCGTCGAGGATGAACACCTTGTACCTGTCGCGCGCGGGGGCGAAGGCCGCGCGCTCGCGCAGGTCGCGCGCGTCGTCCACGCCGTTGTGGCTGGCGGCGTCGATCTCGACCACGTCGAGGCTGCCCGAGCCGCCGCGGCCGAGCTCGACGCACGAGTCGCACGTGCCGCAGGGCTCCGGCGTGGGCCCCTGGGCGCAGTTCAGGCAGCGCGCGAGGATCCGCGCCGACGTCGTCTTGCCGCAGCCGCGCGGGCCGGAGAAGAGGTAGGCGTGGGTGACCCGATCGGCCCGCAACGCCTGGGCGAGCGGCTCGGTGACGTGCTCCTGACCGATCACCTCGGCGAACGTCTCCGGCCGGTAGCGGCGGTACAGGGCCTGGCTCACGCGGCAACCCTAGACGCCGACGCCGACGCCCGGAACCGCCGTTCCCCAGGCCGCGCACGCCGGCCCGGCCGGGATCACGCAGCGGCGCCCGCCCGCACCTCGGCCACCCGCGCCTCCTCCTGCATGGCGTCCAGCGCGTGCGCGCCGGCGTACGTCCGGTGCAACGAGTACGCGGCGACACCGGACACCAGCATCACGACGCCGAAGATCTGGTAGAGCGCCGGACGGCTCAGACCCGCGTCGAGCATGAACGCCGCGGTGAACGGAGCCAGCACCGCGAACACCCGACCGAAGCCCATCATCAGGCCCACCGCCGAGGCGCGGACCATCGTGGGGTAGATGGGCGGGCTGATCGCGTAGTAGGCGATCACGCCGCCGTTGGCCGCCACCCCGACGAGCACCGCGATGACCAGCACCAGGCTCGTGTTGTCGAAGAACGCCGCGAACAGCCAGTACACGACCGCGCCGTAGACCATCACGCCAGCGGTGACCAGCCGCGGGTGCCACCGGCGGGCGAGACCCGCGAACAGCACCGCGCCCAGCACGCCACCGACCGAGACGAGCGCCTGCGCGACGATGCCGATGCTGGCGTCGCCGGTGACCTCAGCGACGAGCTTCGCGGTGTACAGGTTGGCGAAGTAGAAGGCGAGGATGAGCAGCCCGTACCCGATCCACAGCCGCACGGTGCGCGTGAGCATGACGCCGGTCCACATGCTCGTGCGCAGCGACGGGCGCAAGGCGGTCGAGGTCGGCTCCGGGAGCGCGCCCCCGGCCGGCAGGCCGAGCTTGGCGCCGATCACGTTGTAGGCCTCCAGGGCGCCCTTCGGCCGCTTCTCGACGAGGTAGCCGACCGACTCGGGCAGCGCGACGACGCACCAGCCGAGGAGCACCGCGGTCACGATCGCGGAGAAGAAGAAGGGGCCGCGCCAGCCGAAGCTGCCGATCAGCCACAGCGAGAGGAATCCGCCGGTGGCCGACCCGAGCGGGAAGCCGATGCCGTAGATGCCCATCACCGAGCCGCGACGCTCGTCCGAGGCGTACTCGGCGACCAGCACGTTGATGCTCGGGACGATGCCGCCCAGGAAGAGCCCGGCGAAGAACCGGAACGCGAGGAACGTCGCCACACCGGGCGCCAGGCCGCTCAGCGTCATCCCGACGACGATGAGCACCAGCGACCCGAGGATGTGCCGGCGTCGGCCGATCCGGTCGGCCAGCGGGCCGAGCAGTGCCGCGCCGACCCCCATGCCGAGCGTCCCGATCGACGCCACCCAGGCCTGCTGGAGCTCGGTGAGGTCCCACTCCTTGATCAGCGCGGGGAGCGTGAACGCGGTGACCAGGATCTCGTACCCGTCGATGACGGTGAGCAGGATGCAGATGGTGACGACGCTCCACTGGAAGCGCGTCATCGGGCCGCGTCGGACTGCCTCACGGACGTCCATGCGAGTGTCTCCGCTCTCGTCTGGGCTGACCTCGAGCGCGAGTTTGTCAGAAGTTTGACCATCAAGACTGGGACTATGGTGGGGGCCTCCTGGACGTGGAAGGGGGCAGCGTGGTGACGTCCTCGCCGGCCGAGCCACCCGCCCGCCCGTCCGTCGTCGAGAGCCCCCCGCTGCGCACCAGCGCGAGCGTCAGCGCCGAGGCGCGCGACCTGACGGCGAACCGGATCGACGCCGACCGGGACAGCCTCGGCGCGGCGATCGCCCTCACGCTCGCCGCCCAGACCCACGCGATGTACTCGGTCCAGCTCCTGCACGCCCGGCGCGGGCTGAGCTGGCTGGGGTTCCGGGTGCTCTTCACGGTCTGGATGCTCGAGCCGGTCGCAGCCCGCGACGTGGCTGCGCTCGTGCAGGGCAGCCGCCAGACGACGTCCAACCACCTGCGGACGCTCGAGAACGACGGGCTCATCGACCGGGTCCGCGACCCGGAGGACCACCGGATGCTGGCCATCCGGCTCACGCCGGAGGGACGCCGGGTCGCCGAGGAGGCGCTGCGGGAGCAGGCCGCGGCTGACGAGGCCTGGTTCTCGGCGCTCGAGCCGGAGGAGCAGCGCACGCTCGCCGACCTGCTCGAGCGGGTGCGCCACCGGATCGCGAAAGACGGTCGCGACCGTAGCGAGTGAGCCCGCTTGACCCTCACACAGTGTCAGGCTGTGGGGTCGTGGACATGGCACCCGATCGGCTGCTCACCATCGGCGAGTTCTCGCGGCTGACCCGGATCTCGGTCCGGATGCTGCGGCACTACGACGAGCACCGTGTGCTGGCGCCCACCCGGGTCGACGCGTGGACCGGCTACCGGTACTACGCGCCCGACCTGCTGGCCGTCGCCGGTCGGGTCCGTGAGCTGCGGGACCTGGGCCTGGGGGTCGACGAGCTGGCGCGTGCCGTCCGGCTCGACGGCGCCACGCTCGCCGAGGTCGTCCGTCGGCATCGCGGTCGCCTGGTCAGCGAGGCGAGCGCGGCGGCCGTGCGCCTGCACGCCGCCGACCGCCTCATCGCCCGACTGGAGGAGCAGGACATGTCCACCACCGTCCCCGTCACCCGCACCACCCTGCCCGCGCGCACCGTCGCCTCGGTCCGCGGCACGATCCCCACCTACGCCGACGAGCGCCTGCTCTGGGAGCGCCTCGCTCCCGGCATGAAGGAGGCCGGAGCGCTGCCCGCCCCGGACGCGCTCGCCCTCGCGGTCTTCCACGACGAGGACTACGTGGACGAGAACCCCGACGTCGAGGTCCAGATCACGGTGGCGGCCCCGTTCCAGGACGCCGCCGACGTGCGCTGCGTCGAGGTGCCCGCCACCGACGTGGCCATGGCGACCCTGCACGGCTCGTACGACGGGATGTCCGAGGTGATGGACGCGCTCGGCACCTGGATCAGCGAGCACGACCTGCACATCTGCGGGCCGATGGTCGACGTCTACCGGGTGAGCCCCGCGTCGGGGCTGCCGCCCGAGCAGTGGGTGACCGACGTCTGCGTGCCGGTGGCCGACGCCGGCTGACCGTCCGGCCGTCGCGCTCGCGCCCGCTGTCAGCCCAGCGTGAGTCCGGCAGCAAGGTGTGATCCGCTGAGTCGAAGCCCCCAGGCGGCCCTCAACGCGATCGAGGTGCGACCAGCGGCGCGCCACGATCCGTCCGGTAGCCGGTGTGCGCTCGGTGAGGTGCGCTTCGCGACGCGGTCCCGGCACCCCACGCGGCGAGGCGGCGCCCAGACACCGATCCGTGCGAGGCCGTCCACCCTGCGGACGCCGAACCGGGCCCTCGACACCCTTCGCCGCGCCAGCCGCCGCCACGGCCCGACCCCACCAACGCTTGTTGCCGACGGCTGCGCCCACTGTTGAAGCGTTGGCCTCGCTATGTGAGGCCAACGTTTCAACACCGATCGGCGAGGTGCGCGCTGGTGGCCAAGCGCGTCCGCCCGCAGACCACGTCGTCGGCTCACTGCCGCTGGTCGCGCGGCACCGGCGGGTTCGACCCGTCCATCACGCTGCGACAGTCAGCCCAGCGCGAGCGCGACGGCCAACCCGAGCACCAGCAGGTCCCCGAGGACGCCGAGGGCCAGGCGCGCGGTCGGCCTCGTCCTGGCGCCGGCGAAGGCCCCGAGACCGGCGAGCACCAGCTGCCACGCGGCCGACGCCGCGCCCACCCCCACCACGAACGCCACCCGCTCGGCCGCACCGGTCCACCGGGTGGCCAGGCTCGCCGCGACCACGGCGAAGTACACGATGGTCAGCGGGTTGAGCGCGGTGAGACCGACGAACCTGGCCCACGTGGCCAGGGCGCCGGCCCCGCCCCGCGCGTCGAGGTCCGCCCCGGGCGAGCGGCGGGCCCGCCAGGTCGCCCACAGGCCGCGGGCCGCGAGCAGGGCGAGCACCACGGCACCCACGAGCCGCACCGTGCGCTCGTGCCCGGCGAGCAGCGCGACCACCGCCGAGCCGGCCACCGTCGCGAGCGCGGCGTACCCGAGGTCCACCGATGCGACGCCCAACGCCCCCGCCGAGGCCACCCGCCAGCCGTCGGAGATCCCGGTGCGCACCAGCAGCACCCCGACGGCCCCCAGCGGTACGGCCACGCCGAACCCCGCGACGGCCCCGACCAGCAGGGCGGAGAGGACCTCGGGCACGCGCACGAGTGTGTCGCTCGGGCCGCACGACGAGGTCACGATGCTGCGGATCCCTCGGCGTCACTGCGACAATCGCTGCATGGACAGCATCGACGAACGGATCCTCGGGGAGCTGACCGCGGATGCGCGGTTGCCGTTCCGTGAGCTCGGCGCCCGGGTCGGCCTGTCGGCGAACGCCGCCGCGGCCCGGGTCCGCCGGATGCAGGCCGACGGCACGATCGCCGGGTTCACCGTGCTCCGCGGTCCGGCGCGCCCACGGGGCGACGGTGCGGCGCGGCCCGGCCTGGAGGTCTTCGTCGACGTGCGGCTGCGCGAGGGCGTGACCTACGAGGCGTTCGCCGACGCCGCAGCGCGCTTCCCGCAGATCGTCGACGCGGCCCACGTCACCGGCCCGTACGACTACCTGGTGCGCGCCGTGGTCGCCGACGCCGGGACGCTGGACACCTTCGTGCGCCGCCTCAAGACCGACGCCGGGGCCGCCCAGACGTCCACCCGCCTGGCCCTGCGCACCCCGACCGGCTGACCGCCACCCGCCACGCTCCGTCCGCCGATGCGAACAACGGCGCGCCCTCGAACCACGGGGACTACGAGCGCGCTCCGTTGTCCGCATGCGAACAACGGGCACGGGGGGCGCGGGGAAGCGAAGGACCCCCCGCACACCCGTCAGAGCTCACCTGCCCTTGCTGCCTTCCGGCCCTGGGGGGGTTCAGCGAGATGACGCCGCACGAGGGGTCTGCCTCCAGGGTAACGCAGGGCCCCGGGGCGGCCGAACGGGCGAGGCTCGCACCGGCCGCCCGGGGCGTCCCAGACGCGCCCTAGGTGGCGTCCAGGGGGCTCCCAGGTTGGTCCGGAATCGTGACCGGCATGAATCCGGTAGCCACCGAACGCGCGCCGCGGCGCCGCCCGATGCCCGACGCCGGTCGCGTGCTGCCCGACCGCTCACGGGCCGGCAACCCGGCCTCGCCCCTGCTGCGCCTGCGCCCGCCGGTGCTGCGCCGCTGGTGGACCGACGCCACGGGCCTGGTGGTCTGGGCCACGATGCTCATCGTGGTCGCGCTGTGGGTGAACCACGGCGGCATCCAGGACCTGACCTCCGGCGGCGCGAGCGCCCTGAACTCGATCGGACGGCTGAGCGGCCTGCTCAGCGCCGATCTCCTGCTGCTCCAGGTGCTGTCGATGGCCCGGGTGCCGTTCATCGAGCGCTCCCTGGGCCAGGACCGGATCAGCCGGTGGCACCGCTGGGTCGGGTTCACCTCGATCTGGCTCATGGTCGTGCACATCGTGTTCATCACCATCGGCTACGCCGCGCTGGACCGGTGGAACGCGCTCTACGAGTTCTGGAGCCTGGTGACGACGGCGCCCGGCATGCTGCTCGCCACCGCGGGCACCGCTGCACTGGTGATGGTCACGGTCACATCGATCCGGATCGCCCGACGCAAGCTCCGCTACGAGTCCTGGCACCTGCTGCACCTGTACGCCTACCTGGGCGCAGGCCTGGCGCTGCCGCACCAGCTGTGGACCGGCACCGACTTCCTGGCCTCGACGTGGGCGACCGTGTACTGGTGGTCCGCCTACGGCCTGGTGATGGTCCTGGTGCTCTGGTACCGGCTGATCGTGCCGTGGCGGCTGTCCGCCCGCCAGCAGCTGCGCGTCACCGACGTCCGCCCGGACGGCCGCGGCGTGGCGACGGTCACCATGCACGGCCCGCGCCTGCACGAGCTCCAGGTGGCCGCCGGGCAGTTCTTCGTCTTCCGCTTCCTCACCGGGCCCGGATGGACCCGCGCGCACCCGCTGTCGCTGTCCGCCGCACCCACCACGCACGGCCTGCGGGTCACGATGGGCGTCACCGGCGACGACGGCGAGCGCATCGCCCGGATGCGGGCCGGCACCCGGGTGCTCGTCGAGGGCCCCTACGGGCGGCTGCACCCGCTGGTGCGGTCCCGTCCGCAGCTCGTGCTGCTCGGCTCGGGCCTCGGGCTGGCGCCCCTGGTCGCGCTCGCCCAGGAGGCGGTGCTCGCCGGCCGGCTCACCGATGGCCCCGCCCTCATGGTCCGGCGGCTGCGCTCGGGCCAGAACGCGCCCATGCAGGACGACGTCGACCGCCTGGTCGCCGCCGGCGCCCTCCAGGTGGTCGACCTGGTGGGTCCGCGCAGCCGCACCGGCACCGCGTGGCTGCCCCAGAAGCACGGGCACCTGCCCGGCACCGAGGCCGTGCGACGCCTGGTGCCCAACCTGGACGAGGCCGACATCTACGTCTGCGGCACCGGCCCCTGGGTCGAGGCCGTCGCAGCCGACCTGCGCTCGGCGGGCGCCGCGCGCTCCGCCGTGCACGCCGAGAACTTCACCTGGTGACCGGAAGGACCACAGTGCGCCGCATCGTCATCGCCATCGCGAGCACCATCACGGGACTCGTGCTGCTGTTCTCGTGGCCCACCAGCCTGAACCGGACGACCGCGCTCGCCGCGACCCCCGGAGGGACCGGCGGGGCCGGGACGACCACGGGAACGTCGGGTGGGCACGCGAACGGCAACGGCAACGGCAGCGGCAAGAGCACGTCGTCGGGGAGCTCCGCCACCTCGAGCGGCTCGGGTTCGGGTTCGGGCACGGCGACCGGGACCAAGACGTACACGGGCGCCACCGCCCAGACCCGCTACGGCCCGGTCACCGTCCAGATCACCGTGACCGGCGGCAAGGTCTCGGACGTCCAGGCCACCAACTACCCGAACGGCAGCCGCACCGACCAGGTGATCAACTCCTACGCCATCCCGCAGCTCAACGCCGAGGCGCTGCAGGCCGGCTCCGCGAACATCGCGATGGTCTCCGGCGCGACGTTCACCAGCTACGGCTACCTGCAGTCGCTGCAGGACGCCCTGGACCAGGCGCACCTGTGACAGCGGCGACGCAGGAGCGGACCGCCCAGGAGCCGATGGCGGGCGACGGTGCGAAGGCCGCGGCCGTCAGCCCGTCGCCCGGCCTGCCCCACCGCGCGTGGGTCGAGCAGATCATGGGCATGCCGATCAGCGTGCACGTGCGCGGCGAGCGGGCCCACGACGACGTGGTCGCGGCGGCGGTCGCGGACCTGTTCGACGAGCTCCGCGAGGTCGAGGCGCGCTTCAGCCCGTTCCGCGAGGACTCCGAGCTGTGCCGCCTGCAGCGCGGCGAGGTCGAGCTCGAGCACGCGTCGGACCATATGCGCGAGGTCGAGCGGCTGTGCCGCACCGCGCTGGAGCGCACCGACGGGTGGTTCGACGCGTGGCACTCGCGCCCGGACGGCCTGTTCGACCCCACCGGGCTCACCAAGACCTGGGGCGTCGGCCGTGCGGCCCGCCACCTCGACAGCCTCCCCGGCCTGGGCTACGCGATCGGCGCGGGCGGCGACGTCCTGCTGCGCCCGACCTCGGACGGCGAGCCGTGGCTGATCGGCATCGAGGACCCGCGGGACCGCTCGCGCGTCCTGGCCACCGTGCCGGTGTCCGACGGCGCGGTGGCGACCTCGGGGACCGCGGCTCGCGGCGCCCACATCCGTGACCCCCGCACCGGCACGGCGATGACCGAGGTGCTCGCCGCCTCCGTGGTCGGACCGTCGCTGCTGTGGGCCGACGTGTTCGCCACCGCGGCGATCGCCCGAGGTGCGCAGGCCGTGGACTGGGTGTCGACTCTGCACGGGACCAGTGGTCTGCTGGTCCTGGCGGACGGTTCGGTGCACCGCTGGGCCAACCCCGTCTGACGGACCCCACGCCCGGACGGAGACCCTGTGGCCCAGATCGTGCTCGTGCGACACGGCGAGACCGCCTGGAGCCGCAGCGGGCGGCACACCGGGCGCACCGATGTGCCGCTGACCGACCTGGGCCGCCGGCAGGCCGCCGCCCTGGCGGGCACCCTCGACGCGTTGCGCCCCACGCGAGTGCTGGCCAGCCCGCTGCGCCGGGCATGGGAGACCGCCGAGCTCGCGGGCCTCGTCCCCGAACCGGACGAGCGCCTGGTCGAGTGGGACTACGGCGCCTACGAGGGCTTGACCACCGAGCAGATCCGCGAGCGCCGCGGCGACCGGTGGACGGTGTTCCGCGACGGTGTGGAGCCCGGTGAGACACCCGGCGAGAGCCTCGAGGACGTCGCGGCACGGGCCGCGGGCGTGCTCGCCGACGTGGCGCCGGTCGTGGACGACGGCGGCACGGTGATGCTGGTCGCGCACGGCCACCTGCTGCGGGTGCTGGCCAGCCGCTGGCTCCAGCTGCCCCCGGAGGCGGGAGCACGGTTCGTGCTGGACGCGGCGTCGGTGAGCCGGCTCGGCCGCGAGCACGGCACCGCGGCGGTGCTGAGCTGGAACCAGACCCCGGCGGCCTGACGCGACCCCGACCCCGCCTGACGCACCGACCCCCACCTGACGCCGCGACCCCGACCCCGACACCCAGGAGGAACCGTGCCCGACACCATCGGCGGACTGCCCCTGCACCCGCTCGTCGTCCACGCCGCGGTGGTCCTGGTGCCCGTGGCGGCGCTCGTCGTGCTGCTCGCGGCCGTGTGGCCCAGGTTCCGGCGGTGGAGCGCGTGGGTGCCGGCGGTGCTGGCGATCGGCGCGTTCGGTGCGGCAGCGGTGGCCAAGGAGTCCGGTGAGGCGCTGCTGCGCAAGGTCCCCGGCTCGGCGGAGCTGGCCCGGCACATGGCCCTCGGGACGTCCGTCGCGCTGTGGGCTGCGGCGCTCGTGATCGTCGCCGGCCTGGTGACGCTGACCACGTGGGTCGAGCGCCGCCTGCCGTGGATGCCACGGATCCCGGTGCGGATCGGCGTCCCGTCGGGCGACGGGGACGGCGTCGTGATGCCGCGGGCGTACCTGGTGGTGGCCGCCGTGCTCGCCGCGGTGGTCGCAGTCGGCACGGTCACCGTCGTGGTGCTCGCCGGGCACTCCGGCGCGACGGCCGTGTGGACGACGCTGCTGCCCAACGGCTGAGCGGGTCAGCCCGCAGGGCTCGGGCGGTCGCCCGCCGGGCCGTCGGCGTCGGGGGCGCGGCGGTCGGCCGCGCGGGTGTCGGATGCGTGGCGGTCGCCCTCCGACTCGATGACCGCGGTGCCCGCGTCGAGGTCGATGAGCGGCGGCGCCTCGCCCGGCACCTGGACGGTGGTGGACTTCTCGCGCTGCTGCTCCTCGGTCAGGTGACGGTGGCTCGGGTCGTAGAAGTCCAGGAGCGATCCGAGCGCACCGGCCCCGCCGCCACCACCCGGGCGCCGCTCGCGGGGGCGGTCGCCCCGACGGTCGAACACGCCGGCCGCGGTCAGCCGATCCACCACCACGAGGGCCACGACGACGGCCGCGACCGCGAGCACGACCGGCAGCCAGCCCTCCATGCCCCCCATCGTCGCACCGCGCCCGCCGGCCGTCGGTCGTTCGCCAGAACCGTGGTGCGGTGCCTCAAGGACGGGCACGCAAGGCCGATGGGACCGTCGGCCGGATGGACCCGGCCACTCCGGTCCGGACCGGAGGTTCCACGGAGGGACGCCATGACCATGGTCTGGCTGCGCCGCGCGACGATCGTGCTGATCGGCGCGCTGATGCTGCTCCCGCTGCCCCAGACGGCGGCGACCGGGGAACCTCCCGCGCCTCCTGCCGCGACGGACGTGCCGGCCGCGCCCTGAGGCGGCGAGGCCGCCGCACGCCGCCGCGGGGGCGGCCGCTGCTACTCGGCGCGCTCCGCAGCGGCGTAGGTCTGCGCCCGGGTGACGTAGCGCGCGGAGTTCCCGTGCAGCGCCGCGACCTCGTCGTCGGTGAGGGTGCGCCGGACCTTGCCCGGCACGCCGGCGACCAGCGACCGCGGCGGGATCACGGTGCCCTCGAGCACCACGGCGCCGGCCGCGACCAGCGACTGCGCCCCGACCACCGCGTCGGTCAGCACCGTCGCGTTCATCCCGATGAGGCAGCCGTCCTCGATGGCGCAGCCGTGCACCACGGCGCCGTGCCCCACGCTGACGTCCGCCCCGATCACCGCGGGCGAGCCCAGCTCGGTGTGCACCACGACGTTGTCCTGGAGGTTCGAGCGCGGCCCGAGAACGATCTCGTCGATGTCCCCGCGCAGCACCGCGCCGAACCAGACGCTGGCCTGCTCGTCGACCTTGACCTTGCCGATCAGGGAGGCGTTCTTGGCGATCCAGGCGGTCGGGTGGACCTCGGGCGTGCGGTCGGCGAAGGGGAGGCTGATCACGGCCCCAGGTTAGTGGTGCTGCACACTGGGGCCGTGCTCACCACCGTCCTGCTCGACCTCGACGGCACGCTCACGGACCCGATCGAGGGGATCGCCAACGCCCTGGACCGGGCGATGGCGGCGCTCGGGCTCCCCGCGCTCGAGCCGGAGCAGCACCGCGCCGCCGTCGGACCGCCGCTGACCGAGGTGTTCGCAGCGCTCGGCGTCCCGGCGGGGCACATCGACGACGCGATCGCCGCCTACCGCGAGTACTACGGTCGCGCCGGGCTGCTGGAGAACCGCGTCTACGACGGGGTCCCCGAGGCCCTGTCCCGGGTGCGTGACGTCGGCGTCCACCTGGTGCTGGCGACGTCCAAACCCGAGCCGTTCGCCGCGCGGATCGTCGAGGGCTTCGGGCTCGCGCCGCTCCTGGACCACGTCGCCGGCGCGACCCTGGACGGCTCCGTGGCCCGCAAGGCGGACGTGATCGCCCGGGCGCTGGACGCCGTGGGCGCGGCCGCCGGGCCGGACGTGGTGATGGTCGGCGACCGTTCGCACGACGTGCTGGGCGCCGCCGAGCACGGCCTGACGTGCGTCGGCGTCGAGTGGGGCTACGCCGCCCCCGGTGAGCTCGAGGCCGCGGGCGCGATCACCGTGGTGCGAACCCCCGGCGCGCTCGCGGATCTCCTGATCGGCATGGCCGGCTAGTTTCACCCGGACCCGGGACCGTCGGCCGTGGCGCCGGGATTGATCTTGGTTCTAGCGTCGGTGGCACCCGTTGCGGCCCGCCGGTCCCCCGTCGGCGGTCGCTGCCCCTCAGGGAGGACGCCGACGTGCGCATCAGGACCTGGACCGTGGCTCTGGCCGGAACGCTTCTGCTGGCGGGTTGCTCGGGAGCGGCCGACGGCACGGACGGCGGTGCCGCGGACGCGGCGGGAGGCGACGCGGCGTCGTCGGCAGCCGCGGACTCCGGTGCGGACGGCGGCGCGCTCGACACGACCCCCATCACCTTCGCCGACCCGCTGTTCGAACAGCTGCTCAAGGCGGAGCTCGGCGTCGACGAGGTCAGCGAGGCGGACCTCGCCGGCTACACCCGCGTGGAGATCGTCGCGGACGAGTTCGTGCTGCTCACCGGCAACGGCCGCGAGGCGCCGTCGGTGGTCCACTTCGACGACGACGCCGTCGAGGTGAACGACGTCCGATACACCGGCTTCGGCACGATGACGACGCTCGCCGATCTCGCCCACTTCCCCGACGTCGCCGCCGTGGCCGTCTCGCTCCAGCCGGAGATCGACTACACCACGCTGCCCGAGCTGCCCGGGGTCACCACCCTCGTCGTCATGCAGAGCTCGCTGGACGACCTGGCCGTGCTCGGCTCGGTGCCGAACCTGCACAACCTCACCCTGAGCTCGAACGCGATCACCGACCTCGGCCCGGTCGCCGGCTGCCCCGAGCTGACCTACCTCACGATCAGCTGGAACCGGATCTCCGACATCTCGCCGTTGGCCGGCCTGACCAAGCTGACCCGCATCACCGCCTACGGGAACCAGATCTCGGACCTGAGCCCGCTGACCGGCCTCACGGCGCTGGAGGAGATCGGGTTCTACCAGAACCAGATCTCGGACATCTCGGTGCTCGCCGGGCTGCCCAACCTGACCAGCGTCGAGCTGATCGGCAACCAGATCACCGACGTCAGCCCGCTGGCCGGGTTCGACTCGTTCGAACGACTCGCGCTGACGGACAACCCGGTGCAGAACGTCGAGGTGCTCGACCACATCGACAACCTGGAGCTCTGAGGGGCGGGCCGCGCGCCCGCGGGCCGGTTGCGGGGTCGTGGGACGGTTGCCCGGGCAGGTCTCCTCATCGAGAGGCGGGGCCCGCCGATGAGTCACTGGACGCGGGCACCGTGCCTCCGGTTCGCTCGAAGGGGTTCGGCGTTCACACCCGGGGATCGGTGCCCGTGTCCAGTGGCGCGCCGTCGCCACGCCGTCATGGGGCCCACCGGAGCAGGGGCTCTGTGGACAACGGCCCGGCTGACGTGAACGCGGACACGCTGGGGTTCGACATCCCGAACCCCCGGAGGAACCTGTGCCCCACCGCGCCCCGAACCCGCGCCGCTCCGCGCTCGTCGCCGGCCTTGCGCTCCTGACGGTCGGCTGCACGCCGCACCAACCCGCCCGGACCTCGACGACGCCGGAGCCGGAGGTGTCCTTCACGCAGATCGACACGTCGGCTTGGCAGGAGACCGGCCGTCGCGCGACCTCGAGCGCAGCCTTGGCGTCGGAAGGCGGACGGGACCGGCTCACCGCCGCGACGGTCGGCGAGCCGCAGGCGCCGCACCGGCTGACCGTGTGGAACGCCCGCCCGGGCGTGCTCGCCCCGTCCCCGACGGTGCTCGAGCTGGTGGACGGCGATGTGCGCTCCGTCGCCGCCGACGGCAACCCCGAGCTGACGGCGCTGGCCGGCACCACCTGGGACGACGGGCAGGTCCGCTCGTACCTGGTGACGTCGGCCGACCGGCGCGACTGGACCGCTCTGCCCGTGCCCGAGGAGGTCGACGTTGCCCGTGTGGCGCACGTGGCCGTGGCCGGCGACGAGACGGTCGTCGTCGCGGGGAACGGGGTCACGGGGCGGCACCCGGCGGTGTCGACGCTGGACGTCGCCGCGGACACGTGGGAGCACGTGGCGCTGCCGGGCGCGGACGACGACGCGCGGCTCACCGTCACGGCTGTGGCCGCCCGCAGCGACACGGTCGTGGTGATCGCAGCCGCCGGTCCGCGCGGGGGGCTGTCCGGCCCGGTGGCGTTCGTCTCGACCGACCGCGGCCGCAGCTTCGACGGGCCCGTCGAAGTCGCGCCGGCCGGCGGGTGGGTGGCCGGCGCCGTCGCGACCGCCGACGGCTTCCTCGCCTCGGGCTCGGTGCTGGAGGACGGCGTCCGGCGGCCACGCGTCTGGCACTCGGACGACGCTCGCACGTGGCAGACCGAGCCCGTGCCGATGCGCCTGGACGGCTGGACCGCCTTCGAGGGCGACGACGCAAGCTTCTCCGCCCCGGTACGGCAGGGCGATGCCGTCGCGCTCGCGGCCCAGAGCTCGAGCGTGCGCGGGGTGATGTACCAGGTGCGCGACGGATCCGGGGGGTGGCTCGACGCTCCGGCCACCGACTGGCAGATCGCAGCCGTCGGCGTGGACGTGCTGGCCGTGCCCGACACCGACGGCCGGACCGTGCTGATCGCGGCGTCCAAGGGGCGGTTGGAGGAGCGGTGGTCGCGGGACGGCGGCTACACCTGGGACCAGGCCTCCCTCGTCGACGGCTATGTCCCCCGTGCGGTCGCCGTGCTGAGCGAGTCCGGCGATGGCGCCGACGTGACGCTCGACCGCAACGTGCTCACCATCGTCCCGGACGTCGGGTGGTCACGGCACGGCGACATCAGCCTGGCGCGGGTGACCGCGGACGGAGTCGTGTCCGGGGCCTGGGGACCTGATGTGCCACCGGGGACGAGCGCGGTCGACACGGCGTCCGACGGCGACGGCACGGACGTCGCCGCCATGACCACGTCGATGACCGACGCGGGCACCACTGGCTTCCCGCTCCAGGTGCTCCGCAGCACCGACGGCGGCGAGTGGACCGCGACCACCGGGGCCGACGGTGGTGGGTTCCGCATGGTCACCCACCTGGCCCACCTCGACGACGAGTGGGTGCTCACCACCCAGGAGGCCCCCGACGGCGACAGCGCCACGGCGCGGACGGCCGCCGTCTGGACCAGCCCGGACGGCGCCGGCTGGGAACGGTCCGCGCAGGGGCTCGTCGCGGACGGCGCACGCGACTCGTGGATCAGCGACGTCTGCCGGTTCGACGGAGACCTGGTCGCGGTGGGTACGTCCTGGACCGACGACGGCCTCGAGGTCGCGAGCTGGTGGCGCCGCGGGACGGACGGCACCTGGGAGAGCGGCACGCTGGACGAGGCCGGGGCCAGCTTCTCCGCCTGCACCGCCGACGACCAGGACGGCGAGGACTCGCTGACCGTCACGGGCTGGCTCCGCGGCGCCAGCACCACGTGGCGGACGGCGGACCTTCGCGCCTTCGACCCGGTGGAGTCGCTGGACGTCGGCTCCTGGCGTGGCGGCTCCGTGGAGGTCGACGACCTGCGGGTCGCGCCGGGGACCGTCGACACCGCCGAGTACACCGGGCCGGTGCTCTGGGTGTCGGCCGACGGCGAAGACTGGCAGCAGGTACCGATCCCCGTGGGCGCCGAGCCGAGCGGATCCCCGAGCGTCGCGAAGCTCGGCGAGGACTGGCTCGTCACGGTCGACATGGACTACGGCGTCGACGCGTGGGTGGTGTCGGCCTCCTGAGGGCCGGCAGGGCGGGCGTTCGGCCGGGCGGGCAAGGTCCGGTATCCTCGTCCGGCCTGGAGGATTCGCCTAGTGGCCTATGGCGCACGCTTGGAAAGCGTGTTGGGGTAACACCCTCGGGGGTTCGAATCCCCCATCCTCCGCCGGATGAGGGGCCCGTGACCTGCGGTGACGTGGGGAGCGGGCCCTTCGTCGTCGGCGGGTGCGGCTGGGCGGAGGGGCGCCGGTAGCAGTTGTGGTAGCAGTTCGTGCGGCGAACGACGCGACCGTCAGGGCAAGTTCACGCCCCCAAGGGCGAGCCATGCCTGCCACTCGGGTCGGCGCGCGACCTCTGCGACGCGTCCCTCCCGGAGCGCGCGGATCGCTGCGACCGAGAGTTCCGCGGCTGCTGCGTCGCCCATCCGCATGGCGATCCCCCTCAGCCAGCGGAGCCGCGGGACCCGGTCCAACCGGTTCCCAACGAGCGCCTCGACCCCGGTAGCGGCGATCGCGCATCTCAAGGCGTCTCCGGAGAGCATCGGTGCACCGTCGACGTCACATCGCGCCAGGCCGACGATCGTTCGCCACGTCGGCTCGGACTCGTCAACAGCAAGGAACTCCGCAACGACACGGCGGTCAATCACGAGCGTGCGCTCCTGGCCTTCGCCGTGGTTCGCAATCACGAACCGCCGAACGGAGTCTGGTGCGTGGGGATCCAGGCCGACCGCAATTGCGAAGAGTGGCGGCGGCTGATCCCGGAGGCCGAGTTCCCAAGCTTCCTCCGAGAACTCCAGCCGCTCGACGGAAATCTGCTGGTCTTCAAGCAAGAATTCCACCATTTGAACGGCCGATGGCTGGAAATAGCCCAAGTCGGCAGGTTCATGATCCTCGTAGCCAAGCACGGAAACGGCGTTCACTATCGCCAACTGAAGCGCGAGCAGCGACTCCACCAGGGCAAAGCTGTCATCGAGCACAGTGTCGACGGGAACTCTGCCGGCGAAAGACCTGAGTTCGAACACTACGTCGTTGCCCTCAAGCCTGTAAGTCTTGGCCCCATGCCCCTCGGCGTTCCGGTATGTCGGCTCAGCACCAGCCAGGAGAGGCCCCACGACCTGCGAGGCGGCTGCACGACGCGCGATCTCGGTCGCGTCCTCGGCTATGAGTTTCGCGTACGGCTTGGTCACTTCGCCGGACGCGAGGAGCATCACCGACACCAGCGGTGCCATGACATCCTCAAACAGATTCCTGTACAGCTTCATTACCTGTCGAAGCGCCGCATCCTCGCTTGGCGCGATCCGGATCAAGAGTGCAAGTTGCGCGTACGCCTCGAGCCCGTGCACTGCTGCACGTCGGATGTCACTCCTCACAACTTCCTCGGCCACAATCTCAGCGAACCGCGAGCCGGCGTCGTGCGCGAGCGATGCTGCGGCGGACAAGGCGCTTCGGAACCGCGTAGCGTCGAGGTGAACGGTGGCGACCATCTCGGCCGCAAGCACGCCCGCCCCTGTACCGACTACCGCATCAACGCGAGTGATCTCCTTGAACCGCCCGCGTCCAAGCTCGTCTAGCTCGGTCACCCTCAGGCCTGGATGGAGCGCCTTGAGGGCGCCGAACAGCCGACTCGTCGCGGACCCTAGGTCGCCCTCTTCCTCAAGCAGCCCCGCTGCTGCCATGACGCGGTTGTACTCGGCAAGGCGGCTGGCTATTTGATCGATACACTCCTGGGCGGCGTCGGCGTGCCGTTGCGCTTCAACGGGTGAAGGCGCCTCGAGGGCAAGCAGGTACGCCACGCACATTTCTTCCGTCAGGCGACCCGTGTCCCGAAGAAGCTCGAGTTGCGACAGGTGCGGCCGGAGCGGATTGGCCGCACTAAGCCTCTGGCGCGTCTGCGCGACGGCACGCACGGCTTTGGCGAGAAGTGTGCCATCGGCAAATGGCTCCGACTGCAAGGAGCTCTGTTTGAGGGCCGCCAACAGGCCGTCGAAGTCACTCGCCACCCGCGTGCCCAGATCCGCGAGCGAACGCCATTCTTCGTCGTCACCGGCCGCGGGCACGCTTTCCAGTTCTGTGCGCAAGGCGGCCACAAGGCGACGTCGGCGCTGCACCTGGTGGTTCACTTCGGACGGCCCAGGAGAGTCGCCACAGGTAGCACATGGGATGCCCAAGACGCGCTCGCGATCGCCGCACCGGTCGCAGCGAACCTTGTCGTAGCCGAGCCGAATCGCGGTCATACGCACACCTCGGGCGTGGAGATGGCCTCACGGTACCAATCCGGTGGCGTCGCCCCAGAGCAGCTCGCCCATCCGGCGGTTCGCCTCCTCGACGAGCTCCGGCACGACGTGCTGGTAGCGCGTCGTCATCGCGGGCGACGTCCAGCCGAAGATGCTCATGACGACGCGCTGGTCGACGCCCTGGACCAGCAGCAGCGTCGCAGCCGTGTGCCGCGCGTCGTGCAGTCGCGCGGGCCGGATGCCGAGACCTTCCAGGAATGCCGTCCAGTGCAGCGAGTGGTCGCGCGGCGCGACGGGCCGTCCCGTCACCGTCGTGAACACCAGGCCGCAGTCGCGCCACAGCGTCCCGGCGTGGATGCGGGCCTCTCGCTGCCGACGCCGGTGCTGGCGCAGCGCGACGAGCAGCGGCTCCGGCAGGGGCAGCGTCCGGCGTGACTGCTTGGTCTTGAGCTCGGCCAGCACCAGCCCGCCGTCGCGGCGCTGAGGGCACTGCGACGGCTTCTCGACGCAGCGGTCCGGGTCGGCGCAGCCGTGCCGCCAGTTCCGTCGCTCGAGCTGCCGCCGCACCTGGAGCCGCCCGGCGTCGAGGTCGACATCGGCCCAGGACAGCCCGAGCACCTCGCCGCGCCGAAGCCCGAGCGAGATCGCGAGCATGAACGCGACGCCATGGGGCTCGTTCTCCGCGGCGGCGAGGATGCGCCGCGCCTCGTCGACGGTCAGCGGCTCGATGTCGGGCGGCTCGTAGCGCGGCGTGTGGGCGAGCGTCACTGGGTTGCGCGGGAGGCGCCGTCGTCGGACCGCGTCGTTGAGCGCCTTGTTGAGCGTCCGGCGCACGTGGTGGACGGTCCCGGCGTTGAGCCCGCTCGCGAGCAGCACGGCGTACAGGTGCTCGATGTGCTCGGGCTGGAGCGTGTCGAGGCGGTGCTTGCCGATGGTCGGGTTGATGTGGCGGTGGACGTCGACCGTGTACCCGGACAGGGTGCTCGGCCGCACGCGGAGCGACGTCGCGCTCAGCCACTCCGTCAGCCAGGTCTCCAACCGCGGCGATCGGCCTGCCGGCAGCGCCGACTGCTCGGTTTGCTGCTGCTCCAGCTCGCGGACCTTGCGGACCACCTCGGCCCGCGTTGCGCCGGTGCGCTTGCGCCGGTCGGGCGAGCCGTCTGGCCGGACGCCCATCGTGACGAAGCCGTACCAGCGCCCGTCGTTGCCCTGGAAGATCGACGAGCGCTGGTTCCCGGCCCGGGTGCCCATCGGGTCACGGCTCCTGCGCCCACTGCTCGCGGCGACACCGCTCGACGAAGTCGCTCAGGCAGTCGGCGGGCACGCGCCGCAGCCGCCCGATGTGGACGGTCTCGATCGCGCCGCTATTGATGAGCTCGTACATGGTGCTGCGGCCCACGGACAGGCAGCGGGCGGCGTCGGTGATGCTGAGCATGACGCGCGGGGTCGGGATGATCTCGATGTCAGTCATGGCACTTCTCCTTCTCGGTCGGGTTGGGTTGCGTTCGTCAGGGCCTGAGCACCGGTCCATCGGCGAACGACGGCGGGTGGCGGTCAAGGGGCGCGGCCCGAGGCTGTGCAGGCAAGGCGCCCCGCAACCGCTGTGGATGCCCGCGGCGCAACGGCGCGGCCGGCGTAGGTTGCTGGACGACCCAGGCGAGCGGGCGTGGATTCGGGTGAGCACACGACACCAGGCTCGTCAGGGCCGATAGCCGAACCGATGACGAATCCGCTCCCAGGGCGGCCAGGCGATGACGGACACGATGACGCTCCGGGCTGATCGCGGCTACGCGCGTCATCCACAGGCGTTGTTCTCTCGTTTGACGAGAGATATCCTGCGTCATATGAGAACGCAGGCACCCGCGCTGATCCCGATCTTCCGGTCGGCCCTACAGGCTCGACTGCTCCTGCGGGTGCTCACCGACGACGAGCCACGCACGATCACCGACCTCGCGCGCGTGCTCGACGCTCCCGAGCCCACCGTCTACCGCGAGGTCCGGCGGCTGATGGATGCCGACCTCGTCACGGGCACGCGCGTCGGCCGATCCGTGGTGGTGCGGCCGGCCGACGACAACCCAGCGACCGCTCCCCTGCGCCAGCTCCTCGTCGTCACCTACGGGCCGGTCCCGTTCCTCGAGCGCGCCCTCTCCGGCATCGACGGGATCACGGAGGCCTACGTCTACGGCTCCTGGGCAGCGCGGTGGCACGGCGAGGTCGGCCCCGCGCCGGGCGACGTCGATGTCCTGATCGTCGGCACGCCCGACCGGGAGGCCGTCTACGACGCGCTCGACGGCATCGACTCCACTCTGGGCAGGGAGGTCAACGTCACCTTCACCTCAGCCGAGCGCTGGTCGTCGGCCGAGGAGACCTTCCTCGCTGCGCTCCGGGAACGTCCCCTGGTCCGGCTCACGCTGGGACGCGAGAACGGAGCGGCTGCCTGATGGCCTGGGAACAGGGACGAGCGGTCGTCGAGAGCTTGATCCGGACCGGCATGCTCGAACGCGTCCCGCCGAACCTGGACGCGGCGCAGTCGCTCGTCGACGTCGCCGCGACTCATCTTGCATCTGCGCTGACGCTGGCTGACACCGACACCGTTCTCGCTTACGACGCGCTGCATGGCGCCAACCGCAAGGCGCTCACCGCGATCCTGCTCGCCCAGGGACTCCGCCCCACCCGGGCGGGCGGCCACATCGCCCTGTACGACGCCGTCCTGGCCCAGCTCGACCCACCACTCGGCCGCGACCTCGCCGCGTACCACCGGGTGCGCAGGGCGAGGAACGCCGGTGACTACCGCGAGGAGCACGACGCCGTCGCCGCCGACGTCCACGCCGACCACCCCGGCTGCCGGAAGATCGTCGACATCGCCAAGCGCCTCATCGGCCAGATGCCACCGTTCTGACCGATGACGGTGAGCCTGGCCGGCGGCGCACGGAGGCTAGTGCCAGAAGAGTCACCGTCCCGATAGGCCCCTTCGAACAGAACCCAGGAGGCAGCCGATGCCGAACCACGTCGTGCTCGACGAGCACTACGACTGGCGGGGGCAGTGGTGGCGACCAGAACGCCCTGACGAGATCATCGCTGGCGCTCTGACCTGGGACCCGAAAGCGGGCGGGCTGCTCGAGCTGATCGGCGGCTTCGACACCGACGAGCGTGAGCAGATCGCCCCCGGCCAGTTCAAGATCAAGCCCGGCCCGAGCGAGGTGCCGATCATCCACGGCATCGTGGACGGCCGCCCCGCCACGCTGGTGGACTGCCTGATCACGGGAAGTAGGCGCCGCTTCATGCCTATGGGAGGCGGACTGCAGCAGGACCTGAAGCCCGAGGTCGTCCTGCTGGGAACGCACCTGACGGACACATCGGCACCGGCGTTCAGGTCGGCACGGGCGTCAATCGAGGGCCTCACCGCATGGAGCGGCATCGACGCCTTCACGATCACTCGCTCGAGCTCGGGGGCCAACGGCCTCGTCGTCGACCATCCCGCCGACGAGGGCGCCGATGTCGACGGCGACTTGTACCGGCTCGTGAGCACCACGTTCGGGCCCGACTACAGGGTTGGCCTTGCGTCGACCGAGGCGCATGCTCGGCACCTCGTCGAGATCGAGGTGACGGCACCGCAAGCGGTCGACCTGGACTACCTGCGAAGCCGCGTCTGGTCCGTTGCCGAACTCATCTCACTCGCGCAACATCGCCGAACCCGCCTGTTGTCGCCACGGGCCACCCTCCCGTCGACCACCACGTCCGAGCCCAGTGCAGCATGGGGCCCTTGGGTGGAGATCCTCTATCGGCAGGCCGGCGACTCGTCCGAAGAGCGCGTGGACCCAAGAGACCTGGCGTTCTGGGCCAACGAACCGAGTTTCGACGACCTGATTCGCCGCTGGAGCGGAACGAGGGCACGGCTGAGCAATGCGATCAGCATGCTCTTGGCCTCCTGGGCACCGGGCTGGTATCTCGAGGCGCGGGTGTTGACGCTCATCACCGCCCTCGAGTCACTCGAGGCGAGTCTCGGCACCCCTCGAAGGCTCCCCGACGCCGAGTTCCGCGCCGTCAAGGAGGCTGCCGTCGCGGCCGTCCCCGCAGAACAACAGCCGTGGCTTCAGGCGATCATCCAGAACAACATCTCGCTGCAGGATCGGCTTAGGCGCCTCATCGACCTGCTTCCAGACGCGGTGCGAACGCCACTCGTCCCTTCGCCCTCCGCCTGGGCTCGGGCTGCGACCCGCGCACGGAACGAGCTCAGCCACTCAGGGCGAACCAAGCTCGATCACGAGGGCCTATTCGCGCTCGGCCAGCTCACGAGCGCGGTGGCGTACCTCCTCATCCTCAACGAGCTTGGCGTGCCGGAAGAGCGGCTGAAGAACCTCCTCACACAAGACAGCGTGATCGCCTACACCCGTCGGCTCGCCGCGGAGCACTTCTCCGACTGAACCGTGCCCGCGGGTCGGCAGCGGCATCCGGTAGCAGTTTCGGTAGCAGTTTGTCTCCAGACCGACCCCTGCCGCCCCCTACCGCCTCCGTCCGCGCACGCCGCTGACCTGCCCAAACGCATCCACTCGCACCCGCCCAAGACCCCTCCAGGCCACTTGGAAAGCGTGTTGGGTTAACAGCCCTCGGGGGTTCGAATCCCCCATCGTCCGCCACGGAGGCCCGTGACCCGCAGAGATGCTCGTCGCGGGCCTCTCACATGTCGCCCTCGTCGAGGAACACGCTTCTACGCGGACGTCTCCCGCACAGTTGGGTGGCGGTGCGCAAGACGCGGGGTGTTGGCCAAGGTCCACCACCGAGTACGGCGCGCGGGGCACCGCCGGAGGCGGAGCCGAGACGACACTGATTCGCTTCGGAACGAAGAGACGTCACAACCGGCCGCCGCAGCCGCGAGATCAGGGCCCCATCGTCCTCGAGATCAGGGGTTCGGAGCCCTCGAAATCGGGGGTTCGCGGGCCGCAAGATCGGGGACTCGCAGTAGGCTCGGTCCATGGACAACGTTGAGGGCCTCGTCGACCGGCGGATCGTCGAGGTCGCCCTCGACCGCATGCGCGACGAGCCGGTCGTCCTCCTGGAAGGCCCGCGGACGGTCGGGAAGTCGACCGCTCTGCGCGAGATCGCGCGGCGGCTCGGCGGTGAGGTCCTAGACCTCGACGACCCCGCGACCCGCGATGCGGTCGCAAGCGATCCCTCGACCATGATCCAGAGCGACCGCTTGATCTGCATCGACGAGTACCAACACGCCCCTGCCGTCCTCGACGCGATCAAGGCCCGGCTCAACCGGTCCGCCCGCCCGGGACAGTTCGTCCTGACCGGCTCCGCACGCCACGAGTCGCTGCCCGCGGCCGCCCAGGCCCTCACCGGCCGGCTGCACCGGATGACCGTGTACCCGTTGGCTCAGGCCGAGCTCGACGCCACGCGCCCCGATCTGCTGGGCAGACTGCTCGCCGGGTCGCCTGCCAGCCCGAGCGAGCTGTCGACAACCTCGCGGCAGGACTACCTCGAACGACTCACCCGCGGCGGTTTCCCCCTCGCCCTGGCCCGGCACAGCGAGGCCGCACGCAACCGGTGGTTCGACGACTACGTGCGCCTGACCCTTGAGCGCGATGTGCGCGAGCTGAGCAAGGTACGCCAGGCGCGCGCGCTACCAGCCCTGCTCGAACGCCTCGCCGGCCAGACCGCCCAGGTCCTGAACGCCACGGCAGCGGCCGCCGCGGCCGGGATCGACCCTCACACCGCGCGCGACTACATCCGGCTCCTGGAGAGCGTCTTCCTGATCCAGCTCCTGCCCGCGTGGGGGACCACGCTCACGAGCCGGTCCGCAAACGCACCCAAGATCCACGTCCTCGATCCCGGCGTCACCGCGCGGCTGCTGCGCCTGACCCCGGACAAGCTCGCCCGCCGGGACCCGACATCGCTGACCCAGCTCGGCCACCTGCTCGAGACCTTCGTCGTTGCCGAACTGCTGAAGGAAGCGTCGTGGATGGACGGGATCGCCGGGGTCGGCCACTGGCGCACCTACGACGGGGTGGAAGTAGACCTCATCATCGAACGTGACGACGGTGCGGTCGTGGCGTTCGAGGTCAAGGCCGCGGCCAGAGTCCCCGGCGAGGACTTCCGCGGGCTGCGCAAGCTGCGCGAGGCACTGGGCGACGCCTTCCTCGCCGGAGCAGTGCTCTACACCGGGCAACGCGCTTACACCTTCGAGGATCGCCTGCACACCGTGCCCATCGACAACCTCTGGGCGTCGTAGAGACCCAGCGCGACCACACCCGCCACCGCCCGGCGATGCCGCGGTAGCAGTCTCGGTAGCAGTCGAGATCCACGCCGATCCCGCCGCCCGGGTCCGTCGATGTTCGCCGACGCCGCTGACCTGCATCCACGCACCACACCGCCCGCCGTGCCCCACACCGTCGAACGACTTGGAAAGCGTGTTGGGTCAACAGCCCACGGGGTTCGAATCCCCCATCCTCCGCTCTTGATCAAGACGAAGGGCCCGTGACCTTCGGCGACGTGGGTGGCGGGCCCTTCGGCGTCGGTGGGCCAGGTGGCGCGGTCAGTCGCCGACGAGCCGACGCACAGCGATCTCCCGAGCTCCCGGCGGAAGGGCCCACTCGGCCACGCTCGCACCGCACTCCAACAGGACGATCTCGGCATCGGGTGCCACGCCCCACGCCTCACGCCCGGTCGGGTGCCGGAGGCCCGGCCGGACACCGTCCACCACCAGGTGGACGCCGTGGTGCTCGAGGCGGCCGGGGGCGATCTCCCAAGCCCCGTGGATCCACTCGTGGCTCAGCCCACGGAGCGGAGGAGCGGAGAAGCACCCGCGGCGGCTACTCGGCCGGAGCCGACCGCGCGGCGAGCGCGATGCCAGGCGCGACGAGTCGCCGGACAGCACGGCCTCCGCTCGTCGCCGGCGCAAGCCCCAGGACCGCGTCGCGCATCCGCGCCACCCGGGGACCGCCCGTGTGCGCCACCCGTCCGATCAGGCGTGAGCTGAGCTGCACGCGCCGCACACGACGAGAGCGCATCCGCGCGTAGCGCTCCAGGGCGCCGTCCACACCTCCCCGCAGGGCGAGCGCCACCGCCAGGGCGTCCTCGATCGCCATCGCAGCGCCCTGCCCCTGGTTGGGCGTCATCGCATGGGCGGCATCGCCCAGGAGGAGCACCCGCCCGCTCCCCCACACCGGCCGGTCCAGCTCGATGAGGTCGTGGTGCAGTGGCGGCAGCGCCTCGAGCGCCTCGATCACCCGGCCGGCGACGCCCTCGTACCCGGCGAACCACCTGCGGATCGTGCTGACCTCGGTCGGCCCGGGTTCGCCTTGTGGTGCGGTGCGCACGAGGTAGTAGTACGCGGAGCCCCCGCCGGTCGGCACGACGCCCACCCGCGTACCGGTACCCCAGGCCTCCACCGCCGTCGCCCCGCCCGACCACGGCGTGAAGCCGCGCCAGCAGGTCGTGCCCGAGTAGCGCAGCCGACGTGGCCCTACGACGATCTCCCGCACGGCCGAGCGCAGTCCGTCGGCACCGATCACCACGTCGACGTGCCGCACGGTCTCCCCCCAGCGGGCCGCGACTCGTGCGCCTGTGCCGTCGGCCGAGGCCACCGGCTCGACCGCCTCGACACGCCTGCCGTGCACGATCTCGACCGAGGCCGGCAACGCCTCGGCCAGGGCAGCGTGCAGAGCCGGCCTGGGCACACCGACGGTCGGGCCATCGCTCCCCGCCAAGTCGGCGACGAACCACGCGCGCCCGGTCGCGGGACGCACCTCGGACCGGTCGATCACCCGGCCGATACCGGTGAGGTCCACCCCGAGCCGGCGCAGGACGTGCACCGCGTTCGGCGCCAGGACGATGCCGGACCCGACCGCCTCGAACCGCGGGGCCTGCTCCACCACGGTGACGCGGTGCCCCTCCTGCGCCAGGGCGAGGGCCGTGGTCAGCCCGCCGATGCCCCCACCGACCACCAGGGCGTTCGTCATGCGTCGACCTCCTTGAGGAACCGGACGAGCAGAGTGCGGAGCAGGGCGGGTTGCGTCGCCCGGTCGACCTCTCCGCGCAGCCCCGACACGAGGACCCCGAAGTACAGGGCGAAGAACCCGGCGAAGACCTCGTCTCCCGCGATCGGCGGGAGCGCTCCGGCCGCGACCGCGTCGTCGGCGAGGGCGGTGACCCAGCTGCGGAAGTCGGCCATCCGGCGGCTCGACGGGCCCTGCGGATCCGCCTCGAAGACGGACGCGGCGATCACCTGGCGGGACAGGTCGGGATCGGCCCAGTACGCGTCGTACAGACAGGTGCTGAGGTGCACGAGCTGATCGACCAGGCCGGAGGCGGGCAGGCCCCCGCGAGCGGTGGCCAGCGCTGCCTCGACCGTCTCGTCCAGCAGCGTCTCGGCGAGCCGGGCCATGGTCGGGAAGTGCAGGAACACCGTGCCCACCGCGACGCCTGCCTCCGCGGCGATGTGGCGCGCCGTGGTCTCCGCAAGGCCCTGGCGGGCGATCACGGTGCGCGCGGCAGCGACCAGCCGGGCGTGGGTGTGCTGCTTCTGGGCGGCTCTGGTCGGCATTTCGCTGAGCATACTCAGTGAGCAGACTCAGTCAAGGTCGAGCAGGCCCACCCCGTGGCCCCACCGGCGTAGCGTGGCCACATGGGCGGCCGGACCGCGCAGATCGACCCGGGCACCGTCTCGTGGCTGCTCGACGGTGACGACCCCTCGGTGCGCTATCTCACGCTGACGAACCTCCTCGGCGTGCCGCCCGACGACCCCGACGTCGTGGCCGCGCGGGCGGCGATCATGACCGAGGGCACGGTGCCCCGCATCCTCGCCGCGCAGCTCGACGACGGGCACTGGGAGGGCCGCGACCGCTTCTACACCGGCAAGTACCGGGGCACGGTCTGGCAGCTGGTGATCCTCGCGGAGCTGGTCGCCGACGGCGATGACCCGCGGGTGCGCGCCGCTTGCGAGGCGATCCTGCGCGACTCCCAGGACCGCGAGTCGGGCGCCTTCTCGACGGCGCGCGCCAAGCGGGACGGCGGGGGTCTGCACCGCCAGGTGATCCCGTGCCTGACCGGCAACATGGTGTGGAGCCTCGTCCGGCTCGGCATGGCGGACGACCCGCGCGTGCAGCGCGCGGTCGACTGGATCGCCACCTACCAGCGGTTCGACGACGGCGACGGCGACGCCCCCACCGGCTGGCCCTACGAGCCGTACGAGATCTGCTGGGGGCGGCACACCTGCCACATGGGCGTGGTCAAAGCGCTCAAGGCGCTCGCCACGATCCCGGCGGACCGCCGCTCCCCCGAGGTCGAGCGGACCCTGGCGGACGGCGCCGAGTTCCTCCTGCGCCACCACGTCCACAAGCGCAGCCACGACCTGACCCAGGACTCCAAGCCCGGCTGGCGGCGGTTCGGGTTCCCGCTGATGTACCAGACGGACGTGCTCGAGATCCTCGGGATCCTCACCTCGCTCGGCTACCGCGACGAGCGGATGGCCGAGGCGTTGGACCTGGTCGCCGGCAAGGCCGATGCGGACGGCCGCTGGCGTCTGGCCAGCACGTTCAACGACCGGTTCGTGGTGCCCATCGAGACCAAGGGCGAGCCCAGCCGATGGGTGACGCTCAGGGCTCTGCAGGTGCTGTCGGCCGCGTGATCGGGGCGCCGACCTGCAACCCGCGCTCGAGCAGGTCGAGGCACCGGTCCAGGACGTCACGCAGCGGCCCGGCGAAGCCGGTGCCGTGCCAGTGGTGCAGCCCGCCGAGCAGCGCGCCCACCACGACGTGGGCGAGCACCTGGACCTCGAGGTCGTCCGCGGGCCGGGCCAGGCGCGCCGCGAAGACCTCGCCGAGCGTCTCCGACGCGGCGTAGACCTGGCGCGCCAGGGCCGCCTCGAGCGCGGGGTCGGACATCACGTGCCGCATCTGTCGACGGGTCCGCTCCTCGTCGTCACCGACGAGGTGGTCCATCACGGCGCGCAGCACCTGGCGCGTGACGTCCACGGGTGAGCCCCCCGCGGCGTCGTCGAGCCGGGAGTCCGAGACGTCGAACTCGAACTCCCCCAGCAGGACGATCTGCTCCTTGGAGCCGAAGTAGCGGTAGACGCTGCTGGGCGAGACGTCGGAAGCCTCCGCGATCTGCTCGACGGTCACCGCCTCGTACCCACGCTCGTCGAACAGGTCCAGGGCCACGGCCTGGATCCGCGCCATGGCGGCCGCGCGCTTGCGGTGGCGCAGGCCGACGTCCGCGTCTGTCATGCCCCAAGCGTACGACCCTGATCGCCGCTACCAATTGACAGTCACTCCCAATGAGAGTTACCTTCATTTGAGAGTCACTGTCAGACGAGGAGACCGACGATGGACGACGTCATCCACACCCACAGCCTGGTCAAGTCCTTCGGGCGCACCCGCGCACTGGACGGCGTCGACCTGACCGTCACGCGCGGGGAGGTCCACGGCTTCCTCGGCCCCAACGGGGCCGGGAAGTCGACGACCATCCGGGTGCTGCTGGGCCTGCTGCGCAAGGACGCCGGTGAGGCCACGCTGCTGGGGCGCGACCCCTGGCGGGACGCGGTGGAGCTGCACCGCCGGCTCGCCTACGTCCCCGGCGACGTGCACCTGTGGCCCAACCTGACCGGCGGCGAGGCCATCGACCTGCTCGCCGCGCTGCGCGGCACCGCGGACCGGCGCCGCCGGGACGAGCTGGTCGAGCGCTTCCAGCTCGACCCCACCAAGAAGTGCAGCACCTACTCCAAGGGCAACCGGCAGAAGGTCGCCATGGTCGCCGGGCTCGCGGCCGACGCGGAGCTGTTCCTGCTCGACGAGCCGACCAGCGGGCTGGACCCGCTGATGGAGACCGTCTTCCAGGACGTCGTGCGGCAGATGCGCGACGCCGGCGCGACGGTGCTGCTCTCCAGCCACATCCTCGCCGAGGCCGAGGCCCTGTGCGACAGGATCTCGATCATCCGCGAGGGCCGCGTCGTGGAGTCCGGCACCCTCGCCGAGCTGCGGCACCTGACCCGCACCGCGGTCCACGTCACCGCGCAGCACCCGGTGACGGACCTCGCCGCCCTGCCCGGCGTGAGCCTGGTCGCCGCCGAGGACGACCGCTCGGCACAGCTCGAGGTGGACACCTCGCAGCTCGGCGCGGTGGTCGAGCACCTCGGGCCGCGCGGCGTCCTGACGCTCACCTGCACGCCCCCCACCCTCGAGGAGCTCTTCCTGCGGCACTACGGGAACGAGCTCAACGGCTCACGCAGCCGCGACGACCTCGTCACCGCGAGCAGCGCCGGCGGATCGGAGGAGTCATGACCACCCTCACCGGGACGATGCGGCTGATCCGCCTGGGCCTGCGCCGGGACCGGATCCTGCTCCCGACGTGGATCGTCGCGATCGCCGGCCTGGCGTCGGCGACCGTCGCGAGCTACACGGCCATGATGAGCGACGCCGCCCAGCGCCTGGCGACCGCGACGTACGCGGCCGGGAACCCCATCGCGCGCCTCATGGACGGCCCCGCCTCGGGCACCGACCTCGGCGCCATGTCGATGGTCGAGTCCTACCAGGTCCTCGCCATCCTCACGGCCCTGATGAGCGCCCAGGCCGTCGTCCGGCACACCCGCCAGGACGAGGAGACCGGGCGCGCGGAGCTGATCGGCTCGGCGGTGGTCGGCCGGCACGCGCGGCTGACCGCAGCGTTGGCGATCGCCCTCGGGGCGAACGTCGTGCTGGGCGCCGCCGTCGCCGGGGCCCTCGTCGCGAGCGACCTGGGCCTCACCGGGGCACTGGCGGCCGGGCTCTCCGTCGCGGGCATCGGCTGGGTCTTCGCGGCCATCGCGGCCGTCGCGGCCCAGGTGTTCGCCACCGCGCGCGGCGCCAACGCCGCCGCCGGGGCCGCCCTCGGCGTGGCGTTCCTGCTGCGCGCCGTCGGTGACCTGCTCGGACACGTCGCGGACAGCGGCGTCCAGGTGATCAGCGCCTGGCCGTCCTGGCTGTCGCCGATCGGCTGGGGCCAGCAGATGCGACCGTTCCACGAGGACAACTGGTGGATCGCCGGGCTCTTCGTCGGACTGACGGTCGCCCTGGCATGGGTCGCGTTCGCCCTCGCGAGCCGCCGCGACGTCGGCGCCGGGATGGTGCCCGCCCGCACCGGGCCCGCATACGCCGCGCCGAGCCTCGGGTCGAACCTCGGGCTCGCCTGGCGGCTCCAGCGGGTCACCCTGCTGACCTGGCTCGGCGGCCTCGTGGCACTCACCGCCGTGTTCGCCTCCGTCGCCGAGAGCGCGGAGGACCTGGTCGGCGAGAACGACCAGCTCAAGGAGATCCTCATGCGACTGGCCCCCGGGGCCACCGTGGTCGACCTCTACTTCACGCTCACCATGGCCCTGATCGGCATCGCCGCCGCCGGGTACACCGTCCAGGTCCTGCTGCGCATGCGCGCCGAGGAGACGACCGGGCGGCTGGAACCCGTGCTGGCCACGGCCGTGCGCCGCCGCTCCTGGATGGGCAGGCACGTGTCGATCGCGTTCGTGGGCACGGCCGCGATCCTCGCCCTGTCGGGTGTGGTCGGCGGCGCCGTCTACGGTGCGATGACCGGGCGCTGGGCCGACGGGATCGGTGGCCTGGTCGCCGCGGGCCTGGCGAACGCCGCGGCGGCCCTCGCGCTCGGCGGGTTCGTGGTGGCGGCGTTCGGCCTGGTGCCACGGTGGGCCGGTGCGCTCGCCTGGAGCGCCCTGGCGGCCAGCCTCGTGGTGGGCCAGCTCGGGGCGATGCTCGACCTGCCGCAGTCCGTGCTCAACATCTCGCCGTTCACGCACGTCCCGGCGATCCCGGCGGAGGCGTTCTCCGCGACGCCGGTGCTCATCCTGCTCGGTGTGGCGGCCGCGCTGACCGCCGTCGGGATGCTCGCGTTCCGCCGCCGCGACGCCGGTGCGGTGGCCTAGGTGGGCTGGGTCCCGTCGACCGGCTCAGGCCGGCGCGGGGAGCACCCGGAACGCCGGGTAGCGCGCGGCGACCGCCTCGAGCTCTGCCAGCGGTGCGTCGGGGGCCACCGGGATGTGCGGGCGCCCGCCGGGCACCGTCTGCAGGTACCGCCGCAGCACGCGCGGTCGGTCCGCGACCGGGACCTCCTCGAGCACCACGTCGCGGCGCCGGCGGCGGATCAGGGTCGCATGGCCGCCCGCGGCGCGGACGTTGCGCACCCAGTTGCAGTCCTCGCCGAGCATCGACACCAGGTACCACCGACCGTCCAGGTCGGCCATGCCCAGCGGGAAGCGCGTCGGCCTGCCCGTGACACGGCCGGGCACCTCCAGCGTCACCCAACGGCGCGGCTGCAGGCCCAGGGCGAACACCCGCGACCAGACCCTCGCGAACCGCGTCGCGGTGCGGTCCGCCCGGCCGCCCTGGTACATCCGCCGCAGCCGCTCGTCCGAGATGAGCACGCCCATCAGTCCACCTCTCCCCCGCCTGCGGCCGCGCCCCGGCCGGAGCCGATCTCGGGCCGGACCCCGCGCGCGGCCTCGACCCGCACCCGCTCGACCCGCTCGCGGTCCCACACCACGTCCGGGTCGGGCTCCAGGTAGCTGCGCACGATGCTCGCGGCGAGCAGCGCAGGCTCGGTCCACGCCAGCGGCCGCGAGGTGCCGAGCACGGCCAGCTCGGCGCGCCGGCTGAGCAGCTCGGGGTCTGCCAGGGCACGCACCATCACCCCGGTGGCAGCCGAGCCGAGCGCGAACGCCAGACGCCGGAAGCCGTCCGCGTCGTCCTGGCCGGGCACCAGCCGGTAGCCGACCAGCTCGGCGAACGCGGCGAACACCTCCGCCCGGCGCGCGGTGAACTCCCGCTCGGTGGCCGCGAGCGCCTCGGCCACGTCCTGCCGCAACCGGCCGTCGGGCAGGCCGGCGAACGTGACGTGCAGGGTGACGTAGGTCCGCCACCGCGGCGAGCGCGCGATGACCTCGGCGTCCGCCTCCATCACGCGCCGCAGCAGGTCGACCACCAGGTCGGTCCGCGCCGGCTCGGCACCGAGCTCCTCGGCGCGCGCGGCGAGCTCGGCCGACGCGGCGGCGACCAGTGCCTCGCCCTCGTCGGCAAGGTCGGCCGCGCGGGCCAGCTCCAGCAGCAGGTCGCCGAAGAACAGGTCCTTGTGGGGCCAGCGTCGGTACACCGACGCCCGCGACACCCCGGCCGCAGCGATGACCTCCTCGAAACCCAGGTGCTCCAGGCTGACGGTGAGCCCGCGGGCGTCCATCAGGTCCAGTCCGGCGTCGAGCATCCGACGTTCGGTCTGGGCGTCGGACAGGCGGGCTCGGCGGCGCGCCAACCCGGTGGGGGCGTCCTGCCTCGGCTGGGTCACGACTCCATGGTGACACTTGAGATGTCATGTCTCAAGAGGGTGAGGGCAGCTACCTCCGGCGGGCGCCCGGGATCCGCGAGACTGGTGGGCATGCTGCTCCGTGACGCCCCGACCATCGACGTCCGTCCCGAGCTCGCCGCCGAGCGCCGCGCGCTCCTGGGCCTGCTCGGCTCGCTGGCCGCGGACGAGTGGGCGGCGCCCAGCGCAGCGCCCGACTGGACCGTGCGCGACCTCGCTCTGCACCTCCTGGACGACGACCTCGGCTGGCTGTCGCGGGACCGCGACGGCGACACCTCGAGCTACCTGCACGAGCGGGGTGAGGCCCTGGTCACCGCGCTGGCCGCGAAGAACCAGCGCTGGATCGACGGCGCGCGAGGCCTGAGCGCACGGGTCCTGGTGGACCTGCTCGAGTGGTCCGGCCGCCAGATGGACGCCTACTACTCCGCGATGGACCTGGGCGGCGAGGGCGAGGTGACCTGGGCGGACGAGGACACCGTGCCCGTGTGGTTCGACATCTGCCAGGACCTCACCGAGCGCTGGGTGCACCAGATGCAGCTCCGCGAGGCGATCGGCCGCGTCGAGGACTACGCCGAGCGCTACCTCCCACTCGTGCTGCGCACCTTCGTCTGGGCGTTCCCCCACCAGTACCGCGCCGACGCCGCGGAGGGCACGACCGTCCGCCTCGACCTCGCCGCCGGAGGCGTGTGGACGCTCACCTGCTCCGGCCCGTCGGCCTGGGTGCTGGACGAGGGCGCGCCGACCCACCCGGACGCATCGGCCTCGTTCAGCGACGACGCGGGCTGGCGGTCGCTGACGGGCGCGAGCGTCCCTGCCGGCGGCGTGGTCCTCGACGGGCCGGCGGCGCTGGTCGAGCCGCTGCTCGAGGTCCGCGGGATCCTGGTGTAGGCGCCCGTCCGACGTCCGGTCCGGGCGTCGGACAGGCGGGGGCGGCGGCTCGAGGCCCAGGTTGCGCCGCTCGGATGCTCGGCGTCAGTACCGGTATCGGCGTCAGTACCGGTACGCGTCCCACAGCCCCAGCAGGTACTGCACGCCCAGGGCGCGGTCGTAGAGCCCGTAGCCCGGCCGCGGCCGACGGGTGGTGTTCTCGTCCCACAGGTGACGGCCGTGGTCGGGGCGTACGTAGCCGGCGTAGCCGGCCTCGGCATAGGCCTTCATGATCCCGACGATGTCCACAGACCCCTCGCTCGCACGGTGGCCGACCTCCGTGAAGTCCCCACCCGGCAGGTGCCTGATGTTGCGGACGTGGGTGAAGTGGATGCGATCCATGAACGTCCGCACCGCGTCGACCGCATCGGCCTCGGGGTTGGAGGAGAAGCTGCCCAGGCAGAGCGTGAGCCCATGACTGGGGCTCTCGTGCAACGACAGCACGGTCGCGAGGTCCTGCTTGGTCGACACGACGCGCGGCCAGCCGAACAGGTCGAAGGCAGGGTCGTCCGGGTGGACGGCCATCTTGACGTCGAACTCCTCGCAGGTCGGGATGATCGCGTCGAGGAAGTACCGGTAGCTGCGGTACATGTCGTCGTGGGTCACGCCGTCATAGGCGGCGCTGAGCTCCGCGAAGTGCTCGAGACGCTCGGGCTCCCACCCCGGAAGCGTCAGTCCACCGGAGCCCGCGGCCATGTCCGCGATGAGCGCCTCCGGGGTGAGCGCGTCGACCACCGCCTTCTCGTAGAACAGCGCGGTCGACCCGTCGGGCAGCGGGTGCCACATGTCGGTGCGCAACCAGTCGAAGACGGGCATGAAGTTGTAGCAGATCACCTTCACCCCGGCGCGGCCGAGGCGCTCGATCGTGGTGACGTAGCTGGCGATCGCCTCGTCACGGCTCAGGCCCAGCACGGTCCGGCCGAGCTTGATCGACTCGTGCACGTTGACGGACTCGACGACGTCGGCGTCGAAGGTCTTGGTGATCCCCGCCGCCTCGTGATGCGCCGTCAGGCCCGTGATGGTCGCGATCTGGGCAGCGATCTCGTCCTCGCCCCACGCCTCTCCGGCCTGCTTGTGGTGCAGCGACCACACGATCGTCTCGACACCCGGGACCTGGCGGATCTCGTCGAGGGTCACGGTGTCGTTGCCCTCGCCGTACCAGCGGAAGCCCATCTTCATCGCGGTTGATCTCCGATGCTCGTGCGTGCGCGGCGGCTAGCGGTCGACGCGGGCGCCGCCGCCGGCGGCCAGCTTGAGGACCTCGGCGCGGGTGGCCATGGAGGTGTCCCCGGGGGTGGTCATGGCCAGAGCGCCGTGCGCGGCGCCCCACTCGACCGCGACATCGAGCGACCGGCCTTCGAGCAGGGCGGCGACCAGGCCGGAGGCGAACGAGTCTCCGCCTCCGACCCGGTCACAGATCTCCAGGCCGTTGCGCTGGGTCGCGCGGACGAGCCCGGAGTCGGGTGACCAGGCCAGGGCGCCCCAGTCGTTGACCGTCGCCGTGCGTACGGTGCGCAGCGTGGTCGCGATGGCCGAGAGGCCCGGGAACTCGGCTGCGACGGCCTCGATCATCTGGGCGAAGCCGGCGACGTCGAGCTCGGCCAGGCTCTCGTCCACCCCGGGCACGTCGAACCCCAGCGCGGCCGTGAAGTCCTCCTCGTTGCCGATCATCACGTCGACGAACGGCGCGATCTCCCGGTTGACCTCCTGAGCCCTGCTCTGGCCACCGATCGCCTTCCACAGGCTCGGGCGGTAGTTCAGGTCGTAGGACACCACCGTGCCGTGCCGGCGTGCGGCTCGGACGGCGGCGAGCGCGGTGTCGGCCGCGGTGTCGGACAGGGCGGCGTAGATCCCACCCGTGTGCAACCACCGCACACCGAGGTCGCCGAACACGTGGTCGAAGTCGACGTCGTCGGGTGCGAGCTGAGCGGCCGCGGTGTGCCCACGGTCGGACACGCCGACCGCGCCTCGCACCCCGAAGCCCCGCTCGGTGAAGTTGAGCCCGGTCCGCACGGCTCGGCCCACCCCGTCGTACGGCCGCCACTGCACGAGGTCGGTGTCGAGGCCACCCGCGAGCACGAGGTCCTCGACGAGGCGCCCGACCTCGTTGTCGGCGAGCGCCGTCACGATGGCGCCGCGCAGCCCGAAGACGCGCCGCAGCCCGCGGGCCACGTTGTACTCGCCACCGCCCTCCCAGACGCGGAACGACCGCGCGGTCCGGATCCGCCCCTCACCCGGGTCCAGGCGCAACATCACCTCCCCGAGCGCGACGATGTCGTAGCGGCACTGATCGGCCGACCTGGTGCTCAGCACTGTCGTCTCCCCTCATGCCCCTGCGTCGGCGGCCAGCGCCACGGCCTCGCGCACCAGTCGGGTCACGTCGTCGAACGCACGCTCGGCGACCATCCGACGCGGCACCATCCAGGAGCCGCCGACCGCGGCGACCGTGTCGATGGACAGGTAGTCGCGCAGGTTCGCCGGACCGATCCCGCCCGTGGGCACGAACCTCACGGCCGGGAACGGCGCCGCCAGGGCGCGGATCGCGGCCGCGCCACCTGACGTGCCCGCGGGGAAGAACTTCAGGGTGCGCAGCCCCGCGTCGAGAGCGGCCTGGACCTCGGTGGCGGTCACCGTTCCCGGGAGCGCGGGCACGCCGAGCTCGGCGCACCGGTCGACCACGGCCCGGCTGAACCCGGGTGAGACCACGAACATCGCGCCGGACGCCACCGCGACCTCGACCTGCCGCGCGGTGAGCACCGTCCCAGCGCCCACGAGCACGTCGCCGCGCGCGGCCATCGCGCGGATCGCGTCCGCCGCCGCGGCCGTGCGGAACGTGACCTCCGCCACGGGCAGCCCGCCCGCGACCAGGGCCGCGGCCAACGGGTCGGCGTCGGCCGCGTCGTCCAGGACGACCACGGGGACCAGTCGCCGCTCGGTGGCGGCACCGAGGACGTCACCACCTGACGGTCGTCGCGCCCACGCGCTCCCCGCCCTCACAGCTCGACCCTTCCGGCCGCCACGCCATCGAGCCGTTGCGCGACGGCTGAGGTGAGATCCGCCGACTCCGCGAGGTCATCGGCCCCGACCACTGCGAGCACCCGGCGCACGCGCTCGGCAGGCGCAGCCGTCCCGGCCCAGCACGCCGCGAGCGCCCCGCTCGCCGGGTCCGTCGTGGCGTAGCGCTGCCCGCCCTCCGCTCCCGGCCGGGTCGCACCCACCCAAGCCGCGAGCGCGAGCTCCAGGACAGGGGCAGGCCGCCCCGTGGCGCGCAGCTCACGCAGCGGGCCCAGCCAGCGCTCCGGGATCTTCAGGGAGCCGTCGGAGCCGATCTGGCGCAGCAGGTGGTGCATCGCGGGGTTGCGGTACCGCTCCACCAGGTCCTCGACGTAGGCAACGGCGTCGAGGCCCGCCTGCGGGAGGGTGGGGGCGACCTCGGCGCCGAAGGCCCTGACCAGGTCCGCGCCCCAGCTCGTCGCGAGGACCTCGGCGACCGTACGGCAGCCGGCGGCCAGGCCGAGGTAGGCCATCGCCGAGTGGGAACCGTTCAGCAGCCGCAGCTTCATCAGCTGGTACGGCGCGACGTCGGGGACGAACAGCGCACCGCCCAGCTCCCAGCGGGGCCGAGGCGCACCGAACGCGTCCTCGAGCACCCACTGCCGGTACGGCTCGCCGAGCACCGGTACCTCGTCGCGCAGCCCGAGCACCGAGGAGGCCAGGTCACGGTCCTCGTCGGTGGTCGCGGGCACGATCCGGTCGACGATGGTCGCGGGGAAGGACACCGCGCCCGCGATCCACTCGAGCAGCGCCTCCTTGTCGGGCCAGGCGGAGGCCTCGACGAACTCGCGGACGACCGTCGCGAGCGCCGGTCCGTTGCCCGCCATGTTGTCGCACGACACCACGTCGATCGGGGCGCCGCCGGCGTGCAGCCGTGCGCGCAGCCCGCGGGCGAGCTGCCCGAGCACGCTGGACGGGGCCGCGTCTCCTGCGGTGGCGGCCAGGTCCGCGGCGATCGGGCCGGCGTCGACGTCCAGCCGGCCGGTGTCGGGGCGGCGGTGGTAGCCCTTCTCGGTGACCGTCAAGGTCACCGTGCCGACCTCGTCGCCCGCGATCAGGTCCTGGACCCGGCCACCGTCCGCGCCGATGAACAACGCCTCGATCACGGCGCCGACCACCCGGGTGGTCAGGGCGCCCGGCGCCCGGTCGGTCACCGAGTACAGGCAGTCCTGCGCACGCATCTCGCGCACGGCGCGCTCGGAGAACTGCTCGACGTCGACGATGCCCCACGGCTCACCGGTCCGGGCCGAGGCGGCCTCGGTGTACACCGCCTGGTGCGCACGGTGGAAGGCGCCGAGCCCGAAGTGCACCACCCGCGGGCGTAGTGCGCGAGGGTCGACCAGCGGTCGGGCCGCTGGGTCGAGTGAGGACAGGGTCTGCAGACGCAGCCGGTCCGGCGTCGGCGTCCTGGTCATCTGTCCCCGTCCCTCAGCTCCGCTGCCGGCGCCTGCCCTGCCCGCCACGACTTCCGTACCACACTTGTATACAAGTAGACTGCGAGGGTGGTGTCAAGCGGCATGCCTCGCCCCGCACCAGGCCCGGCCCCGTGCCGCACCGGCACCACGGACACGATGAAGGAGTGCACCATGGCGGCATCGACCGCACTGCTCCCGGCGAGCGCGGCGCGCGTCGCCTTCGACGGCTTTCGCACCGATCCGGTCCTCGATCACCCCGAAGGCCTGGACTTCGACCCCGTCGACGGCAGTCTGTGGTGCGGCGGCGAGGCAGGTCAGGTCTTCCGCATCGATCTCGACGCCGGCTCGATCGCCCTCGTCGACCAGAACCCCGGCGGGTTCACCCTCGGCCTGCGGTTCACGCCGGACCGACGGGTCGTGTGGCTCGACGCCGTGCGTCGTCAGGTCCGCAGCCTCACCGTGGGCGCGGGCGACGACGTCGAGGTGCTCGTCGACGGTGACGTCGACGGCCGGCCCCTCGTCTACCCCAACGCGCTCGACGTCACGCCCGACGGCGTCATCTACTTCTCGGACAGCGACGGCGACGGCGATCGGGGCGGAGGCGGGGTCTATCGGATGACGCCGGACGGCCAGGCATCGTTGTGGTGCCCGGGACCGTTCCACTTCGCCAACGGCGTCGCCGTCTCACCGGACCATGGACACCTCTACGTCGCAGAGTCCGCGAGCCGACAGGTGTGCCGGGTCGAGATCAGGGCCGACGGCACGGCCGGCGAGGTGACCCGCCTGTGGTCCCTCGGCAACCAGGTGCCCGACGGGCTCACGTTCGGCCCCGACGGGCGGCTGTACGTCGCGTGCTACTACCCGTCGGTCATCCTGCGCCTCGACCCGGACGGCGCAGTGACCACCGTCGTCGAGGACCCGATCGGCCACGTGATGTCCAACCCGACGAACCTCGTCTTCGCCGGCACCGACGCGTACGTGGCGAACCTGGGCCGCTGGCACATCACGCGGATCGACATGGCCGCGGCCCTGTCATGACCGATCCTCGCCCGCCCGCGACCGCGCGCCCCTACGATCCCACCATGCCCAGCCCCTCGACCCGCACCAACCGTCGCGCCGTCTACGACGAGCTCCGCCGGCGCGTCGTCGGCCTCGAGCTCGGCCCGGGAGCACCCCTGTCGGAGAACGAGCTCGCCGCGGAGCTCGGTGTGTCGCGGACGCCGGTGCGCGAGGCGCTGATCATGCTCGCTCAGGACGGCCTGGTCCAGGTCTTCCCCAAGGTCGGGTCCTTCGTGTCACGGGTCGACGAGCGCAGCGTCGCCGACGCGCAGTTCCTGCGCGAGTCGGTCGAGCTCGCCTCCCTCGGTGACGTGCCCGCCGTCCCCGACGCCACGGTCGTCGCGGAGCTGCGTGCGAACCTCGCGCGGCAGGAGCTGGCCGAACGGGACGCCGAGGAGTTCTTCCGCCTCGACGAGCAGTTCCACCAGGGGCTCCTGCGCCTGGCCCACCACGAGGGGACATGGCCGGCGGTCGTGGCCGCCAAGGCGCACCTGGACCGCGCGCGCCGGCTCGGGCTCCAGGAGCACTCGCTGCACCTGTTCACCGACCAGCACACCCGGGTGCTCGACGCCCTCCTCGACGGCGGCGCCGAGGCGGCCCGCCCGTTGATGCGCGCCCATCTGCGCACCGTGTTCGACGACATCGCCCGGGTGCGCGAGCGCTCGCCGGAGCTGTTCGCGCCGACCGCCGGCCCCCCGACCCGCCGGAACATCGCCGTCTGGGAGTGAGCCGCGCACGCGGTCGGTGGACGTCCCGCCCCGGCGCGGCCGGGCTCAGAAGGTCAGAGCGACCTTCCGCACCGCCGGGTCCCTCGCCTCGATGGCGTCGAAGGCTGCCTGCGCATCGGTGAAGGCGAACGTGTGCGAGACCGAGCCGCCGAGGTCCACCAGCCCCTCGCGCACCAGGCGGATCGCCTCGGGGAACCTGCCGTTCTGCAGCCGTGAGCCACGCACGTCGAGCTCCTTGGACGTGATGAGGAACTGGCTCACCTCGCACGGGCTGGCGTTGAAGCCCATGCTGACCACCCGGCCGGCGTTGCCGGTCGCTTCGAGGGCCTGCATCAGGGACTCCTGGGTCGCTGCCGCGTCGATGCTCACCGTGGCGCCGTAGCCGTCGGTGTGCCGGAGCACGGACTCGGCCAGGTCCTCCCGGGTCAGGTCGACCACGGCCGCCGCTCCCGCCGCCTGCGCGGCCTCCAGCCGGTCGCCGGCGATGTCCGCCACCACCACGTTGGGGGTCTGCAACCGCGCGACCTTGTGAATCGTGCTGCCGAGGGCGCCGTAGCCGATGATCAGGAGGACGTCGTCGCGCGCGAGCGCGGCCCGGCTGCAGCTCTGCAGCGCGATGGTGACGGGCTCGACCATCACGGCGTCGACGTCGGTGACCGAGGCCGGCAGCAGATAGCAGTCCCTCTCCGGCACCGCCATGAGCTCCTGCTGGCCACCGTCGACGTGCACGCCGCGGACCTTGAGCTCACGGCACACGTTCCCGCGGCCGTGCACACACGCGTAGCACTTCCCGCAGGTGATGATCTGGTTGATCGTGACCCGGTCGCCCGGTCGCAACGTGCGAACCTGCGGGCCCACGCGTTCGACGACCCCGACCAGCTCGTGGCCCATGACCCGCGGGTACCTGGCCGCGGCGTTGGTCCCGTCGTAGATGTGCACGTCGGAGCCGCAGACCCCGACCGCCGTCATCCGGACCAGGACGTCGTTCTCCGCGGTCAGCTCCGGCGGGTCGATGTCCACGACCTGCAGGCTCCCGGGCCGGTCGATCACGACAGCCTTCACGCGGTCACCATCCCTACCTGGCGGCGGCGTGTGCGGACGCCGGCGACCGACAGGATCAGGATGCTGACCAAGAACGCACCCATGACCAGCTGCTTGATGCCCGACGGGAGGTGGTACATGCTCTCGGCGGTGTTGAGGAAGGACGACATCAAGGTCATCATGAGCGCGCCGAAGCTCACCCCCAGCACGCTGGACCGACCGCCCGAGGCCGCGGTTCCGCCCACGAAGGCCGCCGCGACCGACGGCAGGAAGTACGACAGGCCCATGTCCTGGAAGGCCCCGCCCATCACGGCGGCGGCCAGCACGCCGGCAAGTCCGCTGAGCATGCCGCCGATGACGAAGGCCGTCGTCACCACCCGGCCCGTGGGGATCCCCGCCAGCGTCGCGGCCGTGCGGTTCTGACCGACCGCGTGCAGCTGTTTGCCGTACGGGGTCCGGTACAGCACGACGGCGAGCACGACACCGACGAGGGCGACGATGATCGTCTGCGCCGAGACCGGGCCGACGTCACGCGTGACCAACGCGACGAATCCGGCGTTCGGCAGCACCTTCATCCGCGACGAGCCGATCAGCACCAGGGTGAAGAAGATGTAGCCCGTCGCGAGGGTGGTCACCATCGCCGGGACCTTGAGGTACACGTTGACGAAGGCGTTGACCAGGCCGCACACCCCGCCGATGAGCACCGCGAGGACGAACCCCAGCACAGGGCTCGTGTCCATCAGGGTCGTGGACACGTAGGCGCACAGGGTGAGGATGTAGATCTGGGACAGGTCGATCGCGCCGTCGCCGCTGGTGACCACGACCATCTGGCCCAGGGCGAGCAGCAGGGCGAACGTCGACAGCCGAGCCGCGGTGAACAGGATCGTGGAGCCGACGCTGCCGTTGAGCATCCCGATCAGCAGGAAGAGGACGAGGCTGCCGAGGATCGGCCAGATCGCCGGGTACCGACGGACGAACTCCCATGCCCGGGTCATGCCGCCACGCTCGCTCTCCGCCTGGTGATCAGTCGCGTGGCGAGCACCGAGATGATGATCAGCCCGGTGACGGCCATCTGAAGGTTCGAGTCCACCTTGATGAACACCAGCAGCGAGGTGATCAGCGACATCGCCACGGCGGCGGCGACCACCCCGATCGGCTCCACGACGCCGCCGGACATCTCGCACCCGCCGACGATCACCGTCGCGATGCTCATCATGCAGAAGGCGAGGGAGGTGTTGACGTCAGCCGCGTAGGTCACCGCGGTGAACGACATGCCGGCAAGGACCACCATCAGCCCGGCGAGGGCGTAGTTGGTCATCTTGCCGAGCAGGAAGGACCATCCGGAACGCTCGATCGCGTCCCGGTTGTTGCCGACACCGCGCAGCACCATGCCGTACTTCCAGCGGAAGACCACGAACCAACCTCCGGCCGCGGCCACCAGGCACAGGACCGCAGGCATCGGCAGGACCAGCACCTGGGTCCGGTAGAGCGTGCTCAGCCACTGCGGGCTCTGGCCACCCGGGACGGGCGAGACGATGAGCGCCACGCCCAGCCAGACGAACTGGGCGCCGAGCGTCACCACGATCGCGGGAAGCTGCCGGAGGTGGATCAGCGCGCCCATCAACGCATAGGCCGCCACGAGCAGGACCAGGCTCACCAGCCCGACGACGAGGCTTCCGCTCAGCACGAAGGCCACCAGGACGTTGGCGAGCCCGATCGAGTAGCCGTTGCCCATGTCGATGTCGCCGGCGGTCACGACGAACATCTGGCCGAGCGCCGCGAACACCAGCGGCACCGCCGTGCCGAGCAGCAGTCGAGCACTGCTCAGCGTGAGCACGTTCGGGTTGACAGCCGCGTTCAGGGCGAAGATCACGAGCATCGCCGAGATGGGCAGCACGAGCCGGGACTGCAGCAGGCGCGACATCGCCGAGCGTCGTCGCCCTTCGGTCGCCGTGCGCTCGACCTCGGCGAACGACGCCCGGACGACGCTGTCGACCGAGACGTCGGCGCCGGACAGCTCGGAGGTGACCCGGCCCTCCCGCATCACGTAGACGCGGTCGCAGATCTCCATCTCGGCGTCTTCGGTGCTGTGGAACACGACCGCCTTGCCGGCCGCCCTGGCCTCTGAGAGCAGGCCGTAGATCTCCTGCTTGGTCTCGATGTCGACGCCGGCGGTCGGGTCGTTGAGCAGGATCACATCGGCTCCGGAGGCCAGCCCCCGCGCGATGAGCGCCTTCTGCTGGTTGCCGCCGGACAGCGAGGTGATCGGGCTGTTGACGCTCTCGGCACGGAACCTGAGCCGGTCGAACCAGGACCCCGCCAGGGTCGCGGACCGCTTCCGGTCCACCAGGCCCAGGCGCGTGACGCCGCGGAGGCTCGACACCACGATGTTGTCCAGGATGCTCCACAGCGGGAACACGCCCTCACCCGCACGGTCGCCGCTGACGTAGGAGACCTGCCCGCCCACGCGAAGCGTGCCGACCCGTCCCCGGCGGCGGGCGAAGATGCTCTTCAGCAGCGTCGGCTGGCCGCTGCCGACCAGGCCGGCGATCCCGACGATCTCTCCGGCACGCACCTCGAGGTCGATGTCGGTGAGCCCGGGGACGCCGTACCCGGACGCCGAGACGAGCACCGGCCCGTCTGCCGGCTCCCCGCGGGACGACGCGTCGGCGAGGGCTCGGGCGCCGCCGCCCATCAGCCCGACCAGGTCGTCCGGGGTGATCCGACCCGGGTCGAACTCGCCGACGTCCGTGCCGTTCTTGAGCAGGACGATACGGTCGCAGACCTTCTGGATCTCGTCGAGCTTGTGAGAGATGTAGATGACGGCGACGCCGGCGGCGGAGACCTCCCGCACCGCAGCATGCAGCTGCTCGGCCCGGTTCGCCGACAGCGCGGACGTCGGCTCGTCGAGGACCAGCAGGCCGAGGTGGTCGTCCATGAGCGCCTTGCAGATCTCGACCATCTGGCGCCCCGCCAGCGAGAGCGCAGAGACCGGCTCGGTCACGTCGATGCCGTGACCCGGGAAGTACCGCTCGAGCAGGGCGGCCGCCTGACCCTGCTGCTCCTTGCGCCAGCCCCGCGGCGACCACGCCCCGTGGTCCATGTTGAGCAGCGCGAAGTTCTCGTAGACCGAGAGGTTCGTGCACAGCGACAGGTCCTGGTAGGCGCACGCGATGCCGAGCTCCACGATCTCCCGCTGCGAGACCCGCGCCACCCGGCGACCCCGTACGGTGATCGAGCCGTCCGTCGGTTCGAGGACCCCGGTGATCACCTTCATCAAGGTGCTCTTGCCCGCCCCGTTGGGGCCGACCAGTCCCACGACCTCACCCGGGTACACGGTCAGGTCGGCGTCGGACAGCGCCTGGGTGATCCCGAACGACTTGTCGATGTCCTCGAGCACCAGCAGCGGCTCGGCCCGCGGTGCACCCGTCGCCCGGGCTGCGGGAAGCTCGTCGATGGAGGAACCCATCCGGTCCTGTCTCCTCTGCGTGTGTCGGTGGTCCTGACGAGGGGCGGGTTGCCCCGGGGCGTCCGGGGCAACCCGCCGTGCCCGCGAGCGGACCACGGCTCTCGTGGCGCGCTACTTGTAGAGGTTCTCGCGCACCCAGGCGCGGTCGTAGGTCGGGGTCGCGATGTCCTCGTCGGCGACGTCGGCGTAGTCCTGCACGTCGTCCTTCGTGATGATGCCGATCGGGTGGACCATCATCGACGGCACGTCGTACTCGCCGGAGAGGACGTCGGCAGCGACGTAGACCGCCGTGGCACCGTCCCACGGGTTGGCCGACACGGAGAGGGTGTCGTAGCCCTCGGGTGCGTCGTTGGCCCACCACTTGAGGAAGAAGCCACGGTTGTCGCCACCGATGATCGGCAGCTCCGTGACGCCCGCCTGCTGGAACGCCTGGACGGCCGCGTAGGAGTCGCCGCCCTGGTTCACGACGCCGTCGATCGAGCCGTACTGCGAGATCAGGTTGGGCAGGACCGCGGCCAGTTCGGTCTGCGCCTTGGAGCCGGTCCAGTCGGTGTAGATCTCCGCCGCGACCGTGATGTCCGGGTAGGACGTGAGCGCCTCGAGGACACCCTCGTGCGCCTTGGCGTCGAACGCGTCACCCTCCATCCCGCGCAGCTCGATCATGGCGCCCTTGCCACCCATGCCCTCGGCGACGTAGGTCGTGAGCTGCTTCATCTGGTCGGCCGCGTCGAAGTAGATCTGGTAGACCCCGTCGGCGTCGGACTCGATCGGGCCATCGTTGACGGTGACCACGGGGATGCCGGCGTCGGAGGCCTCCTGGACCACGCCTGTCAGCGCAGTCGCCGAGCCCGGGTCGATGATGATCAGGTCGACGCCCTGCATGATGAAGCTCTGGATCTGCTGGATCTGCTTGTTGTTGTCCTGGTTCGCCTCGGCGAAGATCAGCTCCTTGACCTCACCGCTGGCGATGAGCTCGTCGCCGGCCTCCTTGGCGTAGGCCTCCATGGCCTGCCGGTAGGTGTTGCCGTTGAACGAGTTGCTGAAGCCGATCACGTAGCCGCCGTCACCGCCGGACGCGGCGGAGCTCCCCCCGGAGCCGGTCTCCCCGCCACCGCTGCACGCGGCGAGCGGGAGTGCGATCGCCAACGGGATCGCCGCAAAGAACGCCTTGCGAGTCCTGGTTGCCATCTGTCCTCCTCGTTGAAGCCCGATGTCACTGCCGTGGCCGCAGCCTCACGCGACCATCTTCCTGGTCCGGTCCGCCGCCCCCGGGGCGTACCACCCTGGGCTTGTATACAACGCTTGTATGGCTCACGTCCAGCGTGAGGCGGTGTTCCACGGGAAGCCGTGACGAAGCTGCAACACAACGGCGCCCGGCACCACGCGCCCGGCACCCGCCGCGGTCAGCGGGAGTCCGGCGGTCGCGACGGCGGGGCGCACCACCGGCGCGTCGGTGGTCAGCCCTGCGGCACGGGCCGCGCACGACGCCGCGCCAGGTGGCTCGGCCCGTCGACGCCGGGCCGAGCACGGGGTGACGACGCCGCGCCAGCCGGGCGGGTCACGGCGAACCGAGCTCCACCGTGACGGCGGCCACAGCGCCGTCGACCACGAAGAGGTCGATCGCGAACCACCCGCCCGCGCAGGACACGTACTCCCCGATCGACACCAGCCACACCTGCCGCGCGGTCCCCATCCCGGCCGGGACGCCGTCGATCGCGTAGGGACACCCGTGGTGGGTGCCGACGTTCACCTCGAACGCCCCGGTGACGAAGGGGACCTCGTCGTCCAGGTCGCGCTGCGTGACCCAGGAGCGGACGGGCTCGAGCGCCGAGTACGGCCCGGTCCTCTCGAACAGGAGGTCGTCCGAGGTCCCGATCCGCCACGCGGACCTGCTCGTCAGCTCGCTCGGGTCCCGCGTGGCGAAGACCCGGTCCATGATCCCGAGCTGCACGCCGTCGGCGGCGAACGTCAGGCCGTCGGGCACGGTCGACGGGTCGATGGCGAACTCGATGAAGGCCGCGACGAGGGCGGCGTCCTCCTGCGTCGCGCCGTCGCCCAGCACGATCGCGTAGTCGCCGTCCGGCACGTAGAGGTTCGGCGGTGGCGTGAACGTCTCGACCGCCGTCGGCGCCGGCGACGGCCGAGGGGTCGCCGTCACGGTCACGGTCTCGATCGTCTGCGGTGGGGTCGGACCCGTGCAACCGGCCAGGGCGAGCATCGCGATCGCGGTCAAGGCCGTCGTCGTGGTGCCCCCGTGCCCCATCCGACGATGGTGCCAACCGCCCACCGCGGGCGCGACAGCCAGAGGTCCTCTGTCGAGCCGCGCCGGCCGCACGACTGCGCTTCGCCGCAGACAACGACACCGGCGTGACGCAAGGATGGGCCCCGCGGCCCGCACCGGTCCGCAAGCGCCCCGATCTCGCAGTGAGGACCCCCGCATGCCCGACACCCCGACCCTGGACGTCGCAGCGCTGCGCGCGGCCTTCTCGTCCCTGCAGCACGGGATCGCGCACTTCGACGCGCCGGGCGGGACGCAGACCCCCGACGCCGTCGCCGACGCGATCCGCGACGCGCTGGTCCACCCCCTGGCCAACCGCGGGCGCGGCAACCTCGCCGAGCGCAACGCCGACGACATCGTGCTCGCCTGCCGCGCGGCCCTCGGGGACCTGCTCGGCGTCGACCCCGGGACGGTGGTGGTCGGCCGCAGCGCCACCGCGCTCACGTTCGAGCTGTCCCGCGCCATCTCGAGTGCGTGGCACGAGGGCGACGAGGTCGTGATCTCCCGCCTCGAGCACGACGCGAACGCCAACCCGTGGCTGATCGCCGCCGAGCGGCGCGGCGCCACGGTCCGGTGGGCCGACTTCGACCCGGCCACCGGCGAGCTCGACCCCGAAGCCGTCGCCGCGCTGCTGTCCGAGCGCACGGTGCTGGTGGCCGTGACCGCGGCGTCCAACCTGATCGGCACGATGCCCGACCTGCCGGCGATCGCCGAGCGGGTGCACGCGGTGGGCGCCCTGCTGTTCGTCGACGGCGTGCACTACACCGCCCACGAGCTGGTCGACGTCCCGGCGCTCGGCGCCGACTTCTACACCTGCTCCCCGTACAAGTTCCTCGGCCCGCACTGCGGCGTGGTCACCGGCCGGGCCGAGCTGCTCGAGGGCCTGCACCCGGACAAGCTGCGCCCGGCGACCGACGTGGTGCCCGAGAGGTTCGAGCTCGGCACCCTGCCGTACGAGCTCATGGCGGGCGTCACCGCGGCCGTCGACACGCTGGCCGGGATGGTCCCCGGCGAGGGCTCACGGCGCGAGCGCCTGCGCCGCTCGATGGCCGCCGCGCACACCCACGAGGACGCGCTGCGCGGCCGGATCGAGGCGGCCCTCGCCGAGCTCCCCGATGTGACCGTCCACTCGCGGGCGGCGCGGCGCACCCCGACGCTGCTCGCCACGTTCGCCGGGCGCGCCGCGGCCGACGTGAGCGCCCACCTCGCCGCGGCGGGCGTCAACGCGCCGTCCGGCAACTTCTACGCCTACGAGGTCTCCCAGCACCTGGGCCTCGGCCTGACCGGCGGTCTGCGGATCGGATTGGCCCCGTACAACGACGACGAGGACGTCGACCGCCTGGTCGCGGCGCTGGGTTCCGCGCTGGGCTGACGCGCGCGGCGACGCGCCTCAGTCCGCGACGAACCCGGCCGACTCGACGTAGTAGCCGGTGAGCGCATCCCCGCGCACCGCGAGCGTCACGGCCCCACCGGGGTAGGTCCACGCGCAGGTGAAGTGGCCGGGACCGAGCACCGGGTCGGGCGTGCACCCCGCCGGCGTGAGGCCGCCGTGCTGTCCCCGCAGCAGCAGGTCAACCGCGGCCTGCGTCGCGCTGCGCAGCGCCGTGCGACGGTCGTCCGCGGCCCACGCGTCCATGAGGTGCTGGGCGGCCGCCTCCGGGCCGGCGAGCCGCTCGAACCCGCCCACGACGTCGTTCCAGGTCTGCGGGCCGGCGATGCCGTCGACGGTGAGGTGGTGGGCGGTCTGCAGGTCTCGCACCGAGCGATCGGTCTGCGGCCCGAAGGCCCCGTCCACCGCCAGGCGCCAGCCCTGGCTGCGCAGCTGGCTCTGCAGCGCGCTCACCGCTGGGCCGGCAGCGCCGGTGCTCACGGTGACGATCAGGGCCCCCCAGGTGATCGGCCCGACGACCCCGTCGGCCGTCAGACCCGCGTCGCCCTGGAAGGACTGGACGGCACCCCTGGTGATCGGGCCGTACTGGGCGTCGACCGCCACCGGATGACCGTGGGTGCCCAGCAGGTACTGGACTGTCCGCACGTCCTCACCGGTCCCGCCGAGTGTGATGGTCGGCCAGGGCTGCATGGCACTCACCTCCGTGGTGTGTCGTCGCCACCCCCTGCACCGTACGCCCGAGGCCGACGGGTGAAGCAGGGGGCCCTACCCCGCCGTGACCGCGCGCACCCGATCGAGCGCCTCCTGCTGCGCGACCCGCTCGATCCCTGCGTCGGCCCGCTCGCGGCCTCCGAGCACGAGGGTCCGGGCCGTCCACACGAGCAGGACGACCAGCAGCACGTTGCGCGCCGCGAGGACCGCGGCCCCGACCGCATCGCCACGCGTGATCGCCGGGTAGAGCCACGGGAACACGGCCTGCGTGACGCCCGCCACCACCAGCGCCCACCGCGCCGTGCGCCGCCAGCCCGGCAGCCCGAGGCCGACCGCCGCCGCGACCGGGGCGGCGAGCCAGGTCATGTACTGCGGTGACCCGACCTTGTCGAAGACGATCATCGTCAGGGTCATCAGCAGCGCCCCGCGCACCACGAGCTCGGCCCCCGCGGTCCGATCGGACCGCAGACGGGCGCCGAGCAGCTCGCGCCGCCACCACACGAGACCCGCCGCCGCCACGACCGCCAGGACGAACAGCACCCCGAGCACCTGGCCCGCCGCCCGGGTGCCGACGCCGTGCAGCTCCCAGTCGTTGAGCACCAGGTTGTCCACGCGCAGGACGGACCGTGTGACCAGCGCCGCGAGCAGCCACGGGACCGCCCCGACGGCCTCGAGCTGCAACCCCCGACCGCTCTGGTCGGTGAGGAACGTCGCCAGGAAGTCGCTGCGCCCCAGGAACCGCACCGTCAGGACCACCAGCCCGGTCAGCGCCGCTGCGGGCAGGACGACGTCCCGCCACGGACGCCTCACGGCCGCGAAGAGCGGCCAGAGCAGCGCGCCCGGCGCCACCTTGATCCACGCGCCGGCGGTGAGCAGGAACGACGCCACCACCGGCCGGTCGAGCGCCCAGAGCAACGCGATCAGCGTCAGCGGGACCACGACCGCGTCGATCCGCCCCAGCCCGACCGGTCCGAGCAGGAGCAGGAACGCCGTCCACCACCGCCCGCCCGCCATCCCCCGGGGCCGGCGCAGCAGCACCGCGAGCGCCGCGGCGTCCAGGGCGGTGACCATCAAGGACCAGGCGATCGCGTACCCGGCACGGCTCCCGACGCCACCGAGCGAGGCGACGACCATCGGGACCACGGAGCCCACCGGGTACACGGACGGGAACTGCAGCGTCGGCCAGATGCCCTGGTGCAGCCCGAGCCCGGCCCAGTGCCGGTAGAGCTCCAGGTCACCGAACGCCCGGTCGCCGACGATCGCGACGCCCATCACGGCGTTCCACAGGTGCACGGCGAGGAAGGCGCTCCACAGCGCCCCGCGGCGGCGCACCAGCCGCCTGATCACGTCGCGCAACGGGCCGCCTCTCGTCACATGGGACGACCAGACGCTAGGGGGGGTTCCTGGGAGTCACCTGGAAGCGATGGGCCGCCGGACGCGGTCCCTACGTCGTCGGGACCGCCCGGCCCGCACCGTCCCGGAGCCGACCGGTGGCGGCCACCTCGTCACCGACCCAGTTGTGGACGCACTCCTCGGTCAGCAGGTCGTCGACGGTCACGCCCTCGGCCGCGTACCACTCGTTGAGGCGACGCAGCCCGTCGGCCAGCGGGATCTCCGGGGCGTAGCCGAGGAGCTCGCGCGCCTTGGTGCCGTTGGCGCACATCCGCGCGATGTCCGCCGGGCGCGGCGCCTCGTGCACGATCTGCACGTCGGGGTTCCCGACGACGTCGATCACCATCCGGGCCAGGTCGTTGATGCTGGTCTCGAAGCCAGAGCCCACGTTGATGACGTGCCCGACCGCCTCTGGCCGGAGCCCGGCCTCGAGGATCGCCCTGGCGGTGTCCTCCACGAAGTTGAAGTCGCGGGTCTGGGAGCCGTCGCCGAACACGACCAGGGGCTGACCGGCGTTGGCCCTCAGCAGGAACTTGGGGATCACCTCGCCGCAGTCGCCCTCGTGGTGCTCGCGCGGCCCGAAGGTGTTGAACAGCCGCAGCACCACGGTCGGCAGGTCGTAGCAGACGTGGAAGGCGCGGGCGTAGCCCTCGGCGCCCAGCTTCGCGGCCCCGTAGGCGTTGGTGGGCGCGAGCTCACCCTGCTCGACCACCGGACCCGAGCACGCCGAGCCGTAGACCTCGGCGCTGGAGGTGAACACGAGCTGCCCGATACCGACCGCACGCGCCGCCTCGAGCACGCTCATGGTGCCGGTGGCGTTGACGTCGTGGCTCTCCCGCGGCGAGTGGATCGAGTGCCGGACACCCAGGCACGCGAGGTGGTAGACCACGTCGCAGCCGGCCATCAGATCGCGCATCGCATCGGTGTCGCGGACGTCGACCACCGAGAGCCGGCACGCGTCGGGCGGCAGGTCGGCGAGGTAGTCGGCGTTGCCGTTGACGAGGTTGTCGACCACCTCCACCGTGAAACCGCGCGCCACGGCGAGGTGCGCCAGGTGGGAGCCGATGAACCCGGCCCCGCCGGTGATCATGATCTTCCGCTTCTCGTCGTGCACCGGGCTCCTCCTCGGATCGGTCGTACGGCGCGCGCCCCGCCCGGGCCCCGCCGGGGTGCGCAGGGTCACGAACCGCAGCGGCAGCTCGCCCTGAGGGCGTCGACCACGCGGTCCTGCTGCTCGTCGGTCATCTGCGGGAAGATCGGGAGCACGATCGTGCGGTCCTGGGCCTGCTCGCTCTCGACGAGCCGGGTGCAGGCACCGGGTGCGCAGTCGCAGCCGTCCGGGCCCGCGCCGCAGGACCACGGCTGCGACCGGTACACCGGCTCGCGGTGGGAGTTCATGATCCCCCGCCGGGTCGCGATCCCCTGGTCCAGCAGCTCCTGCATGACCTGGCGCTGGTCGCAGCCGTCGGGCAGCCGCACGCAGTAGCTCTGCCAGTTGCTGCGGGCCCAGTCCGGCTCCACGGGCAGGCCCAGCCCGGGGATGTCCGCGAGCAAGGTCCGGTAGCGGTCCGCGATCTCCCGCCGCCGTTCGACGATCCCCGGCAGCCGCTTGAGCTGCTCGCGGCCGATGGCCGCCTGGATGTCGGTCATCCGGTAGTTGAAGCCGAACAGCTCGTAGGACTCGAACGTCACCGTCGGCGAGCCGTGCCGCTGGGCGGTGGACTGGCTCATGCCGTGCAGCCGGAGCAGCCGGAACAGCTCGGCCCAGTCCTCGCGGTCGGTGGTGATCATCCCGCCGTCCCCGGTGGTGATGACCTTCCGCGGGTGGAACGAGAAGCAGGCGACGTCGCCGTGCGGCCGGCCGATCCTCTCCCACCGGCCGTCCCACAGGATCTCGCTGCCGACGGCGCACGCGCAGTCCTCGACGACCGCGAGCCCCCTGGCCCGGGCGAGCGGCACGATCGCCGCCATGTCGCACGGCATGCCCATCTGGTGCACGACGAGGATGGCGCGGGTCCTCGGCGTGATCGCGCGCTCGACGAGGGTCGGATCGATGTTGTAGGTGCCGGGCTCGATGTCCACGAACACCGGCGTCGCACCGCAGTACCGGACGCTGTTCGCCGTCGCCACGAAGCTGTGGCTCACCGTGATGACCTCGTCGCCGGGGACGACGCCGACGGCGACCAGCCCCAGGTGCAGCGCCGTCGTGCAGCTCGACACCGCACGCGCGTAGCCGGCGCCCACGAACGCGGCGAACTCCTCCTCGAACGCCGCGACCTGCGGCCCCTGCATCACCCAGCCGCTGCGGATCGTGCGGCTCGCGGCCTCCGCCTCCTCGTCCCCGAGGAGCGGGAGCGCGAGCGGGATGAAGTCGTTCCGAGCGGCAGCGTCCGCCACGTCGTCTCCTTGGTCCGCCCGCGGTGGCCCCCGGCGGGGGCCGCCGGTCGCGGGCAGTCCCCGTCCTACCACCGGGGTCCGCGTGCCGTGAGGGGTTCTGCGGGTGGATTCTTGCGAGCCCACCGCGAGCCCACCGCGAGCCGCCCCGAACCTGCCAACCGCCGCACGTCACGCCCGGCAGGGCCCTCGCCCCCGGGTCGCGCGTCGACAAGACTGGACGAACGGCGGCGGCCGACCGCCGCGACGGGAAGGGGACGACGTGAACGTCGACGAGATGATGCAGGGCACGCGTGACGCGCTCACGGTGCGCAAGGTCTACGGCGAGCCGATCGAACGTGGCGACGTGACCGTGATCCCGGTCGCCAAGACCCTGGGCGGGTCCGGCGGGGGCAGCGGTCAGTCCGCCAACGGCGACGGCGGCGACGGCGGCGGCTTCGGGGTCCGGGTCAAGCCCGTGGGGGTGTACGTCATCCAGGGCGGCCACGTGCGCTGGGTGCCGGCCGTCGACCCGGTCCGCGTGCTCCTGGTCGCCGGCCTGACCGCCGTCGGGGTGCTCGGCGCGATCGGCCGGCTCACCCGGGCCCGAGACGACCGCGCCGCCCGGGTCGTCAAGGCCGTCCGGATCGCCCGGCGGATCGCCAAGGCGAAGGCGCGGGCCGTCCGGCGCTGAGGCACGCTCGGGCAGCGCGCGGGCGTCCGGCACGCGACCCCGCTAGGGTCCTGGCCCATGGCGGGCACGCTCGCCCCCGCGGTGCGGCGGGGGTACGGACTGGGGTCGGTGGCGACCGGGTCGTTCGGGACGGTGCCCGGGCTGCTCCTGCTGCCCTACCTGACGGACCGGCTCGGCGTCGCCGCGGGGCTCGCCGGCGTCATCGTGTTCCTGCCCAAGGCCTGGGACGTGCTGCTCAACCCGGTCGCCGGGCAGATCTCCGACCGCTCCACCAACCCGGCGGGCCGCCGTCGCCCCTTCCTGCTGCGCGCCGGGCTCACGCTCGCCGTCGGGTTCGTGCTGCTGTTCTGGGGACCGGTCACGCCGCAGGGGCTGGCCGCCGGCTGGGTGGTCGTGCTGTTCCTCGTGTGCGCCTCGGCGTACGCGTTCTTCCAGGTGCCCTACCTCGCGATGCCCGCCGAGATGACGGACAGCTACTCCGAGCGCACCCGCCTGATGACCTGGCGGGTGACGATCCTCGCGCTGGCGATCCTGGTCAGCGGCGGGCTGTCGCCGATGGTCCGCAACCAGCTCGGCCCCGAGTGGGGGTACCGCGGGGTCGGGGTCTTCGTCGGCCTGCTCATCGTGGCGGGCACGGTCGGCGCCTGGCGGGGCACGCGGCACGTGCCGCTGGACACCTACGGCACCGCGGGCACGAGCCTGCGCGAGCAGCTCCGGATCGTCGCGCGGGCCCGCGACTTCCGGATCCTGCTGGCCGCGTTCGTCCTCCAGGCGCTGGCCACGGGAGCGATGCTCGCCGGGGTCGACTACGTCGCGCGGGAGCTGCTGGGCAGCTCGGGGATGTCGACGGTGCTGTTCGTGTGCTTCGTAGGGCCTGCGCTGCTGGTCACGCCGCTGTGGCAGCGGTACGCCGAGGCCCGCGACAAGCGCGTCGGCTTCCTGATGGCGTCGCTGCTGCTGGGCGGCGGGGCACTCGCCACGCTCGCCACCCTGAGCCTGGCGACCACGCTGGTGCCGGTCACCGTGGCGGTGATCGGTATCGGCTACGCCGGCTGCCAGATGTTCCCGCTGTCGATGATGGCCGACGCGGCGGCGGTCGACGCGATGCGCACCGGGTCCAACCGGGTCGGCGTCTACACCGGGGTGTGGACCGCCGGGGAGACGCTCGGGCTGGCGTTCGGGCCGTTCGTGTACGCCGCAGTCCTGGCGCTCGGCGGGTACGTCTCGTCCACCACGGGATCGGCGACGCAGCCCGACTCGGCGCTGACCGCGATCGGGTGGGGCTTCACGGTGGTCCCGGCGGTGCTGGTGGCGCTGTCGCTGGTCTTCGTCACGCGCTACGGCCTGGACGAGGCAGAGGTTCGACGAGCACGAGAGGTGGCGGCATGAGCAGCGGCACGACGGCGGACGGCGCGGGCTGGTCGCGTGAGCGGATCCTCGGCACGCTCGAGGCGCTCCGGGCCCACGACCTGCCGGCGCACGGCGGCCGCACGCTGGCCTACGTCTACGACTCGGGACTCGCGGACGCCGACGCGGTCGGCCTGGAGGCGCTCGCGATGTTCGCGGCCTCAAACGGCCTGGACCCCACGGCGTTCCCGTCGTTGCTGCGCATGGAGAACGACCTGGTGGGCTGGGCGGGCCGGCTGCTCGACGCGCCGGAGGGCTTCGTGGGCTCGGCGACCTCCGGCGGCACCGAGTCCCTGCTGCTCACCGTGCTGGCCGCGCGCGAGTCCCGCCCCGACATCGACGCGCCGACCATGGTGCTCCCGACCACCGCGCACGCGGCGTTCCACAAGGCCGCGCACTACTTCGAGGTGCGGCCCGTGCTGGTCGACGTCGACCCCGTCACCTACCGCGCCGACCCGGACGCGATGGCGGCCGCGATCGACGACACCACGGTGCTGGTGGTGGCCTCGGCCCCGTCGTACGCGCACGGTGTGGTGGACCCCGTGCCGCAGATCGCCGCCGCGGCGGCGGCGCGCGGCGTGCGCTGCCACGTCGACGCGTGCGTGGGCGGCTGGGTGCTGCCCTACCTCGACGACGCACCGCCGTGGACGTTCGCCGTCGAGGGCGTCACGAGCATCAGCGTCGACCTGCACAAGTACGCCTACACGCCCAAGGGCGTCTCGCTGCTGCTGCACCGCACCTCGGCCCTGCGCCGGCCGCAGTACTTCGCCTCGGCCAACTGGCCCGGGTACACGATGCTCAACTCGACCGTGCAGTCCACCAAGTCCGGCGGCCCGCTCGCGGCGGCCTGGGCGGTGGTGCACCACATCGGCGACGACGGGTACCGCCGGCTGGTCGCCCAGGCGCGTGAGGCCACGCTCGCACTCGCCGACGCGGTCGCCGAGATCCCCGCACTGTCGGTGGTGGCCGCACCGGACGCGACCCTGCTGACCCTGGCGACCGACGGCACGTGCGACGTGTTCACGCTCGCCGACGAGATGCTCGCGCGCGGCTGGTTCGTCCAGCCGCAGATGGCGTACCGGTCGATGCCACCGACCCTGCACGTCACGCTCAGCGCGGCGACGGCGCCCAGCGTCCCCGAGTTCACGACGGCGCTGCGCGAGGCCGTGGAGGCGGCCATGGCCGCCGGACCAGTCACGGTCGCGCCGCAGCTCGCCGCCATGGCGGCGGCGCTGGACCCGGCCACCCTCGACGACGCGGCGTTCGACGGCCTGCTCCAGCTGGCCGGCCTCGCCGGCGCCGACGGCGACCTGGCGCTCCCGGAGCGGATGGCCCCGGTCAACGCCCTGCTCGACGTCGCACCCCCGCGGCTGCGTGAGGCCCTGCTGCTCGCGTTCCTCGACCGTCTGAGCCGCCCCAGCTGAGACCGCACAGCGGGCTCCTCGACTCCGACGGCCGGAGCCCGGCGCTACCTGGACGGCGTGACGTCCTCAGCCGTGGGGTGCGGGCGGCCCGGGGCACCCCAGCGGATGCCGCGCTCACGCAACGCGTGGCGGAGCTCGTCGGCACCCGACGGTCCGACGCCGTCCCATCCCTCGACCTCGGCCGAGCTGAACCGGTACACCTGCTCCAAGGCCGAGACGCCGTGCGAGCGCAGCGCGTCGAACACGGCGGGCGCCGGTCCGTCGAGCGCGTCCAGCGGTGTGGGCACCGCCGGCTCCTTGGCCGGGAACGTCGCGTCGAACGCGGCGACGTCGTCGGGATCGAGCTGGAACACGGGGTCCTCGTGGAACTCGCCCCGCACACCGTCCAGCCCGCCGGGGACCAGAGCGAGCGCCATCAACGCGTCGAACGTCCGCCCCCCTGGAGCGGTGATGCCGAACTCCGCGCCCGGCCGGAAGCCGAACCGCGGGTAGTAGTCGGGATGGCCGTACACCACGACCGCGCGATGACCCAGCCGCCCGGCCTCGGCGAGCGTGTGCTTCATCAGCGCCCCGCCGATCCCGTCGCTCTGGTGCGCCGGGTGCACCGTCAGGGGCCCGAAGGTGAGCACCGGGTGCTCGCCGCCCGGCCCCACCACCCGGGCCCGCGAGTAGACCACGTGGCCCACCACGACCCCGCCGAGCTCGGCCACGACGTCCAGCTCCGGCACGAAGCAGTCCGCGGTGCGCAGCCGGTGGACCAGCAGGTGCTCGTCGCACCTGGGGCCGCTCATCCCCCAGAAGGCCTCACGGGTGAGGACCTCGACACGGCGGTGGTCGGACGGCTCCTCGCGCCGCAGGGTGATCGTCATCGGGCCAGGATGGCTGCGACCCGGGGCGGGCGGCCACGGAATTGGGCCGGGGTAGCCGCGGGCCGGCCCTCGCTCAGTCGCCGGTGGCGATCGGGTGCCCCGGGTCCTGGATCCAGTGCGACCACGAGCCTGGGTACAGCGCGACGTCCACGCCGACGTCGTGCCCGACGAGGACCAGCTGTGCGGCCGTGACGCCCGAGCCGCAGTACGCCGCCAGCGCCGGGGCCACCCGCGCGCCCCCCGCCGCGCCCGCGACGCCCGCGAGCAGCACGGCGCGCGCCTCGTCCGGTGCCAGGTACCGGCCGTCGGCGCCCTGGAGCGCTGCGGTCGGAACGTCGACCGCCCCCGGGATGTGACCCGCGACGGGGTCGATCGGCTCGACGTCGCCGCGGAACCGCTCGGGCGCCCTGGCGTCGAGCAGGGTGCCGGCCGTCCCGGCGAGCACGTCCGCGGCCTCCACCGTGCGCATCGAACCGGGCCGCACGACCACGTCGTGGGCAGGCACCGGCGTGACCTCGCCCGACTCGAGCGGGCCTCCGACCGCGACCCACGCCGCCAGCCCGCCGTCCAGCACCCGCACCCGCTCGTGCCCGACCCAGCGCAGGCACCACCACGCGCGCGCCGCCGCCCCGCCGGCCCCGCCGTCGAGCACCACCACGTCGCGACTGGGGCCGATGCCGAGCCGGCGCATCATCGTGGCGAGCCGGTCGACCGAGGGCAGCGGGTGCCGGCCCCCGTCACCGGGCGGGGCGGCCAGGTCCGCGTCGAGGTCGCAGAACACCGCGCCGGGCAGGTGGCCCGCCAGGTACCCCGCCCGGTCCGCGCCGGCGAGCGACCAGCGCACGTCGACCACGAGCGGGGGCTCCGGGCCACCCAGCTCGGCGAGCAGGGCTTCGGGCTGGACCAGAGCGCGCGGGTTCACGCCCCCACTGTGCCAGTGCCCGGCGGCAGGGCAGCACCGATCGACCACACGATGCGGGTGCGCCACCCGGCCGGGTCGGCGACCGCCGGGGGCCCGGCCAGGTACTCCTCCCACATCACCGGACCCCGCTCGACGCCGTTCGCGACGCACCACGCCTCGAGGGCGTCGTACGTGGACCCCATCGCCTCGTACGAGCCCTCGTGGACCAGCTCGACGACGCGGCCCCCGGGCAGCACGACCGAGACCAGGCCCGACCCCTCGCCGGGGGTCACCGGGCCCGGGGTGCGGAAGCCCGCGGTCACGTCGGCCGTCGAGGCGACGTTCGCGTCGTACAGCGCGACCGGCGGGCCGACCGGCGCGACGCCCTGGCGTTCGAGCTCGGCGACCACCGCGCCGTAGGCCCGTCCGAAGAACTCCGGCATCTCCGCGACGGCGACCACCGCGTGCATGCCGACCATGGGTTGCTCTGCGATCTCGCGCACCGTGATGTCCATGACCGCTCCTTCGCGAGTCGGGTTGCACGGGCCTGCGTACCTCCGGCGTACCGCTGCGGAGGCGACGCGTGCGTGAGCCCAAGGTCCCGCGCCTCCTACGATCGCCGCATACGCGGACGGCGGTGGGCGGGCCCCGCGGCCGGGGGTGCGCTCCTCGCGGGCTGCGCGGTCGCGGTCAGTCCGCCGCGCTCCCCCGGAACACCGCAACGGTCTCCTTGAGGTGCTCGGAGGCGCCGATCAGGCGCTGGGCGTAGGCCCGCACCGGCTCGAGCCCGTCCTCGGTCCGCGCGGCGTGCTCGGACACCTCGCGCATCAGCTCGGTGACGGTTCGGCCGTCGGCCGCCGCCCGGCCCACCACGGAGTCGATCTCGCTCGTGGTGGCGGTCTGCTCCTCGATCGCACCGGCGATCGAGGTCTGGAACTCGTTGATGCTCGTGATGATCTGCGCGATCGACTCGACGGAGCCCACCGCCCGCTCGGTGTCGCCCACCAGCGCCGCGACCCGGCGGACGATGTCGTCGGAAGCCTCCGTGGTGCCCTGGGCCAGGTCCTTGACCTCGGTGGCGACCACGGCGAAGCCCTTGCCGCCCTCGCCGGCGCGTGCCGACTCGATCGTCGCGTTCAGTGCCAGCAGCTTGGTCTGCTCGGCGATCGTGTTGATCACCCGCACGACGTCCCCGATCTCGGTCGACGACGAGCCCAGCCGCCGGATGGTCTCGTTGGCGTCGCCTGCGACGGTCACGGCCTCGGAGGCGACGCGGGTGGCCTCGCTCGCGTTGCTGGCGATCTCGCGCACCGCGATGCCCATCTGGTTCGAGGACTCCACCAGCGTGCCGAAGCTCTCGGTGAGGTCGGCGGCAGCCTCCGTGCCCTGCCGCGCACGCTCGGCGGCGTCCTGGGCGATCGAGGCGATCGAACGGCTCGCGTCGTCCAGTGCACGGGCGCCCTCGTCGAGCTCCTCGCTGACCACGATCACCTCGCGGACGGCGTTGTCGACGTTGTTCAGCGTGCGGTTCAGCGCCATGGCGAGCTGGTCGAGCTCGGTCCTGCCGTTGCCCTCGGGCAGCCGGGTGGTCAGGTCTCCGTTCTCGAGCGTCCTCGTCACGGTCTTGATCGACCGCTCCACGCGCCGCGAGATGAAGGTCCCGACGGCGAGCAGGCCGAGCACGATCGGCAGGACCTGGAACAGCAGCTGGCGCACGAGCTGGGCGTTGGCGGCGACCTGGATGTCGTCGACGTAGGCGCCGGTGCCGATCACCCAGTCCCACGGTGCGTAGGCCAGCGAGTAGGCCAGCTTCGGGGACGCGGCGTCCTGGTCGGGCTTGGGGAACCAGTACTCGGTGTACCCGCCGTCCGTCTGGAGCCCGGCGTCGACGATGTTCTTGATGAACGGGGTGCCGTTCGCGTCGACCTCGCCCATGAAGTTCTGCCCGACCCGGTCGGTCTTGGTGGGCAGCAGGAAGCACGTGCCGTCGGTGGTGTAGCCGAACAGGTAGCCGTTCGGGTCGAAGCGCTGGGCGTTCAGGGCGACGAGTGCGGCCTCCTGGGCCTGCTCGGTGGTCATCTCGCCCGCCGCGACCTTGGCGTCGTACGCGGCGGCGATCGTGGTCGCCTCCTGCACCACGGACCGCAGGGTCGCCTTGCGTTCGGTGAGCATCGTCGAGCGCACCTGCTGCGCGGACAGCAGCGTGAGGACCACGAGGCCCACCAGGCCCGCGGCGACGAGGACCATGAGCTGACCTTGGACGGATCGGATCGTGAAGCGGCGCACAGCGCTCTCCCTCGGAGGTCGGGACGTCGACCGCGAGATCGGCGGCGCCCTCGGCGATCTGAGGGGCCGCGACCCGGACATCTCCCGCTCGACGCGCCGTCGGCGGGCCCCCACACGCCCGTCTGGGACCAAGGTCGCGGGACGATGCCTCTCGTGTGGCGGGGCGTGGGAATGTCGGCCAGCCGCGGACGCTTCCACCAGGCATGACCACGTGGGGACTCCTCGGCAGCGGACACATCGGCACCACGGTCGCCCGGTTGGCGGTCGACGCCGGCCACGACGTCGTGATGAGCAACAGCCGCGGGCCGGCGACGCTCGCCGACCTGGTCGCCGAGCTCGGGCCGCACGCCCGGGCCGCGGACGCCCGGACCGCTGCGGCAGCGGGCGACGTCGCCGTCGTGACGATCCCGCTGCGCGCCTACCGCGACGTGCCGGTGGCCGAGCTGGACGGCAAGGTCGTCCTGGACACCATGAACTACTACCCGCAGCGCGACGGCGTGATCGCCGAGCTGGAGGACGAGTCGACCACGACCTCCGAGCTGCTCGCGGCGCACCTGCCCGGCAGCCGGGTGGTCAAGGTGTTCAACAACATCGCCTTCGTCCACCTCGCCGCGCTCGCCCGGCCGTCGGGCAGCCCGGACCGCACCACGCTGCCGATCGCCGGTGACGACGCCGAGGCGAAGGCCACCACGACCGCGCTGCTGGACGCGATCGGCTACGACGCGCTCGACGTCGGCCCGCTCGCCGAGGGCTGGCGTTTCCAGCGCGACACGGCGGCGTACGGGTCGATCTACGCGACGGACCCGACGGCCTGGTTCTCGTCCCCGGCCCGTCGGGTCACCCGCGAGGAGCTCGCCGCCGCCCTGGCCGCGGCCCGGCGGTACCGCGACCCGGCCTGAGCCGCCGCGGGCCGTGTCGGTGCCCGGACCTAGCCTCTGGACAGGTATCCGGCGCCAGGGGAGGACGACGTGCGATTCGGCATCGAGGTGGTCCCGCTCGGCGAGTACGCAGAGCCCGGGCCCGTGGTGGAGCTCGCCGAGGCGGCGGAGGACGCCGGCTGGGAGGCGATCTCACTGTGGGACCACGCACACTTCTGGGGCGGCGTCGGCGACCCGTGGGTGACGCTCGCCGCGGTCGCGAGCCGCACGTCCCGGATCCGGCTGGTCACAGGGGTGAGCCCGGTGCCTCGCTACCGCCCGCACCTGCTCGCCCGCAGCCTGCACGCGCTCGACGCGCTGAGCGGCGGGCGTGTCACCTTCGGGGCGGGCCTCGGCGTCCCGGGGGACCTCGACCCGGTCGGGGACGGCAACCCTCCGGCGACCCGCGCGGCGATGACCGACGAGGCGCTCCCGCTGATCGCACGCTGGTGCGAGGGCGCCACGGTCGACCACGACGGGCCGCACTACCGCGCAGTCGGGGTGCAGGTGTGCCCGGCGCCTGCCGGCGGCCGGCCACCGATCTGGATCGGCGGCCTGAGCCGTCCCGCCCTGCAGCGCGCCGCTCGCTGGGAGGGCTGGTTCGTCGGCTGCATCGACGAGCAGCGGCGGGTGCACGTGGGACCGGACCGGGTGGCCGAGGCCGTCGCCACGCTCGCCGAGCACGGCGCGGCGGCCGGCAGCGACGTGGCGGTCAACGGCACCACCGTGCCCGGCGACGTGGACGACGCGGATCTGGTGCGCCGCTACGCGGCGGCCGGCGCGACCTGGTGGTTCGAGTCCCTGTTCGGCCTGCGCGGCAGCCACGAGGAGCTGCTCGCGCGGGTCGCGGCCGGACCGCCCGCCGCCTGACGGCGTGCGCGGTCCGGCGGGTGGCCCCAGACTGGCGCGCGACCCTGCTCGAGCGACGACCGCCCCGGACCGGGAGGCACCATGGCACGCCTGCTGTTCATGACCAGCCACGGCGCTGACGACCCCGAGCGCGCCACCGTGCCGTTCAACGCCGCCTGCGCCGCGGTGGTCTCCGGGCACACGGTCACCGTGGTGTGCACGGCCGACGCGGTGCACCTGGGGACCCGTGGTGGCGCCGCGGGCGTCGTGGCACCCGGCATGACGCCTGTGGCCGAGCTGGTCGACGCGCTGCTGGACGGCGGCGGCTCGATCTGGCTCTGCAGCGCGTGCACCGGCCCGCGCGGCATCACCGACGAGGATCTCCTCGACGGGGCGAGCATCGTCGGGGCCGCCTCCGTCGTCGAGGAGATCACCTCCGGCGCGACCAGCGTGACGCTCACCTGAGCCGCCACCGCACCACGGGCCCCACCGGACGCCGAGCGTCCCGGCCCGCAGGGCGACGCGGGCCGGGACGCTCGAGGTCGGGTCTGCTCAGCGACCGATCCGGCGGGTCGCCAGCAGCCAGAGGCCGAGCCAGCCCTCGCCGATCATCGAGGGCACCGCGACCACGGCGAGCATGACGCCGGCGACCGCGCCGTAGTCCGGCAGCGCCACGTGGGCGACGGTGTCGAGCACGTAGGCGACGCCCGCCACCATCAGCAGGACGGCCACGGCGCGCGGCGCGAGGCCGGAGCGCAGCACCAGGGCGCCGAGCAGCACCAGGTGCACGCCGAACACGGCCAGGCCGATCAGCCACGCGGCGTCGAAGGACTGCACCGCGAGCAGCACCTGGGCGGCGGTGGCCTCGGCGCCCACCGCGGCCGCGTAGTCCGGGGTGGCGAGCATGGCCGGCACCTGCACGAAGAACACCAGCGCCACACCGAGCAGCACCGTGTACGTCAGCCTGGACCACGCGGTCAGCAGGGAGAGGTCGTGGTGCGCCCCGCGGAACACCACGTGCAACGCCCACGCGACCACCACGTCGAGGATGAAGACCGCGAGGAACGCGATGGTGCCGAGCCGGAAGAGGCCGAGGTTCTCAGCGATGTTGGCGGTGGTGGCCGCGGCGTCACCGTTGACCACGAGGCCGCCCCGGACCCCGAAGTTCGCCGCGATCGCGAGGCCGAAGATCAGCAGGTAGGCGATGCCGGCGATCCGGGCGGCGCGGCGGGGTGACGTGGTGGGGGCCGCGGGGGGCGCGTCCGATGCTGGGGTCGGCGTCCGGGTGAGGCTCTCGGTGGTCATGATCGCTCCTGGGTGAGGATGAGGCGGTTCGTACTAAGTACGAGTGTTATGCTGCGACGGTAGCCGTACTTAGTACGAAGCGTCAAGACCCCCCGCAGCTCCGCGTTCCGCTGAGCCGGGTCCGAGGAGGACCGATGGCCGACCCCCGCCCCGTGCTCACCCGCGAGCGCGTGCTGGCCGGTGCGCTGGCGCTGGCCGACGAGATCGGCGTCGAGGCGTTCACGATGCGGCGCCTCGCGACCGCGCTCGACACCAAGCCGATGTCGATCTACTACCACGTGCCCGGCAAGGACGAGATCCTCGACGGCATCGTCGACCTGGTCTTCGCCGAGATCGCCGACCCGCCGCTCGACCTGCCCTGGACCGACGCGATGCGGCTGCGCTGCCGCTCGGCACGCGAGGTCCTGAGCCGCCACCCGTGGGCGCCGCCGCTGATGGAGTCCCGCACCTCACCGGGGCCGGCCTCGCTCGGCCACCACGACGCGGTGCTGGCCTGCCTGCGCGGCGGGGGGCTGTCCTGGCCGACCACCGCGCACGCCTACGCGACGCTGGACGCCTTCGTCTACGGCTTCGCGCTCCAGGAGGCCGCCCTGCCGTTCGGCGGCGAGGCGCAGATCGGCGAGCTGGCCGACCAGATCGTCGCGGCGCTCCCGCGGGAGCGCTATCCGCACTTCTCAGCCTTCACCGCCGAGCACGTGCTGCGCCCCGGCTACCGGTTCGGCGACAGCTTCGACGTCGGTCTCGACCTGATCCTCGACGGGCTCGCCGCCCGCGCGCGACGCGAGGCCGCCGCCGGCTGAGCAGGCACCGCCTGCAGACAGCACGACGCGGCCGTCCCCCACGGACGGCCGCGTCGTGTCCCCGGTATGGGGATCAGGCTTCAGGAACTACCCCAGGGGTAGGTCAGTTCCCTCGGCCCGGTGCGTCACCAGAACGGCCCGGGTTGCTGGTGCCGGTCTGGTCCTTGGTCTGGTCCTTGACCTGGTCGCGGTCCTGGTCACCGGTGCAGTCGGTGGACGCGGCGTCGCACGTACCGTCCTGGTCCTGGTCCCGATCCTGGTCTCGCGCCTGCTCCTGGTCCTGGTCGCCGGTGCAGTCGGTGGTCGTGGCGTCGCAGGTGCCGTCCTTGACGCGGTTCTCGGCGCGCACCTGGTTGCGCTCGTGGGCTGCGGCGGCGATCGCCTGACCGTCCACGCCGCCCTCACGCGCCTGGGTCCGAACCCACTGGCCGAAGGTGTCGAAGTCCTGCCAGCCGGTCGGCTGGTCCGTCGGCTCGGCGGTCGGGTCCTCGGTGGGCTCCGACGTCGGGTCCGCGGTGGGGTCCTGCGTCGGGTCCGTGGTCGGGTCGGTCGTCGGCGCCTCGGTGGAGTCGGTCGACACGGCGACCTGCTCGCTGCTCGGGCCGTTGATCTCGGCGACCACGGCCGGGACCCCGGCAGCGGCGCCGACCGCGCCGGCGGCGACGGCCATCCCCACGGCGGCCTTGGCCGCGACATTGAGACCGGCGAACTTCGCGAGAACGGCGGCGAGTGCAGTGGTGCTCATGTGTCCTCCTTCGGCCGGGCCCGGTGGCCCGCTGGCATTCGAGCGGCGAGCGCCGCTCCTGCCCTGGTCATCGACGGCGGTGGGCGCCGGGATACGGCCAGGCCGAGATCTCGTCGAAACTGCGCGATGGCCGACCGTTCGAGACGCTCGGCGACCCGTCGTGGGGCGCGGTCAGCAGCGCGCGACGATGAGGTCACCCGTGGGTGAGTTCGGCAGCAAGGTGTGATCGCTGAATCAAGCCCTGGGCGGCCCCCATCGCGATCGAGGTGCGCCCAGCAGCCGCCGCCACCACGCGGCCGCATGCCGAGTTCCGGATGCCGCCGCGGCGGATTCGAACATGTGGCGCGTCCTCGAACAGGCGGACGTTCGAACTCGTGCCCGATGTTCGAGTCAGCGCCTCTCCGCACGGCCGGGCACCGCCCAGCTGGGCGATCGTCTTGCTGCTCCCGCAGGCAGAACCGCCGGCCGAGCGACAGCAGCGAGTCTGACCCATCCATCACACCTTGCTGCCGAACTCAGCCGTGGGTGACGCCGAGGTCAGCCGCGCGCGGCGCTCGAGGCGCCGGCCGACTGGGCCGTACCCGCGTCGGTGCCCTGGCCGTCGGAGCGCTGGCTGCCGCCATCGCCGGGAGGCTGGTCGGAGGAGTCCGGGGCCCCGTCCTGGTGGCCGGGAGCCTGATCCGACGAACCTGCGCCGCTGCCGTCGCGACCCGGCGCCTGGTCGGACGCGCCAGGACCCTCGTCCTGGTGGCCGGGAGCCTGGTCGGACACGCCCGGGCCCTCGCCGCCGGACTGGTGACCCGGCGCCTGGTCGGAGACGCCAGGACCGTCGCCGCCCTGCTGCTGGCCGGGAGCCTCGTCGGACGCGCCGGGACCCTCGCCCTGCCGGCCGGGAGCCTGGTCCGTGGTGCCCGCACCGGGGCCCTGCGGGTCGTCGGCCTGCCGGGTCGGCACGTCCCCGTGCCGCACGCCGACCGACTCCAGCGCGTCCGAGACGGCGCCGGCGATCCGCTCACCGATCGCACCCGGCAGCTCGGAGACCGGTACGCCGTCACGCACGGCGGCGGCCGCGGCCGTCCCACCGAGGGCGAGCGCGGCGGCCACCGACCCGCCCACGACGTAGCGCAGCACCCGGCGGCGACGCCTCAAGGGCACGACCTCCGCGAGCGCGGCCTCGACCGCGCGGTCCGGCGCCTCGAGCGCCACCGTCGCACCGGCGGTCCCATGGGCGAGCAGCGCAGCGAGCTCCGCGCTCGGCTCCGGGACGTCCGCGCGGGCCGCGGCGCGCAGCTCGGCAGCGACCTGGGCCAGCGCAGCGTCCTGCGATGCCACCGCCCGTCCGGCGATGACACCCTCGTCGCGGGCGTCGGTCACACTCAGGTCATCGTCGAAGGGGCTCACAGGGATACGCCCTCCTTCGCCAGGATCCTGCGCAGGGTCGCCAGGGCCCGGTGCTGGAGCGCCTTCACGGCCCCCGGCGGCCGACCGGTCACGGCGGCGACCTCCTCGATGCTCAGGTCCGCGACGATCCGCAGCACGAGGACCTCGCGCTGGGTGTCGGTCAGCAGGTCGAGCAACGCCATGGCCCGCTCGTTGCCGACCAGCGCGAGCGCCTCGGCCTCCGCACTCGGGGCTGAGCGGGTGTCGTCCACCGGCTCGTACGGCTCGGCCGTCGGTCGCCGACCGGCCCGCCGCCAGGTGTCCACGACCCGGCGGTGCGCGATGGTGAACACCCACGAGCGGAACGCCCGCTCGTCCCCCTCGAACCCGGCGATCCCGGTGAACACGGCGATGAACACCTCGCTGGTCAGGTCCTCGACGTCGACCATCCCCTTGGCGCGCAGATACGCCGCGACCGGTCCGGCCAGCTCGCGGTACAGCGCGGTGAACGCCTCGCCCGAACCCTCCCGGGCGCGGGCCAGCACGTCGTCGTCCACGCCACCAGCATGCCTGACGCGGCGCGCTGCGGGATCGCCACGGCGACACGGGCCGCTCGACCTCGCCAACCGGGTGCCCTACCCGGTGTCCAGCGGGCATGCTCGTGGCACGATCACGTCGACCGGGGGTGACCATGTCCGAGCAGACGACGGGCACCGGCTCCACCGGCGCGCTCGCCCGAGCGCGTCACTTCCTCGCCACCTGGGCCAACCCGGCCACGACCAAGGGCGCCCTCGGGGTCGTCGGTGGCCTGCTGGTGCTGCTGTTCCCGGTGCTCGGAGAGGCGGCGGTCGGGCCGCTCATCGCGATCGCGCTCGTGGCGTCGGCCGCGATCGACCTCGGCTACGCGCTCGCACGTCGAGGGCCGCGCCGCACCGGCCGTCGCGTCGGCGCCGCGCTGCGCGGGCTGGCCGCGCTCGCCACCGCCACCGTGCTGTTCCTCTCCCCCCACTACGGGCCGCTCCTGGTCGTCCTGACGATCGGGCTCTACCTCGTGGTGCGCGGCCTGGTCCAGCTGGCCACCGCGGTCTTCTCGCGGACCAACCGCCGGGCCTCGGTGACCGGTGGTGCGACGGCGATCGGTCTCGGCCTGGTCGCGATCGTCTCGCCGTCGGGGCTCAAGTCGGGGCTCATCGCGACCGGCGCGCTCGCCGCCGTCGTCGTCGGGGCGCTCGTCCTGGTCCATGGCATCCGGCGGGCCAGCGCGGCGACCGGTGAGGGTGCGGTGGCCGACGAGCTGAGCGTCGCGGAGATCCTGCAGGCCTGGATCTCCGAGGCCGACCTGGGGCCGCTGCGGCGCGAGGAGGTCGCGGCCACGCTCTACTTCGAGCAGCCGGAGCGCACCGCCAAGCAGGTCGCGTGGTGGGTGATGCTCGTGCTGAGCGTGGCGATCGCGACCTTCGCGGTGCTGCAGGACTCCACGGCGGTGGTGATCGGCGCCATGCTCGTCGCGCCGCTGATGACCCCGATCCTCGGGCTGTCCGCCGCGCTGGTGAACGGCTGGCGCAGGCGCAGCGGCCGGTCCCTGCTCCAGGTCGCCCTCGGTGTCACGGCCTCCGTGGTGATCGCCTTCGCGCTGTCGTCCTGGCTGCCGGTGGTGGGCAGCTTCACGACGAACTCGCAGATCACGTCGCGGGTGAGCCCGACGTTCCTCGACATGCTCATCGCGGTCGCGGCGGGCGCAGCCGGGGCGTTCGCGACCATCGACCGCCGGGTGAGCCAGTCGATCGCCGGGGTCGCGATCGCCGTCGCGCTCGTGCCGCCGCTGTCCGTGGTGGGCATCAGCCTCGGCGCGGGGCGGTTCGCCGACGCAGCGGGGGCCGGCCTGCTGTTCGCGACCAACTTCGTCGCGATCGTGCTGTCCTCTGCGGTGGTCTTCCTGCTCGGCGGGTTCGTCGGTCCGGCGACGGTGCGCGGGATCGGCGTGCGGCGGCTCATGCAGACGCTGGCGCCGTTCCTGGCGGCCGCGCTGTTCGTGACGGTCCCGCTGGTGTTCACCTCCGAGGGCCTGCTCGTGGCGAGCGAGCGGCAGCGCACCGCGCAGGAGACGGTGGTCGAGTGGCTGCCGGAGGACACCGACCTGGTGCTCCAGGGCGTGACCGTGGAGGCCGCTCGCGGCACCGCCCGCATGGTGGTCGACGTCGCAGTGGCCGGGCCGCGGGACATGCCCGACGCGACGGAGCTGCGCGACCAGCTGAGCGAGGCGCTGGGCACCGAGGTCACGTTGCGGATCACGCGGACCCCCGCGTTCGTCACCGAGGTAGACCCCACCCCCTGAGGGCGCTCACGCCGGGGCTCCGAGGAGGCCGGCGAGCGCCGCCGGCACGCTCCCCGAGACCCCGGATCCGGGGCCGCGCGGGGGCGACCGGACGCACCTTGTGTAGGGTCGTTCGGGTGCCATGGCGGACCACCGCCGCCGGGCGAGGCTGCGGAAGGGCTTGACGTGGACGGGATCTCGAGCTGGTTCGCCTACGTCGGGGACCACTGGTCCGAGGTCATGACGGGGCTCGCCCAGCACGCGAAGATCGTGGCCGTCGTCGTGGTGTCGGCGACGGTGTTCTCGATCGTCCTGGGCATCCTCGTCGAGCGGCACCCGGCGGCGCGGGCCGCGTCGCTGAGCATCGCGGGGATCTTCCTGACCATCCCCTCGCTGGCGCTGTTCGCCCTGTTCATCCCCCTGGTCGGGATCGGCAACCCGCCGGCGACCATCGCCCTGTTCCTCTACGCGATCCTGCCCATCCTGCGCAACACCGTCACCGGTCTGGACGCCGTCAGTCCGGCGGTGGTCGAGTCGGCCAAGGGCATGGGCATGAACCACACCCAGCGGCTCCTGCGGATCCGCCTGCCGCTCGCCTGGCCGATCATCATGGCCGGCATCCGGATCTCGACCCTCATCACCGTCGGGCTCGCGGCCATCGCCGTCCTGGTCGGGGGCGACGGCCTCGGCAGCTTCATCCAGGGCGGGCTGACCAGGCTCGGCCTGCCCAACAGCTACGAGTCGGTCTGGGCGGGGACGGTCTTCACCGTCACCCTCGGACTCGTGCTCGACATCGTCCTGTCCTTCGTCCAACGCCTGACCACATCCCGAGGCCTGCGCATCTGACCGGCCGACTCCCCCGAAAGGCATCATGAGCTCTGAAGCCAAGATCCGACTCGAACACGTAGAGAAGCGGTACCACGGCTCGTCGGTACCCGCCGTCGAGGACCTCTCCCTGGAGGTCCACGAGGGAGAGATCTTGGTCCTGGTAGGACCCTCCGGGTGCGGCAAGTCCACGACCCTGCGGCTGATCAACCGGATGATCGAGCCGACCGGCGGGCGCCTCTTCCTCGACGAGGAGGACGTGACGACCGTCGACCCCGACCACCTGCGTCGCCGGATCGGCTACGTCATCCAGCAGATCGGCCTGTTCCCCCACCAGACGATCGCCCAGAACATCACCACCGTCCCCAGGATGCTCAAGTGGGACAAGGCCAGGATGGCCGAGCGTGCCGACGAGCTGCTCCACCTCACGGGCCTGGACCCGGAGGTGTACCGGGACCGCTACCCGAAGGAGCTCTCCGGCGGGCAGGCCCAGCGCGTCGGGGTCGCCCGGGCGCTCGGGGCCGACCCGGAGATCATGCTGATGGACGAGCCCTTCGGCGCCATCGACCCGATCACCCGCGAACGCCTGCAGAACGAGTTCCTGCGCCTGCAGGCCGAGCTGAAGAAGACGATCGTCTTCGTCACGCACGACATCGACGAGGCGATCAAGATGGGCGACCGGATCGCCATCCTGGGTGAGCGCAGCCGGATCATGCAGTGCGACACCCCGGAGCGCATCCTCGCCTTCCCGGTCGACGAGTTCGTCGACGACTTCATCGGCGCGGGTTCGACGATCAAGGGCCTGAACTTCGAGCGCGTCGGCGACCTCAGGCTCGGCGGATACCCCAGCGTCCGGCTCGGTCAGACACCCGCGGCCGGCCTCGAGACGCTGCGCGCCAGCGGTCGCGACTGGCTCCTGGTCCTGGACGAGGAGAACCGCCCCGTCCGCTGGATGCGGGAGGACGACCTCGCCCGGTCGACCGGCTCCTACGTCGACGAGGGTGAGGAGGTCCGCGTCCGGCTCGACGCCGACGACACCCTCTTCCACAGCCTCGAGCACATGCTGCAGAGCTCGGCGGGGATGTGCTGCGTCGTCGACAAGCGCGGCGCACTGACCGGCGTCGTCGAGATGACCCACCTGCGCAGGGCGATCCGGCGCGCCCAGGTCGAGGCACGGCGCCACTACGAGGACCTCGAGGACTCGGCATGACGCAGCAGACGACGAGCACGCTCGAGCGGCCGTCCGCGACCGATCAGGCGCCGCAGGCCGCGGCACCGCCGTCCGAGGGGTTCCTCGCCACGTGGCGCCGGCTGTCGCTGGGACTGTGGCTCGCTCCCGTCGGCATCGCCGCGCTGATCGGCCTGCTGTACGTCTACTACCAGGGCCTCGACCTCGAGAACGCCGTCCGCCAGACCGGGTCCGCACTCCGGTGGGACACCAAGCTGTGGCCCCAGCTGGTGCAGCACGTCCAGATCTCGTTCTGGGCGACGGTGATCGTGATCGCCATCGCGGTGCCGCTGGGCATCGTGCTGACGCGCCCGGCGTTCCGCAGGGTCGGCCCCTACATCGTGGCGGTGGCGAACTCCGGCCAGGCGCTGCCCGCCTACGGGCTGCTGGTGCTCGTGGCCGCGGGCCTCGGGATGAACGCCAGGGCCGCGGTCTGGGCCTTCGTGGTGTACGCCCTGCTCCCCGTGCTGCGCAACACGATGGTCGGCCTCGACAACGTCGACCGCGCGGTCATCGAGGCGGGCCGCGGGATGGGCATGACCCGTCTGCAGGTGCTGACCCGGATCGAGCTGCCGCTCGCCGTGCCGGTCATCCTCGCCGGCGTCCGCGTCGCGATGGTCCTCAACATCGGGATGGCCACCCTCGCGTTCCTCATCGGGGGCGGCGCGCTGGGCGTGACCATCTACTCCGGGATCGAGCTCAACCAGAACTCCGTGCTCATCGTCGGGGCGGTGCTGGTCGCGATCGTCGCACTGACCTTCGACTGGCTCGGCGCCGTCGCGGAGCGGTACCTGCGCCCCCGCGGCGTCTGAGGCCCCGGCCCCTGATGTACGGAGCCCCCCGGACCGCTCGCGCAGCCGGGGGGCTCCGTCGTACGCCGAGGGTCAGAGACCGATCGACGCGAGGTAGTCGGCGGCGACCTTCGTGGCGTCGGTGCCGTCGACGTCGACCTCGGCGTTGAGCTTCGCCATGGTGGCGTTGTCCAGCGAGTCGAGGATCGTGTTCGCGATGTCGTCGTAGGTCGACGCGTGCTCCTCGTAGACCTTGTCGTTCATCGTGTACGAGGCGTTGTAGAGGATCATCACGCCCGGGTCGCTGACCAGGCTCAGGTTGAGAGCGCTGATCCGACCGTCGGTCGTGAAGACCTCACCGAACTGGCAGGCACCCTTCGACGTCTCGGTGTAGATCAGACCGGTGTCGAGGATCTTGATCTGGCTCTGCGGCACGGTGTACCCGGTGGCGTCCTCGAACAGGATCAGCCCGTCCGGACGGTCCGGGAACTCGCTCTCGAGACACAGCGTGGCGTCCTGGTTGGCCTTGAGGTAGTCGGCCATCGACTGGAAGTCGAAGCTGCCGCCCGACTGCTCCTTGGCCAGGTCGCCGTTGGCCGCGAAGCCGTAGGTGTCGTTGAACTTCGACATCCCGACCCACTTGATGCCGTTGTCGGCGAGGTCCTTCTTGGCGGTCTCGTCGAAGAGCGTCTGCGGGTCGTTGCTCGGGTCCTGCTGCCCGAGGTGGACCGTCCAGCCGGTGCCGTTGTAGTCGGGGTAGACGTCGATGTCGCCGCTCTCCAGGGCCTGGCGGTTGACGGACGTGCCGCCGAGGTTCGTCTGGTCCTTGACGGTGGCCCCCTGGTGCTCGAGGGCCTGGACGAACATCTCGCCGAGCAGGATGTTCTCGGTGAAGTTCTTCGAACCGACAGTGATGCTGACGCCGTCGAGCTCGTTGCCGCCGGTCGCTGCGCCCGCGGCGCTGGAGGAGTCGGTGCTGCTGCTGCCGCCGCCGCACGCGGCGAGGCTGAGACTCGCGACTATGCCGAGACAGGAGATGAGTACGGTCTTCTTCGGGTTTCGCATGCCTGTTCACCTTTGGTTGGGTTCGGAGCAAGTCCCGCACAGCGGGCCTGACGGCCCAGGGCCTCACGTTGCCGACCAACTCACAGGTGCACCATCAAGCGGCATCTCCCGCGACACGAACGACAGCCAGACCCGGCTGCTCGGGGTGCTCACCATACCGATCGACGGGGTAGCGCCCGCCGCCCGCCGAGACCTGCCACGGGGGCGTGCTGCCAGGTCGACGCACGATCGACACCGAATGGGGACCGTGCACGTCGGCAAATCCGTGACCGAACCGTGACCTCGCACCTACCATCCGGGCATGACGATCGCGCCCTCCCGCCCGCTCGCCGCGGCCGCCCTCGCGGCGCTGCTCGCCCTGGGCGGCTGCGCATCGAGCGCCGACGGCGCGCCGACATCGGCCACGCCGACCGCCGGCGCGGCGTACACGCTCGTGCCCAAGCAGACCCCGCCGCCCTTCACCGCCTCGCCGCGTCCCGTCGCGACGCCGTCCCCGACCGCCGCCGCGACACCGTCCGGCCCGACGACCTCGGCGGCGGGCTCGAACGCCGGGTCGACCCCGCCGTCGAGCGTGGCCGGGGCGGCAGACACCTCCCACCCGGACCACGTCATCGGCGACGGCACCCCGGCGAGCTGCACCTCGCAGGCCGTGGTGGACGCGGTGGCAGCCGGCGGCGTCATCACGTTCCGGTGCGGCCCGGACCCGGTGACGATCACGATGGCGGCCACCGCGAAGGTCCGCAACGACCACCCGGACGTCGTGCTGGACGGCGGCGGGCTGGTCACGCTCAGCGGCGCAGGCAAGCGTCGCATCCTGTACCAGAACACCTGTGACCAGGCGCAGGTGTGGACCACGTCCCACTGCCAGGACCAGGACCGCCCGCACCTGACCCTGCAGCACCTGACCTTCGCGAACGGCAACTCCACCGGCGACCGCACCGAGGGCGGCGGGGGTGGCGCGGTGCTGGTCCGTGGCGGTCGCCTCACCGTGGTCGACACCACGTTCCGCGACAACACCTGCGACCCGACCGGCCCGGATCTCGGCGGCGCCGCGCTGCGCGTGCTGAGCCAGTACCACGGCACTGCGGTGCAGGTGATCGGCTCGCGCTTCACCGGCGGCTCGTGCTCCAACGGCGGCGCGATCAGCAGCATCGGCGTGAGCTGGGAGATCCGCGACACCGTCATGACCGGCAACGAGGCGATCGGCAACGGCGCCAACCCGGCCCGATCGGGTACGCCCGGCGGCGGCTCGGGCGGCGCGGTCTACGCCGACGGCAACACCTTCACCATCTCGATCACCGGCTCGACGATCGAGGACAACCACGCCCGCGAGGGCGGCGGGGCGGTGTTCTTCGTGAGCAACGACCGCACGGGGTCGATGTCGATCTCCGGGTCCACCCTCCGGCGCAACGCGAGCGACGGGTTCGAGACGATCCCGGGGATCTTCTACCTGGGTGCGGCCGCCGCACCCTCGGTCTCGCGCTCGACCGTGGGCTGAGACCGGCGCATCCCCTCACCTACGGCCGCACCCGGCCGATCAGGGCTACGTGGTGCGGACCAGTCGGGCATGGATGCCGGTCGCGGCTGTCGCATGCCTGGCGGCCGCCCTGAGCATCGCCCTGCCGGCCGGGCCGGTCCAGGTGCTGGTGCACCTCGCGACCGCGCTGGGTGCGATCGTCGCGGTCGTGGTCGGCACGCGCCGCAACCGACCACCACGGCCGGCCACGTGGTACCTGATCGGGTCCGGGATGGCATCGTGGGTGGCAGGCAACGCCGTCCTCGCCTTCGCCGGCCCTGGCGCGACGGCGCGGGCGGTCGGCACGCTGCTCTGCGCCGGGCTGTACCCGCTGGTGCTGCTCGGCCTCCTGAACGCAGTGCTCGGCACGCGCGGCCGGTCGTCGCGCTCCGGCCTGCTGGACACCACGATCCGGACGACGGCGGTCGCGGTGGTGATGTGGGTGCTGGTCGCCGAGCCTGCGATCGCCGGGGGGACGGGCACCGGGCCGGACCTGGCCTGGACCCTCGGCCGGGCCCTCGGCAACCTGCTGATCTTCGGCGGGCTCCTCAGGCTCGGGACGACCGCCGGGGGCAAGGGCACCGCCCTTCACGCGATCGCGTCGGTCTACCTGGTGGCGATCATCTGGCCCGCGGCGGCCGCCGCCGTGACCGGGGACCCACCGCTGCCGACGCTCGTCGCCCTCGACCCACGCTGGCTGCCCGGCTTCGTGATCGTCGGACTCGTCGCACTACACCCGTCGATGCGCCTGCTCACCACACCGCAGCTCCGAGCCGGACGGTTCATCTCCAGGCCGGACGTCGCGTCGCTGGTGCTCGCGATGCTGACCGTCCCTGCACTGGTCGCCTGGGAGCTCGCGGCCGCGCGGCGCCCGGACGTCATCGTCGTCGCGACGCTCGCCACGGTGCTCACGGGCCTGGTCGCCGCTCGGATGGCGACGATGGCCCGGCAGATCAACCGTCAGGCCACCCGCGACGACCTGACCGGTCTGCCGAACCGGCGCGCGATGCTCAGCGCGGCCGAGACCCGGCTCGCCGACACCGACACCCGCCAGGCCCTCCTGCTGCTGGACCTCGACCGGTTCAAGGAGGTCAACGATGCCCTCGGGCACCAGGCCGGGGATGCGCTGCTGGTCCAGGTCGCCCGGCGCCTGGAGAGCCGGCTGCGCAGCGGTGACCTGCTCGCGCGCCTCGGCGGCGACGAGTTCGGGGTGCTGCTGCGGCACGCCGACCGGGCCGAGGCCGAGGCGGTCGCACACGACCTGGTGGTCCAGCTGCTCGAGCCGTTCCGCGTCGACGAGCTCAAGATCCACACCGATGTGAGCGTCGGCGTCGCGCTCTACCCCGACCACGGGGAGGACTTCTCCGACCTGCTCCGCCGGGCCGACGCCGCGGTCTACCTGGCCAAGCAGGACGGGCCGGTGTACGTGCACGGCGACCCGCGGCAGGACGAGCGAGGGGACCACAGCTCCGTCGCCGAGGAGTTCCGCGCCGCCCTCGACACCGGGCAGCTGGTGCTGCACTACCAGCCGAAGGTGAACCTGACCACGGGGATCACCGTCGGGGTCGAGGCCCTGGTGCGCTGGCAGCACCCGACCCGCGGGCTGCTGTACCCCGACGCGTTCCTGCGCCAGGTCGAGGAGGCCGGCCTGATGCGCGCCCTCACCGAGGAGGTGCTGAGCACGGCGCTGGACCAGGCCGCCACCTGGTCGGTGGCCGGCCGCAGGATCGCCGTCGCGGTGAACCTGCCGGCCAGCATCCTCGTGGACGTCGACCTGCCGGCCCAGATCTCCGTGATGCTCGCCGAACGGCGTCTGCCGGCCTCGGCCCTCGAGCTCGAGATCACCGAGGAGTCGCTGATGAGCGACCGCGCGCGGGCCCGGACCATCCTGTCCGCCCTGCGCGACTACGGCGTCCGGATCGCCGTGGACGACTTCGGCACGGGCTACTCGTCGTTGGCCTACCTGCGGGACCTGCCGATCGACGAGCTCAAGCTCGACCGCTCCTTCGTCATGCCGATGTCCGACGACCCGCGCGCCGTCGCGCTGGTCAGCTCGGTGATCAGCCTCGCGCACAGCATCGGCCTGCTGCTGGTCGCCGAGGGCGTGGAGAACGGGCACGCCTACCGCACCCTCACCCGGGTCGGCTGCGACCAGGCGCAGGGGTACTACCTGGCCAGGCCGCTGCCCGCCGACCGGCTCGAGGTCTGGCTCGCCGAGCGGGAGCAGGGCGCGGAGGTCCCGCACCAGGTGACGACCTCGTGACACGCGGGTCGGCTCAACCGACCCCGAGGCGGGACGCTAGGTCGGTCGCCGGTCCCGGGTCGAGGACGGCGGCGCGCGGCCGTCGTGTTCGAGGCCGGCGGCGTCGAGGTCCACGTCGTCGACTGAGTCGCAACCCGACCCACGCTTCGCCCGCCCGGTGCGGCCTGCCTGGCGCCCCCGCGCACACCCACCACCGGCACGCCATCCATCGACCCGGACTCGTGAGTCCGCCCTGGGGGACCGACCAACCTCTCCGAATTGCATCGCGGATGTGATGCATCGCGACACCGACGGACCAGATGCCTCACATCCGCGGCGGGTGCTCGCCCGGAACAGGTCGGCGGGTGCGCGGGGTCAGCCCTGGGCGAGCCTGTCGAGCGCGATCGCCGCGAGGGCCGCGGCGCCCACCGGGAGCGCGGACTCGTCGAAGGTCGCCTGGGCGGAGTGGTTGTACGGGGCGGTCGTCGGATCGGCCCCGGCGGGCGTGGCGCCGAGGCCCAGGTAGGCGCCCGGCACCTGCTGGAGCACGTAGGAGAAGTCCTCGGCCCCCGGCAGCGGCCGCGGCAGCGTGACGTAGCCCTGAGGTCCGGTCAGGCCGGTCACCACTCGCTCGACACGCTCCACCTCGGCCGGGTCGTTGTCGGTCGTGGGGTAGCCGCGCCGGTAGTCCACCTCCGCGGTCAGGCCGTGCGCCTCGGCCACCCGCTCGACCACCCGCACGAGCCGGGGCTCGACGGCGGCGTGGGCGTCCTCGGAGAACGTGCGCACCGTGGCCTCGATGCGTGCGGTCGCCGGGATCACGTTGTTGACGGTGCCGGCGACGACCTTCCCCACCGACACGACCACCGGGTCCAGCGCGTCGAACTGCCGGGTCACCGCGGTCTGCAGCGCCAGAACGATCTCGGCCATCACCGTGACCGGGTCGGCCGCCAGGTGCGGCATCGACCCGTGACCGCCGCGCCCGTGGACGGTGACGAACAGCTCGTCCGCGGCCGCGAGCATCGTGCCGGGCCGGCAGGTCAGCAGGCCGGCGGGCAGCAGCGCCGAGGCGACGTGCAGGCCGTAGGCCCCCACCACCCGCGACCCCGCGGCGTCCAGCACGCCCTCCGAGATCATGATCGCGGCGCCGCCGTCGCCCTCCTCGCCGGGCTGGAACATGAAGACCACCGACCCGGCGATCTCCTCACGGTGCGCGGCCAGCAACCGGGCGGCACCCACCAGGCCGGCCATGTGCAGGTCGTGCCCGCACGCGTGCATCACACCCTCGTGCTCGCTGCGCACCGGCTCGGCCGACTCCTCGGCCACCGGCAGCGCATCCATGTCCCCGCGCAGCAGCACCGCCGGCCCAGGGCGCGCGCCACGCAGCACCGCGACCACCGACGACAGCGCGTCGCCCGTCGTGATCTCCAGCCCCAGGCCCTCCAGCGCCTGGAGGATGCGCGCCTGCGTCAGGGGCAGCCGGAGCCCGAGCTCGGGGATCCGGTGCAGGTCCCGGCGCAGCGCGACCAGCTCCGGGGCGAGCCCGAGGGCCTCGGCGAGCAGCGGGTTCGGGGTGGTCACGAGTGGTCTCCCTTCGGGGCGGGTGTGGGGCTGGCGGCGGTGGTGGACGCGGAGGCCTCGGCGGTCACGGCGGCGGTCGTACCGACCATGGTGTCCACGGGGTACAGCAACGAGTACCGCACCAGCCACGACCCGACCGCCGAGATGGTCAACCCCGCCGCCGCGTACATGGGGACGAGCCTGAGGTGGTCGTTGTCGACCAGCCACTCGGCGATGAACGGGAACGTCCCGCCGAACCCGGCGATCGCCAGTGCCGCCGGGATGCCCAGCGCCACGGCTCGGATCGGGACCGGGAACAACCGCGCGCCGGCCACCGGCGTGACGCCCAGCTGGAGCCCGATGAACGCGGTGAACACCGGTGCCGCGACGAGGTACGGGACGTGACCTGACGCGAAGCCGAGCATCAGCGGGAGCACGAGCACCGCTGCACCGGTGAACCCGATCCGGATCAGCGCGAGCGGCCCGAACCGGTCGGAGAGGAAGCCCGAGGTGATCATCGCGACCAGCAGGGTGACGAGCGCGACGTTGTGCTGCGCGCTCGCCGTGGCCTCGGCGATCCGCCCGGTGTGCGCGGCCCAGCTCGGCAGGTAGATCGACCCGAAGTAGATGCCCATCGTCGAACCGATGGTCAGGCCGAACGCGAGCAGCATCCGCGGCAGGTGGGTCGCGATCTGCGGCCACGCGGGCAGGTAGCCCGCCTCGCGCGCCGTCGCGAAGACCCCCGACTCCGGCACGCCGCGCCGGATCCAGAACGCCAGCCCACCGCACAGCCCGGCGACCGCGAACGCGATCCGCCAACCGCCGTTCTCGACGCCCGTCGTCCCCATCACGGCCAGCAGACCGACCAGGAGCAGGTTGCCGACGAGCGTGCCGAACGCGTCCCCGGAGTACGCGAACGCGCCGTACCGGTGCCGCCGGTCCGCCGGCGCCACCTCCACGACGTACGTCGCGGCGGTGGCGACCTCGCCGCCCATCGCGATGCCCTGGAGCAGCCGCGCCACCAGGACCACTCCGGCCGCGGCCAGACCCGCGACGGCGTGCGTGGGTGCCACCGCGATCATCAGCGAGCCGATCGCGATCAACGCCACGCTGGCCGTCAGGCCGGCGCGCCTGCCCCGGACGTCGGTGATCCGCCCCATGAGGAACGAGCCGAGCGGTCGCGCGACAAAGCCGGCGGCGAACACGGCGTAGGCACCGAGCCGGGCCGCAGCCTGGTCCTCGCCGGGGAAGATCTGCTCGGCGAAGTACGGCGCGGCCAGCCCGTAGATCGCCCAGTCCAGCGACTCCACGAAGATCCCCGCGGTGCTGGCGACCACGACGCGCGCGCGGGGCAGCGGCCGCTCGGCGACGGCGGCCGACGCTGCCGCCTGGGGGTACGGGTCGACCACGGGGCTCTCGGCCATCGTCGTTCCTCGTCCTCGGTGGGGGCTCGGAGGGAGGCTATCGGCCCGAGGACCACACGTCCTGCCTTCGGCTGCGGCAGGCTACGGCGTCACGGCGCGGGCGCCAGGCACTCCACGACGTCGGTGTCGTCGAAGTAGCCGACCGCCGTCGCCGGGCAGGACGCGGGGGTGAACCACCGGCGCGGATGGATGTGCCGGTACCCGCGGCCCAGCTCGTCTGGGAACGGCCTGTGACGAGGGCCGGGACGCTGCCACGATGGAGCATGGAGCTGACGATCACGGCAGTCCTCGCGGTCTTCGTCCTGCTGGCGCTGTCGGCGGTGGTCTTCTACGCCGCGAGGCGGTTCCACCTGCCGTACACCGTGCTGCTCGTCGCGGTGGGGCTGGTGCTGGTGCCGGTGGTCCAGGTGCCGGGGCTGGCCGCGGTGTTCGGGTTCCTCGACGACCTGCAGCTGACCCCCGAGCTGTTGTTCCTGGTCTTCCTGCCGGTGCTGATCTTCGAGTCGGGGTACTCGATGAGCATCCGCACGATGCTGGACAACTCCTGGACGATCCTGCTGCTGGCGGTCGCCGGCCTGCTGGTCGCCGCGTTCGGCGCGGCCGGGGTGCTCTGGCTGCTGCTCCAGGCCGTCGGGATCCCGGTGCCGTTCCAGGTCCTGCTGCTGTTCGGCGCGATCATCTCGGCGACGGACCCGGTCGCGGTGCTCGCGCTGTTCAAGGACTTCGGCGCACCACGTCGCCTGACGATCATCTTCGAGGGCGAGTCGCTGTTCAACGACGGCACCGCCGTGGCCCTGTTCCTGGTCGTGCTCGGCGTGGTCGGAACCGGGTTCCACGGCACCTCGACGGTGCTGCTCGGCGTCGCGGCGTTCGTCATCATGGTCGTCGCCGGCGTGGCGCTCGGCCTGCTCGGAGCGAGCGTGCTCGCCGTGGCGCTGCGTCGCACCCGGTCCAACGAGTTCGTCTCGGCGACCCTGCTGATCATCTCCGCGCACCTGGTGTTCATCACCGGCGAGCTCATCAACGAGCAGGGCTGGGCCGCGGGCGGGCTGGACCTGCGGGTGTCGTCGATCATCGCGACCACGGTGTCCTCGCTGTTCCTGGGCAACTACGCCCGGCACTCGCTGACACCGCGCACCGACGCGTACGTCGACAAGGTCGTCAGCCACCTCGCGTTCATCGTGAACTCCTTGGTGTTCCTGCTGGCCGGGCTGCTGTTCGCCTCGACGCGGGTCAACGTCGCCGACCTGTGGCTCGTCATGGTGCTGTCGGTGCTCGTGGTGGCCGGCATGCGGGTGGTGTCGGTGTTCGCGGTGACCGCACCGGTCAACCGGCTCGACATCGACGCGGGGGTCCCGCGCAGCTGGCAGTGGCTGCTGTCGTGGGGCAGCCTGCGCGGCGCGCTCGCGATCATCGTGGTGATGCTCATCCCGCCCGGGCTCACGGTGCCCGGGTGGCAGCTGGCGTCCACACCGCGCGACTTCCTCCTGGCGCTGGTCATCGCGTGCATCCTGACCACGCTCTTCCTCAAGGCGCCGCTGATCGGTCCGTTGATGCGCCGGCTCGCGATCGACGAGCCCGAACCGGTCGACGTGGCGCGCAAGGCCGACCTGGCCGTCTACTTCCTGCTCGCCGAGCGTGCCGGGTTCCACGACACCGAGGCGCGCGCGGTCCTGCGCGACGACACCGTGCGCGCGGAGGTCGCCGAGCTGGACCGGGCCCTCACGTCGATCACGGCCGACCGGCAACGGCTCCTGGACGAGCACGGCGAGGAGCTCTTCGAACGTGCCCTGCGCCTCACCGCGATCCACATCGAGGAGACCGCGCTCAAGCAGCTCTACGTCAACGGCGAGGTCGGCGAGCTCACCTACCGCCGCCTGCACGGCAAGCTCCAGCTCCAGACCGAGTCGATCGAGGCGGCCGACCTGGACGTCCTGGACGTGCACCGGTCCCGCGACCGCAAGGACATCTTCGACGCGCTCGTCCAGCACACCGTCGCGCTGATGACCGGAGGTCGGCGGGCCCCGACCGACGCCGAGCGCATCGAGTCGGCACGAGCCCAGCTGATCATGGCCCGACGCGTCCTGCGGGTCCTGGGCGGCATGCAGCACGAGTTCGACCGGCCCGTCTTCCTCGAGCGACCGTTCGAGCGGGTGACCCGGCTCTACGCGGGATTCGACCGGGCCTGCACCGACGACCTCGACCGGCTCGCCGCCCGCAGCGACGCGGCGCTCGGCGAGGAGCTCGCGCGCCTGGCCGAGCTGTCCCGAGCAGGCTGGGGCTCACGCGCGCTCGCCCTGCTCCGGGCCCGCGGGATCGCCGCCGAGAGCGACGAGCAGTGGCTGGAGCACCGGTTCACCGACGCCCCCTGACCGCTCAGCGCCGAGGCCGCCAGCCCGGTACGAAGCGTGGCGTGCGCGCCGCGTAGTCCGGGTAGGCGGCGAACCGGCGGGTCAGCCGCTCCTCCTCCCAGCGCGCCTTGGCCGTGATGAGCGCGAGCAGCGCGACGAACGCCAACGCCCGCCACCCGCTGCCCGAGCCGACCGTGAACGCGCCCGAGGTGAGCAGCAGCCCGGTGTAGATCGGGTGGCGCACCATCCGGTACAGCCCGCCGGTGCGCAGCTCCGCGTGCTGGTTGGGGATGGGCACGGCGGTCAGGCCCCGGCCCAGCGCGGTGCCGGCCAGCAGCATGATCGCCACACCCACGAGCACGCCGGCGGCCGACAGCCAGCGCAGCCACGGCGGCACGGGCCACCCCCAGCCGCCCGGCAGCAGCGCGATGAGCCCCAGCAGCACGAACTGCGCGGTCACGAGCAGGCGCGCCGTGCGCACCTCGGCGGCGGTGACCACCCAGACGTCGGGCTCTGCGCGGTCGGGCGCGCCGGCGGCGGGGTCCACGTCGCCCGCGTCCGGCGGGCCGGTGCCGCTCATCCGGTCATGATGCCCGAGCCGCACGCGCCCGGCGCGCGGGGGCCGCGGCCTGGCGGGGCTCCCAGCGGAACCGCCAGGCCACCACCGCGGCGCCGCCCACCAGCCATGCGGCGATGACCATCAGCTGGCCCATCTCCAGCGGCTGGGCGGTCGGAGCGGTCGCTGCCACCACCGACCGGACCAGCGGCCTCAGCGGCAGGGCCCCGGCGATCGCATCGACCACCGGCGGCATCGTCACGCCGATCACGAAGATGTCGGAGATGAAGGCGGCCGGGAGCAGGGTGCCCAGCGCGAGCCCGACCGCCGACTGGGCGCTGCGCACGAGCGTCATCACGGCCAGCCCCACCACCGCCAGGCACACCACCCCGAACACCAGCACGGCGAGCGCGAGCGGCCACCGCGAGGGCACGCCGACGCCGTACAGCACCATCGCGACCGCGTAGGACAGCACCAGCGTGGCCAGCGCGATCACCACCACTCCGGCCACCCGGCCGACCAGCAGCACCCAGGCGGGCAGCGGGGTGCCCCGCAACCGCTTGAGCACGAGGGCGTCACGGGCCTCGGCCAGGTTCGCCGGCATGAACACGTAGGCCGAGACCGCGGCGCCGTACACCGCCATCGTCGCGGCGAACAGGCTGCCCAACGACCGGCCGTCCTCCATCAGCTGGTCCCCGCCGCCGTTGACCGCTGGGATCACGGCGACCAGGAGCACCGGGAAGATGACGGCGAAGAACACCGACCCCGCATCACGGCGCATGGCCGTCTGGGTGTGGCTCACCTGGCCGAGGACGAGGGACGCGACCGGCAGGGCGCCCGTGCGCGCGACCCGGTCGCCGGGCCGGGACCGCGCCGACCGCGTCTGGGCGACGGCATCGGTGTCGCGACGCAGTGCCCACGCCGCGGCCAGCCCCCCGGCCACCGTGAAGCCCACGAGCGCGGCGAGGTGGTCGGCCTGGAAGCCGTTGCCGCCCAGGTACGGGTTGAGTGCGTCGCCCACCAGCACCGCCATGTGCTTGAGCGGGAAGAACCAGCCCAGCCTGGTCATCCAGTCCGGCATCCCGGTGCCTGTCATGAAGACGTCGGAGATGAACGACAGCGGGATCACCAGTCCGTTGGCGATCGCCAGGGTCGCCTGCTGGGAGGGCGCGAGCGCAGCCAGCAGCAGGCCGAGCGCCGCGAAGCACAGCGAGCCCAGCAGCAGCGCGACCACCACCGCCGCGGCCGTGCGCCAGAACAGCTGCACCTGGTAGCCCGCCACCCCGACCCCGAGCACCAGGGCGGCCGAGGTCAGGCCGAGCGCGGTGGCCGCCCCGATCCGCCCACCCAGCAGCGCCCAGGTGGGCAGGGGGGTGCCCGCGGCGCGCTTGAGGATCCCGGTCGCCCGGGCCTCGGCGAAGCCCACCGCGAGGAAGGAGAACGTCGACATCACCACGCCGAACGAGGCCATGCCGGGCGCGAGGAACTGAGCCATCCGGATCCCCTGGCGGCTGTCCAGCGTCTCGTTGCCCACCAACGCGGACAGGAGCACGAAGAAGACCACCGGGAAGCCCACGCTCATGACCATGACCACGGGGGTGCGGCGCAGCCGGGTCAGCTCGTGCCACACCTGGGCGCCGAGCAGGCGCAGTGCGGCGGACATCAGTCGACACCCTCGGCCGGCGCCGCCTCGCCCGCGGCGTCCACCGCCGCCTCGGTCCCGACGAGGCCCAGGTAGACCTGCTCCAGGCTGGGGCGGGTCAGCGTGAGGTCGACGAGCTCGACACCGCGCTGCACCGCCCAGCCGGCCAGGGCGGCGACGTCCGCGGTGGGCCTGCTGGTGCGCACCTCCGCCACCTGGCCCACGGCGGACGCGGGAGCGCCGAGGTCGGGCAGGTCGGCGACCGTGACGCCCTCGGGCAGCCGGAACGCGATCACGGCGCCGAGGCCGGCCGACGCGGCGAGCTGCTCGGCGGTGCCCTCGGCCACCACACGCCCGTGGTCGACCACCATCAGCCGGTCGGCCAGGTGCTGGGCCTCGTCCAGGTAGTGCGTGGTCAGCAGGATGGTCGCGCCGGTGTCGCGCAGCCGGTCGACCAGGTCCCAGGCCCGCCGCCGCGCCGACGGGTCGAAGCCGGTGGTCGGCTCGTCCAGGAACAGCAGCTCCGGCGAGCCGACGATGCCCAGCCCCAGGTCGAGCCGCCGCCGCTGGCCACCGGAGAGCGTGCGCACCCTGGCATCGGCCTTGTCCTCCAGGCCGACCATCGCGAGCACCTCGTCGACGGCCCGCGGGTGGGGGTACCACCCGGCGTGCAGCCGGATCAGCTCGCGCGGGGTGAACAGCTCCTCGAACCCGGCCTCCTGGAGCACGATGCCGATCCGCTCGCGCCACGCGCGCCCGCCGGTCTGCGGGTCCGCGCCGAGCACCCGCACGGTGCCCGCGTCGGGTGTGCGGTAGCCCTCGAGCATCTCGACCGTCGTGGTCTTGCCGGCGCCGTTGGGCCCGAGGATCGCGAGCACCTCTCCCTCGGCGATCTCCAGGTCGATCCCGTCGACGGCGACCAGGTCGCCGTACGTCTTGCGCAACCCGCTGACCTCAACCGCAGCCATGGTGTCCCTCCTCGTCGAGGTGCCGCGTCACGTCGCGTCGACCGTGCGTCGCCACCGCCCAGGTCTAGCGTCCCAGCAGGTGCGCCGCGACGGACCTCCGTCCGGGCCTAGGGTCGGTGGCGTGGACAAGGTCTCGTTCTCGTTGGAGGGTCAGGTCGCGCTGGTCACCGGCGCCTCACGGGGGATCGGGCACGACCTGGTGCTCGCCCTGGCCGCGGCCGGGGCGCACGTGGTCGCCGCGGCCCGACACCCGCAGGACGTCGCGGATCTGCTCGCCCAGGTGGCGGCGGGCGGCGGCTCGGCGTCGGCGGTCGCGCTGGACGTGACCGACCAGGCCTCGATCGACGCGGCCGTCGCCGCCGTCGAGGCCGAGCACGGCCGCATCGACGTGCTGGTCAACAACGCCGGCCTCGGCTTCAACCACGACGCGCTCGAGGTCACCGAGGCCGACTGGGACCAGATCATGGACGTCAACCTCAAGGGGCTGTTCTTCGTCACGCAGGCCGTGGCGCGCGGGATGGTCGCTCGGGGCTACGGGCGGGTGGTGCACATGGGCTCGCAGGCGGGCCTCGTCGGGATCCGCGAGCACGCGGTGTACTCGGCGAGCAAGGGCGGGGTGGACCTGCTGACCAAGGTCCTGGCCCTGGAGTGGGCGCCGCACGGGGTCACGGTCAACACGGTGGCGCCGACCTACGCCTACACCCCGGGTACCGCCGAGCGGCTCGACGACCCGGCGGTCGCGGCGGACGTCCTGGCCCGTATCCCGGCCGGGAGGTTCGCCACGACCGCCGACATCGCGGCCGCCGTGATCTACCTGGCCTCGCCGTCGGCCGGGATGGTCACCGGGACGGTCCTGCCCGTCGACGGGGGCTGGACGGCCCAGTAGCCGGTGTCGTCGACCACCCGCAGGTCGACGGGCGCGGACGCCCAGGTCTCCAGAGCCGGGACGGTCGCGGGACCGGGCAGGTCGGGCACGGTCGGCCGACGGCCCAGGTGCCACCGGCGCGCGGTGCCACCGGCGCGGTGCGAGCGGTGCACGACCACCAGCAGCGCGATCAGGCCGACCACGGCGACCACGGCCCGCAGGGCCACCGAGGACGCCGAGTCCCACGCGGCGTGCAGCAGGACCGCTCCGGCGAAGGTCGCCACGAACGCCCAGACCGCGCGGCCCCGGTGCGGTGCGGAGCGGATCCGCCACAGCATCGCGACGGTCATGCCGGTCCAGGCGATGTGGCCGGCCGGCGCGAGCAGCGCGCGCGTCAGCAGGGTCGTGTCGACCGCGGCGATGCTGTGCGCCGCGAGCAGCACCTGGAAGCCGTAGCCCATCGTCTCCAGCGTCGCGAAGCCCATGCCCGAGGCGATGCCGATCAGCACGCCCTCACGGGGGTCTCGGTGGCGCAGCAGCAGGTAGACCGCCAGGGGGACGGCGAGCTTGGCCGTCTCCTCGATGAGGCCGACGGCGAGCATCGGGACGGTGCTCAGGTTGCGGAGCGTGTCGTACTCGACGGCGCCCGCGGCCAGCGTGCCCACCAGGCCGCCGACGACGGCCGTGAACACCAGGAGCCCCGTGCTGGTCGGGACCTGCGCGCGACCGCCCGTCGCCGCGAACACCAGCGTCGCCATCGGCACCGTGATCGCGCCGATCAGCAGCAACGAGGGGAAGTAGTTGGCGTTCTGGGTGGAGAGCATGGTCTGGAGCACCACGAGGTACGCCACGACGCCGAGGGCCAGGACGCCGAGCCACGACCACCGGCGCAGCGCCGGGTGCCGCTCGGTCGGCGTCCCCGCCAGCGGGACCGGGGCGGGCACCTGGCGGATCGGCGCAGGAAGTGCGGTGACTGTCATGGCGATGGCCTCCCGTCCGGCGAGGGGCCACGCGCTCCGGGCCCAGCGGCCCCGCTCTCACCTGCGACGGTAGGACGGCGGGCTGGGCGCGAGCCGGACGTCTCCTGGACGCCGGATGTGCGTTCCCAGGAAAGTGCCAGGACGGTCCGACGGGGTGCCCCGACCGGGGCTAGCCGTCCGCCTCGAGCCCGTCCCACACCGCGCCGTAGCCCAGCCGCGCCTGCTCCTGCGCCACCACCTCGCGCGCCAGGTCCGTGCGCGAGACGTCGACCGCCTGCAACGCCCCGGCTGCGACGCTCGACTCGCGCACGTAGTCGTCGAAGGTGCGGCGCTTGACCGCCAGCAGCTCGCGGATCCGCTCGTCCACGCCGTCCGGCTCGAGCAGCCGGTGCACCCGCACCGTGCGGACCTGACCCATCCGGTGCACCCGGGCGATCGCCTGGTCCTCGGCGGTGGGCGTGAGCTGCGGCTCGCACAGCACCACGACGCTCGCGGCCTGGATGTTCAGACCGACGCCGCCCACCTGGACCTGGGCGACCAGCACCGCGCCGGGGGCGTCGGCGCAGAACTCGTCGACGATCCCCTGGCGGCGCACCGCCGGCACTGCGCCGGTCAGCGGCCCGTGCACGGTCGCCAGGGGGTGCGCCGCGACTGCGCGCGCCACGGTGTCGAGCACATCGAGGAACCACGAGTAGACCACCACCCGGTGGCCGTTCTCCGCGGCGTCCTCGACGATCTCCAGGAGCCGCTCCAGCTTGGCCGAGTCGCGTGGGTCCGGCAGGGCGAATGCGGCCCGGCGCATCGCCATGAAGCTCCCCCGGGCGACGGTCCCGCGGTAGGCGCGCTCGCCCGCCGCCGTCGGCGTGACCCACTCCTCGACGGCGACCAGCTCCGGCAGCTCGACGAGCACGTCCTCCTGGTTGCGACGCAGGTAGACGGGGGCGACGGCGCGGCGGAAGGCCTCCGGCCCGGCCAGCCCGGCGTGCCGGGGCACGGCGTCGGCCACCTCGGGCTGGAGCAGCCGGACCAGCTCCAGGAACTCCTCGAGCCGGTTGTGCATCGGCGTGCCCGTCATCAGCAGCACCCGCCAGGTGCGCTCGGCCCAGGACGCGACCAGCCGGCTGCGCTGGGCGCGGGGGTTCTTGACGTAGTGCGCCTCGTCGACGACGAGCAGGCCGAGGCTCCCGTCGCCGTCCGGGGGCGCGACGTGCTCCAGGCCCTCGTAGGTGGTGATGCCGACGCCGCCGTCGGTGCGCCAGCGCTGCGCGGCGGCGTCCCGTCCGTCGCCGTGCACCCGGTGCGGGACCAGCCGGGAGTGCGCGGCGACCTCGCGCTCCCAGCCCACCAGCACGCTCGCGGGGCACACCACCAGGAAGTGCGTGGCCCCCGCCGCAGCCCGGTCGGCCATCACCGCGATCGCCTGCACGGTCTTGCCCAGACCCATCTCGTCACCCAGCAGCACCCGGCCCTGGTTGAGCGCGAACCGTGCCCCGAAGCCCTGGTAGCCACGCAGCTCGACGTGCAGCAGCGAGGTGTCCAGCGGGTGGGCGGCGACCCGCTGGGCGAGCTCGGCGGCGAGGCCTCCGAAGGCGGTCTCGTCGCGCGCGCCCGGCACGATCCGTTCCAGCAGCGTGAGGTAGCGCGCACCGTGGCGCTCGTAGTCCGCCCAGGTCTCCGGCGCCGGTGGGTCGGGTGCCGCGCAGCGCTGCTCGAGCTCGGCCACGGTGGTCGGCAGGCCGGTGTCGTCCAGCCACGGCTGCCACCCGTCGAGCCAGGCGAGCGCCTCCCGCGCGGCCCTCCGTGCCCGCGGCGTCACGAACGCCGACCGCCACCAGGAGGCCGCTCGACGCGCGTCGCCGAGCCGACCGGCCACGGCCCGCGCGTAGGTGGTCAGGTCCGCGCGGTGCGGCTCGACCTCGGGCTCCAGACGCTGCAGGCGCGCGAGTGCGGTGAGCAGCTCGGTGTCCAGCGGTGCGGGCAGCGCCGTGTCACGCGCGTGCGACGGCACCCGGCCGCGGTCTGCTGCAAAGGCGATCCGCACGTGCTTGGTCTCGCCGATCGCGGTCGCCAGCTCGGCGACCGCGGCGAGCACGCTGCGCGCCGTCGCCGGGCCCACCCCCGGCAGGGCGTCGAGCTGGGCCACGGTGGCACGGCTCACGTCCAGGGCGGTCCGGTAGCCCCCGGCCGCGAGCGCGGTCAGTCGCAGGGAGGTCTCCGTGACGCCCTGGAGGTCCTCGATCGCCACGGTCGCGAGCTCCGCGTCGACCTTGCGCGCGCGGTCCTCGAGCACGATCTGCGCGACCCGGGCCACCAGGCCGTCGACGTGCGTGAGCACGCCCGCGGCACGCGCCGCCAGGTCCCCACGGGCCACGACCAGCGCACGGGCCTCGGGTCCCGGGCGCAGGGCTGGGGCGGCCACGCCGGAAGCATGGCACGACGCGGTCCGCGAGCCTGACCGGCGCGGCGTACCGCCCGCGGTCAGCCGTTCGAGCCGGAGCCGGCCGTCGCCGTGTCGGTCGGGCTCGGCGACGCCGTGTCGGTCGGGCTCGCCGTCGCCGTGTCCGCCGGGCTGGACGTGGCGGCGTCCGTCGGCGAGCTCGTCGCCCCGTCCGTCGGGGAGGACGTGGCGCCGGTCGAGCCGGAGCTCGGCTGCGCCGCGGCGACCACGGCCTGGGCATCACCCAGCGCGGTCGCGAACGCCGTCTTGTCGTCCGGGGCCCCGGTGTAGGGGGTGCCGGCCATGAACATCGTCGTGCCGGTCACGTGGCCCGCGTCGAACGGCACCGAGGCCTCGGCCCGCGCAGTCGCGTCGTGCACCCAGCCGGTGAACCGGCTCGAGCTCAGGCAGCCGGACAGCCCGTCGGCCTTGACGCCGGCCTTGGTCAGGGCGGCGGCCGCCGTGGTCGGCGTCCAGTCCTGGCCGCCGGTGAGCAACGCGTCGTTCGCGGCGAGCGCGGAGTCCGGCGCGAGCTCTGCCACGCACGCCATCGCCCGCGCGGCCGTGACCGCCGAGGCGGACCCGTCGGGCGCGATCGGGTGGATCTCCAGCGACACGCTCTCGGCCTCCACGCCGGCGGTGAGGGCCGCGCCGGCGGTCGACCACAGGGTGGCGGCGGCCGGGTCGGAGTAGTCGACGTAGAACACCGTGTCGAGCACGCCGAGGTTGCGGTTGGGCGTGCTCGCGACCGGCGTGCCGCCCTGGGGCACCGCGGCGTTGCGGATCGCGTACGTCTGGCCCTGGTAGCCGCTGAGCAGGATGCCGTCGGAGGCCATGTTGACCGGGCCGCGGTTGCGCGAGTGGACCCACGCCCGCGCCCCGAGCACCGCACCGACCACCACGGCGACCGCGGCCACGCCGGCCACGACCCGCAGGGTGATCCGGCGGCGACGCTGGCGACGCTGCTCGGCCAGCCGGCGCTCGCGGTTCACCTGACGGGCGACCTCGCGACGCTGCTTCTTGGGCAGGGCACGCAGCTGGGCCTTGGTGGGCGTGGTGGGCACGGTCTCCTCCGCGGTGAGTCGTCAGCGCCGAAGCGTGCCGAACCTACCTTGGCGCAACCTGAGAGGACGAGGACGCAAGGCCTGCCGGCGCCAGGAGCGGTCGCGTCCGCGTCGCCCGGTCCAGCCGAGGACCGCGAGGGTCCGTGCTCCGCGGATGCTCCGTCACGGAAGACGCGACGAACCCTCCGCGGGCGCGCATCCGGATCTGCCGACGAGCGGGCCCTCCACTCACCAACGTGGAAACTTCGGCGCGAGTACCGCGCCGGAAGTTCCACGGACGCGTCCGCCGGGGCGTCCCAGGACGCAGGTCGAGCGCCACCGGCGCGCTTTGGGCCATCCGTCACGCCTTGCTGCTGGCTCACAGCCGCGCGAGGGCGCGGTCGAGCGCGCGGTGGACGTCGGCCGCGTCCAGCCCGAGCTGGCGGGCGACCAGGGCCAGGCCGCCCGCGGCGTCGTCCAGGCCCGACGCGGCTGCCGTCACGGGCGTCGCGCGGCGCACCACGGTGCCGTGGCGCCCGGCGGTCTCGACCAGGCCGTCGCGGGCGAGCGCGTCGTAGACCTTGTTCACCGTGCCGCGCGCCAGGCCCAGGTCCGCGGCGAGGTGCCGGATGGGCGGCAGCGTGCTGCCCACGGCCAGCTGGCCGGACGCGATGAGGCGCTCGATCTGGGCCCGGAGCTGCTCGAACACCGGGACCGGCGAGGCGGGGTCGACCTGGACGATCACGCGGCCTGCCCCTGCGGTGCGGTCACGTCGGCGATCGTGAACGACCTCGGCGGACGCGGGCGGGCGCGGTGCAGTGCGACGACCGCGACCACCAGGAAGGCCAGGACCAGCAGGGTGCCGATCACCGACCCCGTGTCGCCGAACGTCTTGGAGACGGTCCAGCCGAGGGTCAACGCCCCGGCGGACAGCTCCAGGTGCGCCACGGCCCTGGCGGCGTACCGCCGGATGCGCGCGTCGACCTCGCGCGCGGCCTCGGAGAGCGCCGGACGTCGTCGGTCGTCGATCGCCCGGCGGGTGAGCTCGGCGACGAGCACGACCACCGCCCCCGCCACGGCGACCGCGAGCGGCGTGGACGCAGGTATCGCGACGCCGAGCGCCCCGAGGGCCAGGGCGATGCCGGTCATGATGCGGGCGCCGGTGACCTGGGCCTGCCCGCCGAGCGCGGGGCGGGAGTCGAGCGAGGCGCTCGCCGGCGCGTCCCGCGGCAGGCTGAGCCGGTAGGTCTCGGCGAGCAGGGACCCGATGACGATGCCCGCGACCCCGCAGAACAGCAGGTCTCCGAACGGGCTGCCCGCGCCGATGCCGGCGTGGATCTGGCTGTCCCAGGCCAGTCCCACCACGATCGCGAGCGCCACGCCGAACCACGCCCCGGCGAGCCGGTAGCCGCGGTGCCGCTCGAGGTAGCGCCGGTACACCCGGCCGGCCTCGCTGTCGACGGGGACCGCTGCGCCCGCGAGCCAGGCGACGTCGCGGTCGCGCGCCGGCACCGAGAGCATCGTGGCGACGGCGACGACCCCCAGGACGCTCACCAGCAGGATCGTCAGCGGACCGATCACGACGCACCCTCTTCCAGTTCGGCTCATTGTCATAGTACGATGTGCCAATGTCGACCACAACCCCTGCCGCCCCGGTGCAGGACCCGAGCCTGGCCGCACTGGTGCCCAGGCCGTCGCCCTGGCGCAACGCGGCGGCGTTCGTCCTCGGCCTCGCCCTGCTGGTCGCCGTGGGCGTCGTCGGGGTGCAGACGCGGATCTCGCTGTCCGACCGCGGCGGCGGGAGCTCGCTCGAGCCGGACGGCCGGATCCTCGAGGAGCACGACATCGTGGCGACCGGATGGCCCGGGCTCACCATGACGTCGGTCACCCCGACCCCGAGCACGCGCCTGGTCGACGCGTGGTTGGTCCCGCGCGCGGCGCGGCTCGCCACGCCCGACGACTCCGTGGCGGCGCTGGTCGACACCCTGGAGCAGGACGGCGCGCAGTACCGCCTGCCGCGCGCGGTCGAGCCCGGGCTCGAGTACCGCCTGGTGCTCGACACCCGGATCGTCAGCTGCGCCTCGTACGCCGCCGCGACCGACCCGACCCTCGCACCGGACACCACGACGGCCGCGGACGGCAGCCCCGTCGACCCGGGGGCGCCGAGGGTCCACCTGCGCACCGCCCTCGGCACGCAGCTCGACGCCGCGGTGTTCTCGTCCACCTGGAGCCTGGACGACCTCGAGACCTACACCGCCTGCCCGGACTGACCGCCCGCGCAGCCCCACCCGGTGGGATCATCGAGGCATGGCTCCGCGCGTCACCACCTGCCCGTCCTGCGGCACCAAGAACCGGGTCCCGGTCGCCGCGAAGGGCACACCGCGCTGCGCGTCGTGCAAGGCGAAGCTGCCGTGGGTGGTCGAGGCGACCGACGGCGGGCTGGAGGCGGCGCTCGGCACCGGCCAGCTCGTGCTGGTCGACCTGTGGGCGCCGTGGTGCGCACCGTGCCGCCAGGTCGCGCCGGTGCTGGAACGTCTGGCCGCGCGCTACGCCGGCCGGGTCAAGGTGGTCAAGGTGAACGTCGACCACAACCCGCGCACCGCAGCCCGCTACGACGCCCGCAGCATCCCCACGCTCGTGCTGGTGCGCCGCGGCCGCACCCTCAAGCGGATCGTCGGTGCCCAACCGGAACCGGTGCTGACCCGCGAGGTCGAGCAGGCGCTCGCGAGCTGAGCGGGCTCGACGTCACGTTCATGCCCGACCGGGGTTGACCGCACCGGGCAGGTCCTCGATGGCGCGGTGCTCGACCAGGACCACGTCGCGCCACCGCCCGGCCATCGGGCCGTACGTCATCAGCCCGACCCGCTCACGCGTGCCGACCACCCGGAACCCGGCCGCGGCGTGCAGCGCGAGGCTCGCGGTGTTCTCGGGGAAGATCCCCGACTGCACGGTCCAGATCCCGGCCGCCTGCGTGGAGTCCAGCAGCGCCGCCAGCAGCGCCCGGCCCACACCCATCCCCCGCGCACCAGGGTGCACGTAGACCGAGTGCTCGACCACCCCGGCGTACACGGCCCGACCGGACACCGGGGACACCGCAGCCCAGCCCAGGACGGCGTCGCCGTCGACGGCGACCCACCGGTGCCCGGGCAGCCGCGTCGCGTCGAAGGCCGGCCAGTCCGGCGGCTCGGTCTCGAACGTGGCGTGCCCGGTCGCGATGCCGGCCGCGTAGGCCTCGCGGACCCCGGGCCAGTGCGCGGCGGTCATTCCGATGGGCTGCACGTCGGGAGCGTGCCATACCCGGGCGCGCCCGGGGTGCCGCGTCAGTCCCCGTCCAGCCGCCGTTCGATCGCCTCGAGCCGCGACTCGAGGGACGCCAGCGCCTCCAGGACCGCGCGGTCGACCTCGCGCTCGGCGTCCTCGCGCGGCTGCTCGTCCTGGCGGACGAACAACGACGCGAACGCCGCGGACACCATCGCCAGCAGCACGAACCCCAGGATCATGAGCACCACCGAGAGCACCGCGCCGGCGACGGAGCGAGGCGGCGAGCCCAGGAACCCCACGGTCGTGACCAGGCTGAGCGACCACCACAGGCCGCGCCAGAACGACTCGACGGTGTCGGTCTCCGCCGCGGCCACCGCGCCGCCGGACACCACGACCACCACCGCGGTGCCGAGCACTGCCGGCCACACGAAGGCCCTACGGATCCGCGGCACGGGCACGGCACACCTCCCCGGGCGCATCGTGCCGGTGCCGGCTGGGCGACGACCGGGAGTCCGCTGGGAACCGGCCGGGGGCAGCCGGCGACGACGACGTCAGCTCGAGGCGTCCGGCTCCTCGACCCACAGCGCCCGGCGCGGACAGGCCCGCACGGCCCGGCGCGCGGCGCGCACGTCCGCCCCGTCGACGAGATCCGCGGCGAGCACCGGGTAGCCCCAGCGGTCCAGCTCGACCACGCGGTCGGCGACCTGGGCGCACAGGCCCACGCCCTCGCACGCGACCGGGTCGACCCGCAGGCGCGAACCCGCCACGACCCGGCTCACCGGGACACCCCCGGCCAGACCTCCGCGGTGCCGCGGCACGGCCGCCCGGCGGCGTGCGCGGCGATGTCGTCGGCGAAGGTGGACGTCGCCGACGCGATGAGCCGCGTCGCACCGTCGGGGTGGTGGCACGCACCACGCCCCTCGACCGCCGCCGCGTCGTCCAGCAGCCGGTCCACCCCGGCCCCGCGCCGGCCGTCCGCCAGCGCCAGGGTCGACTCGGCGAGCGCGGGCAGCCCGAACACGCACGGCCCGCACTGGCGCGCGCTCATGGACGCGAGGTAGGCCACCAGCCCGGCGGTCTGCTTCACGCCGCACGCCCACGCCCCCAGGGGTGCGACCACGCCGGCGCCGAGGCTCAGCCCCTCGCCGCGCAGCACGCCCTCGTCGACGGGCAGGCCGGCGAGCCGGGTCCACGGCGCCCACAGCCCGCCGTACCCGCCCAGGAGCACCGCCTGCGGCGCCTCGGCCCAGCCGAGGTCCACCAGCAGCTCGGTGAACGTCGTCGCCGCGTCGACCTCGACCACGGCGCGCCCGTCGCCGAGCACCGTGAGCAGCCGTGTGCCGCTCGGCGGGTAGCCGCGGGCCAGCAGGGCCAGCCGGGCGAGGGTCTCGACGTTGTGCACCAGGGTGCGCGGGGCGCCCGGCTCGGGGCGGCGGCGCACGGTGGGCAGCGCGGGCCCGCCGGCCACCGCCTGCGTGATCGCGCTCGCCTCACCGGCCAGGTAGTGCACCGGGCCGTCGACGATCTCCACCGCCGGTGCCGACGGGCTCCACGGCCGCTCGGCCAGCGCCGCGCGCAGCGCCTTGCGCGCACCACGGTCGTCACCGTGCAGCCAGATCACGGCCCGGCGGGCACCGAGGGCCTCCGCGGTGAGCAGCAACCCGTCGATCACCAGGTGCGGACGCTGCCGCAGCAGGGTGCCGTCCTTGGCCGCGACGGGCTCGCTCTCCGCGCCGTTGGCCACCACGGTGAGGTGGCCGTCGCCGGCCAGCACGCGGCGCCACTTGGAGGCTGCCGGGACGTGAGCACCGCCGTGCCCGGACAGGCCGGCACGGTCGAGCACCTCGACCAGGGCCGGGGTCCCGGTGGGGCGCGGTCCCACCCGGTCCAGGTGCGCGGTCAGGCTCTCGGCACGCGCGTGGCCGGTGGGGTCGGCAGGGCCGTGGGCGTCCAGCACCACGTCGCTGAGCAGGACGCGGGCGCCGCGTACCCGGGTGCCCACCTCGGGGAACGTCGTCGTGTCGGTCATCGGCGGCCTCCGGAGTGGGCATCGGGACGGGCGCCGCGCGACCGTCGGGTCTCGACCGGCGCCTCGAGTTCACGGGTGAGCTCGGCCACCCGGTCGGCCGGGGTCCTGGCGGCGTAGCGGGTCACCGCGAGCGCGAGCACCGCGACGCCCGTCGCCAGGTAGAAGCCCTGGAGCGCCGCCACGTCCGAGCCGGCGAGGACGCTGTGCGCCCAGACCAGGGCGAGGATCGCCACGGCGACCTTGTGGACGGGCCACCAGATCCGGGCCGCGACCCGCCCGGCGAGCGCGGCCGTCAGCCCGGTCACCAGACCGGCCCACAGCGCGAGCACGCCGAGCGTGACCGGCACCGGCCGGTACTCCGCGGCCATCGGCAGCACCGCACCGATCCAGCCGACCTTCGCCCACGGGTCGATCGCGAGCACCACGACGTGCAACGTCGTGAACACCAGGGTGAACGTCGCCAGGGACACGTGCAGGGTCAGCCGGGTGCGCGGCGAGGGTCGGTGCCAGTGCCGCGACCACGGGTGGGCCTGCAGGATGCCGGTGACCACGAGGGCGACGAGCATCACGTAGGACGCGAGCCCGCCCGCGCGACCGAGCAACCAGGTCACCTGGCCGCCCGCCGTGCTCGTCGCGTCCAGCACCAGCCACCCGACGAGCCCCACGCTCGCCGCGGTCGCCAGGGCCAGCAGCACCGTGGCAGCGGAGAGCACCACAGGGGGTCGGTCGTGGGTCGGTCTCATCGGGCCCTCCAGATCACTGCGGTGTCCATCGCGGACGAGGTGCGCGTCACGCCGTCGCCGGTCACCCAGGCGGCCGCCAGGCCGCGGGCCTCCGCCTGCGCGGCCACCTCGTCCGGACCGGTGAGGAACAGGGTCTTGCTCCAGACCTCGGCCCACGCCGGGTCCGGGTGCACGACGGTGACCTGTGCCAGGCCGGAACCGCCCGGCAGCCCGGTACGCGGGTCGACCAGGTGGTGCACCGCAGCCTCGCCGGTGCGCCACCGCCGGCGACGCACCGAGGACGTCGCCACGCCCAGATCGGTCAGGGCGAGCACGAGGATCGGCTCCTCGTCGGTCCCGTCCTCGCCGAACGGGTTCTCGACGCCCACCAGCCAGCCGTCGCCGTCCGGGCCCGGCCCGCCGAGCCACTCGTCGCCGCCGGCGTCCACCAGCACGCTCGCACCGGCCCCCTCGAGCTCGGCCGCGGCCCAGCGCGCGGCCAGGCCCTTGCCGATCCCGCCGAGGTCGATCGGGGTCCCACCCAGGTTCAGCAGGCCACGCCCGTCGGCGCCGGGCAGCACGGTCGGTTGCCACGGCGCCGGGGGCACCGGCCGAGCGGTGGCGCCGCGGCCGTCCGGTACGCCGGGCAGCGCCGCGGGGTCCTGGCTCCCGCCCGGGTCGACGGCGAGCGAGGCGCCGGCGACCTGCGCGAAGGTCCGGTCGTAGCCCCAGGTGAGCAGCGCGTCCAGGACGCGCGGGTCGAACAGCCCGCCGGTCTCCTGGTGCGCGCGGGCCGCCTCGTCGACCGCGGCGGCCAGCTCGACGGGCACCTCGTGCCAGGCGGCCGGGCTCGCGTTGGCTCGGGACAGGGCGGAACCGGCGTCGAACCGGGTCAGGTGCCGGGCCACGGCTTCGACCCTGGCCGCAGCCCGCTCGATCGCTGCGTCGGCGCCCGGTCGAGGGTCGACGACGCGCAGCTCGATGTCGCTGGCCATCGACCGGAACGTCGAGGTCAGCGTGCGGGCCGCGACCGGGGCGCTCATCCCGAGCTCTTGGTCGTGGTCTGCGGCTTGGGGGCGGGCGCGGGGGCCGGCTTGGCGGCGGTCGTCGTCCGCTTCGGGGCAGCGGCCGGCGCCTTGGCTGCGGCGGCTGCCTTGGCCGCGGCGGCGGCCTGGGCCTGCGCAGCGGCGTCGGCGGCCGCGGCGGCCCTCGCGTCCAGGGTGGCCTGGAGCTGGGCGATCCGCTGCCGCGCCTGCTCGACCTCCGACAGCAGCTGGTCGACCCGGGGGTCGCTGGTCGCGGTCGGCGACGGCGCCGGGGTCGTGGGCTCCGGGGTGGCGGCGGCCAGCGGGTCGTGGGACCCGGCCCAGGCCACCCCGGTGCCCAGCACCCCCGCGCTGAGCGGGACCACGGCCAGCGCGGCGAGGCGCCGGCCGTGGCGGGTCCGGTCAGTCATCGGCGTGGTCGCCGTCGTGGTGGTCCTCGGAGTCCCCCTCGTGCTCGTAGGAGTCCTCGTGCTCGCTCTCGTGCTCGCTCTCGTGCTCGCTCTCGTGCTCGTACGAGTCGTGGCTCGAGGAGGTGGCGCTCGGGGCGGGCGCGGGGGCGGGTGCCTGGCTCGGGCTCGAGGTCGCCGCCTCGGTGGGCTCGGTCGTCTCGGTCGCGCTCGGGCTCGGCATGTCACCGGCGGCCACGGCGGCCTCGAGGCCGTCGATCTCCCCGTTCAGGTCGTGCAGCGCGCTCTGCAGCTCGTCGACCTTCGGGTCGGGAGTGCTGGTGGAGCTCGGCTCCGAGGTGGGGCTCGGTGCGGACGCGGGCGTCGCGGCGTTGGCGACGGCGAGCACACCGGCCGTGGCAAGTGCGACCCCGGCTCCGGTGGCCAGGGCGGTACGGGTCTTCCAGCTCATGATCGTCCTCTCGTGGTGGCGCCGTTCGGCGCGTGATGAGGACCACGATCACGCCACCCGCGTGAGGCCGACGGCAACGGGTGGATAAGGCTCGGTTAAGCCTGCCGGGGCACCGGCGCGAGGGCTTCCTCGTCGACCCTGGGAAGAACCAGGGCAAACCGGGCACCGCGGCCACCCGGCCCCGCGCCGACCTCGAGGCGGCCACCGATCCGCTCCGCGGTGCGCCGGGCCACGTCCAGGCCCAGCCCGGTCGAACCCGCACCGGAGCTCCCGCGCCGGGTGAGCCCGGCGTCCGTCAGCCCGGGTCCCTCGTCGCTCACCGCGACCACCACGACCGTCGAGGAGACCTCGACGTCGATCCGGAACGCGGTGCCCACGGGCGTGTGCTGGAACACGTTGTCCACCAGCACGTCGAGCCCGGCGCCGAGCCCGGCGGAGTCCACCGGCACCGGCGCCGGGTGGTCGGGCACCGCCACCTGGACGCCGCGGCCCTGGTCGGTCGCCAGGACCGTCCAGAACCGGGCGCGGTCGCGCACCACCGCTGCGGCGTCGCACCGCTCGGGGCCGCGCGGCTCGTGCTGGCGGGCGGTGCGGATGATGGTGTCGACGGCGTGGACCAGGTCACTGACGTGACCCGCCATCCGGTCGCGCTCGGCGGGGTCCGCGAGCGAGTCGACGTCGAGCTCCAGAGCCGTGATCGGGGTGCGCAGCCGATGGGAGAGGTCGGCCAGCAGCTCACGCTCGTCGGCGAGCAGGTCGGCCACCTGGTCGCCGAGCTCGTTGAGCACGGCCCCGACCGAGGCGACCTCCGCCGGTCCCGACGGCGTGACCCTGGCGCTCAGGTCACCGGCTCCGAGCCGCTCGGCGACCCCGGCGAGGTCTCGCACGGAGCGGGACAGCCGGGCGGCGATCCGGTCGCCGGCGAAGGCGGTCCCGCCCAGCAGCACCAGACCCACGACGGCCAGCACGGCCCACGCACGTGCGACCCCCTCGGTCAGCTGGGCCGCCGACACCGCGGTACGCACCACTGTCACGCCGTTCGCGCCGCTGACCGGGACCAGCACCTCCGCGCCGTCGGCGGTCCGGGCCGTCAGGGCGGTGCCCATCGCCGCGAGCTCGACCGAGGCCGTGCGCTCCGCCGGGACGCCGAGCACCGTGCCGTCGGGGAGGAACGCGGTGGTCTCCCGATCTCCGGCGTTCACCGCGATCAGCTCGGCTCGCAGCCGCGACTCGTCGTCCGGGGAGCCGGCGAACATCGCGACCGACTGCGCGTCCTGACGCGCCTCGCCCAGGGCGCGCTCCTCGGCGAGCGACCGGGCGAGCAGCCCGAGCGGCACGAGGAAGGCGACCAGGACGACCGAGGTCATGGCCAGGCCGTACCGGACGAGGAGCCGTCTCACGACGGCGGCACCAGCTTGACGCCCACACCGCGCACCCGGTGCAGGTAGACCGGCTCGTCGGCGGACTCGCCGAGCTTGCGCCGCAGCCAGTGCAGGTGCACGTCGACGGTCTTGTCCGCGCCGCCGTACGGCTGGTTCCACACCTTGGCCAGCAGCTCGCGCTTGGCCACCACCTCACCCGCGTGCTCGGCGAGGAAGGCCAGCAGGTCGAACTCCTTGGGGCTGAGGTCCAGGTCCTTGCCGTCCAGCCGGGCGACCCGGGAGCGGACATCCACCTCGAGCCCGCCGACGACCACCGGGGCAGCGACGCGGTCCGTGGTGCTGCGCCGCAGGACCGCGCGGATCCGCGCCTCGAGCTGATCGGCCGCGAAGGGCTTGACCAGGTAGTCGTCCGCGCCCGCGTCCAACACCGAGACGATCTCACGACCCTCGTCGCGCGCCGAGATGACGATCACCGGGACCTCGGAGACCGCACGGATCATCGCCAGCAGGGACCGCCCGTCCAGGTCGGGCAGGCCGAGGTCGAGGAGCACCACGTCGGGACGATGGTCGACCAGGCTCTGCAGGCCGTCCAACGCGTTCGGGGATGTCATGGTCGAGTGCTCGCGCGCCGAGAGAGCGCGCACCAGCGCGGTCCGGATCGTCGCGTCGTCCTCGATGATGAGCACATCGGCCACACCAGGACCGTAGGCCATCGGCGACCGCCGCGGGCCGCTCCGCGCTCGGTGCGGCCGCCCCGGCAGCGCGACCTTGTCCGCGCCTTAACCATTCCTTGAGGACCGCCGCGCCACGGTGCGTCACCATGGAGGCATGAACGTCCCCCGTCGGTCGCGCCGTCGCATCGGCATGCTCGTCGCAGCCTCGTGGCTGGGCGCTGCCGTGCTCACCGGGACGATCGCATGGCGGGCCGTCGCGGTGCTGGACGCCGACACGCCGCGAACCGGCGTGCTGAGCACGCAACAGGTCCACGAGAAGCTCGCGTCGGCTCAGGCCGCCGCGCAGGCCACCACCCCCGCTCCCACGCCGACGGACTCGCCCACCCCGACGGCGGAGCCCACGACGCCGGAGCCCACGCAGTCGCCGACCGCGACGCAGAGCCCGACCCCCACCACGCACCCGAGCCCCTCGGCGACCAAGCCGGCGCCCACGACGCCCGCCCCGACCGAGGTCACCCGGACCTGGCCGGTGACCGGCGGGACGGTCTCCGCGGCGTGCACCGGTCAGGCGATCCGCAAGGTCTACGCCACCCCGCAGGACGGCTGGACCGTCGAGACCGGGGCGTCCGGGCCGGACGTCGTCGAGGTCGAGCTGCACCGCGGCGAGCAGGAGACCAAGGTCACGGCCCGCTGCGTCGACGGCGTCCCCGTCCCCACCGTCTCGACCGACAGCGGCGACGAGCACAGCTCCGAGCACGACGGCTGATCGACGCGGGTAGCCTCGCGGTGGGCGCCGCGTCCGGACCGGAGCGGCCCCGTCCCGTCCTGCCCATCCCCGCACCGCCCAGGAGCCGCACCATGGCCGTCCCGTCCGCCCTGCTCGCCGAGGCCACCGCCATGGCGCCCGAGCTCACCGAGCTGCGCCGCCGGCTCCACCGCATCCCGGAGATCGGCCTCGACCTGCCCCTGACCCAGGCGGCCGTGCTCGAGGCGCTGGAGGGTCTGGGGCTGGAGGTCAGCACGGGCGCGGCGCTGTCCTCGGTGGTGGCGGTGCTGCGTGGGGGGCGCCCCGGCCCGGTGGTGCTGCTGCGCGGGGACATGGATGCGCTGCCGGTGACCGAGGAGTCGGCCGAGCCGGTGCGCAGCGAGCACGAGGGTGTGATGCATGCGTGCGGGCACGACCTGCACATGGCCGGCCTGGTGGGTGCCGCCCGGTTGCTGGCCGCGCACCGTGAGGAGATCGCCGGGTCGGTGGTCTTCATGTTCCAGCCCGGCGAGGAGGGCGTCCACGGAGCCCGGCTGATGCTCGACGAGGGCCTGCTGGACGCCGCCGGCGAGCGGGTCGCGGCCGCCTACGGCCTGCACGTGTTCTCCGCCCAGGTCCCCTCGGGCGTGGTGACGGCGCGCGCCGGGACGGTGTTCGCCGCGGTGGACACCCTGCACGTGACGGTGCACGGGCGGGGCGGGCACGGCTCGGCGCCGCACGCCGCCCTCGACCCGGTGCCGGTCGCCGCCGAGATCGTCCTGGCGCTGCAGGCGGCCGTGACCCGCCAGTTCTCGATCTTCGACCCGGTGGTGGTCACGGTCGGCAAGATCTGGGCAGGCACGAAGGACAACATCATCCCGGCCACCGCGCACCTCGACGCGACGGTCCGCACGTTCTCCCCCACGACGCACGGGGAGATCGAGGGCAGGCTGCGGCGCGTGGTCGAGCACGTCGCCGCCGCGCACGGGCTCACCGCCGAGGTGGACTGGGAGGCGGGGTACCCGACCACGCAGAACGACGCCGGTGAGACCGACCGCGCCGAGCGCGTCACCAAGGCTCTGCTCGGCGAGGACGGCTGGGCGCCGATGGCCGATCCGGTCGCTGGCGCCGAGGACTTCTCCTACGTGCTCGAGGAGGTTCCCGGCGCCTACCTCATCCTCGGCGCGACGCCGCCGGGCACGGACCCGCTGACCGCCGCGTACAACCACTCGGCGCTGGCCACGTTCGACGAGGCCGTGCTGCCGCGGGGCGCCGCAGTGCTCGCGGCGCTGGCGCTGGACCGGCTCGCCGAGGGCTGAGTGGTCCGCGGCGTCAGACCGCTGCCGGCTCCCGGTCCACGGCCGCGAGCCACGTGACGAGCTCGTCGGTCAGTCGTCCGGCGACCCCGGCGTAGCCGTTCTCGTCGGCGAGCAGGTGGCGCGCGTCGTCCGCCCGGTGCTCGAGCGCTGCCGTGAGCACGGCGGCCGCCCGGCGGTGGAACTCGGCGTGCTCGCGGCCCACCCGCTCCGCTCGGACCCGGTCGGCCGCCGTGCCCTCGCCGCGCGACAACCACTGCCCGAACGCGCAGGCGTCCGACCGGCCGGCGCGGCCCGGGTCGACGCCCTGCGGCGCACGGCCGGTCTCGATCGCTTCGCGCAGGGCCTTCTTCCAGCCCGCGTGCGCGCTGATCGCCGCGCGCAGCGGGTGCACCTCGACGCCCGCGGCGACCGCGGCGACGAAGTCGCGCTGACGGTCCAGGGCGAGCTCGACGCGGCCGAGCCAGTCACGCGACCTGGCGACGGCGGCCGCAGCGCTGGCGGCCGCAGCAGCGGTCGTGCTCACCGAGGAGTCGAGCTCTCGTGACGCGGCCGCGACCTGCGTCGCGGAGCGGGTGATCTCGGCGATGGCAGCCGTCTGCTCCTCGACGGCGGCGGCGATGGTCTGCTGCAGTTCGTCGATCTGCCCGAGCACCGCGTCGATGCGCTCCGCCGCGGAGCGCACGCCCTCAGCGTCCACCGCGAGCGCCGACAGCTGGCCCGCGATCTCCTTCGTGGCCGCGTTGGTCAGCGCGGCGAGGTTCTTGACCTCCTCGGCGACGACCGCGAAGCCGCGCCCGGCGGCACCGGCCCGTGCCGCCTCGATGGTCGCGTTGAGGGCGAGCATCCGGGTCTGGTCCGAGATGCCGCTCACGGTCTTGACGACCCCGTCGATCGCCGCCGTCGACTCCCCCAGCCGGTGCACCGACGCGCGGACCTCGTGAGTGACCTCACCAGCCTCGGCCGTGACCCCGGTCGCCCTGGCGGCCGAGCTCGCGACCTCGCGCATCGCGGCCGAGATCTGGGACGCGGCACCGGCGACGGAGCCGGCCCCCTGCTCGACCCGCGAGGTCGCCTCGGCCGCCGAACGCGCGGCGCCGGCCGTGTCGTGGGTCGCCTCGCTGACGCGCTCGATCGACTCCGACAGGTCCGCCGCCGCGAGGCCGAGGTCGTCGTTGCAGTCCAGCAGACCGCGCAACCGGCCGGTCTCGACGTGCACGCCGTCCTGCACAGCGGCGCGCACCTCCTCGCGTCGTCCCAACACTCGTCCTCCGTCTCCTCACCCTCGGCGCGATCGCGCCATCGCGTCCATCGACCAAGATCGCGATCTCGTGAGACGAACGCCCACCCGATTCGGACGCGCGGCGTCCGGTGCGGCGCGGTGCGGCGCGCCCATTGGCTCGCGCCCCGAATCATGTAACGATCTAGACCGTGAATATCCGGAGCCGAACGAGGGGGTTCGTGCTCGGGTACTGCCTGGGCGATGCCCTGGCCCGCGCACCCGAGCCCGACTCCGGACCGCTCCTGGCCGGCACCCCGAGCCTGATCTTCCTCGCCGGCGTCGAGGGCCTGGTGCGCGGGCTGGTCCGCGAGGACCTCACCGGTCGGTCCCAGATCCCCGAGTGCAGCTGGCACGCGACGGCGCGGTGGGCCTGGCACACCCGGATGCGCGACCTGCCCGGCGTGCGCCGCTGGTACGAGGCCGCGATCCCCCAGCCGTGGCCGGACGGCTGGCTGGCCGAGGTCGCGCCGCTGGCGATCGGCCGAGGGTCCGCCCCCGCGGTCGAGGAGGCGCTCGCCCTGCCGGGGCTCGACCCGCGGCCCGGGCACCCCGCCGGCGACTCCGCCGGCGACCTCGTGGTGTCGCGGACGCTCCCGGTGGCACTGCTCGCCGCGGCGGGACCGTGGGACGCCGAGGTCGCGGCGCACGTGATGACCACGGCCCGCGACGTCGCGGCCTACAGCCACGGGTTGCCCGCCCAGGTGCTCGCCGTGGCCATGACGATCGCAGCCGCCCGCACCCTCGCCGACGGCACGCCGACGCCCGTCGTCGACCTCGGCGAGCTCGACAGCGCCTACGCCGGCGCACCGGACCCGGAGGACGTCACCGCCGCGCGGCACGCGCTCCGCGGGCTGCCCGACCCCCTCACCCCGACGCTGCCGGCCACCGACCTGGCCCGGGTGGGGCTGCCGTCGGGTCCGCGGACGGCGCTGCGCGCGATCGCGGAGGGCATGCGCTGCTTCCTCGCGCACCCTGGGAAGCAGGAGGTCAGCAAGGCGCTGCGCGAGGCCTTCGAGACCGGCCAGCCCGGAGCCGCCGCCATCACCGGGGCCCTGGTCGGCGCCACCCACGGCGTGGAGCTGCTGCCGGTCGACGCGATCTCGCGCCTGGACCTGGCGCACATCGCCGACCAGCTGGCCCTCGACGTGCTGACGCAGGTGGGCGAGCACCCGGCGCTCGACGAGGACCGCTCCCCCGCCTGGCAGCACCGCTACCCCGCCTGGTGACCGCACGGCGGCGCAGAGGCACCCGGGCCTAGGGCCCTGGTCTCCCGCGGGCTCGACCGGCACGATGAAAGTCGTTCGGCCGGGCGCCCCGATTGGCGTCCCATATACCCCCAGGGGTATATTCACCACGTACGAGCCCTCGAGGAGCGTCGGATGCCCACCGTGGACCTGACCGTCGAGTCGTTCGACCAGACCGTCCGGGACAACCCGATCGTGCTGGTCGACTTCTGGGCGGAGTGGTGCGCCCCGTGCCACATGTTCGACCCGGTCTACGCCACGGCAGCCGCGCGCCACGACGACATCGTGTTCGGCAAGGTCGACACCGACGCCCAGCGGGAGCTGGCCATGGACCTGGGGATCGTCTCGATCCCCACGCTCCTGGCGTTCCGGGACGGGACGAAGGTCAAGGCCGCCACCGACGCGCTGCCGCTGAGGGCCCTGGAAAGGTTCATCGCCGATGTCCGCGCGATCGACATGGCCACCTTCGGCCGGGACCCGATCGACGACATCCCCGAGCTCGACATGTGAGGAGACACCCCATGTGCAGCCCCGTTCGTTGTGCGTCCTGCGGCAAGGTGACCTGGTCCGGCTGCGGCCGCCACGTCGACGCCGTGATGGCCAACGTGCCGAGCAGCCAGCAGTGCACCTGCCGCTGAACGCACACCACCCCCGGCGGCCCAGCCGCTGACCGATCAGGCCCCGTGGCCCACCTCACCCTTCCCGGTGGGCCACGGGGCCCTCGTCATGGGCGGACCTGACCCGCGCCGCACCCCGGCTAGACTGCCGCCGTGATCTTCAAGGCCGTGGGCGACGGGCGCCCGTACCCTGATCACGGCCTCACGACACCCAAGCAGTGGGCCGAGGTACCGCCGCGCCAGGTTCGCCTGGAGGAGCTCGTCACGACCAAGCGGACCCTGGACCTGGACATGCTCCTCTCGGAGGACTCGACCTTCTACGGCGACCTGTTCGCCCACGTCGTGCAATGGAAGGGCACCATGTACCTCGAGGACGGGCTGCACCGGGCGGTCCGCGCCGCGCTCCAGCAGCGCCCCGTGCTGCACGCCCGAGTCCTGGTGCTGGACGAGTGATGGCGGAGCGTGACCGCGCCCGCCAGCTGCGTCGGCGCCACCAGCAGGAACGCCAGGCGGTGGTCTTCGGGAGCCTGGTCGCCGCGCTCGCGGTGTTCGGGCTCGGTGCCGTGGCCGTCTACACCGACGCGATCCGCGCGCCGTTCCTCGACCGCGGGTTCGTCACCCCGAGCTCGGCGACGACCGCGTCCACCCTCCCGCCGCCGCCCTGCCCGCCGGACGGCGCCGTGCCGCTGGCCTACGACCAGGTCACGGTCTCGGTGTACAACGCCTCCGACCGCTCCGGCCTGGCCGGGACGACGGCCGACGTGTTCGCGAGCCGCGGCTTCGCGATCGGGACCACCGGCAACTACCCGTCGTCGATCGACCTGCCGGTCGAGGTCCTCTTCGGGCAGTCCGGCGTGGCCGCCGCCTACACCGTGGCGGCGCAGCTCCTGAGCCCCCGGCTGGTGCTCGACACGCGCGAGGACGCCACCGTCGACGTGGTGCTCGGCGGGGGCTTCGCCGGGGTGGTGCCCGCCGACGAGGTCACGCTCGACCCGAGCAAGCCGCTGGTGGGCGCCAAGGGCTGCGTGGCGCTCGAGGACGCGATCGCCGACGCCGTACCGGGCCCGACCCCGAGCCCGAGCCCCACGGACACCCCGACGGACACCCCGACCGACGCCGCGACCGACGGCACCGACTCCCAGGGCTGAGCCCGCGCACGACACGGGGCGCCGTCCCGGGCCCTGCCCGGCACGGCGCCCCGTGTACGCGTCAGACCTGCTCGAGCTCCTCGCCGCCGGGCACGGAGGCGGGGCTGGCGGGCTCGTCGTGCGTCCCGCGCCACGTGGCCACGGCACGCATCAGGTGGTAGATCCCGATCGCGGCGGCGGTGCCGAGCGCGATGCCCTCGAAGCGCACGTCACCGGCGACCCAGGTGTAGTTCGCGACCCCGATGATCAGCGCCACGGCGGCCGTGGTGAGGTTCACGGGGTCGGAGAAGTTGACCTTGTTCTGCACCCAGATCCGGGCGCCGAGGATGCCGATCATGCCGTAGAGCACGGTGGTCGCTCCGCCGAGCACACCTCCGGGGATCGACGCGACAAGCGCGCCGAACTTGGGCGACATGCTCAGCACCAGGGCCGTGGCGGCCGCGACCCAGTAGGCGGCGGTCGAGTAGACCCGGGTCGCCGCCATCACGCCGATGTTCTCGGCGTAGGTCGTGGTGCCCGAGCCGCCGCCCGCGCCCGCGAGGGTCGTCGCCAGGCCGTCGGCCAGCAGCGCCCGGCCGATCATCGGGTCGAGGTCCCGGTTGGTCATCGCGGCGACGGACTTCACGTGGCCGACGTTCTCCGCGATCAGGACGAACACGACGGGCACGAAGAGCCCGAGCACCGCCATGTCGAACTGCGGGGTCATGAACTCCGGGAACCCGATCCAGGCCGCGCCCTTCACCGCGGTGAAGTCGACCTCGCTGCGCAGCACCGCGACGAGGTAGCCGACGATCACGCCGACGAGGATCGCGAGCCGGCCGAGGATGCCGCGGAAGAAGACCGTGACACCGATGATCGTCAGCAGCGTGATGATCGCCGTGATCGGCGCCGCCTGGAAGCTCGACCAGGCGACCGGCGCGAGGTTGAGCCCGATGAGCGCCACGATCGCACCGGTGACCACCGGCGGCATGACGACCTCGATCCAGTGCACGCCCACCCGCATGACCAGCAGGCCGATGAGCGCGAGGAGCACACCGGCGACCAGCACGCCACCGAGCGCGACCGCCGGGCCGCCGGAGGCCTTGGCCGCGGCGATCGGCGCCAGGAACGCGAAGCTCGAACCGAGGTAGCTGGGGAGCCGGTTGCGGGTGATGAGCAGGAAGGTCGCGGTGCCGACGGCGGAGAAGAACAGCGTCGTCGCCGGCGGGAACCCGGTGATGACCGGGACGATGAAGGTGGCGCCGAACATGGCGACCACGTGCTGCATGCCGATCCCGATCGTGCGCGGCCACGTCAGCCGCTCCTCCGGGGCCACCGAAGCCCCGGGAGACACCGCTCGGCCCGTGCCGTGCAGTGTCCAGCTCATGAGACTCATACGTCCGCTCCCTCGCCCTGGTCGCCTCGCGCCGGCGCGCGCGAGTCGGCCCCGAGCGTAGCGATCCGGATGTTTCCGGCGATGGCATTTGGTCATCCTCAGGGGCGCGGATCGCGCGCGCCTCGTGGTCACCCGAACGGCCCCGCAATGCCCGTGGCCGGGACGATCGCCTGTGGGATGCTGGACGCGCCTTCAGACCCCGCGCGCCGCCCGGAGGACGCCGTGAGCCAGCCCACCCCACCCGACGGGCAGCAGCCCGACCAGCAGCCCTACGGGCAGCAGCCGTAGGGGCAGCAGCCGTACGGGCAGCAGCCGTACGGCCAGCAGCCTCAACCCGAGCAGCAGTACCCGCAGCAGGGCTACCAGCAGCCGGGCTACTCCCAGCCCTACGGCCAGGGCTACCCCCAGCAGTACCCGGGCTACGGCTATCCCGCTCCCACCAACAACTCGATGGCGATCGTGTCGCTGGTCGCGGGCATCGCCGGCCTGACGATCCTGTTCTTCATCGGGTCGATCGTCGCGGTGATCACCGGACACATGGCGCGCAAGCAGATCGCCGAGCGTGGCGAGGGTGGGTCGGGCATGGCGACTGCTGGCCTCATCACGGGCTACATCGGGATCGCGCTGGGCGTCCTCGCCATCATCGCCGCGATCCTGATCCCCCTGATGATCGTGGCGAGCAGCTCGACGACCTGAGACCGGGGCCGCCACCTCACAGCCGGGGGACGACCTCCCGCGCGACCAGGTCCAGGTGGTCCAGGTCGCTCAGGTCGAGCGTCTGCAGGTAGACCCGCGTGGCTCCGGCCTCGGCGATCGCGCCGAGCCGGTCGACGACCTCGGGGACCGTGCCTGCGATCCCTTGCGCGCGCAGCACGTCGGCCGGGCGGCCGATCACCGCGGCGCGCCGGGCGAGCTCGGCCTCGTCGGCGCCGACCGCGAGCACGAGCGCCGCCGACAGCACGATCGAGCCCGGGTCGCGTCCGACGCGCTCGCACGCGCCCCGGACGCCGGCGAACAGCCCCGGCAGCTCGTCGAGCGTCGGGAACGAGGCGTTGTACTCGGCCGCGTAGCGGGCCGCGAGCGCCGGGGTACGCCGGGGCCCCTTGCCGCCGACGATCACCGGCACACCCGCCCCGCCGCCGACGGCGGCCCACTGCACCGGCTTGGGCAGCGCCGGGGAGTCGGTCAGCGTGTAGTGGTCACCCGCGTACGAGTACGTCTCGTCCGGCGCGGTGCGCCACAGGCCCGTGACCACCTCGAGCTGCTCGGCGAGCAGGTCGAAGCGGCGCTCGGGGAAGGGGATGCCGTAGGCGGCGTGCTCGCGCTCGAACCACCCGGTGCCCAGGCCCAGCTCGACCCGGCCGCCGGACATCGCGTCGACCTGCGCGACCTGGATCGCCAGGGGGCCCGGGAGCCGGAACGTCACCGGGCTGACCAGCGTGCCGAGCCGGATCCGGCTGGTCTCGCGCGCCAGCCCGGCCAGGGTCACCCACGCATCGGTGGGCCCCGGCGGGCCGGGGCGGGACATCGACAGGTAGTGGTCGGACCGGAAGAACCCGTCGAAGCCCAGCTCCTCGGTCGCCTGCGCGAGCCTCAGCTGGTCGTCGTAGGTCGCCCCCTGCTGGGGCTCGATGAAGACGCGTAGCTGCATGCCCCCACCATGGCGTGCCCGCACCGGTTCCGCCCACCCGACGGCGCGGCCGAGCCTCGGGTCAGAGCACGCCCTTGGCCACCATGACGCAGGCGTAGGGGCGGTCCTCGACGGTCCGGATCACGCCGGCGCAGCCACGCGCCGCCGGGTAGAACTCGTGCCGGTCGATGCCGCGCACGCCGACCTCGCGGCCCTCGGCCCGGTCGACGACGGCACGCACGGCCGCCAGCGCCGGACCGTCCTCGCCGTCGTCGGTGAGCATGTGCCGCACCGGGTGCTCGGTGAACGTGTCCACGGGCATCAGCGAGAGCACCGCCTCCAGCGCACGCGGCAGGTCCACGGCGAGCTCGACCACCGGGACCCCCGCGGCGTACGCCGGGTAGTTGCGGTCGACCACGGCGAGCACGTCACCGTGCCCCATGCGCGCCAGCAGCGCGAGCAGGTCGGGCCCGACGACGGGGTCGATCCCCTTGAGCACGGCTCAGCCCTCGGTCCGGTGGCGCAGCAGCTCGGCGCCGCACAGCTCGGCGAAGGCCGTCGCAGACCTGTCGCCGTCGGCGCGGACCGCCGCCCGGGCGGCGGCGAGCACCCCGCGGGCCGCGCCGACGCGCAGCTCCTCGGGCAGGGTCTGCACGTCGGTGACCTTCGCCGCCCCGACGATCCGGCGGGACATCTTCGCCGCGGCGAACAGCCACGACTCGGCCCGCCAGTCGGCGATCCGCCGCTCGAGGAACGAGTCGCGCCACACCCGCGGGTCACGACGCTCGGGCCACCGGGCCCGGAACTCGTCCTCGAACGCCTGCCACGTCTGGTCGACCAGGCCCAGGGCCCAGCGCCCGCGCTCGTCGTCGCCCATCGCGAACGCCCTCGCGGCCGCGAGGACGTAGTTCGCCCAGGTCGCGCCCATGTCGAAGGCGACCGGGCCGTAGAACGCGAACTCCGAGTCGAACACCTTCACGCTGTCGGCCACGGTGGACCCCTGGGGCGCCCGGACCATCACCGAGCCGGTGTGCAGGTCGCCGTGGATCAGGGCCTCGCCGTGCGTCATGAAGGCGTACTTCGCCCAGCCCATCGCGTCGACGAAGACATCGTCGGCGGCGAGCGCGGCGGCGTCCGGCTCGTTCTCGGGCAGCACGACGTTGCGCCCGGCGTCCACCGAGGGCTCGGTGAACACCAGGTCCTCGGTGATCTCGCAGAGCTCGGGGTTGATCGCCTCGGCCTGCGCGTCGGCGAGCTCGGTGCGGCCGAGCCCGAACACCGAGGTGCCGAACGCGACCGCACCGATGTACCGACCCACGGCCGCGGCCGCGCCGTCGTGCGTGGCGCCGTCGTTGAGCGCGTGGCGCCACACCCGGTGGTCGGACAGGTCCTCCATGCCGATGATGTGGCGCTCCTCGTCGTGGTGCAGCACCTCCACCACCAGGTCCGGGACCAGGGCGTGGTGGGCGAGCAGCGACTGGATCTCGTGCTTCTCGCGCTCGGGGGTCATCGGCCAGCCCTCGCCGACCATCCGGACGTACGGCAGGGCCTGCTTGACCACGACCCCGCGGCCGTCGGCGTCCTTGGCCAGGAAGACCAGGTTCAGGTTGCCGTCGCCGATCTCACCGACGGACAGCAGCCGGTCGGCGTCGATCCGCTCGGCGAGCGCCGGGACCGAGGCGAGGTACCCGGGCACCTCCTCGACGGTGAGGAACCGGTAGTCGGCCTCCATGACAACTCCTCCTCGAGACTGTCGTGCGCGGCGTCAGGTCGCCGGTGTGTAGCGCAGCTTCTTGCGCGAGAGCGTGAACGAGAACAGCAGGGCCACGATCACGACCAGGCCCTTGGCGGTGTCCTGGTGGTAGTACTGCATGCCCTTCATGGTCAGACCGGTGAGCACGATGCCGACCAGGAGCGCGCCGAGCAGCGTGCCCCACGCGTTCGGCTTGCCCATCCCGAGCACCGAGGTGCCGACCAGCGCGACCGCCACGGCCTCGAGCAGGCTCGAGGACCCGGCGTTGACGTCGCCCTGACCGATCCTCGACACCAGGATCAGGCCGCCCACCGAGGCGAGCAGCGCGGAGATCACGTAGGCGAGGCCGTGGTAGAAGCCGACCCGCACGCCGGCGAGGCGCGCCGCCTCGGGGTTGGCCCCGACCGCGTACATCAGCCGGCCCCAGGTGGTGCGCGACAGCACGAACCACGACAGCGCCACCAGGGCGAGCATGATGACCACGGGCAGCGGCACCGGTCCGATGAACCCCCGGTCGATCTTCAGGAAGTCCGGGGTGAAGCTTCCCGGGGCGACCGAGCCGTCGCGCAGCACCATGCCGGAGGACACCGACTGCCCGTCGACGGGGATGAGCTTGGCGCCTTGGATGACGAACATCATCCCCAGCGTGGCGAGCAGGTCCGGGATCCGGAACACCACGATGAGCAGCGCGTTCAGCAGCCCGACGACGAGGCCGCCCAGGAGCACGGCCACCACGGCGGTCGGCCCGGTCAGGTTGTAGAAGACCATCGTCATGGCGGCCAGCTGGACCGCGAGCCCCGCGGTCGCGCCGATCGACAGGTCGAGGCCACCGACCACCATCGTGAACGTGACCCCGAGGCCGAGGATCGCGGTGACCGACGCGAACTTCAGCATCGAGAACAGCGACGACGACGTCGCGAACGCCGGCTCGGTGATCGCGAAGTACACGAACAGGCCGACCGTCACCGCGATGAAGCCGTACTTGACGACCCAGTCCTGGATCCGGGTCAACGTCGTGGTCTCACTGAGCTGTCCGGTCACCTACGCCACCTCCGACATGCTGGTCACGATTGCGTCGTTGCCGACCTCGCTGGTGTACGCGTCGAGCTTGATGTGGCCCTCGACGAGCACCAGGATCCGGTCGGCGATCTCCCTGATCTCCTCGACGTCGCTGGAGAAGACCACGACGCACGCCCCCTCGGATGCTTGAGCGCGGGCCCGGTGCGAGATGTCGCCACGCGCACCGATGTCGACCCCGCGGAAAGGTTCGTCCAGCAGCAGGACCCTGGGGCCGGCGTGCATCCACCGGCCGACGACGACCTTCTGCTGGTTGCCGCCGGACAGGGAGTCCACCGCCTGGCCGGGGCCCGTGGCGACCACGCCGAAGTCCTCGAGCACCGCGGTCCCCGTCGCGCGTTCGCGCGCCCGGCGCAGCAGGCCCCAGCTCGCCACCGAGCGCAGGAACGGCAGGGTCGAGGTCCAGGTCAGCGACCAGCCCGGCAGCATCGACTCCGCGGCGCGGTCCTCCGGCACCAGGTAGACGCCGGCGCCCACCGCCTGCGACGTGTGCCGCGGCGCGTAGGGCTTCCCGTCCAGGGTCATGGTCCCGGCCCGCAACGGGTCGGCGCCGAACACCCCGCGGGCCAGCTCGGACTTGCCCGACCCGATCAGCCCGACGATCCCGGTGACCTCGCCGTAGCGCAGGTCCAGGTCGAGGGGGTCGGACCGCTTGAGCAGCTGGACGCCACGCAGCTCGACGGCCGTCGCGCTGCCCCGCTGCTCGACCAGGTCGTGGTGGGTGGCGAGGCTCTCGCCGAGCATCGAGCGGATCGCCTGCTCCATGTCGAAGGGCCGCTGCTGGGCGGCCGAGATGGCCCCGTCCCGCAGGACCACGATGTCGTCGGCCAGCGCGGCGACCTCGCTGAGCCGGTGTGTGACGTAGAGCACGGCGACGCCGTCGTCGCGCAGGCGGCGGATCAGGGCGAAGAGCCGGTCCACCTCGCCGGCGGACAGCGTCGAGGTCGGCTCGTCGAGCACGAGCACCTTGGGCCGCTGGACCAGCGCGCGGGCCAGCAGCAGCATCTGGGAGTCGGCGATGCCGAGCTCGAAGACGTCCCGGGTCAGCACCGAGTCCGACCAGTCCAGGTCGAGGGTCCGGGCGATCTCGCGGGCCCGGGGCAGCAGCTTGCGCAGCGACCGGACCGTGGGGACCTCGCCCCGCACGATCTCCTCGAACACCAGGTTCTCCGCCACGGTCAGGCCGGGCACGATGTTCTCGTCGATGCGCTGGTGGACGGTCTGGATGCCGTGGCGTGCTGCCGCGAGCGGGGACTCCATCTCGACCGGGGTCCCGGCCACCCTGACCTCGCCGCCGTGCTCCGGGTAGACCCCGGACAGCACCTTGATCAGGGTGGACTTGCCGGCGCCGTTCGCGCCGAGCAGTGCGGTGACGTGCCCGACCGGGAGCCCGAGCGTCACGCCCTTGAGGACCTCGTTGGCACCGAACGACATGGTGATGCCGTCGAGCTCGCACGCCAGAGGCCCGCCGGTCAGGTTCACGGCCGGGGCGCCCTGGTCGCCGGTGTCGGGGGCCACCGCTGCTCCTTCCTCATGAGGGACTGTGGCGGACGGCGCGCAGGGGGTCGGCGCCGCCCGCCACAGTGGCATGCTCAGAACGTGACCGACGGGATCCAGTCGGCACCGGAGACATCGGAGATGTTCAGCGCCGGCTCAGCGGCTCGCAGGTCGTCCATGTTCTTGATGTTGTTCTGCCGCAGGAAGTCCTGGGTGACCAGGATCGGCGGGAAGTCCACCGTCGCACCCTTCGGCAGCTCGCCGGCCATGTGGAGGAAGAGCGTCCGGGTGACCGCCGCGCCGATCGCGTTCGGGTCGGTGGCGCCGGTGGCGACCCACTGGCTGCCCTCGGCCGTCATCAGCTCGATGTCCGCCGCGGAGATGTCCGCGCCGTACACCTTGATGCCGCTCGCGATGTCCGGGTTCTGCTCGAGGGCCGACAACGTGCCCTTGGTGAACTCGTCGTAGGGCGCGTAGATCGCCACCACGTCGGGGTTCGACTTCAGGGCGCTGGAGACCATCGGGGCGGTGTCCGTCGCCGTGGAGTTGGTGAACGAGCCGGTGTAGAACATCTGCTGCCAGCCGTTCGTGTCGAGCGCGGCACGCCACACGACGTCGCGGCGGTCGAGCGGCGCGATGCCGGCGACGTTCACGTAGCCAACCTTCTGGTCGGTGCCGATGTCCTTGAGCATCTGGTCGAGCACCAGGCCGGCCATGTCCGCGTCGGACTGCTGGGTCTGCACGGCGTCGGGGGCGCAGGTCTGGATCTCCACGTCGTAGATCACGACGGGGATGCCCTTCTCGATCGCGGCGTTCACGCCCGGGCACAGGGTGTCCGGGTAGCCGTGGCGCACGACGATGCCGTCCACGCCCGAGGCGATCGCCTGGTCGAGCTGGCTCGCCTGGGTCGCGTTGTCGCCCTGGGCGTCGTAGACGTCGAGCTCGACACCCAGCGCCGCGGCCTGCTGGCGCGTGCCGTTGAGGTACTGCTGGAAGTAGTCGCCCTGTCCGCTCTGCTGGACGATCGCGATGCGCACGGGCCCGTCGAACGGCGCGGGTGCGTCGGCCGTGACCTCCGTGGTCGTCCCCGAGTCCGCGCTGCTGGACGACGCGGACGTGGGGTCGGTCGTGGTGCCCTGGCTGCAGGCGGCCAGTGCGAGCAACGACGCCCCGGTGATCGCTGCCATCAGGACCTTGCTGTTCCTCATGGTGCTCCTCTCCTCGCGCAGCGACGATGCCACGCGTGTTGGTCGGTCAGCCCGCGATCCGCGCGAGCAGCTCGGGATGGGGGGTGGTGGCCGGTTCGACGACGCCACGCTCGGTGACGACCGCACTGATGAGGTCGTGCGGCGTGACGTCGAAGGCCGGGTTGAACCCGGCCGCCCCGGTCGGGGCGGTCTGGCGGCCGCCGAAGGCCGTGACCTCGCCGGGGTCGCGTTCCTCGATGACGATCTCGGCACCGGTCGCGGTGCCCAGGTCGACCGTCGAGGACGGCGCGGCGACGACGAACGGGATCCCCGCCCGCCGGCACGCCAGCGCGAGGGCGACGGACCCGACCTTGTTGGCGGTGTCGCCGTTGGCGGTGATCCGGTCGGCGCCGATGATGGCGACGTCGACCAGCCCCCGCAGGATCGTGCTGGAGGCCGCGCCGTCCACCTGGACGACGTGGTCGATCCCGTCCTTGGTCAGCTCCCAGCTGGTCAGGCGCGAGCCCTGGAGCAGCGGGCGGGTCTCGTCGGCGTAGACCATCTCGAGCGCGCCACGCTCGTGCAGCTCGTGGATGATCCCGTAGGCGGTACCCCAGGCGGTGGTCGCGAGCGCGCCGGTGTTGCAGTGCGTGACCACGCGCACCCGCTCCTTGCCGGTCTGCGCGAGGATCCAGTCCGCGCCGAGCCGCGACAGCTCACGGTTGGCCGCGCCGTCCTCGGCGATCAGGGCCTGCGCCTCGGCCAGGACGGCCCGGGCACCCAGCGGGATCGCGGGCCGGACCCGGTTCACGCCCCACGCGAGGTTCACGGCGGTGGGGCGCGCGTCGCGGACCCGGTCGATCTGCGCCGCGAGCGTCGCGTCGTCCCAGCCCTCGGCCCCGCCCTGCAGCATCGCCACGACCACACCGAGCGCGCCCACCGCGCCGAGGGCCGGGGCGCCGCGGACGGCGAGGGTCGAGATCGCGTCGACGAGCGCGTCCACGGTCGTCACCTCGAGCATGACCTCGGCCTCGGGCAGGCGGGTCTGGTCGATCAGACGGATCATCGGCCGCGGCTCGTCGAGCCACTCCACTGCGAGGACCACGGGACCTCCTTCGAACTACGTTGTCCGACAACTGATGGCACGTTAGGGCCGAACTGGATAGGTTGTCAATCAACCGTGACCGAACTGTCACCTCCGGGCTCCTTCGCCTGTAGCCTGTGCCCGTGCGGGCGAGGGCCTGCCCGGACGGCCCTGAGGAGGATGGGATGGCGCGCACCGGGACGCTGGTGACGCGGGTCGCAGAGGACCTGCGCAGCCGACTCGCCGCCGGCGACCTGCCGCCCGGCTCGCGGCTGCCGACCGAGACCGAGCTGAGCGCGGAGTTCAAGGTCTCCCGGCCCACCGTGCGCGCCGCGCTGCGCGAGCTGGAGGCCCTCGGCCTGGTCCGCACCCAGCACGGCGTCGGCACCTTCGTGACCGAGCCTTCGGCCATCCGCGCCGGTCTGGAGCGGATGGACTCGATCACCGAGTCGATCCGGGCGACCGGCCGTGAGCCCGGGATGGTCTACGCCAGCCGTGTCGTGCGGCCCGTCCTGCCTGAAGAGGCTGCTCAGATGGGGGTTCCGGGCGACACCCAGGCGCTGGAGATCCGCCGCACGATCCTCGCCGACGGCGAGGTCGTGGCCTACTCCTACGACCTGATGCCGATGGCCGTGCTGCCCGAGGGGTTCGACCCGCAGACCCTGGACGGGTCGATCTTCGGCTTCTTCCGCAGCCGGCTCGGCATCTCCCCGGACCACGGCGTGGCCGAGGTGCACGCGGTGACCTCCAACCACGTCGGCTGGGGCGCCGAGGCCGCCACCCACAACCTGTTCGTGCTGCTCGTCCAGAAGCACTACGACAAGGCCGGCGAGCTGCTGCTGTACTCGCGGACCTACTTCATCGAGGGGCGCTACTCCTTCACCATCGTGCGCCGGGGCTGATCCCGCCGATGGGCACCGTCGGGCCCTTGACGTAGGCCCAACTGCTGCTAGGTTGTCTGACAACTCGTTCGATGTTGTCAGAAGGGTGCAGCATGCGCCACCGTGGTGATGACGCCACCTCACAGCTCCTGGACGCCCTGGTCGCCGCCTCACGGACGCTGGGCTCCGACCCGAGACTCGTGCTCCACGGGGGTGGCAACACCTCCGTGAAGACCCTCACGCCGGACGTCACCGGCGAGATCGAGCCGCTGCTGTGGATCAAGGGGTCCGGGCACGACCTGGCCACGATCGGCCCCGACGGCTTCACGCCGCTGCGGCTGGCGCGGCTGCGCGCCCTGCTCCCCCCGGCCGAGGTCACCGACCTCGAGCTCGCCAACGAGCTGCGGTGCGCGCGGGCCGACGCCGACGCCCCCGACCCGTCCGTCGAGACCCTCGTGCACGCCCTGGTGCCGCACACCTGCGTGCTGCACTCGCACGCCGACGCGATCCTCGCGCTCACCCACAGCCCCGACGGCCGCGGGCTGGTCGAGCGGCTCTACGGCGACCGCGTCGTCGTGGTGCCCTACGCCCAGCCCGGCCAGGAGCTCGCCGCGGCCTGCCAGGCGGCCTGGCAGGAGCAGGCCCACGCAGGGACCGAGGGCATCGTGGTCCTGGACCACGGGATCTTCGCGCTCGGCGACGACCCGGCGCAGGCGCTCGAGCGCCACACCGCGCTGCTCGCCGTCGCCGACGCGCACCTCGCCGCCGCCCCGGCCCTGGCGGAGGTGGCGATCGAGCCCGCCGCGCCGGTCGACCCCGTGGCGGTGGCCCGCCTGCGGTCGCGGCTCTCGGAGCTCGCCGGACGGCCGATGGTCCTCACCCGCAGCGACGACGAGCAGGTCCGCAGGTTCCTCGCCCAGCCCGCGCTGGTCGACGCCACCGGCAACGGCCTCCTCACGCCGGACCACGTGCTGTGGACCAAGCGGGTGCCGCTGGTCGGCGACGACCTCGACGGGTACGCCGCCGCCTACCGCGCCTACGTCGACGACCAGGCCGCCCGGCGGGGCGTGACCGTCACGCCGCTCGACCCCGCGCCGCGCGTCGTGCTGCACCCCGACCTCGGCCTGCTCACCGCCGGCCGGACCGCGGCCGAGGCGCGCGCGGCCGCGGCGATCTACCGCCACACCATGGACACCATCGCGGCGGCCACCCGGCTGGGCGGGTACCGCGAGCTGTCCGCGGACCACGTCTTCGACCTGGAGTACTGGTCGTTGCAGCAGGCCAAGCTCCGCCGCTCCCGCCCCGCGGGGCCGCTGTCCGGGACGGTGGCCGTGGTCACCGGGGCGGCCTCCGGCATCGGCCGGGCAGGAGCGGCGGCCCTGCTCGACGCCGGCGCCACCGTGGTGGGCTGGGACCTGTCACCCGACGTCGCCACCACCTTCGACGGCCCGGCGTGGCTGGGCCTGCAGGTGGACGTCACCGACCCCGACGCCGTCCGGGCGGCCCTGGCCACCGGTGTGGACGCGTTCGGCGGGCTGGACATCCTCGTGGTCGCGGCCGGGATCTTCCCCGGGGCGGCGCACCTGGACCAGCTCGACCCGCGCGCCTGGCGGCGCACCATGGCGGTCAACGTGGACTCGGTCGCCCAGCTGTACGGGGCGGCGCACCCGCTGCTCGCCCTCGCACCACGGGGCGGTCGCGTGGTCGTGATCGCCTCGAAGAACGTGCCGGCCCCGGGACCGGGCGCCGCCGCGTACTCCGCCTCCAAGGCCGCCCTGACCCAGCTCTCGCGGGTCGCCGCGCTGGAGTGGGCCGGCGACGGGATCCGGGTGAACATGCTCCACCCGGACGCGGTGTTCGACACCGGGCTGTGGACGCCGGAGCTGCTGGCCGCGCGCGCCGAGCACTACGGCATGTCGGTCGACGACTACAAGCGCCGCAACATGCTCCACGCGGAGGTGACCAGCGCGGACGTCGGTCGGCTCGTGGTCGCGATGGCCGACGACACCTTCCGCTGCACCACCGGCGCCCAGGTGCCGATCGACGGCGGCAACGAGCGGGTGATCTGACCGCCCGTCCCACCGCGCCAGTCCCACTGCGCCCGTCCCCCACGCGCCCACCCACCCGACGGAGGAAACCGTGCACGAAGCCTCGATGGCCGCTCCCGACTACCGCAACGGCGACTGGGGGCCCGCCTACCTCATCCAGACCCCGAGCAGCGACATGGGCGTCCTGCGCCTGGGGCCCGGCGACGCGATGCCCAACCACCTGCACCGGCACTGCGACGAGTCGTTCGTGGTGCTCGAGGGCCGCGCGAGCCTGTGGGTGGACGCCACCACGCGCCACGACATGACCCCGGACACCGTGTTCCGCTGCGTGCCCGGCGAGATGCACTACCTGGTCAACGACTCCGACGCGCCCTTCCGGTGCGTCTTCATCAAGTCCCCCGCCAGCCCCGGGGACACCGTGACCGTGCCGTGGACCCCGGGCGAGCCCGCCCCGGTCGCACCGGCCTGAGACCTCGGGCGCCGGGAACGGCCCGGCCCCGTCCACCCCGCCGGCGCAGCCGGTGACCAGCCGGCGGCGCGCCGCCACAGAAAGGACTCGAGATGGCTGATCTGGACAGCACCGTCGCGGCCAAGGACTTCGGGCTCACCACCCCGCAGACCGTCCCGGCCTCGCCGGTCAAGGGCAGCGACCAGCTGGACTTCGGCATGCGGCACCGGCTCGGGCGGATCTTCTCCCCCGCCGGGCGCACCGTCATGCTGGCGTTCGACCACGGCTACTTCCAGGGCCCGACACGCGGCCTGGAGCGGGTCGACCTCAACATCGTGCCGCTCGCGCCGTGGGCCGACGCCCTGATGGCCACCCGCGGCATCATGCGCACCGTCGTGCCCGCGGCCAGCCCCAACGCGCTCGTGCTGCGCGCCTCGGGCGGGCCGTCGATCCTCAAGGAGCTCTCCAACGAGCAGATCGCCATGGACATGGCCGACGCCGTGCGCATCGACGCCGCAGCGGTCGCCGTCCAGGTGTTCATCGGCGGGGAGAACGAGACGCAGTCGGTGCACAACATGACCCGCCTCGTCGACCAGGGCCTGGCCACCGGCATCCCGGTGGTCGGCGTGACGGCGGTCGGCCGCGAGCTCACGCGCGACGCGCGCTACCTGGGCCTGGCCACCCGGATCATCGCCGAGCTCGGCGCCCAGATCGTCAAGACGTACTACTGCGAGGAGGACTTCGCGGACGTCACGGCAGGCTGCCCGGTCCCGGTGATCATGGCCGGCGGCAAGAAGCTCCCGGTGGCCGACGCCCTGACGATGGCCTGGCGGGCCGTGGACCAGGGCGCCTCGGGCGTGGACATGGGGCGCAACATCTTCCAGCGCCAGGGCCCGACCGCGATGATCCAGGCCGTGCGTGCGGTCGTGCACGACGGCGCCTCCCCCGCCGAGGCCACGCAGATGTACGCGGACCTGTCCGGCGGGAAGCAGGACTGATGAGCGCGACGACCGGGAGCACCGAGGAGCAGCTGCGCGAGCAGGTCGTCCGGATCGGCCGGGCGATGTGGGAGCGCGGCCTGGTGTCGGCCAACGACGGCAACGTGTCCGTCAAGCTGGCCGACGGGTCGGTGCTGTGCACACCCACCGGGGTCTCCAAGGGCTTCATGACCCCCGAGATGCTCCCGGTCGTCGCACTCGACGGGACGACGCTGCGCGGCGACCTGCGCCCGTCGTCCGAGGTGCTCATGCACCTGCGGGCCTACGTGGAGGACCCGGCCGTCGGCGCCGTGGTGCACGCCCACCCGCTGTACGCCACCGCTTTCGCGATCAAGGGCGAGGCGCTGACCGGCCTGATGATGCCGGAGAGCGTCGTGGCGATGCCGGAGGTGCCGCTCGCGCCCTACGCGACCCCGTCGACCCAGGAGGTGCCGGACTCGATCGCGCCGTTCGTGCGCACCCACACCGGCTGCCTCCTGGAGCACCACGGCGCGCTGACCTGGGGACCGGACCTCATGACGGCCTACCTGGCGATGGAGCGTCTGGAGTACAGCGCGCACATGACCGCGCTGACCCGCCAGATCGACGGCGAGCGCCAGCTCAGCGCCGAGAGGGCGGCTGCGGTGCGCCGACAGTTCGGCATCGCGACCGCCTGAGCCGAGCGCCGCGGGCGCGCCGGCGCGGCGAGGGCGTGTTGCCGGAGCGGTGGTGTTCAGGCGTCATTGCCATGCGCGGACTCGGTGGATGGTGGCGGTCTTGGGGTAGCTTCCGCCGCGCGGTCCGATCTCGAACAGGTCGATCATGAGGAACAGCGGGTAGTCAGGCGCCTGCGCGATGCGGCGCAGGGTGTGTCCTTCGCATCCGATCACCGTCTCGCCCTCGCCCCAGATCGCGGTCCATGTGTGGGGTGAGGACGCATCGAACGGGAGGATGACCTCGGTCATGTCGGTGGTGAGGTTCGGGTCGTGATGAGCTTTGACGCCGGTGCGGGCGACGGTGGTCTTCCCGATGGCGTCGGCGTCGATCTCGAAGACGCAGATCTCACCGGACTCCGCCGGGGATCGGTGCTCGGTTCCGACGAGCCATGCCGCGACCATGCAATGGGCGTCCGGGCTCGCGGACACGGTGATATCCACTCGACCCCGTGTGGGTGTGAACAGCAGCTGTTGCGGAATCTGCGTGCGGACCTTGAGGTCGACGCGATGGCGATGCGTTCCGAACGGAGAGCCGACTGGCCCCGAGTAGACACCTGTTTGCAGGTTCGAGACGCGTAGCGGTGCATCCTCGGGACGCCAATCAGGCTGGTCGGACTCGATCCTCAACTCCACTCCGGCAGGAACGATCCCATAGCGCGCTCGCGCTCGTTCCGGAGTCGTCCACTGCGGGAGATAGCTCGCAACCCATCGATGGGGGCTCAGTCCGTGAGTGAAGTCGTCGTCGATGTCCGGGGCACGGTTCGGCGCAACAGGAAGGTGGCTCACGGAGGCCGGCATGAGAGATGGTCGCACGCGAGCTGAGCGAGACACGCGGTCGAGACTCGCCCGCGAACCGCCCGAAGACGCTGGCAGCACGCTCTAGTAGACCGTCAGGCCGTGAGCGCGGAACTGGCCGCGGACGCGCTCGACGAGCTCGGCGCTCGGGGCGTGGACACCCTCCAGCTCGTAGTCCAGGCCCAGCGCCGCCCACTTGTCGCGGCCCATCTGGTGGAACGGGAGCACCTCGACCCGGCTCACGCTGGACAGGCTCGCGGCGTACTCGGCGACCGCCTCGACGTTCGCCTCGTCGTCGGTCACGCCGGGCACCAGGACGAACCGGACCCAGATCTCGGTGCCCGCCTCGGCCAGCCGTCGGCCGAAGGCCAGCGTCGGCGCGAGCTCACGGCCGGTGACGCGCTTGTACGTCTCGGGGATCCCGGACTTCACGTCCAGGAGCACCAGGTCGATGTCGGCCAGCATCTCGTCGCTGACGTGCGCACCCAGATAGCCCGACGTGTCGATCGCGGTGTGCAGCCCCAGCTCCTTGGCGCCGCGCAGCAGGCGGGCCGCGAACGCCGGCTGCATGAGTGGCTCGCCCCCGGAGATCGTCAGCCCACCCTTGGTGGCCTTGAGGACGCCCGCGTACCGCGTCAGCCGGCCGAGCAGCTCGGTCGCGGTGATCGGCTTGCCGCGCCGCATCTCCATGGTGTCGGGGTTGTGGCAGTACAGGCAGCGCAGCGGGCAGCCGGACAGGAACGCCGTGAGCCGGGTCCCGGGGCCGTCGACGGCGGTGACCAGCTCCCAGGAGTGCACCGACCCGAGCTCTCCGGCCCGCATCTGGGAGAACTTCTCCGACCGTTCCAGCTCGACGGACTCCAGGCCCGCGGTCCCGGAGGTCGCGCGCACGGTGGATCCACCCACGACGGGCACGTCGAGGGTGACGATCGGGGCGCCCTGCGGACCGGGAACGGTCATGGGTCCATGGTGACCCACAACCCTCGGGGAAGTCATGGGACGTTTGGACCGAAAGTCCCGAGACGGTCCCTAGCGAAGATCGGTGTCGAGGCGGTCGAGCAGCCGTCGCGCAGCCTCCACGACCAGCGTCCTGTCCTGGGTGACGGCGAAGTCGAACCAGCGCTCCTCGCCGGCCCCGGGCGGTGCCGGCCGCTCGCGAGCCAGCAGCGCCACCGCGTCCTGGACGCCGAGGACCACCACCGCCCACTCCTCGGCCAGCGGGTCACCGGGGGGCAGCGCCGCCCCGCGCACGTCCGGTGCGGGCTCCGCCGGGACGCCGGTGCCCAGCACGGCGACCAGCGGCAGCCTCTCGGCGAGCGCCTCGAACCGACGGACGGCCGCCGCGCTCAGGTAGCGCACGTCCTGCACGCAGCTGAGCAGCACCGGCGGGGTCCCGGACTCCTGGGCGACGAGCTCGATGCCACGCACCACGGCGCGGACCACCGACTCCGGCCCTCCGATCCACGCGCCCGGCCCCAGCAGCGCGAACGGCGACTGCCGCACCCGTTGACGGGGCGCCGGCGCCGCGATCACCGTCGACCCGGACCACGACGGGGTCGCCAGGGCCTGCGGTCGCCCCCACAGCCAGCCCTGCCCGAGGGTCGCGCCGAGCACCAGCGCGCGCGCCCGGTCCTCCTCGGACTCGACCCCCTCGGCGACCACCAGGGCACCGCTCTGCTCGGCGTACGCCCGCACCGCGTGGGTGACGACCACCGTCGAGAGGTCGTCGATCGACCCGAGCGTGCGCACGTCGAGCTTGACCACCTCCGGGCGCAGCACCGGCAGGAGGGCGAGCGCGGCGGGCTCCGCACCGACGTCGTCGAGCGCGATCGGGTGGCCGGCGCCGCGCAGCCGGTCGGCCGCCGCGAGCACCGCGGCAGGGTCCTGTGCGAGCGCGTGCTCGGTGAGCTCGACGACGACGCGCAGACCACCCGGCCGGGCGCGCAGCAGCTCCAGCACCGCATCCGGGTCCTCGTGGACGGTCGCGGGGTCGACGTTGACGAAGAGCAGGTCGGTGCCGGCCGCGCGGCCCGCTCCCCGCAGGTGGGTGCGCAGAGCGACCCGGTCCAGCTCCGCCTCGTCGCCCGACTCGTGCGCCGCGTCGATCAGGGCCCGGGGCGACTCGAGCGCCGAGCCCGCGGGACCGCGGAGCAGGGCCTCGTGGGCGACCACGTTCTGCGAGCGCAGGTCGACCAGCGGCTGGAGCAGGCTGCGAAGGCCACCGCCGCGCAGCAGGGCCGCGAGGTCGGCGTCGTCCGCCCCGACGGTCTCACCCGACGACGTGCGTTGCGAGGGCAGCCCGCCGGACTGCCAGGGCGGCGGGCCGTCGTACGCCTGGGGCAGCAGCACCTCCCCGTAGCCCGCGAGGGCGCCGGGCACCCCGGGCTCGGCCAGCGGCCGGAACATCGGGGTCGCGCTCACGGTCGGTCCTCGGGGTTGACGACGCAGAGGGCTGGGGGCCTCTCCCGACCCCATCGGCACCGAGGTCCCACCGTTGAGCGGTCGGTCGCTCAGCCGGGTCCCTGCTCCCCGACCGGGACCGGGGCGTCGAGCCGGTTGCCCGGGCCCGGCAGGGGGCACGACCACGCCTCGTCGTACGCGCACGAGGGCGGGTAGGCGAAGTTCAGGTCGACGACCAGGTCGTCCCGGCCGCCGCCGAGGTCGGCCCCCTTGACCGTGTCGAGCACGTACCGCCCGCCGCCGTAGCCCGTCGACCCGGAGGTGGCGTCGCGCACCGGCAGGAACACGCCTCCGCCGTAGACCGCGACCCACCAGAGGTCCAGCGTCCCGAGCCCGGGCAGCTCCACGCGACCGATCCGGTCCTGGTGGACCACGCCGTCCCCGGTGGCCACCGACGTGCGCAGCGCCTCGGCCGGGAGGACGGGGACGACGAACCGGAACGTGGGGTCGTACGGCGCGACCCGGAGGCGGAACGAGGCCCGTCGCGCCTGCGGGATCGGCGACTGGGGGTGGTACCGCAGCAGCTCCTCGCGCCCGGCGAACCAGCGGGCGTGCCCTGCGACGGGGTCGCAGCGCCGCACTTCGCGGTACAGACCCGCGACCCGGCGCCGCCAGTCGAGCAGGTCGAGGGCGTCCACGCCCCCACGCTCCGCCAGGACCGCGGCGCCGGCAACCGGACCGCCGCGCGATCCGGGTCGTGGGACGACGGCGCGACTCAGCCCGCCGAGCGCTCCTCGTCGGTCGCGCGACGCACCACGATCCTGGTCCACGCGCCGACGTAGACCCGGTCACCCTCGGCGAGCTCGCGGCGCTGCCCCGGCACGAGTGGGACGGTGGGCAGCGGGCCGCTCGCGGGGCCCACGTAGGTGCCGTTCGAGGACTGCAGGTCCTCGATCCACCACCGCGTGCCGTCGGTGCTCAGCTGCGCCTGCCGGCGGCTGACCCCGATGTCCGCGCCGCAGTCCACCTCGGGGTGGATGTTGCGGCTGCGCGAGACCCGGCCCACCAGCACGCTGCGCACGCTCAGCGGCACGATCACCGGCAGTCCCGGCGACGGGCACGGCTCGTCGGCCTCCTGCTCGGCGTACCAGGCGGGGTCCACCCACAGCTCGGCCACCCACTCGAGCGGGACCGCCGGCGCGAGCGGGGCCGGCGGCGCGTCGGTGCCCGCGGGGGCGGGGGCGCCCGGTGCGGCCTCGGTGCCCGCGGGGGCGGGAGCGCCCGGTGCGGCCTCGGCGCCGTCCGCGCCCTCGGGAGCGCCCGGCGCGGGGGCGGGCGTCTCCCCGCCCTGCGCGCCCACGGGCGCATCCAGGTCGAGGGCCGACGCGCCTCGGGGCAGCGCGCCGGTGGTGAAGTCGTACCCGCACGCCTCGCAGAACAGCGCGCCGGCCGGGTTGGCCGTCCGGCAGTGCGGGCACGCGGTGGTCCCGGCGGCGGGCGCGTCCGGCGCGGCGGCGGTCGCATCCGGCGCGGGGGCGGGCGGCGCCACGGGTGCCGCGCTCGACGACGGGCCGGACGGTGCGGACGCGTCCAGCGGCGCCCCGCAGGTGTCGCAGTAGTCCGTCGCCTGGCTGACGTGCCCCTGCGGGCAGACGACGCTCACTTGCGCACCCGGCTGGTCTTGGTGGACGTCGTGTCCAGCGCCATCTCGTCGAGCTTGTCGACGTTCTTCCTCAGCCTGACCTTGCCGGTCGCGGGCTCCTCGATGTCCACGACCTTGCGCAGCTTGGACGTGACCTCCTCGTTCCCGGTCTCCGCGGCGAGCTGAGCCGCGCGGCCGAGCTTGGCGGTCGCGGTCCGGTCGTCACCGGCGGCGCGGGCGGCCAGACCGTCCTGGATCGCCTCCGCCAGCTCGGTCTGACCGGTGTAGTGCGCGACCTCGGGGTTGATCCGTGCGGTGAGCGAGGAGTCGTCGGACCAGAGCGCCTTGACCAACCCCTGGGTGACCACCTGGTCCCCCACGGCGAGCTGGACCCGGGCAGCGAGCTGCTCCTGGCCCACCGCACGGGACGCGGGCAGCCGGACGGCCACGTGGTAGTCACGTGACTCGTCGCCCCACGACCCGGTCGGGTACGCCCCGGTCAGCGCATTGACCTCGCGGCGCCGGGCGGACAGGTCCTCCACCGACGGCGCGACCTGCCGCACGAACAGCACCTGAGCGCCCTGGGGCACCCAGACCCGCAGGTCTGCCGACGCCACACCGCGGGACATCGCCTGGCGCATCAGCGTCGCGAACTCCGCGGCCATCTGGTCCGGCCGCGGGATCAGGTCGACCGAGCCCATCAGGGTCTGGGCGATGCGCCGAAGCTCGCCGACCTCCCAGCTCGAGCCCACGCCTCGGCAGTCCACCTGGATGTGCCCGGCGGCCCGCGCCATCCGCTGGTCGAGCTCGGCGGGGGTCTCGTGCTGGTTCTTGCCGTCCGTGAGCAGGATCGCGTGCGCCTGCGTGACGCTCGGCACGGACTGCACGACCCGGGCCGCGAGCTCCAGCCAGGTGCCCATCGCCGTGCCGCCGTCCGGTGCCAGGTAGCCGATCGCCTGCCGGGCCAGGGAGCGCGTCTGAGGGCTCATCTGCGCCATGCCCATCGGCCCGCCGTCGAACGGGAACACCAGCCGTGCTTGGTGGGTCCCGGCGATGAGCGAGAACCAGGTGCCGTCGATGACCTGGTCCAGCGCGGCCGCCGCAGCGGCCTGCGCGGCGCGGACCCCCGGCCAGCCCATCGAGGCGGACGTGTCGACGATGACGATCTCGCCGGCGTCGCCGGCGCTGGTCTGCCCGGCCTGGCCGGCTCCCCGGCACTCGACGGTGACGATCGCGTGCACGTCGGTGGAGCCGCCGGCCAGGTACTCGTTCTGGTACACCGCCGCCGAGAACTCGGTCATCGCTGGTCCGTCCCTTCCGCGCTGGCCGTGCCGGCCACGCTGGCCATGCCGGTCGTGCCGGTGGCACCGGTCGCGCCGCCGAGGCGCGCCAGCACCACCGTGATGTTGTCATGCCCGCCCTGGTCGTTGGCCCAGTCGACCAGCGCCGACGCCGCGGTCAGCGGGTCGCCCCCGGCCCCACCGAGCGCACCCGCCGCCACCTCACCGAGCGCGGCAGGCTCCGAGCAGTAGTTCCACAACCCGTCCGAGCACAGCAGGAGCCACCCCGGGCCGTCCACCTCGAGCGGGGTGAGTCGCGGTGTCTGGTCGGGCGAGTCCACGCCGAGCCAGCGGGTGATCGCGTGCGCCTGCGGCCCCGCCTCCGCCTCGGCCCGCGGGCGGCCGGCCGCGATCTGCTGGCCGGCGACCGAGTCGTCGATGGTCAGCAGCAGGGGCTCGCCGACGTCCGGCAGCCAGTACGCACGCGAGTCGCCGACCACGCCGACCACGACCACCGGGTCCTGCACCGCCGCCGCGACGAACGTGCACGACGGCGGGCTCTCCGCGTCGTCGTCGGGTGTCGCGGCAGCCACCGCGGCGGCAGCGGCGGCAGCGGCCTGCGTGACCCGCACGCCGAGCGCGGCGATCCGCGCGCTGCCCTCGGCCAGGCCCACCGACCCGGTGCCCAGCACGTCGGCGGCGGCCCGTGCGGCCGCGAGGCTGGCCACATCCGAGCTGACCGAGGTGGACACCCCGTCGCACACCACCAGGGCCGCCCGCCCGGCGCCGTCCGCGAGCACCGCCGCGGCGTCCTCGTTGCGGTGGTGGCGCAGCCCGCGGTCGCTGACCGCCGCGACACCCGGAGCAGGTGCGACGGCGAAGTGGTCTCGCTCGCTGGGCGCCTTGGCGCCGCACTGCGTGCAGTAGCCGTCGGAGTCCACCGCCCCGCCGCACTCCCGGCACGGGGGCCTCGGCGGCTGGCGACGGGCCGGGGCGAGCATCGGTGCCGTCGCGGTGTCCGGGCCCTCGGGCGGCGCGGGGTCGGCCGGGACGGCCACGCCGGACGAGGTCGCCCGGCCGTCGGTCGGCAGGTCGGCCCCGCAGTGCTCGCAGAACCGGTCCGCCGGACCGGCCACGGTGCCGCAGGTGCCGCACTCGCGGCCCACGACCCCGTCCACGGCGCTCACCGCATCGTCCATCGGCGCACGGCGTTCGCGGCGTCGACCAGCGCGACACGCTCGGCGTGGTCCTCGGACATCGACGCCAGGGACCGGTAGGTCTGCTCGAGGCCGTCGCGCAGGGCCGGCTCGGCGGCCGGCCAGGGCCCGATCCGCAGCGCCGGCTGCGGCCCGGAGCGCAGGACCTCGCCGAGCGCTCCCTGGAGCACCTGGGCGGTGACCGTCATCCGCTGCTCCGCGTCGATGCCGGCGACCTCGATGCTGGACATCGCCTCGGCGTAGGCGGGCAGGCCGCCACCGGAGGTCAGCAGCGCGGTGGCCCGGTGGGCACGCGCCTCGGGGTAGGCCCGGCTGGTCGGCGGCACCAGCTCCAGCGCCGCGACGGCCTCCCCGCCGGAGTCCCGGCCGGACCGGATCCGGGCCAGCGCGAAGGCGGCGGGCGGCACGTACGCCGCGTCGGTGCGGGCGCACACCGCGTACAGCGCCTCGGCGATGTCGGTCTCACCGGTCATCTCGCACGCGGCGGCGAGCCCGAGCTTGGGTGCGAGCTCGCCCGGCACCTGGCCGTACACCGCGTTGAACGCGGCCTGGGCCGCGGCCCCGTCGCCGCGGGCCAGCGCGGCCAGGCCCTGGAGCCACACCGCGCGCCACTCCCACGGGTCGGCGGCGAGCAGCTCGTCGGTCACGGCCGTGACGTCCTGCGGCCGGCCGGCCTCCAGGGCCGTGCGGCCGGTGGCGAGCAGCACCTCGGCCGAGCGCTGCGGGGCCCCGGCGAGCGCGGCGAGGCGGGCCTGCGGGTCCTCCACACCGAGGGTGGCGAGCCAGCCGGCCTGCGGGTCGGACGGGTCGACGGCCAGCCGGGGCAGGTCGCGCCAGGTCAGCTCGGAGGTGGCCACGTCGGGCGCACCGAACAGCAGCGACGGCGCGGCGACCGACGCGGCGGCCTCGGCCCGGTCGGCGGCGACCACCTCACGCAGCACGCCGTGCAGCTGCACGCGCAGCTCGGCGACCGAGGCGAACCGGTCCGCGGCGTCGTAGGCGCAGGCCTTGGCCACCAACCGGTAGAACGAGTCGTACCGCTGGAACAGCGGGGTCTCGGCGACCGGCGGGAGCGAGGACACGTAGGTCGACTGGTAGCCGCGGAACTCCATCGCGAGCACCAGCAGCGTCCGGCCGATCGTGTAGACGTCGGAGGCGACGCTCGTGCCGACCTCCGGCACCTCAGGGGCCTGGTAGCCCACCGTGCCGTAGATCGCCGAGTCGGCGTCGTCGATGCGGCGCACCCCGCCGAGGTCGATGAGCTTGACGTCGTCACCGACCTGGATGAGGTTGTCCGGCTTGAAGTCGCAGTAGACCAGCCCGAGGTCGTGCAGGTACTCGAACGCGGGCAGGATCTCCAGGACGTACGCGATCGCCTGGTCCAGCGGCAGCGGGTCGTACCGTCCGGCGGCGGCCATCCGCTCCTTGAGCACCTGCTTGAGCGACGTCCCGCCGACGTACTCCATGACGGTGTACCCGGCGCCCTCGTGCACCACGAAGTTGTAGATCTCCACGATCCGCGGGTGCTCGACCTGGGCGAGGAACCCGCGCTCGGCGATCGCGGCGGCCTGCGCGTCGGCGTCCCCGGCGTTGAGCAGGCCCTTGAGCACGACCCAGCGGTCCGAGACGTTGCGGTCCCGGGCCAGGTAGATCCAGCCGAGCCCACCGTGCGCGAGCGCGCCGGCCACCTCGTACTGACCGCCGACCACGTCGCCGGGCGCGAGCGTGGGGTCGAACGAGTACTTCGTGCGGCACTGCGGGCAGAAGCCCTGGGTCCGGCCGGGCCGGCCGTCGATGGATCGGCCGACCTCCGCGCCGCACGAGGGGCAGAACCTCTTGGACTCGGCGACCTCGGGGTCGACGAGGATCGCGGTGGACGGGTCGACCGGGGCACGCGGCGGCACGGAGGTCAGGCCCGCGCCGAGCCGGGCGGCCCGGAGCCGGCGCGACGCGGTGCCGACCCGGCGCGTCACCCCGGTGCGCCCGCGGGCCGAGCCGATCGCGGTCGACGCGAGCCGGCTGGAGGTCCGGGTCGACGTCGACGAGTCGTCCGGGCCGGTGGCCGCGACGGGGGCGGCGTCGGGCGGCGACCCGCACACGTCGCAGTAGCCGTCGAGGATCGAGCCGGTGCAGCCGGGCTGGGTGCAGGCAGCCATCACGTTCCCCTCGTCGGCGGGTCGAGCAGCGTGCGGAAGGCCGCGACGGCTGCCCTGGCCCGGTCCAGGTCGGTGGGGGCGGCGTCGAGCACGTCGGACGCCAGCCGGTACATCCCGCTCACCTCGGGCCGCGCGTCGAGCCCGGTCGATGCGGCCTTCGAGTGGTACGCGCCGAGCATCCCGCGCAGGTCGGCCAGCTCGGCGAGCGGCGCGCGGTAGGCCTGCTCGACCCTGTCCAGCGCGCGGCTCACGGCCGCGAGCCGGTCGAGGTAGGCGTCGACCGCCGCGGCGTCCGCCGGCACCGGGCCGAGCGCCTCGACCCGCGGCACGGCGAGCACCGGCGCGGGGCTCACCGCCGCGACGCACTCGTCGACCACGGACCCGAGAGCCGCGGCGCGGTGGGCCAGCTCGGCGCGCAACGACTCGGCGGTGGCCCGGTCCTTCGCGTCGTCACGCCGGGTCGCGGCGGCCACGATGAGGTCCCGCTCGGCGACCGCGGCGTCGGCCTCGAGCGGGCCGATCAGGCCGCCGACGTCCGCGCCGCGGCGAGCCCGCTCCACGAGCTCACCGGCCCGCAGGTCGAGCCGGTCCAGCCGGGTGGCCGCCTGGACCTTCGCCGGTCCCGACGGCAGCTCGACCACCAGGTCGCGCACCCGCTCGACCGTCGCGCGCAACGAGCGGAGCCGGGCCTCCAGGTCCAGGCTCACCGGATCCAGCGAGAGGCGCCGACGCAGCTGGCCCACCAGGGCGTCGGACAGCCGGCACGCCTCGGGCAGCGACACCGCCAGGGCAGCGGCCGCCCCGTCGGCGGCACCGTTGGCGTCGAGTCGCCCCCACACCATGCCCGACAGGCGCCGGAGCTCGGCGGGCCCCACCCGGCCGGAGTCCCAGACCCGCTCCAGCTCGTCGGCTCGGGTGGCCACGGCCTGCCACAACGCCATCGCCAGCGTCATGTCGTGCGTGAGGTCGGCGGCGTCCGGGGCGGCCATCGCGGCGCGGTCCAGCTCGTCGAGCTCCGAGCGACGACCGTCGCGCCAGACCGTGAGGTCGGCGAGGAACCCGAGCATCGCACGCTGCTCGACGGGCTGGCCGGGGCGGCCGGGGGCCTTCGGGGCGGTGACCGTCATCGGCCGTACACCGGGGTCGGGGGTGCGGTCACCGGGCCGAGCGCAGGCGCGAGCCACCTGTCGTAGGAGGCCATCCAGGACCCGTCGGCCTCGGCCTGCGCGAGCACCGCGTTGACGAACCGGACCAGGTCCACCTGGTCGGGGGCCACGGCCAGGCCGTACGGCTCCTCGCTGAACGACTCGCCGACCACCTTGGCGTACGGGTCCTGCGCGACCAGACCCGCCAGCACGGTGTCGTCGCCGGTGATCGCGTCGACCTCGCCCTGCTGGAACTTCACCAGGCAGTCGGTGTGGGTGGTGCCCGGCACGGCGATCACGCCGGGGTACTCGGCGATCCGGTCCAGGCTGGTCGAGCCGGCGGGGGCGCACACCTTCTGGCCGGACAGGTCGCTCATCGACGTCGCGTCGGAGTCCAGCGACACGAGCACCTTCTGGCCCGAGCGGTAGTACTCGGCGGAGAACGCGACCTGCTCCCACCGGTCGCAGGTGATGGTCATGTTCCGGGCGACCAGGTCGACCTCGTGGCCGGTGAGCACCGGGATGCGCTGGGCGGCGGTGATGACCCGCAGCTCGATCTTGTCCGGGTCGCCGAGGATGGCCTTGGCCACCAGGCGCGCCATGTCGATGTCGAAGCCCTCGATCTTCCCCGTGATCGGGTTGCGCGCCCCGAGCAGCAGTGAGTCGGCCGAGACCCCGACGATCAGCCGCCCGCGCTCACGGATCGCGGCCATGGTCGAGCCCGAGGGCAGCGCCGTGGGCGCCGGGAGCGTGGCGTCGGGGGTGTAGGACGCCAGCGGGTCGTCGCAGGCCGCGGGCTCGGCCGTGGCCGCGGGCGCGGACGACGCGGACTCGGTCGACGTCGGCTCCGGGGTGGGCACCACGGTGTCGGAGTACGCGCCGGCGGTGCAGGCGGTCAGGGCCATGGCCCCGGCGGCGAGCGCGGCCCACCCTGCCAGTCGCGACCGCGGGCTTCGAGCGGCACGGGACGGGCGGCGGCTCATCGGTACTCCTCGATCCGTCGGCCAAGACCTCGCCAGGACAGCGCGGCCACCGCGAGCCCGACGAGCGCGCCGACCACCGCGAGCGGGATCGTCGAGCCGCGCGGCCGGTCCAGCTCGGCCCTGAGCTGTTCGGTCCGGCCCGAGAGCGCCTCGCCGCTGTGGACGTCGAATGTGGCGAACGCGACGGACGACCCGTCCTGGGTGGTACCGGTCGCCAACGCCACCGCGCCGTCCCAGTCGCCGCCGTCGTCGAGCGCCCGGATCTGCTGGTGCGCGGCGGCGTAGGCGGCCCAGTCCCCGGCGAGGTCGCCCCCGGGGCCGGTGGAGCCCGCGCTGTACCCGGCGCTGGTGAGCCGCTGGTCCACGACGGTCGCCTGCTGCTGCCAGGCGTCCTCGAAGGCGGCGCCCGAACCTCGTGCCACCAGGGTGAGGCTCTCGTTGGCCTTCGCGTCGAACGCGGCGATGCGCGCCTCGGCCAGGTCGCGCATCTGCGCGAACGACCCGTCGCGGGCCTGGGTGACCGTCGAGGACAGGCTCGCCATCGCCGCGCCAGCGACCACCAGGTACACCGCGAGCAGCGCGAGCGCCACGGCCATCGGCCAGTTGACGTACCGGTGCGTGCGGCGGGCCAGCCACACCATCGCGACGACGAGCACGGCCAGCCCCACCAACGAGGCCACCGTGACCAGGGCGGCGTTGCGCGCGTTGCGCAGCTCGACGTCGACGCGCGCCTCGTTGGCCGAGATGAGCGCGGTGAGCACCGGTACGGCGTCGGCGCGCAGGCCGGCGCTGGCGTTCTTCAGGTACTGCGCGCCCACCGGCAGCGCCTGGCGGTTGTTGGCCCGCGCCGTCTCGATGGTGCCGACGTAGTCGGTGACCGCGGTGGACAGGTCAGCCAGGGCGGCCTGGTCGGCGGGCTGGGCGGTCGCCGCCTGGGTGATGAGCATGGTCGCGGTGTGGATGGCGTCGGTGTACGCCTGGCGCTGGTCGACCGGCTCGAGCCCGCCGACCAGGAAGCTGTTGGTCACGTCGGCGTCGGCCTGCACGAGCAGCGTCTGGATGCTCTGCACCCGCACGAGCTGGGCGGCGTTGGCGTCCGCCCGGGCCAGCGCGCGGTCGGCGCCCACGAACGTCTGCACCGCGCCGCCGACCACCCCCAGCCCGACCACGACGAGCGCGATCGCGATCCACCGCATGGTGACCGGCGTGCTGCGCCGGCGCCGGGGCATCGCGGGCACGCCGGCCGCGGCCAGGGGCGAGGGCGGCGGGCCGCTGCGCGTCACGACTGCGGGTGGCGGCGGCACGGGCCGACTCGCGGTCACGCTCACGGTCGTCCTCCTTCAGGCGGTCCGGAGCCACCATCCTGCCCCGGGTCGGGCGCGGGCGGGGCCGGCGGGTCGAGGTCGAGCTCGCCGGCCGGCTCGGCGAGGTCGTCGGGCTCGAGCAGACGCAGCTGGTCGCGGGTCGGCGCCTCGACGTCGCGCAGCCGCCAGGCGTGCCGGCCGATCGCCTCCTCGAGGACGTTGCGCGCGAACCGCGCGTTGCCGAACCCGGTGCCCCGCGGGGTCAGCGCGAGCAGCTCGCGGAACCGGTCCAGGGCGGCGGGCGTCGGCTCGAAGTCGGAGCCGTCGGCCATCCGGACGAAGATCTCGACGAGCTCGGCGTCGGAGTAGTCGCCGAAGTCGATGGTGGTGCGGAACCGGCTGGCCAGCCCGGGGTTGGTGTCGATCAGCTCGGCCATCGGCACCGGGTACCCCGCGACGATCACGACGAGGTCCTCGCGGTGGTCCTCCATGGCCTTGACCAGGGTGTCCACGGCCTCGTCGCCGTACTGGTCGCCGGCCAGCGAGTACGCCTCGTCGATGAACAGCACGCCGTCGATCGCCCGGTCGATCACCTCGGACGTCTTCATCGCGGTCTGACCCAGGTACCCCGCGACCAGGTCGGCCCGGTCGACCTCGACCAGGTGGCCCTTGTCCAGCACGCCGAGCGCCGCGTAGATCCCGCTGACCAGTCGCGCGACGGTGGTCTTGCCGGTGCCGGGGTTGCCGGTGAACACCAGGTGCCGGGAGATCGTCGCGGTGCGCAGGCCCTGCTCGGCGCGCAGCTTCTCCATCCGCAGCACGGCCGCCTGCCGGTGCACCTCCGCCTTCACCGTGCGCAGGCCGATGAGCTCGTCGAGCTCGCCGAGCAGCTCCTCCAGGCTGCGCCGCGGCCCCTCGCCGACACCCTCCGCCGCCCCCTCCGCCGCCCCCTCCGCCGCCGTCGCCTCCGCCGCCGTCCCCTGCTCGGCGAGTTCGGTGGTCGGGGTCGAGTTCGGTGGTTGCGACCACCGAACTCGACCGCCGGCCACCGAACTCGCGGGAGACGGCAGGGCGCCGAGCTGCGCGGCGGCTGCCACCGACGCGTTCCCGAGCACCCGCAGCGTCGGCTCACCCAGCTCGCAGGCCGCCGAGCACACGTCCGCCAGGGCCCGGGCGTACGGCTCGGCGTGCGGCGAGGACGTCGCGACCAGCTCGCCGAGCAGCCGGGTGGGCGCCTGACGCCAGCGCCGCCCGCGCGAGGCCGCCTCGAAGAAGGGCATGCTCCCGGCGCCGCCCGCGCCGGTCGCCGCCGCCCAGTCCGCTGCAGCGCGAGGCGCCGACTCGGCGAGCGCCGCGGCGAGCCGCGCGCCCTCGTCCCGGGCCGCGTCGCGGTCCAGGCCGGCCCGGGCCGCGACGTCGGCGAGCGCTCGCAGCGCCACGTCCAGGTTCACGCCGGCCCACCTCCGCCGAGCCGCGGGTCCGGCGGGCTGAGCCGGGTCTCGCCGGCGCCCGGCCCGCCCGCGGCACCCGGAACGCCCGACGCACCCGCAGTCCCCGGCGCACCCGGCGCACCCGCGGTCCCCTGCCCACCCGGCGCACCCGCATTACCCGGCGCTCCCGGCCCGCCCGCGGTCCCCTGCCCGCCGGCGGCGTCGTCGCCCTCGCCCAGCCGCAGCTGCCCGCCGCCGGCCCGGGTGCCGAACCGCTCCGCGAGGAACCGCCCGTGCGCGACGAGAGCGGCCGCGTCGGCCCGGTTCACGGCGTCCAGCACCCGTTCCATCGTCCGCGCCAGCAGGTCGAGCTGGTCGATGAGCACCATGAGCGAGGTCCGGCCGGCGTCGACGGGGCGCGAGTTGGCCCAGTCGCGCGGCAGGCGCAGGTAGGCCCCCACCGCGTCGGGCAGGTAGTCGGTGGCGGTGGCCATCACCACATAGGCCTGCTCGGAGCCGCCGGCCAGCCGGTCCAGCCGCGGGATCGCGTCACGCACCACCTTGGTGACCCGCCGCACGCGCGACTCCACCGGCGTGGGCACCGCGGCGTCGGCGACCATCGCCTCGACCCGGTCCAGCTCGGCGAGCAGCTCCGCTGCGGTCGGCACCGGGGGCAGCACGAGCCGGTCGGGCTGCTCCTCGCGCCGACCGAAGAGCCGGCCGATCAGGTCACCGAACGCCACCGCGCGCCCGTTCCGTCCGCGCTCAGCGCCCCAGGTCGAGGTCGAGGGACCCGGAGGCCACCCGCTCGTCCTGTCTGCGCACCCGGTCCAGGTAGTCCCTCGACTTGGTGACCTCGGTCTCCAGGGTGCCGATGGTGGCGGCCATCGAGTCCAGCGCCTGCACCTTGAACGTGTCGATCGCGTCCATCGTCTCGTAGATGTTGGTGAACGCGGCCTGGAGCTGGGGCAGCCCGATGGTCGCCGACGCGGCCTGCTCCTGGATCTGAACCGAGTTGTCCTTGAGCATCTGGGACGTGCTCTCGATCAAGCCGGACGTCGTGGTGTTGAGCGCGGAGATCTGGTCGAGCACCAGCTTCTGGTTGGCCAGCGCCTGGGCCACGATCACCGCGGTGCGCAGCGCGGACACCGTCGTGGTGGAGGCCCGGTCGACGCCCTTGACCAGCTCGAGGTTGTTCTTGATCACCACGTCGATCGCCAGGTAGCTCTGGATCGACACGGCGAGCTGGGTGAGCAGGTCCTGGTGCTTCTGGCGCACGTAGAACAGCACGTCGTCGCGCAGCGCCTTGGCGTGATCCGGGTCGGTCGCCTCGAGGTCGGCGATCTTCGCGGCAAGCTGGGCGTCGAGCCGCTCGGCGATGTAGATGTACTGGTTGAGGCGGGTCATCGCCTCCCACAGCTCGGTCTTCTCCAGGTTGAGCGAGGCGTTGTCCTTGCGCAGCTCGTCCTGGCCATCACGCAGCGCGTGCAGGATCGCGTCCAGGTGGGACTGCGCGGACTGGTACTTGGCGAAGTAGTCGGCGATCTTGTCGCCGAACGGGATGAACCCGAGGAACTTGCGCGAGCCCTGCGCGCCGGCCGGGTCCAGGTCCTCCACGGTGCGGCGCAGCTCGACCAGCGTCTTGCCGACGTTCGACCCGGACGCGAGCCCGCCGGTGTTGATCGCGCGGACCGGCGTCTTGAGCAGCCGGTTGGAGGTCTCAGCGGCCCTCCGGATGTCGGCGTCGCCCATCGAGCGCACGTCGGCGGCCTTGTCACCGAACTCGGGCGAGCGCGGGTCTGCGGCCATCAGCGAGCCGAGGTACGACTCGACCTTGGCGTCCAGGTTCGGCAGCACGGCCGGGTCGACCGCGGGTGCCATCTTCGGGGCGGCGGTGGTCGCGACCGGCTTGACCGGCTCGGGTGCGCTGAGGGCGAGCACCGGCTCGTCGTGCACGGGCGGACGCAGGGGTGCGGGCTCTGCGGTGGCGTCGGACATGGTGGAGGTCCTCCTCGACGACCCCTGCGGCGACGGTCAGGGGACGTCCGTCAACATACGCGAACTCCGGTGGCCACCGGCAGGGCCTTTCCGGTCCTCGTGCGGCTCGCGGCGCTCGGCACGACGGCACCGCGCCCCGCCCGCGGAATGCACGGTCGCGACCGGTGTTGAATGAGGCCGTGAAGCACATCGGATTCCTGTCCTTCGGCCACTGGACGCCCACCGCGGCGTCGCGCACCCGCACCGCGTCGGACGCACTGCTGCAGTCCATCGAGCTGGCGGTCGCCGCCGAGGAGCTGGGCGCCGACGGCGCGTACTTCCGGGTGCACCACTTCGCCCGGCAGCTCGCGTCGCCGTTCCCGCTGCTGGCCGCGGTCGGCGCGCGGACCAGCCGGATCGAGATCGGCACCGCGGTGATCGATATGCGCTACGAGAACCCGCTGTACATGGCCGAGGACGCGGGCGCGGCTGACCTCATCTCCGGCGGCCGGCTCCAGCTCGGGATCAGCCGGGGGTCACCCGAGCAGGTGATCGACGGCTACGGCTACTTCGGGCACGTGCCGGCGGACGGCACGTCCGACGCGGACATGGCCCGCGAGCGCGCCGAGGAGTTCCTCGACGTGCTGCGCGGCGAGGGCTTCGCCCAGCCCAACCCGCGCCCGATGTTCCCCAACCCGCCGGGGCTGCTGCGCGTCGAGCCGCACTCCGAGGGCCTGCGGGACCGGATCTGGTGGGGGTCGGCGACCAACGCCACGGCGGTCTGGGCGGCCGAGCTCGGCATGAACCTGCAGAGCTCCACGCTGAAGTTCGACGAGAACGGCAAGCCGTTCCACGTCCAGCAGGCCGAGCAGATCCAGGCGTTCCGCGACGCGTGGGCCGAGGCCGGCCACGACCGCGAGCCCCGCGTCTCGGTGAGCCGCAGCATCTTCGCCCTGACCGACGACCGCGACCGGCTGTACTTCGGCCGCGGCGGCGACGACGAGGACCAGATCGGGATGATCGACGAGCAGACCCGGGCGATCTTCGGCAGGTCGTACGCCGCCGAGCCCGACGTGCTCGTCGAGCAGCTGCGCGCCGACGAGGCGATCGCCGCCGCCGACACCCTGCTGCTCACGGTGCCCAACCAGCTGGGCGTGGACTACAACGCGCACGTCCTCGAGGCGATCCTGGAGCACGTGGCGCCGGCGCTCGGCTGGCGGTAGCCGCCGGCTCGCCTTGGCCGGGCGGGGCCGTCGCCGGCCGTGGGGGTTGTCCACATGGCCGAACGGCCTCCGTCGCAGACGCGGCGTCCCGCTACCGTTCCGCCTTCGACAGAGAGGCGGCGGCGTGGCGGAGAAGCGCGAGCAGTGGTCCGGGCAGGTGGGGTTCATCCTCGCCGCGGTCGGGTCGGCGGTCGGGCTCGGGAACATCTGGCGGTTCCCCGGCGTGGCCTACGACAACGGCGGCGGCGCGTTCCTCATCCCGTACCTGGTGGCCCTGCTCACCGCGGGGATCCCGATCCTGCTGCTCGACTACTCGCTGGGCCACCGCTTCCGCGGGTCGGCGCCCACGACGTTCCGCCGGCTGACGCGCGGCGCCGAGGGGCTCGGCTGGTTCCAGGTCGGGGTCAGCTGGGTGATCATCCTCTACTACACGGTGATCATCGCCTGGTCGGCCGCTTACACCGTGTTCGCGGCGAGGCTCGCCTGGGGCGACGACCCGGCCGGGTTCTTCTTCGAGGACTACCTGCACCTGCCGGCCGAGCCGACGGTCGCCGCCACCCCCGTCCCCGGCGTCCTCGTGCCGCTGGTGATCATCTGGGTGATCGCGATCGCCGTGCTGTCGCTGGGCGTGCAGCGCGGCGTCGAGCGGGCGAACGTCGTGTTCATCCCGCTGCTGGTGACGATGTTCGGCGCGATCGTGGTGCGCGCGGTCACGCTGCCGGGCGCCGGCGACGGCCTGACCGCGTTCTTCACCCCGACTGGGAGGCGCTGCGCGACCCTCAGGTCTGGATCGCGGCGTACGGGCAGATCTTCTTCTCGCTGTCGATCGCCTTCGGCATCATGATCACCTACGCCTCGTACCTGCGGCGCCGCGCGAACCTGACGACCACGGGCCTGGTGGTCGGCTTCGCGAACTCCTCGTTCGAGCTGCTGGCTGGGATCGGCGTCTTCAGCGCACTGGGCTTCATGGCCGCGCAGGAGGGGGTGGCCGTCGCGGACCTGGACACCATCAACGGCGTCGGGCTGGCGTTCGTCGCCTTCCCGAAGATCCTGTCGATGATGCCGGGCGGGCCCGTGTTCGGGGTGCTGTTCTTCGGGTCGCTGATGCTGGCCGGGCTCACGTCGCTGCTCTCGATCCTCCAGGTGGTGTCCGCGGCGTTCCAGGAGAAGCTCGGCTGGACCTCGCGCCAGGCCGCGCTCCGCCTCGGCGGCACCGCGGCGGTCCTGTCGATCGCGCTGTTCTCCACCACGACCGGCCTGTTCACGCTCGACGTCGTGGACAAGTACGTCAACGACGTCGGGGTCGTCGGGTCGGCGGTCGCCACCACGCTGCTGCTGGGCGTGGGACTCTGGCGGCTCTGGGAGCTCCAGGCCCACCTCAACCACCGGCCCGGGGTCACGATGGGCGTGTGGTGGCGGGTGCTCGTCGGGGGCGTGGTGCCGGCGGTGCTCGGCTACATCCTGGTGACCGGGGTGCGCACCCTGGTGCTCGAGCCGTACGGCGGCTACCCGACCTGGCTGCTCGACCTGTTCGGCTGGGGCACGATCGGCGTCGCGCTGGCGATCGCGGTGGGCATGACGGTGCTGCGCTGGCGCCGCGACGTCGACGCGTTCGTCCCCGAGGCGCTGCCGGTCGATGGCCGACGCTGGTCGTGGAACCCGGCGGAGAGGAGCGAGCGATGACCCCGACGGCGATCACGTTCCTGGCGCTCAGCGCCACGGTGATCTGGGGCGGCCTGGCCGCGAGCGTGCTGCGGCTGCGCCACGACACCCGCACGGCACCCGTCGAGGACGAGGCCGACGGGGACTGACCTGGACCCGTCGGGCGCCCCCGGCCACGCCGCTCAGACGGCTGCGGGCTCCGAAGCGGCGGCCAGCGGCGAGCCCGAGTCCCGCCGCAGCGCCCGACCGAGCGTGAGGAACAGCAGCACGAAGCCCACCGTCGTCACGATGTGACCCATCCCGGCGATCCCGGCGATCATCGGCGTCGACTCCTGGCCGACGACCGTCAGGGTGCCGTGCCACACCATCGCCCCGGCGGTGACGACGACCCCCGCGTTGTAGACCCAGAAGAACCACCCGAACAGCCGGCTCCGGGAGAGCGAGAAGAGCTTCTCGAGCGCGAGCACGACGAGCAGGGCCAGCATCCCGAGCGCCAGCAGGTGCGTGTGCACCGAGGCGAGCTGGGTCGGCGAGCCCTCCGGGAAGTCGTTGAGCTTGGTGAGCTCACGGTAGAAGAGGCCGAAGGCCAGGCCCGCGACCATGTAGGAGAACGCGGCGACGTAGAGCTTGCGCATGGGTGTACCTCTCGGGTGGGGGGTGGGGGCTCGCTCAGCCGGAGATGCCGGCGAGGAGCTGCAGCGACGCTGCGGAGATCTGGGAGCGGGCCTCGTCCGCGCTGATGGTCGGCGTCCCGTCACCGGCCTGCGGGCCGTAGGAACCGAACTGGGCGTGGGACGCACCTCCGACCTGGACGAACGTCGCGTCGGCCGGCAGGTCCGACCGGGAGGCCTCGATCTTCGCCGGCGTGGACAGGCCGTCCTGCGAGCCGGAGATCGACATCACCGGGACGGTGAGCGAGTCGCTCACGTCGCCCGCCGGGTAGGACGCGTAGAGCAGCAGCCCGACGGCGGGCGCGGTCGCGTCCTCGTCGGCGGCGTCGGCCTCGGTCGACGCCACGACGCCGCCGAGGGAGTGCCCGCCGAGCACCCAGCCGGTCACGTCGGGGAACCGGGACCTGGCGTCGTCGAACGCCCCGACGGCGAGGAAGGCGACGCCGAGCGGCTGCTTGGTGATCACCACTGTGTGGCCGGCCTCGGCGAGCGGGCGCAGCACGGCAGCGTAGGCACGTGCGTCCACGAGGGCGCCCGGCTGGAAGAACACGCCGGTGCCGTCCACCTCGCCCGTCGGCGTCATGACGATCTCGGCGCCCGACTCGGTGACGGTCACGGCCGCGTCCGAGGACATCGCGGCGAGCGCGGGCTCGACCGCCGTGTGCGGGCGGAACCATGCGGTGAGCGCGAGCCAGCCGGCCCCGAGGAGAACGACGGCCACGCCGAGCACCGTCCCGCGCACCCTCCGAGGACCGCGCCGGCGCCCCTGCAGCCCGAGCACGGCCGTCGCCACCGAGGCGAGCAGCGTCCCGACGAGCAGCGCGGCGTAGGCCCAGTGGCCGTGCACGATGCCGCCCCACTGCGTGAGGCAGGCCCACCCGACGACGAGCACCCCGGATGCGCCGAGCGCGGCGGTCGTCCAGGTCAGCCAGTCACGCTCGACGGGGCGGGCGGGGTCGGTGGGGTGGGGCTCGGTGGTCATGGGTCCTCTCGGGTGCAGACGCCTCCCGCCAGGGTGAGGCCCGGGGTCGGCGGGCGCTCGCCGATTTTACCGACACCGTGTCGGAAAAACAACGCGGGGCCATAATCGGTGCGTGCCGCGGATCACTGCCCCCACCGTGGCGGAGCACCGCTCCGCCCAGCGCGCGGCGCTGCTGCGCGCCGCCGCGGAGGTCATCGTCGAGGACGGGGTCGCCGCCGCGACGCCGTCGAAGGTCGGCGAGCGAGCCGGCATCGCCCGCTCGACTGTGTACGACTACTTCGCCTCCCGGGAGGAGCTGCTGGTCGCGGTCGCGATCAACGCCTTCGAGGAGTGGGGGCGCGACATGTCTGCCGCACTGGAGGGCGCGCCGCCGGGCCTGCCCCGACTGCATCGCTACGTCGAGGCGACGATCGCGCTGAGCACGGACGGTAGGCACGACCTCGCGACCGCGATGCGCCCCGCCGACCTGTCGCCGAGCAGGCGCGAGGAGATCGTCGCGCTGCACGACGCGCTGGTCGGGCCGCTGATGGCCGTGCTGGCCGAAGCCGGGGTGCAGACCCCGGCCGAGTACGCACCGTACGTGCAGGCCATGATCGGCGTCGGGCTCGCGCGGGTCGCCGCCGGCGACGCCCCCGACGAGGTCGCGGCGCGGCTCAACCGGATCGTCACGGACGGGCTGCCGCGCGGCGCGTGAGGACCCGGACAGCACGAGACCCCCGGTGCGGGACCGGGGGTCTGGCTGGCGGTAGCGGTGGGATTCGAACCCACGGTGGGCTCATCACCCACACACGCTTTCGAGGCGTGCTCCTTTGGCCGCTCGGACACGCTACCTCGCGGGCGAGGATACCCGGTCCCACGCCGTCCCCGACAACCGGCCCGCGCGGCCCGGCTCGCGGAGGCGACCTACCCTGGACGCGTGCGCCTGCCCGAGCCCGCCGTCCCGGCCCTGCCCCTGGTCGACGGGGTCGCGGCGGCCACCGCCGCGCTGACCGGGCGGCGCGTGGCGGTGCTCACCGGCGCCGGTGTCTCGACCGACTCGGGGATCCCGGACTATCGCGGCCCGGACTCCCCGCCGCGCACGCCGATGACGTACCAGCAGTTCGTCTCCGACCCGGCGTTCCGGCGCACCTACTGGGCGCGCAACCACGTCGGCTGGCGGCACGTGCACCGCACCCACCCCAACGACGGGCACCGCGCACTGGCCCGGCTCGAGGTGCGCGGCCTCGTGGTCGGGGTGATCACCCAGAACGTCGACCGGCTGCACCACCAGGCGGGCAGCCGCCGGGTGGTCGACCTGCACGGCACGTACGCCGACGTGCTCTGCCTGTCCTGCGGGGCCCGCACCACGCGTGACGCGCTGGCCCGACGGCTCGACGAGCTCAACCCCGGCTTCGCGGAGCGCGTGGCGGTCGACGACGTGGAGATCGCCCCGGACGCGGACGCGGTGATCGCCTCGACCGAGGGCTTCGTGGTCGCGGACTGCGAACGCTGCGGGGGGATGCTCAAGCCGGACATCACCTACTTCGGTGAGAACGTGCCGGCCCCGCGGGTCGCCGCGGCGTTCGCCATCGTGGACGACGCGGACGCGCTGCTGGTCGCCGGGAGCTCGCTGGCGGTGATGAGCGGGCTGCGGTTCGTCCGGCACGCGGCCAGGACCGGCCGGCCCGTGGTGATCGTGAACCGGGGCCGCACACGCGGCGACGACCTCGCGACGGTGCGGGTCGACGCGGGCACGTCGCAGGTGCTCACCGCGTTGGACCGCGGGCTGCCGGACCTACGAGCGGACGTCGGTCACGAGCGGACCGGCTGAGGGCTCAGGCCTCGGTGGTCACCCCGTGCTCGGCGTCGTAGAACTCGCAGAAGGCGTCGTAGGCGCGCGGGGCGTAGATGCTCGCGGGACCGCCGCCCATGAGGAAGGTGACGCCGAGCATGTCGGCGGCCTCCTCCTTGGTGGCACCGGCGCGGACGGCGGCGCGGGCGTGCGACGCGATGCAGCCGTCGCACTCGACGGCCACCGCGATCGCGACCGCGATGAGCTCCTTCATCTTGGTGTCGAGCCCGGGGCCGGGTGCGAAGGCGGCGTGGTGCAGCTCGCGGAAGCCGGCGTAGACGTCCGGGATCGCCTGGCGCAGGTTCCGGGTCAGGGGGTTGAGCTCGTCGAGGACGGCTTTGCCGTGCGCGTGGTTTGCCATGTCTGGATCAATACCCCATGGGGTATCACGTATTCCCGCCGACGCGCCGCCGACGCGCCCCCGCGGACCTCGGCCGAGCCGGTCAGCCGCGCTGCGCGTCGAAGAAGTCGCGCAGCAGTGCCGCGCACTCGTCCTCACGAACCCCGCCGACCACCTCGACGCGGTGGTTGAGCCGAGGGTCGCGCACCAGGTCGTGCACCGAGCCGCACGCGCCGGCCTTGGGGTCCCAGGCGCCCAGCACCAGGCGCGGCACCCGGGCCAGGACGATCGCTCCGGCACACATCGCGCACGGCTCGAGGGTCACCACCAGGGCGCACCCGTCCAGCCGCCACGAGCCCAGCGCCGCGGCGGCCTGCCGCAGGGCCAGGACCTCGGCGTGCGCCGTGGGGTCCCCGGTGGCCTCCCGGGCGTTGTGCCCCCGCCCCACCACGCGCCCTTCTGCGTCCAGCACCAAGGCGCCCACCGGGACGTCGCCCGACGGCAGCGCGGCCCGTGCCTCGGCGATCGCCTGGGCCATCGCCGACTCGTCGCGCTCGCGCCGGTTCCGCACGGGCCAACTCTGGCAGAACGTCAGCGGGGCGGGGCCTCGCGGGTCCACCCAGCGAGTAGGTTGCAGCCATGCGCCTGCACGTCGCCGACCACCCGCTCATCGCCCACAAGCTGACCCTCCTGCGCGACGTCGGGACCCGCTCCTCGACCTTCCGCCAGCTGGTCGACGAGCTGGTCACGCTCCTGGCGTACGAGGCCACCCGCGACGTGCGCACCGAACCGCGCGACATCGTCACGCCGGTCTCGCCGACCACCGGCACGCACCTGGCCGACCCCAAGCCGATGGTGGTGCCGATCCTGCGCGCCGGGCTGGGCATGCTCGAGGGCATGTCCCGCCTGCTGCCCACCGCCGAGGTCGGCTTCCTGGGCCTGCAGCGCGACGAGGAGACGCTCCAGGCGATCACCTACGCCAACCGCCTGCCCGACGACCTCTCCGGCCGTCAGTGCTACGTCCTGGACCCGATGCTGGCCACCGGCGGCACCCTCGTGGCGAGCATCGACTACCTGTTCGAGCGCGGCGCCACCGATGTGACGTGCATCTGCCTGCTCGCGGCCCCGGAGGGCCTCGAGGCGGTCGCGGACCACGTCGGCGACCGTGCGGACGTGACCATCGTGGTGGCCGCCGTCGACGACCGGCTCAACGAGAAGGGCTACATCGTCCCCGGTCTCGGCGACGCGGGCGACCGCCTCTACGGCGTGGTCTGAGTCGCTCAGCACACCCCGGAGCGCCTGGTCACAGGACCTATGACCGGGGTATCACTCGTTCGGCGGATGGACCCGAGCGGGTGAAACGCCAGCAATGCAGCGCTCTGACCTGCGGTGATGCTTCTCGATGTCCACTATTCGAGACTGCGCGCGGACCCCGCTTGGCGTCAGGGTCATCGCGGCGCACACTGATGTCGTGACTTCCGTCAGAGGTCACATGACAAGCGGAACTGCCTCTACCGCGAGTGTGTCTCTGACGGTTCATGGATGACGGTGGGGCGTGAGGGGCTGGGGGGCCGCGCACTTTCCACCGTCGCCCGGGGTACCGACCCTCGTGGCCGGTACCGAGACCGTCCTGGTCCGCTCGGGGGATGCCGACTCAGGACGCGCGCTGCCGGGTCGCGTGTACTCCTCCGCGACCCGGCAGCGCATTCTCGTGGTCGGGGACGGCCACGCGCAGGCGGGCCCGCGGGCACGCTCGGGTCTGGGCGCAGGGGGCCCCGACCCGGTCGCGTTCGCGGGCCCCGGCGCACCCACCGCCGTGACCACCCGCCGGCGTCAGCGGACGCCCGTCAGCTCCAGGCGGCCCAGATCAGCAGCATCGTGACCGCGAAGCCCACGGCGTAGTTGACCACCAGGAACTGCCGCCACCCCCGGTTCGCACGCTCCGCCCGGTCGTCGGGCACCGACCGGTACGGCCAGGCGAGCGCCAGGTAGGGCAGCACCAGCGCGGCGGCCAGCGGACCGGGCCACGCGGTCGCCAGGAGCAGGACGCCCGCCACGAGCCACAGCCCGAGCGCGAGCCGCACGGTACGCGCGGCGCCCAGCACGGTCGCCACCGACGCGATGCCTCCGGCGCGGTCGGCGACCACGTCCTGCACCGCGCCGAACGCCTGGCTCGCCATGCCCCAGGCGAAGAAGGCCGCCAGCACCAGCCAGGCCGTACGCCCGATCGGCGCGCCCACCAGCACCAGCCCGTACAGCGCCGGCGAGACGAAGTGCGTCGCCGACGTCATCGAGTCCAGCACCGGACGCTCCTTGAACCGCAGGCCCGGCGCGGAGTACGCGACCACGGCGAACAGCGAGAACGCCAGCACGAGGCCGGCCGCCACGGACCCGTGGACCAGCAACCACGCCACGAACGGCACCGGCACCACCGACGCCGCCCACAGCGTCGCCCGGAGCGCCCCGGCGTCGAGGAGGGCGCCCTCCACCCCGCCCTTGCGGGGGTTGCGCAGGTCCGACTCGTGATCGAAGACGTCGTTGATGCCGTACATCGCCAGGTTGTAGGGCACCAGGAAGAACAGCGTGCCGACCACGAAGCGCGCGTCGACGCCGCCGCCGGCCATGAGGTACGCGGCCCCGAACGGGTACGCGGTGTTCACCCAGGACAGCGGCCGCGACGCGGCCACCAGCTGCCGCAGCACGCCGCCGCCACGGCCGCCGTCGGCCCGGGACCGGCCCGGCTCGCCCGCCGCCACCGCGCCGCTCACCGCACGCCCCGCTCCGCGGCCCCCGGGACGCCTCGCCCGGGCGACCGCGCACCGCGCGCGAACCGACGGTCGGTCAGCCGCCACAGCGCCGGGAGCAGGAGCCCGGCAGCCAGCGCGTAGGCGAGGTCCTCCACGGGCGCCACCGGCATCCGCACGCCCAGGATGCGCGAGGCGTCGTACCCGACGATCCCGACCCCGACGATCACGTTGTCGAACACCACGGTCAGCGCGAGCAGTACCGCGAGCCCGATGCCGACCTCGCGCCACCCCGGACCGCCGGTCCGCCGCCTGGCCACGAGCAGCACGGCGAGGGCCGCGGCCAGGAACGGCACGGCGAGCAGCACGTACGTCGTCACCGCACCTCCTCGGCCTGCGCGGCGGCGTGGGCGGACCGGCGCGCCATCAGGCGTCCCGCGGCGATCGGCAGCACCAGGGCGAGGTGGCACAGCAGCAGGAGGAAGCCGATCTCCTCGACCGGGATCTCAGGCGCCACCTGCAGCCCCGACTGGTACGGCCCGTCGCCGACGAAGAAGACCCCCAGCCCGACCCCCGCGGCGTCCCAGGCGAGGAAGAACGCGACGCCCACCGCGAGCACCAGCAGCGCGCGCCGCGGCGCCGCGAACACCGCGAGCCGGTACCGCCGGTCCAGCACCAGCATGCCGGCCAGCGAGACGGCCAGCGCCGCGCCGTACGCCAGCCTCATCAGGGCTCCCGTGGCTCGGCCGACGCCGGTGCCAGCCAGGGCCTGGCGGCCGCCTGCGGGCCGGGGGCGGGCTCGGGCAGCGGGCCGGTCGAGGTGTCGCCGTGGAGCCGCTTGACCACCAGCTCCGCGCTGATCAGGCACATCGGCACCCCGATGCCCGGGGTCACCGAGCCGCCGGCGTACAGCAGCCCGGCCACCCGGCGCGAGACGTTGCCGGCCCGGAACAGCGCCGACTGGCGCAAGGTGTGCGCGGGCCCCAGCGCGGTGCCGCGCCAGGCGCGCAGGTCCCGCGCCCAGTCCGCCGGGCCGACGGTGCGGCGCACGACCACCCGCTCGGCCAGGTCCTCGATCCCGGCCCACGAGCCCACCTGGGCGATCGCGGCGTCCGCGACACCCTCGACCCATGCGTCACCGGCACCGTCGACACCACCGCCGCCCAGCCGTACGTCGGCGGGCACCGGGACCAGGATCACGAGGTTCTCGTGGCCGGACGGCGCCACACCCGGGTCGGTCGCCGAGGTGCGTGAGACGTACACCGACGTCGGGTCCGGCATGCTCGGCAGCTCGCCGCGCAGCCCACCGTCGCCCGAGCCGCGGTCGAAGATCAGGTCGAAGGTGCGGTCCCAGTCGTGCGCGAGGAACAGCGAGTGGTGCGCGAGCTGCGGCAGCTCGCCGCGCACACCGAGGTAGACCATCACGGCGCTCGGACCGGGTACCTGCCGCCGCCACCAGCGGGGTGAGTACGAGCGCAACCCCGCGGGCAGGAGGCGTTGCTCGGCCTCCTCGAGGTCGGTCGCGGCGACCACCAGGTCGGCGTCCAGGTGCTCGGGCCCGTCCGGGCCGGTGAACGCGACCCCCGTCACCCGGGCACGGCGACCGCGCCAGAGCCGCGCGAGCTCGTCGCGCCCGGGTTCGACCCGGGGCAGCCGACCGATCGCCGTGGTCGTGACCGACGTGGCGCGGCACCCCGTCCGCACCTGCACCCCGGCCCGCTCGGCGACCCGGTGGATCGCGGTCACGACCTCGCCGAACCCGCCCTGCGGGTACCGCACGCCGTCGACCAGGTCGAGGTGGCTCATCAGGTGGAACATGCTCGGGGCCACCCGCGGCGACGCCCCGAGGAACACCGCCGGGTAACCGAGCACCTGACGCAGCCGGGTGTCACGGACCGTGGCGTGGATGCGAGCCTCGAGCGACCGGGTCAGCAGGCCCGCCAGGCGCGGCGCACGGCTCAGGACCTCGCGGTTCGCGAGCGGGACCAGCGACGCGAACGTGGTGTACAGGAAGTGCCGCAGCGCCAACGCGTACGCCTCGGACGCCGAGTCCAGGTAGTCCGCCAGCGCGCGTCCCGCCCCGGGCTCGACCGACTCGAACAGGGCGGTCGCCTCGGCGACGCCGGTCCGCACGTCCAGCGGGTCGAACCGCTCGAAGAACGTCCGGTACGCCGGGTCGAGCCGCACCAGGTCCAGCTCCGCGGCCGTCGACGTACCCATCAGGGCGAAGAAGTGGTCGAACACCTCGGGCATCAGGTACCACGACGGCCCGATGTCGAACCGGAACCCGTCGCTCTGCCACACCGAGGCCCGGCCGCCGACCTCCTCGCGGGCCTCGAGCACCGTCACCTCGTGACCCTCGCGGGCCAGCAGCGCGGCGGAGGCCAGCCCGGCGACCCCTGCCCCGATCACCACCGCCCTCATCGCCCACCCCCCGAGACCCGCAGCACGGCGGTGGCGGCGATCCGCGCCTTGACCGGGCCGGGCACCCGGACCCGGGTCGTGGCCAGCTCGGCCGCCGGGGTCGCCCGGATCCGCGCGGTCAGCTCGCCGAACAGCCCGTAGGCCACCGCGACCGCGCGGCGCGGGCCCGGGGGCAGCTCGCGCAGCGCGGTGCGCGCCACCGCCAGGTCGGCCTCGATGTCCGCGACCACGGCGTCCTTCTGCGACTCCCCGACGTGCGCGGGGTCGATGCCCAGGTAGTTGCGCCCGAGCACGCCGTCGTCGTCGGCCAGGTCGCGCAGGAAGTTGACCTTCTGGAACGCGGCGCCCAGGGCCCGGGCACCCGGCGCGAGCTCCGCATAGCGGCGCAGGCGCTCGGCGGGCGGCAGGTCGTGCAGGAAGACCCGCAGGCACATCAGCCCGACCACCTCGGCCGAGCCGTAGACGTAGGTGGCCAGGCTCGCCGCGTCGTGCACGGGGGTGTCCAGGTCCGCACGCATCGAGGCGAAGAACGGACGCGTCAGGTCGGTGGAGATGCCGACCTGACGGGCGGTCCGGGCGAAGGCGTGCACGAGGACGTCGGTCGAGTAGCCACCGGTCATCGCCGCCTCGGTGCGGGCCTCCAGGTCGTCCAGCAGCGCCCGGGTCCGGTCGGCGTCGGAGCCGGCCTCCGCGGACGCGCCGTCGACCACCTCGTCGGCGAGCCGGACCAGCGCGTAGACGTTGCACACGTGGGCCCGCTGGACGGGCGGCAGCAGCCGCGTCGCGAGCCGGAAGCTGGTGGAGTACCGGCGCACGACGACGCCCGCGGCGCGCTGTGCGGTGTCGTCGTACAGGGCCAGGCGCGCGGCCGCCTCGCCGCCCACCGCTACCCCGCCCGCCACCGGGTCGCCTCCTGCGCCGCGGCCCTCGGTCCCGCGTCCTGGCGCCTGGCAGCATCGATGTGACCCACCACCGAGCAGAGCGACTCGGCGATCTGCAGGCCCACCCCGGCCACCACCTCGGCGAGCGCGGGCGGGAGCGTCGCGGACCGCTCGCGGACCCGGTCCAGGTCCCGCTCGACGGCGTGCTGCACCAGCACCGGCGCGGAGCACCGGGCCAGCGCGCGCCGCACCCGCGCGGCGCTGAGGTCGTCCAGGTCGCCGCGGCCGAGCCGGTCGGCGACCTCGTCCCAGGCGGGCGTGCTGCTGGCGTGCAGCATCAGCGGGGTGCGCTTGCCCTCGCGCAGGTCCGACAGGTTCGACTTGCCGATCTCCGACTCGGGAGCGAAGACCCCGAGCAGGTCGTCGACCAGCTGGAACGCCCGGCCGAGCAGCCGACCCTGCGCGTCCAGCTCGGCTACCAGGTCCGGGTCCGCGCCGGCCAGCAGCGCCCCGGCCCGCAGCGGCGCGCGGAAGGAGTACATCGCGGTCTTCGACTCGGCGATCCGCACCGCGTGGTCCAGGCTCGGCGTGATGAGCCCGAGCCCGGCTGCGGTGTCCTCCAGCTCGCCGCCGGCCGAGACGTGCAGGGTCTCGTCGAGCAGGTCGACCAGGGCCCGGCGGACCGGTGTCGGGGCATCGACCGAGCCGACCAGCCGGTGCGCCTGGGCCAGCGCGAGGTCGCCGGCGAGCACCGCGGCGGCGAGCGACCAGCGCTCCGCCGCGGCGGCGTCCCGGCCGGCGGCGAGCGCATCCCTGCGGGCGGTCTCGGCAAGGTTCGGCTCGCCCCGCCGCACGGTGTCGCCGTCGATGAGGTCGTCGTGCACCAGGAACGCGGTGTGCAGCAGCTCGAACGCCGCGGCCACCGCGACCGCGGCCTGCGGCCTGGGCGCCCCGAGCGCGGCGTGCGCACCGAGCACCAGCCCCGACCGGAACCGCTTGCCGCCTCGGACGGAGCGGTGGATCTCACGCCACACCAGCACGTAGCCCGGGCCGTGCGCGGCGGCCCGGCGCTCGGCGTCCCCGAGCACCGCGTCCAGGAGGTCGTCCACCTCGCGGTGGCCGGCGCGCGCGATGGCGCGGCTCACGGCGCACCCCACGCGGCGGCCAGCCCCGGCCCGGACTCCACCAGCCACGGGCTCAGCGCCCACGGCGCCGACTCGACGGTGCTCAGCAGGTCGGCCATCTGCACCCAGGTGTGGTCCATCACCTCGTCGCGGTTCGGCCGGACGACGCTGCCCGACGCGAGGCGGGCCACCACCACCGGGCAGATCTCGTTCTCCACCAGCCCGGACGCGTCCGTGGCGCGGTACCGGAAGTCGGGGAGCACGGGCGTGACCTCGCCGAGCTCGAGACCGAGCTCGAACGCGCCCCGGCGGCGCACCGCGTCGACCACCGGCTCGCCGGGTCCCGGGTGGCCGCAGAAGCTGTTGGTCCACACCCCGGGCCAGGTCTGCTTGGTCAGCGCGCGGCGGGTGACCAGCACGCGTCCGTCGGCGTCGACCACGTGGCAGGAGAACGCGAGGTGCAGCGGCGTCGCCGCCGTGTGCACGGTCGCCTTGTCCGCGGTGCCCGTGGGCGTGCCCGACTCGTCCACGAGGACGACCAGCTCAGCCATGCACGCTCCCGGCGCTCGGAGATACTCAGCATGCTGAGGATAAGTGAGGTCGACGGGTCTGTCGCGGCGAGCGCGAGACTCGGCCGGGGCCGGGGCGCTCCGGGGCCGGGCGAGGCGCGGATCCGAGCCGCCCGGGGCGCGCGAGCGCGGGGACTCAGTGCGAGGTCGTGGTGACGGTGACCGCACCGATGAGGTACTGGTCACCGGCCGTGGAGGCGGTCAGGTGCTGCACGCCGTCGTCGAGCTCGGCCCACTCGAACGGCTTCGCGTCCACGCCGAGCGAGTTCGCCCACCCCGAGCCCATCGCCGTCGAGGTGAATGCGTCGTCGACCGAGCCCGGGGTGCCGTTCCATCGCACCGGCCTGAGCGCGGTCTCGTTGAGCGTGAGGCGGTCACCGCCTCCGGCGCCGCGGTCCCCGTCCCAGGCCACCACGCCGACGCGAGCCTGCCCGCCGTCGGACGCGAAGTCGAAGGTGGTCGAGGAGTCCGTGGCGACCCACGCACCGCCGTCGTACACGGCGACGTCCTGGTGCGTCCCGGGGGCCTCGTACACCACGACGAGCGCCCAGCCGCCGTAGTACGTCGGGGTCTTGTCGTTGCGGCTCGCCGCGGTGGCGACGCCACTGACCTGGACCTCACCCTGCTTGGTGATCAGGTCCGTGACGTCCGCGAAGGACTCGTAGTAGGTGCGTGACGCGTTGTCGGTCGCCTGCGTCAGCACCTGGCCGGTCACGTCGATCGATCCCTGGGTGCCCGGAGCGACGAGCTGCACGGTGTCCAGCGGACCGGTCCAGTCGTCGCTCGCGTAGCGGTTCGCCGACCAGTACAGACCCGCGAAGACGATCTCGCGGTCGCTCGGCACCTTGAGCGTGGCGCCGGTCTGCTTGGCGTCGACCATCGCGAAGTTGTTGTTCTGTGCCGAGCCGTCCAGCTCGTTGCGGGCGGGACCGCAGGTCGACGACGCGCTGGTGTCGCAGGTGAGCACCGGCGCGCCGATCTCGGTGACCGCGTACCCGTCGGTCCACTCGCCGCGCGGTGCGAGGCCCGCCGAGGCCACGTCGAGCTTCGCCTCGGAGCTGATCGAGACGCCGGGCCGGTTGCCCGCCGAGACGTCGACGACCGCGTGGCCGGCGACCGCGGCGTTGACGTGCGCAGGCAGGACGAGAGCGGACGTGGCTCCGGGTGCGAGCCGATCGAGCGTGCACGTGGCCGTCGCGGAGCCGGTCATGGCGCAGGTCCAGGCGCCCGTGTCGGCGGACGCCAGGTCCACCAGGCCCACCGCGCCGGGCAGCGTCAGGGTCGCCGTGACGTCGGCGGCGATGCCGCGGCCGTCGTTCTTCACGGCGAACGACAGCGTCCCGTCGCGGCCCTTGATGAAGTGGGCGGTCAGCGGGTCGGCGAACGACAGCTCGGGCAGCATCACGTCGAGCGTCGAGCGCGCCGTCGCGGGGGCTCCGTCGACGTCGAACGTCAGCGTGCCGTTGGCGTCCGCGGACGCACGCAGCGCCACCTCGAGGCGGGTCGTCGCCCCGGGCGCGAGGGAGCCGAGGCTGCAGTCCGCGCCATCGGCGGCCGCGTCGCAGCTCCAGCCCGAGGCGACCGTCAGGTCCGTCGCGTCCACCCCGTCCGGGAGGCCGACGTGCGCGCCGATCCCGTGCAGGGTGGTGCCGCCGACGTTCTCCATCGAGGCGCCCACCACGCGGTCGAGGCCGGCGTCGACGCTGGTCGGGGAGGTGAGGTCGATCGCCACCTGGCCGGGCGCCGACCGCACCGACACCGGCGCCGTCGCGCTGCTGGTGGCGGAGGCCACCTTCAGGTCGGTGGTGAGGTCGACGTCGGTCACCGGGAGCACGGCGTCCGCGAGGGCGGGGACGGTGACCCGGAGCCCGAGGTCGTAGGGCATCCCCGGGAGGATCGCCGGGGCCGTGCAGGTCAACGCGTCGCCGTCGGGCGTGCAGGTCCAGTAGGTGCCCGGACTCGCGGCCTGGGAGAGCTCGACGCCGGCGGGCAGGTCGGCGGGCCGCTCGACCCGGACCGTGACGTCCTTGGCGGTGGTGCGCCCGTAGTTCTGCACCGGCACGGTGAGCTCGGCGCTCGCGTCCGACTCGATCGCCCCGGTCACCGAGCGGTGGTCCGCGTTCGCGACCACGACGCGCGCGGGCGCCGACGCGAGTCGCGCGGAGACCGTCGCGATGGCGCGGCGGCCGCCCTCGACCCACGTGCTGACCTTGATCGACAGGTCGCGGCTGGCGTCGACGAGCGTGTCGTCGTCGACCTGCACCAGGGTGTGCAGCGTCGCCGTCGAGTGCGCGGCGAGCCGGGGCAGCGTGCACACCGCGGTGGTCGCGCTCGCCCTCGTGCAGGTCCACGCGGTGGTCGCGGTCGGCAACGACGCGCCGATACCGGCCGACGGCAGACCGGGTGTCGCGGTCACGTTCCAGGCCGTGCCGGCGTCGAAGGTGAACTCGGTCCTCACGGCGTCGGCGGTGGTGCCCGTGTCATTGCGCACGACGACGTCAACCGGGCTGGGCTCGCCGGCCGCGAGCGCGAGGCTGCCGATCGGGTCGAGGCTCAGGGCCGGTGGTACGGGCGCGGCGGGGGGGCTGGGCTCGGAGGTGGGCTCGCTCGTGGCCCCCGGTGACGGCTGGGTGCCCGCGCCGGTACCGGTGCCGGTGCCGGTGTCGGTCCCGGTGTCCGTGCCGGTGTCCGTGCCGGTGTCCGTGCCGGTGTCGGTCCCGGGGTCCGTGCCGGTCCCGGTGTCCGTGCCGGTGTCGGTGTCGGTGCCGGTCCCCGGAGCCTCGGTCGGGCCTCCGTCGACGGCGGCACCCTGGGTCTCGCCGGCCGTCGCGGGCGGCTCGCCGGAGCCGCCGAACACACCGAGCGCCCCTGCCACACCGACCGAGATCCCGACCACGACGATCGCGGCGAAGGTGGCCAGCAGCGCGGGCCCCCCGGCGAGCGCGGCGAAGAACCCGGCGATCCCGCCCGTGGTCGCGGCACCGGCGCCCGCGGTGGCGGCACCGGCGGCCGTCGCGGCGACACCCTGGGTGGCACCGGCAGTGCTCGAGGCGGCGGCCGCGATGGCCGCGCCGCCGGTCACGCCCGCAGCGACTCCGGCACTCGCACCGGTGGCGGCACCCGTGCCGGCACCCGCACCGGTGGCGGTACCCGTCCCGCTGCCGGCGCCCGCGCCGGACTGCGCCGCCGCACCGGTGGCGGCACCCGTCCCGGCAGCGGCGCCCTTGGCCGCGGCCGCAGCCGCGCCACCGAAGCCGATGCCCTTGAGCGCGGCCACGGCCGCGGCACCGAGCACCAGCGGGCCGATGACCACGCGCATCCCGTGGTTCACGTCGCCCAGCTCGAGCACCAGCGCCCGGCAGGCGTGGCACTCCTCGAGGTGGGACTCGACGAGTGCGGTCTCCCGCTTGGCCAGGCCGCCGCGCACGTACGCGCCGAGCTTGGAGTTGACCAGCGTGCAGGCCTCGGACTGCGGGGCGGCGAGGTGCTGCTGGAGGTAGGCCTGCCGCAGACCCTCGCGCGCGCGGTAGGCGAGGGCGGCGACGCCGTTGGCGGTCAGCCCGAGGATGGGGGCGATCTCGGCGGCGGACAGCCCCTCGACCTCCGTGTACCAGAGCACGGCCTGCCAGCGCTCCGGGAGCGAGGAGTAGGCCTGGGAGACCACGCCACGCTCGAAGCCCTCCATCGTGGGCTCTTCGGACGACTCCACCGCGATGCCCACGGACTCGAAGGTCGCGAGGTCGTCGGTCGGCTCGGCCCGCCTGGTGCTCTCCACCCGGTCCATGGCGACGCGGCGCAGCACGGTGAACAGGTAGGCGCGGAACGCGACGTCCGGGCCACCCCCGCTCTGGATGGCGGTGAAGACCCGGCTGAAGGCATCCTGCACCGCGTCGTCGGCGTCGGCGGAGGAGTTCGAGTAGCGGTGGGCGACCGCCCGGGCGGCGGCGACGTGCCGCTCGTAGAGCACCCCGAAGGCGGCCGACTCGCCGCTGCGCACAGCGGTGATCAGCTCGGCGTCGCTGGACAGGTCCCAGACGCTGCCGACGCTCATGCCACCACCTCTCGTGCTGCTCGGGCCAGGCGCGGAGTCTCGGTCACCGTGCGGGCCGGATCTGGGCAGACCCTGCCAACCCGGTGGCATCCCCCGCCAAGGGTCTCACGCACCCCATATCCGGCGGGACGTCCCGAACGGGTGAGAATCCGTCTCCGACAGGTCCGTTCGGGTGAGGTTCCACGTACCGTCGGGTAGAGACGTGTCGACGCCCGCACCCCCTTCCGTGTCCGACTCCTCCGATCGGGTGATCTCTCTATCGGCAGGCATGTTCGGCGTCATGAGGCACGTCCCGGACCGTCTCACCATGCGTGACCACCACTGAGACGCACGAGCCCACGGCAGCCGAGCTGCGCGAGCTGTGGCGTGCCGCGACGGCCGAGTCCGTCTGGCTGCGTCCCGGCGACTGGTACCACCCCGCGGTCGACGCGCTGGCCGAGGCACTGACCAGCGGCGCGGACCCGACCGGTGCCGCGGCGCGGCTCGGTGCGGTTCGCGGGAGCACGGGTGTCGGGATCGCCGAAGCCCTGGACGACCTGGGCGTGCTCTACGGCCTCCTGGAGCGCGAACCGACGATGGACGCCGTCCGGGCCCTGTGCGAGGGCTGGGCGAGCGCGATGGACGAGCTGCCGGCGCAGTCCTCGGTGATCGACCCCGAGTCCGGCCTGCCGACCCTGGACTACCTGGCCGTGCGGCTGGGCGAGACCTACGGCGCGGCCCGCAAGCACGCGCACCACGCGTTCACCACGCACGCCCTCGTGCTCGTCGACGTCGCGAACGGCGACCTGCCCCCGTGGCGGCGGATGGCCCGCTCGGCCGCGATGGGCCGCGCGCTCACCGCAGCGCTGTCCTCGGGCCACCCGATGGCGGCGCTGGGCGGCGGCGCCTTCGCCGTCCTCGTGGCCCGCGACTGGGACCTGGGCGAGACCGTGCGGCGCATGCGCGAGCAGGTCAACTCCAACGCCGAGGCGCTCCAGATCACCGAGCTGATGCGTCAGCCCCCGAGGATCTGGATCGAGCCGTTGCCGGAGACCCACGATCGCGCGGTGGACCTGCTCAACCACCTGCGCCGGTAGAGACGTCCGCATCCCCCGGACCCGCGTGACCAGGACCCTGGAGGGGGGCTCTGGGGCACAGCGAGCGAGAGGCCCGGCCCGCACCACGCGGGCCGGGCCTCTCCGGTCTGTCAGAACAGCTCGTTCACCCGGTCCGTCGAGGGCGGGGCGACGGGGCTGTAGGTGCCCAGGTAGTTGGACAGCGCCAGCAGGTCGTTCCCGCCGTCCAGGCGCGAGCCCGGGTCGACGGTGCCGAAGGTGGTGAAGTTGTCCCCACCGTCGGCGAGGAAGTTGTTCGCCGTGACCAGGTAGGTGGCGCCCGGATCGAGCGGCACCCCGTTCAGCTGGACATCGGTCACCGCGACGCTCGTGCAGTCACCCGCGGCGTCGATCGTGCGGTCGAGGGTGTAGGTGAAGCCCTCGGACACGCCCAGGTGCAGGAACGGACGGCTCGACCCGGCCGGCTGGCACTGCTCGTCCAGCACGTCCAGGATCTGCTGCCCGGTCATCGGGAACGTCAGCAGCGTGTTGCCGAACGGCTGGAACGTGAACGCCTCGCCGTAGGTCACCACGCCGTCGCCCTCCGAGCCCGAGGCCGCGTAGGTCAGGTCGGACCTGACGCCGCCGGGGTTCATGAAGGCGATCTGTGCACCGTTCTGGCTGGTCGCCCACAGCTGGGCGTCCGCGACCAGGTTCCCGGCCGCCGACTCCAGGCCGCGGTCGGACCCCGGCGGGTCGCCCGCCCGGGTGATGTCGGCCGTGATGGTGCCGACCGGGGTGTCACCGGCCGCCTCGTACAGCGGGGTCCACTTGTCGATGATCGCGGTCTGCGCCGGGTCCGGGGACAGCTGCCCCTGGTCGACGACGTGGTTGACGGCCCAGCTGGCCGGCCGCACGACGTCCTTGGTCCGCTGGGAGAGCACCAGGTGCATCTCGGTGACGACACGGCCGTAGGAGTAGGCACTGGTCACCATCCGGGGCTTGCCGGCGGGGTCGGTGAGCGTGCAGTTGTACGGCAGGTGGGTGTGGCCGGTGATCACCGCGTCGATCGCCGGGGACAGGCCCGCGTTGATGTCGACGATCGGGCCCGAGATGCCCTCGCAGGCGTTGACCTCACCGGGCGCCGGGGTCTGGCTGCCGCCCTCGTGGAGCAGCACGACGATCGCGTTGACGCCCTGGCGCTTGAGCTTGGGCACCAGCGCGTTCGCGGTGGCCACCTCGTCCTTGAAGTCGTAGCCCTGGATGCCCGCGGCGGCCACCAGGGTGTCGGTCGCCTCGAGGGTCATGCCGATGAACGCGACCTTGATCCCGTTGACCTTCTTGATCCAGTACGGCGGGAGCGGGGTCTTGCCGGTCGACTCCTCCACGACGTTCGCGGACAGCCACTGGAAGTCCGCGCCGGCGTAGGGGGCGTCGGGGAAGTAGCAGCCGTCGACCGGGTGGCACCCGCCGTCCTGCATGCGCAGGAGCTCGGTGACGCCCTCGTCGAACTCGTGGTTGCCCACGCTCGACACGTCCAGGCCCAGCGCGTTGAGGGACTCCACCGACGGCTCGTCGTGGAACAGGCCGGACAGCGCGGGCGACCCGCCGATCAGGTCGCCGGCGGCCACCGTGAGGGTGTTCCTCTGGCCTTCGCGGAGGGCGGCCAGCTCGCTGGCCAGGTACTCGGCACCACCGGCGTCCGCGATGTCGCCCACGGCGCCGTTGCCGGAGGCCTCGAGGTGGCCGTGGTAGTCGTTGAACGCGAGCAGCTGGAGGTCGACCGTGCGGGCGTGCCACCAGCTGCGCATGTGCTTCTTCAGGTACTGCGAGTAGCCGCCGTTGTGGTCGTCACCATGGGCGGACGCGGCCGGGGCGGTGGCCGCGGCGAGTGTCAGGCCGAGCGCGAGGGCGCCGACGCCGGCGGTGGCGCGCCGGACAACGCGCCTCCGTTCGGCCGAGGACGGGAACACTGTCACGAGGGGTCTCCTTGTGGTTCGGCCCCGGCCGGCCGCACGGCGCGCGACGTCGAGCCCGGGGCGTTCCCGTTCTTACCATGGACCTAAGTCCCAGCGGCACCCCCGTGGGATGACCTGGCGACAACCCGACGCGCGCCGTTCGCCTTCCCGACACCCGCTCGGCCGACGGCCTGCGCTCGCCGGGCACCCGCCGAGCGACACCCGGGCTCAGCGGTGGGGGCGCCAGACGACGAGCGCTCCGGTGCTCGTCACCCTTGCCGGGCGATGGCCCCGCGGGACGGCGACCACGTCACCCTCGGGGCCCGCGGTGAAGACCCGGCGGCCGGGGTCGGCCGCGTGACGGAGCGCATCGACCTCGTCGCGCAGCCGCGCGACCTCGGACTCCAGCGCGAGGATCCGCTTGATCCCGGCGAGGTTGATGCCCTCGTCCTGGGACAGCCGCTGGACCTCGCGCAGCGTCGCGACGTCACGCAGGGAGTAGCGCCGGCCGCGGCCGCGGGTCCGGGTGGGGGAGACGAGCCCGAGCCGGTCGTACTGGCGCAGGGTCTGCGGGTGCATGCCCGCGAGCTCGGCCGCCATCGAGATGACCAGCACCGGCGCGTCGTACGACATCGGATCCTCCTGGTTCGCCTACCCCCGCGGAGCGCCGGGGCTCCCCGGCGCCGGAACGGTCGTCGGCCGGCCCACGGTCATCGGCCGGCCCGCTCGCGCAGCTCGGCCCGGACGTCGGCGTCGCCGGTGGCCTCGGAGAACGCCTTGACCGCGGCCTTGGCCGCGTCGGACAGCCGCTGCGGGACGGCGATCTGGACGGTGACCAGCAGGTCGCCGTCGCCCGACGCGGTGTGCACGCCCTTGCCCCGCACCCGCAGGGTCCGGCCGGACGGGGTGCCCTCGGGCACCTTGACCCGCACGGTGGCGCCGTCCAGCGTAGGTACCTCGACCTGCGCGCCGAGCGCAGCCTCGGCGAAGGTCACCGGCAGGGTCACCCGCAGGTCCTTGCCGGACAGGCTGAACACCGGGTGGGGCTCGACCTTCACCGCGATCACGAGGTCGCCCGGCTCACCGCCGTCGGCGCCGGGTCGGCCCTTGCCGCGCAGCCGGATCTTCTGCCCGTCGCGCACGCCCGGCGGTATCCGCGCCGTGACGCTGCGGCCGTCGACGGACAGGGTGACTGTCGACCCGGTCACCGCCTGCCGGAACGGCAAGGTGGTGGTGGCCTGCAGGTCCGCGCCGCGCTGGGCCCGTCGCCCGAACCGGCCGCCACCGGACCCACCACCGCCGAACATCCCGCCCAGCAGGTCGTCGATGTTCACGCCCTCGCCGCTGGTCGAGTAGCGCACCCGGCCACCGCCGGGGCCGCCTGAACCGGCGCCGAACAGCCCGCTGAACACGTCCTCGAAACCGCCGGCGCCGGCTCCCGGACCGCCCGCGCCCGCCGCGAAGCGCGCGCCGCCGCCGGCCATCGCCCGCACCGCGTCGTACTGCTTGCGCTGCTCGGGGTCGGACAGCACCGCATAGGCCTCGCCGACGTCCTTGAACTTCGCCTCGGCCACCGCGTCACCCGGGTTGTGGTCCGGGTGGAGGGTGCGCGCCTTCTTGCGGTAGGCCTTCTTGATCGCCACCTCGTCGGCGTTCTTGGGCACGCCGAGGATCGCGTAGAAGTCCTTCTCGAACCAGTCCTGGCCCGTCATCGCGATCCTCCCCTCACCCGCTTCTGGAACCGATCCGGCGTGCTGCCGACCGGATCGGTTCCAGAACCGGCCGCACGCGTCACTCGGGCTCCGCGACCGCCACGCGCGCCGCGCGGACGATCCGGTCGCCCACCCGGTGGCCGGCCTGGAGGACCTGGACCACCGTCGGCTCGGTCACGTCGTCGGAGTGGGCGTGCATGAGCGCCTCGTGCACCGTCGGGTCGAACGCCTCGCCGGCCGCGCCGTAGCGCTCCCAGCCGAACCGGCCGAGCGACGCCTCGAACTTCTCGGCGACCGCAGCGAACGGACCGACCAGCTCGTCGTGGGAGCGTGCGGCGTCGATGTCGTCCAGGACCCCGATCATCGCCTCGACCATGGCGACCACGGTCTGGTCACGGGCCACGAGCCGGTCGCGCTCGACCCGCTTGCGGTAGTTGACGTACTCGGCCTGGAGCCGCTGGAGGTCCTCCAGCCGCTCGGCCGCGATCGCCTCGGCGGCCTCGAGCGCAGCGACCACCGGGTGCGTCTCCTCGGCCGAACCCGCGTCGTCGGCCCCGGGGGTCCCGCCCTCGGGGCCGGCCGCCGGGCCCCCGGCCGGGGAGCCCCCGGCCGGGTCCCGCACGGCACCGGTGTCCGGGTCGATGCGGCGCTTGTCGGTGAAGCGGGGCGGCGGCTCCTCCTGGGCGCCGCCCGGCGCCTGCTGGTCGGTCACTTGTCCTCGTCCTCGTCCACGATCTCGGCGTCCACGACGTCCTCGTCCGCGTCGGATGAGCCGGACGCCGCGTCGGCGTCGGCCGGGGTCTCGGTGGCCGCGGCCTGGTCGGCCGCGTACACGGCCTCGCCGATCTTCTGGATCACGCCCGCGAGCGCGGTCTGCTTGGCCTTGACCTCGTCGAGGTCGGTGCCCTCCAGGGCGGTGCGCAGCTCGCCCACCGCCGTGGTGACCTCGGTCTTGACGTCGTCGGGGACCTTGTCGCCCGCGTCGGCCAGCGCCTTCTCCGCCTGGTAGGCCAGGTTCTCGGCCTGGTTGCGGACGTCGGCCTCCTCGCGGCGCTTCTTGTCCTCGGCGGCGTGCGCCTCGGCCTCCTTGACCATGCGGTCGATCTCGTCCTTGGGCAGGGCCGAGCCGCCGGTGATCGTCATCGACTGCTCCTTGCCCGTGCCGCGGTCCTTGGCGGACACGTGCACGATGCCGTTCGCGTCGATGTCGAAGGTGACCTCGATCTGCGGCACGCCACGCGGAGCCGGCGCGATGCCGGTCAGCTCGAAGGTGCCCAGCGGCTTGTTGTCCCGGGCGAACTCGCGCTCGCCCTGGAACACCTGGATCAGCACCGACGGCTGGTTGTCCTCGGCCGTGGAGAAGATCTCGCTGCGCTTGGTCGGGATCGCGGTGTTGCGGTCGATGAGCTTGGTCATCACGCCGCCCTTGGTCTCGATGCCGAGGCTCAGCGGGGTGACGTCGATGAGCAGCACGTCCTTGCGCTCACCCTTGATGACACCGGCCTGGAGCGCGGCGCCCACGGCGACGACCTCGTCCGGGTTGACGCCCTTGTTGGGCTCCTGACCGCCGGTGAGCTCCTTGACGACCTCGGACACGGCGGGCATGCGGGTCGAGCCGCCGACCATCACGACGTGGTCGATGTCGCCCACCGAGATGCCGGCGTCGCGGATGACCGCGTGGAACGGGGCCTTGGTGCGCTCCAGCAGGTCGGAGGTCATCTGCTCGAACTGCGCCCGGGTCAGCTTGGCGTCCAGGTGGATCGGGCCGTTCTCGGACATCGACAGGTACTGCATGGAGATCGTCGTCGACGTGGTCGAGGAGAGCTCCTTCTTGGCCTGCTCGGCCGCCTCGCGCAGCCGCTGGAGCGCGATCTTGTCCTTGGACAGGTCGACACCGTTGGCGTTCTTGACCTCCTTGATGAGGTGCTCGACGATCCGCTGGTCCCAGTCGTCGCCGCCCAGGTGGTTGTCGCCGTTGGTCGCGCGCACCTGGATGGTGGAGAACTCGTCCTCGTCCTTGCCGACCTCGAGCAGGGACACGTCGAAGGTGCCGCCACCGAGGTCGAACACCAGGATCAGCTCGTCCTCCTTGCCCTTCTCCAGGCCGTAGGCCAGCGCGGCGGCGGTCGGCTCGTTGACGATCCGCAGCACGTTGAGGCCGGCGATCTGGCCGGCGTCCTTGGTGGCCTGGCGCTGGGCGTCGTTGAAGTAGGCCGGGACGGTGACGACCGCGTCGGTCACGGTCTCGCCCAGGTACTCCTCGGCGTCGCGCTTGAGCTTGCCGAGCACGCGCGCGGAGATCTCCTGCGCGGTGTAGTTCTTGTCGTCGATCTCGACGCTCCAGTCGGTCCCCATGTGGCGCTTGACCGAGCTGATGGTGCGGTCGACGTTGGTGACGGCCTGGCGCTTGGCGACCTCGCCGACCAGGACCTCGCCGGTCTTGGAGAACGCGACGACGGACGGCGTCGTGCGCGAGCCCTCGGCGTTGGCGATGACGGTGGGCTCGCCGCCCTCGAGGACGGCGACGACGGAGTTGGTGGTACCGAGGTCGATGCCGACGGCACGTGCCATGGGTGGTGCTCCCTTGTGTGCGGTGGCGGCCGGTGGCCGCCGGGTGGTCCGGTTCGTCGCGGCGGACCGCGATTCGTCCTACGTTGAGCCTGCTGCGCTCAAGTCTGCGGGGTTCACCCGCCGGATGCAAGTCGTCCGCCGCAAACTTGAGCCTGTCAGACTCAACTCACCGCGTGGGTCGAGCATTCCCCCGGCCGGCCCGTCCGCCTGAGCCGCACCAACACGGCCTGGACCAGCTCGCCGAGCCAGAACGCCGGCACCCAGGCCATCAGCGGCGTCACGAGCGCGAGCGAGGCGACCGTGAAGGCGCTGCGCGCACCGCGCGTCCCGACGAGCGCGAAGAACCCCACGTAGGCCAGCGGGAGCGCAGCGACGGCGTAGGTGGCCACCATGCAGCCGATGCTGCCGGCACCGAACCGGGCGAGAGCCCCCAGCCGCGCCCGGACCATCGTCGGTTCGAGCCACGCCCAGACGCCGAGGAGGAAGAGCACCATGGCCCCGACGGTCATCAGGGCCGCGAGCCGGGGCGCGGGCTCGGATTCCGGGAACGTCCGTGCCGCGACGCGCGCGAGCCCCTCCGCCACCCGCCACGCCCCGGCCAGGGCCGCGGCCACGGTGACCGCGATCCGCGGCAGCGCCGCGAGGCGGACCGACAGCGGCGGACGCACCGGGCGGACGTGGGGCGGTGGGGCGAAGGGGTTCGGCGCACCGATCGGCGGGGCGGCGGGCACGGCAGGCCGGTCGGCGGGCAGCGGGTGGAGGTCCTCGGGCACGCCGCCACGCTAGGTTCGGCACGCGCACCGGCGGGGGCGCCTGTGGACAGCGACCTGCGGCTCCGATGACCCTGTGGACAGACCGGCATCGGACGGTCTGGCGGTCGCGCGAGCACGGCCCTACCGTCCAGCCATGAGCCTCGACCACTACGCGGTCACGGCCGCCTCGGGCAGCTACCGGACCGGCGGCGACACGGCGCTGACCACGCTCCCGCACCGCTGGACGCGGGCCGGCATCGAGGTCCACGGCGAGACGACGGGCGCCCACCTGCTGCACCTCGCGATCGCGTGCTGCGTGCTGGACGACACGCACCGCGAGGCCGAGGCCCTCGGGCTGCACGTCCACGGCGTGCGGGTGCGAGCGTCCGGCGGCTTCGACGACGGCTGGGCCTCGACCGGCATGGTCTACGCCGTCGACGTCGACAGCCCCGACACCCCCGACGCCGTCGCGCGGCTCCTCGCCCGCGTCGACGAGGTCGCTGAGGTCCCGAGAACCCTCCGCCACCCCACCCAGGTCAGCCGACTCCCCATCCCCTGACCCGGGGCGGTGCGATACTCGGACCGCCGGCCGACCGCGGGCCGGCGTCGCCGACGGAGCCGACGGTCATGTCCACGAGCTCGCGCTGCACGCCGCCCACGCTCCTGGCTCAGCTGTCCGCGACCACCGAGCCCGGGGCACGGTGGATCCTGCTCACCGACATCCTGGGCCTGCCCGGGGACCACCCGGAGGTGCTCGACGCGCACCGGGCGGTCCTGGCCGACCCACGCACCCGCGCGCTCGTCGACCGCCTGGTGCCGTGGGACCGGGAGAACCCGGTCTCCGGCCACAACCGCCCCGAGTACGCCCCCAACCTGCTCACGCTGCTGCTGGACGTCGGCGTCGGCCCCGCGGACGATCCCCGGATCGCGGCCTGCCTGACCTCGATGCTCGAGCACCAGGCGCCCGACGGCCGCTTCCTCGCCCTCGGCCGCGTGCGGCGCGGCGCCGACCTGGTCTGGGCGGCGCTGCCCTGCGACCACCACGCGATCCTCGAGGTGCTCGTGCGCACCGGCCACGCGAACGACCCCCGGGTGCGGGCCGGGCTCGAACGACTCGAGCGGGACCTCACGGCCACCCGACAGGGCTCTGCCTGGACGTGTCTGCCCGACCCTCAGGTCGGGTTCCGCGGACCTGGCCGGCGCGGGGACGTCTGCCCGCAGGTCACCCTCGAGGCGCTGCGGGTGCTCTCGTGGCTGCTGCAGGACGAGCGGCCGCCCGAGGTCGAGGACGCCGCCCGCACGGTGCTCGGCGTCTGGCGCCGCCGGGCCGAGGAGCGCCCGTACATGTTCGGCCACGGTCGGTCGTTCAAGGAGGGCAAGTCGCCTCCGACCTGGTACTCGGCGCTCGCCGTCGTCGACACCGTGGGGCGGTTCCCGGCGGTGTGGTCGGGCCCCTCGGCGCGGCCGGAGGACACCCGGGCACTCGCCGAGGTGGCTGCGTGCCTGCGCGCCTACTGCGTCGAGCCGGACGGCACCGTCGCGCCCCGGTCGGTCTACCGCGGGTTCGAGGAGCAGGACTTCGGCGTGCGGGGTCGCCCGTCGGCGATCCTCGGCGCGCTCGTCGCCCGCGCTCTGCACCGGGTGGAGCCGATCGCTCAGGCCGTGGACGCGGTGGACGTGCTCGCGCTGCCCGGTGCCGGGGCGGGTGGCGCGACCGCCCGGCCGCCCCGGACCGCTCGGGTGTGACCGCGGCTCAGGGGACCTTGCGGGCGGCGCCCTTGTCCGCGGACTGGGCGAACGCGGCGAAGATCCGCAGGGCCGCGGAGACCTCGCGCTTGCGCTCGGCGGGCTTCCAGCCGATCAGGTCGCGCTCGGCACGCCGGCGGGCGAGCTCGGCGTCGTCGACCAGGAGCGCCACCCGCCGCCCGGGGATGTCGAACTCGATGAGGTCGCCGTCCTCGACCAGGCCGATCGCCCCGCCGGACGCCGCCTCGGGCGACACGTGCCCGACGCTCAGGCCGCTCGACCCGCCGGAGAACCGGCCGTCGGTGATCAGCGCGCACTTGGGCCCGAGCCCCACGCCCTTGAGGTAGGCGGTCGGGTAGAGCATCTCCTGCATGCCGGGCCCACCCTTGGGGCCCTCGTAGCGCACCACGACGACGTCGCCCTCGACGATCTTCCCGCCGAGGATCATCTCGACGGCGTCCTCCTGGGACTCGGCGACCTTGGCCGGCCCGGTGAACGTCCACTGGTGCTCCGGCACGCCGGCGGTCTTGACGATGCAGCCGTCCGGCGCCAGGTTCCCCTTGAGCACGGCCAGCCCGCCGTCCGCGGTGTAGGCGTGCTCCACCGAGCGGATGCATCCGCCCTCGGCGTCCAGGTCCAGCGACTCCCACACGTTGGTCGAGCTGAACGCCTTCGTGGTGCGCACCCCGCCGGGCGCCGCGTGGTACAGGTCCAGCGCCCGCTCGCTCGCCGACCCGCCGCGGATGTCCCACTCGGCCAGCCACGCCTCGAGCGTGGGGGAGTGCACCGCGTGGACGGTGTCGTCCATCATCCCGGCGCGGGCGAGCTCGCCCATGATCGCGGGCATCCCACCGGCCCGGTGCACGTCCTCCATGTAGTACCGGTGCGAGCTGGGCGCGACCTTGCAGATGCACGGGGTGACCCGCGACAGGGCGTCGATGTCGTCCTGGTCGAAGTCGATCTGGCCCTCCTGGGCCGCGGCGAGCAGGTGCAGGATCGTGTTGGTCGACCCGCCCATCGCGATGTCCACCCGCATCGCGTTGGCCAGCGACTCCTTGGTCACGATCGACCGCGGCAGCACCGACGCGTCGTCGTCGCCGTACCAACGGTTCGCGAGCTCGACCACGAGCCTGCCGGCGTCCAGGAACAGGTCGCGGCGCCGCGACGCCGTGGCCAGCGTCGAGCCGTTGCCCGGCAGCGCGAGCCCGACCACCTCGAGCAGGCAGTTCATCGAGTTGGCGGTGAACATCCCCGAGCACGACCCGCAGGTCGGGCACGCGTTCTCCTCGATCGAGGTGATCTCCGAGTCCGACACCTCGCGGTCCACGGCCTTGACCATCGCGTCGATGAGGTCGAGGCGGGCCTGGACCTTGCCGTCGTCCCCGACCACGACCCGGCCGGCCTCCATCGCGCCGCCGGAGACGAACACGGTCGGGATGTTGAGCCGCAGCGCGGCCAGCAGCATCCCCGGCGTGATCTTGTCGCAGTTGGAGATGCAGACCAGGGCGTCGGCCTGGTGCGCGTTGACCATGTACTCGACCGAGTCCGCGATGACCTCGCGGCTCGGCAGCGAGTAGAGCATCCCGTGGTGGCCCATCGCGATGCCGTCGTCGACGGCGATCGTGTTGAACTCGCGCGCGATCCCGCCGGCCTCCTTGACCGCGCCGGCGACCAGGTCGCCCATGTCCTTGAGGTGGACGTGGCCGGGCACGAACTGGGTGTAGGAGTTCGCGATCGCGACCATCGGCTTGCCGAAGTCGTCGTTGGTCAGGCCGGTCGCGCGCCACAGGGCGCGGGCGCCGGCCATGTTGCGACCGTGGGTGGTGGTGCGGGAACGGAGCTCGGGCATGGGGACCTCGGAGGACGTGCGTCGACGCCGTGCCACGTGGCGGGTGCCCGCCTGGCGGCTTCCGGCGAACGGGATGTCGCGGTACCCCAGGCTAACGCCGCAGGCCAACGACGCCTTCCGGAGGGCCCGCTGCGCGAGACGGCGCGCGGGTCCACCCGGCGCATGCCCGCCGCACGGGACCCGGCGACCGCGCCGGCCCTACCCGCCGTTCGCCGCCCGCAGGAACGCCTCGAGGATCGGCCCGGCGGTGGTCGAGCCGAACTCCCCCTCGTCGACGAAGACCGCGACCGCCAGGTCGCCCTGGATGGCGATCATCCAGGCGTGGTTGAGCGTCCGGCCGTCGGTCTCGAACTCGGCGGTGCCGGTCTTGGCGGCGACCTCGCCACCGGGCACGTCGAGCAGGAAGGTCGCGCCGCCGTCGGTCACCACGCCGCGCATCAGCTCGTGCAGCGTGGTGGCCTCCGCCTCGGCCAGCGGGGCCGCGCCCGACGTGGGCGGGGTGCTGAGTTCGTCGTCGGTGATGATCCGCGGCGCGACCGTGCGCCCGGCCGCGACCGACGCGGCGACGGTGGCCATGCCGAGCGGCGAGGCCAGCACCCGGCCCTGGCCGATCATCGACGCCGCGTGGTCGGTGCCGGTGGAGGCCGACGGCACCGAGCCGAGGAACGCCGGGAACCCGAGATCCCCGGCGTCCCAGCCCAGCGAGCCGGCCGCGTCGACCAGCGCCTGTGCCGACGCGGCGTCCCGCTGGGAGATGAAGGCGGTGTTGCAGGAGTTCGCGAACGCCGTCCGCAACGGCACCGTGCCGAGGGCGCTCGACGGGTAGCCCGGGAAGTTGGAGAACGCGCGCCCGTCGACGGTGATCGTCGGGGTGCACGGCACCGGGGTGTCGGGCGTGGCTCCCGAGCGCAGCAGGGCGAGCGAGCTGACCACCTTGAACGTCGAGCCTGGCGCGTACTGGCCGAGGGTCGCCGTCGACAGCCCACCGCCACCCGGGCCGGACGAGACCGCGAGGACGTCGCCGGTGGAAGGCCGCAGCGCGACGATCGCGCTCGCCGGGCCGACGCCGGCGAGCAGGGCGTCCGCCTCGTTCTGCAGGCCGACGTCGAGCGTGGTGTGCAGGGCCTGACCCGCCACTGGCTCGACGGAGAACAGCTCACGGCGCGCATCGGTGCCCTCTGCCGTCGCCGCCACCACCAGACCCGGGGTGCCGCGCAGCCGGGCGTCGTACTGGCGCACCAGCCCGCTGAGCCCGGCGAGGTCGCCGGCGGCCACCGCGCCGTCGGACTCGTCGATGATCTCGGCGGTCGCGGGGCCCACCACACCGAGCACCTGGCGCGCGAACGCCCTGGTGGGCGCGAGCGGGATGGAGTCGCGCAGGGCGCGCGCGGCGGGGAAGCCGGCCAGCGCGGCGACGTCGTAGCCGGGGTCGTTCTCGCGCACCACGATCGCCTCGACGAAGGCCTTGGGCCCGGCGGCCTCGACCCGGGCGGCGAACGCGTCGGGGTCCATGCCGAGCGCCGTCGCGAGGCCCCGCGCCCCCTCCTGCTGGGCGGCCTGGTCGCCGAGGGTCTTGTCGATCCCGATCCGGTAGACCGGCCGGTCCACGATGAGGGTCACGCCACCCGCACCGAGGACCTCGCCGCGCTGGGTGGCGACCCGCTCGACGCCCAGGACCTCGACGTCGCTGAGGTCCGGCGCGAGCAGCGTCGAGGCCCAGGCCGCCCGCCAGGTGTCCGCGTCGTCCTGCGCACCGCGCTCCAGACGCGCGTGCGTCGTGTACTCCCACGGCTCGGCCACACCGAGGTCCCAGCTGAACGCCAGCGTGGCGGTCGCGAAGTCGTCGTCCTCGGGGTCCACCGCGACGTCGCCCACCGTGACCTCCGGCTGGTGCGGCTGGAGAGCCTCGTAGGCCGCCGCGCGCCGTGCGGCCGCCGTGGATGCGGCGTCGGCCTGGTCGAACACGACCGCCGAGAAGTCGCCGGACGCCAGAGCGGACGCGAGCGCCTGCGCGGCGGCCTCCGGCCCCGGCCGCTCGCTCGTACAACCCGCCAGGACAACCGCCGCGGTGACCACCGCCACCGCTCCTGCGAGCACGCGCGTGCCCGTCCCTCGCCCCCTGCGCACCGTCGTGCCCCCCGTCGTCCAGCGCTCGCCATCGGCTCGCGACTCGTGCTCCGAGCCTGCCATGTGCGCGGACGCACCGCCCTAGTCTGGTCGTGTGATCCGACACGTGGTGGCCTGGACGATGTCCGGCGAGACCGCCGAGGCCCGACGCGCCAACGCCGAGCGGGTGCGCGACGCGCTGGAGGCGTTGCCCGCGGCGGTGCCGGTGATCCGGCGCCTCGAGGTGGGTCTGGACGTGCGCGACAAGCCCAGCAACTGGGACCTGGTGCTCACGGTGGACCTCGACGACCTGGCGGCCCTGGAGGCCTACCGGGCGCACCCCGACCACGTGGTGGTCGCGGACCTGATCGGCAGCCTCGAGCGCACCCGGATGTGCGTGGACTACGAGGTCTGAGCGACCCTCAGACGGTCAGCGACTCGCCCTCGCCGGTGATCCGCACCGACCCCTCGCCCGCCGTCAGGTCCAGCTCCACGGTGATCGACCGGCCGGCGTCCGGGCCGACTCCCACCGAGCGGTACACGAGCCGTTCGTTGAGCGTCTCGACCACCTCGGTGCGGGCGTCGGCCAGCCACGGGTGCCGACGGCGCATCCCCACCAGCACGCGGGTGGTCTCGACCATCCAGGCGCCGAGCCCGGACAGCTCGGCGGGGGAGTCCGGCAGCGCGGGCCGCACCGCGTCGTCGCCGCCGATCCGCTCCTCCTTGACCCCGCGGAACGCGTCCTCGTCGCCGTAGTACAGCGACGGCGAGCCGCCCACCGTCATGAGCACCGCGAGCGCCAGCACCGCCCCCCGGTCCCCGACCGTCGAGGCGATCCGCGTCACGTCGTGGTTGCCCACGAAGGTCATCGGCCTGAAGTGCTCGACGAATCCGGTGTGCCGGTCCAGCGCCCAGGCCAGCTCGAAGAGGTTGCGGTCCACCAGCGAGCTCCAGATCGCCTTCCACAGCTCGTACTGCGTCACGCCGTCCAGGCCGCTGCGGGCGACGAGGTCGACGTAGTCGCCGTGGATGACCTCGCCGATCACCGTGACGTCGGGGTGGGCGTCGCGCACCCTCGGCAGCACGCGCGCCCAGAACTCCGGCGGCACGGCGTAGGCCGCGTCGAGGCGCCACGCGTCGGCGCCCGCGTCGAGCCAACGGGTCATGACGCCGGCGACCAGGTCGGCGACGGCGGGCTCGTCGTGGTTCAGCGCGACGAGCGCGTCGTGACCCTCGAAGGTCGCCGCGCGCGGGCCGCCGGGCGCGGACCAGTCGATCCGGAACAGCCGCGCGGCGTCCGACCCGGGCCCCTCGGCCAGGGCGCGACGGAACAGCGGGTGCCGGGCGCCGACGTGGTTGAACACCCCGTCCAGCATCACGCGCAGCCCGAGGTCGTGCGCCCGGGCGAACAGCCGCTCCAGGTCGGCCCGGTCACCGAGCCGGGGGTCGACCGCGTCGTGGTCGGTGGTGTCGTAGCCGTGGGTGCTGCTGGCGAACACCGGGCCCAGCTGGATCCCGGTCAGGCCGAGGTCGGCCGCCCGCTCGATCCACGGCGTCAGGCGGTCGAGGCGGTGCACGACCTCACCGGCCGCGTCCGCGCCGTGGCGCTCGCGGATCGGCGCGCCGACCGCGCCGAGGGGGTAGACGTGCCACCAGAGGTCGCCGGGGATGTGCGCGGTGCTCATGCCACTCCTTGCTGAGTCTGACTCATCACATTGTTGAGTCTGACTCATTTCGGCTAGTCTCGCAAGGTGCCCACCCGGATGCCGCCCGACGAGCGCCGCGCCGCGCTGCTCGCCGCGGCCGGCGAGGTGTTCGCCGCCGCGAGCTACGCGGACACGTCGGTGGCCGACGTCGCGGCCCTGGCCGGCGTCTCCGAGCCGCTCGTGTTCCGCTACTTCCCCACCAAGGCGGACCTGCACGCGGCGGTGGTCCGCGGGTGGGCCGAGGACCTCGCGACCCGGCAGGACGCCGCCGTCGCGGCCGTGCCGACCGGCGCCCCCGTCCGCGACCGGGTGCGCGCGCTGCTCGAGGTCCTGGCCGACGACGCCGCGGCCGGCGCACGGTGGTGGCTCGAGCCCGACTCCTTCCCCGCCGCGTCGGTGGCCGTGGTCGCGAGCGCCCGGGAGGCCCAGACCGCCCGCCTGCGCGCCCTGCTCCCGGCCCACTGGCAGCGGCACGACTACGCCCTCGAGGCCTGGCCCGGCTTCGTCGAGGCCGCGGTGCGGACCTGGGCCGGCCGCGGCTGCCCCGACGACGAGCGCGGCCACCTGGTCGAGGCCACGCTCGGCGCGCTGCAGGGGGCGATGGGCGACTGGGGCGGCTGAGCCCTCGACGGCGCGTGCCCTCCCGCTGCCCCGCGCGGCGCGGGATCATGCCCTCATGACCGCTGCCCACGACGACCGGTCCGGGCACGTCATCGTCCACGGCCTCGAGGGCCTCGGGCTCCGCGTGGTCGAGCACCTGGTCGCGCTGGACCTCGAGGTGGCCGCGATCGACGACGGTGCGCGGCCGGGCGCCGTCCAGGCCGCCTCGGCCCTGGGCGCCACCGTGGTGCAGCACGTCGACGGCGCGGGCGCGGCGCTGGACGCCGCCGGGCTGCGCGAGGCGCGCGCCGTGGTGTGCCTGTCGTCGACGGACCTCGGCGCGCTGGAGACCGCGCTGCTGGTGCGGCGCCTGCGCCCGGAGCTGCCGGTCATCGCCCAGATCCGCAACCCGGCGGTGGCGCGGGCGATGCAGGCCGACGCCGGTGTCCTGGTGCTCGACGTCGCGTCGATCGCCGCGCCGGCGATCGTCGAGGCGTGCCTCGGCGCGCAGGGGCACGGGCTGCGGGTCGGCAACGAGGTGGTCCAGGTCCGCACCGTCACGGCGCCACGCGACGGCATGCTGCGCGACCTGTTCGGCGAGGCGCTGGTCCCGCTCGGAGTCCAGCGCACGTCGACACCGGGCGAGCCGGAGGTCTGCCCCGGCCGCGACCTCGAGGTGGTCGCGGGGGACCAGGTGAGCATGCTCGGGCAGGTCGCCGCCTGGGACCAGGTGATGCCGCCGACGCCGGCACCGGCCCCGCCCGCGGGCGCCCGGCACCGCGGCTCCGCCGCCGAGGAGCGCGAACCCGGACCGGTCGGCGCCGTGCGTCGGTGGAGCCGCGCCGTCGCCAACGCCACGGACGTCCGGCTGCGGCGGGCCCTGCTCGCGCTCACCCTGTTGTCCGGCACCGCCGTCGTGCTGCTGATGGTGGGCTACCGCGAGCCGAACGGCACCCGGATGAGCCTGCTCGACGCGCTCTACTTCACCGCCGAGACGGTCGGCACGATCGGCTACGGGGACTTCAGCTTCCGCGACCAGCCCAGCTGGCTGCGGGCGTTCGCCGTGGTGCTCATGCTCGCCGGGGTCGTGCTCGCCGCGACGACGTACGCGCTGCTCACCAACCTGCTGGTGTCCCGCAGGCTCGAGGAGTCCCTGGGCCACGGCAGGGTGACCGGCCTGCGCGGGCACGTCGTGGTGGTCGGGCTCGGGTCGGTGGGTGCGCGCGTCGTGGAGTCGGTCGCGGCGACCGGCACGCCCGTGGTGGTGGTCGAGCGCGACGAGGACAACAGGTACCTCACCCAGGCCCGCGCCGCGGGCGCCCGGCTGGTCAGCGGGGACGCGACGCTCGCCGGCACGCTCGACCTGGTCAACCTCGGCCGAGCGAAGGCCGTCGCGGTGCTGACCAGCGACGACCTGACCAACCTCGAGGTCGGGCTGGCGGTGCGCGACGCGCTCGGCGACCGGGATGACATCACCGTCGCGCTGCGGCTGTTCGACCGGCGGCTGGCCTCGACCGTGCGCCAGGCGTTCGGCCTGACCGACGTGCGCTCGACCGACGAGCTCGCCGCCCCGTGGTTCGTGGGGGCGGCCCTCGGCCTCGACGTGCTGGGCACGTTCTACGCCGGCGACGTGCCGCTGCTGTACGCGCGGGTCCAGGTGACCTCCGGCGGCGGCCTGGACGGCGCGAGGGTCGACGCCGTGACCGGGCGCAGCCGCGTGCTCGCGGTGCGCTCGCCGGGCGAGGCGACGACCCACCGGGTCGTGCGCCGGTGGCACACCCTGCACGCCGGGGACGAGGCGTTCGTCGTCGGCCCGCACGAGGAGCTGCTCGGGCTGCTGGCCCGCGACGCGCTGCCCGCGGCCGGCGGCTGATCCCGAGCCGTCCGGCACCCCGGCCGTGCGACCTGTCGGTGGCGCACGGGAGACTGGGGCGATGGACGTCGACGGCCCCGGCACGGATGCGCTCGGCGGGCTCATGCCCCCGGACGTCGACGCGTGGCGGGCCTGGCTGGCCGAGCACCACGCGACCTCCTCCGGGGTCTGGCTGGTGCTGACCCGCAAGGGCGGCACCGTGACCCGCCTGACGTACGAGGACGCGCTGCTCGAGGCGCTGTGCGTGGGCTGGATCGACGGCCAGACCCGCCGGCGCGACGACCAGACGACGTTCCAGCGGTTCACGCCACGCCGGTCCCGCAGCCCGTGGTCGGCCAGCAACGTGGCGCGGGTCGAGCGGCTGACGGCGGAGGGCCGGATGCGCCCCGCCGGCGTCGCGGCGGTCGAGGCGGCGAAGGCCGACGGCCGCTGGGACCGCGCCTACGGCGGCGCGAGCACCGTGGAGCCTCCCCAGGACCTGCTCGACGCGCTGGCGGCCGAGCCTCGGGCGCAGGCCTGGTGGGACGTCCTGACGTCGACCAACCGCTTCGCGATCTGCTACCGCCTCCAGGACGCCAAGCGGCCGGAGACCCGCGAGCGGCGCCTGTCCCGGTTCGTCGCCGACCTGGTCGACGGCCGGCCGCCGTACCCGCAGAAGCGTCGCCCGGACGGCGTCTGAGCGGTCGGGCGGCGCGAATATCCGCGTGACCGGGCGCCCGTCCGTCCGGCACCGTCGGGGCATGGACTCCTGGACCATCACCCCGGCGCCGACGCCCGCGGGCCTCGACGACCCCGAGGCCTGGGCCCTGCACGGCATGGCCGCCGTCTCCCACGCCGTCGACGGCGCCCTCTGGGGCCACACCGACACCGCGTTCTCGGCCAGGTACCTGCTGGCCCGGCTCGGCGAGCGGACCTACGCCCGGCGGACCTTCCTCGTGGCCACCGCACCCGCCGGGGCGGGCGACCCGGACGCCGTCGTCGGCTACGCGTCGGTCATCATGCCGAACCAGGGCAACGACCACGCGGGCTTCGTCGACGTCGTGGTCCACCCGGCCCACCGCGGCGCGGGCGTGGGCACCGCCCTCCTGACCGAGGGCGAGCGCCTCGTGCGGGCCGCGGGACGCGACACCGTGATCTCGTCCAGCGAGCACCGAGGCGAACCCGCTGCCGACGCCCCGGACGCGCTGGTCGCGCCCACCGGGTCCGGCCGGATCCTGGCGACGGACCCCGGCGCGCGGTTCGCCATGGCCCACGGCTACACGCTCGGCCAGGCGGAGCGGTACTCGATGCTCGAGCTCCCGGTCGACCCGACGCACCTGGAGCGGCTGCGCGCCGACGCCGAGGCCCGTGCGGGGTCGGGCTACCGCTTGCTGCGCTGGCGGGACCGCGCGCCCGACGAGCACGTCGCCGGGCTCGCCGTCCTCGAGACCCGGATGACCACCGACGCCCCGAACGGTGAGGTCGACTTCCGCGAGGAGGTCTGGACCGTCGAGCGGGTGCGCGACCACGAGCAGCGGATCGCCGAGGCCAACCACGGCTTCCTGGTGGTGGCCGTCCAGCACGTCGCCACCGGCGACCTGGTCGGCTTCACGATGGTCGAGTACGTCCTGGACGAGGACGAGCCGGTGTTCCAGGAGGACACCATCGTGCTGAGCGAGCACCGCGGGCACCGTCTGGGGATGCTGCTCAAGGCCGACATGCTCCAGTGGCTCGCCGCCGAGCGGCCCGCCGCCCGGCGGGTGCACACCTGGAACGCCGAGGAGAACGCACACATGCTGGGCATCAACGTCGCGCTGGGCTTCCGCCCGGTCGGCGTCGCCGGCATGTGGCAGAAGGTCAGCCCGACGCAGGCCTGAGCAGCCCACGCGGATCGTGTGACGCGAGCGACGGGCGGGACGTGCGAGTCGCCTCACCCGACTCACGGGCCTCAGCCGTCACCTGATCCGCGTGGGGTGCTCGCCACCGCGCGGGCGTCGGCCGCAGCAGTCATGGGATGACATGGCGCGCCCGGCGTGAGAGACTGACCGGCGAGTGATGCGCGATCTGCGCGTCCCTACGTCGTGGAGCACCGGCGGGCGAGAGCCCGTTTCCGCCGCCGCGAGCCCCGACCTTCCCCCGCCGGAAAGGCACCCCATCTTGTCTGCAACCCTGTCCGAGTCCCCGTCTGCCCCCACCACCGCCGGCTTCGCCGCGCTCGGCGTGCCCCACTCGCTGGTGCGTGTGCTGTCCGCCCAGGGCATCACCGAGCCGTTCCCCATCCAGACCGCGACGCTGCCCAGCACGCTCGACGGTCTCGACGTCCTGGGCCGGGGCCGCACCGGCTCCGGCAAGACCCTGGCGTTCGCCCTGCCGATGGTCGCGCACCTGACCGGGGCCCGGGCCAAGCCCGGCCGGCCCCGCGGGCTGATCCTGGCGCCGACCCGCGAGCTGGCCAACCAGATCGCCGCGACGTTCGAGCCCCTGGCCCACGCCGTGCGGCTCCGGGTGACCACCGTCTACGGCGGGGTCTCCCAGCGCCGCCAGGAGCAGGCGCTCGCCGCCGGGGTCGACGTGATGATCGCGTGCCCCGGTCGGCTCGAAGACCTCCTCCAGCAGGGCGTGGTGTCCCTGGCCGATGTGGAGATGACCGTGCTGGACGAGGCCGACCACATGGCCGACCTTGGCTTCCTGCCCGGCGTGCGGCGCATCATGGCGGCCACTCCGCCACGCGGCCAGCGCCTGCTGTTCTCCGCGACCCTGGACCGCGGGGTCGACCAGCTCGTCCGCCAGTTCATGCACGACCCGGTGCGTCACTCGGTGGACTCCGAGGAGTCGCCGGTGGTGGCGATGACCCACCACGTGTTCACGGTCGCGGACGTCACGGCCAAGCGCGACGTGGTGCAGCGGCTCGCGTCCGGCACCGGTCGCCGGCTGCTGTTCACCCGCACCAAGCACCAGGCCAAGAAGCTGGCCAAGCAGCTCACCCAGGCCGGCATCCCGGCGGTCGACCTGCACGGCAACCTCAGCCAGCCGCAGCGCGAGCGCAACCTCGCCGCGTTCTCCGACGGCACGGTCCGGGTGATGGTCGCCACTGACATCGCGGCGCGCGGCATCCACGTCGACGACGTCGAGCTCGTGGTGCACGTCGACCCGCCGGCCGAGCACAAGGCCTACCTGCACCGCTCCGGCCGCACCGCGCGAGCCGGCTCCGGCGGCGACGTCGTCACGATCGTGCTGCCCGAGCAGATGGGCGACGTGCGCGCCCTGACCCGGGCCGCCAAGATCACCGCGCAGCCGACGCCCGTGCACGCTCAGGCGCCGCACCTGGTGCGGCTCGTCGGCGAGATCGCACCCGTCGTGGCACCCACCGCGCCCCCGATCTCGGGTGTGCGTGGCAGCGGCGACCGCGCCGGCTCCCGCGAGGGCGGCCCGGGCAGGTCCCGGGGCGGTCGCGGTCGACGCGGGCAGGGCTCCGGCGCCGGGCAGCGCTCCGGTGGCGCGCAGCGTCACGGCTCGGAGCAGCGGTCCGGTTCGGCGCAGCGCTCGGGCTCCGCGCCCGCCAAGGCGGGCCGGCCGGCCGCGGCACCGGGAGCCGCAGCAGCGCGGACGGGCGCGCCCTCGGGC
>JAHLLI010000002.1 GCA_020444245.1 Actinomycetales bacterium
CATAACTCCGATCCTTCCAAGGTTCGGAGTCTCCGGACACGCCGGGACGGCTCAGTCAGCTTCGTGGCCCCCGAGCCGGTCACCGAGACGGTCGACGAAGCTCACCCGACCCTGCTCGCGCTCTCGACATCGAACCTGCAGCCAACCAACGGTGCCCGGTCCGCCACGATCGTGGACGTGCCCTACCCGTTCCCGTTCCTGCTGGCGGCGGTGGACCCGGCGGCCGAGGCCGCGCTGACCGGCGTGGACCAGGCGATGGTCTCCGGGACCTGGCTGACCCCCGGCGTCGCCGACCGGCGCACCTTCCACTTCTCCGACGGGACCGTCGACTTGGGGCGACCGGTTCCGGTGGCGGTGGCCGACCGCCCCTATCTGCAGCTGGACGCGAGCTCCGACGTCGACGTGTTCGACGGACCCGCGGTCGCCCAGCTCGCCACCCACGGCTACGACGGCACCGTGCCCCAGGCGTTCCTCGGACCGGCTGATCGCACGCTCGGCACGCTGAACGCCGACGCGGAGACCGCCTACACCCGGTTGCTGTCCTCCCTGGCGACGCCCACCGACGACGGGGACGCGCAGACCCGCACGGTCCTGCGGGTCCTGCGCACCTCGCCGTTGACGATCACCGCCGCCCCCGACGGAACGCTGGTGCCCGCGAAAGCCTCCACGTTCACCTTCGGCTGGGGGTACGGCACCGGGCTGCCCGGGGCGGAGGGATCGGCCGTCCCGCCCGGCGGGGACGACACACCGTTCCGCAGCATGGACGGCTACTACGCCGCCCCCGACCACGCACCCCCGGCCCTGGTCAAGGTCGGCGTCTTCGACCCGTCACGCCTGCCCAACGCCGACTCCTTGGCCGCCCTGCCGCTGGGGACGTTCGCCTACTCCCCACCCACCGGCGCCGACCAGGCGAGCGCCACGGCCCTGGACGAGCAGGGCTGGTACCCGTCGGCGAACATCCGCGGCTACACCCAGCCACCACCCCTGATGCTCACCAACCTCGACGCCCTGGCAGCGTTCTCCGACCCCGCACTGTGGAGCCAGGCGTCCTCGGCCGGCCTGGTCATCCCCGGCACCACCCCGGTGAGCGCCGACCCGATCTCCGCGGTCCGGGTCAAGGTCGCCGGCGTCACCGGGATCAGCGACCTGGACCGCGAACGCGTCCGCTCGGTCGCCGAGGCCATCGCCCAGCAGACCGGCCTGGACGTCGACATCACCATGGGCGCCTCCACCGGCGACCAGCACGTGAGCGTCGCAGCCGGAACCCACGGACGACCCGCCCTCGACCTGCAACAACCCTGGGTCGTCAAGGGGGTGGCCACCCACCTGGTCACCGGCATCGACCAGGCCTCGGCCGCGCTGGCGCTGATCGTGCTGGTCGCGGCGGCCCTCGTGGTCCTGGACGCCGTGTTCGCCACGGTGCGGGCCAGACGCCGCGAGGTCGCCACCGTCCTGGCTCTAGGCTGGCGCGCCCGTGACGTCGCCTGGGGCATCCTCGCCCCGGTGCTCGCCGCCGCCGCACTGGCCGGCACCGTCGGCGCGGTCGCGGCCCTGATGATTCGACAGGCGCTCGGCTTGACCGCGGCGACGGGCACCGGCCTCGTGGCGGTCCCAGCGGCGCTGGTCGTGGCGCTGCTCGCCGCGTCCTGGCCCGCCATGGCCGCCACGCGGACCCCGCCGGCCAGTGCCATGAGACCACTCGCCTCGAGCAGGGGCCTGCGCCTGGCACCCCGAGTCACCTCTGTCAGCGGCGGCGTCTGGCGCTCGCTGACCTCCGCCCCCGGGCGGGCCGCGGCGTCGATCCTCGGCGCCGCCACCGCCACCGCAGCGCTGGGCACCCTACGTACCATCCAGGACACCTTCACCGGTCGCGCCGTAGGAACCGTCCTCGGCGACGCCATCACCGTCCAGGTCCGCACCCCCGACCTGGTCGCCGCAGCACTCACCGCGCTCCTGGCCGGGATCGGGATCTACCACGTCGTGACCACCGAAGCCCGCGAGCGCCGCACCGAGCTCGGCACCCTCGCCGCGCTCGGATGGCGGCCCAGCACCATCGCCCGACTCCTGGCCACCCAGGCGCTTGTCGGGACCGCCCTGGGCGTGCTCCTCGGCACAGCTGCCGTCATCCTCATTGCCCACGGCGCGTTCGCGGCACCGCTCACCGCCGCAGTTCGCGGCAGCGCCCTCGCCGGTGCCATCACCCTCGGCATCACCGCCCTCGCCAGCACCCCAGCACTCCTCCGCGTCCGGCGATGGGTACCCTCCCGGCTCCTGCGCGGCGAGTAGCCCCAGCACGGCACGGCGCGCCCGGACACGCGCGCTCATCGGCGTGTGCCTGCGTGCTGGATGGGCCGTGCGCGACGCATGGTGCCGCTTGATACCTGCGGGTATCATCAGGTCATGGCCCAGACCCTTCGACTGCCCGACGACGTGAAGGAAGCGCTGCGCGAGACTGCGGCGCGCGAGGGCCGGTCCGAGCACGAGGTCATCGTTACAGCGGTGCAGCGCTACACCGCGGACCGTACGGGCCGCCGGGATGCGTTGATCGAGACCGTCATGGAGCGGGACGCCCGGCTGCTCGAGCGCCTCGCGCAGTGACGGACTACCTCGATGTCGCCGACCTCCTGGTGATCGCCGATCGGATCGCCGGCGGAACGGCGGCGGTGCGCGACATGGGACTGCTCGCCGGTGCGGCCGGGCGGCCGGCGGCGACCTGGGACGGCGTGGAGGTCTACCCGACGCTCGACGACAAGGCTGCAGCACTGCTGCTGTCCCTGGTGGGTGACCATGCCCTGGTCGACGGCAACAAGCGGTTGGGGTGGGTCTCGGTGAACGTCTTCTACGGGCTCAATGGGGCTGAGCTCCGGCCGGCGGAGGACGACGCCTTCGACCTTGTCATGGCCATCGCGAGGGGCGTGGTCACCGATGTGTCCGAGGTCGCCGCGGTCCTCGCGTCCTGGCGCGAGGCGGCCGGGACGTAGGAGGACGCCTCGGCGTTCCGACCTGTGGAGCCAGACCGGGAGCCAAGACGTGCGTGCTGCTGTGGACCGCCACGAACGGCAGGGGAGCCGCGCCGGGAGCTGACCTGCGGTGATCGAGGGTCGTCGACACCCCACCCCCCGCTCGTTCCACCTACGGATCAGAAGGTTGGGGGTTCGAATCCCTTCGGGCGCGCTTCAGGCCCTCGCTCGGTTCGTCCGGGTGGGGGCCTTCGACATCGGCGCGGGTGCTCACGCCGGGCCGGCCTCGCCGCGCGCACGGCGCGAGCTCGCCCGGGGTCGGATCCCGCGTCACGGTGGTGAGCTCCGGGCCTCCCCGACGCTCCGCGCCGCCCCGGGCAGTCGTCGGCCGGCGGTGCCACGATGACCGACATGGCGTCGCCGAGCCTCGCACCCGCGGGCGAGCCGACCCGGACCCTGCCCGCGGCCCCGGCAACCGGCCGGGCCCGGGTCGCGGTCTGGGCGGCGCTGCTCGCGGTCGCCGTGGTGGTGCGCCTGCCGTTCCTCGGCGTGGTCAGCGCGGACTTCACCACCTTCCTGTCCGGCTGGTACGACCATCTCGCGCAGCAGGGGTTCGCCGGGCTCGGCGACCACGTGGGCAACTACGAGCCGCTCTACCTGTACCTCCTGCTCGGCGCGACGACTCTCCCGGTGGAACCGTTGCTCGCCGTCAAGCTCGTCTCGATGACGTTCGACCTGGCACTGATGCTCGTGGCCTACCGGATCGTGTCGTACCTGCGGCCCGGGACGTGGTGGCCCTACGTGGCCGCGGTGGCGATCGCCGTCACCCCGACGGTGGTGCTCAACTCGGCGGCCTGGGCGCAGTGCGACGCGATCTTCGCCACCTTCACGCTCCTCGCGCTGGACGCGCTGCTGCGGCAGCGCACGCTCGCGGCCGCAGCCTGGTGGGGGCTGGCCCTGGCCACCAAGCCGCAGGCCGTCTTCCTCCTCCCGGTCGCGTTGATCGTGCTGCTGGTCAGGCGCGAGCCGCTGCGGCGGGCGCTCGCTGCGGCCGCGATCGCCCCGGCGGTGTTCGTGCTCACCCTGCTGCCGGCCGTGGCGGGCGGCGAGTCCATGCCCTACCTCCTGGGTCTCTACCCGGACCAGGTCGCCGGCGGGGGTGTCTCGTGGGGGGCGGTGCACGCCGACCCCTCGGCAGAGCAGTCCCGCGCCGCGTCCGACCAGGGCGCCCGCGCCGCGTCGGACCAGCGATTCCGCGGTGGCCTGACCTACAACGCGGCGAACTTCTACCAGTGGCTTCCCGGCACCGCGCCGCGGTGGTGGGGGACCGTCGGCTACCTGCTCGCCGGCGGCGCCGCCGTCGCGGCGGCCGCGTGGGCGCTACGCCGGCCGGACGCGTTGGACGGCGGCACGATCCTCGTGCTCGCGGCGGCCCTGGCGATCTCGACGCCGTTCTTCCTGCCGAGCATGCACGACAGGTACTTCTACCTGGCCGAGGTGCTCACCTTCATCGCGGCCTGCGTGCGCCCCCGGCTGTGGCCCGCCGCCGCGGCGGTCCAGATCGGGTCCCTCCTGGCGTATCTCAGGTACCTGTGGGGGATCGCGGTGCCGTTGTGGCTCGGAACCACCGTCGTCGCGGCAGGGCTGGTCTGGCTCGTGTGGCAGGTGCGTCGTTCTGACCGGGTCGAAGCCTGAGATTCCCGTCCGTCGCAAGATCAATCATGCCGGTGGGCAAGAGCGCCCTGCAGGCGATCGCCGTGGCGTGGGCCAGGTCGCAGGGGTACACCGTGCTCGGCGCATGTGGCAGCGAGTCGGAGTCGCGCCTCCCGTTCGCCAGCCTGCACCAGCTGCTGCGGCCGGTCCTCGCTCGTGCGCGGTCGGGATCCGTCATGATGATCACGTCCGTCCCGAGGGAGGCCGTGAGCGGCGTGGCGACACCGACGATGAAGGCAGCGGTCTGTGCCCGGTACGGGCCACCGGAGAACCTGCGCGTGCGCGAGGTCCCCAGGCCGTCGCCGAAGCCCGACGAGGTGTGCGTGCGGATCCGTGCCAGCGCCGTCACGGCGAGCGACATCTTCATCCGGTCCGCGCGTGTGACGGCCCGGCTCCAGGTCCCGTTCCGGCTGATGATGGGGCTGCTCGGCCCGCGCCATCCGATCATCGGGTTCGTCTTCTCCGGCGTCGTGGACGAGGTCGGGGCCGCGGCGACGAGGTTCCGCGTCGGCGACGAGGTCTACGGCTGCACCGGGTTCCGGCTCGGCGCATACGCGGAGTACCGATGCATGGTCGAGTCGGACTCGCGGCTGCACGGCTGCCTGGCGCTCAAGCCGCGGACCCTGAGCCACGAGCAGGCCACCGCCGCCGCGTACGGGGGCCTGCTGGCCCTGCAGTACGTCGACAAGGGTGCGATCGGGCCCGGCGACGAGGTCCTGGTCTACGGCGCCTCGGGGACCTCCGGGACGCTCGCCGTGCAGTACGCGAGGAGCCTCGGCGCACGTGTCACCGGGGTGTGCAGCGCGAAGAACGTCGACCTGGTCCGCTCGCTCGGCGCGGACGAGGTGCTGGACTACACAGCCGTCGACGCGCCCCCGGCCGGCGTGCGGTACGCGCTCGTGCTGGACTCCGTCGGCGGGCTGAAGTCGTCGCGTCTCAAGGTCGCGTGTCGGCGGGCCGTGGCCCCCGGGGGCAGGTACGTCTCGATCGACGACGGCGACCTGGAGCTCAGCTCGAGACGGCTGGAGCAGGTCGCCCGGCTGGTGGATGCCGGCACCCTCTCGCCGGTCCTGGGCGCGACGTTCGCGCTCGACGACATCGTCAGCGCCCACCGCGCCGTCCAGGACGGGCACAAGCGCGGCGGGGTCGCCGTCACGATCGGGTAGCCGGGCGCGGTCGCGGTCGGCGCGCAGGAGGCCGCGTAGCTGGAGCCCGTGGTGCGGGCCCGCACCGTGGGTCCTCACGTGCGGGTCCGCGGCGACCGTCTCGGCGAGCCCGGGGTCGGGCCGGTCGAGCCCCCGGACCCCTACGGCATCCGGCACGCGTCGGACACCGTGACGAAGTGCAGGTTCTCCCCGGCCCCGAGCGAGAAGTCCTCCGCCTCGCCCTCGGCGACGTCGAGCACGAAGACGTCCTGGTGCCAGGCCTCGTCCAGGCGCTTGTCGATGTAGAACGGGCAGCCGTCGATGTCGCCCAGGAGGACGTCGACGTCGCCGACGATGAACTCCCCGAGCGGGAAGCACATGGGGACGCTGCCGGCGCAGCAGCCCCCGGACTGGACGAACATCACGGGCTCCCCGCGGGCGGCGCGCAGGCGAGCGATCGCCTCGCGCGCCGCCGGGGTGGCCGTGATGCGTGACTCGGCCGGTTCGGACATGGCCTAGAAGAAGCCGAGGGGCTGGTCGGAGTAGCTGACCAGGAGGTTCTTCGTCTGGCTGTAGTGGTCGAGCATCATCCGGTGGTTCTCGCGCCCGACGCCGGAGATCTTGTAGCCGCCGAACGCTGCCCCGGCCGGGTACGCGTGGTAGCAGTTGGTCCACACGCGGCCGGCCTTGATCTTGCGCCCCATCTTGTAGGCGCGGTTGCCGTCCCGTGTCCAGACCCCGGCACCCAGCCCGTACAGGGTGTCGTTGGCGATCTCCAGGGCCTCCTCGTCGGTCTTGAACGTGGTCACGGCGAGCACGGGGCCGAAGATCTCCTCCTGGAACACCCGCATCTTGTTGTCGCCCTTGAGCACGGTGGGCTCGAAGTAGTAGCCGTCGGCGTGCTCGTCGTCCACGGTGGCCCGGTTGCCGCCGATCAGGACCTCGCACCCCTCGCCGCGGCCGATCTCGACGTAGGAGGCGATCTTCTCGATCTGCTGCTTGGAGACCTGCGGGCCCACCATCGTCTCGGTGTCCAGCGGGTCGCCCTGCTTGATCGCCGCGATCCGCGCGAGGCAGCGCTCCATGAACGCCTCGTAGATGGACTCGTGGATCAGGGCGCGCGAAGGGCAGGTGCACACCTCGCCCTTGTTGAAGGCGTAGAGCACGAGGCCCTCGATCGCCTTGTCCAGGTAGTCGTCGTCGTGGTCCATGACGTCGGCGAAGAAGATGTTGGGCGACTTGCCGCCCAGCTCCGTGGTGGACGGGATGAGGCTCTGCGCCGCATACTGCATGATCAGCCGGCCGGTCACCGTCTCGCCGGTGAACGCGATCTTGGCGATCCGCGGGTTGGTGGCCAGCGCCTTGCCGATCTCCGCGCCGGGCCCGGTGACGACGTTGATCACGCCGGGTGGCACGGCGCTCTCGATGACCTCCATCAACTTCATGATCGACCAGGGCGTCGGCGAGGCGGGCTTGAGCACGACGCAGTTGCCGGCCGCCAGTGCGGGCGCGAGCTTCCACGCCGCCATGAGCAGCGGGAAGTTGAACGGGATGATCTGGCCGACGACGCCCAGCGGCTCGCGGAAGTGGTAGGCGACGGTGTCCTTGTCGATCTCGGTCGTGGTGCCCTCCTCCGCGCGGGCGGCCGCGGCGAAGTAGCGGAAGTGGTCGATCACCAGCGGGATGTCCGCACCCAGCGTCTCGCGCACGGGCTTGCCGTTCTCCCAGCTCTCGGCGACGGCCAGCATCTCCTTGTTCGCCTCGACGAGGTCGGCGATCGCGTTGAGCACCGCGGCTCGCTCGGTGCCGGTGGTCTCGCCCCACGCGTCCTTGGCGGCGTGCGCGGCGTCGAGCGCGAGCTCGACGTCCTCGGGCGTGGAGTCGGCGACCTCGGTGATCGGGCGGGCGGTCGCGGGGGTCAGGTCGACCCGGTACTTGCCGTGGGTCGGGGCGATCCACTTGCCGCCGATGAAGTTCTCGTAGCGGGGTTCGACGGAGACGATGCTGCCGGGCCGGCCCGGAGGGACGTACTTCATTGCTGCTCCCTAGAGACGTCGTTGTCGCTTGCCCGGCCGACGTTAGGTAGGCCTTGGTTGCAACGACGTTGCGCCCCAGGTCAAAGGTCCCTAGGCGGGGCTCCGGCGGCCGGTTGCCGCCCCCGGCAGGCCGAGCTCGCGGTCCAGCCGCGCGAGCTGCCCCGCGGCGAGCGGCCGCAGCGGTGAGGACGGGCCGAGCGCGCCGAGCTGGGCCTGCCACATCTCGTAGTCGTCGGCGCCCCAGGCCGAGCGCGTCCAGGTCGACATCAGGTCCGGCTCGCGGGAGCTGAGGACGGCCTGGCGCAGCGACGCCTCCAGCCCTTCGCGCAGCCGCACCACCCCGGGGGCGACCGACTCCGGCAGCAACGGCCCGCGGTACCGGCGCAGCGCCGCCCCGACGTCGCCGAGCGCCAGGTGGGCCTCGACGGCCAGCCAGTCGCCGTTGAGCTCGGCCGTCAGACGGTAGGGCCGCGAGTCGAGCAGCTCGTCCCCGAGCAGGTGCCGGAGCCGGTTGAGCTCGGCGCGCAGGGTCGAGGTGCGGGAGTCCTCCTCGTAGAGCAGCACGCCCAGCTCGTCCCCCGACAGCCCGCGTGGCGCGGAGGCCAGCAGCAGGAGGATCTCGCTGTGCCGGGGGCTCAGGGTCAGCCGGTGCGGCCGCGCGTGCCCGTCGGCGATCGTCAGCAGGGAGTGCGACCGGCCGAGGGACTCCAGGAGCACCCTCAGCGAGCCACTCGACGGCTCGTGGTCGAGCCCGCGGCGGGTGAGCCCCTCGCGGGCGAGCTCGGATTCGGCCAGCCGGGCAGCGGCGCGCACCAGGGCGTTGGTCTGCGGGACCACGATGTCGGCGCCCCCGGTGATGTCGAGCACGCCGAGCAACGACTGGGTGGCCGGGTCGTGGATCGGCGTCGCGGCGCAGCTCCACCGGTGCATCGAGCGGCGGAAGTGCTCCGCGCCGATCACCTCGACCGAGGCGTCCAGGGCCAGCGCCATGCCGGGGGCGTTGGTGCCGGCCATCCGCTCGTCCCAGTTGCTGCCCTCGATGAAGCCGACCTTCTCGGCCCGGCGCAGGACGCTCGGCGACCCGCAGACCCACAGGAGCTGACCGGCCGCGTCGGAGACGGCCATGATCGCGTCGCAGTCCCGCGCGGCCTGACCGAGCACGTCCTCCAGGAGCGGGAACACCTGGGCCAAGGGGTGCGCCTCGCGGTAGTCGCGCAGGGCCCCGGTGGGCAGCGTGATGGGGGCGTCGACGGTCTCGGCCTGCACGCCCGCGGCGGCCGAGCGGAACCACGACTCGACCACCTGAGCACGGACCCGCCGCTCCGAGGGCACCCGTCCATTAGAGACCTAGTTCGCCGACCCGGCTAGCGCTGGTCGGCCGACGTCGTGCTCGGGGCGCGACTCACGGCGTGCGGCTGGGCATCGCGGGTGGCGGCGCCGGCTCGCCGGTGCGGGCCAGCCCCGGGACCACGAAGTCGCCGATCCGGGTGGTCCCGTCGCTGGCGTAGACGCCGATGGTGTGGCTCTTCCCGACGTCCTCGGCCTGCCACTGCACGGCCTGCGCGGGCGAGGTCGGCATCGGGCCTTCGAGCTCGGCGCGGTAGGCGTAGCCCTCCTCGCCGTTGGTGGCCGTCACCGCGATGAGGTCGGGTGCGCCGCGGTCGTTCTCGACCCCGTAGGTGTCGCCGTTGGCGTTCGTGCCCCAGTCGGTGGGCACGTGCTGGGAGTAGCCGGCGGTGAGGGTCCAGCGGGCGTCGGGGGTGTCGGTGGTGATGGTCGTGGTGTGCCGGCCCGGATCGAGCGGCATCGTGTAGGTGGCGACGCCGGCCCCGGCGCTGGTGTCTCGGTCGGAGCAGACCATGGACGCGCCGTCGTTGAACCGGAAGGTCCCGGCCGTCAGGCACGTGAGCATCAGCTCCACACTGGTCGCGCCGTCCGGCGGGTCACCGAGGTCGACGGTCGCAGTCCCGGTCCGCGTGACGGTCACCGTGGCGCCGAGGTCGGCCACCCGGTCGAGGCCCGGCAGCGTCAGCACGCCCTGGGCGACGGCGACCCCGCCGCCGACCAGCGCGAGCCCGATCCCGGCACCTGCGGCTCCGCGCCAGCGGCGACGGCGCCGCGCCGCCGGGGCAGCGGCGACGTGGTCGACCAGGGCGGCGCGCATGGCCGTCGCGACCACGGGATCCATCAGCGTGGTGGTCATGGTTCTGCCCTCGAGGTCGGGCCGGCGGGAAGCGTGCCGGCGAGCTGGCCGCGCAGCCGGGTGCGGATGCGGTGCAGGCGGGTCTTGGCGGCTCCCTCGCCGATCCCGAGCACCGCGGCGGCGTCGGCGATCGTGCAGTCCTCGAGAGCGACCAGGGTGAGCAGGTGCAGGTCCGGTGCGGGGAGGGTGCGCAGCGCCTCGCGCAGGTCGGGGTCCATCCCGAGGGCGCCGGCCAGGGCAGGCTCCGCGGCGTCCGGCGCCTCGCCGGGGCGGGGCAGGGCGGCGAGGAAGCGCCGGTAGCGCCGGGTGGCCCGGCGCTGGTTGCGGGCCACGTTGCCCGCCGTGACCAGCAGCCACGGCAGCACCGAGCCGTCGACCAGCCGCACGTGGTCGCGCCTGCGCCACAGCTCGAGGAACGCGACGGCGGTGACGTCCTCGGCCTCGTGCGCGGTGCCGACCAGCCGCAGCGCGTGTCGGTACACGCGCTCGCGGTGGGCGTCGAACACCCGACCGAACGCCTCACCGTCTCCCGCCCGGGCGCGCGACCACAGGGCGTCGCCGCCGTCCGTGCGCCCGGTCACGCTCCGTAGTGTCCGTGGTGCGTCGGGAGGTTTCACGCCGCCGGGCGGCGTACCCGGTGCGTTCGCCCGGCTCACCGCCACTCGACGTGCGCCTGCCGCTCCCGGTGCGCCACGAGCAGCCGCCGCACCAGCTCCTCGGCCGCGAGGGACGGCCGCGCTCCGGTATCCGGGTCGGTGACCTGCACGGTCCCAGCCGCCACCTCACGCTCGCCGAGCACGGCGAGCAAGGCGTCGCGTCGGGTCCGTGCGGCCCGGATCCGCCCGCCGAGCGAGCCGTCATGGTCTACGCGCACGCGCAGGCCCTCGGCCCTGGCCCGGTCGGCGAGTGCGCGCCCGGCGTCGTCGTGCTCCGGCCCGACGGGCAGCACGGTGAGCTGGGTCGGCGCCAGCCAGAACGGCAGCCGGCCCTGGTAGCGCTCGAGCAGCGCGGCCACCACTCGCTCCATCGCGCCCACGGTCCCGCGGTGGATCATCACGACGCGGTGCCGCCGGCCGTCCGAGCCGTCATAGGTCAGGTTGAACCGCTCCGGCTGGTTCAGGTCGAGCTGGACGGTCGCGATGGTCTCCTCATGACCGCGGCCGTCGCAGACCTGGAGGTCGAGCTTGGGTCCGTAGAAGGCCGCCTCGCCCTCGGCCTCGACCAGCGGCAGGTCGCCGCCGTCGAGCACCCCGCGGGCCGCGACCCGCAGGGCGGCCTCGGACCGTGCCCACTGCTCGGTCGAGCCCAGGTAGGAGGTCGAGCCGTCCCGGCGCGACAGCCGGACGTGGTCGACCGGCAGGCCGAGGATGCGCTGCGCCTTCAGCGCGGTCCGCAGCGCCCGCTCCGCCTCGTCGGCGACCTGGTCGCCCCGGCAGAACACGTGGGTGTCGTCGAGGCTGATCTGCCGGACCCGGGTCAGCCCGGCGAGCACGCCGGAGCGCTCGGCCCGGAGCATCGACCCCAGCTCGTTGAGCCGGATCGGCAGCTCGCGGTAGGAGTGCCGCGCCGAGGCGTACACCAACGCGTGGTGCGGGCAGTTCGCCGGGCGCAGCACCACGTCGTCCTCGCCGACGCGCATCGGCGGGAACATGTCGCCGGCGAACTTGGCGAGGTGGCCGGAGCGCTCGAACAGCGCCCGCTTGCCCAGCACGGGGGTGTACACGTCCTGGCAGCCGTCGGCGTGCGCCAGGTCCTTGGCGAGCAGCTCGAGCTCGTGGCGGATGGCGGCGCCGGCGGGCAGCCACAGCGGCAGTCCGGCGCCGGCCAGCGGGTCGCCGGCGAACACGTCGAGGTCGCGGTTGAGGTCGCGGTGGTCGAGAGGCATGAGGAGCTCCTTGCGGTGGTGGCCGCGGAGCCCGGTCCCCGGAGACGGCACGAGCCCCGGAGTCGTGCTCCGGGGCTCGGTCTGTGGGCTGGGTCAGCTCAGGTGGCGGCGCCGGAGGTGTCCGGCGTCGTCGTGACCTGGGCGTGGTGCATGGTGACCAGGGTAGGGCCCGTGCCTAGGCTCCTCACGTGATTACCCCCACCGAGGGCGAGACGCGTGCCGTCGCGGCCCTGGACGCCACCGGCATCGCCTACACGCTCACCCGCCACGGTCGGGTCTCCTCGCTCGAGGAGGCGGCCGCCGCGCGCGGGCTCGACCCGGCGCAGGTGATCAAGACGATCGTCGTGCGACGCGGCGAGGACGACCACGTCATGGTGCTCGTCCCGGGGGACCGGGCGATCGCCTGGCCTCGGCTGCGCGCGCTCCTGGGGGTCAGCCGCCTGTCGTTGCCGGACGCGGACGCGGCCCGGGACGCGACGGGCTACGAGCGCGGCACGATCACGCCGTTCGGCTCGCTGGTCGCCTGGCCGGTGGTCGCCGACGAGCGGGTGCTCGGGCGCACCGTGTCCATCGGGGCGGGAGCCCACGGCGTCGCCGCCACCGTCGAGGGCGACGACCTGGTGGCGGCGCTCGGCGCGACGGTGGCCGACGTCACGGACGCCGGGGGGACGGCATGAGCGACAGCTCCGCGCTGCCGGTGCTGCGGGCGGGCAACGGCGAGGTCGAGCTCGCCTTCCTGCCGACGGTCGGCGGCCGGCTGATCTCGCTGCGGGCCGGCGGGGTCGAGCTGCTCTGGCGCAACCCGGAGTACCTGGACGACGAGCTCGGCACCGTGCTGCCCCGCGACCGGTGGGCGCCGCTGGACGGCACCATGGGCTCCTGGGCGAACCTCGGCGGGTCGAAGACCTGGCCGGCGCCGCAGGGGTGGTCCGGCGAGGACGAGTGGCCCGGGCCGCCGGACCCGGTGATCGACTCGGGCGACTGGTCGGCCGACGTCGAGCGCGCCCCCGACGGCGCGACCGTCGTGACGCTGACCAGTCCCGACGACCCGTGGACCGGCCTGCGGGTCGAGCGCCGCTTCGAGATCCCCGCGTCGGGGACCACGTTCACGCAGCGCATCACGTTCCGGTGCGTGGCCGACCGCACCGTGCGGTGGTCGCCGTGGGAGGTGTGCCAGCTCGACACCGCGGTGTTCGCCGGCGATCCGGAGGGACACGGCGCCGCGGACGGGGGCGTCCGGGTGGGCGTGACCGGCGCGCACGAGCCCCTGGCCCTGGTGCGGCTGGACGGCGAGATCGCTGTCGACCCGCCGAGCGGCGGCCGGCGGAGGGTCCGGGTGGACGACGTGGTCGCCAAGGTCGGGTTCACCGACGCGGACGGCACGTTCGAGGTACGCCGTCCGGACGGCGCCGGGCTGCGCTGGAGCTACGCCGTCGACCCCGACGGGGCATACCCCGACGGCGGCTGCGCGGCGGAGATCTGGATGCAGTACCCGACCGGCGCGCCGGTGCCCGGCGGGCTGTGGCCCACCGCCCGGCTGCTCGAGATCGAGGCGCTCGGACCCCTGACCACGCTCGAGCCCGGACAGCAGGTCGAGCTCGAGATCGCATGGGTAGCGTGGGGTCCGGAGGTGCGGCGATGACGTCCGAGACGATGCACGCGGTGGTGACGGTGGGTGGCGAGCCGGTCGACCGGACGGTCCCCGCCCCGAGCCCCGAGCCTCGCGACCTGCTGGTCCGGATCGAGGCCGTCTCGGTCAACCCGGTCGATGTGAAGACCGCGCGCAACGCCGTGGACGGCCGGATCCTCGGGTTCGACGCGGCCGGCACGGTGGTGGCCGTCGGCGCAGAGGTCACCCGGTTCGCGGTCGGCGACGAGGTCTACTACTGCGGCGACTACACCCGCCCGGGCGCGAACGCCGACCTGCACGCGGTCGACGAGCGCCTGGCCGGGCACAAGCCCACGAGCCTGTCCTTCGCCGAGGCCGCGGCGATGCCGCTGACCACGCTCACCGCCGCCGAGGCGCTCTTCGACCACCTCCACGCCGACGCGAGCACCACCGGCACGTTGCTCGTGGTCGGGGCCTCGGGCGGGGTCGGGTCGATCTTGGTCCAGCTGGCCCGGCAGCTGACGGGTCTGCGGGTGATCGGCACCGCGTCCCGCCCGGAGACCCGCGAGTGGGTCGCAGGCCTCGGGGCGCACGAGGTGGTCGACCACCGCGACCTGGTCGCGGCGGTGCGCGCGGTGGCACCCGAGGGCGTGGACGTGATCGTCTCCGCCTACACCCCGGACGACCTGCAGGTGTTCGCCGACGTGCTGCGCCCCTGGGGGCACGTGGTCGCGATCGACGGCGCCCACCACGACGTCGCACCGCTCAAGCCCGGCTCGCAGACCTTCCACTGGGAGTACGTGTTCGCGCGCGCCGCGCGCCGCACGGCCGACATGGGCCGCCAGGGTGAGCTGCTCGAGCAGGTCGCCGGCGAGCTGGACGCCGCCCGGCTGCGCGGCACGGCCACCCGGTTCATCGAGGGGCTGACCGCGAGCGGGCTGCGCGAGGCGTACGAGCTGGTGGGCTCGAGCCGGATGATCGGCAAGCTCGTCGTCCACCGATAGCCGCGCCGTCCACCGACGGTCGCGCGCGAGTGAGGGCGGGCGCCGCCGGGAGGCCTCGGCAGCACCCGCCCTCGGTCCAGGGGCTACTTGCTCGCGTCGCCGGAGAAGTGGAACGAGACCGGCCCGCTGCCCTCACGGTGCGGCCAGCGCTGCGTGACGACCTTGGCGCGGGTGTAGAACTTCACGCCCTCGGGGCCGTAGATGTGGCTCTCGCCGACCAGCGACTCCTTCCAGCCGCCGAACGAGTGCCACGCGACCGGCACCGGGATCGGCACGTTGACGCCGATCATCCCGGCGGTGCCCTGCGCCCGGACGAAGGTGCGGGCGGCCTCGCCGGACGAGGTGAAGATCGCCGCGCCGTTGCCGTACGGGTTGGCCTGGATCGTCTTGATCCCGGTGGCGAGGTCGGGGATCCGGATGATCTCCAGGGTCGGCCCGAAGACCTCCTCCTTGTTGATCGTCATGTCGGGCGTCACCCCGTCGATCAGGGTCGGGCCCACCCAGTACCCGTTCTCGTAGCCCTCCGGGGCGAAGCCGCGGCCGTCGACGAGGATGCGTGCGCCCTCGTCCTCCGCGGAGGTGATGAGCGAGACGATCCGGTCGCGTGCCTCGGCGCTGATGATCGCGCCCATGTCGGCGTCGGCCGTCATGCCCTCGGCGACCTTGACCTTCGCGGCCTTCTCGGTCAGCCGTGCGACCAGGTCGTCGGCGATCGAGTCCTGGACCAGGGCGACCGGCAGGGCCATGCAGCGCTCGCCCGCCGCGCCGTAGGCCGCCGCGATGAGGTTGTTCGCCGCGTGCTCGAGGTCCGCGTCCTCGAGCACGATGGCGTGGTTCTTCGCCGCGCCGAGGGCCTGGACCCGCTTGCCGTGCTCGGACGCGACGGCGTGGATGTGCTTGGCGGTGGTCGTCGAACCGACGAACGACACCGCGGCGATGTCGGGGTGGGTGAGCAGCCGGCCGATGACGTCCCGGTTGCCGTGCACCACGGTGAACGCGCCGTCGGGCAGGCCGGCCTCCTTCCACAGCTCGGCGAGGAACATGCCGGCGCCCGGGTCGCGGGTCGGCGGCTTGAGCACGAAGGTGTTGCCGGCCGCGAGCGCGACGGGCGACATCCACAGCGGGATCATCACCGGGAAGTTGAAGGGTGTGATGCCCGCGACCACGCCGACCGGCTGGCGGAAGGAGTAGACGTCGATCCCGGTCGCGGCCTGGTCGGAGTACTCGCCCTTGAGCAGGGTCGGGATGCTGCACGCGAACTCGGCGACCTCCAGGCCGCGGCTGATCTCGCCCTTGGCGTCGGAGAACACCTTGCCGTGCTCGCGGGTGACGATCGCGGCGAGCTCGTCGGTGTGCTGGACCAGCAGCTCGCGGAACCGGAACATCACGGCGGTGCGCTTGGCGAGGGAGTACTCCGACCAGACCTCGAACGCCGCCGCCGCACTCGCGATCGCGGTCTCGACCTCGGCCGGGGTGGCGGAGGCCACCTGCGCGACGACCTCGCCGGTCGCGGGGTTGTCGACGGGGACGACCACGTCGTCCGCGCCGACGTACGGCTTGCCGTCGATCCAGTGCGGGATGGTGGGGATGGTGCTCACGACTGTCTCCTTCGATGTGTCTGTGCTGCTCATCCGCCCGGACCACCGTGCGGATCGACGATGGTCCGGCCATCGAGCTGGGCTTTGAGGGCGTCTCGACGTCAGTTCATCGATTGTTCATCGGTGTGCGTGCCGACCTGCGCCCGGCATCGCCGCGAGCCGTCCGGGTGAGGGGCCGTCGTTGCCGCCCTCGCGGCCCGCACCGCTCGCTGAAGATCATCCCATCACAGGTCAGACGCCCTTTTCTGCGGCCCGACGGTGGTGAAACCGCCGCCGAACGACGGAGGGTCGAGGGCCGCAGCCTCTGGCGATGCCCGGCCGCACCACCTCCTCGCGAACTCCTTGACAACGCCTCACGGCCGTACACTACAGTGAATTATCGATGATCTGCGAAGCGGCGGACAAGAGCTGCCGTGCGAAGGGGCCGGCGGGTAGCACGACGGTTCGGGACGGTGGGCGGGACGCGAGGACGCGGCCGCCGGACGCCCCGGACGGCTGTGGGACCGCGACCGGTGTCCGTGAACCAGGAAGGGACACTCGGATGACCAGCAAGCTGCAGCTGAGGGAACAGTTCTCGGCGTGCGGAGCGCCGCTGCGCGTGGACGTCTACGGCAGCCAGCCGCGCGAGCACGTGCTCGACGACCTGACGTTCCTCAACTACCGGCTCGCCGAGGTGGTCATCTCGCCCGAGATCACGGTGGACACCCCCGACATCGTCTGGCAGATGGACGGTGAGAAGGGTGTGAGCTACGACGGCCACACCATGACGTTCACGGGCGACTGGCCGGCCGGACCGCTGCAGAAGGCGATCGTCACGATGCTGACCCTCCGGATGGAGGAGATCGGCCTGCACCCCTTCCACTCCGCGGCGGTCAACTACCGCGGCAAGACGGTCCTGGTCCTCGGCGGCGAGTCGAACCACGGCAAGTCCATGGCACTGATCGAGGCCGGCGTCCGCGGCGGTGTGCAGGTCGCCTCCGAGACCTCCGTGATCGACGAGCAGGGCGTGGTGGTCAAGGGCTCGGTGGAGCCGTTCCTGATCAAGCGCACCGAGGGCACCGAGCGTGCCGACAAGGCGGCCCCCAACAAGGGCGTCGAGAAGTTCTGGGGCGCCATGCCCACCTGGGAGATCACCGACCAGCCCGCCGAGATCGACGTGGTGCTGGTCCCGGCGATCGACGGGAACTTCGACCCGAGCACCACCGAGCTCATCCCGTTCGAGAAGCAGTTCCAGTCGCTGCACTCGCTGCAGAACTACCTGCTCACCAACGAGCTCCTCGCGCCCGGGCACCCGATGCCCGTGGTCGACACCGACGAGCGCCGCCAGGCCAGGGCCGACTTCCTGCAGTCGTTCTGCACCCGGCCGTTCTTCTTCATCCGTGCGGCGACGCCGCAGGTCCTGCTCGACGAGTTCGACAAGACCTACGACGCCTAGGGCCGATCTGGGCACGTCGGCCCAGACACGGACCCCGAACGACCACCACGCTGCAGGAGATGAACCGATGAGCACCTACGACGAGCTCGGCCGGATGGCCGACTTCCCGGCCGACCAGGTCGTGAAGGCCGCCTCGATGATCCGCACCGGGACCATGGTGTCGCTCGCCGGCGTGCGGTTCCCCGGCATGCCGCTGTTCCCCGGTCATCCCCCGTTCCAGGTGCTCAACTACCGCACCCCCCGGGGCATCCGGGCGACCGGAGCCGAGCCGTGGGGTCCGGTCAACGACGTCGGGCTCGGCTACATGGCCGAGTACCTGATGGCGTCGTCGCACTCGGGTGCGCACGTCGACGCCCTCGCCCACATGACGGTCGGCGAGGACATGCACTGGTACGGCGGGGGCAACCCCGACGAGCACCTGAGCGACTTCGGGCCGATGGTCGGGGACGCGTCCCACCTGCCGCCGTTCTTCACCCGCGGCGTCCTGGTGGACGTGCCCGGGCACCGCGGCGTGCGGTCCCTGGAGGCCGGCGAGCCGGTCGGCGTCGACGAGGTGAAGCAGATCCTCGACGACCAGGGCGTCGAGGTCCGGCCCTGGGACGTGGTGCTGTTCCGGACCGGGTACCTGAGCTGGTGGCCGGACGCCGAGCAGCTCGCGGCGCACCGCACCGCGGGCCCGGACGTCTCCGTGGCGCACTGGCTGCTCGAGAAGGGCGTGGTCGCGGCCGGGTCGGACACCGAGACGTTCGAGGTCCAGCCCGCCCCGGACCCCGGCCCGGAGGGCAACCCGCAGCCCGTCCACACCGCGCTGCTCATCGAGAACGGTGTCTACATCCTCGAGAGCGTCGACCTCGAGGAGATCGCGCGCCGCAAGGTCTACGAGTTCTGCTTCGTCGCGCTCCCGCTGAAGATCCGCGGCGCGACGGGCTCGATGGTCGACCCCGTCGCCATCTACTGACACCCCGAACAGGAGAGACGCAGGCATGACTGAGACGATGGAAGCCCTGGTGGTCCTCGAGCCCTCGGTGCTGGAGATCCAGCAGATCCCGGTGCCCGAGCCGGGCCCGAACGAGGTCCTGGCGCGGGTGCGCTCGGTGTCGATCTGCGGCACCGACGCCCACCTGATCCACGGCGACTACCCGGGCTTCTGGCCGCCCGCGTTCCCGTTCACCCCCGGCCACGAGTGGGCCGGGGAGATCGTGGCGCTCGGCGAGGGTGCGGACAAGCTCGGCTGGAAGGTCGGCGACCGGGTGGCCGGCACGAGCCACAACGCCTGCGGCGTGTGCCAGAAGTGCGTCGAGGGCCGGTACAACCTCTGCGAGAACTACGGCAAGCCGGGGCTCCACAAGCAGTACGGCCACAGCTACCAGGGTGTCGACGCCACCTACGCGGTGCACAACGTCAAGTGCATCTTCAAGCTGCCCGACTCGATCTCGTTCGACGAGGGCGCGGTGGTCGACCCGGCGAGCATCGCCCTGCACGTGGCCCGGCGCGGCAACATCCAGCCCGGTGACACGGTGGTCGTCACCGGCGCCGGCTCGGTGGGCCTGCTCGCCGGCGACAGCGCATTGGTCTGCGGTGCCGCCCGGGTGATCGTGGTCGGGCGCGGCTACCGCCTCGCGAAGGCCGCCGAGATGGGCTTCGAGACCGTCGACACCAAGGACGGCGACCCGGTCGCCACGGTCCGGGCGCTCACCGACGGGCTCGGCGCGGACGTGGTGCTCGAGTGCGCCGGCGTGCCCGAGACCCTCCAGTGGGCGATGGCCATGCTGCGGCGCGGCGGGCGGTGCGCCATGGTCGGCATCCCCACCGAGGCGGTGGCTCTGAACGTCCAGCCGCTCGTGCTCGACGAGCTCGAGCTGGTCGGCTCGCGCGCCTCGGCCGGAGAGATGCGGCGGGTCATGCCGTTCGTGGCCGACGGTCGGGTGCGGGTCGGCGAGCTCATCACGCACCACTTCGCGCTGACGGACTACCAGCAGGCGCTCGACACCTTCAACGACCGCACCTCCGGTGCGATCAAGATCATCGTTCATCCCTGACAGCTCCGACCGACGCCGGGCACGGCGCCGGGCGGCTCGTGACAGTCGCTCGAGGAAAGGTCTACGTCGATGGTGACGTACTACAAGGCACACGCCGTGGCCGACGCCCTGGAGGTTCTGGGGCGCAAGGACGTCGACGCCAGGGCCCTGCTCGGAGGCACCGACCTCCTGGTGGGGCTGGACGATCGGCTCGACAGCGCACCGGGCGTCGTGGTGGACCTCAAAGGTCTCGCCGACGAGACCCCGCTCGCCGTCGAGGACAGCGGGGTACGGATCGGCCTGACCGTGACGATGGCCGACCTCGTGGCGAACCCGACGGTCGCCGCCTGGTACCCGGCCCTCGTCCAGGCCGCGGGCGTGGTCGGCTCGGTGGCGATCCGCAACCGCGCCACCGTGGTCGGCAACATCTGCAACGCCTCGCCGGCGAGCGACACGGCCCCCGCGCTCCTCGTGCACGGCGCGAACGTGCGGATCGCCTCGGCCGACGGCGAGCGCGTGGTCCCGATCTCGGAGTTCTTCGTGGCCCCGCGGGTCACCACGTGCGGCCGCGGCGAGCTCGTCACCGCCGTCGAGCTCCCCCGCCCGGTCCCGGGCACCGGCAGCGCGTTCCAACGGCTGACGAGGCGCTGGGGCGTGGACCTGGCGACCGTGAGCGTCGCGGCCGCGGTGCACGGCGACGGCCGGATCCAGCTCGGGCTCGGGGCGGTGGCGCCCACCCCGCTGCTGGTCGACCTGCCTGCCGGGACCGACCTGGCCGACCGCGCGGTGCTCGACCCGGTGCTCGACGAGGCGCTGGCCGTGGCCACGCCGATCTCGGACATCCGCGCGGCCGCCGACTACCGCACGGCGATGGTGCGTGAGCTGGCCGCCCGCGCACTCCAGGCGGCACTCGACTCGACGAGGAGGACCCAGGCATGAGCGTCGGTACCGGGTCGCTGGTGACGGTCACCGCGACGATCAACGGCGAGACCCGCACGTTCACCGTGCCGGGCCACCGCACCCTGCTGGACGCGCTGCGCTCGGAGCTGGGCCTGACCGGCACCAAGAGCAGCTGCACCGAGGGTGAGTGCGGGGCGTGCACCGTCATGCTCGACGGCCACGCGGTCAACTCCTGCCTGGTGCTCGCCGCCGAGGTCGACGGCCACGAGGTCGTCACCATCGAGGGCCTCTCCGTCGACGGCGGGACCGACCTGCAGCAGGCGTTCCTGGAGCACGGCGCCGTGCAGTGCGGGTTCTGCATCCCCGGCCAGGTGATGTCCGCCGAGTACCTGCTGTCGCACAACCCGGACCCCAGCGTCGAGGAGATCCGGGACGCGCTGTCCGGGAACCTCTGCCGCTGCGCCAGCTACAACCGGATCGTCGAGGCGGTCCGCCAGACCGCGGAGAAGAGGGTGAGCACCCGTGGGTGACGCACTGAGGTCACAGGAGGTCGGAACCCTGCGGCCGGACGGGAACGTCGGCACCAGGACCAAGCGCTACGGCGGGCTCGAGCGGGCCAGCGGCGCGCAGAAGTACGTCGCCGACCTCGAGTTCCCCGAGGCCCTCCAGGTCGCGATCGTCACGATCCCGGTGGGCTGCGCCGACATCCTCGGCGTCGACACCGCCGAGGCCGAGGCCATGCCCGGCGTCGTCGGCGTGCTCACCGCCGCTGATCTGCCCAGCCCGATGCCGCGGTTCGGCGTCTCGCACAAGGACCGTCCGGTGATGGCCGACGGCCGGGTCAACTTCTACGGCGAGCCGGTCGCGGCCGTCGCCGCCCTGACCCAGGAGCAGGCCGACGCGGCCGCGCGAGTGGTGAAGGTGGACTACCGCGAGCTGCCTGGCGTCTACACGCTCGACGCCGCGCTGGCGCCCGGCGCCCACCTCGTGCAGGACCCGAGCGACCCGACCAAGCGGGCCGGCGACGCGCTGCGCGAGACCAACGTGATCGAGGAGCAGACGATCGCGTGGGGCGACCTCGCCGAGCAGGAGGCCAAGGCGGCCCTGGTGGTCGAGGACTCCTACAGCTACCCGATGATGACCCAGTTCCCGATCGAGCCGCTCGCGGTGATCGCGGAGCCCACCGACGTGGGCGGGCTGACCCTGTACACCCCCGTCCAGCACCCCTACCTCATGCAGCGGATCGTCGCCGGCCTGGTCGGCAAGACGCTGGGCCAGGTCCACGTCATCGCGCCCGACCCCGGCGGCGGCTTCGGCGGCAAGCAGATCCCCAAGTACGAGCCGCTGATGGCGTTCCTCGCGCTCAAGCTCGGCCGGACCGTCCGGCTCACGCTGAACCTGGCGGAGACCACCACGGCGATCCGCCGGGCCGGCGCCACGGTGCACGCCAGGACGGGCTTCACGTCCGAGGGCGACATCGTGTTCCACCACGTGAGGATCGACTACCAGATCGGTGCGTACGCCGACGTCGCCCCGCGCGTGATGACCAAGGGCAGCTACGTCGGCGGCGGCCCCTACCGCCTGCCGGCGTGCCTGATCGAGGCGCGTGCGGTGCTGACCAACACCCCGGTCAGCACGGCCATGCGCGGCTACGGCGCACCGCAGATCAGCTGGGCGACCGAGTCCCAGATCACCGACGGCGCCCGGCGCCTCGGTCTGGACCCGGCGCGCGTCCGGCTGCGCAACCTGGTCGAGAACGGCGAGGAGTTCGTCAAGGGCGAGTTCGCCGGCAAGGCCGACGGGGAGTGGAAGCAGGCCGTCGAGAAGGCGATGGAGCTGGCCGGCTGGGATGACCCGCTGCCCCCGAACCGGGGTCGCGGCATCGCGGTGGGCATCAAGTCCAGCGCGACGTCCGGGCTGTCCCAGAGCCTGGTCCGGCTGCTGTACGACGGCAGCGCGATCGTCTACGCGGGCACGTCCGACATGGGACAGGGCGCCAGGACCATCTGGGCCCAGACCGTGGCCGACGAGCTCGGCGTCCCGCTCGAGAAGGTCACCGTGATCAGCGGTGACACCGACCTGGTGCCGTTCGACCTGCAGACGTCGGCGAGCCGCTCGACGGTGTTCATGGGCACCGCGGTGCTCCGGGCCTGCCGGGACGTGCGCCGGCAGGTGCGTGAGATGTACGCCGAGCGCGTCGGCGTGGAGCCCGGTGAGCTCGACGACGAGCCCGGCGCGGTGCTCACCGCCGAGGGCGCCGTGGCGCTGGACGAGGCGGCCCGGATCGGGCTCGGCGCGCTGCGCGGCGAGGTCCTCGGTCAGGGCACCTGCCGGCTCGAGGGGCGCAAGGGCCACCCGCTGGGCGGCGACGCGTCGTTCTACGAGTTCAACTGCTCGATCAGCGAGGTGGAGCTGGACGCCGGCACGGGTCAGTTCGTCATCACCCGCCACGTGTCGGTCAGCGACGTGGGTACCGAGCTCAACCCCATCCAGGTCACCGCCCAGGAGGAGGGCGGCGCGATCATGGGGATCGGCCAGGCCGACATGGAGCAGCTCGTCTTCGACGAGCACGGTCGACTGCTCAACCCGAGCGCGATCGACTACCGGGTGCCCACCTACAAGGACGTGCCGTTGGAGCTCTTCACGAGCGCCGTCGAGAACCACGACGGACCAGGCCCGTACGGCTCCAAGGGCATGAGCGAAGGCCCGATCCTGTGCACGGGGGCTGCCCTCGGGGCGGCCGTCACGGCGGCGGCAGGGGTCAAGATCACCGACCTCCCGCTCACCGCCGAGCGCATCTGGAGAGCGACCCGAGCCGCGGCGGAGGGCGCCATCGCCTGAGCCGTACGCATCACCGGTCCGTCGACCGCTCGGCCACGCCGCGGCACGCCACGGCGTGATCCGGTCGCGCCGTCGAGCCGCACATACCGCCCACAGCGCAGTGGAGACGGTGCCTCGGCACCGTGGTAGCGAAGGAGGAGTTGCGTGACCAGGAATCCGACCGTCTGTCTTGCTGGCACCCTCGACACCAAGGGCGTCGAGTACAAGTACGTCAAGGAGTGCATCGAGAACCAGGGCGTCGACGTCCTCATGGTCGACTGCGGGGTGATCGGCGAGCCGTACTTCACGCCGGACATCCCGTCGAGCGAGGTGGCCGCCGCGGCGGGCGTCGACCTGGCCGAGTTCGCCGAGCGCAAGGAAGGCGCCGAGGGCCGGACCAAGGCGGTCCTGTCGATGGGCCGTGGCCTGGGCGTCGTGCTCCAGAAGCTCTACGACGAGGGCCGCATCGACGCGGTCTTCGGCATGGGTGGCACCGGTGGTACCGACCTGCTCAGCCCGGCGTTCCGCGAGCTGCCGATCGGCTTCCCGAAGATGATCGTGTCGACGATGGGCTCGGGCAACACCAAGCCGTACGTCGGCCCGTCCGACCTGATCATGGCGAACGCCGTGACCGACATCGCCGGCCTGAACCGGATCTCGCTGCTGGTGCTCGGCAACGCCGCGCACGCCATCGCGGGCATGGCCAAGGGCTACAGCTACGCGCAGAGCCAGGCGAGCGGCAGCAAGCCGCTCGTCGCGATGACGATGTGGGGCGTCACCACGCCCGGTGTCATGCGCATCCGCGAGCAGCTGGAGCGGGACGGCTTCGAGGTCATCATCTTCCACGCGGTGGGCGAGGGCGCGGGGATGGAGGCCCTCATCGACAGCGGTGTCATCGACGGCCTGATCGACTACTCGCTGCCGGAGATCCTCAACCACTGGCACAAGGGTCTGTTCGACCCGGGCATCGAGCGCATGGAGGCTGCGATCCGCACCGGTATCCCGGTGGTCGTGGCGCCCGGCGCGCTCGAGGCGTTCAACTTCGGTGCGCTCACCACGATCCCGCCGGAGTTCAACGTCCCGGAGCGGTACGTCATCGAGCACAACCCGAACGTCAGCTCGCTGCGTGCGACCGAGGACGAGATGGCCAAGCTCGGCGAGTACGTGGCCGACCACGTCAACCGGGCGCCGGGGCCGAAGGCCGTGGCGCTCCCGTGGAAGGCGACCTGCAACTACGCGCGTGAGGGCAGCCCGTGGGAGGGCCTGGACCTCCACCCGATGTTCGACCCGCTGCTGAAGACCCTCGACCCGGACGTCGAGGTCGTGCAGATGGACGCGAACATCAACGACCCCGAGTTCGCGGACGCGGTGTATGCGCTGTTCCAGGCACGCTGGGAGCAGGCCAAGGCGGCCAAGGAGTAGGCCGCTGAGGAGATGACCGGCCCGGGAGGCCCCGGCGTCCACACCCCACGCGTGGACGCCGGGCCCCCCGGGTCTGCACGGCGGGCCGGTCGCGACCCGCCACACTCGAGACACCGCCGCGGGGCGGTCCGGACGGGAAGGGATGGGCCAGTGCGCGAGATCCTGGAGGCCCTCGGGTCGCCGGCTCCGTGCGCGCTCGTGACGGTGACGCGCACGATGCGCTCGTCGCCGCGCCCGGTCGGGTCCTCGATGGTGGTCCACGCCGACGGCTCGATCGTGGGCAACATCTCCGCCGGGTGCGTGGACGGCGACGCGGTGCTCACGGCCGAGGACGTCCTGGCCGCCGGCCGGGCCGTGGTCTCGCGGTACGGCGTGAGCGACGAGACCGCCATGTCGGTCGGCCTGGCCTGCGGCGGCGAGATCGACGTCGTCGTGTCACCCGGACCGGCCGCGGACCTGGTGGACCTGCTGCGCGGGCTCGAGCGCGACGGGGTCGGGTGCGCGCTGGTCACGGTGGTCTCGCCGGACGTGCTGCGCGGTCGCCACCTGGCCGTCGGTCCCGACGAGGTGCGCGGCACCACGGGGCGGGCGGCGCTGGACTCGGCGCTGGCCGAGCAGGCTCGTGAGCTGGTCGCGCGCGGGCGCAGCGGTGCCGTGACCGTGCCGGGCGCCGGTGCGCCCGACGAGCAGTCGGCGACCGCGGTGGTGCAGGTCGCCGTGCCCGCGCCGCGCATGCTGGTCTTCGGCGCCGGGTCCTTCGCGGGGCCCCTGGTCGCCGCCGGCCGGCTGGTCGGCTACCGGGTCACGCTGTGCGACGCCCGTGCGGCGTTCGCGACCGCCGAGCGGTTCCCCGACGCCGACGAGGTGGTCGTGGACTGGCCGCACCGCTACCTGGCGGGGACCACCGTGGACGCCCGGACGGTGATCTGCTCGCTGGTGCACGACCCCAAGTTCGAGATCCCGCTGCTGGTCGCCGCGCTGCGCAGCCCGGCGGGGTACGTGGGCGCGCTGGGCTCGCGGCGCACGCACGCCAAGCGGGTCGAGGCGCTGCGCCGCGAGGGCCTGGGCGAGGGCGAGATCGCGCGGCTGCGTGCGCCGATCGGCCTGGACCTGGGGGCGACCACCCCCGAGGAGACCGCGATCTCGGTGGTCGCCGAGGTGGTCGCGGTGCGCGCCGGTGGCAGCGGGCAGGAGCTGCGCGGCACCACGGGTCGGATCCACCGGGAGTCGCCGTGACCGGCGGGCCGCTCGGGCTGCTCCTGGCCGCCGGTGCCGGTCGCCGGATGGGCACGCCCAAGGCGCTGATGACCACAGCCGACGGCGGCACGTGGGTCGCGCGGGCGGCGCAGGTGCTGGCCGACGGCGGGTGCGCGGACGTGCTCGTCGTGCTCGGGGCGCAGGCCGCTGAGGCGGTCGCGGCGCTACCGGTGGGCGTCGAGGCCGTCTGGGCGGAGCGCTGGCGCGACGGCATGGGCGCATCGCTGGTCGCGGGGCTGACCGCGGCCGCGGAGCACGCGTCGCGGCCCGCCGTCGCGGTCGTCCACCTGGTCGACCTGCCGGACGTGCCCGCCGCGGCGGTGCGCCGGGTGCTCGACCGGGCGGAGGGGCGTTCGGACGCCCTGGTCCGGGCGACCTACCACGGCCGACCCGGTCACCCGGTGGTCCTCGGCCGTGACCACTGGGACGCGGTGGCGGCCCAGGCGGGTGGGGAGCGGGGGGCGAACCGGTACCTCACCGCGCACGACGCGCTCGCGGTGGAGTGCGGGGACCTGGCCGAGGGCCGGGACATGGACACGCCTGAGGCGCTGCGGCGCCCGGCGGCCGGGCTCTGACCCCGGCGAGCGGAGCGACATGACGAGTCCACACGGGGGTGAGGCCGATCTCAGCGATCATCGATGATTTCTCGGTGCGCTCAGGCGCCGTCTGAGCACTCCCTCCCGACATCCCCCACAGCGGGCGCCGACGCCCGCGTCGAACAAAGGAGTTCTGGGTCCAATGGAGAAGAAGGAACGCATGCCCCTGTGGCTGGCGGTCGCGATCACCGTGGTGATCGCCCTCCCGCTCGGCCTCTGGCTGAAGGAGTTCAGCCTCCCCCTGTGGATCGTGTTCGCGGTCTGGGCGGAGTACTTCGCGTTCGGCGGGACGCTCAAGGGTGCGAGGACCCTCGCGCCGGCCTTCCTCACCGGTGCCGCGGTCGCTCTGGTGGTCCAGTCGTTCGCCGTGCTGCTCATCGACCTGTTCGGCAGCGTCCAGCTCGTGGTGCCGGGCGACGTCGCGATCCTCGTGGCGTACTTCATCGGGTTCTGCGTGTTCGTGTGGATGATGAAGTTCTTCCAGGTGCTCCAGGGCGGCTCCCTGGCGTACTTCCAGGGCATCGCGCTGACCCTCGGTTCGATCTTCACCGGCCAGGGCGCCGCGTGGGTCGGTCACTCGACCAACAGCTACGTCCTGCTCATCGGCGCGGCGATCGTCGCGATCGTGTCCTGCTTCGCCGGCATCCTGATCGGCTGGATCAACATCTGGCTCAACGGCGCCAAGGACGTCCCGGAGGCGGCCCCGGCCGCCGAGGCTGCGGCGACGGCCTGACCCAGGCGTCGCGGTCCTTCGCCCGGCTCGCGGGCAACCAGCGGGCCGGCCACGCCCCACGAGGGCGGGCCGGCCCGCTGCGCGTGCCCGGCCCGGCGCCAACCGCGCCGAGTCCGGGCGTCCGGTGCGAGTACGGGCCTCCGGCTGCCCGGACTCGGGCCGCAGGCCCGTAGTCGCGCCGACGGCGGTGGGCGGCGGGCGGCGTGCCGGAGAATCGGGGCGTGGACGACGAGGAGGTCCCGCTCGTCGGCGGGGACGTGACCGAGGGTCTGGTCCGGGTCGGCGGCACGGTCCGGCGCCCGCTCGGCGAGCAGGCCGACAGGGTGCACGCGGTCCTGCGCCACCTGGAGTCGGTGGGCTTCGACGGCGCGCCGCGGTTCCTCGGGATCGACGAGCGGGGCCGGGAGACGCTGACGTTCGTCGAGGGCGAGGTCGCCGGGCGGCCGTGGCCGGCGTGGGTCGGCGACGACGACCGAGCCGTGTCGGTCGCCCGGCTGCTGCGCCGGCTGGACGACGCCCTGGTGCCGCTCGGCCTGCCGGCCGGCGCGTCGTGGCCCGAGCCCCCTCCCGGTGCGCCCGGGCCGCACTTCCTGGGCCACCTGGACGTGACCCCGGAGAACACCGTGTTCCGCGACGGCACCGCCCACGCGCTGATCGACTTCGACCTGGTCCGGCCCGCCTCGCGGGTGGACGAGGTGGCGAACCTGCTGATCTGGTGGGGGGCGTGGATGCCGGCCGGGGATCGCGAGGCTGCGATGCGTGCCGTCGACGCGGCCGGGCGCGGTCGGCTCCTCGCCGATGCCTACGGCCTGGACGTCGGGCTGCGGCCCCACCTCGTGCCCACGTCGATCCTGACCGCGCAGCGCTCCTGGCCGCGGATGAAGGAGCGGGCCGAGCGGCTCGGCGGCGGCTGGGCCCGGATGTGGGACGAGGGCGTCGGCGACAGGATCTTGCGGCGGGAGCGCTGGCTGCGCGAGAACGCCGACGCGCTGACGGACGCCCTGGTCGCCCGCGCGACCTGACGTGCGCCGCGCGACGAGCCTGCTGACCGGGACCTCTCAGCGCGGTGCGGGCACGACCTGGTCGGGGAGCTCGGGCGACCACGGCGGCAGCGGGACCGCCGGCAGCGCCTGACCGGCCTCGACCTGCGTGACCTCGGCCGGGACCACCGCCAGCGCGTGCGCGAGGTGCAGCGACCCGACCAGGTGCGAGGCGGAGCCGAGCCGGTGGGTGGGCCGCGCGAGGTACGGCTCGCCGGGTCGCTCCGGGGCCTCCAGGCGCACCGGGGCGTACTGCCGTCGCCCGCTGGGCGACCGCCACGCCTCGGCCGCCCTGACCTGCACCGTGAGCGTCTCGCCGAGCGGGTCGCGGCCGGCGAGCCTCGCCAGGGCGGGCCGGACGTACACGCGGAACCCGACGAACGAGCTCACCGGGTTGCCGGGCAGCGCGACCACCGGTACCGGACGGTGCGGACCGCCGGTCAGCACGCCGAGGCCCTGGGGCTTGCCCGGCTGCATCGCCACCTGGACGAACCGCACCTCGGGCGACTCCAGCGCCTGGCGCACCACCTCGAACGCCCCCGCCGAGATACCGCCGCACGTCACCACCAGGTCGGCGACCTCGGCCGCGCGGGAGAGCACGGCGTCCAGCACCTCGGGGTCGTCCCCGACCCGCTCGGCGAGCGGCACGTCGGCGCCCCACTCGGTCGCGAGCGCGACCAGCATCGCCAGGTTGGAGTCCGGGATCGTGCCACCGCCGAGTGCGTCGCCCGGCGCCGCCAGCTCGTCGCCGGTCGAGACCACGGCCAGCCGCGGCCTGCGGACCACGGACAGCTCGCCGTAGCCCACCGCCCCCGCGGCGGCGAGCGCGGCGGGCCCGAGGCGGGTCCCGGCGGGCATCACCGGGGCGCCGACCGGGACGCCCTCGCCGCGGTGGCGCACGTAGGCGCCGGCGGCGACGGGCTCCACGACGCGCACCGCAGGCGGCAGCGGCGCGGCGCCGCGCGGCTGGTCGGTCTGCTCGACGGGCACCACCGCGTCCGCGCCGTCGGGCAGCGGCGCGCCGGTCATGATCCGGATCGCGGTGCCCGGTGCCAGTGCCGATGCCGCGGCCGGACCGGCGGGCTGGTCGCCGGTGACCGGCAGCTCCACCGGCCGCTCGGCGGACGCGCCGGCGACGTCGGCGGCGCGGACCGCGAACCCGTCCATCGAGGAGTTGGTGAACGGGGGAGCCGGGAGCCTGGCGACGAGGTCCTCGTGGAGGGTCAGACCGAGGCACCGGGCCAGCGGCAGCGTCACGGCCGGCAGGGTGCTCACCAGCGCCAGGATCTCGTCGCGGTGCTCCTCGACCGTCCTGGTGGGCGATGCGTGCGCCATCCTCAGTCCCTTCTCGGCAGCGGCGCTGCCCGATGATCGATCATCCGAAACGTCCGACGTTCCCGCCCGTGTACTCTCGCCCGCGACCTGCCGGTGGCATTCCGGCAGGTGAGCACGGCCTTCTCAGTAGACTGGACCAACGGCTCGGAAGAGAGGTGCGGGGATGGTCAGCCGCTCGGCAGGGCCGCTCTGGGAGCAGGTGAAGGAGATCCTGCTCAAGCGGATCATCGCCGGTGAGCTGCTGCCCGACGCCCGCATCGTCGAGGTCCAGGTCGCCCGCGAGCTCGGCGTCAGCCAGGCCCCGGTCCGCGAGGCACTGAAGTCGCTCGAGGCGCTCGGCATGGTCGACATCCTGCCGTTCAGCGGGGCGCGGGTGCACCGCCAGACCGCCAAGGAGCTCCTGGACGCCTACTCCGTGCGCGCCGAGCTCGAGGTGCTCGCGATCCGCTTCGCCGCCGCCCGCGGTGCGGACTTCTCGTCCCTGACGGCGCGGATGGGGGACATGTACCACGCGGCCGCCGAGGGCGACATGATGCGGCTGTCGATCGCGGACACGGCCTTCCACGAGGAGATCATCAAGGCGTCGGACAACGCCGAGCTCCTGCGGCTGTGGCACAACCTGCAGCCGAGCACGCGCGCGTACATCACCCTGATCAGCCCCGGTGCGGACCCGAACTGGACCGTCGGCCTGCACCCGCCGATCCTCAACACGCTGCTCGCCGGCGACGTCGAGGGCGCGACCGAGGCGATGCGTCAGCACTTCGCGCTCGCGCGGGCGCGCCTGGAGGCCAGCATCGCTCACCGCGGCGAGGACGAGCCGCCCGCCGAGATCAAGGCAGCGGTCGAGGCGGAGGCGGCCAAGGCTGCATCCGAGGCCGGCGGCGCGCTCATCGCCTGAGGCGGTCGGCCACCTGCTCGGCCACCTTCTGCGGGGTGAGGCCGTACAGGTCCAGCAGGTCGTCGTTGGTCCCGGACTCGGGGTAGACGTCCTGGAAGCCGAGCCGGTCCAGCCTGGTCGGACGGTGCTCCGAGAGCACCTCCGCCACGGCGCCGCCGAGCCCGCCGAGCACCGAGTGCTCCTCGACGGTGATGACCCGGCCGGTCGAGGCGGCCTCGACGATGCCGTCCACGTCCAGCGGCTTGAGCGTGGGCACGTGCACCACCCGCGCGTCGACGCCCTGCTCGGCGAGCAGGTCCGCGGCCTGCAGGACGCGCGGCGTCTGCGTGCCGGTGGACAGCAGCGACACGTCCGAGCCGTCCCGCAGCACGGCGACCTTGCCGATCTCGAACGGGCGGCCCGGCTCGAAGACGCGCGCGGTGACGTCGCGAACGAGGCGCACGTACACCGGGCCGTCGTACTGCGCGGCCCAGCGCAGCGCACCCTCGGCCTCGACGTCGTCGGCCGGTGCGATGACCACCATGCCCGGCATGTCGCGCATGATCGCCAGGTCGTCGACGATGATGTGGCTCATCCCGGTCGACCCGGTGAACAGGCCCGCGTAGCTCGGCGTGATCTTGACGTTGGCGCCGGTCTGGGCGATGAGCACGCGCACCTGGTCCAGCGGCCGCACCACGGCGAAGGCGACGAACGTCGACACGAACGGGATGAGCCCGGTGGTGGCCAGGCCGGCGGCGACGCCGAGCATGTTCTGCTCGGCGATGCCCATCTCGAGGAACTTGTCGGGGTGGGCCTTCTCGAAGATGTCGGCCTTGGTCGAGCTGGCGACGTCGCCGTCCACGACCACGATCCGCGGGTCCTCGTCGGCGAGCGCCGAGACCACCCGGCCGAACACCTCGCGCTGGGCCAGGCCCATGGGGAGCGTCATCATCACTGCCTCACCGCCCCGGTCCCGGCGCCGAGGTCGGCGAGGGCCGTCGCGTAGTCCTGGGGGCTCAGCGGCTTGCTGTGCCACGTGTAGTCGTTCTCCATGTACGACACGCCCTTGCCCTTGACGGTCTGGGCGATGATCACGGTCGGGCCGGCGCCCTGGCGGGACTCGATCGCGTCGCGCAGGGTGGTCAGGATGTCGCGCATGTCGTGCCCGTCCATCCCGAGCACGCGCCAGCCGAACGCCCGCCACTTGTCGGCGAGCTGGCCGGGGGCGTGCGGCGGCTCGACCAGCCGGGTGGACCCCTCGCGGTCGACGAGCCAGCCGAACTGCTGCAGGTGGTTCTCGTCGACGATCACGAAGAGGTTGTCCAGGCGGGCGCGGTGGCGGCTGGCGGCCATCGCCGCCTCCCAGACCTCGCCCTCCTGGCACTCGCCGTCGCCGAGCATGACGAACGCCAGGTAGTCCTTGCCCTGCACGCTCGCGCCCAGGGCCATGCCCATCGCGGCGGAGATGCCCATGCCCAGGGATCCGGTCGACATGTCGACGCCCGGCAGCCGGGTCATCTCGGGGTGGCCCTGCAGGCGCGAGTGCACGGCGTCGAACGTGAGCAGCTCGTCCACCGGCAGGTACCCGCGGTGGGCCATCGTCGAGTAGAGGCCGATCGCCGAGTGGCCCTTGGAGAGCACGAACCGGTCGCGGTCGGGCCAGGTGGGCTCCTCCGGCCGGATGCGCATGATCTTGAAGTACAGGGCGGTGAGGATGTCCGCGGCGGACAGTGGCCCGCCCAGGTGCCCGGCCTTGGCGACGTTGATCGCCTCGATCACCGAGATCCGGATCTGCCGGGCGGTCTCCTCGAGCGCGGCGATCTCCGCGTCGTCGAAGGAGAGGTCGGGTCGTGCCATGTCAGCTCTCCTTCTCGTAGGAGCCCGCGCGCACCGACGGCGTGAACACGCACAGCAGCTCCAGGTCCTCGGGCCCGTCGGACTCGGTGGCGTGGAAGGTGCCCGGGGGCACGTGGACGAGCACGCCGGGCGTCATCTCTGCCGTGGCGTCAGGGGAGACGATGCGGCCGCGGCCCTTGACGCAGAAGATCGTCTCCTCCTCGGCCGGGTGGATGTGGCCCTCGGGGCGCGAGCCCGCCGGGTACACCGAGAGGCCGATGGACAGGTGCTCGGCGTCGGAGTTCCACGGCCCGAAGTAGGTGTGGAACGTGCGGCCAGGGAGCTCGATGGACTGCGCGTCCTCGAGGACGTAGCGCGTGATCACGGCACCGTCACTCCTTCCCCGGCGCCAGCGCCGGCTCAGACGGATTATCGATGATTTACACTAGTGACGGCCGCGACGTGGCGTCAAGGCGGCGTCGGGTGACCTCGAACGGGAGCGTGTGGTGCACATGCGTGCAGGTAGGAGCCCCGAACCGGGTCGAGCTACGGTTCAGGGTTCGATCATCGATGAGGCGTGCGCAGCGCCCTCACCGCTCGCCCGGATCGCCCTCCGGCCGGCGCCAGTCGCCCGATCGGCCGCCGGACTTGGCGACCACGCGGACGTCGGTCAGCACGGCCGAGCGGTCCACGGCCTTGACCATGTCGATCAGCGCCAGCCCGGCTACCGCGACGCTGGTCAGCGCCTCCATCTCCACGCCCGTGCGGTCCGCGGTACGCACCGTCGCGGTGATCTCGACCGCGTCGTCGGTGACCTCCAGGTCGACCACCACGCCGTGGATGGCGATCGGGTGGCACAGCGGCACGAGGTCCGGGGTGCGCTTGGCCGCCGCGATCCCGGCGATCCGGGCGACGGCGAGCGCGTCGCCCTTGGGCAGCCCGCCCTCGCGCAGCAGCCCCGGCACGTGCGGGGCCACGAGGACCCGGCCGGCCGCGGTCGCCGTGCGGACCGTGACCTGCTTGTCCGCGACGTCCACCATGCGCGCTGCGCCGTGGGAGTCGACGTGGGTCAGCCTGGGCTCGCTCATGGCACCGAGAGTAGGCGGCCGTGACGGGCCCGGGCGCGCCGGCCGCGCTGTCCGACTCCTTCGGCCGGGTGGCGCGGACCCTGCGGGTGTCGCTGACGGACCGGTGCACCCTGCGGTGCCGGTACTGCCTGCCGGCCGAGGGCGTGGCATGGCTGCCCACCGACGAGGTGCTCACCGACGACGAGGTGGTCCGCCTGGTCCGGATCGCCGTCGAGCGGCTGGGCGTGCGGCGGGTGCGGCTGACCGGGGGAGAGCCGCTGCTGCGCCGGGGCCTGGAGGAGATCGTGGGGCGGATCGCCGGGATGCGGACCGCCGAGGGTGCGCGTCCGCGGGTCGCGCTGACCACCAACGGCGTGAGCCTGGCGCGCAAGGCCGACGCGCTCGTCGACGCCGGGCTCGACCGGGTGAACGTCTCGCTGGACACCCTGGACCGCGAGCGGTACGCCGCCCTGACCCGGCGCGACCGGTTGCCCGACGTGCTGGCCGGGCTCGCGGCGGCGCGCCGTGCTGGCCTGACACCGATCAAGGTCAACACCGTGCTGATGCGCGGGATCAACGACGACGAGGCCGTACCGCTGCTGCGCTGGGCCGTCGCGGAGGGCTACCGGCTGCGGTTCATCGAGCAGATGCCCCTCGGCCCGGCGGACGAGTGGGACCGCGCGCAGCTGGTGACCGCGCAGGAGATCCTCGACCGGCTCGCTGCCGAGGTCGAGCTGGTCCCCGTGCCGGCGTCGCAGCGGGGTTCGGCCCCGGCGGAGATGTGGCGGGTGGCCGGTACCGACGCCGAGGTCGGGGTGATCGCGTCGGTCAGCAGGCCGTTCTGCGGGGCCTGCGACCGGGTGCGGCTGACCGCTGAGGGCCACGTGCGACACTGTCTGTTCGCGGCCACCGAGACCGACCTGCGCACCCCGATGCGGGCCGGTGCGGACGACGACGAGCTCGTCCGGCTCTGGGTCGCTGCCGTGGCGGGCAAGCCCGCGTCGGGGATCGGCGACGGGCTGCACGTCCCGCCGGACCGGTTGATGAGCGCGATCGGAGGCTGAGCGTGACCGCACAGGTGACCGTCCGGTGGTTCGCGGCGGCCGGGGAGGCCGCGGGGCGCGCCGAGGAGGTCGTCGAGCTCGACGGCGCCACCACCACGGGCGAGCTGCTGGCCCGCGCGGTCGCCGAGCGCGGCGAACGGCTGGGCCGGGTGGTCGCGGCGTGCAGCGTGCTGGTCGACGGCACGGTGGACCGGGACCGCACGCGGGTGCTGGAGCCCGGCGGCACGGTCGACGTGCTCCCGCCGTTCGCGGGAGGCTGACCGGCGCGGCCGGACCGGGGCGCTAGGGGCTGTTGACCCACTGGGCGGTGCCGTCGGTGAGGACCTGCCGCTTCCACACCGGCAGGCGCTTCTTGACCTGCTCCACGAGGGCGGACGTCGCGGCGAACGCCTCGGCGCGGTGCGCGGAGGAGACCGCGGCGGCCAGCGCGCAGTCGCCGACCTCCAGCCGTCCGACGCGGTGCGTGACGGCCACGGCGTCCACGTCGAAGCTCGTCGCGACCTCGCGGGCGATCTCGTGCATGAGCACGTCGGCCGAGGGGTGGGCGGTGTACTCGAGCCACGACACCGCCGCGCCGCGGTCGTGGTCGCGGATCACGCCGGCGAAGGTGATCACGGCGCCTGCGGTGTCGCGTGCGACGAGCCGGGCGTGCGCCTCGGCGTCGATCGGGCGTTCCGTGACGCCGGCGATGACGACCTCATGGGCGGCAGGGACGCGCCTAGAATCATCGATTTGCGGGCTGACGCAGCCCTGTGGCGCGTGGGGGGCGGGCCGGTCGGAGGCAGCCGCCAGGGCCGGTCCGGGCTCCCGCGCCACCGTCGTCACGCGGACCAGCGTACGGCCAGCGCCCCGTGACCCCGCAAGTCCCAGGCGCGCAGCTGCCCCCGGGCCACGATTGATCATCTACCGCAGATGCGAGCCGACTCGACTCATGCGATAGGCACATGCCAGGATGATCGGGACAGAAGGCCCGCATCTGCATCATCGATGATTGACAGCATGTCGTCATGTTCGAGCCCCACGCCCGCCCCGGCCCCGCAGGCCCCGGCACTCCCGGAGCCTGCGCGCGTCGGCCCGCGTGGTCGCCCGACGAAGGCGCCGCCCCTCGACGCGTCGGTGTGGTCCGGATGATCGATTGTTGGCACGACTGCCTGCCGCCCACGTCGTCGGCCACGCCGGCGGCCTCGAGAAGGAGACCCGCATGAGCCCGATCCGACGCCTCGCCCCCCTGGCACTGGTCGGGCCCCTGCTCGCCGGCTGCGCGGCCGGCACCGCTGCCGACGCGAGCCCGGACCCTGCGTCGTCGGCCGCGAGCACCGGCACGACGGCCGCCACGCACGACCTGTCCGGCGAGCTGGTCGTGCTGGCCGCGGCCTCCCTGCAGGACACCTTCGCCGAGCTCGGCGACATGATGATGGCCCGGCATCCCGGCCTCACGGTGACGTTCAGCTTCGGGGCCTCCTCGACGCTGGCTCAGCAGGCGCTGGCCGGTGCGCCCGCCGACGTGTTCGCCGCCGCGAACACCACGACCATGCAGACCGCCGCCGAGGTCGCCGGGACCCCCGTGCTGTTCGCGCACAACTCCCTGGAGATCGCAGTGCCGCCCGGCAACCCCGCCGGTGTGAAGGGCCTGGCCGACCTGGCGAACCCCGACCTGACGATCGCGCTGTGCGCGCCCGAGGTCCCGTGCGGCGCCGCGGCCGTCAAGGCCTTCCAGGCGGCGGGCCTCACCCCCGCGCCGGACACCTACGAGCCGGACGTGAAGGCGACGCTCACCGCCGTCGTCCTGGGCGAGGTCGACGCCGGCCTGGTGTACCGCACCGACGTGGCCGCAGCGGGCGACACGGCCCAGGGCATCGAGTTCCCCGAGGCGTCCGCAGCCGTCAACGACTACCCGATCGCCGTGCTCACCGACGCCAAGAACCCCGCGGCAGCGCGGGCGTTCGTCGACCTCGTGCTCTCGCCGCAGGGGCAGAAGGTGCTCACCGATGCGGGGTTCGACCCGGCCTGAGCGACGCTCGGCGGCAGTCGGCGCGAGGTCGCGCGCAGATACCCTCGGGCGTGCGCGGCCCCATCTCCGGAGGCTGCGCTCCGGACCGTGAGGAGCTCGATGTCGGCGCGTTCAGGCACACAGCTGGTGCTGCTCGGCACGGCGGGCGGCGCCGCGACCTATCCGGTGCGTGGGGCGGGGGCGGTGGCGCGCAGCGGGATCGCGTCGGCGCTGGTGGTCGGCGGCCGGGTGCACCTGGTCGACGCCGGACAGGGCGTCACGCGCCAGCTCACGTTCGCCGACGTCGGACGTCAGGGTCCGGCCCACGCGCTGAGCCCGCTGCGCGCGGTGTACCTGACCCACCTGCACTCCGACCACACGATGGACCTGGTCAACCTGCTGCACTGCGGGTACGTGCAGGGCTGGCCGGACGACGGCCCGGTCGACATCTACGGGCCCGGGCCGCGCAGCGCCTTGCCCGGGGTGCCGCCGCCGGGGCCGGACGAGCGCCGGGTCGGCGCCGACCTGGGGACGACGGGCTTCGTCGGCCGGCTGATCGACGCGTTCGCGGCGGACTTCGACGACCGGGTGTCCGCGTCCCACCGGGCCGAGCCGTCGACCCTGGTCGCGGCGCACGACGTGCTGCCGCCGGCCGGCACGCCGGACCTGTCCGAGGGCGTGCCGTCGGTCGAGCCGTGGCTCGTCGCCGAGAGCGACGACGTGCGCGTCACCGCCACCCTCGTGGACCACGGCGAGATGCTGCCCGCGCTGGGCTACCGGTTCGACACCGCGGAGGGCTCGGTGGTGTTCTCCGGCGACACCTCGCCCTCGCCGAACCTCGTCCGCCTGGCGCAGGGTGCCGACGTCCTGGTGCACGAGGTGATCGCGGCGCGGTACGCCGAGTGGCAGTTCGGCCCGCGACCACTGACCGACCGTCAGGAGCGCGCCGCCGCCACTGTGATGGCCAAGCACACCGCGTCGGACCAGGTGGGCGCGATCGCTGCGGCCGCCGGGGTGCGCACGCTCGTCCTGACCCATCTGGTGCCCGCGTCGGTGCCGTCCGAGCACTGGCGCGAGGCGGTGCGCGGGTTCGACGGCGAGATCGTGGTGGGCGAGGACCTGCTGGCGATCGACCTCGGCCGCTGAGGGGCAGGGCGGGGGGGAGGCGCGAGGTGGCCCGGCGTGCTACGCCCGGTGGTCCCCGCCGTCGACCTGGTCGAGCAGGTGCCCGAGCAGGGGCAGCAGCACCGCGAGGCCGTCGCGCACCCCGCCGGTGGAACCCGGCAGGTTGACCAGGACGGCGCCGCCCTCGGTCACGCCTGCGAGCCCACGGGACAGCACGGCGGTCGCGGGACCGCCCGAGCGCCGGATCGCCTCGGCGAGGCCGGGCAGCTCCAGCGCGAGGAGCGGGCGGGTCGCCTCCGGGGTGCGGTCCCGCGGTGACACCCCGGTCCCGCCGGAGGTGAGCACCACGCGGGCGCCGGCGTCGAGCGCCGCCGCGATCGCGCCACCGACGCTGGTGACGCCGTCCGGCACCACCACCGGGTCCGGGGTGTCGTAGCCGGCCGCGCGCAGCGCCTCGACGGCGATCGGCCCGGAGCGGTCCTCGGCGAGCCCGGCGGCGCACCGGTCCGAGGCGATGACGACGACGGCTGAGGTCACGGCCGTCACCCTAGCCACGGGACGGTGCGGGCGACGGGTTTGCCCCGAGCGGCGCGGCACGTTGCGATGGGTGCATGGAGCACCTGGTGGTGATGGGCGTGTCCGGGTCGGGCAAGTCGACGGTGGCGATCCGGCTCGCGGAGCGGCTCGGCCGGCCGATGGCGGAGGGTGACGACTTCCACCCGCCCGCCAACGTCGCGGCGATGGCGGCCGGGCGTCCGCTCACCGACGCCGACCGGGCGCCGTGGCTCGCCGCGATCCGCGACTGGATCACCGCGCGGGACCGGGCGGGCGAGTCGACGGTGGTGACCTGCTCGGCGCTGCGCCGGGCCTACCGGGACCGGCTGCGCGAGGGCCCGGGCCGGGTCAGGTTCGTGCACCTCGACGTGCCGGAACCGGTGCTCGAGCAGCGGTTGGAGGAGCGTCGCGGCCACTTCATGCCGGCGTCGTTGCTCGACTCGCAGCTGGACACCCTCGAGCCGCTCGAGCCGGACGAGGACGGCGTCGTGGTCGGGGTCGCCGACACTCCCGACGCCACAGTTGCTGCGGTGCTCGACGCGCTCGACGCGTCCCGATCAGCCTGATCAGGCCCGGCGGGCCACCACGGCGAACCAGCCCGGGTCGTCGCCCGGCGCGCCGCCGTCGAGCCCGCCCCAGAGCGCCTCGACCCTGAAGCCGGCCCGCTCGAGCACGGGCGTGAGCGTGTCGGGTGTGTAGTCGTGGAACCACATCCGGTACGTGGCCACGCCGCCGGCGTCGATCACGACGTACCGGTCGCACACCACGTCGCCGGGGTATCGCAGCCGCGCCCAGAGCTCGAGATGCGCACCGGCGCGCCAGAAGCCGCCCTGAGAGCGGTACCAGGACGGTGGCTCGTCCGGATGGCACTCGGGCGTCGACACGTCGAACACCAGCGCGCCGCCGGGACGCAGCGCGGCGTGCACCCGCGCGAGGATCGCGTCACGCGTCGCGTCGTCGAACGTGGACAGCTCCCCGTAGGACTGCAGGGCGAGGTCGTAGCGCGACACGGCGTCGATCGTGCGGAAGTCCTGGCGCAGGTAGGTGACGTCCAGCCCCTGCTCCCGCGCGGTGGCCTCCGCGTACGCCAGCGAGTGCTCGTTGAGGTCGACGCCGGTGACCCGGGCCCCCGCGCGGGCTAGGCCCGTGGCCAGCAGACCGGGCCCGCAGCCCAGGTCGAGCACGTCGACGCCGGGTCCGGCCAGGCCCTGCGCGACCAGGTGCGCCTCGGTGCGCTCTCGGGTGGCGGCCGGCCGGCTCGCCGCGAGGGTCCGCTCGTCCAGGTGTGCGGCGAGCAGCTGCTCGCCGATCCACGGGTCGTCCCAGAAGAGGCCGTCGCTGGGGGTGAACGGCTCGGGGCGCTCGGTCGCGACGAGCAGGTCACGCCAGGCGTCCGCGGACGGACTCGCGGCGGCCGCGGGCGGCAGTGCTTCCGGCTGGGTCACGACGTCTCCCGTGCGGGATCGGGCCGGAGGTCCCCTCCGGCAGGGCCAAGTAGGTAATACATTACGCATATGCCAGAACCGACATCGGCCCGATCGTCCCACCCGGCATCCCAGGGTGCGCCAGGGGAATTGCCGCCGCAGCAGCCCCGTGAGGAGCTGTTCGGCCGGGTCTTCGTGCTGTTCCAACAGCTCACCCGCCGGGTGGACGAGGTCCTCGCGCCGCTCGGCCTCACCAGCCGGCAGTGGCTGCTGCTCGTCGTGCTGGTCCGCGGCTTCCCCGGCGTCTCGCCGACGCTCAGCGAGGCGGCGGCCGTGTTCGGCACCTCGCGCCAGAACGTCCGGCAGATCGCCGGCCAGCTGGCCGCGCGCGGCTACCTCACCCTGGAGGCCGACCCGGCGGACGCCCGCGCGACCCGCCTCGCCCTCACCGACCGGGTCGCCGTCTTCGACGAGCCCGACACCGTCGCCGACCAGCAGGCGGTGCTCGACGACCTGTTCGCCTGCTTCAGCGCCGACGAGGTCGCCACGCTCGCCGCCCTGGTCGGGCGCTGGGTCGAGCACCTGCACGCCCAGGACGCGGCACGATGACCCCCGTCCCGCGCCGCCCCCGCCGAGCCGGCGACCTGGTGCGCGTGCTGGTCGGCCTCGTGGTGGTGGGGCACGGTCTCGTGCACCTCATCGGCGTCGTGCCGCAGGCCGCGGAGGCGCCGATCCCGGACCCCGGGACCGCGGGCAGGGCGCTGTGGCTGCTCGCCGCGCTCGCGGTGGTGGCCGCCGGCGTCGGGCTGGTCGCCGGCCGCCGTCGCTGGTGGTACGTCGGGGCGCCGGCCGTGGTGGTCTCGCTGGCCGCGGTCCTCACGGCCTGGCCGGCAGCGGCCGCCGGCACGGTCGCGAACGCGGTGCTGGCGGTGGCCGTGGTGCACGGGTGGCTCGCCGAAGGACCGCGCAGCCGTCGTGAGCGCTACCGACGGCACCAGTCCGCGGTGATCGCCGAGGCTCCAGACCCCGCGGAGCCGATCGCCGAGGCCGACCTGGCGCTCCTGCCGCCACTGGTCGCCGGCTACCTGCGCCGTGCAGGCGCCGTGGGGCGCCCGCGGGCGGCCGCGTTCCGCGCGGTGCTCAGCGGTCGGATCCGCAGCGCGCCGGGCGCACCCTGGATGGCGTTCGTCGCGGAGCAGGTCAACACCGTCGGCGCACACGTCACCCGGTGGTTCCGGATGGACGCCACCATGCTCGGGCTCCCGGTCGACGTGCTCCACGTGTACGACGACGGCGTGGCGACGATGAGCGCCGCGGCCTGCTCGGCGATCCGGGTCGCGCGGATGTCCGGCGCCGAGGCGGGACACGCGGAGACGGTCACCGTGCTCAACGACGTGTGCGTGCTGGCGCCGTGGGCCCTGGTCGGCCTCCCGGTGGACTGGGAGCCGGTGGACGACCACCGGGTCCGCGCCCGGTACACCTGTGGTCAGCACCAGGTGTCGGCCGTCCTGGTCTTCGACGACGCGGGTGACCTGGTGGACTTCGTCTCCGACGACCGCGCACGGATCGACGGGGCGTCCAGCGAGCGGCTCACCTGGTCCACGCCGGTGGGCGAGCGGCGCGAGCTCGGCGCCGGTCGGGTGCCGACCGTCGGGTCGGCGTGGTGGCACGCCCAGGAGGGCGCCTACCCGTACATCGAGATGCGGATCCACGATGTGGCGGCGATCGGTGCGGGGGAGGGTTCGGGTGACCGGCCCGGCAGTCGCCTCTCGGCGCGTGGCCGCTCGTAGCGGCTGAAGGTGAGGCCCGGGGGATCTGGACCGGGCCGGCCACAGGCACGTCAAGGCTCCCGCGGCCCGGAACATTCCCGTCCGCCATGGCTCGTGACGGCGCGGGCCGGGACGGTCGAGATGCCCGGCTTGCGGCCGCCGGATCCGCCCCGCCACTGCCCTGGGCCTGGCGCTGCACCCCCGTCTCGGGTGAGGATCGGGGTATGACCCTCTCTCAGCGCACCGCGATCTGCCAGGACTGCGACTGGCAGGTGAGCGGCAGCTCGGCCTGGAACGCGGCCGACGTGCACGAGAGCGACACGGGCCACACGGTCAAGCGCATCGGGCCCGGCAGTCTCTCGACGCGGCCCGACCCGTTCACCGAGCCGCACGGCGACCAGCCGCCGGCGCAGTAGCGGTCCGCGCCCGTCGCGAGGCCTCAGGCCGCCGGTGAGAGGCCCGAGAAGGACGGGTGGGGCCGCGCCGCCTCGGGCTGCTCGACGGCCGGGAACTCCGGTGGCGGGCCGCCCACGAAGCAGCGGCACGGCCCGTCGAGGTGCACGAAGCCGGTCGACGGGCGAGCGACGCAGGGGAACGGGGCCCGCGGGGCCACCGGGAGGGGTGCGTCGTGCTCCATACCTGAAGAGAGTCGCCGGCGCCACGATCATGACGCTCCGGGGCCGCTCAACCCGAGCCGCCGCCCTCCGCGCGCCGGTGCGACGTTTCCCAGGACGTTTCCAGTCCGGGAGGGCACGATGGTGGCGACCATCACCGCACCGTGGGGAGCCTCGATGATCGACCGCCGCACCTTCCTCGCCGGGACCGCGACCCTGAGCGCCGTGGGCGTCGTCGCGGCCTGCGCGCCTTCGTCCTCCGGTGGCCAGGGCGGCGCGGCGTCGCCCGGGGCGCCCCTCGTGGCCGTGTCCGACGTCCCGGTGGGCGGTGCGGTCCTGGCGACCACGTCGTCCGGCGACGCGATCGTGGTCGCCCAGCCCACGTCGGGCGACGTCGTGGCGTTCAGCGCCATCTGCACGCACGCCGGGTGCCAGGTGGTGCCCAACGGGGGCGAGCTGGACTGCCCGTGCCACGGCTCGGTGTTCGCCGCCGGCACCGGCGCGGTGGTCCAGGGGCCGGCCGGCCGGCCGCTGCCACCGGTCGCGGTGGAGGTCAAGGACGGCGAGGTCGTCGAGGCCTGACGCCAGGACTTCGGACACCCCCGGGGGTTCCCGCCGACCGCTACCGTGTCGTCGCGGGCCGGTCCGGGCCCGCCGACCAGCGGTCGTTCCGCTGCTGCAGGGGGAGATCATGCGCCGTCGCGTCGCCCTGTCCATCGCCGTCTCGGTCGCGCTGCTGGGCGCGTGCGCACCGGACGGCCCCGCCCGGGACGAGTCGGGCGCCGTCACCGAGGCCGCGACCCAGGGCGTCACCGCCCTCAAGGTCGGCGACTGCCTCAACGCGATGGAGCTCGACGAGGTCATCTCGGACGTGCCCTTCATCCCGTGCGACCAGGAGCACGACTCCGAGGTGTTCGCGTCGAAGCAGCTCGACGGCGACACGTATCCCGGGGACGACGCGATCGGCGCGACGGCGGACGAGTTCTGCTACGGCGAGTTCGAGCCGTTCGTCGGGGTCTCCTACGAGGACTCGGCGCTCGACTACGTGCCGCTGTACCCGCTCGAGGAGGGGTGGACGACGGGCGGCGACCGCGAGGTCCTGTGCCTGGTCATCGACCCCGACGGCGTCACGGGAACGCTGGCCGGCGCAGGGCGCTAGGGCGCCTCGGCCGCGTCGCGTCGCGTCGCTTCGTGACGCCTCGTGACGCGACGACCGTGGTCAGCCGGCGGGCACCTCGTGGACCGTCGGGCGCGCGCCCCACGGCGTGCGACGGCGACGCGCGGGCCGCTGGTCGACCTCTGACCTGACCGTCGCGGGCCGCTCGCCGGAGGCGTGGCGCTCGGTGGCCAGTGCCGCCAACGCCGCCTCGGCCTCGGCGGCGTGCGCCTCCGCGCGTGCCTCGGCCTCCGCCGCGCGCCGCTCGGCGGCCGTGGCGCGTGCCTCGGCGTCTGCGGCGCGGGCCTCGGCCTCCGTGGCGCGGGCCTCGGCCTCCGCCGCCCGGGCGTCGGCGCCCTCGATCCGGGCCTCGGCCCGCTCGGCGCGCGTGATGGCGCGGCTCGCGGCGGCCTCGCCCGCTGCGGCGTGCTCGGCGAGGGACGCGAGCTCCGCGCTGACGCCGCTGCGTTCGAGCGCCTCGAGCGCGACCTCGATCCGCTTGGCCCGCTCTGCGTCGCGCAGGCCGTCCCAGGTGCCTTGGCGCAGGAGCTCGAGCCGGGCTCGCTCGATCGCCTCGGCGGCCTCGGCGGGGGACATCGTGTGGGGGGTCACGGATCGACGGTATGTCCGTTTCGTCGGAGTCGGACCGCCGGCAGCGCGGATGTCACCCGCACGGTCCAGCGGTTTCACCCGGAGCGGCTCGGCCGGGGCCGCGAGTGGTCCGCCGACGTCCGGACGGGGGCCTCAGCGGGCGCGCACCGCCACGACGTCCGTGACCCGGCGCCCGGCGGCGAGCCCGCGGCGCTCGAACGGGGTGACCGGGCGGTGCGCGGGGCGTGGCGCGGGCCCTCGGTGCGGGTTGTCCAGGCCGGGGTCGGTGCCGATCACCTCGAGCATCACCTGCGCGTACGGCTCCCAGTCCGTCGCGCAGTGCAGCGTCCCGCCCACCCGCAGGCGGGAGCGCAGCAGCGCCACGCGCTCGGGCGCGACGATGCGCCGCTTGTGGTGCCGGGCCTTGGGCCACGGGTCGGGGAAGAACAGGTGCACGGCGTCGAGGCTGTCGGGGGCGAGGCGCTCGGCCAGGGTGAGGCCGTCGCCGTGCGCGATCCGCACGTTCGTCAGCCCCGACCTGGCGAGCAGGACGAGCAGGTTCGCCACCCCCGGCAGGTGCGCCTCGACGGCGAGGTAGTCGCGCGCCGGGTCGGCCCCGGCCATCGCCAGGGTCGCCTCGCCCATCCCGGAGCCGATCTCGAGCACGACGGGCGCCCGGCGGCCGAAGAGCGCAGCGGTGTCCAGCAGGCCGGCGGCGTCCGCGGGGCCGGTGCCCAGGCGCTCGTCGTGGACCGAGAACCCGTAGCGCGGCCACAGCTCGGCCAGCGCACGGGTGCGCTCCGGGCCCAGGACGCTGCGGCGCGGATGGAACGTTCGCACCGGCCCGCCACGGTGCCCGTGGACGTGCTCGAACCGCGCGGCGACCTCGTGCGGGTCGGGCGTCACCCGCCCGTGCCCAGGCGTTCGGTGACCCAGGAGCTGACGGCGTCGAGGTAGGCCGTGCGGGCCGGCTCGGGAGACAGCGCGAGGTCATGGATGCCGCCGGGCACCTGGACCACCGTCACGTCCGGGCCGAGCCGGGGTGCGAGCCGGACCATCTGCTCGACCGAGAGCACCGAGTCGGTGCGGTCGAGTGCCTCGTGCCAGCGGTCGAACGGTCCCGACGCGTCGGAGGTGCACACCAGCACCGGCACGTCGACGGCCAGCCCGGCGGCGACCGCGGCGTGCGCGCGGCGCACCGACGAGAACCACCGCGCGCGGACGTCGAAGCCCTCGTCGGGCTTCCAGGCCTGGTCGAAGTCCCAGCCGCCCTCGGTGTGCAGCCACTCGCCGTAGTGCCGGCCGAGGTGCCCGACCACCATGTCGGGTGCGAAGCGGGCCAGGACGTGCGCCACGCGGGTGGTGACCTCGCGGTCGAACCAGCCCCGGTTCAGCTCGAGCCACGGGCTGTTGAGCACGAGGGCCTCCGCCATCGGGCCGGCGGGTCGCGCAGCGCGTGCGTCGGCCCACATCGCGGCGATCAGACCGCCGGTCGAGTGGCCCATCACGACGACCTCGTCGTGGTCGGCGCGGATCTGGTGGACCGCGGCGTCCAGGTCCTCCGCGTGGACGGCGAGGTCCGCCACGACGTTGGGCGGGCGACCCGGTCGGATCGACCGGCCGTAGCCGCGCGGGTCGATCGCGTAGAAGTCACGGCCCAGCGAGCGCCACAGCGTCGCCAGGTGCGGGTGGAAGAAGTAGTCCACGAAGCCCGGCACGTACAGCGCGGCGCCGCGCCGGGCGGTGCCGTCCGGGACGGGACGCACCAGCGTGGCGACGGCCTCGCCGTACGCGTCAGGGGGCAGCGCCAGGTCGCGGGCCTGCCAGCCCTCGCCCAGCACGTCCTGTCGCCACATGTCAGCGCGGGGCCTTGACGGAGATCACCGGGCTGGTCGCCTCGAGCAGGATGCGCTGGGCGGTCGACCCGAGGATCAGCTTGCCGACCGGCGAGCGGTGCCGGATGCCGATGACGATGCCGCGGACGTGCTGGTCCTTCTCGAGGGCGAGGATCTCCTCGGCCGGGGCGCGACCGCGGACCAGCTGGCGGATCGTGAACCGCAGGCCCTCCGCGCGCAGCCGGTCCTCGAGGTCCTTGATCTCGGTGTCCGTGGCGAAGGTCTCCTTGGGCGGGTCGCTGTGGCCGGAGACGTTGACGACCAGCAGGTCGTCCCCGTGGTGGTGGGCCTCCTCGACCGCGTGGTCGATCGCGGCCTCGCCTGCGGGCGTCGGTGTGTAGCCGACGATGATGACCATCGGACCCCCTCTCCCGGGCGCGGCCGAGCACGGGCCGCACCCCGATCATGCCAGCGCACCCCGCCCCGCACACGACCGCGCCCGACGCGCGGGGCGTCGGGCGCGGTCGGATCCGATCAGGCGGGCGGGTTCTGACCCGGCTGCTGGCCGTCGGCCGGCGGCTCCTGGGGTGGCAGCTGCACGGTCGGCTCGCCGTCTGCCGGCGGGGCCTGCGGCGGCGGCGGGGTCTGCGGCTGCTGCCACTGCGGCGGCGGCGGGGTCTGCGGGGCAGGCGGCATCTGCTGGGTCGGCTGGCCCTGCCACTGGGGCGGCTGCGCCTGGCCCGGCTGGCCCTGCCACTGCGGCGGCTGCGCCTGGCCCGGCTGGCCCTGCCACTGCGGCGGCTGCGCCTGGCCCGGCTGCCCCTGCCACTGCGGCTGGCCCTCGGCGTACGCGGCTGCCGGGCTGGGCTGCTTGCGGCCGCGGTTGGCCAGCAGCACGATCCCGACAACGGCCGCGACGAGCACCGCGCCGACCACGCCGAGCAGCCACCACGGGAAGCCGGAGGACGCCGATCCCTCGTCGGACGCGGTCACGTCGGCGGTGGCCTCGTCGGTCGGCTCGGTGACGTCCGCGGGCTCGTCGGTGGCGGTGGCCTCGTCGCTCGGCTCGGTGGTGGGCTGGGCCGCCCCGCCGGCGATCGCGGAGCCGGTGGCGCTCATCTCAGCGATCTCGCCGAGCTTCGGGGACCAGGTGACGGTGTTCCCGTCGAGCTCGCCGTTGTGGTCGCTGACCGCACCGGGGAACGTGACCGAGACCGCGACGATGAACGTGTCCATCATCGCCTGCGTCATCGGGTCGGTGGTGTCGGTGGTGTCGGTCGTCTCATCGGTGAGGTCCATGGTGCCGGTGAACACGTAGTTGTCGCCGACCCGTTCGATCGTCATGTCCTGGGTGGACAGCTGGTCGATCGGTGCCTCGGCGAGCGTGTACTTCACGCCCGTGTAGCCGTCCTCGGCGTACGGGGCCTGGTCGGCGCCCTCGGGGGCGTCGGTGGCCATGTCCCCGGACATCGAGTCCCACATCTCCTGGGGGTCCATGCCCATCTGCTCGGCGAAGTCGTCCGAGATCGCCATGATCATGGACATCGAGCCCGTGTTGTCCGGGTTCAGGGTGAGGTCGGTCTGGATCTTCATGCAGCCGGTGAGCGTCAGTGCGGCCGCGGCGACGATGGCGAAGCCGCGGGCCCACCTGGCGGTGCGGCGAGCAGGGGTCTGGTGGCGCGTCATGACGGACATCCTGCCGGTGCCCCCAGCAGTGCGTGAGGGGCTTTCGCGGGTGAAAGTCGATCGTTACCGAGGCGACATCAGTCCGGCCCGTCCGCGGGCCATGGTGCGAGGCAGCCGGGGTGCGGTGGTCGGCCAGAGTTGAGCGGAATAGACTCAACTTCGCATCGCGTTGCCTGGGCAGGACCCGCACAGGAGGCACTCACCAGATGGACCCGAAGTTCACCACCAAGTCGTCCGAGGCACTCGCCGCGGCGCTCCAGGCCGCCGCGTCCGCGGGGAACCCGCAGCTGGAGCCGGAGCACGTCCTCGCGGCGCTGCTCGACCAGAGCGGCGGGGTCGCCAACGGGCTGCTGGACGCCGTCGGCGCCGACCGCGCCGCGCTGACCCGTGCGCTCGCCGCGGCGACGGCTGCCATGCCGTCGGTGTCCGGGGCGACCGCCCAGCCCAGCGTCTCGCGCGCGATGAGCGCCGTGCTGACGGCGGCCGGCACCGAGGCCCAGGCACTCGGCGACGAGTACGTCTCCACCGAGCACCTGCTGCTCGGGATCGCCGCTGGGCAGTCCGCGGCCGGTGAGGCGCTGCGCTCCGCGGGGGCCGCCCGGGACACCCTGGCCGCCGCGCTGCCCAACGTCCGAGGCTCGGGCCGGGTGACGTCCGCCGACCCCGAGGGCACCTTCAAGGCCCTCGAGCAGTACGGCGTCGACCTCACGGCCGCGGCACGCGAGGGCAAGCTCGACCCGGTGATCGGGCGTGACGCCGAGATCCGCCGGGTGATCCAGGTGCTCTCGCGCCGGACCAAGAACAACCCGGTGCTGATCGGCGAGCCCGGGGTCGGCAAGACGGCCGTCGTCGAGGGCCTGGCCCAGCGGATCGTGGACGGCGACGTGCCCGACTCGCTGCGCGACAAGCGGCTCATCGCCCTGGACCTGGCCTCGATGGTCGCGGGCGCCAAGTACCGCGGTGAGTTCGAGGAGCGGCTCAAGGCCGTCCTGACCGAGATCAAGGACTCCGACGGCCAGATCGTCACGTTCATCGACGAGCTGCACACCGTGGTGGGGGCCGGTGCGGCCGAGGGTTCGATGGACGCCGGCAACATGCTCAAGCCGATGCTGGCCCGCGGCGAGCTCCGGCTGGTCGGCGCCACCACGCTGGACGAGTTCCGCGAGCGGATCGAGAAGGACCCGGCCCTCGAGCGCCGGTTCCAGCAGGTCTTCGTCGGCGAGCCGAGCGTCGAGGACACCGTCGCGATCCTGCGTGGCATCGCCCCGAAGTACGAGGCGCACCACAAGGTCACGATCTCCGACGCCGCCCTGGTCGCCGCGGCCACGCTGTCCGACCGGTACATCACCGGCCGCCAGCTGCCGGACAAGGCGATCGACCTGGTCGACGAGGCCGCCTCCCGGCTGCGCATGGAGCTGGACTCGTCGCCCGTGGAGATCGACGCCCTCCAGCGCGCGGTCACCCGGCTGGAGATGGAGGAGTCCTACCTGTCGGAGTCGCTGTCCGACGCGGACGACGCCTCGCGTGACCGGCTCGAGCGGCTGCGCGCCGAGCTCGCCGACCGTCGCGAGGAGCTCGCGGCCCTGACCGCGCGGTGGGAGTCGGAGAAGGCCGGCTCCAACCGGCTCGGCGACCTGCGTGTACGCCTCGACGAGCTGCGCACCGCGTTCGAGAAGGCCTACCGCGAGGGCGACTACGAGACCGCCGCCCGCCTGCAGAACGGCGAGATCCCGACCGTCGAGCACGAGATCGCGCAGGCCGAGGCCGAGCAGGACGCCCGCGAGCGCCCGGGCGATGGCGTCGAGGGCCCCTCCGAGCCGCCGATGATCGCCGAGAAGGTCGGCCCCGACGAGATCGCCGAGGTGGTCTCGGCCTGGACCGGCATCCCCACGGGGCGTCTGCTCGAGGGCGAGACCGCCAAGCTGCTGCGGATGGAGGAGGTCATCGGCGCGCGCCTGATCGGCCAGGCCAAGGCCGTGCAGACGGTGTCCGACGCGGTCCGTCGCGCCCGGGCGGGCATCTCCGACCCCGACCGCCCCACCGGCTCGTTCCTGTTCCTGGGGCCGACCGGCGTCGGCAAGACCGAGCTGGCGAAGTCGCTGGCCGACTTCCTGTTCGACGACGAGCGCGCCATGGTGCGGATCGACATGTCGGAGTACTCCGAGAAGCACACGGTCGCGCGGCTGGTCGGCGCGCCTCCGGGGTACGTCGGCTACGAGGAGGGCGGCCAGCTCACCGAGGCGGTGCGGCGTCGGCCCTACGCGGTGGTGCTGCTCGACGAGATCGAGAAGGCCCACCCCGAGGTGTTCGACATCCTGCTCCAGGTGCTCGACGACGGTCGGCTCACCGACGGTCAGGGCCGGACGGTGGACTTCCGCAACGTCATCCTGGTGCTGACGTCCAACCTCGGGTCGCAGTACCTCGTGGACCCGACGATCGACGACGCGGCCAAGCGCGACGCGGTGATGGCGGCGGTGCGCGCGGCGTTCAAGCCGGAGTTCCTCAACCGGCTCGACGACGTGGTGCTGTTCGACGCGCTCTCCCTGGCGGAGCTGGCGCAGATCGTGGACCTGCAGCTGCGGCACCTGGCCGGCCGCCTGGCCGACCGGCGCCTGGTGCTGGACGTCACCGACGCCGCGCGAGAGTGGCTGGCGATCGAGGGCTACGACCCGGCCTACGGCGCCCGCCCGATGCGCCGGCTCGTGCAGCGCGAGATCGGCGACCGCCTGGCGACCATGCTGCTGTCCGGCGCGGTGCCGGACGGCTCCACGGTCGAGGTGGACATCAACGCCGACGCCGACGCGGGCGGCCTGGTGCTCAGCGTCGCCTGACCTCGGCAGCGACGCGCGATGGGCGGGCCGGACCCGCCGGTGCCGACCCAGGCGCGCGGGTTTCGCATCCGGGTAGGGGTGTGCCGGCGGGGAAGGCGTCGTGGGCGCTACGCGCGTGGTCGTCGACGTGGGTCGGCCATCGCGGCGCGCCCCGGCCCAGGTTGCTCAGACGCGGCTCGCTCGTGGGACCGGTCGTACGCACGATCTGCGGCGGGCAGGCAATGGGACGCCCCGCCGGAGGCGTGCGTGGAACTTCCGGCGCGTTATTCGCGCCGGAAGTTCCACGTTGGTGGGTGGAGGGCCCGGTCATCGGCTATGAGCGTGCACATCGAGCGTGTGTGCCAAGTCTCAATCGCAGTGAGCGCCGCGCGGGGTTCGGCTCGGCGGAGCACGCCCCGCTGCCGTCCTCGGCCCCCTGGACCCGAGGCTCACCGGCCGGGCGGTCGCCCCGTCACGATCGCGTCCGCGTGGTCGGCGATCCAGCCCATCAGCGGGAGCAGGTGGTCGACCAGCTCGCGGCCGAGCGGTGTGAGGGCGTAGTCGACGCGCGGCGGGACGGTCGCCGTGACCGTCCGGTCGACGAGCCCGTCGGCCTCGAGCGTGCGCAGGGTCTGGGCGAGCATCTTCTCGCTGATCCCCTCGACGGTGCGGCGCAGCTCGCCCCAACGCAGGTCGCCCTCCGAGAGCGCGAGGAGCAGCAGCACGCCCCACCTGCTGGTCACGTGGTCGAGCACGACGCGCGACGGGCATGCGGCGGGAAGGCGTCCGTCGGTGAGCAGATCGGCGAGTCGCACGGTCGCGGTGCTGGGCATCTCGGCGCGCTCAAGGGCGTTGACCTCGTTACTTACTGTCACGTAGGTACCCTACGCGAAAGTGGGTACCCATCGGACGGAAGGTTAGGCTCCCCGACGAGGTTGGGCACGGCGGGTCCGCGGAGCGCGGTCCTCGTCGCGAAGGAGGAACCATGTTCGTCGTCACCGGTGCCACGGGGCACCTCGGCCGTCTGATCGTCCGCGAGCTGCTGACCGGCGGGGCGCAGCCCGACCAGGTGGTGGCGGGCGGGCGCGATGTGGGGCGGCTCGGTGACCTCGCGGGCCTCGGGGTGCGGACCGCGACCGTGGACTACGACGACCCCGCCGGGATGCGGGAGGCGTTCGCCGGCGCGCAGACCCTGGTGCTCGTGTCCGGGAGCGAGATCGGCCGACGGACCGCCCAGCACGGCGCCGCGATCGACGCGGCGAAGGCGGCGGGTGTGCGGCACATCGTCTACACCTCCGGACCGCACGCGGACACCTCTCCGCTGATCGTCAACCCCGAGCACAAGGCGACGGAGGAGCTGCTTGCGGCGTCCGGGCTGCCCTACACCGCGGCGCGCGACAACTGGTACACCGAGAACTACGAGCAGACGTTCGCCCAGGCTGCGGCCACGGGCGTCGTGCTCACCAGTGCGGGCGACGGCCGGGTGGCCAGTGCGCCGCGTGCGGACTACGCAGCGGCGATCGCCGCGCTGGCGCTGCGCGCCGGGGACGAGACGTCGGTGCACGAGCTGACCGGCGACGTCGCATGGTCCTTCGACGAGTTCGCGGCGGCGGCGTCGCAGGCCCTCGGTCGGCCCGTCGAGCACCGGGCCGTGAGCCCGGAGGAGCACCGCACGGCGCTGCTGGCCGCCGGGCTCGACGAGGGCACGGTCGGGTTCGTGCTCGCGATGGATGCGAACATCGCCGACGGGCTGCTCGCGAACGCGACCGACGAGGTCCGCTCCCTGATCGGGCGGCCGACCACCCCGCTGCTGGAGACCCTGCGGACCTGGGCCTGAGCCGCCCGGACACGGGCTGGTCTCCGTTGGGCGACAGGCCGGTCTTCACCCTGGGCACGGTCCCAGCCGGGCGCTAGCGTCTAAGGATGGCCGACTCCCCCATGGCGGACCAACCCGACGTGAGCTTCGACCCGGACCGGTACGACGCCGTCCTGTTCGACCTCGACGGGGTGCTGACGCCCACGGTCGAGGTCCACAAGAAGGCGTGGCGCCAGCTGTTCACCGGCTACTTCGCCGAGCACGGGATCACGCCGCCGTACTCCGACGCGGACTACTTCGCGCACGTCGACGGTCGGCCGCGCTACGAGGGCGTGCGCGAGTGCCTCGCGTCTCGCGACGTGCACCTGCCGGAGGGCGACCCGACCGACGAGCCCGGCACGCCCACCGTCTGCGGGCTGGGCAACCTCAAGGACGCCGAGGTCAACCGGATCCTGGCGACCGAGGGGGTGCAGCCCTACCTGGGCTCGGTGGCCTGGCTGGACGCGCTGATCGCGGGCGGCACCAAGGTCGCCGTGGTCTCCAGCTCGCGGAACACCCGCACGGTGCTGGCGGCTGCGAGGCTCGCCGACCGGTTCGAGGTGGTGGTCGACGGCGTGCGCGCGGCCGCCGAGCAGCTGCCCGGCAAGCCCCGGCCGGACACCTACGTCCAGGCCGCGCGCGACCTCGGCGTGCCCGTCGAGCGCGCCGTGGTGGTCGAGGACGCCGTGTCCGGGGCCGCGGCGGGCCGGGCGGGTGGGTTCGGCCTCGTCGTCGGCGTGGATCGCGGGGTGGGGCGGGACGCCCTGCTCGAAGCCGGTGCGGACCTCGTGGTCTCCGACCTCGCGGAGCTGATGTGAGACACCGGGGCGCGCACGTCGCGGGCGGCTCGCTGCCCAGCTACCTGGACCGGACGCGGTTCCCGGTCGACGAGTGGCGCCTCACCGAGGAGTTCTTCAGCGACGAGGACCTGGGGACCACCGAGACGCTCTTCGCGGTGGGCAACGGCTACCTGGGCATGCGCGGCACCTACGAGGAGGGCCGCGATGCCGCGCACCACGGCACGTTCCTCAACGGGGTGCACGAGACCTGGCGGATCCGGCACGCCGAGCAGGCCTACGGGTTCGCGCAGGTGGGCCAGACCATCGTCAGCGCCCCGGACGCGACGATCTTCGAGCTGTACGTCGACGACGAGCCGATGGTGCTCTCGGTCGCGGACCTGATGTCCTACCAGCGCACGCTGGACTTCACCGAGGGCGTGCTCCGGCGCGAGCTGCTGTGGCGCACCCCCAGCGGCAACCGCGTGCTGGTGCGCACCCGCCGGATGGTGTCGTTCGCCCAGCGCCACCTCGCGGTCCTCACCTACGAGGTCACCGCGCTGGACCAGCAGGTGCCGATCACGATCGCCGCGAAGGTGGTCAACCGGGCCAACGGCGAGGCGTACCACGAGGGCGGCGACGGCGACGGCATCCGCGACCCCCGCCGGGCCGAGGAGTTCACCGGGCGCGTCCTGCACCCCGAGGCGCACTGGGGCGACGAGGAGCGCGTGCTGCTCGGGTACCGCTGCGAGGACTCGGGCATGACGCTCGCGGTCGGCGCGGACCACCTCATCGAGACCGGCAACGCCTACGAGATCAAGTACGAGGTCACCCCCGACCTGTCCCGCCACGTGTTCCGGGTCCACGCCGAGCCGGGCATGCCGATCCTGGTGAGCAAGGTCGTCAGCTACCACACCTCGCGCAGCGAGTCGCCCGCCGAGCTCGTCACGAGGGTGCGCCGGACGCTCGACCGGGTGCGGGCCGAGGGCGTGGACCAGCAGCTCATCGACCAGCAGGGCTGGCTGGGCGACTACTGGGCACGCTCGGACGTCGAGATCGAGGACCAGCCCGAGCTCCAGCAGGCCATCCGGTGGTGCCTGTTCCAGCTCGCGCAGGCCGCCGCGCGCGCCGAGGGCCAGGGCATCGCGGCCAAGGGCGTGACGGGCTCCGGCTACGGCGGGCACTACTTCTGGGACACCGAGATCTACGTGGTGCCCTACCTCGTGTACACCTCGCCCTCGTACGCCAGGAACGCGCTGCGCTTCCGGCGCACGATGCTGCCGGCCGCCCGGCGGCGGGCCGCCGAGCTGACCACGCGGGGCGCGCTGTACCCGTGGCGCACGATCAACGGCGAGGAGGCGTCGGCGTACTACGCCGCCGGCACCGCGCAGTACCACATCAACGCGGACATCTCCTTCGCCCTGAGCACGTACGTCAAGGCCACCGGCGACGAGGAGTTCCTGGCCCGCGAGGGCATCGACGTGCTGGTAGAGACCGCACGGATGTGGGCGGACCTGGGCTTCTGGCGGGGCAACGGTGAGGACTCGTTCCACATCCACGGCGTCACCGGCCCGGACGAGTACACCACCGTGGTCAACGACAACCTGTTCACCAACGTCATGGCGCGGTTCAACCTGTGGCGCGCCGCCGACGCGGTGGGCGAGGTCGCCGCGCGCTGGCCGGTGCACTACGAGCGCATGGTCCAGCGGCTCGGACTGACCGCGGACGAGGTGCTCGAGTGGCGCCGCTCGGCGGACGCCATGGCGATCCCGTTCGACGAGCGCCTGGGCATCCACCCGCAGGACTCGCTGTTCCTCGAGCGCGAGGTCTGGGACCTGCCGGCCACGCCGCCGGAGCACCTGCCGCTGCTGCTGCACTACCACCCGCTGGTGATCTACCGGTTCCAGGTGCTCAAGCAGGCCGACGTGGTGCTGGCGCTGTTCCTCCAGGGCGAGCACTTCACGCTCGAGCAGAAGCGCGCCGACTTCGACTACTACGACGGCATCACCACGGGCGACTCGACGCTGTCCGGCGTGGTCCAGTCGATCATCGCCGCCGAGGTGGGGTACCACGACCTCGCGCTGCGCTACTTCTACGACGCGCTCTTCGTCGACCTCGCCGACCTGCACGACAACACCGCCGACGGCGTGCACGTGGCGTCCGCGGGCGGGATCTGGAGCGCGCTGGTCCACGGCTTCGGTGGCATGCGCCATCACGGCGAGGAGCTGACCTTCGCGCCGCGGCTGCCGATGACGTGGCCCTCGCTGACGTTCCGGGTGACGCTGCGCGGCACCCGCCTGAAGGTCACGATCCGCCAGGAGACCATGGACCTGGCGGTGGAGGAGGGCGAGGAGATCACCGTGGCCGTCCTGGGCAGCCGGGTGACCGTGACGTCCGTCCACCCGGTCACGGTCGCGTTGTCGGACCAGGGGCCGCGGATCGGCGGGGTGCCCGAGGCGACCGCGCTGCGCGGCACGCTGCGGGCCGACGGGACCGTCATCACCGCGTCGGTACCGCACCACTCCGGACGGAACCGGTAGCGGGCGACGCCGTCCCGGCCCCGGTCAGGGCACCGTGACCTTGTCGTTCGCCGTGAAGGACCCCAGCATCGTGCCGCTCGGCAGCCAGGCCAGGCACAGACCGGTGCGGTCGCCCTGGTTCCAGCCTTGCTCGGTGGGCGCCCAGACCACCGGCCGGAGCCCGAGGTCGTGCTCGGCGGTGTCCATCTCGCACCACTTCTCGAGCTCCGTCGTGACCTGCTGGGCCCCGGGCCACGACGTGCCCGACAGCGGTCGGGAGCCGACGACCTCGGCCACGTGCGGGTCACTGCACGGCACCACGCGTACCGAGCGCACCGTCCCGTCGGCGGGCAGGGAGGCCAGGCAGTGCCCGGTGCTCAGCCGGCCGGCGTGCACGGTCATCGGCTTGGTGACCTCGCCGAGCGGGCGGGTCTCGAGCCAGTAGCGCCCGCCGATCACGCCGCCGACCACGAGGGCGACCGCGGCGATCCCGGCGATCACGCCTAGGACGATCCGCGTGCCGCGGTTGCCGGTCGCAGGCGGCGGGCCGACCGGGGCCTGCCAACCGGGGGCGTAGTGGGGTTGCTGCGGGTACCACCCCTCGCCGGGTGCGGCCGGGCCGCCCTGCCGGGTCGGTGGTCCCTGGGCGTAGCCGGGCTGCGGGGGCCGGCCGTACTGGGGCGGGTACCCCGGGGGTGGGGTCTGGCCGTACTGGGGCGGGTACCCCGGGGGTGGGGTCTGGCCTTGCTGGGGCGGGTACCCCGGAGGTGGGGTCTGGCCGTACTGGGGCGGGTACCCCGGGGGTGGGGTCTGGCCGTACTGGGGCGGGTACCCCGGGGGTGGGGTCTGGCCTTGCTGGGGCGGGTACCCCGGGGGTGGGGTCTGTGCGGGTGGCGGGTAGCCGGGTCCGGCCTGCGGCGCGAGGGCCGGCGCTGCAGGTTGCGGGGCCCCGCCCGGCGGGTAGCCGGGTCCGGCCTGCGGCGCGAGGGCCGGCGCTGCAGGTTGCGGGGCCCCGCCCGGCGGGGACCACCCGGGCGAGGTCCACGCCTGCGTCGCGGGGGCTGCCGGTGCCTGCTCGGCCGCCGGCTCCGTTGCGGGCTGCTCGGGCTGGTCGAGCGTGGCGGGCTCGCCGTTCGCCGTCGCGTCCGTGCCCTCGGGGCGGGGCTCCTCGCTCATCGATCCTCCAGGTCGAGCACCACGGGGACGTGGTCGGACGGGCCCTTGCCCTTGCGCTCGTCGCGGTCGATCCGCACGCCGGTGACCCGGTCGGCGAGCGGTGCGCTGGCGTAGGCGAAGTCGATGCGCAGCCCGCGGTTCTTGGGGAAGGCGAGCTGCTGGTAGTCCCAGTACGTGTAGGTGTGCTCCGCCGGGACGTGCACGCGCGAGACCTCGGTGTACCCGGCCTGCTCGAAGGCGAAGAACGCCTCGCGCTCCGCCGGCGTGACGTGCGTGTGTCCCTCGAAGTCGGCGACGTCGTACACGTCGGAGTCGAACGGGATGACGTTCCAGTCGCCGACCAGCGCGATCTGTGCGGCGGGGTCGTCCCGCACCCAGCCGGCCGCCACGGTGCGGAGCTGCTCGAGCCAGCGCAGCTTGTACGCGTAGTGCGGGTTGTCGGGCGAGCGCCCGTGCGGCACGTACAGGCTCCACACCCGCACCCCGGCGCAGGTCGCGCCGATCGCCCGCGCCTCGGTCGCCTCGTCCTCGCCGAACCCGGGCTGGCCCGGGAAGCTCGTCTCGACGTCCTCGAGGCCCACCCGCGAGACGATCGCGACGCCGTTCCACTGGTTGAGGCCGGTGTGCGCGACCTCGTACCCGGCGGCCTCGAACACGGCGTACGGGAACGTCGCGTCGGCCGTCTTGGTCTCCTGGAGCGCGAGCACGTCGGTCCCGGTGCGCTCGAGCCAGGCGACCGCGCGCTCGGCGCGGGCCCGGACCGAGTTGATGTTCCACGTCGCGATGCGCATGAGCCGAACGCTACCCGGACCGCCGGACGGTCCACCCGCGGTCCCGGCCCCGCGCACCGTACGCTTGCGCCATGGGTACCGCACTCGTCACCGGAGCCAGCGCGGGGCTCGGGCTGGAGTTCGCCTGGCAGCTGGCGACCGCGCGCCACGACGTGGTGCTCGTCGCGCGGGACGTCGCCCGGCTGGAGCGTCTGGCCGGCCAGCTCAACGCCGCGGCCGGCGTACGTGCCGAGGTGCTCCCGGCGGACCTGTCCGTCCGCGAGGACGTCGAGCGGGTCGCCGAGCGGCTCCGGCAGGCCGAGCGGCCCGTCGGTCTGCTGGTCAACAACGCCGGGTTCAGCACGGGGGACTCGTTCCTGGGCTCCGACCTCGCCTTCCAGGAGCGGGCGCTCGACGTGATGGTCCGGACGGTGATGGTGCTGTCGCACGAGGCGGCGACGGCGATGGTCGCGCGCGGCCGCGGGGCGATCCTCAACGTCTCGTCCGTGGCGGCGCTGACCACGGCGGGCACGTACTCGGCGCACAAGGCCTGGGTCCGGGTCTTCACCGAGGGCCTGGCCACCGAGCTGCGCGGCACCGGCGTGACCGCCACGGCGCTGTGCCCCGGGCTCACGCACACCGAGTTCCACGAGCGAGCGCAGGTGGACCGCAGCCGGTACCCGGACCTCGCCTGGCTCAACGCCGACACCGTGGTCTCCGCGGCCCTGGCGGACGTGCGGCGCGGTGCGGTGATCTCCACGCCGAGCCTGCGCTACGGCGTGATCTCCGAGGTCGCGCGGCTGCTGCCGCGGGCGGCGATCCGGAAGTTCTCCGACTCGCCCGCGATGCACACGCTGCCGTCGACCGGCCAGGAGGACTGAGCCGGTCGCCCCGGGCACGCGCCGGCCGGGCGCGCGCCGGGTCCCGCGCCGCCCTGGTCGGCGAGCCGGCGCCCGCAGCTGCGCCGCTAGCCTGAGCGCATGGCCACCCCTCGTGAGCAGCTGCGCGCCCTCATCTCCGAGCTCGCCGTGGTGCACGGCCGGGTCACCCTCGCCTCGGGCAAGGAGGCCGACTACTACGTCGACCTGCGCCGGGTCACGCTGCACCACCGCGCCGCGCCGCTGATCGGCCACCTCATGCTGGACCTGCTCGAGGAGCAGGGGTTCGGGCCCGGTGAGATCGACGCAGTCGGCGGTCTGACCCTGGGCGCGGACCCGGTCGCCGGCGCCCTGCTGCACGCCGCGGCGGCGCGGGGCATGGACCTGGACGCGTTCGTGGTGCGCAAGGAGGGCAAGGCGCACGGCATGCAGCGCCGCATCGAGGGCCCGGACGTCGCGGGCCGGCGCGTGGTCGCCGTCGAGGACACCTCGACCACCGGGGGCTCGGTGATGACCGCGGTCGAGGCGCTGCGCGAGGCGGGGGCCGAGGTGGTCGCGGTCGCGGTGATCGTCGACCGCGCGACCGGGGCCCGCGAGCGGATCGAGGCCGAGGGCCTGCCCTACCTGCACCTGTACGGCCTGGCCGACCTCGGACTGGCCTGAGTGCGGCACCGAGGCGTGATCCGCTGAGTCAAACCCTCCGCGCGACCCCCGGTCGAGGCGTGGGGAGGCGGTAGTGCCGCGGTGCGCGGTCATGCCCGATGTGCACGAGGTAAGGAGCGCCGCCGCCGGCGGGCCCGGCACCCCACGCGGCGAACCGGCGCTCGGACGCCGATCCGTGCAGGGCCGTCCACGCTGCGGATGCCGATCCGGGTCTCCGGCACGCTTCGCCGCGTCGGCCGCCGCCCGCACCACCGCGAACGGCGACTGGTGAGCAGCCCCCGCGGTTCATGTGACGCACGACGCAGGTGTGACACACGTGCCACCCCACCGGCACCATCCACCACTCCCGTCACACGAACCGCGGGGGCTGCTCACGAGCGTTCGTCGCCGATGTGCGAGCCCTCCAGCGGCCAACGTGGAGACTTCGGCGCGAACACCGCGCCGGAAGTTCCACGCACGACTCCGGCGGCGCGTTCCACCTCACTCATGCCGCGGGCCGAGCGCCCGATCCCGAGAAGCGCTTGACATCCGTCGGCGCACCTGGTTGGTTAGTTACATCAGTAGATAACCCAACAACCCAGGAGGGCCGATGGACGACGAGCGCCCGATCTTCCTCCAGGTCGCCGAGCTGATCGAGAACCAGATCATCGACGGGACCATGCCGGAGGGAGCCCAGGTGGCGTCGATCAACGAGCTCGCCGCGTTCCACCGCATCAACCCGGCCACCGCGCTCAAGGGCGTCGCGCGTCTCGTCGACGCGGGCCTGCTGTACAAGCAGCGCGGGATCGGGATGTTCGTCGCAGACGGCGCACGCGCCCGGCTGCTCGCCCACCGCCGCGAGGCGTTCAGCGAGCAGTACGTGCGCCCGCTCGTCGCCGAGGCCGCGAAGCTCGCCATCGCCCCCGGTGAGCTCGCGGAGATGATCCGCCGCGAGGCCGACCCTGCGAACGACCCGGCGCGGCTCGCGCACCTGACCCAGAAGGAGGCCGGTCGATGACCGCCATCGTCGAGGTCTCGGACCTCACCAAGCGTTTCGGCTCGTTGGCAGCCGTGGACGACGTCTCGTTCGTCGTCCGTGAGCACGCCATCACGGGCCTGCTGGGCCGCAACGGCGCCGGCAAGACCACCCTCATGCAGCTCATCACCGGCCAGGAGTTCGTCACGGCCGGCGCGATCCGGCTGTTCGGCCAGCCCCCGCTGGAGAACGCCGCCGTCCTGAGCCGGACGTGCTTCATCAAGGAGTCCCAGACCTACCCCGACGGGTTCAAGGGCGAGCACGTGCTGCGCGTCGCGTCGTGGGTGTTCCCGCACTGGGACTCCGAGCTCGCCCGCGACCTCGTCGCCGAGTTCCGGGTGCCGCTGGACCGCCGGATGAAGAAGATGTCCCGCGGCCAGGCCTCGGCGATCGGCGTCGTCGTCGGCATCGCGTCACGGGCCGAGCTGACGATCTTCGACGAGCCGTACGCCGGCCTGGACGCCGTCGCACGCCAGGCGTTCTACGACCGTCTGCTCGCGGACTACGCCGAGCACCCGCGCACGATCATCATGTCCACCCACCTGATCGACGAGGTGTCGGACCTGCTCGAGCACGTCCTCGTGATCGACGAGGGCCGGCTCATCATCGACGCCGCCGCCGAGGACCTGCGCGGCTCCGCCACCACGGTGTCCGGCCGGCAGGCCGACGTCGAGCACTTCGCGCGTGGTCGCGACGTGCTCCAGACCGACACCGTCGGCGCGTTCGCGTCGGTCACCGTCTCCGGGCTCACCCCCGCCGAGCGGGCCGCCGCCGCGGCGGCCGGGCTTGAGGTCGGACCCGTCTCCCTGCAACAGCTCGTCATCGGCCGCACCCGCGGCTCCGCCCGTCAGGAGGTCGCATCGTGACCGTCGTCGCCCTTCCCGCCGCTGTCCCGGCGCCGCCCCTGTCCCGGCGGGTGTGGAACGCGATCCGGCTGCACGCGGCCAACCCGTGGCCCACGCTCATCACGCCGTGGCTCGTGTTCGCCGGGGTCTTCGGCCTGAACCTGGCGATCTGGTACATCGTCACGATCGCCGCGGGCGGCAGCCAGAACCTGGACGCCGACGCCTTCGACTACAACGGCGGCGTCACGTGGGTGCTGGTCTTTCTCCTGGTGATGGCCGTCCAGGCGATGAGCCTGACCTTCCGATTCGCGCTGGGCCTGGGCATGACCCGCCGGGACTACTACCTCGGGACCGTCGCATACCTGGTGCTGCTCGCCGCGATGTACGCCGCTGGGATCGCCGTCCTGGCGCAGGTCGAGCGTCTGACGGACGGCTGGGGCCTGGGTGGCAGGTTCTTCGCGCCATGGTTCCTGGCCGACCTGCCGGCATGGCAGCTCTGGTACCTCAACGCGGCCGTCGGGCTGCTGATGGCGATGATCGGCGTCGCGGCCGCTGCGGTCTGGGTGCGGTGGCGGGCCACGGGGCTCTACGTGTTCTTCTTCCTGGCCGCCCTGCTGCTGATCGGGGCCGCGTGGCTGATGGGTGTGACCGAGTCCTGGGCGCCGCTGGGTCGGTACCTGTCGACGCACGAGCCCGCGCTCATCGTCACATGGACGCTGCCCGTCTCCGCGCTGTGCGCCGGCGTCGGCTACCTCCTCCTGCGCCGCGCGACCCCGCGCGCCTGACCCCCGGGGGCTCTGCCCCACCCTTGCGAACACGTGCGCGCGCTCGAACCCCGACCGGTTCGAGCGCGCGCACTCGTTCGCATGCGAACAGGTCGACGGTGGCGGGCCGGCGGGCGCCGCCTGCCGTGATCCGCGACTCAGGCTCGCGGCGAGACGTGCCGATGTCCCCTGGGTGCCTGATCGTCGACTCGCTGCCGTCGTGCCCGTCGTCGTCATGGTCGCCGGCGGCCTGGTGAGCATGGGCGGGACGATGAGCGGCTCGGGCGGCGGCGGCGGGCTGATGTTCGCCGTGATGGCCGTGCTGGTGATCGGCTCGCTGGTGTTCGGCTGGTGGTACGCCCAGGCGCGCGAGAAGGCGCTCAAGGCGTGGGCGGCCACGATCGGCTGGACCTACTACGGCACGGACCCGAGCCTGGTGCACCGCTGGCAGCGCCCCCCGTTCGGGGTGGGCAGCTCGCGGCGGGTGAGCGAGCTGGTGGCCGGCACGTTCGGCCAGTTCCAGGCGATGTCGTTCGCCTACCGGTACACCACCGGGTCGGGCAAGAACCGCACGACCCACCACTACTGGGTGTGCGCGATGACGATGCCCACCTGGCTTCCCGGGCTCCAACTCACCCCGCAGGGCCTGGGCGCCCGCCTCGCGATGGCGTTCGGCGGGCAGGACCTGGAGTTCGAGTCCGAGGACTTCAACCGCGCCTGGCGGGTCGAGGCCCGCGACGCGAAGTTCGCCCACGACGTGCTGCACCCGCGGATGCTCGAGCGCCTGGTCCGCGCGGACGCCACAGGGCTGCAGCTGCGCATCGAGGGTGCGGACGTGCTGTGCTGGAGCCAGGGGCTGCCCGACCACGACCGGCTAGCCTCCCGACTGGGCGTCATGCGGGCCCTGATCGCGGGAATCCCCCGGTACGTCTGGCTCGACCACGGCTACGATCCAGCATCGATCCGCACCGACCTCGGAGAGACATGGAACCCCTAGGCATCGTCCTCATCGTCCTGCTCGTCCTCGTCGTGATCGTCGGGCTGTGGGCGGTGGGCACCTACAACGGCTTCGTCCGGCTGCGGAACCTGGTGCAGGAGTCCTGGCGCCAGATCGACGTTGAGCTGCACCGGCGGCACGACCTGATCCCCAACCTGGTCGAGACGGTCAAGGGGTACGCGGCGCACGAGCGCGGCGTGTTCGACGAGGTCACCAAGGCTCGTGCGCTCGCCGCCGCGCCGGGCTCCGGCGTGGCCGAGCAGGCCGCCCAGGAGAACGCCCTGACCTCGGCGCTCGGCCGGTTGTTCGCCGTCGCCGAGAACTACCCGGTGCTGCGGGCCAGCGAGAACTTCTCCCAGCTCCAGACCGAGCTGTCCACCACCGAGGACCGGATCGCCGCCGGCCGCCGCTTCTACAACGCGAACGTGCGGGCGCTGAACACCAAGGTCGAGAGCTTCCCGGCGAACGTCATCGCGGGCGTGTTCTCCTTCACCCGCGCCGAGTACTTCGAGGTCACCGACCCCGAGGTCCGCCAGGCCCCGCAGGTCGACTTCGGCGGCTGACCCCCGCCGGACGGCGCCCGCCGCGCCGCTGCCGGCCCACACCGGCACCCGCCCGAGTTCGGTGGCAGGAGCCGAGTTCGGTGGTCGCGACCACCGAACTCGAGCGCCGACCACCGAACTCGACGACCGGGGGAGGGTCAGGAGGCGGCGATCAGGAGCAGTGCGAGGGTGGTGCTCGCGGCGACCTCGCCCAGGCCGACCGCCTTGGGGGTCGCGTGCGGCCAGCGTCGCGGGACCGCCGCGGCGCGCGCCGCGAGGAGGACGAACAGGCCGGTCAGCGGCCCGGACGCCCATGGTTCGAGCCGGCCCGGCCCCTGGGCCATGAGCACGAGGGGAACCAGCGCGGCGGCCAGGACGTGCCACGCGAGCGAGACTCCCAGCACCGCTCGGTTGCCGCGCTCGCGGATCAGTGTCTTGACGTACGCCACGGTGCCGAGGAAGTACAGCGCCAGCACCCCGACCACCTGCCACGCCCCCACCGAGCCGCCCACCAGCGCCGCGGGCGAGGGCGGCACCGGCACCGACGCGGGGGTGTGCGCGACGGTGGCGAGCAGGCAGGCCGCGACCACCGTGGTCGCGCCGCCCAGCCACGAGCGCTCGGCCCGCCGCCACGCGGCGATCAGCGCCACGCCCAGCAGCGGGGCGTAGGCCACGGCCCACCAGGCGAGCGTCGGGCGGACCGCCAGCAGCGAGGCCCCGAGCGCCAACGCCGCCGCGCCGTACACCAGCGCCGGGCGGCGGTAGCGGGCCCGGCCGTGTGCCTTGAGCAGCAACGCGCCCGCCGAGAACGCGAGATAGCCCACCAGCCACGTCGCGGCGAGCAGGCCGTGCCAGGGCTGCGGCCCGGCGTGCACGACGCCGACCAGCAGCGGCACCACGAGCATCGCCCACGCGCCGTGCTGCTGGGGCACCCAGCCGGGCGTTCGCCTCGGGTGCGACCGTCGGGCCGCGCCGGCTCCGGAGCGCGAACGCGGCGGGGACGCGGCTCCGGGGCTCACGGACGGACCAGGTCCACCAGATCGGCGATCGAGTCCGTCACGCGGCCGGGGTGGAACGGGTAGCGGTCCAGGTCGCCGCGCTTGGTCGAGCCGGAGAGCACCAGGAACGTCTGCAGGCCGGCCTCCATGCCGGCGATGATGTCGGTGTCCATCCGGTCGCCGACCATCGCCGTGGTCTCCGAGTGCGCCTCGATCCGGTTGAGGGCGGACCGGAACATCATCGGGTTCGGCTTGCCGACGTAGTAGGGCTTGCGCCCGCTCGCCGCGCTGATCATCGCAGCCACGGCCCCGGTCGCCGGCAGGTCGCCGTCGGCGCTGGGCCCGGACACGTCGGGGTTGGTCGCGATGAACTTCGCGCCGCCCTGGATCAGCCGGATCGCCTTGGTCAGCGCCTCGAACGAGTACGTGCGGGTCTCGCCGAGCACCACGTAGTCCGGGTCGGTGTCGGTGAGCGTGTACCCCGCCTCGTGCAGCGCGGTGGTCAGACCCGCCTCGCCGATCGCGAAGGCCGACCCGCCGGGTCGCTGCTCCGCGAGGAACGTCGCGGTGGCCAGCGCCGAGGTCCAGATCGCCTCCTCCGGCACCTCCAGCCCGGCCGCCACGAGCCGGGCCCGGAGGTCACGCGGGGTGTAGATCGAGTTGTTCGTCAGGACCAGGAACGGGCGCTCCGCCTCGCGCAGCGCTGCCACGAACTCGGCCGCCCCCGGCAGCGCGGTGCCCTCGTGCACGAGCACGCCGTCCATGTCGGTCAGCCACGAGCGGATCTGGCGGTCGGTCATCGTCCGGTCCCCGCCTCAGGCTCGGTCTCGGCGTGGTGCGCCTGCGCGGCGAGCCCCTCGACCGCGGCGCGCTGGCGGCGCGCCCGCAGCGCGGCGATCACGACCGGCACCAGGGACAGCGCGATGATCCCGACCAGCAGCAGCTCGATGTTCGCCTTGACGAACGGGATGGTCCCCAGCGCGTAGCCGAGCAGCGTCACGCCGCAGCCCCACAGCACCGCGCCGACCAGGTCGTACGCGGCGAACTTCGGGTAGTGCATCCGGCCGATCCCCGCCGAGGCGGCCGAGTAGGTCCGGACGATCGGGATGAACCGCGCGATGATCACGGTCGCACCGCCGTACCGCTCGAAGTAGCGGTGGGTCTCCTCGATGTGCTCCCGCTTGAAGAACCGGGAGTCGGGACGGTTGAACAACCGGGGGCCGATCCGCCGGCCGATCCAGTAGGCGTTCTGGTCGCCGGCGAAGGCGGCGACCGTGACCATCAAGCACAGCAGCCACAGCGGGAAGTGCAGCTCGTCCTGGGCCACCAGGGCGCCTGCGGTGAAGAGCAGCGAGTCGCCGGGCAGGAGCGGGAAGAACAGCCCGGTCTCGATGAAGACGACGATCACCACGCCGATCAGCGCGTACGCGCCGAACCGTTCGATCAGGGTCTGGGGGTCGAGCCAGCTGGGCCCTAGGGTCGCCACGGGGGATGCGGCCGCACCGGCCAGCAGGGTGGTGATCACCGGCCAAGCCTACGCAGGCGGCTGCATGCTTCCGGGGAGTGGGCTGTGACGGTCCGGTGAACGCCCCGGCGCGCGGCGTCGGGCTGCTGCCGTGGGCGCCTCGTGCTGGATAGGGTCGAGCGGCGGACAGCGACCTGAGGGAGGCCGATGGTGCTCGCGCTCGAGCGCGTGACGCGGTTGTACGACGAGCGGCGCGCCCTGGACGAGGTCTCGTTCACGGTGCGCCCAGGCCGGATGACCGGCTTCGTCGGCGCGAACGGTGCCGGCAAGACCACGGCGATGCGGATCGTCATGGGGGTGCTCGCGCCGACCTCCGGCGAGGTGCTGCTGGACGGCAGGCCGCTCACCCGTGAGCTGCGCCGGACCTTCGGCTACATGCCGGAGGAGCGCGGGCTGTACCCGCGGATGCGGGTGCTCGACCAGCTCGTCCACCTCGGCCGTGTGCACGGCATGTCCCGGGCCGCCGCGACGCGGCGCGCGACCGCGCTGCTCGACCAGCTCGGCCTGGACGATCGCAGCCACGACCTGCTCCAGACGCTCTCCCTGGGCAACCAGCAGCGCGTGCAGGTGGCCGCCGCACTGCTGCACGAGCCTGTGCTGCTGGTGCTCGACGAGCCGTTCTCCGGCCTGGACCCGCTGGCGATCGACGCGATGGGCGAGCTGCTGCGCTCCCGCGCCGCGGCCGGCGTCCCCGTGCTGTTCAGCTCTCACCAGCTCGAGCTGGTCGAGCAGCTGTGCGACGACGTGGTCATCATCGACGACGGCCGCGTGGTCACCGCCGGGCCGGCCGACGAGGTTCGGTCCCGGCGCGGCGGTCGACGCTACCGGGTGCGGGTGCAGGGTCCGCGCCCGGCGGCCGAGCTGGTGCCGGGTGTCGCCGGCGCGACAGTGGTCGAGGCGACGGACGACACGGTCGTCGTCGAGCTCGCCGACCCCGCCGACGACCAGGCGCTGCTCGCCGCCGCCCAGGCGCACGGTGTGCTGCGCGAGTTCGCCGTGGTGCGCCCGACGCTCGCCGAGATCTTCCGGGAGGTGGTCCGGTGAACGGGGCGATGTCCGCGTGGGGCGCGATCCGCGTGATCGCCGGCCGCGAGGTGTCGGTGAAGCTGCGGGACAGGGCGTTCATCGGCTCCACCGTCTTCATGCTCGTGCTGGTCACGGCCGCCACCCTCATCCCCGTGCTGATCCAGCAGCGGGTGCCCAGCATCCGGGTGGCCGTGCAGGGCGCGGCCGCGGCGGACGTGGTGGACCTGGCCACCCAGCTCGGCCACGACGCGCAGGACTCCGGCACGGCGCTGCCGCCGGCGCTCGCGGTGTTCGGCGAGGGCGGGCTGCCCGCTGCGGACCTCACCTCCGTCGAGGTCGAGCCGGGTCGCGACGTGCAGCAGCTGGTCCGGGACGGTGACGTGGCCGCCGCCGTCGTGGGCGAGGTCCCCACCGGGCTCACCGTGATCGCCGCCCAGTCCGTGCCCTCCGAGCTCGACGTGCTGCTGCGTGCGGCGTCCAGCGAGCTGCAGATCCAGCAGGCGGCCGCCGACGCCGGGCTGTCCGCCGACCAGGTCACGGCGCTGACCAGCCCCGTCATGCCCAGCACCCAGCTGCTCGAGGCCAGGCCGACCGGTGCGGTACCGCCAGAGCTGCTGGTGCTGGTGTTCGCCTTCCTGTTCTACCTGTCGGTGCTGACCTTCGGGATGTCGATCGCGCAGAGCGTGGTCGAGGAGAAGCAGTCCCGGGTGATCGAGCTGCTGGTCGCGGCGCTCCCGGTGCGGTGGCTGCTCGCCGGGAAGGTGCTGGGCAACACCGTGATGGCGCTCGGCCAGATCGTGGTGATCCTGGGTGCCGGGCTGGCCGGCGCGACCGTGGCCGGCCAGGGGGAGGTGGTCCGCCAGGTGCTCGGCGCGTCCGGGTGGTTCGTGGCGTTCTTCCTGCTCGGCTTCGTGATGCTGGCCTGCCTGTGGGCCGTGGCGGGTTCGCTGGCGTCACGGATCGAGGATCTTCAGGCGACCACCGTGGTGATGCAGGTGCTGGTGATCGTGCCGTTCTTCGCCGCGCTGTTCACGATGGACTCCGGTCCGGTGCAGCGCGTGCTGTCCTACGTGCCGTTCACCGCGCCGCTGCTGATGCCCGCGCGCGTGGTGCTGGGCAACGCCGCGCCGTGGGAGCCGGTGGTCTCCGCACTGGTCGTGCTGGCCACCGGCGTGGCGTTCGTGCTGATCGGCGCCCGGCTGTACGAGGGCTCGCTGCTGCACACCTCGTCCCGCCTCAAGGCCCTCCAGGCGTGGCGGGCCTCGCGGTGAGCACCGGCCGGATCGGCACGCCGCTGAGCCCCGGTGCGACGCGAGCCCTGCTGCTCGGTGGCGGGGAGCTGGGCAAGGAGGTCGCGATCGAGCTGCAGCGCCTGGGCGTCGAGGTCGTGGTCGCCGACCGCTACGCCCGCGCCCCGGCGATGCAGGTGGCGCACCGGTCGCACGTGGTGGACATGCTCGACCCGCAGGACCTGCGGCGGGTGGTCGCCGCCGAGCGCCCGCACCTGGTGATCCCCGAGGTCGAGGCGATCGCCACCGACGTGCTCGCCGAGGTCGAGGCCACCGGCGTGCGCGTGGTGCCCACGGCCCGCGCGACCCGGCTGACGATGGACCGCGAGGGCATCCGACGGCTCGCGGCCGAGGAGCTCGGCCTGCCCACCTCGCCCTACCGGTTCGCCGACAGTCGCGAGGAGCTGCACGCCGCGGCCAGCGCCCTGGGGCTGCCGTGCGTGGTCAAGCCGGTGATGAGCTCGTCCGGCAAGGGGCAGACGGTGGTGCGCACGGCCGACCAGCTCGAGGCCGCCTGGCGGTACGCCCGCACCGGCGGCCGGGTGGCCGCCGACCCGGATGCCTCGGTGCGGGTGATCGTCGAGGCGTTCGTGCCGTTCGACTCGGAGATCACCCTGCTCACGGTGCGGCACGCCGGGGGCACCACGTTCTGCGACCCGATCGGTCACGTCCAGGTGGACGGGGACTACCGGGAGTCCTGGCAGCCGGCCGCGCTGCCCGACGGCGTGCTGGCCAAGGCCCAGGAGGTGGCCCGCGCGGTCACCGACGCCCTGGGCGGCTGGGGGCTGTTCGGCGTCGAGCTGTTCGTGGTGGGCGAGGACGTGCTGTTCTCCGAGGTCTCCCCGCGGCCGCACGACACCGGGCTGGTCACCCTGGTGTCCCAGGACCTGTCGGAGTTCGCGCTGCACGCCCGTGCGGTGCTGGGCCTGCCGGTCGGCGAGGTGCTGCGCGTGGGCGTCGGTGAGGGGCAGGGCGCTGCGGCCTCCTGCGCCGTGCTGGCCGAGGGGCACGGCGTGCCGGAGTTCACCGGCGTGGCCGACGCGCTCGCGGTCCCCACGGCCCAGGTGCGGTTGTTCGGCAAGCCTGAGGTGCGCGGCCGACGCCGGGTCGCGGTGACCCTGGCCCGCGGCGCCGACGAGGCCGAGGCCCGGGCCCGCGCCGTCGCGGCTGCCGAGGCCCTGCACGTCGAGCTGGGCTGACCGGGGGGCGGCGTCACGGGCGTGCCGAGGTCCGCCGCACCCCTCGCGACGTGAGCAGGCCGACCACCGCCGCGGGGTCGCCCGTGCAGGCGAGGCGGAGCTCCTGACGGCCGGCGACCAGGACGAGCTCGTGGACCTGGCGGGCCTGCTGCGGCGCGATCACGGAGAACCCGGTGAGCTGGTCGTACCGCACGAAGGTCGTGGTCCGGGCGTAGGTGGGTCCGCGCCACGGGCGCCGGGGCGGCCCGCCGTCGACGACCACCAGCTCCTCGCCGGCGTCGACCAGCATGAGCCCGCTGGTCAGGATCAGACGGCCGCGCACGTCACGCCGCAGCGCGTTCCGCGGTTCGACGTGCACCGGGACCACCGTCGCGTCACACCGCCGCTCGAGCGCGATGAGCATGGTCCGGAAGGCGAACTCCTCGACCTCGGCCGGCCGGGGCGCCCCGAGGCTCCGGGGCTGCGTCGCGGTGACGATCCGGGCGCGCAGCAGGTCGGTGGCGGCCTCGACCTTCTCCCGCGAGACCGAGCTGTGGCCCAGGTCGACCCGGGTGCCGTCGCGCAGCAGCAGGGACCACCGGCCGATCAGCAGGTCGGTCAGCTCGGACAGCGCGACGACGTCGCGCACGTCGACGTCCCTGCGCGTCACGGGTGCCTGGGCTCGGTCCGGGAGCCCGAGCAGGGTCAGGTGGTCGTCGTGCACCGCGAGCACGGCGGCGTACAGGTCCTGGCCGGGTCGCGCCGTGCGTCGCTCCACGTTCCGCGGCACCTTGAGGAGCAGCCGGGCGGTGCGGAGCTCGTCGTAGTACGGGCGGAACCGTGGTGGCATCAGCTCCGGCGAGGTCACCTCCTCGATCCACGGCCCGAACGCGTCGTACTCGCGCAGCTCCTCCGGTGACGCCGCGGCGCGCCAGTCGCCCTCGCGGACCTCAGGTCGTCGGGTCGTCGGCACGGTCTGCCTCCCGGTCGCGCAGGTGGGCGGTCATCAGCTCCAGGCCGTGGGCGGCCGCGTCGACGTCGTCCGGGTCCATCCCGCCGAAGAGCTCGCGGAAGCCGCGCAGGCGCTGCTCGGCGAGGTGGTCGACCAGCGCGGTGCCGTCGGCCGTCAACGAGACGAGGTAGCCGCGCGCGTCGCCGTCGACGGGCCGGCGACGGACCACGCCGGCCTCGTCCAGTCGCCGGATCACCGAGGTGAGCGTGCCCTTGTCGACGCCCAGGCCACGGCTGAGCTCGCTCGGTCGCTGAGGCCCGACGACGTGGAGCGCCATCGTCACGACGATCTCGTGCTCGGAGTACTGCCGACCGCGGAACCGGGTGCGGTGCAGCACCGGGTTGACGTGCACGATGAAGTACCGCATGAACGCGTGGAAGGCGTCCGACAGGGCGTCGGCCCGAGCTCGTGGTGGCACCCGTCTCCGATCGTTGGACTTCAAATAGTATGAGATCAGACGATCTTGGTCAATCCCCGGTCGGGCGGATCGGGGGGACCTCGCGCACCCGTGCGCGGTCGGCCCGTCGTCGGTCCGCACGGGACGCGGTGCGGCGCACGGCAGGATGGGCCGCGTGACACACCCGGACGTGGGCGCCGCTGCGGGCGAGGGCCGAGCGGACGGACCCGAGCGGGAGGGCGCCGAACGCGTCGTCGGCGTCGGGCCGTGGCCCGGCGGGCCCGACGCCTGGCCCCGGCTGCCCGGCCCGGACGGGCGGCCCGGCGGGCCCGACTCCCCGCCCGACCCGCGCTACGACCCGGAGCTGCTCGCCCACGGCGACCGGCGCAACGTGGTGGACCGGTACCGGTACTGGACGGTCGAGGCCGTCGTGGCCGACCTGGACACCCGTCGCCACCCGCTGCACGTCGCCTTCGAGAACGTCGAGCACGACCTCAACGTGGGGTCGCTGGTGCGCACCGCCAACGCCTACAACGTCGCCGGGGTGCACGTGGTGGGCCGGCGGCGCTGGAACCGGCGCGGCGCGATGGTCACGGACCGCTACCTGCACGTGCACCACCACGCCGATGTCGCAGGGCTGCTCGCCTGGGCCGCCGGCGAGGGGTTGCCGGTCGTCGCGGTGGACAACGTGCCGGGATCGGTGCCGATCGAGACCTACCCGCTGCCGCCCGAGTGCGTCCTGCTGTTCGGCACCGAGTCCGCCGGGCTGTCGGCGTCGGCGCTCGCGGGCGCAGCGGCGGTCGTGCACATCACCCAGCACGGCTCGACGCGCTCGCTCAACCTCGGCGCCGCGGCGGCGATCGCGATGTTCGCGTGGGCGCAGCGGCACGCCTGACGGTCCGGCGTCGAAGCGTTGGCCTCGCATGCCGGGGGCCAACGCTTCAACGGTGCCCCGACGGCCGCCGTGCGCCGCCGGTCCCAGCGGGTCCCGGTACGGGCGGGGGTAGGGTCGCAGCCCGTGCGAACCCTCTACCCCGCGATCGAGCCCTACGAGTCCGGCATGCTCGACGTCGGCGACGGGCACCAGGTCTACTGGGAGACCTCCGGCAACCCCGACGGCAAGCCCGTCGTGTTCCTGCACGGCGGCCCCGGCGGCGGCTGCGACCCCAAGCACCGCAGGCTGTTCGACCCGTCGCGCTACCGCATCGTGCTGCTCGACCAGCGGATGTGCGGCCGCTCGACCCCGCACGCGGCCGACCCCGACGCCGACCTGTCCACCAACACCACCTGGCACCTGGTCGCCGACCTCGAGGTGCTGCGCGCCCACCTGGGCGTCGACCGCTGGCAGGTGTTCGGCGGGTCGTGGGGCTCGACCCTCGCGCTCGCGTACGCGCAGACCCACCCGGAGCGGGTGACCGAGCTGGTGCTGCGCGGCATCTTCACGCTGCGCCGCCTCGAGCTGGACTGGTACTACGAGGGCGGCGCGGCCGCGCTCTTCCCGGACCTGTGGGAGGACTTCGTCGCGCCGATCCCGCCCGACGAGCGCCGATCGATGATGAAGGCCTACCACCAGGCCCTGTTCGACCCCGACCCGGCGGTGCACCTGCCGGCCGGGGTGGCCTGGACCACCTGGGAGGCCTCGACGGTCACGCTGCGCCCGCGCCCCGAGCTGGTCTCCGAGATGGCCGAGCCGCGCCACGCGCTGGCGTTCGCCAGGATCGAGAACCACTTCTTCGTGCACGGCGGGTGGATGGCGGAGGGCCAGCTCATCGCGAACGCGTCCCGGCTGGCCGACATCCCGACCGTGATCGTCCAGGGGCGGTACGACGCGTGCACGCCCGTCACCACGGCGTGGGACCTGCATCGGGCGCTGCCGAGCGCCGAGCTGGTGATCGTGCCCGACGCCGGCCACTCGTTCGACGAGCCAGGCACCCTGGACGCGCTGATCACGGCCACGGACCGGTTCGCCGGCTGAGCACGGCGCCCCCGCGGACCACCAGCCGGAGGCCGGTGCCCGACGGGCGAGAGGTCCCCGTGGACCTGGGCACTTTCGTGCCACGATGGGCACGCCCAACGTCACGCACTCCCAGGAGCTTTCATGCCCATCGCCACCCCTGAGGTCTACGCCGAGATGCTCGACCGGGCCAAGGCCGGGTCCTTCGCCTACCCGGCGATCAACATCACGTCCTCGCAGACGGTCACCGCGGCGATCCAGGGATTCGCCGAGGCCGAGAGCGACGGCATCATCCAGGTCTCGGTCGGCGGCGGCGAGTACGCGTCCGGCTCGACCATCAAGGACCGCGTCACCGGCTCCCTCGCCCTGGCCGCGTACGCCACCGAGGTCGCCAAGAACTACTCGGTGAACATCGTCCTGCACACCGACCACTGCGTGGAGGCCAACCTCGAGTCGTGGGTGCGCCCGCTGCTCGCCTACGAGGCCGAGCAGGTCAAGCGCGGTGAGAACCCGGTCTTCCAGTCGCACATGTTCGACGGCTCGACCATCGCGATCGAGCCCAACCTGGTGATCGCCGAGGAGCTGCTGGAGCTCTCCCAGGCCGCCCGCACGATCCTCGAGATCGAGATCGGCGTCGTCGGTGGCGAGGAGGACGGCCACACCGCGGAGATCAACGAGAAGCTCTACACCACCCCCGAGGACGGCCTGAAGACCGTCCGGGCGCTGGGTACCGGCGAGAAGGGCCGCTACCTGACGGCCCTGACCTTCGGCAACGTGCACGGCGTGTACAAGCCGGGTGCGGTCAAGCTGCGTCCGGCGATCCTCAAGGAGATCCAGGACGTCGTCGGCGCCGAGATCGGCAAGGCCATGCCGTTCGACCTGGTGTTCCACGGCGGCTCGGGCTCGACCGCCGCGGAGATCGCCGAGGCCGTCGACAACGGCGTCATCAAGATGAACGTCGACACCGACACCCAGTACGCCTTCACGCGGCCCGTCGTGGACCACATGTTCAAGAACTACGACGGCGTGCTGAGGATCGACGGTGAGGTCGGCAACAAGAAGGCCTACGACCCCCGCGCGTGGGGCAAGGCCGCCGAGGCCGGCATGGCCGCCCGCGTCGTCGAGGCCTGCCAGCAGCTGCGGTCGGCCGGCACCAAGATGTGACCACCGTCCTCAGCCGGACCACCGGTCGAGGACACGCGCGAGGCCCCGCCCGGCACCCCCGGCGCGGGGCCTCCTGCATCCCCCCGCCCGCCCCCGCCCCACCCCCGCCGCAGCGCCGAGTTCGGTGGTCGGGGTCGAGTTCGGTGGTCGCAACCACCGAACTCGCGAGCCCACCACCGAACTCGCGGCAGGGCACCGAGCTTGCGGGCCGGGCACCCGAGCTTGCGGGCAGGGTCCGCGGGAGGTCAGGCGATGACGTCGGGGGGTTCGGGGCGGTTGCGCCCGTGCCGGCCGATGGAGGGCAGCTCGTCGACGTCGGTGAGGTCACCGGCGATCGGCTCCACGTCGTCGGGGTCTGCCGACCCTGCGTCGGTCGGCCCGCCGGGCACCACCTCGAGGAGCTCGTGGATCCGGGTGACCTGGAGCAGGAAGCGCACCGACTCCGGGGCGCGCAGCACCCGGACCGGCTGCTGCACCCGGGTCGCGACCCGAGCCAGGAATGCGATTCCCGACGAGTCCATGAACGTGACGTGCTGGGCGTCGATGTCGATCGGCAGGGCCGCCGCCTCGGCGTCGGCCGTCGCATCCGCGAGGTCCGCCGCGAGGTCGGCGTCGATCTCGCCGGACAGGACGATGCGGGTGCGGCCGTTCTCGACGATGACGTGCACGGACGCCGGCTCGGACGGGTCCGAGCCATCTGCGCCGCTGCCGGGCCCGCCGGGCCCGCTGCTGTTACCGTCTCGCACGTCCCTACCCTTCGTCGCCCCCGCCGGCGGGGTCGCGTCGGGGATCTGCGGGGAACGGTAGACGATCGGCGGTGGTAATGGCCAAGAACGGCGCGGGGAGCGGGCGAATCGCGGAGATTCGCGACCGGGCGATCCACGCGACCGGCGTCTCGGTGGTCATCACCGAGGCGGGCGCCGTCGACTCGCCGATCGTCTGGGTCAACGACGCCTTCACCCGCACCACCGGCTGGACGTTGCAGGAGGCGATCGGCCGCGACCCCAACCTGCTGCACGGCCCCGGGACGGACCACGCGGTGACCCGACGCCTGGCCGAGTCGGTCAAGCGCGGCGAGCCGTGCACCATCACGGTCCGCAACTACCGCAAGGACGGCTCGGAGTTCTGGAACCAGGTCTCCGTGTCGCCGGTGCCGGACTCCGACGGCCGGATCACGCACTGGGTCGGCATCTCGGTGGACGTCACCGACCAGGTCGAGCGCGCAGACGCCCAGGACGCGTCGATCCGCGAGGAGCGGCAGGCCCGCGCGGGTCTCGCGCTGGTGTCGCGCGTCTCCGACCTGCTCGCCGACCTGGACGACCCGCACGTGCTGCGCGAGATCGCGGCCATGCTCGAGCTCGAGGTGGTGGGCTGGGCAGGGTTCTTCGTCGACGACGGGGGGCTGCGAGCCACCTCGGGGATCGACGCCGGCACGCGAACCGACGGGCCGGTCCGCCGCCGACGTGCCAGCATCGCGCCGGACCCGGTGCAGGACCTGCTGGACGGCGTGAGCCGCGAGCCCGTCGAGGTCCGGCTGGACGCGACCGGGTTCGGGACGACCACGCAGCACCTCGTGGACCACCTCCTGGAGCCGCTGCGCGGGCGACGTCCCCCGGTGGAGGCCGTCGTGGTGCACCCGGTGACCGGACGCCGCCTGGTGCAGGGCGTCCTGGTGACCGTGCCGCGCCACGGCGTGGGCCTGGCTGGGTACTCCGAGCACGACCTCACGGTGCTGTACCTGGTGGTGCGACGGGTGGGGCTCGCCTCGGACAACGTGCGCCTCTACGCGCGCGAGCACCGCCTGGCCGAGACGCTCCAGCGGGCGATGCTGCCCGAGCAGGCCGAGATCCGTGGCCTGGACGTGTGGACCTACTACGCGCCGAGCTCGGGGCACGCGCAGGTCGGCGGCGACTGGTACGACGTGCTCGAGGTCTCGCCGGACCACGTCGTGCTGGTGATCGGCGACGTCGTGGGGCACGACGTCGAGGCGGCAGCCGTGATGGGCCAGCTGCGGTCGGTCGTCCGGGCCTACGCGCACGACGAGACCGCGCCCGGCGCGATCCTGGACCGGGTCGACCAGCACGTCAGCGGGGTCCGGCTGGCCCGGCCGGCGAGTCTGGTGCTGGCATCGATGACCCGGACCGGGCCGGGCTGGCGGCTGCGGTGGGCCCGCGGCGGACACCTGCCGGCGGTCCTGGTGCGCGACGGGCGGGCCGAGACGCTCGAGGGCGCCGCGGGGCCGATGATCGGGTTCGGCTCGGGCGGCCGCACCAGCGAGTCCCGCGACCTGGAGCCGGGCGACCTGCTCGTGCTGTTCACCGACGGGCTCATCGAGCGCCGCGACCGGACGCTGCGGGAGGGGCTCGAGGCGCTGCTCGGCACGGCCGGGCCGCTCGGCGGGCTGGACGCCGCCGGTGTCGGCGAGGAGCTGCTGACCAAGCTGGGCGACTCCCCGGAGGACGACGTGGCGGTGGTCGTGGTCCGGGTGCCCGACCCGTCGGCCACGGCCGCCGTCGACGAGGGTGGGCGCCGCCGGCGGTGGTCGCTGCCCAGCGAGCCCGGCTCGATCGCCCGGGCCAGGCACGCGGTGCTGCGGGCCTGCGAGGCGTGGGGGATCCCGGGGCGGCAGAGCGCCGAGCTCGTGGTCTCCGAGTTGGTGGCCAACGCGGTGCTGCACGGTTGGGGCCACCTGGTGCTGCGTCTGTACGACATCGGTGGCGCGCTGCGGATCGAGGTCGAGGACGCCAACCCGGCGCCGCCGGTCAGCGTCGACGGCCACGAGGGCAGGGTCGGCGGCTACGGCATGCGGATCGTCGAGCGCCTGGCCCAGTGGGGCTGGGAGCCGACCGCGCACGGCAAGGTGGTCTGGGCGCTGGTGGACCCCACGCCGCCGCCGACCGGCGTCTGAGCGGGCACCCGACCGGCGACCGGGCGCCCTCAGTCCTGGGTGTCGCGCTCCGGCACCGCGCAGCGGTGGTCGCGGTCGAGCCGGAACATCGCGAGCGCGCCGCACACCTCGAGCACGAACAGGTCCCGGTCCGAGGAACCGCGCAGCACGGCCGCCCCACCTCGCTTGCGCGCGGAGTCGGCCAGCGAGATCAGGAACGCGGCGCCGGTGGAGTCCAGGAACGTGACCCGGCACATGTCGATCACCAGGAGCTGGCGGCGCAGACCGGTGACCCGGGCCGCCACCTCGGGGAACTGGTCCCGCTCGGCGAGGTCGAGGTCGCCCGAGATCGTCAGCGTGGTCGCCGTGGGCGACATCGCGATCTCGAGCATGGTCACTCCGTTCGGGTGGTCGCGCCGACTGTACTTTCGCTCCGGGGGTGCCGCACGGCGAGCGGAGCGGCCCCGAGGCCGCCCGGCGTGCGGGCGCCCCGGCGGCGTCGGGACCCGAGCCGGTAGCCTCGGGGCGGCCGTCGGCACGTCGGCGGTCGCACGCGGACAGGGATCGAGGACACATGCCAGCCGTCGTCGTGCTCGGCGCCCAGTGGGGCGACGAGGGCAAGGGCAAGGCCACCGACCAGCTCGGCTCGCGGGTCGACTACGTCGTGAAGTTCAACGGCGGGAACAACGCGGGGCACACCGTCGTCATCGACGGCGAGAAGTACGCGCTGCACCTGCTGCCCTCGGGCATCCTCACGCCGGGCGTCACGCCGGTGATCGGCAACGGCGTCGTGGTGGACCTCGAGGTGCTGTTCGCCGAGCTGGACGCGATCACGGCGCGGGGCGTGGACGCCTCACGCCTCCTGGTGTCCGGCAGCGCGCACCTCATCGCGCCGTACCACCGGACCGTCGACAAGGTGACCGAGCGGTTCCTCGGCAAGCGCCGGATCGGCACCACGGGCCGCGGCATCGGCCCGGCCTACGCGGACAAGATCAGCCGCGTCGGCCTGCGGGTGTGGGACCTGTTCGACGAGCACATCCTGACCCAGAAGGTCGAGGGTGCCCTCGACCAGAAGAACCACCTGCTGGTCAAGGTCTACAACCGCCGCGCGATCACGGTCGAGGAGACCGTGGACGAGCTGCTGCAGTACGCCGAGCGGCTGCGCCCGATGGTGGCCGACGCGTCGGTGGTGCTCAACCAGGCCCTGGACCGCGGCGAGACGGTCCTGTTCGAGGCCGGCCAGGCGACGATGCTCGACATCGACCACGGCACGTACCCGTTCGTGACGTCGTCCTCGGCCACGGCGGGCGGCGCGTGCACCGGGTCGGGTGTGGGCCCCACCCGGATCGACCGGGTGGTCGGCGTCGCGAAGGCCTACGTGACGCGGGTGGGCGAGGGCCCGTTCCCCACCGAGCTGGTCGACGACGACGGCGAGTGGCTGCGCAAGACGGGCGGCGAGTACGGCACCACCACGGGGCGCCCGCGCCGGTGCGGCTGGTACGACGCGGTGGTCGCGCGCTACGCGGCGCGGGTCAACGGGCTGACCGACCTCGTGATCACAAAGATGGACGTGCTCACCGGCCGGGAGAAGGTGCCGGTCTGCGTCGCGTACGACGTGGACGGCGTGCGCCACGACGAGATGCCGACCGATCAGTCGCTGTTCCACCACGCCACGCCGATCTACGAAGAGCTCGACGGCTGGTGGGAGGACATCTCGCAGTGCCGGACGTTCGACGAGCTCCCGGCGGCTGCCCAGCGGTACGTGCTCGCGCTGGAGGAGCTGAGCGGGACGCGGGTCTCCGCGATCGGCGTCGGACCCGGCCGCGAGGCGACGATCGCCAGGCACGACCTGCTGGACTGACCGCGCGACCGCCGGGCGGCCGGGCTCACGGGATGGGCACGGCGAGCATCGACGAGCGCACGTGGGTGGCCAGCACGGTCGGGATCAGCACGGTCAGGCCGGCGGCCACCAGCATCACCGGGGCCAGGCCCCAGTGCTCGGCGGCGAAGCCCGAGGCCATCGCACCCAGTGGCATGAGGCCGTAGCCGAGGGTCCGCGACGCGCCGGTGACCCGCCCCAGGGCGCCGGCGGGCACCAGGCGCTGGCGCACCGACTGGCTGATGACGTTGACCGACGAGGCCGTCAGCCCCGTGATCGCGACGGCGCCGAACATCGCGGCCGGTGTGGGCCAGAGCACGGGGACCGCGAGCGTCGTGGCCGCGACCACCCAGCCGACCAGCATGACGCGCAGCTCGGGGACCCGGCTGACCAGCGCCTCGGTCGCCACCGACCCGACGACGGCGCCGGCGGCCATCGCGGCCCCGACCCAGGCGTACTGCTGGGGGGTCAGGCCGATGGCCGACCCGGCGCCGACCGCCCACAGCACCAGCAGGGCGGAGTAGCCGGTCGAGGCCATGTTGAACACCGCGCCGGCGATGGTCAGCGGCCGCAGCGCGGGGTGGTTCCAGAGCACGGCGAGTCCCTCGCGGACCCGCGCCAGCGTCGACGTGGACACCCCGGGCTCCTCAGGCGCGGCGTGGCGGTAGCGCCCGGCCACCCCGAGGGCCAGCACGACGGCCGCGCCGACCGCGAGGGCGGCCGGCACGACCAGCATCGCGGCCGGGTCGACGCCGAGCAGCCAGCCGGCGAAGGGGGCGCCGACGAACGTCGCCCCGACCAGCTGGGCGGCCATCACCCGGCCGTTCGCGGCCTGCAGGCGGCTGCGTGGGGCGACGTCGGGCACCAGCGCGTTCTCGGCGAGGTCGACCACGACGTCGGTCACGCCGTACAGCGAGGTGAGCGCGATCAGGACGGTGATGCTCGCGTGCCCGGTCGCGATCAGCGCGGCGCCGACCGCCAGCAGCGTGGCGCGCGCCAGCAGGGCGGTGACCTGCATCCGCTTGCGGTCGCCGCGGTCGACGGCGGCGCCGCCCACCAGGCCCAGCAGCAGCCATGGCACCCACACCGCGGCGGCGAGCATCGAGATGAGCACGGGGGACCGGGTCAGGGTGACCGCGTACAGCGGGACGCCGATCTGGACGATCCCATCGGCGAGGTTCGCCAGGCTCGTGGAGGCCAGCAGGGCGTGGAAGCGGCGGCCGAGCGGCTCACGGGCCTGGCGGGTCTGCGCGTCGGCGGTGTCTGTGCTCATCGGGGAACCTCACTACGCTGGGCCGAGAGATCTGCAAAGATCTTCTTGCAAAGACGTCTATGCAAAGGTATCTCTGCAATCATGGCCGACGCAAGACCCCGTCCCGGACCCGAGGCGCTCAAGGCCTTCGTGCACCCGCTGCGGATCGCGATGTTCGAGTACCTGGTCGACCACGGCCCGGCCACCGCGACCCAGCTCGCCGAGGCCACCGGCGAGTCGACCGGCCAGACCAGCTACCACCTGCGCCAGCTCGCCAAGCACGGGTTCGTCGAGGACGATCCTGAGCACTCCGGCGGGCGCGAGCGCTGGTGGCGGCCGGTCGGGTTCACCGTCGAGGCCGACGACTTCGCCGACGACGCGGTCCGCGGCGCCCTGGTCGGCATGGTCACCGCACGCGACGCCCTGCGCGGTGAGCAGGTGCGACGGTGGCTCGAGCGCATGCCCGCCGAGGCTCCCGAGTGGCGCGGCGTGGCGATGAGCATCGACGGCCGCGCCATGATGACGGCCGAGGAGCTCGACGCGATGACCACCGAGCTCGGCGAGGTGCTCGACCGTCACTTCGACGCGGCCAAGGCGATCCGCAAGGCGAGCGGTGACGCGGGCCGGCGGGCCGTCCGGGTGCACATCGACGCGTTCCCGGTGGCGGACGTGGAGGGTGCGACGCCGGAGGTGGACCCGGCCGACGGCGACGGGGGGCGCGGCTAGGCTGGCGCCCCGTGAGGATCCTCGTCATCGGTTCGGGCGCGCGCGAGCACGCCATCGTCCGCGCGCTCGACCGGGGCGGTGAGCACGAGCTGCACGCCGCGCCCGGGAACCCCGGGATCGCGGCGCTCGCCACCCTGCACGCGGTGACCGCCACCGACGGTGACGAGGTCGCCGCCCTGGCCCGCGAGGTCGCGGCCGACCTGGTGGTGGTGGGCCCCGAGGCGCCGCTGGTCGCCGGGGTCGCCGACGCGGTGCGCGCCGCCGGCATCCCGTGCTTCGGGCCCAGCGCGGAGGCCGCCGCGCTCGAGGGCTCGAAGTCGTTCGCCAAGGAGGTCATGGCCGCGGCTGCCGTGCCCACCGCGATGGCCCACCTGTGCACCACCGAGACCGAGCTCGCCGAGGCGCTGGACGCGTTCGGGGCGCCGTACGTGGTCAAGGACGACGGCCTTGCGGCGGGCAAGGGCGTGGTGGTCACCGAGGATCGCGCCGTCGCGCTCGCGCACGGCCTGTCCTGCCTGGCGCGTCGGGCCGCGGCCGGTGAGCGGCCCGCCGTCGTGGTCGAGGAGTACCTCGACGGCCCCGAGGTGTCGCTGTTCTGCCTGTGCGACGGCGAGGACCTGGTCCCGCTCGCGCCGGCCCAGGACTTCAAGCGCGCGCTGGACGGCGACGAAGGCCCCAACACCGGTGGGATGGGCGCCTACTCGCCGTTGCCGTGGGCCCCCGCCGACCTGGTGGACGAGGTCGTCACCCGGGTCGCCCGCCCGACGCTGGAGGAGATGCGCCGGCGCGGGACGCCGTTCGTCGGGGTGCTGTACTGCGGGCTCGCCCTGACCTCTCGCGGAGTGCGGGTGGTCGAGTTCAACGCCCGGTTCGGCGACCCCGAGACCCAGGTGGTGCTCGCCCGGCTCGCCACCCCGCTGGCCGAGCTGCTGCTCGCCGCGGCGACCGGGGAGCTCGGCGCGGTCGGCGCGCTGCGCTGGCGCGACGAGGCGGCGGTCACCGTCGTGATCGCCGCGCACGGCTACCCGGGCACCGTCCGGGCCGGCGACGAGATCGAGGGCACCGCGGACGCCGAGGCGCTCGCCGGGGTCCACGTGCTGCACGCCGGGACCGCGCGCAGCAGCGAAGGCGCCCTGGTCTCCTCGGGCGGCCGGGTGCTGTCCGTGGTGGGCCTGGGGGCCGACCTGGACGCGGCCCGCGAGCGCGCGTACGCGGGTGTCGAGGCGATCGCCCTGCGCGGTTCGCACCACCGCACGGACATCGCCGCGCGGATGCCGGAGCTGCCGGACCTCCCGCTGGGCGCCGGCCTCGACGACGAGGGTGCCGAGGACGACCTGCGCCCGTCGGTGCTGGACGAGGGCGACCTGCGGTGACCGGTGCCGCGCCGGAGCTGCCCGGCTGGACGCACACCTACTCGGGCAAGGTCCGCGACCTGTACGTCCCCGCGTCGCCGCACCCGGCGGGAGACGTGGTGCTGGTGGTCGCCAGCGACCGGATCAGCGCCTACGACCACGTGCTGTCCACCCCCGTGCCGGGGAAAGGCGTGGTGCTCACGCAGCTGAGCCTGTGGTGGTTCGAGCTGCTGGCCGACCTGCTGCCGCACCACCTGGTCACCGCCGAGGCCGGGCCGCACGGCGTGCCCGCGGCCGTCGCCGGCCGCGCCATGCTGTGCCGGCGGATGACGATGGTGCCGGTCGAGTGCGTCGCGCGGGGCTACCTCACCGGCTCCGGCCTGGTCGAGTACCGCGCCGGTGGCGCCGTGTGCGGGATCCCACTGCCCGAGGGGCTGACGGACGGCTCGCGGCTGCCGGAGGCGATCTTCACCCCGGCGACCAAGGCCGAGCTGGGCGAGCACGACGAGAACGTCAGCTTCGAGCGCGTCGCGGCCACCATCGGGGCGGCCGACGCCGCCGCGGTGCGTGACCTCACGCTGGCCGTCTACTCGCGCGCCGAGCAGGTCGCGCGCGGGCGTGGGGTGATCCTGGCCGACACCAAGCTGGAGTTCGGCCGGCCCTTCGACGGGCCGGACGCCGGCGCCCTGGTGCTCGGCGACGAGGTGCTCACCCCCGACTCCTCGCGTTTCTGGCCGGCCGACGCCTGGGAGCCGGGGCACCCGCAGCCCAGCTTCGACAAGCAGTTCGTCCGCGACTGGCTGACCTCGCCAGCGTCCGGCTGGGACCGGGCGTCCGACGCGCCTCCGCCGCCGCTTCCCGACGAGGTCGTGGCCCGGACCCGGGAGCGCTACCTGGAGGCGTTCCGCCTGCTCACCGGGCGTTCGCTGGACGTCGCCTGATCGCTGCGCCCGTCCGGGACCGCCCCGAGGTTGAGCCGATCGGGTGACCGTGCGGCGTGGCGCGGCACCCGTCGGCCGGATGGCTCAACTCCCTCATCGATGAACCGAAGGACAAGGCAGGGAGTATCGGTCTCACGGAGGAGGCGCGCCGGTGCGTGGACGCAGCGTGCTCGTGCTGACCCCGGCCAGCGGAGGCCACTTCTACGGGGCGCTCATCGCCGGGATCACGCGCGAGGTCGCGATCGCCGGTGGCCGGGCGCTGGTCGTCCTGACCGACGACCCCCAGATCGGCGGCGAGGTGCCCAGCGCGCGGCTGGACCACGAGCTGCCGCTGGCGAGGGACCGTGCCGACGCGGCGGTCGCACTGGTCGGGGCCGTGCCGGAGAGCTACCTGGCCGGGATGGTGCACGACGGCATCCCCGTGGTCGTGGTGGGCGAGCGCCCGGAGACCATCTCGGTGCCCGTCGCGCTGCCGGACAACGTGCGCGGCATCGAGGCGGCGACGGACCACCTGGTCGAGCACGGCCACACCAGGATCGGCTTCCTCGGCGAGCTCGAGGTGCCCGACGTCACCGAACGGATGCGCGCCTTCCTCGGCCGGATGGCGCACCACGGGCTCCAGGTGCGCGAGGAGCACGTCGTGGAGGCCTTCGCCTTCGACGCCCGCGCCGGCGCGGAGGCCGCGCGCCGGCTGCTCGCCGCCGGTGAGCCGCCGTCGGCGCTCGTGGTGGGCACGGACGCGAACGCGATCGGGGTCCTCGAGGCGCTCACCGAGGCGGGCGTGCGCGTGCCGCAGGACATCGCACTGGTGGGCTACGACGGGGTCGACGCGGCGGGGTACACCTCGCCGCCCCTGGCCACCGTGCAGCAGTCCTTCCAGGACGTCGGGACCATCGCGGCCCGCCTCGCGCTCGACCTGGCCGCCGGCCTGGAGGTCGAGCCCCGGGCGTACCGCGCCACGGCACACCTGGTGCGGCGCGACAGCTGCGGTTGCGACGTCGCCCGGGCCGAGGGGGCCACCGACGCCCTACCCATCGACGACGTGGTGGCGGGCCTGGTCCCGCTGCTCGTGAGCCCGTCGGTCGTGGACCGCGACGCCCTGCGCGGGCGCGCGCTCGACGTGCTGGACGCGGCGGACGCACTCGCAGCGGTGCGCGCCGAGTCGGAGGCTCCGCAGGCCGCGGAGCTGCTCATGGGTCTGGCGCGGGGCGAGCTGTCGCCGTACGCGCTGCGCAGCGTGATGTGCCGGCTGACGACGTACGTCCGCTCCAGGGGTGCGGACGGGCGCGCGGATGCGCTGGACAGCGTCGCACGGCGCGTGGAGCAGGCCTGCGCGGTCGCGGAGGCCGGGGCGTTCGCCCAGGGGATCGACGGCCAGGCCGCGGTCGACGCCGCGTTGCTGGGCTCCGGGTGCGGGGACCCGCGCACGCTCACCTGGCTCGCACCGACCTCGTCCACCTTCGGGGTGCTCGGGCTCTGGGTCGGCGACCCGTCGGACGGGCGTCTGAGGGTGGTGGGCGTGCACGGCCGCGACCAGCGCTGGGCGGCGCTGGTCGGCACGGAGATGGACGCGCGGTCCTTCCCACCGCGTGAGCTCGTCGAGGCCGCGGACCTGTCGGCCGGGCGGGTCTGCGTGGCCCTGCCGGTCGGCACCGTGGAGCGGAGCTGGGGCCTGCTGGCGATCGAGGGTGGCGTCGACCTCGCGGTCACCCGCGAGACGTACCACCACTGGGCAGCGCTGCTGGGCGCAGCTCTGGACGCACAGAGCCTTCAGCAGGCCCTCGGCGACAGCGAGAAGCGCTACGCCGACGCCGCACGCGCGTCGAACGACGGGTTGTGGGAGTGGGACCTGGTGACCGGTCACCCCTGGATCAGCGAGCGGGCCCGCGACCTGCTCGCGCTCGAGCCCGGTGAGGGCCCGGCGATGGACGACCTGTCCTGGGTCCACGGCGATGACCAGGCGGTGGTCTCGGCGGCACTCGGGCAGGCGCTGTCCCGGCGCGACGAGCCGGTGCGCATCGAGTTCCGCGCCCAGCGCCACGGCGACCCGCGCTGGGTCCAGATGACCGCGGTGGGCACTGCGGAAGGCACCGCGCCCGTCTCGCGCCTGGTGTGCTCGGTCTCCGACGTGCACCACCGGCGCGCGCTCGAGGAGCAGCTGCGCGAGGCCGCCCTGTACGACCACGTCACGGGTCTGCCCAACCGCCGCCTCTTCCTGGACCGTCTCACCTCGGTGCTGCGCCAGATCCAGCGCCGGCCCAGCCGGAGCTGCGCCGTGGTGTTCCTGGACCTGGACGGGTTCAAGCTGGTCAACGACTCGCTGGGGCACCTGCACGGCGACGAGCTGCTCCGGGTGGTCGCGCACCGGCTCAGCGACACGATCCGCTCTGCAGACACCGCCGCGCGGTTCGGCGGGGACGAGTTCGCCCTGCTGCTCGTGGACCCCGACGCCAACGACCTGGCTGCCATCGCGCAGCGCATCCAGCGGCGCGTCGCGGAGCCGCTGATCATCGAGGGTCAGGAGGTGAGCGTCACCGCGAGCGCGGGGATCACCACCTCCGACGGCCCCGCTCGTGACGCGGAGGCGATGCTCCGCGAGGCCGACGCCGCGATGTACCACGCCAAGGCCGTCGAGCGCGGGTCGATCTCCTTCTTCGACCACACCATGCACGCCGAGGCCGGGGAGCGACTCCGCCTGCTGAACGAGCTGCGGATCGCCCTGGCCGACCAGCAGTTCGTCGTCCACTACCAGCCGATCGTGCCGCTGGACGGCTCCCCGGTGACGCACTACGAGGCCCTGGTCCGCTGGCAGCACCCCGAGAAGGGCCTGCTGCTGCCCGGCACCTTCCTGCCGGTGCTCGAGTCCGGGCCGGGGATGGTCGAGCTCGGGTCCTGGGTCCTGGACCAGGTGGGTGCCCAGATCGCGGAATGGAAGGCGGGCGGCCGCGAGGCCAGCGTCGCGGTCAACGTCTCGCACCGGGAGTTCTGGAACCCGGGGCTGACCGAGGGCGTCGCGCGCATGCTGCGCCGGCACGGCCTGTCGCCGTCGAACCTGGTGCTCGAGATCACCGAGACGGTCATGCTCACCGACGTCGACGCGGCCCGCCGGGTGATGAGCGACCTGCGCGCGCTGGGCGTGCGGCTGTCGATCGACGACTTCGGCACGGGGCAGTCCTCGTTGCACACCCTGCGGGAGTTCGCCGTCGACGTGCTCAAGATCGACGGCGGGTTCGTGCGCGGCATGGAGTCCGACCCGCAGCTCGCCGAGCTGGTCACGGTGATCCTCGAGCTGGGCCGTGCGCTCGGCCTCGAGGTGGTCGCCGAGTGCGTGGAGACCCCGGCGCAGGAGCGTCTGCTGCGGGCGATGGGCTGCACGAACGCCCAGGGCTGGCTGTACGGCAAGGCGGTTCCCGGGGCGGAGGCCGGTGCCGTGCTCGGGACCGCGCTCGGGGCTCGCCAGCAGGTGCCGCGCCAGGTGCCGCGGGCGCCGCAGTCGCCGGTGACGTCCTCGCTCGGTGCCTGAGCCGGTGCGCGGGGCCGCGGCGCATGGCGGTCCGCGGGGCCTCTACGCTGCCGACGTGAACCTCCTCCTGCGCGGCGCACGTGTGGTGCCGTTGGCCCCGCCGTCCGCCCGTGCCGCGGGCGAGCTCGTGGACGTGCGCGTGGTCGACGGCCGGATCCGTGCGATCGAGCCGGGCCTGGACCCGCTGCGCGGCGACGAGGTCGTGGACATCGCCGGTCGGTGGCTGGTGCCCGGCCTGTGGGACGCGCACGCGCACGTCGGCCAGTGGGCGACCGTCCGGCGTCGGCTGGACGTCTCGGCCGCCGGGTCGCCCGACGAGGCGGCCGCCCTGGTGGTCGAGCGGTTGCGTGCCGAGCCCCCGCCGGTCGGTGGGCTGGTGGTGGGCTACGGCTACCGCGACGTGCTGTGGGCCCAGGCGCCGACCGCCGCGGTGCTGGACGACGCCGCGGCGCGAGCCGGCCGCCCGGACGTGGGTGTGGTCCTGGTGTGCGGCGACCTGCACAGCGGGTGGCTCTCGACGGTCGCGGCCGGTGTGGTCGGGCTGCCGTCCGGTGTGGTCCGCGAGGCGCCCTGGTTCGCGTCGGTCGGTCGGCTGGACCCGGACGAGGAGACCCTGGACGACTGGGTCGACGAGGCAGCACGGGCCGCGGCGGCCCGCGGCCTGGTGGGTGTGATGGACGTGGACCTGGCCGACAACCTGAGGAGCTGGCAGCGCCGGATCGCCGCCGGGCAGCGCAGCCTGCGGGTCTCGGCCGGGGTCTGGCGAGAGCACCTGGACGGTGTGCTCGCCCGCGAGCTCGCGACGGGCGACGTGATCCCGGGCACCGACGGACTGCTCACCCAGGGGCCGCTCAAGGTGATCTCCGACGGGTCGCTCAACACCCGCACCGCCTACTGCCACGACCCGTACCCGGGCCCCGACGGCTCGCCGACCACCGGCGTGCTCAACGTCCCCGTGGACGAGCTCGAGCCGCTCATGGCCGCGGCCGCCAGGCACGGCGTGCACGCCGCGATCCACGCGATCGGCGACGCCGCGAACGCCGCGGTGCTCGACGTCTTCGAGCGCACCGGCGCGCGGGGCTCGATCGAGCACGCCCAGCTGCTCGACCTGGCCGACGTCCCGCGGTTCGCCGCGCTGGGCGTGGCGGCCAGCGTGCAGCCCGAGCACCTGCTCGACGACCGCGACGCGATCGACGTGACGTGGGCGGACCGGGCGGACCGCTGCTACCCGTTCCGCACGCTGCACGAGGCCGGGGTCCGGCTGATGCTCGGCTCGGACGCGCCGGTGGCCCCGATGGAGCCGTGGTTCGCGATCTCCGCGGCGGTCACCCGTACCCGCGACGGCCGCGGGCCGTGGCACCCCGAGCAGGCGCTGCCGGCCGTGGTCGCGCTCGCCGCGTCGGTGCGGTCCCGTGTCGCGCCGGGGCAGCCGGCGGACCTGGTCGTGCTGGACGCGGACCCGCTGGGCGACCCCGGCGTGCTCCGGACCATGCCGGTCGCAGCGACCCTCCTTGCCGGCCGCTGGACGCACCGCGCGCTGTAGGGGCGCGCGACCTGCACCGTCCGCCCTCTCAGCTCGCGAGACTGCGTCGGAAAACAGGCCCCACCGGCGTCGGGGCTGCGCAACGATCGTGGCCATGGAGCCACGTACGTCCCGAGCGATCCGCGCGGCCCTCGTGGGAGCTGCGCTCCTGGTGCTGCTGGCCGCCTGCGCGGCGAGCGGCAACGACTTCACCGGCACCGCGGGTGCCACGCGCGGCCCGGTGGGTTTCTGGTGGGGCCTGTGGCAGGGCTTCATCGCCCCGTTCGCCTTCATCGTGTCGCTGTTCAACAGCGACGTCGGGATCTACGAGGTGCACAACAACGGCGGCTGGTACGACCTCGGCTTCCTCTTCGGCCTGTCGATCATCTTCGGCGGCGGACCGGCGGGTAGCTCCGCGCGCAAGCGTCGGCGTCGCTGAATCGGCCCGCATCGCGCGCGCCGGGCGCCGGCGGCAGGCAAGGATGGTGCCATGAGAGCCGTGCTGCACCACGGGGAGCGCGACGTGCGCGTCGAGACCGTCCCCGAGCCCGTCCTGACCGAGCCGACCGACGCGCTCGTGCGCGTCACGCTGTCCTGCATCTGCGGGTCGGACCTGTGGCCCTACCGCCGGACGACCCCGCCGGAGGAGCCGAGCCGGATCGGTCACGAGTTCCTCGGCGTGGTCGAGCAGGTCGGCGCCGACGTGCGCACCCTGCGGGTCGGCGACCTGGTGATCGCCCCGTTCAAGCACAGCTGCGGCGAGTGCGAGTTCTGCCTGCGCGGCCTGCAGACCTCGTGCGTGCGCGGGGGCTTCTACGGCACCCCGGAGGAGGCGGGCGCCGGCCAGGGCGAGAAGGTGCGCGTGCCGAACGCCGACGGCACCCTCGTGGTGGCTCCGGTCGGCGTGGACGACCCGCGCCTGCCGGCGCTGCTGACCCTCTCCGACGTGATGGCCACCGGCCACCACGCCGCGGTCGCCGCCGGGGTGGGACCCGGGTCGCACGTAGCGGTGATCGGCGACGGGGCCGTCGGGTTGTGCGGGGTGCTCGCCGCGCGCCGGCTCGGCGCCGAGCGGATCATCCTGCTGTCCAGCCACCCGGACCGCGCCGCGATCGGGCGCACGTTCGGGGCCACCGACGTCGTCGAGGTCCGCGGGGACGCCGCCGTGGAGCGGGTCCGCGCGATGACCGACGGGCTCGGCGTGCCGCACGTCATGGAGTGCGTCGGCATGCAGGGCTCGTGGGACACCGCGCTCGGGATCGTCAAGGACGGCGGCCGGATCGGCTACGTCGGCGTGCCCAACGGGGTGACCGAGGGGCTGGCGCTCGGCCGGATCTTCCGGCGCAACGTGACGATCGCCGGCGGCGTGGCGCCGGCGCGGGCCTACCTGCCCGAGCTCATGGCCGACGTGCTGGACGGCTCGCTCGACCCGTCGCCGGTCTTCGACCTGGAGCTGCCGCTCGAGCAGGCCCCGGAGGGCTACGCGGCGATGGACGAGCGCCGGGCGATCAAGGTCCTGCTGAGGGTGTGAGGCGCTGATGCGGGGGGTCCTGATCGAGGCGTTCGGCGAGCTGCCGCGGGTCACGGACGTGCCCGACCCGCAGTGCCCGGACGACGGCGTGGTGGTCCGGGTCGCGGCGACCGGGGTGTGCCGCAGCGACTGGCACGCCTGGCAGGGGCACGACCCCGACGTCGAGCTCCCGCACGTGCCGGGCCACGAGCTGGTCGGGACGGTGGTCGCGGCAGGGCGCGCGGTGCGCCGCTGGCGGGTCGGCGACCTGGTGACCGTGCCGTTCGTGTGCGCGTGCGGCCGGTGCTCCGCGTGCCGGGCCGGTGAGCACCAGGTGTGCGAGCAGCAGACCCAGCCGGGGTTCACGCACTGGGGCTCGTTCGCCGAGCTCGTCGCGCTGCGGCACGCCGACGTCAACCTGGTGGCCGTCCCCGAGGGCATGACGCCGGCGGTCGCCGCCTCGCTGGGCTGCCGGTTCGCCACGGCCTACCGCGCGCTGGGCGTGCACGCGCGGGTCGCTGCCGGCGACGCGGTCGCGGTGCACGGGTGCGGCGGCGTCGGGCTGTCGGCGGTGATGATCGCCGCGGCCGCCGGGGCGCGGGTGGTGGCGGTGGACCCGAGCCCGGCGGCGCGGGCCGCGGCCTGCGAGCTGGGCGCCATGGTGACGCTCGACCCGGCCGGGCTCACGCCCGAGGAGGTGGCCGCGACCGTGGTCGACGCCGCCGACGGACCCGTCGCGGCCTCGCTCGACGCGCTGGGGCACCCGGACACCGCGGTGGCCTCGGTGCTGGGGCTGCGCCGGCGTGGGCGGCACGTCCAGGTGGGCCTCCTGCTGGCCGAGCACGCGCGTACCGCGCTCCCGATGGACCGCATCGTCGCGTGGGAGCTCGAGATCTACGGCAGCCACGGCATGGCGGCGCACGAGTACCCGGCGATGCTCGCCCGGGTGGCCTCGGGGGAGCTGGACCCGGCGCGGCTGCTGGGCCGGGTCGTCGGGCTCGACGAGGCGCCGGCGGCGCTCGCGGAGGTGGGGACGGCGCGGCACCCGCGGATGACGGTGGTCGCGCCCTGACTCCCCTTGTCTGATAGGTCGTCGCGCGATATATATCGTCCATGGCAGGGTTCCGGATGACCGAGCAGGCCTACCTCGTCCTGCTCGCCCTGACCGACCGGCCGCGGCACGGGTACGCGATCGTCCAGGAGGTGCTCGCGCTGTCCGGCGGCGACGTCCGACTGGGTGCCGGCACGCTCTACGGCCTGCTGGACCGGCTGGGTTCGGCGGGCCTGATCGAGGACGCCGGCGAGGAGGTCGTCGACGGGCGGCTGCGCCGCTACTACCGCCAGACCCCCCAGGGCGGCGCCGCGGCGGCCTCGGAGACCGCGCGCCTGGCGGCGCTGACCCGGCGGGCCCGCCGGGTGCTCGGCGGACCGGCCCTCGGGGAGGCGTGATGCGCGGGCCGTCGGACCGTCTCGCCGCAGAGGGCCGGCCGACGTGACCGGGTCGTTCGAGCGCAGCGCCCGGTTCTGGCTGCGCGCCTACCCGCCCCGGTGGCGCCGGAAGCACGCCGAGGAGGCGCTCGGCGTGCTCACCGACCTGGCTGAGCCGGAGGCGCGCCGGGTCGGGGTGCGCGCGGCGCTCGGGCTGCTGCTGGCCGGCTGGGCGGTGCGGTGGCGCGGCCGGCCGCCGCTGCACCGGTGGCTGGGCTACCGGGCGCTGGGCCTGCGGATGCCGCGGGAGTACCGCGAGTGGGTCGCGGACGACATCGAGGGGCACTGGTACGGCCTGCGGCAGGGCAACGCGCTCCTGATGGTCGCGGCTGGGGTCGTCATCGCCCGCTCGGGCGAGGGCTCAGCCGCCGTCGTCCTCGCCCCGTGGCTCTCGGGAGCCGTGGTCGTGGCGGCCGTGCAGGGCCGTCGTGGCCGGGAGATGGCGCGCGAGAAGTACCTGGTGGCCGAGCCCGGCGAGCCGCTGCTCCCCGGCACCTACGTGGCGATGGGTGTGCCGCGTCCTCGGGTGGCTGCCCGATGGGCAGCATCGCGCCTCGTGGGGCTGCTCACGGTGTGCGGGCTCGCGGCGACCGGCGCCCTGCTGGGCGCGCGGGTGATGGTCGGAGCGGTCCCGATCGCCGGGAAGCCGTACCCGGCGACCTTCGAGGTGGGTGTCGTCCCGGCGGGTGCGACCGGCCTGGTGCTGATCGGCGCAGCCGCGGCCCTCGCAGCGGTGGGCACGCTGCTCGCCGCGCGGGTGCGACGCGTCATAGGCGGCAGGACCGCGCGGCTACCGGACCAGCCGGACCGCGAGGTCCGGAGCCCGGGCTGGTGGGCCGACGTGAGCCTGGTGGCCGTGGCGCTTGCGGTCTCGGCCGACGCCTGGGCCGAGGTGGCCGGCCGGACGCCGCTGCTGCTCGGCCCGGCCGTCGCCGTCGTCGTGGCGCTCGCGCTCCCGGTCGCGGTCGTGCTGCTGCGGCACGGTGGGGCGCTCGGCTGGCGCGCGCCGGGCGGCGCCGAGCTCGCCTGGGCCGACCTGCGCTGGGTCGTGCGCCACGACGCCGCACCACCGCTCGACCGGCCGGTCGGTCGCGTGCGGCGATGGGACGGTCCGTACGTCCCCGGGCAGGTCGTGCTCGGCCCGCAGCGGTCCGACCCGCCGTGGCCGCCGGTCACGGCCTGACGCGACGCGGTCCACGCGGCGGGCGATCGGTCCGTGGTGTGCCGCGCGGTCGGTACGCTGGCCACCGTCCAGCGCGCCGCCCGAGCGCAGCCCCGCCATCTCAGGGAGCACCCGTGGGACGAGTCGTCGTCGATGTGATGCCCAAGCCGGAGATCCTCGACCCGCAGGGCAAGGCCGTCGCCTCGGCACTGCCGCGGCTCGGCTTCACCGGCTTCACCGGCGTGCGGCAGGGCCGCCGGTTCGAGCTGACCGTGGACGGGCCGGTGACGGACGAGGTCCTCGCCAACGTCCGCGAGGCCGCGGTCACGCTGCTGTCCAACCCGGTGATCGAGGACGTCGTCCGGGTCGCGGAGATGCCCGAGGAGGCCGACGAGGGAGCCGACGCGTGAGCCACGTCGCCGCGCCGCCGCCGCCCTCCGCGCGGCCCGCCGCCGACGCCCGGATCGGCGTCGTCACCTTCCCCGGCACCCTCGACGACCGCGACGCCGCTCGCGCCGTCCGGCTGGCGGGGGCCACCCCGGTCTCGCTGTGGCACGCCGACGAGGACCTGCACGCCGTGGACGCCGTGGTGCTGCCCGGCGGGTTCTCCTACGGCGACTACCTGCGTGCCGGCGCGATCAGCCGGTTCGCGCCCGTGATGCAGTCCGTGGTCGACGCGGCGCGCGGGGGCATGCCGGTGCTGGGGATCTGCAACGGGTTCCAGATCCTCGCGGAGGCGCACCTGCTGCCGGGCGCGATGATCAAGAACGACCACCGCACGTTCGTCTGCCGCGAGCAGACACTGCGGGTGGAGAACATCGACACCGCGTGGACCCACGAGTTCACCCGCGGCGAGCAGATCACCATCCCGCTGAAGAACCAGGACGGCCAGTTCGTCGCCGATGAGTCGACGCTCGACGAGCTCGAGGGCGAGGGTCGCGTGGTGTTCCGCTACGTCGGCTGGAACCCCAACGGCTCGCGCCGGGACATCGCCGGGATCACCAACGCCGCCGGCAACGTCGTGGGCCTCATGCCGCACCCCGAGCACGCGGTGGAGCCCGGTTTCGGCCCGGACGGCCCGAACGGCCCGCGCACCGGCACCGACGGCCTGCGGTTCTTCACCTCGGCCCTCACCGCCCTGCTGCACACCTGAGCCGCTTGCGGCCATGGAACCCGTGCGCAGCGTCGTCCCCTGGGCGCACCCGGACGCCGCGGCGCTGCGGGCCGAGCAGCAGGCCGGGCTCGCCGCGCTGTACGACGGCACCGAGGACATCGAGCCGGACCTCCCGCCGGAGGAGATGGTGCACACCGTGCTGGTCCGAGTCGGCGGCGAGCCGGTGGCGACGGGATCGTTGCGCGTCGGGGAGCACCTGCCGCCCGGCACCGGCGAGCTCAAGCGGATGTACGTCCGCGAGGCGTGGCGTGGCCGCGGGCTGTCCCGGCCTGTGCTCGCCGGTCTCGAGGAGGCGGCCGTTGCGCGCGGGCTGCGGCGGCTGATCCTGGAGACCGGGCTGCGCCAGACCGCGGCCGTCGGGTTGTACCGCTCGGCGGGGTACCGCCGGATCCCCAACTTCGGCATCTACGCCGAGGAACCCACGTCGGTCTGCTACGGCCGGTACCTGGACCCGGCGGACGTCACGCACGTCCTCGTCGTCAACGGGACGGTGGGCGCGGGCAAGACCACCGTTGCGGACCGGCTCGGCCACCTGTTGGACGACCGCGGGTTGGCCAATGTCGTGCTCGACGTCGACGCGCTCACCGACGCCAAGCCGGTGACGGACGAGGACCCGTACCACCAGCGCCTGGCGTTCGAGGCGCTCGCCCGGCTGGCGCCGCTGTACCGCGAGCGCGGCCTGCGCCACGTCGTGCTGCCACGGGTGGTCGAGGACCCGGGCGACCGCGAGGAGTACGAGCGCGCCTTCGACGGCGCCGACGTGCGGGTGGTGCGGCTGCGCGTGCCCGAGACCGAGCGGCTGGCACGGATCACGGCACGGGCGCGTGGGCGCGTGGACTGGGAGCTCGCGCGCACCGTCGAGCTCGAGCAGGTCCTCGATCGGGTCGCGCTCGACGACGCGGTGGTGGAGGGCCCCGGCGACCTCGACGAGGTGGCAGCGCGGGTGCTCGCGGCCGCAGCCTGGTGATCGCCGCTACTGGACCCTGATCCGCAGCGCCGCCGCGAGCGCCGGGGCGAGCGCCACCGCCTGGTCCTCGTTGATCGTGGCGCCCGCCAGACCGGCGATCCCGTCGACCACGGCGATCTCGCCGCCGCGCAGGTCGCACTCGCGCAGCGTGGCTCCCGCGGCGTCGATCCGGTCCACCCGGCAGTCCACGAGCGTCAGCCGCCGAACGGTCGCGCCACCCAGGCCGAGCTCACCGATCCACACGCCCTCCAGGCGCAGCTCGTGCACGGTCGCGCCGGCCAGCGCGAGGAAGTCGATCTTGCCCCCGCGGACGGTGACGCCGTCCAGCCGCGCTCCGGTGGCCAGCAGGGCGCCGAGCCGGCAGTCGACCCAGGTGACCTGGCGCCACGAGCCGTCGCGCAGGTGCACCGTCGTGCCGCGCGCCGCGGCGATCGTGGTCTCGACCAGGTGCGACTCGTCCAGCCGGGTCTCGTCGAGGGTGCAGCCGGTCAGTGCGCACTCCACGAACCGGCTCTCGCGGCCGTCCTGCCCGGACAGGTCGATGCCGTCGAAGGCCAGCAGCTCGTAGTCCCCCTCGACCTCGAGCGCGCCCGTGAACGGCTCGCGGACCACCTCCGGCTGCACGTCATCGGCCATGGCCCGACCCTAGGGCCCTGCTCCGACGCCCGGTGCGCCGGGCTCGCGCCGACTGCCGGGGGTCGGCGCGGCGCTCAGGCGGGTGTGACCTCGACGTGCAGGTGGTGGCGCTTGCCCCAGGCGTCCAGCGTCCCGCCGTCGCCGTCCTTGGCGATCGCGACCGAGGCCGTGCCGGGCAGGGTCAGCGGGGCGAAGAACTCCGCGGTCCAGGTGAACGCGCTGGGCGCGCCGATCTCCGCGAGCGCCCGCGCGGCGGTGTACATCCCGTGCGCGATGGTGCGCGGGAAGCCGAACGCCTTCGCCGCGAGCACCTGGGTGTGGATCGGGTTGTGGTCCCCGGACACGGCGGCGTAGCGGCGACCGAGGTCGGCGGGCAGCCGCCACACGCCCGTCGGGGTCGGGGCGAGCCACTCGGGCCGGTCGGCGCGCTCGGCGGACTCACCGGCCAGCGAGTAGCCCTTGGCCAGGTACGTCGAGACCCCGCGCCACACCGGTTCACCGGCCACGGCCACCTCGGCGACCAGGTCGACGCTCACCCCGCGGTGGTGCGCCGAGAGCCGTTCGGCGTGCACCTCGACGTCCAGTGCCTCGCCCAGCCGCACCGGGCGGTGCTGGGTGACCGTGTTGGCCAGGTGCACCATGCCCAGCAGCGGCAGCGGGAAGTCGTCGCGCACCATGAGTGCGGTGGTCAGTGGGAACGCGAGCACGTGCACGAACCCGGCCGGCAGGTCGTCCGACGCGGTGGCGCCCACCAGGTGCTGGTAGTCGGTCAGGCACACCGGGTCGGTCGTCAGCCCTCGCGCGGCCAGCCGGACGTCCGGCAGGTCGAACGGCGTCAGGCTCCGGTCGCGCCGCACCGCGGCGGTCGCGGAAGAGCGCACGCCGCGGCGCAGCGAGGCGCCCAGCGGTGGGACCTCGGCGAGCTCGACCGGGGCCGACGGCTCACCGGCCCCGCCTGGGCTCACCCCGGGGCCGCTCACGCGCCCACCATGTTCTGCCCGCAGACCCGCAGGACCTGGCCGGTGATCCCACCGGCGTCCGGCGAGGCCAGGAACGCGATCGCCTCGGCGACGTCGACCGGCAGGCCGCCCTGCTGCAGGGAGTTCAGCCGCCGGGCGATCTGACGGGTCGCGGCCGGGATCCGGGCGGTCATCTCGGTCTCGATGAACCCGGGAGCGACGGCGTTGACGGTCGCCTCCGACCCGAACTGGTGGGCCTGCGCGCGCACCATGCCGATCACGCCGGCCTTGGAGGCGGCGTAGTTGGTCTGGCCGCGGTTGCCGGCGATGCCGCTGGTCGACGCCAGGCACACCACGCGCGCGTCGAGCGCGAGCACGCCCGCGTCGGCCAGAGTCGGAGTGAGGCGCAGCGGGGCCATGACGTTCACCTGGATCACCGAGTCCCACCGGTCGGCCGTCATGTTGGCCAGCAGCTTGTCGCGGGTGATCCCGGCGTTGTGCACGACGACGTCCAGGCGGCCGTACCGGGCGCGCACGAGGTCGACGAGGCGCTGTGGCGCCTCGGAGTCGGTCAGGTCGAGCTGCAGTGCGGTGCCGCCGACCTCGATGGCGACCTCGGTCAGCCCCTGTCCGGCGGTGGGCACGTCGACCAGCAGCAGACGTGCGCCGTCACGCGCCAGGGTCCGGGCGATGTCCGCGCCGATGCCGCGTGCCGCGCCCGTCACCAGGGCGACCTTGCCTGCCAGCGGGAGCTCGACGGTCGCGTGGTCGTCAGCGTCGGGTCTGCGGGACGCGTGGCCCGGCCCGCTCACCGTCAACAGCTGGCCGTCCACGAAGGCCGACCTCGCCGAGAGGAAGAAGCGCAGTGCGGCGAGCGCCGACGGGTCGGCGACCCCGACCGCGTCCGCGAGCTGGATGCCGTTGCCGGTCGACCCGCCACGCAGCTCCTTGGCGAGTGAGCGCAGCGCGCCCTCCACGCCTTGCCGAGCGGCGGCGACCTCGGGGGACAGATCCCCGGTCGCGCTGCGTGACAAGGTCACGACGCGCCCGCCGCTCACCAGCTTCCTGAGCACCGAGCCCAGCGCGAGCATCGGCGCGGACAGGTCGGTCGGGGAGCCGACGCCGGTCAGTGCGACCACGACGGCACCCCACCTCGTGTCCTCCCCGGGGTCGCGGCGCACGTCCAGGTCCCAGTCGAGGAGCGCCGCGGCGAGCGCGTCGGCGTCCTCTCCGGCGTGGGCGTCCGCGACCACCAGGACCGGGCCGCGGAGCAACGGGTCGCCGGGCCGGTGCCGACGCAGCCGGGCGGGACGCGGCAGGCCGAGCTTCTTGGCGAGCTGCCCGGTGGTGCCGGAGTTGACCAGCTCGAGGTACTTGTCGCTCACACCGCCTCCAGGATCGCCACGACGCCCTGACCGCCCGCGGCGCACACCGACACCAGGCCGCGCGCCCCGGACCCGCGGCGCGCGAGCTCCTTGGCGGCGGTGGCCACGATCCGTCCGCCGGTCGCGGCGAACGGGTGCCCGGCGGCGAGTGACGAGCCGTGCACGTTGAGCCGGTCGCGGTCCACCGACCCGAACGCGCCGTCCAGGCCCAGCCGGTCGCGGCCGAAGTCCTCGTCCTCCCACGCCTTGAGGGTGGCGAGCACGGTGGACGCGAAGGCCTCGTGGATCTCGACGATCTCGAAGTCGCCGAGCTTCATGCCGTGCCGGGCCAGCAGGCGCGGCACCGCGAAGGCCGGCGCCATGAGCAGCCCGTCCTTGCCGTGCACGAAGTCGACAGCACCGGCCTCGGCGTCGACCACCTCGGCCAGCGCCGGGAGCCCGCGGGCGGCCGCCCACGCCTGGTCGGCCAGCAGCACGGTGGCCGCGCCGTCGGTGAGCGGCGTGGAGTTGCCGGCGGTCATCGTCGCGGGGGTGTCCAGGCGCTTGCCGAACACCGGCTTGAGCGCGCCGAGCTTCTCCATCGAGGTGTCCGGGCGCAGGTTGGCGTCACGGACCAGGCCGCGGTACGGCGTGATGAGGTCGTCGAAGAACCCGTCCTCGTACGCCGCGGCGAGGCGCTGGTGGCTGGCCAGGGCGAGCGCGTCCTGGTCCTCGCGCGAGATGCCCCACTGGGCGGTGGTCAGGGCCTGGTGCTCGCCCATCGACAGCCCGGTGCGCGGCTCGGCGACGTCCGGGGCGACGGGGGACAGGTGTGAGGGACGGATCTTGGCGAGCGCCTTGAGCTTGGCCGACGTGGTCTTCGCCCGGTTCAGCTCGAGCAGCGCGGCACGCATCGGCTCGGAGACCACGATGGGCGCGTCGGACGCGGAGTCCACGCCGCCGGCCACCGCGACATCCACCCGACCGAGGCGGATCTTGTCCGACAGGGACATCACCGTCTCCATGCCGGTCGCGCAGGCCATCTGCACGTCGTAGGCGGGGGTGTCGTTGGCCAGGGCCGAGCCCAGCACCGACTCCCGGGTGAGGTTGAAGTCCCGGCTGTGCTTGAGCACCGCGCCCGCGGCCACCTCCCCGAGGCGTTCCCCGGCGAGCCCGAACCGCGCGACCAGCCCGTCGAGTGCCGCGGTCAGCAGGTCGCGGTTCGACGACCGCGCGTAGGCGCCGCCGGCGCGGGCGAACGGTGTGCGATTTCCTCCGACGACGACGGGGCGTCGCTGGGCTGCGGCCATGGAACCTCCCTGTGCCGGGACGTCCGACTCTGGACCCCGGGATTGCCACCTGATAATGCCTGCGACCCACAGTACCTGATACTTGCGGTACCGCGCAGGGGGGGTGAGGCCGGTGCGACGCACGCCGGAGACGCCGGAGGGGCGCCGCTGGTCGCGACGCCCCTCCGGGTCTGCTGTGCGGGCTCGGCCCGCAGGGTCAACCCTTGACCGAGCCGGCCAACAACCCTCGGACGAAGTACCTCTGGAGCGCGAAGAACACGATCAGCGGCACCACGATCGCCACGAAGGCCGACGGTGCGAGCAGCTCCCAGTGCGAGCCGAAGTTCCCGACCAGGGCCTGCAATCGTGTCGTCAGCGGCGAGACGGTGTCCTTGCCTGCGCCGACGAACGTCAGCGAGACCAGCAGGTCGTTCCACACCCACAGGAACTGGAAGATCGCGAACGAGGCGATCGACGGGGCGGTCAGCGGCAGCACGATCTTGCGGAAGATGAGGAACGAGTTCGCCCCGTCCACCCTCGCCGCCTCCATGAGGTCCCGCGGCAGCTGGACCATGAAGTTGTGCAGCAGGAAGATCGCCAGCGGCATCGCGAACATCGTGTGCGTGATCCACAACGACGCGAAGTGCCCGGTGACCCCCAGCGCCGGGAACACCGGCACGGACCCGATGTGCACGCCGGTGTTGAGGAAGCGCAGCAGCGGCACCAGCGCGAGCTGGATCGGCACGACCTGCAGGCCGAACACGAAGAAGAACAGCGCGTTGCTGCCCCGGAACGGGATCCATGCCAGCGCGTAGGCCGCCATGGTGGCCAGAGCGAGCGGGAACAGCGTGCCGGGGATCGACACCACGAGGGAGTTGACGAAGTACGGGATCAACCCGCCCTGGACGTTGTAGCCGCCCGAGAACAGCACCGTCTGGTAGTTCTCCAGGGTGAAGCTCGGGTTGGTGAAGACCGTCCACCAACCCGAGGTCCCGACGTCGGCCTGGGGCCGCAGCGACGTGACGAGGAGCCCGAAGGTGGGGATGGTCCACACCACGGTGAGGAGCACGACGAGCAGCGACGCGATGCGGCTGCTGAGCGTCTGGCGGACCTTGGTGCCGGTGTCGGAGGTGACGTGCGGCGCGTTGACCTTGAGGGTCTGCTGGCTTTCGACAGTACTCATCGGGTCGCACGCTCCTTCCGCAGCTGGAGGATGTTGTAGATCAGCACCGGCACGACGCCGACGAACAGGATGACCGCGAGCGCGGAGCCATGTCCCTGATCGCCTTGGACGAATGTCTGGCGGTACATCTCGTACGACAGCACGCTCGTGTTGAAGTTGCCGCCCGTCATCGTGGCGACGATGTCGAAGATCTTCAGCACGGCTATGAGGATCGTGGTGAAGACCACGATGAGCGTGCCGCGGATCATCGGGATGGTGACCCGCACGAACATCTGCCACCCGGTCGCACCGTCCAGCGCCGCAGCCTCGAGGACGTCGTTGGGGATCGCCTTGATGGCCGCGGACAGGACCACCATGGCGAAGCCGGTCTGGACCCAGATCATGATCACGATGAGCATGAAGGTGTTCAGGGGGGTGTTGAGCAGCCAGTTGGGCGGGTCCTTCCAGCCGAGCCAGATCGCCACCTGCGAGAGCAGGCCGATCTGTGGCTGGTTCGGTTCGTTGTACTGGTAGACGAACTTCCAGATGACGCTCGCACCGACGAACGAGATCGCCATCGGCAGGAAGATCAACGACTTGGTGGCCTTCTCGCTACGCGCCCGCATCCGGTCCGAGAGCAGTGCGAGGACCAGACCGAACGCGGTCGCGAACGTCGGGGCGAGGACGATCCAGAGCACCGTGTTGATGAGCACCACGCGCATCGTCGGGTTGGTGAACGCCCAGACGTAGTTGTCCGCCCCGACCGCCGTCTTCCCGGCCGCGTCGTAGAAGCTGAGCAGGAAGGTCCGGATCGCCGGGATGACCAGGCCGACGAGCATGAACAGTGCGGCCGGGCCGAGGAACACCACGATGCCGACCGGCCGTGACACCCGCCCTGAGGCAAGCCCGGCGATGAAGAACACGATCATCAGCACCGCGGCCACGACGAGGATCGCGAGCGCGCCACCGCTGAGCTTCCACAGCGAGGCGGCGGCGAGGCTGTCGGGCTGTGTGAAGACCGGGATCGAGAGGACACCGGTCGCGCCCAGTACGGACAGGACGACGATCACGCCGAGCGCGATCAGTGTGAGGATCAGGGCCCGTCGGTTCGAGCGGGTGTCCCGCACCGACAGCTGTTCGAGGGGTGCTCGGCTGCTCGTCGGCAGCGTGGTCTGGCTGTGGCTCATGGCAACCCTCCGGGGGTGAGCACAGGGGAGCTGATGAGGTCTGACACGCGTCCCTCCTTAGGGCCTCGAGGCGCGGCGCTGCACCCCGGCGGGGCTGGTGTCCGGTATAGCACTAGCACAGACGCCCGGGCCCGGCGAACCGGGCCCGGGCGTCTTCTACGCTAGGCCGTCAGCCGATCAGCTGGTCGGCCAGGCTGCGTCGATCGCCTTCAGCATGTCGTCCGTGCTCGTGCTGCCGGCGAACCAGTTGGTGAACTGGGTCCACTCGGCACCCGAACCGACGGCGGAGGGCATCAGGTCGGACGCGTCGAACTTGAACGTCGCGTCCGGGTCGGTCAGCATCTCGGCCGAGAACTTGTCGATCGGCGCGGAGTAGACCGACGGGTCCACGCCGTTGTTCGCCGACACCCAGCCGCTGGCCTGCTTGATCCGGCTCGTCGCCCACTCCGGGGTCGAGAGGTAGGTCTGCACGGCCTGGACCTCGGGACGGTCGGAGAACGCGACGTCGAACTCGCCGCCACCCTCGACCGGCTTGCCGAACTTGTCGTTCATGACCGGCAGGAAGAAGGCCCACACGTCGCCGTCCGGGCCGACCTTGGTGCCCTCGGGCCACTGAGCGGCGTAGAAGGACGCCTGCTGCAGCATGTAGCACTGGCCCTGGAGGATCGGCAGACCGGCGTCCTGGAAGGTCGTCGTCGCGATGGAGGCGACGTCACCGTGGCCACCGTTGACGTAGTCGGGGTTCTTCATCCACTTCTCGAGGATGCCCATGGCGTCCTTGATCTCCGGGGAGTCGAACTTCACGTCGTGGCTGACCCACTGGTCGTAGACGTCCGGCCCGGCGGACCGCATGACGATCTCCTCGAGCCAGTCGGTGGCCGGCCAGCCGGTGGCCGTGCCGGAACCGATGCCGCCGCACCAGGGCTTCACGCCGTCACCGTTGTTGGCGATGGTGTCCGACAGCTTCATCATGTCGTCCCAGGTCTCCGGGACGGTGTAGCCCTTGTCGGCGAACATCTTCGGCGAGTACCAGACCATCGACTTGGCGTTCGCGCTCAGGGGCGCGCCGTAGAACTTGCCGTCGACCGTGGCGTAGTCCTTCCAGCCGGCTGCCCAGTACTTGTCGACGTTGTCGGCCACGGCCTGCGGGGCCGGCACGGCGTTCGGCGCCATCCGGGCGACGAGGCCCGGCTGCGGGATCATCGCCAGGTCAGGTGCCTGACCACCCTGGACCCGGACCGGCAGCTGGGACTCGAACTCGTTCGAGCCCTCGTACTGGATCGTGATGCCGGTGCACTTGCTGAACTCGGCCCACGACGCCTCGAGCGAGTCGGACTCCGGGCTCAGGATCGACGCGAAGATCGTCACCGTCGTTCCGTCGTGCCCCATGTAGTCCGCGTATGCCTCGCACCCGGCGGCCACCGAGGCGCTGCTCGAGCCGCTCGAGCCGCTGTCGCTGGGCGTGCTGGTGCCGCTCGAACACGCCGTGAGCAGCAGACCTGCCGCGGCCACGGCGGAGCCGGCGAGCATTACGCGCCGGCGTCCCATTGACCTCATGTTCTCTCCTCGTCTGACCTCGTCGTCCCGACGCGGGCAACGCCGCCCGGGGGTGAACGCTCTCGATCATTGCCCTGGGTCAGGGCGACGGCAAGGCGGACAGGCCACGGTTCGATAACAATTGCAAGCGGTTGCAGTCCCGGGATGGGACCGCTCCCATGACGTCCCGGGGTGCCCGGAACCCAAAGTACTTGATACCGTCGGTACTGTGAGTCGACCGACGCCGACGGCCTCGTCCAGCCCCGGAGATGCCCCCCGGGGTAGCGACGGGTCGGCCCCGGACGGGCGTTCCACCCGGTGGGCCGAGCACCGCTCCGCGCGGCGCTCCGAGCTGGTCCGTGCCGCCAGGCGGGCGGTCCACCATCTGGGCCCGGACGCGTCCATGGAGGAGATCGCCCAGTCCGCCGGCACGTCCAAGTCGATCGTCTACCGATACTTCGTGGACAAGCCCGGGCTCCAGGCCGCCGTCGGCGCCGCGGTGGTCGAGGACCTCAACGCTGCGTTGGACGCCGCCGGCCGGGAGGCCGCGACACCACGGGACGCGCTGCGCGCGATGATCGACGCCTACCTCGCGATGATCGAGGGTTCGCCCAACGTCTACTGGTTCGTCACCCGCCCCGTCAGCGAGAACGCCTCCGCCCCGCTCGGGCACTTCATGGATGCCGTCGCGATGCTCGTGGCGCGGCCCTTCGCCCGCCTGCTGGCCGGCGCGGACGACGGCGAGTCCGCCGCGATGGCCGACCTGTGGGGCAGCGGGGCCGTCGGGTTCGTGCGTGGTGCCGGTGAGTGGTGGCTGGCCCACCGCGGCGACGGCGACGCCCCCGCGCGCACCGGGCTCGCCGAACGTGTCACGGCCTGGTTGTGGACCGGGCCCGTGAGCGCCCTCACCCGTTCTCTGCCCGGGGCGGCACCGCAGCCCCCGGGCATCCCCGCCGACGAGGAGCAGTCATGACCACCGTCACCTCACCCCGTCCGGTCGCCACGGCTGCCGAGCCGACCGTCGACGTCGCCGCGCTCGAGCACGTGCTGCTGGGCCGCTGGGGCGACCTGCGCAAGGCCACCCGTGAGCTCCTCGCCGACCCCCGGTTCCACAAGGTCGAAGGCCTGCCGCTGGCCGAGCACCGCGAGCGCGTCCTGGGCCAGCTGCGGCTGCTGGTGTCCGAGGGCGAGGTGCTGCGCGCCTTCCCGGCCGAGCTCGGCGGTGCCGACGACCACGGCGGGTCGCTCGCCCGGTTCGAGGAGCTCGTCGCCGCGGACCCGTCGCTGCAGATCAAGTCCGGCGTGCAGTGGGGGCTGTTCGCCTCGGCGATCCTGCACCTGGGTACCGCCGACCACCACGCCCGGCTGCTGCCCGGCGCGATGTCGCTGGACGTGCCCGGCGTGTTCGCGATGACCGAGACCGGCCACGGCTCGGACGTGGCGTCCATCGCGACCACCGCCACCTATGACCCGGACACCCAGGAGTTCGTGCTGCACACGCCGTTCCGCGCCGCCTGGAAGGACTACCTCGGCAACGCCGCGCTGCACGGGCACGCCGCCGTGGTGTTCGCCCAGCTCGTCACCTCCGCGCCCGGCGAGGACCCGGTCAACCACGGCGTGCACGCCCTCTACGTGCCGATCCGCGACCCGCAGACCGGGGAGTTCCTCCCCGGCGTCGGCGGCGAGGACGACGGGCTCAAGGGCGGGCTGAACGGCATCGACAACGGCCGGCTGCACTTCGACCACGTCCGGGTGCCGAGGGCCAACCTGCTCAACCGCTACGGCGACGTCGCCGAGGACGGCACCTACAGCTCGCCGATCGCCAGCCCCGGTCGCCGGTTCTTCACCATGCTGTCCACCCTGGTGCAGGGCCGGGTGTCACTGGACGGCGCCGCCGTCAACGCGAGCAAGCTGGCGCTCAAGATCGCGGTGACCTACGGCAACCAGCGCCGCCAGTTCACCGGTGCCTCCGACACCGACGAGGTCGTGCTCCTCGACCGCCAGGAGCACCAGCGTCGTCTGCTGCCGCGCCTGGCCCAGACCTACGCGCAGGCGTTCGCCCACGAGCGCCTGCTGGCCACGTTCGACGACGTGTTCTCCGGGCGGGCGGACTCCGACACCGACCGTCAGGACCTGGAGACCATCGCCGCGGCGCTCAAGCCCGCCTCGTCCTGGCACGCGATGGACACCCTGCAGGCCGCCCGCGAGGCGTGCGGCGGCGCCGGGTACCTCACCGAGAACCGGCTCACCTCGCTGCGCGACGACCTGGACGTCTACGTGACGTTCGAGGGCGACAACACCGTGCTGCTCCAGCTGGTGGCCAAGCGGCTGCTGTCCGACGTCGCCAAGGACCTGGCGCACATCGACGCGGGCACCATGGCGCGCCTGGTCGCCGAGCGGGCCGCCGACGTCGCGCTGCACCGCACCCCGCTGACCCGGGTGGTGCAGACCCTCGCCGACGGTGGCGACGTGCGGCGGTCGGTGGGGCAGATGCGGTCGACCGAGGCCCAGCGGGAGCTGCTCACCGACCGCGTCGAGACCATGGTCGCCGAGCTCGCCGGCGCCCTGCGGCCGGCCGGCAAGGCCTCGCGCGCCGAAGCCGCGCGGCTGCTGGACGCGCACCAGCACCAGATGGTCGAGGCCGCCCGCGCCCACGCCGACCTGCTCCAGTGGGAGGCGTTCACCGCGGGGCTGTCCAAGGTCGACGACGAGGGCACCCGGCAGGTGCTGACCTGGCTACGCGACCTGTTCGGGCTGACCCTGATCGAGCGGAACCTGGCCTGGTACCTCATCCACGGGCGCCTGTCGGCCGGGCGGGCGCGGGTGGTCGGCTCCTACGTCGACCGGCTGCTCGAGCGGCTGCGCCCGCACGCGCAGGACCTCGTCGACGCCTTCGGCTACGGCCCGGAGCTGGTGCGTGCGGCGATCGCGTCGGGTGCGGAGGCCGAGCGCCAGGACGAGGCGCGGGCCTACTACCGCGAGCAGCGCGCCGGCGGCCGCGCCCCGCGCCCCGAGCCCAAGCCCGAGCGCGCCAAGGCCTGACGGCTCGCTCTCCGCGCGTTTGGAACCGGATCGGCGAGGACTTGACCGATCGAGTTCCGATCTCGGCGGGCGTCAGGTGGCGAGGATCTCCGCGAGGTTGAAGCGCACCGGGTGCTCGAGCTGGGCGTAGGTGCACGACTCGGGGTCGCGGTCGGGGCGCCAGCGCGCCAGCTGCGTGGTGTGGCGGAAGCGCGGGCCCTCCATGTGGTCGTACTTCACCTCGACCACGCGCTCGGGTCGCAGCGGGGTGAAGGACAGGTCCTTGCCCGCGTTCCAGCGTGAGCCCGCCGCCTCCGTCGGGGTGCGCGTGCCCGCGTCCTGGGCGGCCGGCGCCCACGGGTGGGTGTCCGGGTCGGCCACCAGGGGCTGGAGCTCGGCGAACAGCTCGCGCCGCACGGCCATCGGGAAGCTCGAGGTCACGCCCACCGACGCGAGCCGGCCGTCGTCGTCGTACAGGCCCAGCAGCAGGGAGCCGATCGCCGCGTCGTCGGTCTTGTGCGTCCGGTAGCCGGCGACCACGCAGTCCGCGGTGCGCTCGTGCTTGATCTTGGACATCACGCGCTTGTCCGGCTGGTACGTCAGGTCCGGGCGCTTGGCCACCACGCCGTCCAGCCCCGCGCCCTCGAACACCTCGAACCAGCGCCGCGCCTCGTCCAGGTCCGTGGTCATCGGCGTGCGGTAGACGCCGGGGCCGGTGCCCGGCACGGCGGCCTCGAGGCGGGCGCGACGCTCGGCGTACGGCAGCGCGGTGAGGTCGGCGTCGTCCAGGGCGAGCAGGTCGAAGGCGACCAGCACCGCCGGCGTCTGACGGGCGAGCAGCTGGACACGCGAGTCGGCGGGGTGGATGCGCTGCAGCAGGGCCTCGAAGTCCAGCGCCGTCACGTCGGGTGTCGCGATGACGATCTCGCCGTCGACCACGCACCGGTCCGGCAGCTCGGCGAGCACGGCCGCGACGACCTCGGGGAAGTAGCGGGTGATCGGCTTGGTGGTGCGCGAGCCGATCTCGACCTCGTCGCCGTCCCGGAACACGATCGCCCGGAAGCCGTCCCACTTGGGCTCGTAGTGCTGACCCGGCGGGATGTCGGGCGTCGCCTTGGCCAGCATCGGGCGCACGGGCGGGAGCACCGGCAGGTCCATCGTCACAGTCTGGTGCGGAGGCCCGGCCGTCGCCAGGGGGCTCGGCTGAGACCGGCAGGCGGCCCACGCGGCAGAGCCCCGATCGGCGCCCCGGCACCATCCGGATGGTGGATGGCCCTGCGGGGGAGTGCGTCCGGGGTGGCGCTCGCCGCGTGGGGCGCCGGTGGGGCCGTGCGCGTCGATAGGGTTCCGCACGTGGATGGAGCGGCGCGGTGAGCCACCTGCGGTCCGAGGCGGACCTGTCCGCCCTGCTCGGCTCCCGGGTGCCGATCGTGGTGATGGAGACCCGCGACGAGGCCCGGGCGATGGGTGTGGTGCTCTCCGCGGCGCGCGGCGCCGGCAACCTTCCGGTGTTCCGGTGGACCGTGACCGAAGGGCTCTCGCGCGCCGACGTCCGCCTGGGCCCGCCGCAGTCCTTCAACGCCGATCCCGGCGACGTGCTGCGCACCATCCGGACCACCGACCTGGGCGGCGTGTACGTGCTGGTGGACCTCCACCCGTACCTGACCGAGCCGATGCACGTGCGGTTGCTCAAGGACGTCGCGCTCGGCTACCGGCAGGTGCCGCGCACGGTGGTGCTGGTCAGCCACGCGGTGGACGTGCCCGCCGAGCTGGACCACCTGGTCGCGCGGCTCCAGGTCGCGGTACCCGACCGAGCCGAGCGCGCCGCGGCGGTGGACCGCGCGGTGGCCGAGGCGGAGCGGCGCGCCGGGCAGCAGGTGCTCGTGGACCCCCGGGCCCGCGAGCTGCTGGTGGAGAACCTCGGCGGGCTGTCGGTGGGGGAGGCCGAGCGCCTGGCGCGCGGCGCGGTCGCGGATGGTGCCCTCGTGGCCGACGACCTGCCGGCGGTCATGCAGGCGAAGTACGCGCTCCTCAACCATGGCGGCGTGCTCCGCTACGAGCACGACGTGCCCGACGCGGACGACCTCGGCGGGATGGCGGCGCTGGTGCGCTGGCTCCGGCTGCGCCGCGCTGCGTTCGATGGCAGCGGCGTGGGCCTCGAGCCGCCACGTGGAGTGCTGCTGGTGGGCGTGCAGGGCTGCGGGAAGTCGATGGCGGCCAAAGCGGCCGCCGGGGTGTTCGGCGTGCCCCTGCTGCACCTGGACCTCGCCGCGGTGCACAACAAGTACGTCGGGGAGTCCGAGCGGATCCTGCGCGAGACCCTGGCCACCGCTGACGTCCTGGCGCCGTGCGTGGTCTGGGTCGACGAGGTCGAGAAGGCGATGGCGGACGACGACTCGGGCGCGGTGCGGCGCGTGCTCGGCACGTTGCTGACCTGGCTGTCCGAGCGGCGCTCGGCGGCGTTCGTCGTCGCGACGGCCAACGACGTGACCGCGCTGCCGCCCGAGCTGGTGCGCAAGGGGCGGTTCGACGAGCTGTTCTTCGTGGACCTGCCCGACGACGCCGCGCGGCGGCACATCCTGCGGGTGCACGCCGCCCGGCGCGGGCTGGCGCTGAGCGAGCCGGAGCTGGACGCCCTGGTCGCGGTGTCGCCCGGGTACTCCGGCGCCGAGCTCGAGCACGCGGTGGTCTCGGCGCGCTACGCCGCGCACGCCGACGGCGGCGACGTGAGCGCCGCCCACGTGCTGGCCGAGATCCAGGCGACCCGGCCGCTGTCGGTCGTCATGGCCGAGCGGATCGCCTCACTGCGCGCCTGGGCAGCCGGGCGCACGGTGCCCGCCGCGGGCTGAGGAGCCCTCGGTCGCGCGTCACCGACGACCCGTGGCACTCAGGCGGAGCCCCAGACCCCCAGCTCCACGCCCGAGGGGTCGGTGAAGTGGAACCTGCGCCCGCCGGGGAACTCGTAGGGTCCGGCGACCACCTCGCCGCCGGCGGCGACCACCGCCGCGAGCGTGGCGTCGAGGTCGTCGGAGTAGAGCAGTACCAGTGGGCCGCCGCGGCTCGGCGTCGCGGTGGCGTTGAGCCCGCCCACCTCGCCCTCGCCGTCGAGGGTCCGGATCCCGGCGTACTGGGGCCCGTAGTCGTTGAACGCCCAGCCGAAGGCGGCCGCGTAGAAAGCCCGGGCCGCGCCCAGGTCCGTCGTCGGGATCTCGACGTAGTCGATCGCGTGGTGCACCTGTGCCATGCGCCGGAGGCTAGGCCCGACCGCCGACAAGCGGCACCAGCGCTCAGTCCAGCAGCGTCGCGGCGTGGTCGGGCACGTAGCGCTGCGAGTCACGCGGCGGCCGCTGGTACCCGGTCGACGCCGGCCGGCGCGGCAGCTCGAGGGGCACCCGCACCACCTCGTCGTAGTCGATGCTCGTCACCAGGTGGTGGATCATGTTGAGCCGCGAGACGCGCTTGTCGTCGCTGTCGACCACCCACCACGGTGCCTCGGGGATGTCGGTGTGCACCAGCATCTGGTCCTTGGCGCGGGAGTACTCCTCCCAGCGGCTGATCGAGTCCAGGTCGGTGGGCGACAGCTTCCACTGCCGCATCGGGTCCTCCAGGCGGGACCGGAACCGTGTCTCCTGCTCCGCGTCGGACACGCTGAACCAGTACTTGCGCAGGATGATCCCGTCCTCGACCAGCATCCGCTCGAAGATCGGGCACTGGTGCAGGAACCGGTGGTACTCGTCGGCCGTGCAGTACCCCATGACGCGCTCGACGCCCGCGCGGTTGTACCAGGACCTGTCGAACAGGGTGATCTCCCCGGCCGCCGGCAGGTGCGCGACGTAGCGCTGGAAGTACCACTGGGTGCGCTCGCGGTCCGACGGGGTGGGCAGCGCGGCGATCCGCGCGATGCGTGGGTTGAGGTACTGGGTGACCCGCTTGATCGTGGAGCCCTTGCCAGCGGCGTCACGGCCCTCGAAGATCACCACGACGCGCTTGCCCTCGGCTCGGACCCACTCCTGGAGCGAGACGAGCTCGGCCTGGAGCCGGAACAGCTCGCGCTCGTAGAGGTCCTTGGGATACCGCTTGCGCTTGGCGGCGTGGCCGTCGTGCTTGGCGGGAGCGTGGTGCGTGGGATGGGCGTGCCCATGGACGTCGTCGGCCATGGACAGAGCCTAGGGACTGCGCTCGCGCTGCACCCAGAAGAACACCATCGGACCGAGGATGAGCACCGCCCAGAGCAGGTAGACGGACGCGTGCAGCAAGAGCGTGAAGGCCACGATCACGACGACCACGAGGAGTGCCACTCCGAGGACCGCGCGGGTCCCGGGCCGGTCCAGCCGGGCCCGGAGCGACGGCGGTCGGGGGATCTGCTCCGCCGGCCCGGTACCGAGCGGCACGACGCTGTCGCGGGGTGCCGCCGCGTCGACCGAGTCGACCGCCCGGGCGCCGCGCCGCCACAGCGTCGGCTCGACGTGCAGCCGCACGCCGTCCCCGGCGATCAGCACCCGGCCGCCGTCGTCCCACGCGCCCACCGCCGCGACGTCGTCGTACCGGACCGTCAGCGTCGACCGGCCGCCGGCCAGGGACACCCCGTGGGGTCCGACCGTGAGGACCGCCGGTCCACCGCGCTGCTGGTGCGCGCTCCCGGCGACCGGCAGCGCGGTCGACTCCGGTGCCCGGACCCACCCCTGCGCCACCGGGGTGTCGCCGGGGACCTGGACGAGCAGGGTGGCGGCCACCTCCCGCGCGGCCCGGGCCACCATCTCCGGGGTGAGGTCGTCCAGGCCGCTGCGCAGCTCCTCCCTGGACTTGACCGGCTTGCCGTGCAGGAGGTCCCACGCGGAGGCCACGAGCCGGCCGCCCTCGTTCGCCTCCATCCCCTGCAGGACGCTGGCGCGGTGCGCGGCGACCTCCTCGGGCCGGATGCCGTTGCGCGGTCCCAGCAGGTCCGCCAGCACGTACATCAGCCGCTCGGTCACCTCGGTCGCGCGGCCCTCGACGAAGTCCGACATGGTCAGGACGGCGGCGACGTCGCCGTCGATCGGCTGGTACCCGCACTGCGGCGAGTACGCGGCCGCGCGAGCGGTGCGCAGCTCGTCGACCAGTCGGCTGTGCACGACGGAGGCGAGGGCCGGGCCCGGCCAGTCGCGGGTCACCAGCCCGTGCATGGCGACGGTGCTCGCCTGCGAGCGGTAGTACGCCGGCAGGCCGGGCAGCGCACAGCGACGCGGGTCCGGGGCGGCCAACCGCTCGCCGTCCGGGAGGTCCAGGGCCAGGCCGGACGGTGGCGGGCCGGAGAACCACAGCACGGCGTTGCGCCGGCCGACGAACCGCCGGGACCACTCGCGCACCGAGTCCGGGGTCATGGCGGCGAGACCGTGCTCCTCGGCGGTCTCCAGGCCGTAGGTGCGCATCCCCCAGCGCCAGACCTGGAGCTCGCTGAACGGGTGCCCCCGGCGCCTCGAGCTCTCGGCGCGCAGCACGCCCTTCTCCTCCTCGAGCCGGGCGACCGGGGGGTCGACCAGCTGGCGCGCTGCACGGGCGAGGAAGACCGCGACGTCCTCGGGCTCCCCGGTCGCGTGCAGCAGCGTGGTCGTGGCGTCGACGTGGCCGTTGGAGTGCTCCCCGGGCCGGCCGAGGCCGAACAGCGCGAGGTGCTCGAGCATGTGGGCGTGCCCGCGGCGGGCGAGGATCTCGTCGGCGTGGCCCATCCGGACCAGCAGCCCTGCGCTGAACGGTCCGGGCACCGGCGTCCAGACCGCCGGGATGCCGTCGACCTCCGTGACGTGGACGTCCGGCGCGCCGCCCCCCTGAGAGCCCCCCACGCCGCGACCGTAGCGGCTCGACGGCGAGCCCGGGCCGCCGACGAGGGTGATCTCGACCACCCGGCTGCCCCGTGGGACGCGGCGTCGCCTGCCCCCGCCCGCGGGTAGCCTGACCCCCGTCAGCGCCACTGCGACGTTGGGGACCACCTGTCCATGCCCAGCCTTGAGCAGCCCGCCGAGCACCTGCCGGACACCGTCGAGGACGCCGCGTCGACCCCCGACCTCGCGATGCCGTGGGCAGAGCTGGGTCTCAAGGCCGACGAGTACGAGCGCATCGTGGACCTCCTCGGCCGCCGGCCGACCGCCGCCGAGCTCGCGATGTACTCGGTGATGTGGTCCGAGCACTGCTCGTACAAGTCCTCCAAGCTGCACCTGCGCCAGTTCGGCGCCAAGACCAGCGACCAGATGCGCGAGCACCTGCTGGCCGGCATGGGCGAGAACGCCGGCGTGGTCGACATCGGCGACGGCTGGGCGGTCACGTTCAAGGTCGAGTCCCACAACCACCCGAGCTTCGTCGAGCCCTACCAGGGCGCGGCCACCGGGGTCGGCGGGATCGTGCGCGACATCATGGCGATGGGTGCCCGACCGGTCGCGGTGATGGACCAGCTCCGGTTCGGTGCGATCGACCACCCGGACACCGCGCGCGTCGTGCACGGCGTGGTGTCGGGGGTCGGCGGGTACGGCAACTGCCTGGGCCTGCCGAACATCGGCGGCGAGGTGGTGTTCGACCCGGCCTACCAGGGCAACCCGCTGGTCAACGCGCTGTGCCTGGGCGTGCTGCGGCACGACGAGCTGCAGACCGCCGCCGCGCGCGGGGTCGGCAACAAGGTGGTCCTGTTCGGCGCCCGCACCGGCGGTGACGGGATCGGCGGCGCCTCGATCCTGGCCAGCGAGACGTTCGACGACTCGAAGGCGGCCAAGCGCCCGAGCGTGCAGGTGGGTGACCCCTTCATGGAGAAGGTCCTCATCGAGTGCTGCCTGGAGCTGTTCGCCGCCGGCGTGGTCGAGGGCATCCAGGACCTCGGCGCGGCGGGCATCTCCTGTGCGACGTCCGAGATGGCCTCGGCCGGTGACGGCGGGATGCACGTCGACCTCGAGAAGGTCCTGCTGCGCGACCCGACCCTGACCGCCGGTGAGATCCTCATGTCGGAGTCCCAGGAGCGGATGATGGCGATCGTCCGCCCGGACCGCCTCGAGGAGTTCACCGCGATCACCGCGAAGTGGGACGTGGAGACCGCGGTGATCGGCGAGGTCACCGACACCGGCCGCCTGACCATCGACCACCACGGCCACCGGATCGTCGACGTCGAGCCGCGCACCGTCGCGGTCGACAGCCCGGTCTACGACCGCCCGTACGAGCGCCCGTCCTGGCAGGACGACCTCCAGGCGGACTCCATCTCCGACGAGCGGGGCCGGGCCCGGTACTCCCGACCGGTCACCGGCGCGGACCTGCGTTCGACGCTGCTCACCCTGCTCGCCTCGCCCAACCTGGCCTCCAAGGCCTGGGTCACCGACCAGTACGACCGGTTCGTGCAGGGCAACACCGCGCTGTCCCAGCCCGACGACGCGGGCGTGGTGCGGGTCGACGAGTCGACCGGCCTGGGCGTGGCGCTGTCCACCGACGCCAACGGCCGGTACGCCAAGCTCGACCCCTACGCCGGCGCCCAGCTCGCGCTCGCCGAGGCGTACCGCAACGTCGCCACCGTGGGCGCCCGGCCGATGGCCGTCACGGACTGCCTCAACATCGGCACCCCCGAGCACCCGGACTCGATGTGGCAGCTGGTCCAGGTGATCACCGGTCTGGCCGACGCATGCCAGGACCTGGCGGTACCGGTGACCGGCGGCAACGTCTCGCTCTACAACACCAGCGGCGAGCCCGGCGGGGTCGACGCCTCGATCCACCCCACCCCGGTGGTGGGCGTGCTGGGCGTGGTCGACGACGTGCACCGGGTCACGCCGTCGGGCTGGCGCGCGCCGGGGCAGGCGATCTACCTGCTCGGCACCACGCGCGGCGAGCTGGACGGCTCCGCGTGGGCCGACGTCGTGCACTCCCACCTGGGCGGCCGGCCGCCGGCGGTGGACCTCGCGGCCGAGCGGGCGCTGGCCGGGGTCCTGGTCAACGCCGCCCGCGACACCCTGGTGGACGCCGCGCACGACCTGTCCGAGGGCGGCCTGGCGGTCGCGCTCGCCGAGGCGTGCCTGCGCTACGGCACCGGCGCGCGGGTCTCGTTGGACGAGCTGTGCGCCCGGGACGGCGTCACGCCGTTCGAGGCGCTGTTCTCCGAGTCCACCGCCCGGGCCGTGGTCGCGGTGCCGCGCACCGAGGAGGTCCGGTTCGTCGACCTGTGCACCGCGCGCGGCGTGCCCGCGCTGCGGATCGGCGTGACCGACGACGTCGCCGACCCGGACGCCCCTGAGGGCGCGCGCGGGCCGGTGCTCGCGGTCGAGGGGCAGTTCGAGGTGCTGGTCACCGAGCTCGACCGGGCCTCGCACGAGACCCTGCCGGCGCGCTTCGGCTGATGCCGCCGCGACGTCGTACCGACCCCGCCGAGGGTCGGGCCGCCCTGCACGCCTGGGCCGACGACCCGGACGGCTGCCCGCGGGACGTGGTGCGCACCGCCGTGCGGTTCAGCCTCGAGGAGCTCGCCGACCTCGCGCCGGGCCACGCGGTCGAGGTCCGGGTCCCGCCCGACGGCGCCGTGCAGGCGGTGCCCGGACCGCGGCACACCCGCGGGACGCCGCCGTCGGTGGTCGAGACGGACCCCGTGACGTGGCTGGGCCTGGTGACCGGTCGGGTCGCCTGGGCCGACGCGGTCGGCGACGGCAGGGTCGACGCCTCGGGCGAGCGGGCCGACCTCGCCGCCTTCCTCCCGCTGCAGGCCGCACGTCGCCGCTGACCGCAGGTGACCGAGGGGCGAACACTTGTGGTCGGTCCCTGAACAGATCCGCCGAACCCGGGGTGCGCGCTCTCCGGCGCGTCTAGCGTGCGATCGGGCGGGGTCCGCCGCCCACACCCACTGAGCGGCGCCCGCCGAACGGTGCGCCGCAGCCACGGAGGTCCGTGCTGATGCTCACCACCCGGCGCCGAACCAGGCGCCTCGTCCCCGCCGCCTCGGCCGGAGCGCTCGCGCTCGCGCTCACCGCGGCGGTCGCCCCGGCCGCGTCGGCCGCTGACGGCGATCCCGTCACGATCGACCTGTACGGGATCAACGACTTCCACGGCCGGATCGAGGCCGGGAGCTACGGCGTCGCCGGTGCGGCGGTCCTCGCGGGGGCCATGGACCAGTTCCGCACCGCCAACCCCAACACGCTCTTCGTCTCCGCCGGGGACAACGTCGGTGCGTCGACCTTCACGTCGTTCATCCAGCACGACGACCCGACGCTCGACGCCCTGAACGCGGCGGGCCTCGACGTGTCCGCGCTGGGCAACCACGAGTTCGACCAGGGTCGCGTGGACGTCGACGACCACCTCACCCAGCGTGCCGCCTTCCCCTACCTGGCCGCGAACCTCGTCGACAACGCGACCGGCACGTACGCCTACGACCCGTACGTCATCAAGGACGTCGACGGCATCCGGGTCGCCTTCGTCGGCGCGGTCACCGCGCACCTGCCCGAGCTGGTCAGCCCGGCGGGGATCTCGACCCTGACCGTCGAGCCGGTGGTGACCTCGGTCAACGCCGTGGCCGACGCACTGTCCGACGGGGACGAGGCCAACGGTGAGGCCGACGTCGTCGTCGCCCTGGTCCACGAAGGCCCGGACTCCGCGGACCTGTCCGCCTCCACGGACGACTCGACCTTCGGGCAGATCGTCGCGGGCCTGGACCCGAACGTCGACGCGATCTTCTCCGGTCACACCCACCAGGCGTTCGCGCACCAGATCGCGGTCGACGGCTGGCCTGCCGGCCTGACCCGGCCGGTGGTGCAGTCCGGGTCCTACGGCGTGAACGTCGACCACGTGCGGTTGCTCGTGGACCCCGTCGCCAAGACGGTCACGGCGAACTCCTCCGAGGTCCTTCCGCTGGCCGGCAACTACCCGGCGGACCCGACCGTGCAGCAGATCGTGGATGACGCGGTCGCCGCGGCCGAGGGCCCCGGCAACGCCTCGCTCGGTGACATCACCGCCGACCTGAGGCGCGCCCGCCAGTCCGACGGCACGTCGGAGAACCGCGGGGGCGAGTCCACGCTCGGCAACTTCGTCGCCGACGTGCAGCTGTGGGCCGGCGGTTCCGCAGGCGGGCAGATCGCGTTCATGAACCCCGGCGGTCTGCGCACGGACCTGCTGTACGCGTCCTCCGGCGACACCACCGTCGACCCGGACGGCAACGTCACCTACCGGGAGGCCGCGGCGGTCCAGCCCTTCGCCAACACCCTGGTCGCCCTGAACCTCACCGGTGCCCAGGTGATCGACGTGCTCGAGGAGCAGTGGCAGCCCGACGGGTCCAGCCGTCCGTTCCTCAAGCTCGGCGTCGCGGGGCTCACGTACACCTACGACCCGACGGCCGCGAAGGGCTCGCACGTCACCCAGGTCTGGGTCGGCGACCAGCCCCTCGACCCGGCCGCGACCTACCGGGTCATCGCCAACTCGTTCCTGGCTGCGGGCGGTGACAACTTCACCACCCTCGCCGCCGGTACCGGCGTCACGGACACCGGTCAGATCGACCTGCAGGCGTTCGTCGCCTACATGGCCGAGAAGAGCCCGGTCAGCCCGGACCTGGCCCAGCGCGCGGTCGGCGTCGTGCTGCCCGACGCCCCGGCGGACGGGTACCTGCCGGGCTCGACGTTCACCGTCGGGTTGTCCTCGCTGCTGTTCAGCGCGGGCGAGGCGCAGGGCGACACCGTGGTGCTCACCGCGGACGGCGTCGAGCTGGGGCGCGGGACGATCGACCCCGTCGCGGTGGACACCACCGACGAGGTCGGGCGGGCGAGCGTGGACGTCACCCTGCCCACCCGCACGGCTCCCGGCCCGCTCGAGGTGACGGTCACCGTGCCGTCGACCGGGACGACGTCCTCGTTCACGGTGCAGGTCGCCACGCCGCCGTGCACCGTGGAGCACCAGACCCTGCGGTTCGGGTGGCGGTTCTTCTCGGGGGTCCGGGTGACCAACACCTCGGACAGCGCCGTGGAGCGCTGGAACCTCACGTGGGACTGGACCCAGCGCGAGCGCGTCCAGTACGCGATCGGTGCCACCGCGCGCCAGCACCAGGAGCACGTGTCGGTGCTCGGGCCGCGCTGGAACCGCGACCTGTCCGCGGGTGAGTCGGCGAGCTTCCTGCTGGTCGGCGTCGCGCGGTTCGGCCTCGCCGACCCGGCGAACGTGATGCTCAACGGCACGCAGTGCGTGGTCCTGGACTGACCTGACCGCGCAGGACCGAACGGGCAGGCCGCCCCCCGCCGCCGTGCGGGGGGCGGCCTGCTGCGTAGGGTGGCGCCCATGAGTTCCGACCCTGACCGGGACGAGGACGTCCCGGACCTCGCCGAGCTCGAGCGGATCGCCGTGCCGGGCGTGGTGCGACGGGTCCCGCGCTACCGGGCGTTCATCGCCGCGGGTGCCGTGGTGGGCCTGCTCGTCACGCTGGGGCTCGGCCTGGCGACCCTCCGGCCGGACGAGCCGGGCGGGCTCACGGCGGTGCTGCTGGTCGGCCTCGGGCTGGTCACCGTGGGAGCGGTGCTGGGCGGCCTCGTCGCGGTGATCGTGGAGTCCCGCAGCTAGGCGGGCAGCGCGCTGGCCGACATCGTGGCCAGCTCCGAGGCGACACGGCGGCCGTCGGCGATGCAGTCGGGCACGCCGACCCCGTTGAGGGCCGAGCCGGCGACCCGCACCGGGGTGCCCGCCAGGGCGGCCGCCACGGCGTCGGCCCTGGCCTTGTGCCCGACGGTGTACGTCGGCATGGCGGAGTTCCACCGCACGAGGTGCCGCAGCCGGGGCTCGCGCCGGGCGCCGAGCACGCCGCCCACGTGGGCCGTGACGGTGTCCAGCAGGTCGTCGTCGTCCAGCTGTGCCGCGGGCCCCACCCGGTCGGGGACGAAGGCCCGCACCAGCACCGTCCCCTCCGGTGCGCGGCCCGGCCACTTGCGCGACGCGAGGGTCACACCGGTGACGGGCGCGCGGTCCGGTCCGGCCTCGAGGTATCCGTGGCCGGTCGGCGGGGTGTCGAACGCGTCGCCGTCGTAGCCCAGGTGGATCGAGCGGGTCGACCCGTACCGGACCTGCCGCAGCGTCCGGGCCGCGTCGGGCGCGACGTCGGCCAGCAGGCCGGCGCTGGACGGGGCGCCGCCCGCGAGGACCACGCCCGCGACGTCCAGCTCGGTGCCGTCCGACAGGCCCACCCGGGTGCCGTCCGGGCCTACCGACAGCGACACGGCGGCCACCCCGACCCGCAGCGGCACGTCGCGCGCCTCGAGCTCGGCCACCAGGGCGTCGACCAGCTGGCCCATCCCGCCGCGCATGCTGCGGAACGGCGAGCCCTTCGAGTCGCCCGGTCGGGACGCCGCGTGGCCCGAGGCGAGCGAGGCCAGCACGAGCGAGCGGTGCTTGCGCTCGTAGTCGCGCAGCATCGGCAGCACCGCGTCGATGCTCAGGTCGTCCACGCTCGCGCCGTAGATCCCGCCGACCAGCGGGTCGGCGAACCTCGTGACCACGCCCGGGCCCACGCGCCGGCGCAGCAGGGCGCCGATGGCCATGTCCTGGTCCCCGAGGACCCGGGGCATCACCAGGTCGGCCACGGCGCGGAGCTTCTGCGGCCAGCTCAGGATGCGCGTCCTGGCGAACGGGCCGATCCGGGTGGGCAGGACCATGCCCATGCCATCGGGCATCGGCTCCATCCGTCCGCCGACCCGGAGGTGCACCGACCGCGGGGGGACCACGGGCACCACCTCGTCGCCGATCCCCATGGCTTCGGCGAGCCGCACCGCCCCCGGGCGGTAGGCGACGAACGAGTCCGGACCGTGCTCGACCATGAAGCCGTCGACGCGTTCGGTGCGGATCCGGCCGCCGAGCCGGTCGGTCTCCACGAGCACCACACCGTGCCCGGTGGTGGCGAGCTCGAACGCCGCGGCCAGGCCGGTGATGCCGCCGCCGACGACGAGGAACGGCCGAGTCACCTCACGCGCCTCACTCGGCCGGGGTGAGGGCGTCGGTGGTCCGGTGGCCGCGAGGCTGGTACGGGCACAGCGGGTCGGACTCCAGGGGGTCCCCGGTCCAGGCGAGCGCCCGCGCGCGGGAACCGCCGCACCACCGGGCGTACTCGCAGCGCCCGCAGCGGCCCTTGTACTGCGACACGTCGCGCAGCGCCACGAGGTCGGGGTGGTGGCGGTAGATCTCGACCAGGCTGGTCTCGCGGACGTTGCCCAGGTCGGACGGCATGAACCCGGACGGGTGCACGGAGCCGTCGTGGGCGACGAACACGATGCCGTTGCCGTCCCGGATCCCGAAGCCGCGGCCGAAGACGCTCGCCTCGATCTGCTCGTCGGTCATGCCGCCGCGCCGCATCTGCTGGGCCACGACCCGGCGGTGCGACATCGCCTCGACGGTCTTGACCTGGAAGGCCGCCTGGCCGCGCAGGCCGTCGAGCCAGTGCATGAGGCGCTCGGCCTCGCCCGGCGTCAGCTCGGTCAGCTGGGCGCCGCGTCCCACGGAGATCAGGAAGAACAGGCTCCAGCGCATCAGGGTGTGGCCCTTGAGCAGCTCGAACACCGCGGGCAGGTCCTCGGCGGTCTGCTCCGCCACCAGGGTGTTGACCTGGACCGGGATCCCGAGGGCCGCGGCGTCGTCCAGCGCCCGGACCGTCGCGTCGAAGGTGCCCGCCACGCCGCGGACCCCGTCGTGGTGCGCGGCGTCGGAGCCGTCCAGGCTCAACGAGATCGCCTGCACACCCGCCTGCTGCACCTGCGCGAGCCGGTCGCGGGTCAGCAGCGGGGTCACGGCCGGCGCCAGGGAGACGCCGATCCCGCGCGCCCCGGCCTCGGCGATCAGCAGGTCGAGGTCCGGCCGCCGCAGGGGGTCCCCGCCGGTGAGCACCACGTGCGGCAGCGGGTCGCCGAAGCCGGTGATCTGGTCGAGCAGCCGCAGGCCCTCGTCGGTGGTGAGCTGGCCCGGCGCCGGGTCGGGCATCGCGGTGGCGCGGCAGTGCCGGCACGCGAGCCCGCAGGCGGTCGTGACCTCCCAGTAGACGATCATCGGGGCCCGCGAGTACACGAACCCCTCGGGCCTCACCGCGCCGATGCCGTGACCGTGCCCGTGGCCACCGGGGTGCCCGGGCGTGTGGCGGTGGGTGCCTGTCATCCGAACTCCTGCTCGCGGGGTGGGCCGCAGGTCACGGTAGTCCATCGTCCTGGTCGCCACGGCCGGGTCGCGCCGGCCGTCGTGCGGGGGTGGAGGCTCTGCGCCAACACCCGGCGAACCTCGCGTGACGGCTCGGGTCGTCCTCTGTTTGCGATCACCCGACCGGGCTAGCGTGCAGCGCGCGGGGGCCGACCGGTCCTCGCTCTATCCGCCCGGACGCGGAACCCGCTGCCGGGCAGGAGGGGGATCTGGTGATCACACACGTGCACAGGCGTTTCGGACGCCTCGTCACAGCGGCCGTGGGGGCGATGACGCTCACCGCGGCACTCGTCGTACCGGCCCAGGCCGCGGAGGCCACGACCACGATCGCGCAGGTGCAGGGCACCGGCGACACGAGCCCCATGGTCGGCGACACCGTCGTCGTCGACGGGGTCGTGACGGCGGACCACCGCACCGGCGGGTACCGCGGCATCTACGTCCAGACCGAGGGCTCGGGCGGCACCACCGACGCCACGCCCGGGGCCAGCGACGGCGTGTTCGTCTACCTCGGCAACCGCACCACGGACGCCGTCATCGGCGACGCCGTCCAGGTGACCGGCCGGGTGACCGAGTACTACGGCCTCACGGAGATCAGTGCGTCCAGCTCGGGCACCAGCGTCGTGGTGACCGGTGCGGGCACGCTGCCGCAGCCCGTCCCGCTGCCGGACACCGTGACCGGCGCCGACCGCGAGCAGTACGAGGGCATGCTGGTCGACCCGACCGACGACTACCTGGTCGCCTCGCTGCACGAGGTCGACCGGTACGGCACGGTCTGGCTGTCCGCAGGCCTGGACCCGCTGGTCAAGAGCACCGAGCAGTACCGGCCGGGCGCCGAGGCCGACGCCGTCGCCGCCGACAACGCCGCACGCCGGCTGCTGCTGGACGACGGCAAGAGCCAGCAGGTCACGACCGCCACCCAGCCGTACCTGGCGGCCGACCACGTGGTCCGCGTGGGCGACCAGCTGGACTCCGGCGACCTCACGTACGTGCTGTCCTACGGGTACGACGAGTGGCGTCTGCAGCCGACCGTGCCGATCGACGCCTCGACGCCGGCCGACGAGAAGGCCTCCTTCACCACGCTGGGCCCGCGGCCCGCCGCGCCCGGCGAGGTGGGCGGCGACCTGCACCTGGCCACGTTCAACGTCTACAACTACTTCACGACGTTCAGCGACGACGACCCGCTCGCCCGCGGCGCCGAGAACCAGGCCGAGTTCGACATCCAGAAGGCCAAGATCGTCGCGGCGATCAATGCCCTGGGTGCCGACGTGGTGGCCCTGCAGGAGATCGAGAACGCGATCCACTTCGGGTCCGACACGCCCGACGCGGCGCTCGCGGACCTGGCCGACGGCCTCAACGCCGCCGCAGGCGCGGGGACCTGGGCGTACGTGCCCACACCCGCCGCGCTCTACGGCGACGGGGCGCCGGAGACCGACGTGATCATGAACGCGATCATCTACAAGCCCGCGGCCGTCAGCCCGGTCGGGGCGGCGACCACGGACGTCGACGAGACGGTCTGGGACATCGCGCGCGAGCCGATCGCCCAGGAGTTCGACCCCGTCGAGGGCGGCGGTGGCGAGTTCGTCGTGATCGCGAACCACTTCAAGTCCAAGAGCGGTGACGGGGAGGACCCCGCCGACGGTCAGGGGCAGTTCAACGCCGAGCGCGTCGAGCAGGCCACCGCGGTGCGCGACCTCGCGGACCAGCTGGTCGCGGACACCGGGGTGGACTCGGTGGCGATCATGGGCGACCTGAACTCCTACGCCCACGAGGACCCGGTCCAGGTGTTCCTCGACGCCGGGTACACCGACGTCGTGCCCACCCTCGCGACCGGCGAGTACACCTACACGTACGACGGTGAGCGCGGCTCGCTGGACCACGTGCTCGCCAGCCCGGCGCTCGCCGAGCGGCTCACCGGCGCCCACGTGTGGGACATCAACGCCTCGGAGTGGTCGGCCCGCGGGTACTACGGCGCCTACCCCGACCCGACGAGCGTGTACCGGGCCTCGGACCACGACCCGATCCTGGCCGGCGTCAGCGTCCCGGCGTACTGCACCGTCGACTACCAGGTCGTGGGCAAGCACCGGACGTTCGCGGCCCTGGTGCGGCTCCACGTGACCGAGCCGCTGTCCGCGGGCTGGGAGCTGACCTGGACCGCCGACGGTGACCGGTACCTCGCCGGCATCGGCGTCAAGCTCCGCCAGCACGGGGACCAGGTGAGCGTCACCGGCAAGAAGCACACCCCGGTGATCGACGACGGCGTGGCCTTCGCCGCGATCGGCCTCTCCGGCCGGAGCGGCCCCGGCGACCCGACCGGCTTCGCGCTGGACGGGCACGCCTGCGCGCTCGCCGACTGAGGCGATGACGGCGCCCGGCGGGGCCTGCGGAACGAGCAGGCGGGCCCCGCCGGGCGGCGCGGCATGACGCCGTCCGACAGACCGGCGCGAGGCGTTCGAGGGACGGGCGCGTCGGCGCTCGGCCGGCGGCCGTGTGCGACGATGTGCCCGTGGCGCGGCCTGACGGACGACTGACCCACGACCTGCTCCCCGGCGAGAAGGGCCCCCAGGACGCCTGTGGCGTCTTCGGGGTCTGGGCCCCCGGCGAGGAGGTCGCCAAGCTCACCTACTTCGGCCTGTACGCCCTGCAGCACCGCGGGCAGGAGTCGGCCGGCATCGCGACCTCGACCGGCGAGCAGCTGCTGGTCTACAAGGACATGGGCCTGGTCTCGCAGGTGTTCGACGAGACCGCGCTCAACGCCCTGCACGGGCACCTGGCCATCGGCCATGCGAGGTACTCCACCACCGGGGCCTCGGTGTGGGAGAACGCCCAGCCCACCCTCGGCCCCACCGCCGGTGGCACCGTGGCGCTGGGCCACAACGGCAACCTCACCAACACCGCGGAGCTGATCGACCTGGTCGCCGAGCGGTACGGCTCGCGCCGCCGCGGCGAGCTGGCCCGAGGCAACACCACCGACACGGCGCTGATCACCGCGCTGCTCGCCGGCGACCCGGACCACACGCTGGAGGCCACCGCCCTGGAGGTGCTGCCCCGGCTGCGCGGGGCGTTCTCCCTGGTCTTCATGGACGAGCACACCTTGTACGCGGCGCGGGACCCGCACGGCGTGCGCCCGCTGGTGCTCGGCCGCCTGGAGCGTGGCTGGGTGGTGGCCAGCGAGACCGCGGCGCTGGACATCGTCGGCGCCTCGGTGGTGCGCGAGGTCGAGCCGGGCGAGCTCATCGCGATCGACTCCGACGGGCTGCGCAGCTCGCGGTTCGCGGCCGCCCAGCCCACCGGCTGCGTGTTCGAGTACGTGTACCTGGCCCGCCCGGACACCACCATCAACGGGCGCTCGGTGCACTCGGCCCGGGTCGACATGGGCCGTGCGCTGGCCCGCGAGCACCCCGCCGAGGCCGACCTGGTCATCCCGGTGCCGGAGTCGGGGACGCCCGCGGCGATCGGCTATGCCGACGAGTCGGGCATCCCCTATGCCCAGGGCCTGGTGAAGAACGCCTACGTCGGCCGGACGTTCATCCAGCCCTCGCAGACCCTGCGCCAGCTGGGCATCCGGCTCAAGCTCAACCCGCTGCGCGAGGTCATCCACGGCAAGCGCCTCGTGGTGGTCGACGACTCGATCGTGCGTGGGAACACCCAGCGGGCCCTGGTGCGGATGCTCCGCGAGGCGGGCGCCGCCGAGGTGCACGTGCGGATCTCGTCGCCGCCGGTGCGCTGGCCCTGCTTCTACGGCATCGACTTCGCCACCCGCGCCGAGCTCATCGCGACCGGGCTCAACGCGGAGGAGGTCGGGCGCTCGATCGGTGCCGACTCGCTGGGCTACATCTCGCTGGAGGGCATGATCGGCGCGTCCGGCCAGCCGGCGACCCGGCTGTGCACGGCGTGCTTCACCGGCGACTACCCGATCCCGCTGCCTCCTGCCGAGCGGCTGGGCGCGGCGCTGGTCGACCAGCCGCTGCTCGGCGACGACGGCCTGGCGACGCTGGTGGGCGGCGTCGGCGGTGGCACGGCCCTGGAGCAGCCGTGAGCGAACCGATCACCTACGCCTCGGCCGGCGTCGACACCGAGGCGGGGGACCGCGCGGTCGAGCTCATGAAGGACGCGGTACGCGCCACGCACGGTCCGCAGGTGCTCGGCGGGGTCGGCGGGTTCGCCGGCCTGTACGACGCCAGCGAGCTGCTCTCCTACCGTCGCCCGCTGCTGGCCACCTCGACCGACGGCGTGGGCACCAAGGTCGCGATCGCGCAGGCGATGGACGTGCACGACACGATCGGCCACGACCTGGTGGGCATGGTGGTCGACGACATCGTGGTGGTCGGCGCCCGGCCCCTGGTGATGACCGACTACATCGCGTGCGGCCGGGTGGTGCCCGAGCGGGTCGCGGCGATCGTCAGGGGCATCGCCGAGGCGTGCGCGCTCACCGGCACCGCGCTGGTGGGCGGCGAGACGGCCGAGCACCCGGGCCTGCTGGGGCCGGACGAGTACGACGTGGCGGGAGCCGCCACCGGCGTGGTCGAGGCCGACGCGCTGCTGGGGCCGGACCGGGTCCGCGCCGGCGACGTCCTCGTGGCGATGGCATCCTCCGGCCTGCACTCCAACGGGTACTCCCTGGTGCGCCGGGTGGTGGACGTCGCGGGCTGGTCGCTCGAGCGGGACGTGCCGGAGCTCGGCCGGACGCTCGGGGAGGAGCTGCTCACCCCGACCAGGCTCTACACGAAGGCGTGCCTGGACCTGGCCGACGCGGTGCCGCTGCACGCACTGACCCACGTGACCGGTGGCGGCCTCGCGGCGAACCTCGCCCGGGTGCTGCCCCAGGGTCTGGTCGCCACCGTCGACCGCTCGGGCTGGCGCGTGCCACCGGTGTTCGACCTGGTGCGGCGTCTGGGTCAGGTGCCGTGGTCGGACCTGGAGGGCACCCTCAACCTGGGTGTCGGGATGGTCGCCGTGCTGCCTCAGGACGCGGTCGACGACGCGGTGCGGCTGCTCGCCGATGCGGGGATGGCGCCGTGGGTGCTCGGCGAGGTCGCCGAGGATGCGGACGCGGACGGGGACGCCGCAGGCCTGGTCCGCGGCACGAAGGGGGTCGCCGGAGGGGCGGTCCGGCTCACCGGGAGCTACCGGGCCTGAGGCTCACTCGTCCTGGTCGTCGTCCTCGTCGTCGACCCAGTCGCCGTAGCCGTCGGCACCGCTCTCGGCGTCATGGCGCTGCTGGGAGGTCAGCTCCTGCTCGAGAGCCTTGTAGTTGGGCTCATAGATCGAGTACTTGAGCTCGCGAGCGACCTTGGTCTGCTTCGCCTTCTGACGGCCGCGCCCCATGGCGATCGACCCCCTCATCACATGGCAGCGGGGCGGCACCTCGCAGGTGCGGCCCCGGAGTGCTGGTTCCTGGGCTAACGCTACAGGGTCTCGCACCATTCCTGCGACCGACCCGGCTGACGGGCCTGTCTCGGGTCCGCCAGGGACGTACGGCCCGCAACACCGCCTGCGGAAACGCGTCGGCGACCGGGAGCGGGTACCGTGGTCACGAAGCGGTAACGAAGCCGCGCTTCCCTCCGGATGACGCCGCCACCACGACGAGAGGGGTGGACATGGACACACCGTCGCGGGAGCACGAGACCCTCCTGACCCCAGCAGAGGTCGCGGCGCTGTTCCGCGTGGACCCGAAGACGGTGACCCGGTGGGCCCGCTCGGGCAAGCTCTCCGCGATCCGGACGCTCGGCGGGCACCGGCGCTTCTTGGAGTCCGAGGTCCTCGCCCTGATGGGCGTGCCGGGGCCGCGGGCCGGCTCCGAGGCCGACGCGACATCGCACTCGACGGCCTCGCGTCAGGCACGGCCGCACGGCTCGGCCACCTCGCGGGGCACCGGGACGCGCACGGGGTCGCAGGGCTCCGGACCGCGCCGGGCCGCGGGCGCCTGAGGCGTCCTCGCTCGTGACCCGCGGCGCGGTGCCGCGCGTCGACCCCGCGTGGTGGGCGTTCGTCGCGGCCCGCGCGATCCCGGGGGTCGAGGACGCCGCCCTCGGGCAGGTTCGTCGTCCGGTGCCCACCGAGGACGGTTGGGTGACCGCGACGGTGTCCCGCGCAGGCGCGGCCGCCGTCCTGGCCGCGCCCGACGGCGCGATGGCGGCGGTGTCCCGGTGGGTGGGGCTCGACGCCGACCACGCGGCCGCGGGGGCGGCGCTCGCCGACGACCCGACGATCGGGCCCCTGTGGCGTGCGCGACCCGACCTGCGGGTGCCCGGGACCGTCGACCCGGCCGAGCTCGCCCTGCGCACGGTGCTCGGGCAGCAGGTGAGCGTGGCCGCGGCCCGCACCCTGGGCGGCCGCCTCGCCGCGCTGCTCGGCGAGCCCGGGCCGGACGGGCTGCGGGTGTTCCCGCGGCCGGCGGCGATCGCGGACGCGGGCGTGGTGCAGGTCCGCGCGATCGGGCTCACCCAGGCGCGGGCGCGGACCGTGGTGGGACTGGCCGCGGCGCTCGCCGACGGGCTGGACCTGACGCCGGGGGCCGACGTGGCGGCGGCGCGGCGGGCACTGCTGGCCCTGCCGGGCATCGGACCGTGGACCGCGGACTACGTGGCGTTGCGCGGCCTGCGAGACCTCGACGCGTTCCCCGCGCACGACCTGGTGCTGCGCCGCCGGCTGGGCGGCCTGGACCCGGCCGCCGCCTTGCGGGCGGCCGAGCGCTGGCGGCCGTGGCGCGGCTACGCCGCGCAACACCTGTGGACGGCGGGCTGACTACAGCTTGCGCGCGACGCCGGCGACGATCGCCGCCGCGGCGGCCGCGCCGGCGCCCAGCACGACCCAGCCGGTGGTGGTGGGCTCGGGATCGTCCGGACCGCGCTCCTCGCGGGTGACCCGGCGGCGGACGTCGTCCATCGCGACCTTGGCCTCGTCCAGCGCGCGCAGCACGTTCGCCTTGGGGTTGAGCCGGTCGGAGAGCTCGTCGACCGCGGCCTGGAGCTCGGCGCGGGTGCGGACGATGTCGGCCTGGATGTCCTCAGCTGCGCTCATGACCCAGTCCCTCCTTCACGGCGGCGACGTCCGCCTTGATGCTCTCGGCTGCCTGCACGGGGCCGGACGCCCCGTCGAGCATCTTCTTGCCGACGGCGCCGAGCACGCCGGCGATCAGCAGCAGCACGACGGCGACGATCAGTGCGGCGAGCCAGGCCGGCACGGCGTTGGCCAGCCCCAGCACGGCGCAGGCGATGAGCGTCGCCAGCGCGAAGAACGCGAAGAGCCCGGCGCCGACGAACATGCCGACCCCGGCCCCGGCGTGCTTGGCCTTGTCGGCCATCTCGGCCTTGGCCAGCCGGATCTCGTCCTTGACCAGCTGGGAGGTCTTCTCCGACAGGAGGGAGACCAGCTCGCCGATCGACGGCTTGGTCTCGGAACGGCCGTTCACGTCACCACGTCCTTCCGCAGCCCTACGGGTGCGTCCTGGGCAGCCGCCGACGACGACGGGCCAGCGCGCCGGTTCTGATCATTGTCCACGGACCGGGGCCCGGACGCATGCCCTTCGTCCGATGCGCCCTCGGCCTCGGCGCCGCGGCGGCGTACGGGCGCACCCGGCCCGGAACCACGACGCCCCGCTCCGCGAGCCGCGGGCGGGGCGATGGTGGTGGCCACTGGCAGGGTCGAACTGCCGACCTTTCGATTTTCAGTCGAACGCTCTACCAACTGAGCTAAGTGGCCGAGCCACGGTCCGGCTCGTGACCGGACCGACGAGCGACCCCGACGGGACTTGAACCCGCGACCTCCGCCGTGACAGGGCGGCGCGCTAACCAACTGCGCTACGGGGCCTTGTGTGGACAAGGTCCAGGTAGTTCGTACCCCCAACGGGATTCGAACCCGTGCTACCGCCGTGAAAGGGCGGGGTCCTAGGCCGCTAGACGATGGGGGCCGGGTAGGGCGCCCGGGACGTCGACACGCCCAGAACCTCGGGAATCATACGGGCTAGGTGCACGATCTCCAAAGGCGGGTCCGTCCGGGCGGCGCCGGGGCGACTCGGAAGCCGCTCGGGATGCCACTCGGGAGCCCCGCTGGAGGCAGGATGGGGGCCGTGGTCGAGATGTCCCGGTCGGCGTTCGAGGACGCGGTGCGCGACGCCCTCGACCTGCTGCCCGACGACCTCGTCGCCATGATGGACAACGTCGTCGTGCTGGTCGAGGACCTCCCGCCCGACGGGGAGGAGCAGGACCTGCTCGGGTTGTACGAGGGCGTCGCCCTCACCGAGCGGGACGCCTGGTGGGCGGCGGGCTCCCTGCCCGATCGCATCACGGTCTTCCGCCTGCCGACCCTGGCGATCTGCGACAGTGTCGAGGACGTCGTCGAGGAGGTCGCGGTCACCGTCCTGCACGAGGTCGCCCACCACTTCGGGATCGACGACGAACGCCTGCACGAGCTCGGCTGGGACTGAACGCGAGAGGGAGCCGGATGCGGATCGGGATCGTGCTGCTGCCGGAGGACCGGTGGTCGGCCGCGGAGCGTCGCTGGCGCGCGGCCGAGGAGTGGGGGTTCGACCACGCGTGGACCTACGACCACCTGGCCTGGCGCTCCCTCGCCGACGGGCCGTGGCTGGCCACCGTGCCGCTGCTGACCGCGGCGGCCGTGGTCACCGAGCGCATCCGGCTGGGCACCTGGGTCGCCTCGCCGAACTTCCGCCACCCGGTGCCGTTCGCCAAGGACGTGATGGGCCTGGACGACGTCAGCGGCGGGCGGCTGCTGCTGGGCCTGGGCGCCGGCGGGACCGGGTTCGACGCGGACGTGCTCGGCACGTCCGTCACCGCGGGCGAGCGGGCGGACCGGTTCGCGGAGTTCTGCCATCTCATGGACCGGCTGCTCAGCCAGCCGGTCACGGACCACGAGGGCGAGTGGTACCGGGCCAGGGGCGCGCGCATGCTGCCGGGCTGCGTGCAGCAGCCCCGGGTGCCGTTCGTGGTCGCCGCGAACGGCCCGCGGGCGATGCGCGTCGCGGCGAGGTACGGGCAGGGCTGGGGCACGTACGGGCCCGCGCTCGCGGGGCTGGGCGAGGGTGGGGCGGCCGCGGACCAGGAGCGCTGGTGGGCCGGGCTCGCCGGGCTCGTCGAGCGGTTCGACCGCGCGGCGCGCGAGGCCGGCAGGTCGCCGGGGGACGTGGACCGCTACCTCAGCATCGACGGTGCGCCGGTGTTCTCCCTGGCGTCGGTGGACGTGCTGGTCGAGGGCGTCGAGCGCGCGGCGGCGCTCGGGTTCACCGACGTGGTGCTGCACTGGCCGCGGCCGTCCGGCGTGTACGCGGGCAGCGAGCGCGTCCTCGAGCAGGCCGCCGGTCGGCTCGCCGATCTGCAGCGGGTCGCGCCGGTGACGCGGTAGGCGCGGGTCTCAGCGCTCGGGGCGCAGCAACCCCTCGGCGACCTGCCTCGCGTGCCAGGCGCTGGCGACCATGTCGGTGAGGTCGCGGGTCATGGTCCATCCCAGGTCGGCCGCGGCGAGATCGCCGGACGCGACGATCCGCGCCGGGTCGCCAGGGCGGCGCGGCGCGATCTCGGGGCTGAACGCGATGCCCGTGCCGTCGGCCATCGCGGTCATGATCTCCAGCACGGAGGAGCCCGTGCCGCTGCCGAGGTTGTACACCGGGGCCAGGTCGCGGCCGGCCGCGAGAGCGCGGGCCGCTGCCACGTGGGTCGCGGCCAGGTCCGCCACGTGGACGTAGTCCCGCACGCACGACCCGTCCGGCGTGGGGTAGTCGGTGCCGAACACCTTCGGTGTCCGACCCGCGACGAGCGCGTCGAGCACCAAGGGGAACAGGTTGTGGGGGCTCGAGTCGTACAGGTGCTCCGGGCCGGACCCGACGACGTTGAAGTAGCGCAACGAGGTGTGTCGCAGTGGCACGGGGCCGCTCGCCGTCGCGCGCGCCTGGTCGCGGATCATCCACTCGCACACCAGCTTCGACTCGCCGTACGGCGACTCGGGGGCGGTCGGGGTGTCCTCGGTCACCAGGTCGACGTCAGGGGTGCCGTAGACCGCGGCGGAGGAGGAGAAGACGATGTTGGCGACGTCCGCCTCGGCCATCGCCCGAAGCAGCGCCAGGGTGCCCGAGACGTTCTCGGCGTAGGTGTGCAGGGGGCGCTGGACGCTGACCCCGGCGTACTTGAACCCGGCCAGGTGCACCACGCCCTCGCAGGCGTGCTCGCGCAGTGTCGCGGTGAGCAGCGCCTCGTCCAGCACGGTGCCCTTGGCGAACGGCACCTGTGCGGGGACGAACTCGGGGTGCCCGCTCGACAGGTCGTCGACCACGACCACGTCGATCCCCGCGTCGAGGAAGGCGTGCACCACGTGGGAACCGATGTAGCCGGCACCGCCGGTGACCATCCATGTCATGCCGCGATCCTACTCGACAGAATCCAGCATGTTCAAACATTTTCCAACATGAGCGCGCGCGGTGGGGCCATCGGGCGGCACAGCACTGCCGGTTCTGCGGGTCGGGCCTAGCCTGGGGCGGTGCTACACCTTGCAGCCGACGTCCCCCAGGCCGTGACCAGCGGCGTCGCGGTCGTCCTGGGCGTGGCCATCGCCCTCATCGTCGCCCTCGTGCTCGCAGAGGTGCTCGCCGCGGTCACCAGGGCCGCCGGGCGCCGCACCTGGCTCGCCGACAACCTCGCGCGGCGGGCGCGGCGTCCGCTGCGCACCGTGCTGGTCGTGGTGCTGCTGTGGGTCGCGCTGCTCGTGGCGACGCCGGACAACCCCAGACCCGGGTGGATGACGTGGGTCCAGCACGGCCTCCAGATCGCCCTCATCCTCGCCGGGGCGTGGCTGATCGGGGCGCTGGCGTTCGTCGGCGAGGACGCCGCGCTGGCCCGCTACCGGGTCGAGGGCAGCGACGACCGCCACGCCCGCCGGGTGCGCACCCAGATCAGCGTCGCGCGCCGGCTGACCGTCCTGATCCTGGTGGTCGCAGCGATCGCCGGGGCGCTGATGACGTTCAAGGAGGCGCGCACGGTGGGCGCCGGGCTGCTGGCCTCGGCCGGCCTGATCTCGGTGATCGCCGGGCTGGCGGCGCAGACGTCGCTGTCCAACGTGTTCGCGGGCATGCAGCTGGCCTTCACCGACGCGATCCGGCTCGACGACGTCGTGGTGGTGGACGGTGTCTGGGGCCGGATCGAGGAGATCACCATGACCTACGTCGTGGTGCACGTGTGGGACGACCGCCGTCTCATCCTGCCGTCGACGTACTTCGCCACGACCCCGTTCGAGAACTGGACCCGACGCGCGGCCGACCTGCTGGGAACCGTCGAGCTGGACGTGGACTGGACCGTGCCGGTGGGCCGGATGCGCGCCGAGCTGATGCGTCTGCTCCAGGCCAGCGAGCTGTGGGACCACCGGGTGGGCGTGCTCCAGGTGACCGACGCCGTCGACGGTCGGGTGAGGGTGCGCGCGCTCGCGTCGGCGGCCGACGCGCCCACCCTGTGGGACCTGCGTTGCGCGGTGCGCGAGGGACTGGTCGCGTGGCTGCAGCGCGAGCACCCCGAGGCGCTGCCGCGCACCCGGTGGGAGTCCTCGCCGCCCGCGTCGCCGGAAGGCCGCGAGCCGGCGGCCCCGGCGGGGGACGAGGTCGGCGCCCTGCCCCCGACCGCTGACCTGCCGGCCACCAGGCGTCGGCGGCCCACCGGCGAGGAGACCGTGCTCGTGGACGGCGGGCGGGACACCGGGCTGTTCACCGGGAGCCTGTCCGCGATCGAGCGGTCCAGGGCGTTCACCGGCCCCGGCGAGGCGGTGATCGCCGAGCGCGAGCTCCACGCCGAGGGCCTGCGCCCACCGGAGGAGCGCCGCCAGTCCGAGGAGGGGCGGCCACCCGGGGAGCGGCGTCCGCCCGAGGACGGACGCACGCCCTAGCCACGCCGGTCCCACCACGCCGACGCTCCGAGGGGCAAACGCGTCCCGATCGGTGACACGGACCTGGTCCGCTGGGCGGACGGTCGCGACCGTGCGGTTGTCCTCCCAGCGCTCCCGGGTGACCGTGGTGGGACAGCGAGGCACGCCGCGCGTGCCGATCAGGTGCGCCGCACGGAGCGCGCCGCACGGTGACGCCGGACCGGGCGCGCCGTCCCCAAGCCAAGGAGAGACCATGCTCACCCTCACCGACAACGCCCGACACGCGGTCCACGACCTCGCCGAGCGTGCCGGCCTGCCAGCCGCGGGCGGGATGCGGATCGCCGAGTCGAGCCAGCAGGGCACGTTCGACCTGTCGCTCGTCACCGAGCCGGTGGACGGCGACCAGCTCATCGAGGCCGACGGCGCGCGGGTCTTCGTCGAACCGACCACCGCGTCGCTCCTCGCCGACCAGCAGCTCGACGCCGCTCCGGCCGAGGGCGGCACCGGGTTCGTGCTCTCGCCGCAGGGCTGACGCGTCCACGCCGACCGGCTGATCAGGTCGGGTCGTCGCAGGCGCGCTCGACCCCGCCCAGCGCCTCGGCGAGAACGAGCTGCTGGCCGTCGGCCGCGGCCTGGGAGGCGAGTGCCGCGCACACGTGCAGCGCGGTGACGCGGGCCCGCAGCCGTCGGTCGGCACCCGCGGGGCCGTAGGCCGACCAGAACACCTCGCGTTCGGCCGGGCCGAAGGCCGCCCAGGCAGCCATCAGGTCGACCGCCGGGTCGGCGATCGCCGTGTCGCCCCAGTCGATCACCCCGGACGGCCGCGCGCCGTCCACCAGGACGTGCCGGGCGTGCAGGTCGCCGTGCACGAGCACGCGTCCCTCACCGGGACCCAGCCGGGCCGCGGCCCGGCGCAGGGGACCGGACCGCGCGAGCAGCTCGGCCGCACGGTCGCGGACGCCGTCCGGCCCCTCCGCCGCCATCGTCGCCAGGCGCAGCTCGGCCCGGGTGGCCTGGCGCGCGGGGTCGCCCCGGCCGAGCGGGTCGACGGGAAGCTCACCGAGCCCGCCGAGCCGGGCAGGGTCGTGCAGCGCACGGAGGAACCCGCCCAGCTCCGCAGCGACGGTCCCGCGGTGCTCGACCGGCAGGCCGGACTCGGCGAGGCCGACGCCCGGCAGCAGCTCCGCCCCCCAGAAGGGCAACGGCACGTCGTGGGACGGTCGGCCGACGAACCTGGGTCGGGGCACCGGGAGCGGTAGCTCGCCCGCCGAGCCGAGCACCGCGAGCTCGCGACGCGAGCCGTCGACGGCGATCTCGCGGTGGACGAAGCGGAAGAGCCATCGGTCGCCCACGGCCAGCACCGCGTTGTCCCAGCCGGAGTCGAAAGGGCGGACCGGCAGGCCTGCGAGCTCGGGGAACTGGCGGGCGATCTCCGCCGACGCGAGCTCCGGGGTGATCCGGCGCTGTGGCGTCCACTCCGGGGTGCTCACCCGAGGAGGCTACGGCAGCCGCCCGAGCTCGGGCGTGCTCCGCGGCCCGAGTCCAACGGTGGCTCGGCCCGAGTCCGATCGTGCCCGTCGACCCCGCTCAGCCCCGTCGGCCCGCGCGTCCGCCGCCGTCGCCACGCGCGATCGCCATCGAGATCTCGGGGACGGGGAGCGCCGAGGGCCGCCCGATGAGGAACCCCTGGGCTGCGTGGGCACCGAGCGAGGTCCAGATGGCGAGGTCCTCTGCGTCCTCGATGCCCTCGACCAGCAGCTGGGCGCCGGTCTGCTCCGCGAACTCGATCAACGAGCCGGCGAGGGCGCGGCGCAGGGGGCTGGTCGCGACGCCCTGGACCAGCGAGATGTCGAGCTTGATGATGTGCGGGGCGAGCTGGACGATGTGCTGGAGGCTCGCGACCCCCGCGCCGGCGTCGTCCACCGCGATCCGCGCGCCCATGCTGCGCAGCGCCTCGATCCGCCGGCCGAGCGCCTCGTAGTCCTCGATCCCGGTGTGCTCGGTGATCTCGACGACGATCGGGCGTCCGGCCCGGGAGAGGATCTCGAGCAGCCGTGGGTCCGCCAGCGTCGCGGGGGAGGCGTTCACGGCGAGCTCGACACCGTAGGGGAGGATGCTCGCGGTCTCGATGGCGGTGCGCACCGCGGCGATCTCCAGGTCGACGCCGCGTCCGATCTCGCGCGCAGCGGCGAACCACTGGTCCGGGGACCGGTAGGGCGCGACGTCCACCCGCGTCAGGGCCTCCACCCCGAGCAGCAGGCCGGTGCTGAGCGCGTAGATCGGCTGGAAGACCGTGTGGAACCGGCCGGTCTCGAGCACCGTCTCGACGTGCGGGACCAGCGCACTGTCCACCGGTCGGAGGTTCACCGCCCCGAGGGTCTCGCGCACGTCACGGGCGAGCTGGCGCTCGGCGGCGCGTTGGCGAGCCTCGAGGGTGAAGGTGACCAGGGTGCCGACCGCGAAGAACATCACCGCGCGGGTGAGCCAGCCGGCGGGGTCCTGGAGCTCACGGGAAGCGGTGTCGAGCGGCATGAGCGGTCCGGCAAGCGCCGCGGCGCTGAGGCTGGTCAGGAGCGTCCCGCGGAGCCCGAACCGCACGGCGGCGAACACGATCGGCACGTAGAACGTGTGGGTGAAGGCCCGCTGCGAACCGCCGGTGACCCAGACCAGCGCCCAGCACGCGGCCAGGCCCGCCGCGGTCGCCACCCCGGCGAGCCACGGATGCAGCGTGACCGTCCGAGCGAGCGCACGGTCGCGCAGGGTCTTGGGCGGCGTCGGAGACGTCAGCCAGCTGGTGCGTCGCATCGCCCCTCGGTGGGTCGTGGTCCGCCGAGCGCACGGGCTCCGGGTGCGGTGCCCGCGACTCTCCCCTTCCGGCGGCCGGGTGTCCGGTCGTCGCCAACTATGGCCCTCGACGCGGCCGACGACCAGGAACAACGCGCGGGTGGCAACGCTGTTCACACGGACGTGGTCGGGGCGCGAAGGTCCTGCGGGGTATCGGTCGACGACGTACGGTCGTAGGTGATCAGTCACCTGTTCGAGGAGGACGACGTGGAGATCACAGGAACCCTGGGCGAGGGCGAGCAGCGGATCACGGGAGCGGCGCTCCAGGCGGTGCTGACCGACCTGGTCGACCTGTCCCTGGTGGCCAAGCAGGCGCACTGGAACGTGACCGGCCCGCGCTTCCGCAGCGTGCACCTCCAGCTCGACGAGGTGGTGACGGCGGCCCGCGACTTCTCGGACACCGTTGCCGAGCGGGCAGCGGCGATCGGGGTCCCCCCGGACGGCAGGGCCGTGACGGTCGCCGAGGAGTCGGTGATCGCCGAGCACCCGGTGGGCTGGGTGTCCGACGACGACGTGATCTCGTGGTTCGTCGCGCAGCTCAGCGCCGTCATCGCCCGGTTGCGCCAGCAGATCGACGAGACCGAGAAGGCCGACCCGGTCACGCAGGACCTGCTCATCGGGATCGTCGCGGAGCTCGAGAAGCAGCGCTGGATGTTCCAGGCCGAGAACGGCTGAGCGGCCAGGGCGCCGCCGACCCCCACCCGCTACAGTCGATGGGCCAGGTCCGGTCGAGACCCGAGGACGTGCGATGGGCGAGCTGCCCGGTGTCCACTCCGAGGTCGGGCAGCTGCGCACCGTGCTGGTCTGCGCGCCCGGCCGGTCGCACGAGCGCTTGACGCCCACCAACTGCAACGACCTGCTCTTCGACGACGTCATGTGGGTGGAGAACGCCAAGCGGGACCACGCCGACTTCGTGGCCACGATGCGCGACCGCGGCGTCGAGGTGCTCGAGATGCACGACCTGCTCACCGAGACGGTCGCGGTGCCAGAGGCGAAGGCGTGGATCCTGGACCACCAGGTGGTGCCGAACCGCGTCGGCGTGGGACTGGTGGACGAGGTCCGTGGCTACCTCGACGACCTGCCGGACCGGGAGCTCGCCGAGACCCTGATCGGGGGCCTGTCCACCGACGAGTTCCCCGAGCAGCTGGGCGGCGACATGCTCCGCCTGGTCACCGACGCCACCGGGACCAACGAGTACCTGCTCCCTCCGCTGCCCAACACGCTCTACACCCGCGACACCACCTGCTGGATCCACGACGGCGTCAGCCTGAACCCGCTGTACTGGCCGGCGCGACGCGAGGAGACGATCCTCACGACGTCGATCTACCGGTACCACCCCCGGTTCGCCGGGAAGGTCACCGAGTGGTGGGGTGACCCGACCCACGACTGGGGTCTGGCCACCCTCGAGGGCGGCGACGTGATGCCGATCGGCCACCGGACGCTGCTGGTGGGGATGGGCGAGCGGACCTCGCGCCAGGGCATCGGGCAGCTCGCCAAGGCGCTGTTCGACAACGACGTCGTGGATCGGGTGATCGTCGCGGCGCTGCCCAAGATGCGCGCCACCATGCACCTGGACACCGTGCTCACGTTCGCCGACCGGGACCTCGTGCTGCTGTACCCCGACATCGTGCACGGCATCGAGGCGTTCTCGTACTACCCCTCGGACCGGCCCGGCGGCGTGGAGCTGCGCAAGGACTCCGGGACGTTCCTCGACACGGTGGCCGGGGCGTTGGGACTCGACCGGCTCCGGGTGGTCGAGACCGGCGGCAACGTCTACGTGCGCGAGCGCACCCAGTGGGACTCGGGAGCCAACCTCCTGGCCCTGTCGCCCGGCGTGGTGATGGCCTACGACCGCAACGTGCACACCAACACCCTGCTGCGGCAGGCGGGTGTCGAGGTGCTGCCCATCGTGGGAGCCGAGCTCGGCCGCGGCCGCGGCGGCGGGCACTGCATGACCTGCCCGATCGTCCGCGACCCCGTGGACTGAGGCCTGGATCCGCGGTGTGCGACCCGCGCGCGGCGTCCGGCTCGCGCGGCCCGTGCCCGCGGACGCCTTCGAGACCACCGCGCCCTGCCGATGAGGACGATGCCCACGAGGCACGACCGACCACGGGAGCCGCACCATGCCACCGACCATCGCGCCGCCGGTCGCGCGATCGCGGCCGACCGCCGGCGGGTTCGCGACCGGCGCGTGGCCGACGGTGCTCGGCGTCGCCCTGATCGCGCTGCTCATCACCGCCCTGGTCTGGCGGACGGGGACCGACGGGTCACCCACCGGGCTGGTGCACCTGTACTACCTGCCGATCGTCTACCTGGCCGCGTTCGTGGGTCGGGGTGCGGCGGCGACGCTGGCCGTGCTGGCAGGGCTCGCGGCGGGGCCGCTGATGCCGGTGGCGGGGGTGATCGACCTCGCGCGCCTCGGCGGCCAGCCGGTGGGCGAGTGGGCGGTCCGGATGACGCTGCTCGTCGTCGTCGGGGTGGTCGTGGCGTGGTTCGCCCGCCAGCAGCCGCGATCGCCGGAGCTGGTCCTGCGTGACCGAAGGTTCGCCCGGGCCCTGCGCGGTGCCGTGGCGTCCGGGCGTGTGACCGCGCACTTCCAGCCGGTCATCGACCTCGCGGACGGGCGCGTGGTGGGCGTGGAGGCGCTGTGCCGGTGGACCGACGCCGCCGGCCGCTCGATCCCGCCGAGCGAGTTCATCCCCCTCGCGGAGCGCACGGGCGTCATCGGCGTGGTGGGCGCCCGTGTGCTGGACCTCGCGGTCCGGGAGGCGGAGCGGTGGGCGACCGGACGTGACGCCGCGCCCAGCGTGGCCATCAACGTGTCCGCCGCCCAGCTGAGCGACCCGGGCTTCCCGGCCGAGCTCGCCGCGGTGGTGGCGGCCTCGTCCCTGGACCCGCGCAGCCTCTGCCTCGAGATCACCGAGACCGCGATCATCGCGGACCCGCAGGCCGCGCTCGCGACGGTCGAGGCCGCCCGCGGGATGGGTCTGAGCATCGCCCTGGACGACTTCGGCACCGGGCAGTCCTCGCTGGCGTACCTCGCTGAGTTCCCGATCGACATCGTCAAGATCGACAAGTCGTTCGTCGACGAGGTCGACCGGGACGAGCGGACCCGGGGCCTCGTCCGGGCGATCGTGGACATGGCCGAGGCGATCGGCGCGACGACGATCGCCGAGGGGATCGAGCGGCCCGCGCAGCTCGCCGCGCTGCGCGCGTTGAGCTGCCGGTTCGGCCAGGGCTACCTCCTCGGACGGCCCTGCGTGGCGGACGAGGTCGACCTGTCGCCCCGGCGCTTCGCCCAGCAGGTCCCCGCACAGCGTGGCGCCGCGGCGCGGGCGCTCGACCCGCGCTAGCCGCCCGCCGAACCCGGCGCGAGCCGTTCGGCTAGCGCCCCGACCTCGTCCCCGCCGGCTGGTCGACGCAGACGCGGTCCCGGCCGTCGGCCTTGGCCCGGTACATGAGCGTGTCGACCCGGCGCAGGACGGCAGCGGGGTCCTCGCCCGCCCGAAGCTCGGTCACGCCGAAGCTTGCGGTGACCGAGGCTCCCACCGTCACGGAGAGCTCGACCGGCAGGGCCTCGCGCAGCCGCTCGGCGAGCTGGACCGCGCGCCTGCGATCGGTGTCCGGCGTGACCACCACGAACTCCTCACCGCCCAGCCGGGCCAGCAGGTCGCCGTCGCGGACCAGTCGATCGGCGACCTCGGCGACCTGCCGCAGCACCTGGTCGCCGAGCTCGTGCCCGCGGGTGTCGTTGAGCTGCTTGAAGCGGTCGAGGTCGAAGTAGACGACCGAGACCGGGCGTTCAGCGGTCACGAGGCCCGACTGGTGGCCCAGCTCCTCCATCAGCCGGCGCCGGTTGGCGATCCCGGTGAGCTCGTCCAGGTAGGCCATGTCGCGCATCCGCGAGGCGGTCGCGTCGGCCCTGGCGGCGTCGGCCAGCGCTGCGGCGACCCGCTCCTTGGCGAGCGAGAGCACCAGGAGCAGCATGAGGACCACGGCGAGGTAGACGCTGTACCGCAGCACCGTACCGATGTAGGCCTCTCCACCCGGGACCCGCGCCAGCGCCGAGACGAGCGTCACGGTCACCGCCACCGCGTAGGCGCCGCCGTGGGCCAGTGCGGTGCGGGTGCGCTGGAACAGGAAGCCGACGACCAGGCACACCACCACGTCCAGGAGCGGTGTCGGGGCCAGCGAGCTCCAGGCGCTCACGGCATCGGGCGCCGCCGCCGTCCGGCCGACGATCAGTGCGAGCCACCACACCTCGAGCGCCACGAGCGTGACGATCGCGGCGCGACCCGCCCACCGCGGCCGCCGCAGCAGCACCCACGCGAAGACGACGAGCGCGACGCTCAGGGGCGGGTATCCCCACCGGATCCAGGGGTCCTGGCCTCGACCGGCCAGCCAGATCACCAGGAGCACCGGGGCGCAGAAGGCGATTCCGACGGCCACGGCCTTGCGGGCGAGGACGGCAAGGTCGTCCCGGTGTCTGCCGGGGCCGGTGAGTCGGTCCACGTCACCTCGTTCCGTTGGGCAGGCTCGCCGCAGCGCCCGCGTCGCCCGCGTCGTGGGGGGGTGGGGGCGACCTGGACAGTCTGGCCGGGCCTGCGGCCGGGATGCCAGACGGGTGCGCGGATTTCACCCGGCCCGGGCGGGCGCCGCAGGGCCCGTGGTGTGGGCCGGACGTGTGGTCCGAGCCGGCCACCGCGTGTCGTGACCGGCGGACCCCTCAAGCACGGGTGTAGCGCGGTCGATCTCATGGGTAGCAGCCGAGGAGAGAGGGGGGATCGTGGCCCAGACCGCCCACCCCACCGTCGCCCTCGGCGCGCCCGTCGCGGGCGTCCCTTCGCCGCGCGCCCCGGAGCGCCGCCCGCCGACGAGCTCCGGCGAGGTCCGCGTGCATCGCGTGCACCGCGCCCGGCGCCACCTGGTGGCCACGACGGCGCTGACCGGTGTCCTGGCGGCCGGCGTGGTCGGTGTCGACCTGTGGCAGTCGGGCCTCTCCCCGGCGCCTTCGACGTCCGCGCAGGAGATCAGCGAGGCGCTCGGGGCCGCGGGCGCCGCCCAGGAGGCCTTCCACGACCTGCACGGCGGGTTCACGGTCGACCCCGGGGCCCTGGTGCGGTCCGGCTGGCAGCCCGATGCCGGCGTGGACGTGACCCTCGTCTCGGCCAGCACGGAGACCTTCTGCCTCGCGGCAGGTCGCTCGGGCGAGCCGCCCTCGGTGTGGCTCGACCAGAGCTGGCAGCCGCTGGACCGGGCCTGCGAGTAGCGTCCGGCGGAACGTCCGCGTGCGGCCCGTCGTCGGGCCACTTCGCCGCAGGCGGCCTAGCGGCGCGCCTCGCCGTGTCGCAGCCTGGTCGGGTTGGCACCTGGCCCGAGGAGGCTCGACATGACCACGCTCCCGATCGCTCGCCGGCCCGAGGAGGTCGCGACCCGCACGTTCGACTGGGGCACCATCAAGTGGCTCGTGACCCCGCACCTCGACGCGGGTGCCGACCTGACCACCGGTGAGGTGATCGTCTACCCGGGCAAGGGGCACGCCCCCCACGTGCACCCCCACGAGCAGGAGGTCATCTACGTGATCTCCGGCGAGGGCGTGCAGACCGTCGGCGAGGACGGCGAGCCGTTCCCGATCGTCGAGGGCGACGCCGTCTACATCCCGGCGAACACCTTGCACTCGACGTACAACACGATCTGGCGGCCGCTGCGGCTGGTGGTCGTGTACACGCCGGGCGGCGCCGAGACCGGGCTCGACGAGCTGCCGGACGCGCGCATCCTGGAGCCCGGCGTCGCGCCGCTGTGGGCGCAGGCGAACGAGGGGTAGGCCAGGCGGATCGAGCGATGCCGGGGCCGGGGTCGCCGGCCCCGGCATCGCGGCATGCCCGCGACCTCCCGTCGGCTATTTCCCACGGTAGAGGCCGGTGATAACTTCAGCGGCACAGGGGGCAAGGCCCACACCCCGGGCCGCGGCTCTCCTCACCTGGAGCGATCAATGAAGATCTCCGCCTTCGCCGCTGCTACTGCTCTCCTGGTCCTGGCCCCCGTCGGGGCCGCCGTCGCTGCCCCGCCGCCCGCCGAACCCACCGTCCTGGCGAGCGGGCTCGTCGGCCCGCTCCACCTCTCGGTCGGTCCGGGCAAGGCGGTGACCGTGTCCGAGGAGTTCGCCGGCGTGCTGTCCGTGGTCGGGCGCGACACCACCCAGCTCTACGCCAACCCCGGCTGGGACGTCGCCGGCACCGACCACCAGGGCTCGACCACCTACCTGCTCGAGAGCCAGGGCGCCGGCCCCGAGGACCCCCGCCCGCTCGCCGGGTCGCTCAAGGCGATCGACAGCCGCGGGCGCGTGACCACCATCACCGACCAGCTCGGTGCGTACGAGACGACCATGAACCCCGACGGCGGGTCGCACTACGGGCTCTCGGCTGCCGACGCCGCGGCGAACCCGGCCTGCGTCGCCGAGCTCGGCGCGCTCGGCGCGCCGGCGTCCTACACCGGCGAGCTGGACTCCCACCCGTACGCGGTCGCAGTGCGCGGGACCACGGCGTACGTCGCCGACGCCGGCGCGAACGCGGTGCTGACCGTGGACCTGAAGACGGGGCACATCGCCACCCTCGCGGTGCTCCCGCCGCGTCCGCTCCAGCTGTCCGCCGAGCAGGCGGGCGCGATCGGCGTGCCGTCCTGCGCCGGGCTGACCTACGCGTTCGAGCCGGTGCCGACGGACGTGGCGATCGGTCCGGACGGCGCCGTGTACGTCTCCTCGCTGCCGGGCGGGCCGGAGAGCCCGGTGCTCGGCGCGCGGGGCGCGGTCTTCCGGGTCGACCCCGCGAGCGGCGCCGCCGCGCCGTGGGTCGAGGGGCTGCTGACGCCCACCGGGATCGCCTTCGACGGCTCGGGCAACCTGTACGTCGCGTCGCTCTTCGGCGACGGGGTGCTCGAGGTCCCGGCCGGGTCCCACACCGCGACCCTGTTCATGCCGGCCGCGGCCGCGGCCGACGTCGACGTGAGCGGATCGACGCTCTACGCCACCACGGACGTGTTCGGCAACGGCACCCTCGTGGCGGTCGGGCTGTAGCCGACCGCGCAGGCTGCATCCAGACGGCGCGGGCGCCTGGACCCACCCCTGGGGTCCGGGCGCCCGTCGCCCTCTCTCAGGCCGCAGGCGCCTTGACCGGGCTCCCGGCCTTCCAGACGTGGGTGACCCGATCCGGGTTCGCAAGGATCGTGACGTCCAGGGTCGGGTCGCCGTCGACCGCGATGACGTCGGCGTCGTACCCGGCGACCAGCCGCCCCGACCGGGGCGCCTGCGGTCCGAGGGTGGCGGGGGCGCTCGCGGTGGCCGCCTCGATCGCCTCCAGCGGGGTGTAGCCGACGTCGACCAGGTGGCCCAGCTCCTCGCCGTCCAGCCCGAGCGGGACGAGCGTGCCGGGGCCGACGGTGGCGAAGTCCGTCCCGGCCGCGATCGTCACGCCCGCCTCGCGCGCGACGTGCATCGACTCGGCGTGCCGGTCGACGATCGCCCGGATCTTGGTCGCGGCGAACGGCGGCACCTTGTCGACCATCAGGGTCATCCGCGCCACGATCGCCCGCGTCGAGACCAGGATCGCGCCGGCCTCCCGCATCGCGGTCGCGGCCTCCTCGTCGAGGTAGGTGCCGTGCTCGATGGTGCGGCAGCCGGCCTCCAGGGCGGCCATGATGCCCGGCTTGCCGTGGCAGTGCGCCGCGACGACGCGCTCGGCGCGGCCGGCCTCCTCGACGATCGCGCGCAGCTCCTCGCCCGAGAACTGCTGGTGGATCGGGTGGTCCACCTCGCTGAGCACGCCGCCTGAGGCGCAGATCTTGATGACCCGGGCGTTCTTGCGCAGCTGGAGGCGGACTGCCTTCAGGCAGTCCGGCACCCCGTCGCACAGCTGGGTGGCGCCCTCGTGGGCGCTGTAGTCCATCACCGTCGCGAGCGAGTGCCCGTGGAAGTCGGCGTGGCCGCCGGTCGGGCTCAGGATGGAGCCGGCCGCGTAGATCGTCGGCCCGGTCAGGGTGCCCTCGTCGATCGCGCGGGCCAGGAAGACGCCGTGCCCGCCCAGCTCCCGCACGCTGGTGAACCCGGCCTGGATCACGTCGGCGGCCGAGCGCACGGCCCGCGCCACGGACACCGAGTGCGGCTCGGTCAGGAGCTTGCCGAGGTCGAGGTCGCGCACCCCCATGAAGTGCGCGTGGGTGTCCCACAGGCCCGGCATCACGGTGGGCACCCTGGTGACCGGCCCGTCGTGCGGCGGTGCGTCGGCGGCAGGTCCGGCATAGGCGATGCGCGCGCCGTCCAGCACCACGACGCCGTCGGTGACGGGTGCGCCTCGACCGGGCACCAGCAGGTCGGCCTCGATCCTGACGGCTGAGGGGGTCATCACGGCGTCCTTCGCGTCGGTGCTGGGGCGCCTCGCAGTCAAGCACAGCCGGCCGGCCGCGGGCTCACGCCCTGGCGAGCGTCCCGGTGGCCCAGGCGATCGCCTGGACGTGCGCCTCGGCCATCCGGCGGGACAGCTCGTCGCCACAGCCGTGCGAGCCTTCGAGGTAGTCCTCGACGAGGCCGAGCAGGGCCCCCAGCGGGCCCGAGCGGGCCACCAGCGCCTCGCGCAGCTCCCCGGAGAGCCCGAGCCTCTCCAGCACGACGTCGAACGGGATCCCCAGCACCACGTCGAGCCGGCTCACGAGGCCGGCGGTGAACGCCACGTCCGGCCTCAGGTCGTCGACCGCCGCGAGGAGCTCGCAGGTCCTGGCGCGGATCACGGCGTCGGTGAGCCGGGCCGCGTCGGATCCGCCGGCGTTCGCGGCGACCATGAGCATCACCCACGACTTCAGCCGCTGGGTGCCGAGCATGACCAGGGCCTCGCGCACCGAGGAGAACCGGCGCCGGGCCCCCGAGGCCGCCGCGTTCGCGGCCTGGAGCACCCGGATCGTGAGCGCTGCGTCACGGTAGACGACCTGCTCGAGCTCCTCGATGGACAGGTCGGGGTCGACGAGCAGGGCGAGCACCTCGAGCGCGGCGACCGTGCTCGGATCCAGCGCCGTCGTGCTCACCGTCTCGGGCCGCAGGAGGTGGTAGCCCTGGAACAGCTCGAAGCCCAGGTCGGTGCACCGGCGCAGGTCCTCGGCGGTCTCGACGCGTTCGGCGACGAGCAGCACGTCGTGGTGCCGCAGCCGCGCGACGGTGTCGGCCAGCCCGTCCCCGCACAGCTGGGAGATGTTGATCTTGACGTAGGTGGCGTCGTCGAGCAGGCGGATCCGGTCGGACTGGTCCCACAGGAAGTCGTCCAGCGCGACCGTGAACCCAGCCTCGCGCAGCCGCCGGACACCCGCGGCGACCTCGTCGTCGACCGGGAAGGTCTCCAGCACCTCCAGGACCGTGCCCTCGGGTGCGAACGGGACGGCTTCGTCGTCGACGAAGAACGGCCGGGTGAGGTTCACGAACCCGAGCCCCCCGCCCACCAGCTGACGGAGTCCGAAGGCGGTGAACGTCGCCAGGATGACGGCGGTGGTGGCCGCGTCGCCCGGGTCGACGCCGGTCTCGGCGCCCGACGTCGTGGCCTCGGCGTGGCCGCGGAAGAGCAGCTCGTAGCCCACGGTCGAGCGTGCGGCGTCGACGATCGGCTGGCGGCCCACGTGCACCCGGCGGAGCCCGGGCAGGCCTGCGATGACGTCGGATCCCACGTCCTACCTTCGGCAGACCGGCCCGACTCTGGAGAGGTCCCCGGCGGGCGCCCGGTGTGGCGCGGCGGGTCAGGCGCCCCCGGCGGCGTGCGCGGCGAGGAAATCCTCGACCTCGTCGAGCTGCTCGGGCGTGAGACCGGGGCTGGTGCTCGGCCGCAGCAGGCAGGCGGGCAGGTCCCGGTGGCGGGCGCGGAGCTCGTCGGCGACCTCGGCGGTGAGGTCGTCGTCGGTGAAGACGTAGGGCCGGGGCTCGTCGTCGAGCCAACGCGAGACCGCCTCGACCTTCCACCACGGTGCCGACGACCAACCCGGCAGCGGCGAGCAGCGCAGGTCGTCGGGATAGGGCGCGACCGGCCACGGCGGCAGGTCCAGCGCGGGCGCGAGGTGCTCGGCGGCGTCCGCGCCCCACGTCGTGCACCAGACGACGGACGCGTGCCCGTTCCGGTGCAGCTCGCCCAGGTGCGCGACCAGCTGGTCGGCCACGGCGACGGTGAACGCGCCCACGCTCGTGCCGACCCGCGCCGAGCGGTACGTCCAGGCGCCGCCGTCACGCGACCGGACGGTCTCGACGGGCGGGGGGAAGGCGTTGAGCACCCCGTCCACGTCGAGGAACCACCACGGCGCACCGGCCACTCGTCGACGGTAGCGGGTGTCGCGCTCGCGGCTCTCAGCGCGCCCCGGGCACCACCACGCCGCTCTCGTAGGCGAGCACCACCAGCTGCGCGCGGTCCCGGCAGCCCAGCTTCATGAGCAGCGAGCTCACGTGCGTCTTCACGGTGGCGTAGGAGACCACGAGCTCCGCGGCGATCTCCTGGTTGGACCGCCCGGCGGCCACCGCGCGCCACACCTGGAGCTCGCGCTCCGTCAGCGTGTCGAGCCCGGCGGCGTCCCGTCGCGGCTCGCGAGGCGAGCGTCGGACGAACTCCTCGACCAGCCGGCGGGTGACCGACGGCGCGAGCAGGGCCTCGCCGGCGGCCACCACCCGGATCGCGGCGAGCAGGTCCTCGGGCGCGGTGTCCTTGGGCAGGAACCCGCTGGCGCCGGCGCGCAGGGCGGCGAACACGTGCTCGTCGAGGTCGAACGTGGTGAGCACCAGGACCCGGGTGCCGGCCGTCGCGGGGTCGGCGATCAGGGCGCGGGTGGCCGCGAGCCCGTCGGACCGCGGCATCCGGATGTCCATCAGCACGACGTCGGGGTGCTCCCGGCGCACCAGTGCCACCGCGTCGAGCCCGTCGGACGCCTCGCCGACGACCTCGAGGTCCGGCTCCGCCCTGAGCAGCACGCTGAGCCCGCGGCGCACCAGCGCCTCGTCGTCCACCACGGCGACCCGGATCATGTGCCGCTGCCCAGGGGAAGTCGTGCCGCGACCCGGTACCCGCCCTCGGCCCGCGGACCGGTGGCGAGCGTGCCGCCCCACACCGCGACGCGCTCGGCCATGCCGAGCTGGCCGTGCCCGACCGCGGGCGGGCCGGCGTCGCCCCGGGCGCCTCGACCGTCGTCGGTCACCTCGACGAGCAGGGCGCCGTCCTCGCGCCGGAGTGTGACGGTCGCCCGCGCCGGGCCGGCGTGCTTGAGGACGTTGGTCAGCGACTCCTGGACCACCCGGTAGGCGGTGAGCCCGAGCGCGACCGGGACGGACTCGGCGTCGGTGACCCGCAGCTCGACGGGCACCCCGGCCGCCGTGACGTCGGCCGCCAGGTCGCCCAGCGCGTCCAGGCCGGGCGGCGGGGCGTAGCCGCGGGCGTCGTCGGCGCGCAGCCCGGCGAGGATCCGCCGGATCTCGGCGAGGGCGCCGCGGCTGCGCTCGGAGACCGCGACCAGGCACTGCTTGGCCTCGGCCGGGTCGGCGTCGATCACGCGCGCGCCGACCTGGGCCTGCACCGCGATCACCCCGAGGGTGTGGCCGATGACGTCGTGCAGCTCCTGGGCGATGTGCAGCCGCTCGTCGGCGACGGCGCGACGGGCTTCCTCCGCCCTGGCCCGCTCGGCCAGCTCGGCCCGGTCCGCCAGCAGGGCAGCGGTCCGGCGCCGGTCGTTGATCGAACGTCCGAGCCCGAACGCGCCGGCGAACAGGGCGACGTTGGTCGCGAGCTCGCCGAAGCCGAGGCCGTCGCGTGGGGCGATCGCCACGGCGCCGAGGACCACCACGGCGTACCCCGCCGCGACCGCCGTCGCCCGGGCGCTGGACCAGGCGGCCACCGAGTACGCCGCCAGGAACAGACCCGAGCCGATCACGGCGGAGGTGTAGCCGAGCACCAGCAGCGCCACCACCGGGACGGAGGCCGCGACCAGCACCGCGAGTGGCGCCCGGCGCCGGGCCACGTAGGGTGCGGCGCTCAGGGCGACCAGGGCCACGTAGCCGGCGTCCGGCTCCCGGGCCGGGCTGCCCACGACGGCGGACAGCACCGCACCGGTGAACAGCAGGGCGGCGAGCACCGAGTCGAGCAGCCAGGGTCGCTCGGCGTCGAGTGCGCGCAGCCGTGCCCACCGAGCTCCCATGCGTCGAGGCTAGTCAGCCGATGCCGCACGGCTCATCGGTCCTCGGACCCATCGTCGTCTCCCTCCGCAGACGGAGACGCGGCCGGTTCCCCCTGCCCACGGGGGTCGGCAGGTTCGGCCGTGCGCCCGACGACGCGGGACGCGGCGGACGCGAGTCTGGACACGTTCCGTCCAGCTCGACGAGAGGACCCCCATGTCCACCCCCGGACCGACCCGTCCCACGGCGGGCGCCCGCCGATCCGCCGGCCCGCGGCGGGCCTATCTGCTCGCGGGCCTCGTCGCGTTTAGCGGGCTGCTCGGCGCCGGCGCCTGGGCGAGCCTCGCGCTCCTGGCCGAGATCGACCGGCCCGCCGGCTTCGAGCGCATCACCACGCCGGGGGAGGGACAGGTCCGGCTCGACGAGGACGTGACCAGGGTCGTCTTCGCCGAGCAGGCGGGCCGGCCCGACCCGTCCCAGATCACCGTCACCGGGCCCGACGGCGAGCCGGTCCCGGTGCGGCCCTACCGCGGCGACCTGCGGTACGACGTGCCCGGGTCCGACGGCGACGTGGCCACCGCGGTGGCCGCGTTCGTCGCGCCCTCCGCGGGGACCTACCACGTGGGCAGCACGACGTTCGACGGGGTTCTCGCGGTGGGTCCGGACCTCGCGGCCGGGACCGTCCGAGCCGTCACCTGGCCGAGCGTCGCCGCCCTGGTGGCCCTTGCCGTCGGGGTCGCCATCGCCGTCCGCGCCACCGCCCGCCACACCCCAGGAGCCTGAGATGACCCGCACCGGATCCCTGATGGACCACCCCGTGGCCGACCCCGGGACGACCGTTGCCCGGCGCCCGTGGGCCCGGCGAGCGACCCGCCTCGGGCTCGTCGCCGTGCTCGCCGCGCTCGCAGCCCTGGCGTTGGCCGTCGTGATGCCGCGCGGCCCGATGACCACCGGGCAGTCCGTGACGGCCCTGCTGGTCGCGGTCACTGCCGGCGCCGGCGCGGGGGCCTGGACGGCGAGCCGCTGGGCAGCACCCGTCGCGCTGCTCGGCTGGGTCGGGGCGTTCGAGCTGGTGCGGCTCGGCGTCGACGGGCCGACCGTCGATGCGGTGCGGTTCGACTCGGTGTTCGCGATCGGCGCGATGATCGCCGGGCGCGGGTTCGACACCGTGGTCATGGGCGTGCCGCTGGTCGTCGCTGCGCTGGGCGGGGCCGCCTGGGCCCGGCGGCGCGGGGGCCGGGTGGCACCGTCGCGTGTGCGCCGCGTGCTGGGCCGGGCAGGCCTGGTCGCCGGCGTTCTCGTGGTCGCGGTGACCGCCGCCGCGCTGGTCCGTCCGGCGAGCACCGAGGCGATCCTCGGACCCGACGGGCGCCCGCTCGCGGGGAGCGTCGCCGAGCTGGTCACCGTTCCGATCGGCGGGCACGACCAGTCGCTGATGATCCGCGGGGTGGACGCCGACGCACCCGTGCTGCTCTTCCTCGAGGGCGGGCCTGGCGGCACGGCCGTCGGGTCGATGCGCTACTCGGGCGAGGCGCTGGAGCAGGACTTCGTGGTGGCGACCTGGGACCAGCGCGGCACCGGCCGCTCGGCCGACCAGCTCGAGCCCGTCGCCACGCTGACCCTGGACCGGATGGTCGCCGACGGCATCGAGGTCGCCGAGTACCTGTGCGACCGGTTCGACGAGGACGGCGTGTACCTGGTCGGCAGCTCGTGGGGCACGACCCTCGGGGTGCTCGTCGCCCAGCAGCGCCCGGATCTGGTCACCGCCTACGTCGGCGCCGGGCAGATGGTCAGCCAGGCGGAGACCGACCGGCTGATGTACGCCGAGTCGCTCGCGTACGCGACCCGCTCGGGCGACCTCGACTTCGCCGCCGACCTGCTCGCGGTGGGGCCCCCGCCGTACGACGACGCCCTCGCCTACCCGATCGCGCTGTCCTCGAACCCGGAGTGGAGCGACTTCCGGCCGGGCCCGGACCACGACTGGCGCGCGTCGTACCCGGTCAGCCTCTTCGTCGCCGAGTACACGCTCACCGAGCAGCTGCGGTCGGTCGCGGGCCTGTACGAGACGTTCAGCGTGCTGTACCCGCAGCTGCTGGGCCTGGACTTCCGCCGTGACGTGACCCGGCTCGAGGTGCCCGTGCTGCTGGTGCAGGGTGTGCACGAGGCCCAGGGCCGCGACGTGCTCGCCCGCGAGTGGTTCGCACAGCTCGACGCGCCGTCCAAGCAGCTGATCACGTTCGACCACTCCGGTCACACCCCGCACCTGGACGAGCCGGGGCGCTTCGCCGCGGCGATGGTCGAGCTCCGGGACGCGGTCGCCTGAAGCTGCCCCGCGACGTGCGTGGCGGTGGTAGACACGAAGGAAGTCGGCCCGTGGGCCCGAGGCTCCGGGCCGGTGCCCTACCGAGCAGCGAGGAGTCCTGAGATGCAGTTCGAGCGGGCCGTGGACGTCCACCTCCCCTTCGCCGACGCGATGGCGCGCACCAGGGAGGCGCTGGCCGCCCAGGGCTTCGGCATCCTCACCGAGATCGACATGGAGGCGACCCTGCGCGCCAAGCGGGGGGCGGAGATCGGGCCCTACGTGATCCTGGGCGCGTGCAACCCCGCACTCGCCGAGGGCGCGCTCGCCGCGGACCCGCGGATCGGCGTGCTGCTGCCGTGCAGCGTCGTGGTCCGGGCGACCGGACCGGACACCACCCGGGTGCACGTCTTCGACCCGGACCTGATCGCCGAGCTCACCGGTGTCGAGGGCCTGACCGCGTACGCCGACGACGCCGGCGCTCGCGTCCAGGCCGCGCTGGACGACCTGGGGTCGTAGGCGTTCGGGGGATCATCGCGACCAGTTCCTCACATGACCCCGGTCGGGTGTCGATGGTGAGCCCGTGGATCGTGATCATGGGGGCAGTCTCGGTCTCCCGCCGTCGCTGACGGTCGCGGCCACTCTGTTCGTGGCCGCCGCGTGGGCGGCGACCTGGGGCGGCGTGTGGCTGGTCGGGGCCGAGGCGGTGGCCCTGGTCCTGGTGACCTGGGCGCACCTGCAGATCGCCTACGTGGCGCGGCGCAGCGGCCGACGGCGCCCCGGTGAGCCCTGGGTGTGGCTGTCGAGCGCCAACGGCTTCGTCGTGGTCGCGGCCGCCATCGGCTTCCTCACGGATCTCGCTCTCCTGGCCGGGTGGCGGTCCGTCGCCACCGCGCTCGACCGGCCCTGGGTCGGTGCGGCCATGTGGGTCGCGGCGTCGCTGCTGCTGTGCCGGGGCCTGGCGCGGTGGGGCCGGCACGACGGCGCCGGGTCGGCCCGGGCCGACTGGCTCAACACGGTCGGGGTGGTGCTCGTCGTGGTCGCCGTCCTGGGCTCCGGGGCGATGCCGTGGGGTGGGCCCGCCGATCTCGCGCAGGCGGCCGCGGGGATCACCCTCGCGGCGGCCGCGCTCGTGCTCGCCGTGTCGGCCTGGCCGTCGCGGGGGCGCCCGACGTGGTGGCTCGTCGTCCTGTTCGGCGTCGCGGGTCTCGCCGAGGCGGTCGGCACCGGGCTCGCCTCGGTCCCGGGTGCCCGCGCGATGCCGGCGCTCGCCTGGGCCCTGGCGGCGCACGTCATGGCGGCGGACGCCCGGGCGCCGGAGAGCCTGCGGCGCCGACCGACGGGCCTGAGCGCGTACACCCGCGCCGCGGCGAGCATCGCCGTGGTCGGCGTGCTGCTGCTCGTGCTCGACCGGGTGCGTGCCGCCTGGGCCGATGCGCCCGTCTGGTGGCCCGCGCCCGGCGCGACCTGGCTGTCGCCGGTCGCCGGGCTGGGCGTGCTCGTCCTCAGCGCCGGCCTCGTCCGAACGGTGGGGGACGTCGCGGCCGCCGCCCGGTTGCGTCGCGAGCTGGTCGTCGACGACCTCACCGGGCTCGCGAGCCGCCGGGCGCTGACGGCGCAGCTGGGCACGGATGGCGCCGGACGGTGCCTGGTCCTGGTGAACGTCGACGCTCCGACGGCGAGCCTCAACGCGCGCTTCGGGCACGGCGTCGGCGACGAGGCGCTGCGCGAGGTGGGCAGGACCCTGGTGGCCGCTGCGCCGCCCGGTGCGACGGTCTCGCGGCTGGACGGCGCGGAGTTCGCCGTGCTGATCCCCGGCGCCGATCGGCCTGCCGTCGACGTGGCCGACGCGCTCACGCGGGCCCTCGCTCAGGGCGTGTGGGCGGGCGGCGGGCTGGTGCGGGTGCGGGCCCGGTCGGGCGTGGCGGCTGCGGACGCGCAGGTCACGGGCGCGGAGCTGCTGCGGCGCGCCGCGGCCGCGATGCACGGGCGGGCCGACCGCGTCTCGGTGTACAGCGACGCGCTCGAGCGCCGCCACGTCGAGGACGCGAGCCTGCTGGACCACCTGCGTGCGGCGCTGGGGGGTGCGGCGCTACCCGACCCGCTGGTCGTGCACTACCAGCCCCAGGTCTCGCTGGTCACGGGCCAGGTCACCGGCGCCGAGGCGCTGGTGCGGTGGCAGCACCCGAGCCACGGTCTGCTGCCACCTGCCGGGTTCCTCGGGCTCATCGAGCGGGACGGGCTGATGCCGGACCTCACGGTGCACGTGCTGCGGTCCGCGGCCGGGGCCTTCGCCCGCCGGGCGTGCGAGGGCCGACGACTGCGGGTCTCGGTGAACCTGTCGACGAGCGTCCTGACCGACCCCGGCCTGCTCCCGGCCCTCGACCAGGTCCTGGCCGAGACCTCGCTCGACCCCACCCGCCTGGTGCTGGAGATCACCGAGACGACCCTGATGGCGGATGCCGAGCGCGGCCTCGTCGCGGCCCGCGGGATCGCGGACCGGGGCGTCGGGCTGAGCATCGACGACTACGGCACCGGGTACTCCTCGCTCGCCTATCTCAACGACCTGCCGGCCCAGGAGCTCAAGATCGACCAGGCCTTCACCCGCCGGCTGGCCGCCGACCCGCGGACCGTCAAGATCATCGCCGCGACCGTCGAGCTCGCCCACAGCCTCGACCTGCGGGTGGTCGCCGAGGGGGTCGAGGACGCCCGCACGCTCGAGATCCTCGCCTCGCTGGGCTGCGACGAGACCCAGGGGTACCTGCACAGCTCGCCGCTGACGCTTGGCGAGCTGGAGCGGTGGTTGGTCGCGCGCCGCGAGCACGCCGCGGCGGGCGGCGTGTACTGATCGCGGTCCGAGAGCGCGGTACATCCACACACCGATCCGGTTGCCCGTCCGGGTCATGGCGCCCGCCATGGGACCGGGGTGCTCAGGCCGAGCCGACGGAGGTCTCGACGTTGAGGATGTTCCCGTCCGGGTCGGTGAACCAGGCGGTGCGCCCGTCGCCCATGGTCGCGACGCCGTCGTCCCACTCGAGCCCCTCGGCCTCGAACTGGTCGAACGTCACGCCCCGGGCGCGCAGGTCCGCGATCTCGGCGTCGAAGCGGTCGGCGGGGATGTCGAACGAGATCGCGGTCGAGCGGCTGGTCCCGGCGAAGGCGGAGACGTAGACGAGGAACCGGGTGCCGCCGGCGGCGTAGATGGCGCCGCCGGGCGAGTCACCTGCGGGCGTGAACCCGAGCGTCCCCTCGTAGTAGGCCCGTGCGGCGTCCAGATCCTTCACGGCCAGAGTCGCCATGGCGTCGTGATCCGCGAGCATCGCTGCCTCCTCGGCGGGCCGGGCGGGGATCGTCCGGCCGGCTTTGTCACGGTACTCTCCGTGTGATCTGCACCACAAGGTTGCAGGGAGGATCGGGATGAGCGAGCTCGCCTACCGGTCCGGGGCCGGCCGGTGGGTGATCGCGATCACCGTCCTGGGCTCCGCGCTGGGGTTCCTCGACGCGACGGTGGTCAACGTCGCGCTGCCGGCGATCGGGGCGGACCTGGGCGCAGGGAGCGCCGGGCTGCAAGGGGTGCTCACCGGCTACCTGCTGACCCTGTCCTCGTTCATCCTCATCGGCGGCGCCTACGCCGATCGCTTCGGGCGGCGCCGGGTCTTCATGATCGGCACCGGATGGTTCACGCTCGCCTCGATCGCGTGCGCGCTGGCGCCGACCGTCCCGATCCTGATCGCGGCGCGGCTCCTCCAAGGGGTCGGAGCCGCCCTGGTCACGCCGGGCAGCCTTGCGATCATCGAGGCGACGTTCCGTCCCAGCGACCGCTCGCGCGCCATCGGCGCCTGGGCGGGCCTGTCCGCGGTCGGTGCCGCCGCCGGGCCGCTGCTCGGTGGCCTGCTGGTCGACGCCGGCTCGTGGCGCGCCGTCTTCGCCCTGAACGTGCCGATCGGCGTGGCTGTCCTGCTCGTCGCGGCGCGGCACGTGCCGGAGTCGCGGGATCCCGACGCCGCGCCAGGGTTGGACCTCCCTGGTGCGCTCCTGGCTGTTGTGGGCCTCGGAGGGCTGACCTACGTCCTCATCGACCCAGGGCACGGCGCCGCGTGGCGCGGGGCGGCGGTCGGGGTCGGGGCCCTCGGCGCGCTCGCCGCCTTCGTGGTGCGTGAGCTGCGGACCCCTGGCCCGATGGTGCCGATGTCGTTGTTCGCCGTTCGGCGGTTCACCGCGGCGAACCTGGTGACGTTCGCCGTCTACGGCACGCTCGGCGGGGTGATGTTCCTGCTCGTCGTCTACGTGCAGGTCGTGCTCGGCGAGAGTGCGCTCGTCGCGGGCGCCGCCACCTTGCCGATCACCCTGGCCGTGCTGGTGCTCTCCCCGGTGATGGGCGCGTCGGTCGAACGCTGGGGGCCGCGCCCGCCGCTCGTCGCCGGCCCGTCGCTGATCGCGGCCGGCGCCCTGCTCCTGTCCCGCCTGGGCCCTGGTAGCTCCGTGCCGGCTGCCGTGCTCCCGGGGGTCCTGGTGCTGGGGATCGGCCTCGGGGTGGCCGTCGCCCCGGTGACGTCGACCGCGCTGTCGTCGGTCCCCGAGCGGCACTCGGGCGTGGCGTCGGGCATCAACAACGCGACCGCGCGGCTCGCGACGCTCCTGGTGGTCGCGGGCCTGCCGGGCGCCGCCGGGCTGTCGGGCCACGGTCTGGAGGACCCCACGTCGCTCGCCCGCGGGTTCGGGGCGGCGATGGTGATGGCCGCGGCGCTCGCGGCGTCGGGCGCGGCGGTGGCGGCCGCCACGATCGGGCGGGGGCCGCTGCGGCCTGGGGCACTCGTCGCTGGCGTGCGCCCGCGGTGATCGCCACCGCCACGCCATGAGCATCGACGCCTCGTGTCCACCCAGCGCCTCGCGCCGTGGGCCCAGGGGCTCCGCGCCGTCGTCGCGCCGGCTACTCCCGGCCCTCCTCCAGCGGGATGAGCATCGTCCGGAACGGGCCCGGTGCGGCGTGGATCTCCCAGATGCGCTGAGCCACGTCGTCGATGCCGTTCTCGAGCCGGAGCTTGGGGATGCCGCCGGGGATCACGAGCTGGACCACCCGGACCCCCTCGTCGGCCAGCGCGTCGTGGAGCATCTCGCCGTACGCGCTCTCCGCGGGGAACGCGACCGACGTGCCCGCGAAGTCGGGCCGCGACTTCACCGACGTGCCGCCGTTGATGAGGATGATCGAGCCGTCGCCGGCCGCGCGCATCGCGGGCAGCACCGCCCGGGCCGCGTGGATGAGCCCCAGTGCCGAGAAGCTCAGCGCCTCCAGCGCCAGCTCGGGCGTCAGGTCGAGCACCGGCTTGAGGTACTCCCGCGACGGCAGGGGGCTGTACTGCAGCACGGTGATCGGGCCCAGGTCCGCGGCGGCGCGCGCGAGCGCGGACTCGAGGGACGCGGGGTCGCGGACGTCGGCCGAGTAGCCGCGCGCGGTCAGGCCGCCGGCCCCGAGCTCGGCGGCCAGCCCGTCCAGCTTCGCCTGGTCCCGGGAGATCAGGGCGATCGAGAAGCCCTCGGCGCCGAACCTGCGCGCGACCGCGGCTCCGAGGCCCGGTCCGGCTCCGACGATCGCGATGGTGGGCATGGGGTCCTCCCGGTCGAGTGGGTGTGTGGTTCGACCGTAGCGCGCGGCCCTCGGCGCTCGCCCTCCGATCAGAGCTCTCTGCGACGGAACGCCGTCGCCGCGAGCGCGACGAGCCCGACCGACAGCGCGAGCGAGGTCACCACGGGCCACGCCACCGCGGGGTCCTGCCCGGCGGCGGCCGCGACGGCCTTCGAGGCCAGCCCGGCCGGCGTGTAGTCCGCGAGCGGCTGCCAGATCGCCGCGATCGAGGCCAGCACGTACACGCCCAGCCCGGCCCCTGCCGCCCCGGCGGCGGAGCTGATGAGCACCGACAGCAGCGTCATGACGGCGACGAACTGGATGGCGAGCACGAGCCACACCAGGGCGGCGGACCACAGCGCGGCGCCGGGCGCCGTGTCGAACATGGCGGCCGTCAGCCCCCAGGTCAGCAGTGTCCCCACCAGCAGCAGCGTCGCGACGAACGCGGCGTTGACCACGGCCTTGACCACCACGAACGCGCTGCGCGAGACGGGCTTGGTGAGCACCAGGACGGCCGTGCCGCTGCGCCGCTCGGCCGAGACGAGGCCGCCGTAGATGATGATCAGCGCGAACAGTGCGATCTGGGTGAGGTTCTGCGCCCACTGCCCGTAGGCGTCGAGGTAGGTCGGCGTCGGGATCTCCAGGCCGCTGAGCTGGTCGCCCGCGACGGCCTGCACGATCTGCGGTGTGTACCGCGCGAGCGGCGGACCGGTCACCGCGAAGAACACGAGGATCCCGGGCAGCACCCACCGGCGCCAGGTGCGCCAGATCTCCTGGGCCTCCTTGCGGGCGAACACGGTGAACCCGCTGGACCGGCTCATCGGCGCTCACCTCCGACGAGCTCGACGAAGACCTCTTCGAGCCCCATCTCGCCTGCCTCCAGACGTGCCAGGCCGATCCCCTGCCCGGCGACGATCGCCGGGATGTCGTGCTGGGCCGCAACGGCGTCGGTCACCGTGACCTCGATCGAGCCGTTGGGCCCGCGGACGACCGACGCGGCCCACGGCCGTGCGGCGAGGAGCGCGGCGAGCTCGTCGGCGCCGTCGGTGACCTCGACGACGACCTTGCGCTCGCCGTAGGCCGCCGTGAGCTCGGCGATGGGGGCCTGCGCGACGACGCGGCCGTGGTCGAGGATCGCGACGGCGTCGCAGACCCGTTCGACGTCGCCGAGGATGTGGGTGGAGAAGAACACCGTCGTGCGTCCCCGCAGCGACGCGATCATCTCGAGCAGGTCCTTGCGACCCATCGGGTCCAGCGCGCTGGTCGGCTCGTCCAGCAGCAGCAGCCGCGGCGCGTTCACCAGAGCCTGCGCGACACCCAAGCGCTGCTTCATGCCGCGCGAGAACCCCCCGACCCGGGAGGTCACCCCGGTCAGGCCCGCGAGGTCGAGCAGCATCGCGACCCGCTGGTCCAGCAGCGTGCCGCGCAGCCCGAACAACGAGCCGGCGAAGCGCAGGAAGTCCTCGGCGGTCATCCAGTCGTAGAAGCCGGGCACGTCGGGCAGGAAGCCGACCTCGGCGCGCACCAGGTTGCCGGCCTGCGTGACGTCGCGGCCCAGCACCTCCGCCGTGCCGCTCGTGGGCTGCGCCAGGCCCGTGATCAGGCGCAGCATCGTCGTCTTGCCTGCGCCGTTGGGACCGAGGAAGCCGAAGATCGACCCCTCGGGCACGGTGAGGTCCACGCCGTCCAGTGCCCGCGTGTCGCCGTAGACCTTGGTCAGCGCGGTGGTGCGGATCGCGGCGGGGGCGCTCATCGAGGTCCTGCGCTGCGGCCGTCGGGGTTCTGGCCGTCGTCGCGACGCCCGTAGAGCGAGTCGGCGATGTCCGCGGCGCGGGCCGCCGACGGCGCCGGCGGCTGCGCGGCGTCCTGGACCGGTGCGGGTTTGCGGCCGACCACGAAGTACAGGATCGCGCCGAGCAGGTTGACCAGCAGGATCACCGCCACCCACACCCACTTGTTGCCGGTCGCGACACGGTCGGCGGGGCGTCGGTAGAGGTCGACCAGGGCGGCCACGTCGAGCGCGAGCTGGGCGATGCCCAGGACCACCATGGCCACGACCAGCCCGACGGGGAGGTCGGACAGCTGCACGTTCATCGTGCGGTTCCTTTCGAGGGGGAGGAGGAGAGGTCTCGTCGTTGCTCGGCCGCCCGGCCACGCCGGGACACGGTCACGAGCAGACCGAAGGGCAGCACCACGAAGGCGGCGACCCCGGCCCAGGTCGGCCAGACGCCCGATCCGCCGCGGACGGTGAACAGGGTCTGGGCGTAGATCGACACGGCCAACGCCGTGAGGCCGAGGCTCACGGCGGACGCGGCGACGCGCGCGAACGGATGCCGTCCGCGCAGGTGGACCGCCGCGGCGAGCAGCACCGGGACGACGCCGATCACACCCACGGCGATCACGGCCGCGGCCGGGCTGCCGAAGCCGTCGGGGCGGCCGTTCAGGCCCCAGTGCGTGGGCACCGTGGCGGGCAACGTCGTCCAGGTGGCGGCGACCAGCGCGCCGAGCGCCACCGCGGCCGCGACCGGAGCCGCGAGCGTCGCGGCGACGACGCGCGATCCGGCCGACGTGAAGGGGTCGTCCTCGTCGTCGGGCCGGACCAGCCGGGTCCTGACCGCGAGCGCACCGAAGTTGACGGTCCAGCCGAGCCCGAGCACCTTGGGGACCAGGATCTTCGGGTTGGTCGGGTCCCACACGCGGCGCGCGAGCCGGTCGGAGGTCGGCGGCCGGACGTCGTACGGCATCCCCAGGACCCTTCCGACGAGGCCGTCGGGGCCCTGCGGGCCGGCGGTCGCGTCGTCGGCGAAGGCCTGGGCGAGCGCTTCCGGTGTGCCGAGCTCGGCGAGGGCGTCGGTCGCGTCCGCTGCGGTGTGCGCCGTGGCGTGGAGCCGCTCGTCCACGTGGGCGCGCAGCTCCGCGAGGTCGTCGGGAGCGATCGAGGTGCCGTGGCCGGCCGCCGCGGTGCGCAGTCGGTCGAAGTACTCGTCGATGACGGCGGCGGCGTCGGGGGTGTCGCCGGGCGGGATCGGGGCGCGGTCAGTCATGGGGTGCGTCCGTTCCGAGCAGCGTGTCCATGTCGTCCTTCATGCCGTTCCAGACCCGGGCCATGTCGACGAAGGTCTGCTCGCCGTCGGGGGAGAGGCGGTAGTACTTGCGCGGGGGCCCGACGGGAGACTCCCGCCAGGCCGACGTGATGAGCCCGGACTTCCTGAGCCGGGAGAGCAGCGGGTAGGCGGTGCCGGGGCTGATCGCCAGCCCCGGGTGCTCCGCGAGCCGGTCGACGATCTCGCCGCCATAGGCCTCGCCCCGGTGCAGGAGCGCGAGGATCGCGAGCTCGACGACACCCTTGCGGAGCTGGGACGACGCCGCCTCGGTCGCGTTCGTCATGGGGCTCCGTCTCCGCTCGCACGCCGACCGCTAGACGGCGCAGCCGGGTTCCTGGTGATGCACGGTAGACGGTAGTGCAAGGTACCGAGGGTTCGCAAGCCGGGCGTCGGCGGGCTCGGCGTCGTGCCGGTGCGCAGGGTCCTGCCCCCTCGCGGCGGTCCGGACGGCGAGGGGGCGAGGACTCGTGCGACCGTCGCTACGTCGTCGGCAGGGCGTACTCGAAGACGATCGCGGGCATCCCGAAGCCGCCCACGGGGCCGACGTTGTCGGTGTACCACGCGGGGTTCGGGGTGCCGGTGGCCGGGTCGCCGTCGAACACCCGCATGGTGATCGGGTTCCCGTCCCCCGTGATCCAGTAGCTGTAGTGGTGGGTCGCCGAGTACGGGCCCCAGTCGACGAACCGGTCGTTGATCTGCGTCTCGAGGTTCAGCGGGTTGAAGGCGGGGCCGTCGGCCCAGGTCGCCCAGCCGTCGTCGGAGATGTAGCCGGCGTCGGCCTGCCGCACCGGCCCGTTGTCCCAGGCGCCCTGCACCTGGATCCAGTAGATGTGACCGGGCTGGGTCACGAACGGCACGGTGTTGCCGGAAGCGAGGCTGAGCAGGTCCGTCCCGGCGGGGTCGTCCACCGCGTACCAGGCGTTGCTGACCGGGAAGTCCTGGCCGTGGCACACCGTGCGGAGGAACTCCCCGAGCGGGATGCCGAGCTGGGCGGCGTAGGTGGGCCCGGTCTCGGCGAAGTCCGCGAGGGCGCCGGGCAGGCAGTGCTCGCGCACGATCGTGTGCTGCACCCAGGCGATGCACTGGCCCTGGTTGCGGAAGTCGATCCCGGTGAAGTCGGCCCAGCCGCCGTGCCGGCAGTCGGCCCTGGTGGTCGGGAAGCTCGAGGTGGCGGCGGCGCTCACGGGCGCCGCGCTCGCAGGCCCGGCGAGGCCGAGCCCGAGGGCGAGGCTCCCGAGCATCAGCCCGATCGCCGTGAGTGCTGTGGTCGTCCTGGCCCCGAGGCTCCGTCGCCGTCCGGCCGGGGCTTCGTGGTCGCGCATGAGTCTCATGACGCACCCCTTTCGACCCTTGCCAACGTACTCCGGGGTTCGGGGTCGGCCACGGGCGCCGAGGCTGCGACGGCTACGGCCGCGGCGCCCCTAACGCGCCGTGAAGGCCCCGTCGACCACCATGGCGTGCCCGTTGACGAACGAGGCGCGGTCCGAGCAGAGCCAGACGGCGGCCTCGGCGATCTCCTCCGGGCGGCCCAGGCGTCCCATCGGCGCACTCGCGAGCAGCTCGGCGACCGCGGCGGGGTTGGTCTCGAGGAGCCGGTCGATCATCGAGGTCTGGATCGGGCCCGGGCACACCGAGTTCACGCGGATGCCCATCGAGGCGTACTCGAGGGCCGTGACCTTGGTGATCCCGTTGACCCCGAACTTCGACGCGCTGTACGACGGCAGCCCTTCCACACCGACGACCCCGGCGAACGACGCGGTGTTGACGATGGCCCCACCGCCGCGGAAGAGCATGCGCGGGATCTCGTGCTTCATGCACAGCCACGTGCCCTTGAGATTGACGTCGATGAGGCGGTCCCACTCGTCTTCCTCGTACTCGGCCGTGAGTGCCATCGGGCCCTCGACGCCGGCGTTGTTGTGCGCGCAGTCGAGCCGGCCGAACGCGCTCACCGTCTTGTCCATCGCCGCCTCGACGTCGGCGGCGTCGGAGACGTCGCACTCGACGAAGACGGCGCTCCCACCGGTCTCCTCGATCATCGCGACGGTCTTCCCACCGCCCTCGGTGTCGTCGTCGACGACCACCACCCGTGCACCCTCGCGCGCGAACGCCAACGCAGAGGCCCGACCGATCCCTGCGGCAGCACCCGTGACGAGCGCCACCTTGCCTGCCACCAGCCCCATGCCCGTCTCCTTCCGGGACTGCGGCCGCGCGATGAGTCGTTCCGGACGTGGGACGAGGCCACGCGGTCGACCGCACTCACGCTACGCCGAACGCGGCGGATGCGAATGTCGGGCCGAAGGGACCTTGTCCGAGCCCGGCCAGCGCGTTTCGGTGGACGGAACGGGCCGCCGACCCCACATCCTTCCCGTATCGGAGACTCCGGTGGACACCACGCCCGACACCAACCCTGCCGACCCCCACGCCGACTACCCGGCTCGTCTGACCGTCGACTATCCCGAGACCCTCGACCGGGTCAGCTCGTTCTTCCGACTGCTGTGGCTCATCCCGATCGCCGTCGTGTACGGCGCCCTGTCGGCGACAGCGACCTCGACCGCGACGGTGCTGAGCGACACGGGTGAGGTGATCTCGCGGGTGTCACGCACCGGCGGTGGCATCGCCGGCGGGCTGTTCGTGGCCACCCTGCTGATGATCCTGTTCCGGCAGCGCTACCCGCGCTGGTGGTTCGACTTCGCCCTGGGGTTCCAGCGCTTCGGCGCCCGGATCGGTGCCTACGCGGCGCTGCTCACCGACCGCTACCCGTCCACCGAGGACGAGCAGTCGGTCCACCTCGAGCTCGACTACCCGGACGTCCGACGGGACCTGCACCCCGCGCTGCCGCTGGTGAAGTGGTTCCTGGTGATCCCGCACGCCATCGTGCTCGTCTTCCTGGCCGTCGGGGCGGTGTTCGCGGTGATCGTCGCGTGGTTCGCGATCCTGTTCACCGGCCGCTACCCGCGCGGGCTGTTCGACTACGTCGTCGGCGTCGGCCGCTGGGGTCTGCGCGTGACCGCGTACGCAACGCTGCTCATCACCGACCGGTACCCGCCGTTCAGCCTGTCCTGACTCGGGCGCCCGGGCGGGGCGGCCTCCGAGCCCGTCCGCGGCGGACGCTCACGAAGGAGTGATGACGACGACCGCGACGGTGGGGCGGCGCCACGCGCGCTCGCGGAGCCGCATGGCGGCGGTGGCAGCGGCGCTCGCAACGGTGGCGGCCCTCGCGGCGTGCGGCGGTGAGCCGGACCCGACGCCGGAGGAGCTCGCCGCGGTCGAGTACGCACCCGGCGACGACGTGGAGGGCTGGCAGGTCTCCACCCCCGAGGCCCAGGGCCTGGACCCCGACCTGGTCGCGGAGGTCTATTGGCGCGCCGCGCACCTGGAGTCGATCTACAGCCTCCTGGTGATCAAGAACGGCTATCTCGTCGCGGAGAAGTACTTCCACGTCGGCGGCCCGTACCAGAAGACGAACGTCCAGTCGGTGACCAAGAGCTACACGGGGACGCTGGTCGGCATCGCGCTGGAGGACGGCTGCCTGTCGAGCCTCGACGAGCCGATGATGACCTACTTCCCCGAGCTCGAGGCGCGCCTGGACGACCCCCGCAAGGACCAGATCACCGTGCGTGACCTGCTCCAGATGCGTGCGGGCTACCCGTGGCTCGAGTCGTCCGCGGAGGGCAAGGAGCTGCTGTACCACGGGTTCGAGCCGGCCAACCTCGTCGACGTCCCGCTCAAGCGTGACCCGGGGTCGGGCTGGGACTACTCGAACCTGTCCTCCCACCTGCTCGCGATCATCCTCGCTCGGGCCTGCGCGACCGACGAGGCGTCGCACGACCTGATGGACTTCGCCACCGAGCACCTCTTCGACCCGTTGGGCACCACCCCCGGTCGTTGGCAGGTCGACTGGGACGGCTACCGGCTCGGCTACACCGAGCTGTTCGTCTCGGCGCGGGACATGGCGCGCCTGGGGCAGACGTACCTGGACGGTGGGGTCTACGACGGTCAGCAGGTAGTACCCGCTGCCTGGGTGGACGAGTCCTGGCAGAAGTACACGGAGAGCGCCTGGTACTACAAGGTCGGGCCCAACTGGCACTCGAACTACGGGTACCAGTGGTGGCTCATCGACGCCGGGCCCTACACCTACGACCTGGCCTGGGGTCACGGCGGGCAGCAGATCGCCGTCCTACCCGAGCAGGACCTGGTCGTCGTGGTCACCGCCGACCCGCTCTACGGCCAGTTCGGCGACGGGCCGTGGGCGCTGGAGAAGTCCAACCTCAACCTGGTCGCCAACTTCATCGCCGGCATCCCGGAGACCTGACGAGCCGGCGCGGACACCGTCGTCCACGACCCACGGAGGAGCCATGAGCAGCCGAGCCGCGACGAGCCGAGAGACGCGAGCCACCTCCCGCCAGGATCGGCCTGGCATCCGTGCGGAGCGCCCGACCGCCGTGGCGGTCGGCGTGCTGTACATCGTCGCCACGGTCGCCGGCGTCGCCGCGGGGTGTTCGGAGCGCCCACCGAGCCCGTGGCCATGGCGGCCGACCGCGGGTCGGTTCTCGCCAGCGCGCTCGCCGTGACCGTGATGGCGCTCGCGGTGATCGGCGTCGCGGTGATGCTCTACCCGGTCGTGTTGCGTGACGCCTCGACGACCCTGCGCCGAGGCATGGCCACCGGGTACCTGGCGTCCCGGGTCGCCGAGGGCACGCTGTTCCTCGTGGGCGTCGTCGTGGTGCTCGCGATGCTCGCGCTCGGCGAGGACGCCGCGTCGGCTCCCGGCAGCGGGGCCGTCGGGACCGCGCTCCAGGCGGTCGACGAGTACTCGGTGATCCTCGGGCAGACGGCGTTCGGCGTCGGCGCGCTGCTGGTCTACTGGCTGCTGTACGTCTCCGGCCGGATCCCCGCGTGGTTGGCCCTGTGGGGGCTGATCGCTGCGCCGCTGTTCCTGGTGTCCGGCGCGACACTGCCGTTCACGCACGACTCCAGCTCCACCGTCTCCTCCGTGCTCTACGCGCCGCTGGCGGTGCAGGAGATGGTGATGGCGGTGTGGTTGATCGTACGGGGGTTCCGGCCCGATGCAGAGGCGGTGTCGCCGCGGGCGACGTGACGGGCGCGGCGCGGTCGCGCCGTCGTGGGAAGGAAGGTGCTGACCCGTGGGCAGGGGTCAGCCGAGTCCGTCGTCCGGATCGGTCCAGCCCTGGACGAGGGTGTCCCCGGCGGCTCGGGTCTCCTCGACGAGCCGGGCGAGCATGGCGGCGGCGGTGGTCGAGCCGAGCAGGGCCTGCTGGTCCAGCGGCCCGATCGGCGCGATGCCGGCCAGCTGCCACAGCCGGATGTCCGGGTCCTCGGCGAGCTCGATGTCCGGGGGCCAGCGCGGCTCGGCGAACTCGATGACCTGGGTGAGGGTCTCGCGAACCACGTGCTCGGCGTCCGCCAGGGCGGCCGGGTCGACGGTCTCCGCGGTCAGGGGCGCGAGCTCTCGCAGCTGCGCCCGCGGGTACGGGTCGTCGGCGAGCCACTCGACCACCTCGACCCGTGCGCCGCCGCGCGCGACGAGCTGGATCGAGTCCTCCCCGATCTGCACGCTCTCGATGGTCGCCACCGTGCCCAGGGGGAAGCGCACGTCGCCACCGCCTACCTCCGACCCGCGCTCGATCAGCACGACGCCGAACTCGCTGGGGCTCTGGCCCAGCACGGTGGACAGCATCTCGACGTACCGCGGCTCGAACACCCGCAGCGGCAGCGGCATCCCCGGGAACAGCACCGAGCCAAGCGGGAACATCGGCAGCTCGCGGGTGGGCGTCGGGGACGGCATGACGTCATGGTGCCTCAGGGGCGGGTGGGGTGCGCGGGCTGCCGGGCGGGCACGGCACCGTGGCGGCGGCCCGACCTTGACACCGGATCGCGCCCGAGAGCAGCGTAGGCAGCCTGCTACGGAAGCGGGGCGGCCATGCCGATCACGATCACCGCAGGTCCCGACGACTACCCGCCGATCTACAGCGTGCGGGCGACGGGTGACGTCACGGCCGATGAGCTGGGCGACTTCGTCCGCGAGCACACCCCGGACAGCCGGCTGCGCCTGGTCCTCGACGCGACGGCCGTGACGGAGGCCGAAGCCATCGAGGCGGTCGGCCCGCTGGTGGTCTCGTTGGAGACCGAGGCGCACGGTGGGTACGCGGGGCCGGCGACGGCGACGACCTAGCGGATGCGGACCCTCGGGCGGGTGCGGCGCACCCTCGTGGCGGCCTGGCGTGCGGGTCTGTCCGCGTGGCGCGGCACGCCGGAGAAGGACGCTCCGGACGACGGGCCGGCACAGGACGCCGGCAAGGAGTCGGCGCAGTCGGCCGACAACCCCTTCGCCCACCGCGAGCGTCAGATCACCGGTGCCCTGACGTGGCTCGTCGGCGCCCTCGGTGCGGTCGCGTCGGTGATGCTCGCCGGATCCCAGCTGAGCGCTCTCGGTGGACTGAGCCCCGAGGACGACCCCCGACGCCTCGCCATCGCAGGGGCCTCGGCCACGGCCGCGATCGTGCTCACGCTCGCGGCCGTGGCCATGCTCACCTGGATCAAGATGCCCCCCGCGCTCGGCAACCTGGACCGGCTCCGGGACATCGGTCGCGAGCCGCACGGCGAGGCGGTGCTGCGAGCCGCGCGCACCGACACCAGCTACAACCGCGGCACGGGCGGTGTGGTCCAGCTCCTGGACGAGCTCGGGCGCGTCCGGAGCCTCTACTACGGCGCGAAGGCCGAGCTCCTCGCGGCCGAGCTGGACGCGGCTGCCGGAGGTCGGCCGAAGGACCCCGCGGTCGTGGCGCTGCGGCGCAAGGTCGAGCTGCTGGGCGCGCGCAACGCCGACCTGCGGGTCGGGGCTGTTCTGCTGGCCCAGCTCGACGCCCAGCTGAGGCTGCGGCGGAGGACGGTGCGCGGCGGCTGGGTGGTGGTGATCCTCGCGCTGCTCGCCGCGCTGGGCCTCGTCGTCTTCAGCTGGGCGGCGAACCCTCCCGAGCCGCAGGCCGAGACCGACGCCATCACCACCCGGCCGGTCGCCGCACGGCTCCTGCTGGCGTCCGACGACGCGGTGTGGGCCGACCGGCTCGGCGACGCGTGCGCGGAGCAGGCGCGAGCGGATGGCATCCCCGTGGTCGCCCTCGCCTCGACCGAGGACTCGGTGACCGTCGTGACGGTGCCGAGCGCGGCGTGCCCGGACCCGGTGCGGGTCGTGGCGCCCGTCGACGAGGCGACGGTCGTGCCTGACGCGGGGGCCCTGGGTGGGGGATGACATGACGCGGCCGACGGCTGGTTCGCGCGGGGCTCTGGGAGGCTGGTCGTCGTGAGCCGGCGACGAGGCGTGCGCCCTCCCGGGCGAACGTCGGAAGCGGGCGTCCGGGCGTTCCGGCGACCCGAGCGGACCGACCGGATCGCGTAGCTAGCTCTTCTCCTCCGGCCCGAGCACGTGGGCGACCAGCGCCAGCACCGCGGCGCCGCGGCACCACTCGGAGTCGTCGCCTGACGTGGTGACGAGCTCGATGGGCGTCGCGCGCGGGTTGCGATGCTCGGCGATGCCCGCCTGGATGGCGGGGCCTGCGACGCTCGCCAGGCGGACGCCCTCGCCGCCGAGGATCACTGCCTGGGGCATGGTCAGGTTCGCGACCGCCGCGACCAGCTGTCCCAGACCGCGGCCCGCCCCGTCGACCACCGACCTTGCGGACGGTTCGCCGTGCTCGGCGAGGGTCAAGGCCTCGTCGTAGCCGATCTCCCGCCCGAGGGCGCCGCTGAGCGCTGCGCTCACCCCGGCGCTGGCGAGCACGGTCTGGGCGCAGCCGCGGTGGCCCTCGGCGCACAGCGGCCCGAAGGGGTCGAGGAGCCAGTGACCCACGAGCCCGAGCCCCGAGTCCTCGCTCTCGACGACCTCCCCGCCGGCGACCAGGCCGTACCCGACCCCGGCGCCCACGGTGATCACCGCGAAGCGGTCCAGGTTGCGTCCACCGCCGAACCAGCGCTCGTACTCGGTGAACGCGGTCACGTCGTTGGCGACCAGGACGGGCAGTCCCGTCTCGGCCTCGAGGGCCGCGGCGAGATCGACGTCCGGCCAGCCGAGGAAGGGAGCGCTGATCACGGTTCCGCCCGACCCGACCAGTCCGCCGATCCCGACACCGACGGCCGTGATCGCGGGCGCGCTGGCCGCGAGGGTGGTGATGAGGCGCGCGACGGTGGCGATGACCGCGGGCGGTTCGCGGCCGTCGAGGTCGGCGCGTTCGGAGCGAACGACGTTGGCGCGCAGGTCGGTGATGACGCCCAGGGCGTGGTCACCGGTGAGCTTGATGCCGATGAAGTGCCGCGAGGTGGGCACGACGTCCAGCAGTCGCGACGGCCGGCCGACCTGGCCGCTGACCAGCTCGCCGACCTCGACCAGCAGGCCGGTCTCCAGCAGCGGCTGGGTCAGGCGGGTGAGGGTGCCCGCGGACAGGTGGAGGCGCCGCGCGATGTCCGCGCGTGAGATGGGGCCGTTGATGAGCACCTGGACGGCGACGTCGAGGGCGGTCCCCTCGGACACCCAGCGCGGTGTCGACAGCCTCATCGACGTGGCCTCCCGGCACGATTTGTTTCGTGACGGAATCATAGCGGCCTCCAGGGAGGGTTCGCACCCATCCCTTGACGGCCTAATACTTTCGCGATACAACTAATCCACCCCACCGCGGCGACACGCTCGTCGGACAACGGAGTTCAGGAGGAGCTATGAAGCACTGGAAGGCGGGAACGGCGGCCCTGGCCGTGACGATCCCGCTCGCGCTCGCCGGTTGCAGTGGCGCCGGCGGGACGGACGAGAGTCCCGCCGCGTCGTCATCGGACGCGAGCGCCGGTTTGTCGGGCACCGTCACGTACTGGCACGCGTACAGCGAGGACTCGCAGGAGGTCGCCACGCTCGAGGACGTGATCATCCCCGCGTTCGAGAAGGCGAACCCCGGTGTCACTGTCGATGCGGTCACGGTGCCCTACGACGAGCTGCACCAGAAGCTCATCACCGCTGCGGCCGGCGAGCAGCTCCCGGACCTCGTCCGGGCCGACATCGGCTGGGTGCCCGAGCTCGCCAACCTCGGCGTCCTCGAGCCGCTCAGCACGTCCATGAGCGACTTCCAGGACTACGCAGAGCAGGTCTACCCCGGCGCGCTCGCGACCAACCTGTGGAAGGGCACCTACTACGGCCTCCCGCTCGACACCAACACCCGCGTGATGATGTACAACGCGGACGCCCTCGCCAAGGCCGGCGTCGAGGTGCCGACCACGATCGACGAGCTCGTCGCGGACGCGCCTACCCTCAAGGCCGCGGGTTCCTACGCCTTCGCCGACAACGGCGCGAGCGGGTGGAACGTCCTGCCGTGGATCTGGAGCTACGGTGGGTCGATCACCGACGACGACGTCACGGTCGCGTCCGGCCACATCAACTCCGACGCGTCCGTCGCTGCGGTGCAGATGCTGGTCGACATGTACCAGGCGGGCTACATCCCGAGCATCATCGTGGGCGACTCCGGCGGCCTCGCCACCAGCGACGGACTCGTCTCGGGTGACTACGCGACCATCCTCGACGGGCCGTGGATGTTCCCGATCTACCAGAGCCAGTACCCGGACTTCGAGCTGAACACCGCTCAGATGCCGGCCGGCGACGGCGGATCGATCTCGGTGGTCGGCGGCGAGGACATCGTCATGACGAGCACGTCGCAGAACAAGGAGGCGGCGATGGCCTTCCTGCGGTACCTGCTCAGCGAGGACGCCCAGCTCGCGATGGCCAAGACCGGCCAGATGCCCGTGCTGAGCTCGCTCACGGACCAGCTCACGGCGATCAACGACTACTTCGGTCCCTTCGTCGAGCAGCTCGCCACGGCCAAGCCTCGGCCCGTCACGCCGGCGTGGAACGAGATCAACACGATCCTCCAGGACCAGATCCAGTCAGCGATGCGCGGCGACGTGAGCGTCAAGGACGCGCTCGACAGCGTCGCGACCCAGGCCGACGCCCTGCTGGCGCAGTACAGCTGAGCGGAGCCCTGGTGACCGTCACCTCGCAGACCCCCTCGGCGGCCGTGCGCGCGGCCGCCGAGGGGTGGCGCCGAGCGTCGAGCTCCCGAGCGCGGCGCACCGCGCTCGCCGGATGGCTCTTCGTCCTTCCCGGCTTCGCGGTGTACGGGCTGGTCATGCTCTACCCCGCCGTGCAGACGGTGCTCCTCAGCCTCCAGGACTGGACCATCGTGCCCGGCCAGGAGTCGCCGTGGGTCGGCCTGGCCAACTACGCCGAGGCGCTGCAGGACCCGGTGTTCCTGCGCTCGCTCGTGAACGCGGCCGCGTACACCGCGTTCACCGTGCCGCTCCAGGTCGTGATCGGGCTGTTCCTCGCCGTCCTGCTCGACGGGTACCTGCCAGGGCGAGTCCTGTTCCGCGTGCTGTTCTACCTGCCGGTGGTGAGCAGCTGGGTGGTCGTCTCGCTGCTCTTCCGGTACATCTTCGCCTCCGACGACTCCCTCGCGAACTCGGTGGTCGTCAACCTCCTGCACCTGTCCGGCTCCAACGTGGCGTGGTTCCAGCAACGGTGGACGGCGATGCTCGCGATCGCGCTGCTCGGCACCTGGAAGGGCATCGGGTGGTCGATGCTCATCTTCCTCGCCGCCCTCACCGCCGTCCCGGTCGAGCTCAAGGAGGCCGCCGCCCTGGACGGTGCCGGAGCCGTACGACGCTTCCGCTACGTCTCGCTCCCCGCGATCCGGTCCGCGCTGTCGGTGGTCTTCATCCTGCTGTTCATAGGTGGGTTCAACGTGTTCATCTCGGTCCAGCTGATGACCGGAGGTGGCCCGTCCAACGCGACCCAGGTGCCCCTGACGTACATGTACCAGCAGGCCTTCGACTTCCTGGACTTCAGCTACGGCTCCGCCGTCTCGTTCATCCTCACCGGGACCGTCCTCGCGCTGTCCGCGCTCCAGTACTGGTGGACCCGGCGCAGGGAGGCGCTCTGAGATGCGGCGCACCCCACGCGACCGGCTGCTGCTGGCTCTGAGGTACCTGTTCCTCGGCGCCTGCGCCGTGGTGATGGTCTACCCGTTCGCCTACATGGTCTCCACGTCGCTGAAGTCACGGACCTACGTGCTGTCCGACCCGACACGGCTGTGGCCCGACGAACCGACCCTGGACAACTACCGCCAGGTCCTCACCGCGGAGCACTTCCCCCGGTACGCGCTCAACTCGGCTCTCGTCGCCGTCGCCAGCACGATGCTCATCGTGCTGCTGTCCTCGATGATGGCCTACGCGTTCTCCCGCCTGCGGTTCCCGGGGCGCAGAGTCCTCTTCGCGCTCATCGTGGTGGGCCTGACGATCCCGACGATGATGCTGATCATCCCGCAGTTCCTGCTGGCCAGGGACCTGCACCTGCTCAACTCCCTGCCCGGGCTGGTGCCCTTCTACGTCGGGACCGCGCTCGCCTTCAACACGTTCCTGCTGTCCGGGTTCTTCGAGCAGATCCCGCGTGAGCTCGACGAGGCGATGATGATCGACGGGGCCGGCGCCTGGCGCCGGTACTGGAACCTGGCGATGCCCCTGGCCAAGCCCGCCCTCGGCACCGTGGTCATCTTCTCCTTCTTGGGCACCTGGGACGAGTACGCCTGGGCCGTCACGGTGCTCAACGACACGGACAAGCGCACGCTGCCCATCGCCATCGCGCTCTTCCAGGGCCAGCACTCGACCAGCTGGGGGCTGGTCTTCGCCGCGTCGATCATCGCGCTCGTGCCCGTGATCGCCATCTACCTCACCTTCCAGCGCTACTTCGTCGCCGGACTGACCACAGGAGCTGTCAAGAGTTGACCGACAACGACACGATCGACCTCGCCGTCGGCACCCTCGCCTCGGACTCGGTCCGGGTGGTCCTCGAGGGCCAGGCCGCTTCCGGCGCCTACGTCGCCAGCCCGACGTTCTCCCAGTACGGCTTCTCCTGGTTGCGGGACGGGTCGTTCATCGCCCTCGCCATGGACGCCGTCGGCGAACGCGGGTCGGCTGCCAGGTTCCACCGCTGGGTGTGCGAGGCGGTCTGGGGTGTGCGGGACCGGGTCGACGAGATCGTCGCGCGGATCGCCACGGGCCGGGGCGTCGAGCCCGACCGCATGCTTCCCACCCGGTACGCGCTCGACGGGACGGTCGAGGCCGCGGGTGACGAGGCATGGCCCAACTTCCAGCTCGACGGCTACGGCACCTGGCTCTTCGCGCTGGAGAAGCACACCGCGGGCCGGCTGGACAACCACGAGGCCGAGGTCGCCGACCTCGCCGCGCGCTACCTCGAGGCCACATGGTCGCTCCCGTGCTTCGACTACTGGGAGGAGTTCGGCGACCGCCGCCACACCTCGACTCTCGCGGCTGTCGCGGCGGGCCTCGGCGCGGCGGGCCGGATGCTCCGCAGCGACCGGTACACCGCCGCCGCGGCGCGGGTGCTGCGGGAGATCGAGAGCACGTGCGTGGCCGACGGCGCCTTCGTCAAGGGGCCGGCCGACCGGCGGGTGGACGCGAGCCTGCTGTCGCTGGCCACGCCGTTCGACCTCGTGCCCGTCGACGACGCCCGGATGGTCGCCACCGTCGATCGCGTCCGTGCCGAGCTCGTGACCCCCACCGGAGGCGTGCGCCGCTACGTCGGCGACTCCTACTACGGCGGCAGCCCGTGGTTGCTGCTCACGGCGTGGTTCGGGTGGCACGCGCGACGTTGCGGCCGGCCGGACGAGGCGCTCGCGGCGCGGCGATGGGTCGAGGCCAGGGCGGGCGAGCTCGGCCGGCTGGCCGAGCAGGACGTGTCCGAGCCCCAGGACCCGGCGACCGTGGCCGAGTGGGAGCGCAGGTGGGGTCCGGTCGCCGACCCGCTGCTGTGGTCGCACGCGATGTACCTGCTGCTGGTCGCGGAGGACCGGGCGTGAGCATCGTCGTCCCGACACGCGCGGTCCACGCTCCCGGCGAGCCGGTCGAGGTCGACCTCGAGCCCGCGGCATCGACGGCGTGCGAGGTCATCGTCACGCGCCTGGCCGAGGAGGTCGCGCGGGTCCAGGTGCGTCCGGGCCAGTCGCGGGTCGAGCTCGGGACGTTCCCCGTCGGCGGGTACGGCGTCGCGGTGGGGCAGGCGACCACGGCGTTCGACGTGCTCGAGGACCGTTGGGCCCGGCCGCGGTACGGGTTCGTGGCCAGGCTCGACGGATCGATGCCCGTGCGTGACGTGCAGCGCATGTTCCGGCGCTTCCATCTCAACGCGGCCCAGCTCTACGACTGGGCCTACCGCCACTCGATGTTGCTCCCCCCGCAGGAGGTCTACCTCGACCCGCTCGGTCAGCAGCGCGACCTGGGGGCGATCTCGGCGCTGGCGCGGGAGCTGAGCGTCGTCGGGGTCGAACCACTCGGGTACGTCGCGGTCTACGCGATCGGGGCCGACGAGGTACCGGCCTGGTCCGACGCGCTCCTGCTGCGCCCGGACGGCAACCCCTACCGGCTGGGCGAGGACTTCCTGGTCCTGGTCGACCCCGGGCATGAGCGGTGGCGCGCCCATCTCCTGGACCAGCTCGAGCAGGTGGTCCAGGACACCGCGATCCGCGGCTTCCACCTGGACCAGTACGGCTGGCCGAAGGTCGCGCGGCGCGGCGACGGCGCCACCGTCGACCTCGCCACCTCCTTCACAGGGCTCATCGAGTCGGTCCGGTCGCGCCTGCCCGAGGCCCCGTTCATGTTCAACAACGTCAACGACTTCCCGACGCACGCGACGGCGGCGGCGCCGCAGAGCGCCACGTACATCGAGGTGTGGGACCCGCACACCACGCTGCGCGACCTCGGCGAGCTGGCGAGCCGGGCGCGGCAGCGACGTCCCGAGCACCCGCCCATCCTGTCGGCGTACCTGAGCTGCTACGCCGTCGCGCCGGAGGAGTCCGCGACCCGGGCAGCGATGCTCGTGCTGGCCACGGCCGCTTCGCACGGGGCCACCCACCTGCTGCTCGGCGAGGACGGCCACGCCCTGACCGACCCCTACTACCCGCGCAACCACACGCTCGCCCCGGAGTCCGTCGAGGCGCTGGTCGCGTGGTACGACTTCGTCGTCCGCCACGGCGACCTGCTCTACGACCCGGCGGCCGTCGACGTCACCCGCCACTACACGGGCGGCATCAACGAGGACGTCGTCGTGCACGCGGACGGGCTGCGCGTGGGCGTGGACCCCGAGGCCGGCGCGCTCTGGACCCGGGTGGTGCGCACTCCGCTGGGCTGGGTGGTTCACCTGATCAACCTGTGCGACCAACACGACACCGCGTGGGACGCGCCCAAGGCGCCCGTCGAACCCGTGGTCGGCGCCAGGATCCGGCTCTCGTTCGCCGACGACGCGACCACGGTCCGCGCTGCGTCGCCCGAGCTGCCCGACCTGGTGCTGCTCGAGCCGCTGGGCCGCGTGCGCGGGCACCAGGACGACGCCCTGTCCGCCGGGCAGGGCGGGGTGGAGTTCGAGCTGCCGCCGCTCGGACTCTGGACGGTGGTCTGGATCTCCTGATCGCGGGGAGGGTGGAGGAGCGACGCGCGTCGTGATGCGGTGAGGCGGGTATCGGTACGGACTGAGCGCCGTTGCGGTGGGCCCCGTGGGGATCGAACCCACAACCCGCGGATTAAAAGTCCGCTGCTCTGCCGATTGAGCTAGAGGCCCGGGTGGTGCGGGGACCAGTCGCGACTCCCCGGATGCAAGGAAAGGAAGAAGCCCGGGACGGTCCTCACGCCGAGGACGAGGCTACGCGGTCGGTGCCGGTCGGGGTGTGCGGCAGACCGGCCGCCGGGGTGAGTCGGGTGGGCGCCGGGCGCTTGTCGCCGTCCGGTCGGGGACACTGGGTGAACACCGACCGTAGCTTCGACAAGGAGTCCGCCGTGCCCGAGGGAACCGTCCGCTGGTTCGATGCCGACCGGGGGTTCGGTTTCATCGCCCTCGGGGAGGAGGCGGAGGACCTGTTCGTGCATGCTTCCGAGATCATCGGCGGCGACGCGACGAAGCTGCTCCGGGAGGGGCAGGTGGTCGAGTTCGAGATCGGGGACGGGGACCGCGGCCCGCAGGCTCGCCGGGTCCGGGTCACCGGTGACCAGGCCGCCGATGCTCCGGTAGGCGTGCTCGGCACGGTCGCCTGGTACGAGCCTGCCAAGGGGTACGGCTTCGTCACGCCCGACGGCGGTGGTGCCGAGATCTTCGTGCACAGCTCGGCCATCGTGGGAGGCGGCGTGGTCTCGGAGGGGCAGCGGGTGGCGTTCCTCGTCGTCGACGGAGAGAAGGGCCCGCAGGCAGCCCACCTGCTGCCCTTGGGGGCCCAGGCCGCCCAGCAGGCGGTGGCGTCCGACGGAGCGGACGGCACGGTCTCCTGGTACGACGGGGACAAGGGCTTCGGGTTCATCGTCCCCGACTCGGGCGGCCCCGACGTGTTCGTCCACGTCCGGGCGCTGGCCGGCGGGCTCACCGAGCTGCACGAGGGGGACCGGGTGACGTACGACGTCGCCGTGAGCGAGAAGGGCCCGCAGGCTCGCGACGTGCGCGTCGCGCACAGCTCGACACCTCGGGGCGCGGCCGCGGCGTCGACGACCCGTGGCCGGTCGGCACCCCGGGAGGCATCCGGCGTCCCGGCGCGCGGCGGCGAGGGTGTGGTCGCGCGCTACGACGCGGAGCGGGGCTTCGGCTTCGTCACGCCGGACGCCGGGGGCGCGGACCTGTTCGTGCACGTGTCGGTCCTCAGGGGCGCCGAGGCGCTGCACCAGGGTGATCGGGTCCGGTACCAGGTGCGACAGAGCGATCGAGGGCCACAGGCAGACCGCGTCGAGCGGGTGTGAGCGGGACGGCGGTCCGCCCACTGCACGGCGTACGCCACCGCGCACGAATCGGGCTGGTTGGCGGCCGACCGCATCGCGGATGGGCTCAGGGTGCCGGCGGCGCCTCGGCGGTGACCGTCAGCCCGCGCCCTCGGCGGCGAGGGTGTCCGTGAGCAGCCCGACCAGTGCCTCCAGCTGCACGTCCGTCGACGACGAGCCGTCCTGCTCCCCGGCGCCGTCCAGCGCCCGGGCGGCGAGCCCGGACTTGGCGTCGATCAGCTCGGCGATCTTCGCGTCGATGGTCTGCGCGGCGATGATCCGCCAGGCGGTGACGGGCTCGGCCTGGCCGATCCGGTGGATCCGGTCGATGGCCTGGGTCTGCTCGGCGTCGGTCCAGGACAGCTCGGCCAGGACCATGTTCGAGGCGACCTGCAGGTTCAGCCCCACCCCCGCGGCCAGCAAGGAGCACACGGCGATCGACACGTCGGGGTCGTCGGTGAACGCGGCGATGTTCTTCTCGCGCGCCTTGGGCGTCTGGTCGCCGCGGATCGAGGCGTAGCGGAACCCGCGGTCGGCGAAGATCCGCTCGGCCTCGTCCATGACGTCGACGTGCTTGGCGAAGAACACCACCTTGCCGACGTTGCGGGCCAGCTGCGCGGCGTAGTCGGCAGCCAGACCCGCCTTGGCCTGGCCGATCCGGCGGACCATCGTGAACACGTTCTCGCCGCCGGCCTTCGAGCTCGAGTCCTTGAGCTCGGCCGCCGCCACGCGGCGCGCGAGCGCGAGGTCGATCCCGTCCACGACCCCGCCGTCGGCGCGCGCCTCCAGGGCGGCTCGATAGCGGCCGACCAGCCGTCGCGCGAGCGCGGCCTCGGCGGCGCGGATCGACCGACCGGCCGCACCGTCGAGCTCGACCGGCAGGTCCGCGACCCGGCGGGCGGGGATGTCGGCGACCACGTCGGACTTGCGGCGGCGCACGATGCCCATGTCGATCACGCTGGTCCGGGCGGCGGCGTAGAACCCCGGGTCGGCCGGGGTGAGGCCGGTGTCCTCGAGAGCGGTCATCAGCCGGCCCAGCGGCTTGGTGTCGTCGATCCACCCGAGGAACTGCCAGATCGCCCGGAAGTCCTCGATGTCGTTGATCAGCGGGGTGCCGGTGAGCGCCATCAGCAGCGGCCGGGCGGTGCGGGCCCGGATCTGCTCGGAGAGGGCGAGCACGTGCTGGGACCGCTGGGAGCGCTTGTTCTTGATGAAGTGCGCCTCGTCGACGACCATGCCGCGGAAGCCGAGGCCGCCCAGCCAGCCGACGTGCCGGTCGAGCAGCTCGTAGTTCACGATCACGACGTCCGCGAACGCGTCGACCCGCTCGCCGTCGCCGTGGACCACCGTGGGCCGGCGCTGCGGCGTCCACATCCCGACCTCGTGCGCCCAGTTCGCCTTGACCACGTTGGGCACCACGACCAGCAGCGGGTAGGCGCCGGCCACCTGCGCGGCGAGCAGCGCCTGGGCGGTCTTGCCGAGCCCGGGCTCGTCGGCCAGCAGGAACGTGCGATGGCCGTGGGCCGTGGCCTCGACGACCCGGGCCTGGTGCGGCATCAGCTCCAGACCGTGCGGGGCCGACACGGGGCGTGGCTCGGGCAGCGCCATGCAGGAGGGCGCGCCGGCGTCGGCGTACTCGAACGACCGGAACAGCGGTTCGAGAAGCTCCCAGGCCGCCAGCCGCCGGGGCCGTGCCGCGACCCGCTCGGCCGCGGCCTCGAAGTCCGGGGCGAGGAACGGGTTCGCCAGCTGGCGTGAGATGACGGACCGGGGCACCACCTGCTTCTCGGCGCCCGGCGCCGGTGCGGCCGGTCCGGGCTCCTCGGGCGGCTCCAGGCCACCCGCGCGCATCACGGTCGCCTTGAAGTCGCGCGCCGCGTCGGAGACCCGGGCGTCCTCCGCGAGCAGCTCGAGCAGCGAGGTGTCCCGGGCAGCGATCTTGGCCAGCAGCGTCGCCACGCCGTCGAGTCGTTTGAGCTCCTGCGCCCGCTGCGCCTCGGTCAGGGCGCCATCGGCCCTCACCCTGGCCCGCTCCTCGCGCACGAGCAGCGCCACGACCTGGAACTTCGTCCGTACCGCCGGACGCGTCGGAGGTCGCCGCACGGCGCTGTCGACCTCACGGGCGACCCCCGCGAGCACCGGGATCATCCCCTCCTCGTCGGGGCGCGGGGCGCGGCGACGCTGGGAGGAGGCGCCGCGGCGGGCGCCGCCCGACGGGCGTCGGACTGGTCGTGCCACATCTCCTCCTTCGCGCGAGCCGCGCAGCGGCTCTGCCTGCGGCGCCCGCCCGCCCGCGCTCACGCCGATGGTGGCACGTCGCCGGGCATCTTGGTGAATCGCCGAGGGGGGCGACCGCACGACGGGGCCGGCGCCGCGGGGCTGCGAAGGTCACGGTCTCGCAACGAGGGTTGACGCGGCCCGCACGCACGAGAGAGCGTTCTCTCACTCCCGAGAGAACGCTCTCTCGGCTCGGTCCGAGCGTCGCCCGATGGCGCGCTCGGCCGCGTACAGACGCCCTCGAGAGAACCCTCGAGAAGGCGAACAGGTCGGGCGGACGTGCCGCCTGGATGACGAAGGAGTCAGACGTGGGCAGAAGGAACAGGTCGTGGCTGGCGGTCGGCGTCGGCACCTTGGGCCTCGCGCTGGTCGCGAGCGGCTGCAGCAGCAGCAGCTCCGACGCCGGCGCGGGTGACGGGACGAGCAGCGAAGGCGGCGGCAGCGGCGAGAAGATCACGCTCACCGTCGCGACGTTCAACGAGTTCGGGTACGAGGGGCTGATCGACGAGTACATGCAGCTCAACCCGAACATCACCGTCGAGCAGAAGAAGGCCGCGACCTCCAACGAGGCCCGCGACAACCTGAACACGCGTCTGGCCGCCGGTTCCGGTCTGTCGGACATCGAGGCGATCGAGGTCGACTGGCTGCCCGAGCTCATGCAGTACTCGGACAAGTTCGTGGACCTGAGCTCCCCCGACGTCGAGGGCCGCTGGCTCGACTGGAAGACGGCGCAGGCCACCACGCCCGACGGCATGCTGATGGGCTACGGCACCGACATCGGCCCGGAGGCCGTGTGCTACCGGTCCGACCTGTTCGCCGCCGCCGGCCTGCCGACCGACCGCGACGAGGTCGCGACGATGCTCGGCGACACCTGGGACTCCTACTTCGCCGCGGGCAAGGAGTTCATGGCGAAGTCCGACGTGCCGTGGTTCGACTCGCCCGGTGCGATCTACCAGGCCATGATCAACCAGGTCCAGAACGCCTACGAGAACAACGACGGCACCCCGATCCCGCTGGCCGACAACACCGAGGCGCGCAAGGTCTACGACAGCGTGCTGCAGGCGTCGGTGACCGACGGGCTCTCCGCGCCGCTGTCGCAGTGGAGCGAGGACTGGACCAACGCCTTCCAGAACGACGGCTTCGCGACGATGCTCTGCCCGGGCTGGATGCTCGGTGTCATCGAGGGCAACGCCGCCGGCGTCACCGGCTGGGACATCGCTGACGTCTTCCCCGGCGGCGGCGGCAACTGGGGCGGCTCCTTCCTGACCGTCCCGACCCAGTCCGCGCACCCCGACGAGGCCAAGGCGCTCGCCGCCTGGCTGACCGCGCCCGAGCAGCAGATCAAGGCGTTCAAGGACAAGGGCACGTTCCCGAGCCAGGTCGACGCGCTGTCCAGCCCCGACCTGCTGAGCGTGACCAACCCGTTCTTCAACGACGCCCCGACCGGCCAGATCCTGGCCAACCGCGCCGCCGCCGTCACGGTGGCGCCGTTCAAGGGCCCGAACTACTTCGCGATCAACACCCTGGTCCAGGACGCCATCACCCGCGTCGCGGTGGACCAGACCGACGACGCGAACAGCTCGTGGGACAAGGCCCTGACCGGCTTCCAGGAGCTCGGTCTGTGATCTGAGGTCGACGTGAGGGGCCGGGGGCGAGAGCTCCCGGCCCCTCCGGACCGCGGCACTGTCGCAAAGGAGCGTCATGGCAACCAGCGCATCGACCCAGCACGTGGCCCGTGGCGCCTCGGGGGCCGGAGCCCCCGTGGGCGGGGGGCGGCGACAGCCGCGTCCGAGGGCCGGCAAGCTCGACATGAAGCTGTCGCCCTACCTGTTCATCTCCCCGTTCTTCATCCTCTTCTTCATCGTGGGCCTGTTCCCGCTGGCCTACACCGCGTTCGTCTCCCTGCACGACTGGGGCCTGATCGCGGGACAGGGCGACTTCGTCGGTCTGCAGAACTACCTCGACGTGCTGACCCAGCCGCGGTTCCTCACCGCGCTGCGCAACACGTTCAGCATCTTCCTGCTGTCCTCGGTCCCGCAGGTGATCGCCGCGATCGCGATCGCAGCGGTGCTGGACCAGAACATCCGGGCCAAGACCTTCTGGCGGATGGGTGTGCTGCTGCCCTACGTGGTCGCGCCGGTCGCGGTCTCGCTGATCTTCTCCAAGATCTTCGCCGACCAGTCCGGGCTGATCAACGAGCTGCTCGGCAACATCGGGATCGAGCCGATCCGCTGGCACGCCGACCCGCTGTCCAGCCACGTCGCGATCGCCACGATGGTCAACTTCCGCTGGACGGGCTACAACACCCTGATCTTCCTGGCCGCGATGCAGGCCATCCCGCGCGACGTCTACGAGGCCGCGATCATCGACGGTGCCGGCCGCGCCCGGACCTTCTTCTCCGTGACGATCCCCATGCTGCGGCCCACGGTCATCTTCGTCATCGTCACCTCGACCATCGGCGGCCTGCAGATCTTCGACGAGCCCCGGCTGTTCGACCAGCTGGGCCAGGGCGGCGCCGACCGACAATGGATGACCTTGACGATGTACCTCTACGAGCTGGGATGGGGGCCGCAGAAGAGCTTCGGCCGGGCCTCGGCGGTCGCCTGGATCCTCTTCCTGATCATCGTGATCGTCGGCGTCATCAACTTCAGCATCACGCGGCGCATCGCAGCGGCCGGGCCGACCAAGGGTGGGAAGCGCTGATGAGCACCGTCAAGAAGCAGACCTCCCTTCCGGCGATCCAGCAGACGGCGGGCCGTGGAGCCGCCCGGTCGGCTGCCCGCCGGCGTGGCAGCGCGGGATACGGAGCCGAGCGACGTCCCCGTTGGGTCACCTACACGATCCTCGGCCTGGTCCTGGCGGTGTCGGCGTACCCGATCTACTTCGCTGTGCTGCTCGCGTCCTCGGACGCCGTGACCATCGCTCAGAACCCCATCCCGTCGCTGATCCCCGGGCCCGACCTGTTCGCCAACCTCAACCGGGTGCTGAACTCGGACATCCAGTTCTGGACGGCGTTCGCCAACTCCCTGATCATCGCGACGATCACGGCCCTGTCCGTGGTGGTGTTCTCGACCCTGGCCGGGTTCTCGTTCTCCAAGCTCAACTTCCGCGGCCGGGGCCCGCTGCTGGTCTTCGTCATCGCGACGATGGCGGTTCCCACCCAGCTCGGTGTGGTGCCGCTGTTCATCCTGATGTCCCGGCTCGGTTGGGTGGGCCAGCTCCAGGCGGTCATCGTCCCGGGCATGGTCACGGCCTTCGGGGTGTTCTGGATGACCCAGTACCTGGAGAGCGCCCTGCCGTTCGAGCTCGTCGAGGCTGCCCGCATCGACGGCTGCTCGCTGATCCGCGCGTTCTGGCACGTCGCGCTGCCGGCGGCGCGCCCCGCCGCGACCATGCTCGGCCTGTTCACCTTCGTGGCCTCGTGGACGAACTTCTTCTGGCCGTTCATCGTCCTGGGGTCCAGCAACCCGACGCTCCCGGTGGCCGTCCAGCTGCTGCAGGCGTCGTACTTCAAGGACTACTCGCTGATCATGGCCGGCGTCGTGGCCGCCACCATCCCGCTCGTCGTCCTGTTCGTGTTCGCCGGCCGCCAGCTGGTCTCCGGGATCATGCAGGGCGCGGTGAAGGGCTAGGTGTCCTCCGGCGCGGCCTGCGACCCCGCCTCAGGCCGACTCGCGCACGACGAGCTCGACCGGCAGCACGAGGTGGGGGTCGGAGGCCGGCCCGGGCAGCCCCGGCAGGGGCGGCAGCTCCAGGTCGGGCCTGGCGCGTGCCATGAGGAGGCGCACCATGGCCCGGCCCTGGAGCACGGTCTGCTGGCGGACGGTGGTCAAGGGCGGGAAGGCCGACGCGGCGACCTGGATGTCGTCGAACCCGACGACGGCGACGTCCTCCGGGACCCGGCGCCCGGCCTGGTGGAGCGCCTGGAACGCGCCGAGGGCCATGAGGTCCGAGGCCGCGAACAGGCCGTCGACGTCCGGTGCGTCGGCCAGGAGCCGCCGCGCGGCCTCCATGCCGGACTGCTGGGTGAACTCGCCGTGCACCACGAGATCCGGGCGGAAGGCCTCGCCGAGCTCGGACCTGAAGCCCTCGAGCCGGTCGATGCCCGCGGACATGTCCTGGGGGCCGGTGATCGTGCCGATCCGTCGGCGGCCGATCTCGACCAGCCGGCGCGCCGCCAGGCGGCCTCCGGTCACGTTGTCGTTGTCCACGTAGGCGACGCCGAGGCTCTCGTCGAACGGGCGACCGCCGATCACGACAGGGATGCCTGCCTGGATCAGGGCGCCCGGCAGCGGGTCGTAGGTCTCGTGCTGGGAGATCAGCAGGACGCCGTCGACGGCCCCGGAGCGCACGTACCGCTCGGCCCGGTCGAGCTCGTCCGGGTCCTGCGGCATGAAGAGCACCAGCTGCATCCCGGCAGCGCTCGCCTCCAGCGTCGACCCGCGGACGATGCGGCTGAAGAACGGATCGCCGAACACCCGCGCGTCGGACTCCGAGGCGACCAGGGCCAGCGTGTCGGTGCGCTTGCTCACCAGGGCTCGCGCGCTGAGGTTCGGCTGGTACCCGAGCTCGCGAACCGCCTGGTCGACGCGGGCCGCGATGGCCGCGTCGACCGTGGGCGTGCCGTTGACCACGCGCGACACCGTGGCCCGCGACACGCCCGCACGTGCGGCGACGTCCTCCAGGCTGGGGCGCTTGGGACGTGCCGACGCGGGCATGACGGACCTCTCTGGGCGGCTGGGCCGTGCAGCCCGGCGCCCATGCTAGATCACTCGACCCGGCGGCCTCGGGCGCAGGGGCCCGGGCATCCGGGCGATCTGCGGCGGCGGCGCGCTGCGGTGTGCGTCGTTGCCCAGCCGGTCTGGGCCGTGCCAGGATGAGAGAGCGCTCTCTCATGTCTCCCGACCCGCGCCGGGCCGCAGGCCGTGCCAGGGCGCACCGTCGCGCCGATGACGCCCGAGGAGAACGCCCATGATCTCGCCGACCGCTGCTCCTTCACGGGCCGTCGAACACACCGTCGTCGACGGCACGACGCTGGGCCTCGACGACCGGCGCTACTACGCGATCCCGGCCTACGACCGCCTGCCGCCCTTCCTCATGACACTCGTCGGAGCCAGCGACCTCTGGCTGTTCGTCTCGAGCACCGGCGGGCTCACGGCCGGCCGCCGGGACGCCGACCGCGCGGTGTTCCCCTACTACACCGAGGACAAGGTCGCCGAGGGTGCGGGGCGCACCGGTGGGCTCACCGAGCTGCGCGTGCACCGGCCGGACGGCACCTCGATCTGGTGGCGGCCGTTCGCGGAGGTGCGCCCGGGCGACGCCCCGGTCGCCCGCACCCTCTACAAGGACCTCCTGGGCACCGCGCTCGTGTTCGAGGAGACACGCGCCGACCTCGGGCTGCGCTTCCGCGTGGCCTGGCAGACCAGCGCCCGCTACGGCGTGGTGCGCACCTGCCAGCTCGGCTCCACCGTCGAGCACCCGACGGTCGTCCGGCTGCTGGACGGGTTCCGCAACCTCCTGCCCGCCGGAGCGACCGCTCAGGTCCAGAACGAGCTCAGCATCCTGCTGGACGCGTACAAGCGAGCCGAGGTCGACGCGCGCACGGGCCTGGGCCTGTACTACCTGAGCTCGACCCTGACCGACCTGGCCGAGGCGAGCGAGTCGCTGCAAACGTCGGTCGCATGGCAGGTCGGGCTGACCGGGGTCCGCCACCTGGTGTCGGACCGTCAGCTCACCGCCGTCAGGTCGGGCGAGCAGGCGCGTCCCGAGGTGCACGTGCGCGGGGAACGAGGTTCCTACCTCGTCGAGACCGAGCTGACGCTCGAGGCGCGCGAGTCCCGCAGCTGGCGCACGGTGGCCGATGTGGGGCTCTCCGCGGCGGACGTCGTGGCGCTGCGCGGGGAGCTCGAAGCGCCGGGCATCCTCGCCGCCCGGCTGGACGACGACATCGAGTCGACCCGGCGCGGCCTCGAGGTGCTGATCGGCGCGGCCGACGCCGCCCAGCTCACCGGCGACGAGCTCGCCGCGGCGCACCACGGTGCGAACGTCCTGTTCAACTCGATGCGGGGCGGCGTCCCAGTCGACGGCTACCGGCTCCGGGCCGACGACATCCGGTCGTTCGTGCGCACGCGGAGCCCGCGCACCTCGCAGCGGTGCGCCGAGCAGCTCGCGGCGCTGCCTGCGGACCTGACCCACGAGGACCTGATGGCCGCCGCCGAGTCCGCGGGGGACGACGACCTGTGGCGGCTGTGCCGGGAGTACCTGCCGTTGACCTTCAGCCGCCGGCACGGCGACCCGAGCCGGCCCTGGAACGCCTTCCGGATCGCGCTGCGCGACGCCGACGGCCGGCCGAGCCTGGACTACCAGGGCAACTGGCGCGACATCTTCCAGAACTGGGAGGCGCTGGCCTGGTCCTTCCCCGAGTACGTCGAGTCGATGGTCGCGGTGTTCGTCGACGCCACGACCGCCGACGGCTACAACCCGTACCGGATCTCGCGTGACGGGGTGGACTGGGAGGTCCCGGAGCCGGAGAACCCGTGGGCCAACATCGGCTACTGGAGCGACCACCAGCTGGTCTACCTCGCCAAGCTGCTGGAGACGTCCGAGCGGTTCCACCCCGGTCGGCTGAACCGACTGACGAACCGCACCGCGTTCACGCACGCCGACGTGCCGTACCGGATCGCGTCCTACGCCCGGACCGTCGAGGACCCGTCCTCGACGATCACGTTCGACGAGGAGGCCGCGGCGGCGATCGCGCGCCGCGTCGCGGACGAGGGCTCGGACGGCAAGCTGGTGCACGGCCCGGACGGCGACCTCGTGCGGGTCACGCTCGGCGAGAAGCTCCTCGTGCTGATGCTCGCGAAGGTCGTGAACCTCGTCCCCGAGGGCGGCATCTGGATGAACACCCAGCGCCCCGAGTGGAACGACGCCAACAACGCGCTGGTCGGGCGCGGGCTCTCCGTCGTCACGCTGGCGTACCTGCGCCGGTACCTCGGCGTCGTGCGCCCGTTGCTCGACCAGGACGTGGAGGTCGGTGTCGAGGTCGCCCGTCTCCTCACCCAGGTCGCCGACATCCTCGAACGGCACGCCGCGGGCACCGTCGACGGCTTCGACGACGTCGAGCGGCGGCGCGTGGTGGACGCACTCGGTGCAGCCGGGACCGCCTACCGCGGCGACGTCTACCGCGGTGTCACCGGTGAGTGCGTCACGGTCGCGCGCGAGGAGATCCGCCGGGCCATCGACGTGGTGCTGACGTACGTCGAGTCGGGTCTGCGCGCCAACCGTCGGGCGGACGGGCTCTACCACTCCTACAACGTCCTGCAGCTCGGCGAGGGGCGTCTGACGATCCGGCGGCTGCAGGAGATGCTCGAGGGGCAGGTCGCCGTGCTCTCCTCCGGGCTGCTCACGCCCGCCGAGTCGCTGGGCGTCCTGAGGGCGCTGCGGGGCAGTGCCCTGTACCGGGCGGACCAGAACAGCTACATGCTCTACCCGGACCGTGACCTGCCGGGATTCCTCGAGAAGAACGTGCTCAGTCCCGAGCAGGTGGCGCGGTGCCCCCTGATCGACGCCCTCGTGCGGGAGGGGGACCGGTCGGTCGTCGTGCGCGACGTCGCCGGTGGCCACCACTTCGCTCCCTCGATCCACAACGCCCGCGACGTCGTCGGCGCGCTGGAGCGACGGCAGCGCAGGGCGCAGGCCGAGGGTGAGGGCGCCGTGGCGACGCTCGTCGAGGCCGGCCGGGACTCGCTCCTGGAGGTCTTCGAGGAGGTGTTCCGGCACTCGGAGTTCACCGGGCGGTCGGGCTCGTTCTTCGCCTACGAGGGCCTGGGCAGCATCTACTGGCACATGGTCTCCAAGCTCCTGCTCGCCGCGCAGGAGGCGCTGGAGCTGGCGATCGCCGAGGGCGTCGACGCCGGCGCGGTCGACGCGCTGCGCGACGCCTACGAGGACGTGCGCCAGGGGCTGGGCTACTGCAAGACGCCGGAGGTCTACGGGGCGTTCCCCGTCGATCCCTACTCGCACACGCCCGGCGGGAAGGGTGCGCGCCAGCCGGGCATGACGGGACAGGTCAAGGAGGAGGTCCTCACGCGCGCCGGGGAGCTCGGGCTGCGGGTGGAGGACGGCGCGATCTGCTTCCGGCCGGTCCTGCTGCGCGCGCAGGAGTGGACCTCGGCCCCGGCGGTGTTCCGTTTCGTCGACGTCGCCGGGCGTGACCGCGGCCTCGACCTCCCGGCGGGGAGTCTGGCCTTCACGTTCTGCCAGGTGCCCGTCGTCTACGAGCGCGGGGACCGGGCGGCGGTCAGGGTGCGGATGGCCGACGGCTCGCAGACCGGGTACGACGGTGCCGCGCTCCCGGTCGAGGTGAGCGCCGAGGTGTTCCGTCGTTCCGGTCGGGTGGCCGAGATCCACGTCACGGTGACGCCCTCGGAGTAGGCCCCCGAGGCCGGGTGTCCACGCACAAGAGAGCGCTATCTCACAATGAGAGAGCGCTCTCTTGTGTGTTTCCCGACCGGGTGGTTGGCTGTGCGCACCACTCAACGTCGAGAGGGAAGCTCATGCGCTCCTACCGCCCCCGGAACGCAGCCCGCGTGGTGGCTGCAGCGGCGACCGCGATGGCCACCGCCGCCCTCGCGCTCGTCGGGACGGCCCCGGCCGTCGCCGCTCCGGCACCGCCGGTGCTCGTCGTCGACGACTTCGAGTACGCGTCCGGCCTGCCCAGCGGCGCCGACGCGAACGGGATCCCGATCGGCTTCTACACGTTCGCCGGCGGCGGCGCGACCATCTCCCTGGACAACCCCGGAACGCCGCCGACCCCGCCGCTCGCGGCGAACCCGGCGCCCAACAAGGCCCTCCAGATCGACATCGACTCGCCGTCCTACGCGGGCGTCATCCACGCCTTCGAGAACGACACCGCTGACACCTGGGTCACCCAGGACTGGAGCGAGTACGCGGGCTTCACGATGTGGCTCTACGGCCAGGGGACGAACAGCAACCTCTTCATCGACCTGCTGGAGAACCGGAAGCCGGGTTCGACCACGGACGACGCCCAGCGCTGGACCGTCACCTTCACCGACGACTTCACCGGCTGGAAGCAGCTCGAGTTCCCCTTCGCCGACTTCACCCAGAAGTCCGTCGGCAACAACGCGCCGACCGACGGGTTCGAGCGCTACGAGATGCACGGCTGGGCCTTCGGCGCGGTGGACACCGGTGGCCCGCAGACGTACTACGTCGACGACGTCGGTGTGTACGGCGTCGCGCCGGTGGCCCCGCTGGCGGTCACCTTCACCAGCGCGAGCTACGACGTCGCCGAGGGCACGACCGGTGACATCACCGTCAAGCTGAACCGTCCGCTGCGCGACGAGGACCCGGACGAGGTCTCCGTCGCCTACGCGACCCAGCCCGGCACCGCGGTCGCCGGGCGGGAGTACACACCCACCTCCGGCACCCTCACCTTCGCCAAGGGCGGGCCGCGCGAGCTGTCCTTCCCGCTCCGGACGTTCGACGACACGAAGTACGAGGGTGACGAGCACGTCGTCCTCCAGCTGTCCGACCCGGCCCCGAGCGGGGGACTGAACCCGGGCTTCACGATGCGGGCGGCCGCCACGATCAAGGACGACGACCCGTACGACCCGCTCCTGCTGGACGACTTCGAGTCCGCGCCCGCGCTGTGGCACGCCGGGAGCGGCGTCACGCTCAGCAACCCGGAGATCGCCGCCGGCAGCCCGGACGCCGTCCCCGGCCAGGGCGCCTACGAGCACGTGCTCCGGGCGGACACGCCGGTCCTCGTGACCATCGACGTCAAGGGCCGGGTGTGCAACAAGGGCAACGGCGTGATCCCGGTCGTGCTGCTCAGCACCCCGGACTTCGACGCCACCACCGTGGACCCCGCCACCGTCATGTTCGGCGACGCCCACGAGGCCCACACGGTCAAGGGCGTCGCCGCCAAGCACGTGGCCGACGTGAACCACGACGGCCGCAAGGACCTGGTGTTCCACTTCCGGTTCAAGGACACCGGGTTCGCGTGTGGCGCGACGGTCACCCCGTTCACCGGTGAGACCTACGACGGGACCGCGATCACGAACGGCGGTCCCGCGGCGAGCTTCGGGCGGGACTTCGCCCTCGGTCAGGACTGGACGGGCAAGGACGCCTTGAGCTTCTGGTACTTCGGCCAGGGCACCGGCGAGACGGTCGACGTCGACCTGCTCGACAACCGTGCGCCCGACCCCGGCCCGGACGGTTGGGACCTGGCCTGGTCCGACGAGTTCGACACCCCTGCCGGCACCGCGCCCGACCCCACCAAGTGGGGCTACGAGCTGGGCGACGGCACGGCGAACGGGAACCCGGGGTGGGGCAACAGCGAGCTGCAGTACTACACCGACAGCACGGACAACGCCGCCACCGACGGCGACGGCAACCTGGTGATCACCACCCGGCCCGCCGACGGCTCCCTCCAGTGCTACTACGGCCCGTGCGAGTACACCTCGGCGCGGCTGCTCTCGGCGAGCAAGGCCGAGTTCGCCTACGGGCGCATCGAGTCCCGCATCCAGCTCCCCGCCGGCGAGGACGGCCTCTGGCCGGCGTTCTGGAGCCTGGGGACCGACATCAACCGGGTCGGATGGCCGCAGACCGGCGAGATCGACGTCATGGAGTACGTCAGCCGGATCCCGGACAGGGTCTTCGGCACCATCCACGGCCCGGGCTACTCCGGCGGTGAGTCGTTCGGGGACATCCTCGACGTGCCCGACTTGACGGCCGGGTACCACACCTACGCGATCGAGTGGGAGCCCGACCTGATCACCTGGTACGTCGACGACGTCCCGTACTTCACGGCGAACCCGGCCGACGTGGCGCCGAACGCGTGGGTGTTCAACGACCCGGTGTTCCTGCTGCTCAACATGGCGATCGGCGGCAACTTCGGCGGGGCGGTCAGCGACCAGCTCACCTTCCCGCAGTCGATGAAGGTCGACTACGTCCGCGTCTACCAGGGCCCGGACACCGCGGAGCGCTTCCAGGCCCCGTTCGTCGACGACTTCACCGGCTGGAAGAAGATCACCGTCCCGTTCTCCGACTTCACCCGCAGCGCGACGCAGCCGGCCGGCGCGCCCGATGACGGGCTGGGTCTCGACCAGGTCTGGGGCTACGGCTTCACCCTGCCGGCCGGTGGCTCCACGACCGGTGCCGTCCTGCTCGACCAGGTGCGCCTGGTCGACACCACGGCGCCGACCGTGACCATCACGGACGACGTGGACGGCGACGTGGCGACCGGTGACGTCACGTTCACCTTCGCCTTCAGCGAGGACGTCGGCACGAGCTTCACCAAGGACGACGTCGCCCTGACCGGTGGCACCAAGGGCGCGTTCACCCGGGTCGACGCGACGCACGCCACGCTCGTGGCCAAGCCGCCGGCCGACGCGACGGGGACCCTCGAGGTCAGCGTCGCCGCCGGGGCCTTCACGGATCTCGCCGGCAACCCGAGCACGTCCGCGGCCACCGCGCAGCAGGCCTACGACACGCCGCCGCTGCCGGGTGGCGGGTTCGTCATCTCGTTCGACGAGGCGACGGCGCCGGTGCTGACGGGGTTCGGTGGGGCGGAGGACTCGCAGGTGGTGGTCGACCCGACCGACGCGGCGAACAAGGTCGCCAGGGTGGTCAAGGCCGACGGTGCGCAGGTCTGGGCGGGTACCACGGTGTCGACCGAGCCGGGTCTGACGGTCCCGGCGATCCCGTTCGCGGCCGGTGCCACGGTCATGACGGCGCGGGTGTGGTCGCCGGACGCGGGCATCCCGGTCCGGCTGAAGGTCGAGAACTCGGCGGTCGGGTCGACGTCGGTGGAGACCGAGGCCACCACGACGGTCGCCGGGGGGTGGGAGACGTTGACCTTCGACTTCGCCGACCAGGTCGCCGGCACCCCGGCGCTGGACCTGGCCGCGACCTACGACAGGGTCTCGATCTTCTTCGACTTCGGCACGGCCGGCAGCGGGAAGACCTACTACCTCGACGACCTCACCTGGCCGGCGCCCACCTTCGCGATCTCGTTCGACGAGGCGACGGCGCCGGTGCTGACGGGGTTCGGTGGGGCGGAGGACTCGCAGGTGGTGGTCGACCCGACCGACGCGGCGAACAAGGTCGCCAGGGTGGTCAAGGCCGACGGTGCGCAGGTCTGGGCGGGTACCACGGTGTCGACCGAGCCGGGTCTGACGGTCCCGGCGATCCCGTTCGCGGCCGGTGCCACGGTCATGACGGCGCGGGTGTGGTCGCCGGACGCGGGCATCCCGGTCCGGCTGAAGGTCGAGAACTCGGCGGTCGGGTCGACGTCGGTGGAGACCGAGGCCACCACGACGGTCGCCGGGGGGTGGGAGACGTTGACCTTCGACTTCGCCGACCAGGTCGCCGGCACCCCGGCGCTGGACCTGGCCGCGACCTACGACAGGGTCTCGATCTTCTTCGACTTCGGCACGGCCGGCAGCGGGAAGACCTACTACCTCGACGACCTCACCTGGCCGTAGGAGCTGCCGGGGGCGGACGGCGCAGGGCCGGCGGCACGGTCTCTCATGCGGCGCACATGACTGCCACAGGGGCCGGCCAGGCCGTGTGACGACGGTGGCCCCATGGCCACGACCCTCGCCCCGGACGCCGTCGCCCCCGCGGCAGCCCCAGCTGCCGCACGACCGCGCCGGGTCCCCTGGTCGCTCGCGGCGCTGCTGGTCGGCACCGCGGCGCTGTACCTGTGGGGTCTGAGCGCCTCGGGCTGGGCCAACGACTTCTACGCCGCCGCCGTCCAGGCGGGCGCCACCGACTGGAAGGCGTTCTTCTTCGGGTCGCTGGACGCCGGGAACTTCATCACGGTCGACAAGCCACCGGCGTCGCTGTGGGTGATGGCGCTGTCGGTCAGGGTCTTCGGCCTCAGCTCGTGGAGCCTGCTGGTGCCGCAGGCGCTGGAGGGCGTCGCGGCGGTCGCGCTGCTGTACGCGGCGGTGCGGCGGTGGGCCGGGCACGTCCCTGGCCTGGTGGCCGGAGCGATCCTCGCGCTCACGCCCGCCGCTGCGCTGATGTTCCGGTTCGACAACCCGGACGCGCTGCTGGTGCTGCTCATGGTCGCCGCGGCGTACGCCGTGGTCCGCGCCGTGGAGGGCGCGAGCACGCGTTGGCTCGTGCTCGCCGGGGTGGCGATCGGCTTCGCCTTCCTGACCAAGATGCTCCAGGGCTTCCTGGTGCTGCCGGCATTCGTGCTGGTGTACCTGGTCGCGGCGCCGACGTCGTTGCGCCGCCGGCTGGCCCAGCTGCTCGCGGCCGCGGTCGCGGTGGTGGTCTCCGCGGGCTGGTGGGTGGCGATCGTCGAGCTGTGGCCGGCGTCGTCGCGGCCCTACATCGGCGGCTCGACCGACAACTCCGTGCTCGACCTCGTGCTCGGCTACAACGGGCTCGCGCGGATCCTCGGCCAGGGCGGCGGCTCGGCGGGCGGCGGCGTGCAGGGCTCGGCCTTCGGCGGTGCCACCGGACTCGGCCGCCTGTTCTCCAGCGAGATGGGCTACGAGATCTCCTGGCTGCTGCCCGCGGCGCTCGTCGCACTGGTCGCGGGCCTGTGGCTGACCCGGGGCCGGCCCCGCACCGACCGGACCCGCGCCGGGTTGCTGCTGTGGGGCGGGTGGTTGGTGGTCACGGGGCTGGTGTTCAGCTTCATGGCGGGCGTCGTCCACCCGTACTACACGGTCGCCCTCGCACCGGCGGTCGCCGCGCTGGTGGCGATCGGCGGCGGCGCCCTGTGGCAGGCGCGGGACCGGATGACGGCCCGGGTCGGGCTGGCGCTCATGGCGGTCGCCGCGGGCGGGTGGAGCGCCGTGCTGCTCGACGGTGCCTCGGCGATGACCTGGCTCTCGCCGGTGGTGGGTGCGGTCGGGGTCTTGGCGGGCGTGGCCCTCCTGGTGGTCGATCGACGCACCCCGCGGCTGGTCGCCGCCGCGGTGCTGGGCGCGGGGCTGATCGCGGGGCTGACCGGCTCCGCGGCGTCCGCGGTCGCCACGGCGGCCACGCCGCACTCCGGGTCGATCCCCACCGTGGGGCTCTCACCCTCGGCTGACGGGGTCGGCGGGTTCGGTGGTGGCGGTGCAGGCGGACCGGGGGCCATCGGCAGTCCGGGCGCGCAGGCGCCTTCGGCGGACGGCGTCCGCGGCGCGCCGCCGGCGGGCGGCGCCGGCGGAACGGCCCCGGGCGCGGGGGCGGGCCCCGCCACTGCCGCGACCGGCGGCTCGACCGCGGACCTCGCGAGCCTGCTGTCCTCGACCACGAGCCGATGGTCGGCCGCGGTGGTCGGCGACCAGTCGGCGGCCGGGCTCGAGCTGGACAGCGGCACGGCGGTGATGGCGATCGGCGGCTGGAGCGGCACCGACCCCGCACCCACGCTCGCGCAGTTCCAGGAGTACGTCGCGTCCGGGCAGGTCACCTACTACGTCGCCGGCGGCCAGGGTGGGGGGCGCGGCGGCGCCGACAGCGAGATCGCGACCTGGGTCGCGCAGAGCTTCGCGGCGACCAGCGTCGGCAGCTGGACGGTGTACGACCTGACCTCCTGACCCGGGTCGGGCGGCGAGGCCCGCCCGCCCCGGGGCGTCGGGTGTGCCCCGGGCCCCCGTGGCTCAGCCGGGCTCGGCGCCGGCCACTTGCACGCCGCCCTTGCCCAGCGCCTTCACGCGGTACATCGCGACGTCGGCGGCGCGCAGCAGCGCGGACGGGTTCAGCTCGCCGTCCGGAGCCGAGGCGACCCCGACGCTGCCCGTCACCACGATGTCGACGCCGTTGGCCTGCATCGGCGCCCGCAGGGCGTCGCGGATCGCGTGGGCGAGCTCGCGAGCGGCCTGCGCCGCGTCGCGCAGCAGGAGGACGGCGAACTCGTCACCGCTCATCCGGACGGCGAGCGCGTCGTCGCCGTACCCGCCGAGGGCGGCGGTCAGGCGGTGGGCGACCTCGACCAGCACCGCGTCGCCCGACGCGTGCCCGTAGGCGTCGTTGACGCCCTTGAAGTCGTCCAGGTCCACGAAGGCGACGGCGACGGGGAGCCCGGACATGCCCCGCTCGGCCGAGGCCGCCTCGAGGCGCTCCCACAGCACGACGCGCCCGGGCAACCCGGTGAGGTGGTCGTGGGTGGCCTGGTGGCGCAGCAGCCGCTCGGTCGCCTCGAGGCGGACCAGCAGCTCCCGGCTCTCGATCGAGACGACGTGCTGGCGCACGACCAGCAGCACCAGGACAGTGGAGGCGCCCAGCACCTCGGGTGTCGTCGGACCGCCGCGGGCCATGCTCGCCGCGAGCGCGGCCGCGGTGGGCAGCACGAGGACGTAGGGCTCGTAGGCCAGGGCGACGTGGGTGGTGACCACGGGCACCCGCGGCGAGGTGCCGCCGTACCGGCGGACCGCGACCCAGTAGACCGCCCAGGCGACTGCCCACACCGGAGTGCTGCCGAGGGCCCAGCGGATGTCGGAGACCGCGATCGTGAGGAGGGCCACCACGAACAGGGTCGGCATCACGCGGTGCCGGTGGCGCATCTCGGTCCAGGTCATGCCGAAGCCGAGCACCGCGAGCCAGATCGCCATCAGCGGCAACGCGACGGCCGTGACCCCGTGGACGCCCCCGCCGGAGCGCGCCCAGACGGACGAGTAGGCGGGCGCCCAGCCCAGCACGAACGCCGTTGCGGCCGCGAGCCCACCGTCCAGCACGAGCCTCGCCCGGGACCAGCGGTCCCCGGCCCTGGAGGCGAGCAGCCAGGAGGCGGCCGACAGCGCCATCGCCAGCGCCCGGCCGAGGTCGGCCAGTGCTTCCGGCCAGCCGAGCAGCCAGGTCACGGGTGCGGCGAGCCAGGCGAGCGGGTACACGGTCAGCAGCGCCCATGCGCGCCGGCTGCGCGCGTCTCGCGCCTTGCGGCTCGAGGCCCGTGCCGCCAGCCAGACCGCGACGGCCGCTGCGCCGTCCAACGCGAGGCCCGCGCGAGCAGCGGCCGGGCCGCCTGCGCCGAGCGCCAGGCGGATCGCGAGCAGGCCGGCGAGGGCGACGACGGGGATCGCCGCCTCGCGTGCCACCCTCCTCAGCCGGTGAGCCATCCATGCCTCCACATCGCTCATCGGCAGGCCGGCGCGGACATGAAGGTGCACCCTGCAGCGAGTTCGCGTCGATCATGGGATGCGCGATCGCGCAGCGGTGCCACACTGGGGCGGAGCACTTCGGCGCGAGCACGCGCTCGCGCCGTGCAGGGACGGGCATGCTGCCGGCCAAGGGCGGCCGGCTGCCCGCACGGCGCGAGGGCAGCGTGCCAGGTCCCGAGCTCCGGGAGGTCTGGGATGGGGACCCAGGACGGTTCGTCGCCGCAACAGCGCCGGTCAGCAAGGTCGAGGTCCGGCGACTCCGCGCGCGCCGCCTCGCTGCCGACCGTGCTCGGCGTGCTCGTCGTCACCGCGCTGATCACGGCGGCGGTCTGGCACACCGCACCATCCGGCTCGCCGACCGGCCTGGTGCACCTGTACTACCTGCCGGTGATCTACCTGGCCGCCTTCGTCGGGCCGTGGTCCGCGATGCTGCTCGCCGCCGTGGCGGGTCTGGCGGCCGGCCCGTTCATGCCGGTCGACGGGCGTATCCAGGTGACCGCCAGCGAGCAGCCGGTCACCGAGTGGCTGGTCCGTCTGACGTTGCTCGTGGTCGTCGCCGCGGTGGTCGCCTGGCTCGCCGGGCGGCAGGCGCGGCCGGTGGACCAGCTGCTGCGGGACCTGGCCTCGGCGCGCTCGCTGCGCGGGGCGATCGCCGCGGGCCGGCTCACGGTGCACTACCAGCCGATCGTCAACCTGGCCGACGGCAGCGTCGCGGGTCTGGAGGCGCTGTGCCGCTGGACGGACCGGTCCGGCCGACTGGTCCCGCCGTCGGAGTTCATCCCGGTCGCCGAGCGGACCGGGATGATCGGGGTGCTCGGTGCCCGCGTGCTCGAGCTCGCCGTCCGGCAGGCGGAGGAGTGGTCCGACGGCCCGGCCCAGCGGCCGTCGATGTCGGTGAACGTGTCGGCCGCCCAGCTCAGCGACCCGGGGTTCGGCGCCGCGGTGGCCGACGTGCTGGTCGGCTCGCGCCTCGACTCGAGCCAGCTGTGCCTGGAGATCACCGAGACGGCGATCATCGCCGACCCCCGGGCCGCGCTCACCGCCGTGCGTGCGGCTCGGCAGCTGGGCGTCCGGGTCGCGCTGGACGACTTCGGCACCGGCCACTCGTCCCTGGCCCAGCTGGCCGGGTTCCCGATCGACGTCGTGAAGATCGACAAGGCGTTCGTCGACCGGATCGACACCGACCCCAAGGTGCGCGCGCTGGTGCTCGCGATCGTCGAGATGGCCGGCGCGCTGGGGGCGGCAGCGGTCGCCGAGGGCATCGAACGGGCGTCCCAGCTCGCGGTGCTGCGCGACCTCGGCTGCCCGCTCGGCCAGGGCTTCCACCTCGGGCGGCCCGCACCGGCCGACGCGGTCGACCTGTCGCCCCGGACCGTCGCGTAGCGCCGGCGAGGCGACGCCCACCGTCGTCGGGGCTAGAATGTGCTGAGACAGAACAATCGGCGAGAGGCAGGCCCGCGGGTGTTCATGGCGACCGAGCCGCCGCGACCCCGGGTGATCCGCGAGCACCCGCACGCCGGCTGGCTGGCCGTCGGCACGGTCTGCCTCGGCGCCTTCATGGGCCAGCTGGACGCGAGCATCGTCACCCTCACCTTCCCCGCCCTCCAGCAGGAGTTCGGTGCGCCGCTCGCCGCCGTCTCGTGGGTCTCGCTGGCCTACCTGCTCACCCTCGTCGGCCTGGTCGCCGCGGTGGGCCGGGTGGCCGACGCCGCGGGCCGCAAGCTCGTGTACCTGTACGGGTTCGTGGTGTTCTCGGCAGCGTCGGCCGCGTGCGCCCTGGCGCCCGGGCTCGGAGCGCTGGTCGGGTTCCGCGTGCTCCAGGCCGTCGGCGCCGCGATGCTCCAGGCCAACAGCGTCGCCCTGGTGGTCACCAGCGTCCCGCGGCGGTCCATGCGCGCCGCGCTGGGCGTGCAGGCCGCGGCTCAGGCCCTCGGGCTGGCGCTCGGCCCGGCGCTCGGCGGCGTGCTGGTGGCCACCGCCGGGTGGCGCTGGGTGTTCTGGGTCAACGTGCCGGTGGGCGTGGTCGCGGTCGCCGCGGGGTGGTTCCTGCTGCCGCGGACCCGCGAGCGCACCCGGATCGGCTCGTTCGACACCCCGGGGCTCGTGCTGCTCGGTGGCTCGACCGCGGCCCTGCTCCTCGGGCTCTCCGGCCTGGCCGGCCTGGCGATGCCGCTGTGGGCGGCGCTGGGGCTGGTCGCCGCCTCGGGCGTGGGGCTCGTGGCGTTCGTGGGGCGCGAGCGGCGGGCACCGAGCCCGCTGGTGGATCTCACGGTGCTGCGGCCCCGGGCGGTGTCCGTGGGTCTGGTCGGGGCGCTGAGCGCCTACCTCGTGCTGTTCGCCCCGCTGGCCCTGTTCCCCCAGGTGCTCGGCGCCCACGGGCGGTCCGGCCTGATCCTCACCGCGCTGCCCGTCGGGTTCGCGGTCGCGGCGCTGCTCGCCGAGCGGCTGCTGCCCCGGCGGTGGGGTGCGCAGGCGCGGGGCGTGCTCGGCGCCGGCGCAGGGGTGGTCGCCGCCGTCGCCCTGGCCGCGCGACCGGACGACGCGGTCTGGGCGATCGCGTGGCTGGCCCTGCTGGGTCTCGGTGTCGGCGTGTTCATCCCGGCGAACAACTCCGCGATCATGGGAGCGATCCCGGTCGGGGTCTCGGCGACCGGCGGTGGCCTGGTGAACATGGCGCGCGGCCTGGGCACCGCACTCGGTGTCACCCTGGTCGCGTTGTCGCTGCACCTGGGCGGGCCCGACGTGGTGGCGGGCGCACGGATCGCGCTGGTCGCCCTCGCGGTGGTGGGCGGGGTGTCGGCGCTCACTGCGCGCGTCGGAAGGCCGGAGGCGGCGCGATGACGGGTGGGTCCGGCCCCGCCGACCCGGAGGACCTGGCCGACGTCGTGGCGCGGCTGCGCCGGGCGATGCGCCGGGCGGCCCGCGCGCACGACCCCGACAACCCCCTGTCGGTCGCCCAGCTCGAGCTGCTGTCCTGCGTGGCCGAGAACCCCGGCGCCAGGCCCAGCGAGGTCGCCCGGATGCTGCGCCTGGCGCCCAACTCGGTGGCGACCCTCGTCCGCGGCGCGCTCCAGCGCCGGCTGCTCACCCGCTCCAGCGGGCGGGCCGACCGGCGCACCGTCGCCCTGACCCTCACCGCCGACGGCGCCGCGGCCGTGGCCCGCTGGCAGGCGACCAACGCCGCGATCCTGAGCGGCGCCCTGGCGGGCATGGCCGACGAGCGGCGCGACCAGCTCGCCGCGGCCCTCCCGGCGTTGCGCGAGCTCGTCGAGGGCGTGGACGCGCTGGGCGAGGAAGGGTAGTGCCTCAGCCCGCGCCGGCCAGCAGCGCGAGCAGCCAGATCCCGTAGCCCAGGGTCACCACGCCCAGCACCGAGACGGCCACGGTCACCCGCCGTCGCCCCACCGCGCCCAGCCCCAGGTCGAAGGCGATCGCGCGCACGCCGAGCATCGCGTGCCAGGTCACCACGACCAGGAAGAGTGCCTCGATCACCAGCATCAGCGGGCTGGCCAGGTAGGCGATCACCGCGTCGTAGTCCCGTAGGCCGGCGGGGGCGTCCACCACGAAGTGCTGCGCCACGAGGTGCACCACCACGAGCACGCCCAGCGCGCCCCCGGTGACCACCTGTGCGATCCAGCCCCAGCTGCCGCCGGACGCCCGCGCGGGGGCCCCGACCCGTCGCTCCTCAGGTGCGCGCCCGTCGAGCGCCCCACCGGTGCGGTCTCGAACGTCCACGCTCATCGCTCAGCCCTCCGCCAGCAGCGCCACGGCCGCCACCACGAGCGCCACGACGCTGACCACGACCACGCCGACCAGCAGCGCGCGCTGGCGGCGCACCGCCACGCCGGAACCGACCAGGCCCACCCGCACGCCGTTCGCCGCGTGCCAGACCACCGCGGCGAACAGCACCAGGTCCACCACCAGGAACGCCTTGTGCTGGGCCAGGGTGACGAACGAGTCCCAGCTCTCGGCGCCGCGCGCCAGCAGGGACAGCACCGCCAGGTGCAGGTAGAGGTAGCCCACCAGGACCAGCGCCGAGACCCGGTTGGCCACGAACGCCCACGTCGGCGTGCCACCTCCGGGATGCGCCAGCCAGCCGCGCAGGCCGCGGCGTCCGGCCCTCGTGCCGCTCTGGGCGCTCATCGGGTCGCCGCCTCCCGGTCGTCGGTCCGGGACCGGCCCGCGCCGTCCCGTCCGCCCCGGTGCCCGAGCCCCAGGTGCCGCCGGGTCAGGGCGCCGCGAAGCGCCATGATGCCGCCGGCCGGGTCGGCGCCCGTGGGGCACACCTCGCTGCAGGCGAAGCTCAGGTGGCAGCGCCAGCAGCCCTGGTGGTCGTCGACGCCGTCCAGCACCGAGATCGCGTCCAGCCCACGCGGCTCGGCGACCACCCGCCACGCCGCGCCCAACGCGGCCGGTCCCAGGTAGTCCGGGTCGGTCCCGGTGATCGGGCAGGCGGACACGCACAGGCCGCACTCGACGCAGTCCTCCAGGCGCATCGCCCGGTCCTCGGCGCCGCGCGCGCCGTCGGCGGGCACGTGCTCGCTCGCCCGCACCAGCGGGCGGCCGATCCCGTCGAGGCGGGTGTACAGCTCGGTCATGTCGACCACCAGGTCGCTGAGCACCGGCGCGTTCGCGATCGGCTCGACCTTCACGACGCCATCCGGCAGGTCGTCCAGCCCGGTGACGCAGCCGAGCACCTCGGCCCCGTTGACCCGCAGTCCGCAGGTGCCGCACGAGGAGTGGCAGCAGGAGTGGCGCAGGGTGAGCGTCGGGTCGTCGTGCCAACGCACCGCGCGCAGCGCGTCCAGCACGGTGGTGCCGGGCTCGACGATCACCTCGTACTCGACGGGGACCGGTTCGGGCCAGCCGGGCTTCCAGCGCGACACCGCCAGTCGGCGGGTGGTCAGCGGCAGGTTCGAGGTGTCGACGCCGTCGCCTGCCGCGCTCGTCGGCCGCGCGCACGTCCGGGCGGGCTCGCGCCCGGCGGTCCGGCGGGGCGCGGGGGCCGTCATGTGCGAGGGGGTCGTGCGACGCGCCGCCTCCTGGGCGCCGCGCTCGGCGACGTACGCGGTGTGCGGTGCGAGCACGGTGTCGCGGGTCCGGCACGGCTCGTCGACGCCGAGCTTGCGGCACACCACGTCGGCGGTGGCCTCGGCCATCGCGCGCAGCGTGGTCGCCTTGCCGCCGGAGATCGTGACGAAGCCCTCGACGCCGTCGCGCTCCGCGTGGTCGAAGCACTTGAACGTGCGCGACAGCTCGCGTCCGGTCTGGGAGCCGGCGTCGCCGATCAGGGGCCGGACGGCCGACCAGGCGGCCCGGATCTCCGCGTCGGCGACCGCCGGGACCAGGCGGGAGCCCTGCTCGATCATGGTGCGCACGTGGTCCGCAGGCAGGTGCAGCTCATCCGGGTCGTCGACCACCCACGAGCTGGTCCCGATCACCGACAGCTCGCGCTGGGGCAGGACGATGTCGCCGTCGCCGGACGGGTGCAGCCGGTTGATCACCATCTCGCAGGGCCGCATGCGAACCGCGACGAGCACGCCGGGCGAGCACCGCACCGGCACCTGGACCCCGGCCATGTCGGCGACCCGCTGGGCCCACGGCCCCGTCGCGTTGACCACCAGGTCGGCGGCCAGCTCGGACTCCTCGCCGCTCACGTCGTCGCGGACCTGGACCCCGGTGACCGCGCCGTTCTCCCGGCGCAGGCCGACGACGCTGGTGTACGTCCGGACCACCGCGCCGTTGCGCTGGGCCGAGGCGAAGAACCGCAGCGGCAGCCGCATCGCGTCCATCGTGCCGTCCGGCACGCGCACCGCGGCCTTGATCGCCGGTGACAGCCCGGGCGCGACGCGCAGGGCCTCGGCGGGGGAGAGCACGGCCGCCGGGATGTCGCACGCCTCACAGCCCTCGACGAACCGCGGCAGGTAGTCCATGTCCTCGTCGGTGAGGGCGACGAACAGGCCGTCGTTCAGCTCGAACGAGCCGGGCGCGATCCGGCGCAGGATCCGGTTCTCGGTGATGCACTCGACGGCGGACTCGGTGTCGGACACCGCGTAGCGACCGCCGCTGTGCAGCAGCCCGTGATGGCGTCCGGTGGTCCCGGACGTGACCTCGCCGCGCTCCAGGACGGTGACCCGCAACCCCCGCAGGGCGAGGTCGTGGGCCACGGCGCCGCCGGTGCCCCCACCCCCGATCACGATGACGTGCGGCCTGTCTCCAGGGAGGGCTGTCGGCACTGTCCCCACCTCCTCGATGAGGTGCGCAGCACTATCACGTTATGCCTGGTGGGAGGGGAGGCGGCAGGGTCCATCGTCCTTCACCCGCCCGCGCGGCGCTGCCGTTCGAGAGCCGATGACGGCACGACGGGCGCGCCGGTCCCGCGTGCCAGACCCGGTTGTCGACCTCGCTCCGGTCGCGTGTCGGACCTTGACGGTATCGTACAGGTGTTCGATGTCGGGGGGTGGTCTGGTGACCGTGGTCGCTGCGGGGCCGAGCGCGCCCTGGGCGTGGAGCGAGCGCCATCCGGTCGCCGCGGAGCTGGAGGCTCGGAGCGCGTCGGTCGGTCTCGTGTCCCGGCTTGTCGAGCTGGATCCGGCCGTGGTGGACGACGCGGCGCTGGTCGAGGGCATTGCGGGGTGGGAGCGGGCCGGCGCGTGGGTGGCGGGGCGGCAGGCGAGGTGGGTGGCCGAGCTGGGCGCCCGGGCCGTGCGCGGCTCGGAGGTGGATCGTGTGCCTGACGAGGTCGCGGCCCGGCTCGCGATCACGCGGCGGGCGGCCGAGCACAAGGTCGAGCTCGCGCTGGGGCTGCAGCGCCACCCGCGGCTGGCCGCCGCGCTGGAGGAGGGGTCGGTCTCGGCGCGCAAGGTCGAGGTGCTGGTGCATGACACCGAGCACCTGCCGCGTGCGCTGGCCGATGAGGTGATCGCCCGGGTCCTGGAGACGGCGGACGAGCGCACCGTCCCGCAGCTGCGCGCCGACGTCCGCGCGACCGAGCTCGCGCTCGACGCCGAGGCCGCGGCGGCCCGGCACGCGGTCGCGCGCCGGGAGCGCTGCGTGCGGATGACGCCCGCGCCGGATGCGATGGCGTGGATCCGTGCCCTGCTGCCCGCTGCCGACGCCGCTGCGGTGATGACGGCTCTCGACGGTGCCGCTGCGGCGCGCGAGCCGGGCGAGGAGCGGACCGCCGACCAGCGTCGGGCCGACGCCTTGACCGCGATGGCGCGACGGGTGCTCGACTCCGGGCTCGGTCCCGACGGTGTGCCGCTGCCGGTACGCCAGCACCGGCGGCCCCACCTGCTCCTCACGGTCGCCGGTGAGTGCGGCGGCGCGGGGTCCGGGCGTGGGAGTGCCGGCGTGGGCGCGGCGCGCGCCGCCGTCACCGCCGGGGATGCCTGCGTGGGTGCGGTGGGCGCCTGCGTGGGTGCGGGGGACGCCTGCGTGGGTGCGGGGCCTGCCGCGCAGGTCGCACACCTGGCCGGGTACGGGCCGGTGCCGCTGGCGGCCGTCGCGCACCTGCTCGACGAGGCGACACGGGAGCTCGTGCGGGTCGACGAGGACGGTGTGGCGGTCGTCGACGTCGCCGGGACGGACGGGTACCGGCCCTGCGCCGAGCTCGCCCGGGCGATCGTCGACCGGGACCGGACCTGCCGGTTCCCCGGGTGCCGGGTCCAGGCCGCGCGCTGCGACATCGACCACGTGGAGCCGTTCGACCCGGACCGGCCCGCGCGCTGGCAGACCGTCGAGCAGAACCTCCAGGCGCTGTGCCGCCACCATCACCGACTCAAGACACACGGCGGCTGGTACGTCAGCCGGGACCCGATCAGCGGGGCCACCCTGTGGCGCTCACCGACCGGACGCGTCTACATCGTCAGCCTCGAACCGGTGCTGCCCGCGACCCTGCGGGGCCCAAGGGACCCGCGGGACCCACAGCACCCGCAGGACCCGCCGGACCCACGGGCGCGGACCGGCTAGGCCCGCCCGAAGCATGCCGCGGCCCTGGCCGGCCCGGCCGGGCGTGCGGTGTGTGCTCCCGGTGGCGGTGTGCCGGCCGGCTGCGAGGATGGCAGTCCGGCCGGCCCGATCCCGTGGAGAGTCGATGCCCAGCAGGTTCACCCTCGCTGCCATGAACGCGGTGCACCGTGGCCTGATCGCGGTGTCCTTCGGGCGGTGGGGGTGGCGGCTGGGCAGCACACCGGTTCTCGAGCTCACCACCACCGGACGCCGGTCGGGGCTGCCGCGCTCGACCATGCTGACCTCGCCGCTGCAGCTGGGCGACGCGCTCGTGGTGGTCGCCTCGCGCGGCGGGGACGACCAGCACCCCGCGTGGTTGCTCAACCTGCGCGCGAACCCGGAGGTGCAGGTGGCGCTGGAGGGCCGGCCCGCGGTGACGATGCGCGCCAGGGAGATGACCGACGACGAACGCGCCCGGCACTGGCCGACGATCACCTCGACGCACCCCAACTACGCCGCCTACCAGCGCAGGACGGATCGCGTGATCCCCCTCGTGGTGCTCGAGCCGGTGGTCGGAGGGTGACGGAGGGCGCGGGCGTCCTCGTGGTTGACGCCGCGAACGTCGTCGGCTCCCGCCCGGACGGCTGGTGGAACGATCGCGTCGGCGCCGCCGAGCGGCTGCTCGCCGGCCTGGCCGCCGCCGTCGCGCGTGGCGACCGGCCCGACCTCGCGGCCCGCCGCATCGTCGTGGTGCTCGAGGGTCGCGCCAACGAGGCGGCGCCGGGCGGGGTGCCCGGGATCGAGATCGTGCGCGCACCGCGCGACGGCGACGGTGCGATCGTCGACGTGGTCGGCGAACGGGCCGTCGACGACGTGCTCGTCGTCACCTCCGACCGCGAGCTGCGGCGGCGGGTGCAGCAGCGCGGCGCGTCCGTGCGGGGCGCGGGCTGGCTGCGCGACGTGCTGGACGCCGCGCAGCCCTGAGCCCCGCGCCCCCGAACGCCGCGGCCAGCGGCCCCACGTCCGCCTGAGGTCGCCGCTCTCGGGGCTCGGACGTACGCTCCGGGACGGGTCGACTGCGCCCCCCGCCGGCTCGCTCGGACACCACGTCGTGGGCCTTGCGCCGAGTCCCTTCCGGTGACCGCTTCGGTGAGTGTCCGGCGCGCGTCGAGTCCCCGAACAATGACGCCTACCCATTTTCGGGCTCCCATTCCTGGGAATTACCTTGGAATTGCGGAGACATCGTGAACATGCCCTTCCAGCATTCGCGGGCCCAAGTTCCCGGAGTGACGATCGCCCGGCCGGGCACCCGGTCCGGCGGAAGGAGTCCCCCTATGTCTCGACGTCGAACCCTGCCGGTCATGGCGGTCGTGGCCGCCTCCGGTCTGATCCTGGCAGGTTGCAGCTCATCGACGAGCAGCGGCTCTACGAGCTCGGGCTCATCGTCGCCCAGCATGTCGTCGTCATCGGCGTCGATGCCGCAGGTCGACGCTAGCGCCTTCACGGCGGACTTCTCGGTGATGACTCAGCTCAAGGACCTCGCGGCCCAGGGCAAGGGCATGGTCGGTGTGCTCCTGCCGGACACCACCACCTCGACGCGCTACGTGCAGTACGACGCGCCCTACCTCAAGAAGGCGTTCGAGACCGCCGGCCTGTCGGCCGACCAGTTCAAGATCGACAACGCCAACGGCAGCGCGTCCACCATGCAGACGCAGGCCGAGGCGGACATCAACGCCGGCGCGTCGGTGCTGCTGGTGGACCCGCTCGACCCGGGCAGCGGCGCGGCCATCGAGTCCAAGGCGAAGGCGGCGGGCGTCGCGGTGATCGACTACGACCGCCTGGTCACCGGTGGCCCCAAGGACCGGTACTACGTGTCCTTCGACAACGTGAAGGTCGGCACCCTGATCGGCCAGGGCTTCGTGCAGTGCGTCTCGGACTGGAACGTCAGCAAGCCCCAGGTGCTGGTCATGGACGGTGACCCGACCGACAACAACGCCACCCTCTTCGCCCAGGGCTACAACGGCGTGCTCAAGTCGTACTTCGACAACGGCACGTACACCAAGGTCGGCGAGCCGGCCGGCACGTGGGACCCGGCGACCGCCGCGACCACCTTCCAGCAGCAGCTCACCGCGCACCCCGAGATCAACGCCGTGGTCACGCCCAACGACGACAACGCCAACGCGGTGATCTCGATCCTCAAGGGCAACGGCGTCAAGCCGAAGACGTTCCCGACCACCGGTCAGGACGCCTCGCTGGTCGGCCTGCAGAACATCCTGACCGGCTACCAGTGCGGCACGGTCTACAAGCCGATCTACCTCGAGGCGCAGGCCGCCGCGGCCCTCGCGCTGTACCTGCGGGCCGGTGACACCCCGCCGAGCACCCTGGTCAACGCCACGACCAAGGACACCACGCTCAACGCGGACGTCCCGTCGGTCTACACCACCCCGATCTGGGTCACGACCGCCAACATGAAGGACACCGTCGTCAAGGACGGCGCCGTGACCACCGCCAAGCTGTGCGCCGGTGACGTGGCGAGCGCCTGCACGGCAGCCGGGATCGGCTGAGCCATGGCGGACGGGGCCTCGGCCCCGCCCCTGTTGTCCCTACGTGGGGTGTCGAAGTCGTTCGGGCCGGTTCATGCCCTGACCGACGTCGACCTCGACGTGCCGGCCGGCGCGGTCACCGCGCTGGCCGGCGACAACGGGGCGGGCAAGTCCACCCTGATCAAGTGCATCGCCGGCATCCATCCGCCGGACTCGGGGGAGGTGCTCTGGGAGGGTCAGCCGGCCCGGATCCACGAGCCGTCGGACGCCGCCGCGCTGGGCATCCAGACCGTGTACCAGGACCTCGCCTTGTGCGACAACCTGGACATCGTGCAGAACATGTTCCTCGGCCGTGAGCGGCTGCGGCGCGGACAGCTCGACGACGTGTCGATGGAGCAGGCCGCAGCGGAGACCCTCACCGAGCTCGCGGTCACCACCGTGCGTTCGGTGCGCCAGCAGGTGGCGTCGCTCTCCGGTGGGCAGCGCCAGTCCGTCGCGATCGCCAAGGCGGTGCTGTGGGAGTCCAAGCTCGTCGTGATGGACGAGCCGACCGCGGCGCTCGGTGTCGCCCAGACCCGCATGGTGCTCGACCTGGTCCGGACGCTCGCCGATCGCGGGCACGCCGTGCTGCTCATCTCGCACAACATGGTCGACGTGTTCGACGTGGCCGACCGGGTCGCGGTGCTGCGGCACGGGCGGATGGTCGGCGTGCGGCCGATCGACCAGATCGACCAGCGCATCGTCGTCGACCTGATGACCACCGGGACCTCGGACCGCGAGCCGGACGTGGGGTCGTCCGGGCCGCGCGGCGCGCGCCGGACCCGGGACACCGACGAGGGGGTGCAGCGATGACCGCCCGCGAGGACGTCGCCGAGCAGGCGACCGGGTCCGGTCCGCAGGTCGGCGGCGTCGGCGACTACCTGTCGCTGGTCTGGAGCCGGGTCAAGGGCGGCGAGACCGGGGTGCTCCCCGTGGTCGGCGGCCTGCTCCTGGTCTCCATCCTGTTCCAGAGCCTCGACGGCCACTTCCTGACCGCCGGCAACCTGGTGAACCTGCTGGTCCAGGCGGCGGTGTTCGCGCTCCTGGCGATGGCCGAGGTGTTCGTCCTGCTGCTCGGTGAGATCGACCTGTCGGTCGGCTTCGTGGCCGGCATCGGCGCCGTCGTGCTCGCGTGGCTGTCCCAGCCCCAGGTCGGTTGGCCGTGGTGGGCGGCGATCGGCGCGGCTCTGCTCGCGACCGCGGCCATCGGTCTGCTCCAGGGCACCCTGATCACCCGGATCGGCCTGCCGTCGTTCGTCGTCACGCTCGCCGGGCTGCTGTTCTGGCAGGGCGTGATGCTCTTCGTGCTGGGCAACGGCGGCTCCATCCAGATCCAGGACCCGGTGCTCACCGGGATCTCCAGCGGGACGCTGTCGCGCCTGTGGGGCTGGGTCGTGATGCTCGTCGCCGTCGCCGGGTTCGCCGCGGTGACCTGGCGCCGGGACGCGCGGCGTCGGGACTCGGGGCTGGTCGCGCCGCCCGCGGCACTGACGGGCGCCAAGGTCGGCGCGACCCTGCTCGCGGGCATCGGGCTCGTGCTCCTGGTCAACGCGGACCGGGGCGTGCTCGCGCCCGTCTTCGGGCTGCCGTGGGTGGTGCTCGTGGTGGTCGGCGTCCTCGTGGTCTGGGCGTACCTGCTCGGCCGACGGCGGTTCGGGCTGTACGTCTACGCGGTGGGCGGGAACGCCGAGGCCGCCCGTCGAGCCGGGGTGAACCTCGCGCGGATCCGGACCGCCGGATTCGTGCTGAGCGCTCTCACCGCAGGCATCGGCGGCATCGTCTACGCCTCCCGACTCCGCTCGATCTCGACCTCTCTGGACGGCGGCACCCTCGTGCTGTACGCCGTGGCCGGAGCCGTGATCGGCGGCACGAGCCTGTTCGGCGGTCGGGGCAAGGCGCTGCACGGCGTGCTCGGCGGGGTCGTCATCGCCGCGATCGACAACGGCATGGGCCTGCTCGGCTTCAGCGCAGCGGCGAAGTACGTCGTGACGGCGGTCGTGCTGCTCGTGGCGGTCACGATCGACGCCGTCGCACGGCGGCGTCGGCCGGCCTAGGGGCGGTGCGGCCGCAGCGGTTCACCGCCGGGACGGCCGGGAGCGGCTACGGCGTGGCGCTCCCGGCCACGACCACGTGCGTGCGGCTCGCCTTCGCCACGTACATCGCGGCGTCCGCCGCGTCCATCAGCGACGCCATGTCCTCGCCGTGCTCGGGGTGCAGCGCAACGCCGATGCTCGTGCCGACCGTGACCTCCCCCGCGATCGGCGACTCCCGCATCGCCTCGGTGATCCGGTCGGCCACGTTCTGCACGACGGCCAGATCGGCGTCCGGCATGAGGATCGCGAACTCGTCGCCGCCCACCCGTGCGACCACGTCGGTGAGCCGCACCGAGGCCCGCAGCCGGCGCGCGACCTCGATCAGCAGCGCGTCACCCGCCGAGTGCCCGCGGGTGTCGTTGACCGACTTGAACCCGTCGAGGTCCAGCATCAGCACGGCATGGGTCCGGCGGGACCCGGACGCGAGAACCCGCTCGGCCTGCTCACCGAGCTCGCGGCGGTTCGGCAGGCCGGTGAGGTCGTCGGTGTGCGCCTGGGCCCGCAGCCGTGCCTCGGTCGCCAGGAAGCGGAAGCCCATCTGGGTGCGTGCCGCCGCGCCGAGCGTCGTCAGTGCGGCGAGCGCGGCCGACATCACCGGCAGCTCCCGCCACGTGCCGATGACCAGCACGGTGAGCACGCCCGCTGCGGCGATGCCGGCGGAGAGCGCCGCGGCGTGCGCGGTGCGCCGGGACTCGGCGCCGTCCGCGTAGGGGGACTCGCGCGGCACCGGGGCCGCGGCTCGGGAGACCACCACGACCCACATCGCGATGAGCGCGAGCCCGGCGCCCCAGCCCAGCTGGAGGGCGGAGTCCGGCATCGCCGAGGTGTCCGGGCCGAGTGCGAAGGCGGTGTCGGTGGCCGCGAGCGCGGCCAGGCCGCCGACGAGCCACGGCCAACCCCGCATCACGCCCGGCGTGATCGTCACCAGGCCCAGGACGCCGGAGACGAGCGCGAGGTCGGCGAACGGGTAGGCGAGGAACACCGCCATCGTCGTCGAGTCGCCCGACGCCTCGAGTGCCGGCTCGAGCCGGACCGAGAGCACCGCCGCGATCGCCAGCAACGCGATCGCGGAGTCGAGCACGGTCACGAAGCCCAGCCGTGGGACGCGGTGGCGCATGTGGCGGACCAGCGCCACCGAGAGCAGCACGTAGAAGCCCGCGAACCCGACGTCGGCGACGGATGGGAACGGCACGGTGCCGGTGGCGACGAAGACCAGCCCGTTGAGCGTCAGGCCCAGGGCGAACGCGCCGAGAGCGGCGGCGGTCAGCCGCACTCCGCGGACTCGACGCCGGGCCCGCGACGCGGCGAGCGCCGCCACCGTGGCGGGCACCCATGCGAGCACGAGCCCGATCGCCGCGCCGGTCGTGGACGGGGTCTCGTCGAGCGCGACGAGGAGCACGCCGTAGGCCACCACGAGCCCGAGGGCGACGACGGCCCAGCGCGGGCCCGGGGATCGCGGAAGCCGACGCCGCGTGTCGTCGATCAGGTCACGTCCGCGGGCCACGGCGGGGCGCTCTCGCGGTCGTCGAGGGACGCCGCGCGTCGACGGGGCGATCGTGGGGGGACGGGGCGCACGCGTGCCTCCTCTCAGGCTTCTGCCTGTGACATCGGCCATTCGGGCGAGGACTTGAGTCCCGGACGGCGTGTCGCGGCTCACGGTCATGGCGGCCCACGCCGGCGCTCCTGACATCCCGCAGTACGAGCCACGGGCTGGCAGGCGGACGGTGCCTGACGTACCGTCACCGCACAGCCACCACGACGAGGTGGGGGCCCAGCGCACCGCAGGAGGTGGTCGCCATGCGTATCGCCGACGTCCTGGCTCGCAAGGGGGACACGGTCGTCACGATCGCGCCGGACCGTACGGTCCGCGAGCTCCTCGCCCTGCTGGCCGAGCACGGGATCGGAGCGGTCGTCGTCTCGGGGGACGGCGCCACGGTCGCCGGCATCGTCAGCGAGCGCGACGTGGTCCGTAGGCTGCACGCGGCCGGTGACTCGGTCCTGGACGGCGCGGTCTCCGCGATCATGACCACCGAGGTCCACACCTGCACGCCCGACGACACCGTCGAGGGCCTGATGGAGACCATGACGGCACGCCGGTTCCGGCACGTGCCGGTGGTGGTCGACGGCGCCCTGGTGGGCATCATGAGCATCGGCGACGTGGTCAAGCGCCGGCTGGAGTACCTGCAGGCCGAGCGGGACCAGCTCACCGCCTACATCTCGAGCTGACCCGGCCTCAGGTGGCCGGCTGCTCGGCGAGCAGCTCGCGCACCCGCGGGACCACCACGGTGCCGTACAGCTCGATCGCGCGCATCAGGTCGGCGTGCGGCTGAGGGCCGTTCGCGTACTTGAGGTCGAACCGGTCGATGCCGAGCGCGCGGACGGTGGCGGCGATCTTCCGCGCGACGGTCTCGGGCGAGCCGACGTAGAGCGACCCGGTGTCGGCCTCCGCCTCGAACTGGTCACGGGTCATCTCGCCCCACCCGCGCTCGCCGCCGACGCGGTCGCGGTTCGCCTTGAGGTGCGGGTAGAGCAGGTCGCGGGCCTCCTGGTCCGTCTCGGCGACGAAGCCGGGGGAGTGCACGCCGACCTGGAGCCGGCCGTCGGCAGGCCCGGTGCCCGCCTCGGCGACGCTGGTGTGGAAGAGGTCGACGAACGAGGTGAACCGCTCCGGGCGCCCGCCGATGATCGCGAGCATCATCGGCAGCCCGTAGCGCGCGGTGCGGACCACCGACTCGGTGGTCCCGCCCACCCCGACCCAGACCGGCAGCGCGCCCCGGGCGGTGGTGGGGAAGACGCGGATGTCGGTCAGGGCCGACCGCGTCCGCCCGGTCCACGAGATCGCCTCCTCGCGGCGTAGCCGCGAGAGCAGGTCGAGCTTGTCGTCGAAGAGCACCACGTAGTCGGACAGCTCGTGCCCGAACAGCTCGAAGGACTCGGTGAACGAGCCTCGGCCGACCTGGATCTCGGCCCGGCCGCCGCTGAGGCCGTCCAGGGTCGCGAACCGCTCGTAGACGCGCACCGGGTCGTCCGTGGACAGCACGGTCACCCCCGAGCCGAGGGTGATCCGCTCGGTGCGGGCGGCGATCGCCGCGAGCACCACGGCCGGTGCGGAGATCGCGTAGTCGTCGCGGTGGTGCTCGCCGACCACGAAGTGGTCCACGCCGCAGCGGTCGGCCAGCACGCCCTGCTCGACGACGTCGCGCAGCACCTGGTGCACCGGGGTGGTCGCCCCGTCGGGGTCGAGCGTGACGTCGCCGAAGGTGTCCAGGCCGAGCGTGAGGGGGGTCACATCACAAATCCTCCCACCGCGGCGTGCGGACGGCACGAACCGTCTCAGGCCGAGCGGTCGAGGATCTCCAGCACCTCGTCGCGGGTCAGACGCACCGGGTTGCCGGCCATCGAGCTCGCGACCAGTGCCGCGTCGGCCACCCGGGCGTGGTCGCGACGGTCGAGGCCGAGCTCGCCCAGCGGCGGGACCTCGAGCAGCGCGACGGTCTCCCGGATCCAGGCCACACCGTCGGCCACCCGGGCGGCCGGGTCGCCGGTGAGCAGTCGCGCGGCCTCGGCGTACCGGCCGAGCGCCGGGTTGTCGGGCTCGCGCTCGGTCAGCGCCCGAACGTTGGCCTCCGTGGTCGCCGCGAGCACCGCCGCGCAGATCCGGCCGTGCGCGGCGCCCGTCATCCCGCCGAGCGGCGCGGCCAGGCCGTGCACCGCGCCGAGCTTGGCGTTCGCCAGTGCCATGCCCGACAGCAGGCTCGCCAGGCTCATGTCCGAGCGGGCGGCGAGGTCCGAGCCGTCGGCGAACGCCCGGCGCAGGCCGGCGGCGGCCCGGGCCAGCCCCTCGCGGGCCAGTGCGTCGCTGATCGGGTTGGCCTTGAGCGAGGTGAGCGGTTCGAGGCACTGGGTCAATGCGTCCAGCCCGGCCGCCGCGGTCACGTCCGGCGGGCAGGTGGCGGTGAGCTCGGGGTCCACGACGGCCGCGACCGGGACCATGGCTGCGCCGCGCAGGCTGGCCTTGACGCGGTGCTCGTGCGAGAGCAGCGGGGCGTTGGCGGTCACCTCGGCGCCGGTCCCCGCCGTGGTCGGGACCGCGATCACCGGCACGGAGGTGGCGGGCAGCGGGGCTCCGGCGCCGATCACCTCGAGGTGGTCGAGGACGGGGCGGTCGCCGTGGGCGAGCACGCCCACGGCCTTGGCCAGGTCGATCACGGACCCGCCGCCCCAGGCCACGATCACGTCGGGCCGGGTCGCGCGGGCGACCTCGAGCGCGGCGTCGACCGCGTCCAGGGTGGGTTCGCCGCTCCAGCGCACCAGGGTCGGGTCGTCCAGGTCGGCGAGCGGGCCGGTGGCCGGGTCGGTGTGGTGGCCCAGGACCACCATCGCGGACCCGTGCCGGGCCACGAGGTCGGGGACCCGGCTCGAGGCGCCCGCCCCGACGACGATGTGCCCGGCGGTGCTGAACGTGAACGTCACAACCAGAGCCGTTCGACGGTGCTGCGGTAGGTGAACGGGCCCCCGCCGTTCGCCGGGACGAACTCCTCCGCCGCGACGTCCCCGGTCAGCGCCAGACCGAACGCCTCCAGCTCGAACGAGGCGATCATCCGCATGAGGTCGTCGCGCTCGTGCCACACGTTGGGGTCGCCGAACACGTGGTCCCAGACCGCGGGCCCCAGGGGGCCGTACAGGATGGGCCGGCCGGCGCCGTAGAGGATGAGCTCGCCGCGATGGCGTTGGTTCTGGGCGTCGAGCACCACCGTGAGGTGCACCCGGTCGACGTCGCGAAGGTCCTTGCTGTGACTCTCCCGCATGGCCCCAGCGTGCCGGGCCGCCGTCCGCGGTGCGTGGAGGCGCGCGGCGCGCAGGCTCAGCCGGCGAGGCCGGTCAGACCGCCCAGCGCGGCCGCGAGGCCGAGGCCGGCGGCGGTCCAGGCGAGCATGCTGCCCGCCAGGTAGGCGATGTAGCGGCTCCGCTTCGACGCGGGGCCCTCCCAGCGCGGTGCCGGGGCGAACCGGACGGCGTCCAGGATCTCGCGCGCACGGGCGTCGGTGGAACGGTGGACGGGAGTCAGCGTGGTCGCTGCCATGGTGCGCTCCTGGGTGTGGGCGTGCCAAAGGTGTCGGGGGTGCCCGACAACACCAGTATCGGCACTGGTCACGGCCGCACTGAGGGTGATCGCGCAGGCTGGGACACGTCGTCTCGGCCCGCGGTCACCGGTGCGGCGACGGCGCCCGGCTCAGGCCCAGGACGGCGGCGGCGGAGCCTCGGAGGCCGGCGGGGGCTCGGGCGCCGGTGCGGCTGCCGGCGGCGGCGCTGCGGCCGCCGGCGGTGGTGGTGCTGCTGCGGCTGCTGCCGGTGGCGCTGGTGCTGCGGCTGCTGCGGCCGCACCGGGCGGGGGCGGCGGCGTCGGCACGGCGGTCCTCAGCGCGAGCGACCGCAGGGTCCCGCGCCGCTCGGCCTCCTGGAGCCCGACCATCACGCGGGCGCGCTCCTCGGGCGGCGCGGGACGGCCGGTCGCCTCGAGGTAGTCGATCACGCCGAGGTCGTGCAGCAGGGCGTCGGGGTTGGGTGCGCCCGGCTCACCCCCGCTCAGGGAGGCTGCGGTGCTGCTCAGCGCGCTGTCGGCCTTCGAGGCCAGGTCGCTCGCGGCTGCTTTCGCCTTGTCCAGGAAACCCATGACGCTCCTCCTCCCGTGGGCGGCTTCGCCCGTCCGGCGGACCCGTGCGGGTTTCACACTACGACGGCGCGGTGGCCTGACTACGGTGAAACCGCACACGAGGCAGTGGCACGCGAAGGAGCCGGGTATGACCATCCACGGGACGCTCTTCAACGACTTCCGGGAGATCACGTCCCCGGACCCGTTCGCGCTGCAGAACAAGAAGCTGCTCAAGATCCAGATGCAGTACGGCCCGGTCTGGGCGAGGACCGGGTCGATGGTGGCCTACCAGGGCGACGTGCGGTTCCAGAACAAGGGCTCCGGCGGGCTCGACAAGCTCCTGAAGTCCAAGCTCACCGGCGAGGGCGTCGACCTCATGCAGTGCACGGGCGACGGCGAGCTGTTCGTCGCCGACGCCGCCTCGGAGATCCAGGTGCTGTACCTGGCCGACGACATGCTCTCGGTGAACGGTTCCAGCGTCCTGGCCTTCTCCGACTCGATCCAGTGGGACATCCACCGGATCGCCGCCCGCGGCGGGATGATGGCCGGCGGCATGTACAACGTGGCGCTGCGGGGTACGGGCTACGTCGCTCTCGTGACCAGAGGTGACCCCGTCGCCCTCGACGTGGCGAGCGCCCCCACCTTCGCCGACGCCAACGCCGTGGTCTGCTGGACCTCCGCGGTCACGATGGACGTGCGGGTCGACACCGGGGGCCTGGGGTCGATGCTGCGTGGCGGCACCGGTGAGCTGATCCAGATGGCCTTCGGCGGTCAGGGCTACGTCATCGTCCAGCCGAGCGAGTCCGTGGTCTCCGGCGGTGGTGAGCGGGTGCAGAGCAAGGGCGGGGGCCTGGGCAGCCTGCTCGGGGGGTGACGGCCCCGCGCCGGGACCCACGGGCCCGACGCCCGCAGAGCCGACCGGGCGAACCCGCTCAGGTCGGGCGCCGGAACCGCCGATGGGAGATCGTGCAGACCCCCGTGCGCGCGCGTCGCTTCGGCGCGCCCTCCGTACGGCGGGTCGCCGGGATCGCCCTGTCCCTGACCGGCCTCGCGGTGATCGCCTGGTCGCTGGTGCCGGCGCACGGCGGCAGCCCGGCGTTCGTGTGGTGGGCGGCCGGCGCCGCGCTCGCCGCGGCGGGGACGGCGTTGTCCGTGGCCGGGCGCGCGAGGGTGCGCGCGTCGGGTGCGGCCGGCCGGGCACCGGCCAGGACGGTCGTCGAGCACCCGATGTCCGAGACCGAGCTGCGCACCAGGATCCCGGTGCTGGCCGACATCGCTCGGGTCGAGCGCATGGGGCTGGCGCTGGTCCTGGTGGGAGCGGCTGCGGCGCACGAGGCGATGGGACCCGAGGCGCTCGACCGGCTCCTGGGCGCGCTCGCCGCCCAGTCCCGCGGTGACGACCTGCGCGCCGAGCTGCGGGACGCGGCCGGCGTGCTGCTGCCCTCGGTCTCCCGTGACGAGGCGTGCGGCTACGCCGCCCGGGTCGCCTCGGCGCTGGCCCGTGACCCCGCGGGCCCCACGGTCGTCTGCGTCGGCGTCGCCCTGACCTGGACCGACGCCTACCCCGCGGCCGCCCTGCTCCGGCGTGCGCGCCGGGCGCTGGCCGTCGCGCGCGAGTCCGGACCCGGCGCGATCGTCGTGAGCGACGCCGACGGCACCCGGGCGGTCGACCGGCGCACCCTGGCGGCCCGTCCCACGGTCGGCCGGCGCGCTCGGCGCTGAGACGAGTCGGGGAACGCGCGCCGCCGGGCGGCGGTGCCCTAGGCCTCGGCCGCCCTGAGCCGCTCCCACTCGGCCCGGCGCCCGGCCTGCTCGACCGGGTCGGGCACGGGCAGCGACGCGAGCAGTCGCTGGGTGTACGGGTCGCGGGGCGAGCCGAGCACCTCGTCGCCGGTGCCCTCCTCGACCAGCTTCCCGTGGTGCAGCACCGCGATCCGGTCGGCGAGCATGTCCACCACGGCCAGGTCGTGGCTGATGAACAGCGCGGCGAAGCCGAGCTCGCGGTGCAGCTCGTCGAACAGGTCGAGCACCCGCGCCTGGACGGACACGTCGAGGGCGGAGGTCGGCTCGTCGGCGATGAGCAGCTCGGGGTCCAGCGCGAGGGCCCGCGCCAGGCTGGCCCGCTGGCGCTGCCCGCCGGAGAGCTCGTGCGGGAAGCGCGCGCCGAACGCCTTCGGCAGCTGGACCGCCTCGAGCAGCTCGTCGACCCGGGTGCGGGCGTCGGCGGGGTTCTCCGCCCGGCCGTGCACCACGAGGGGCTCGGCGACGCACTCGGCGATCGTCAGCAGGGGGTTGAAGCTGGTCGCCGGGTCCTGGAACACGAACCCGATCCGGCCGCGCACCGGCCTGAAGTCGCGCTCGTGGACCCCGCGCAGCTCGACCCCGAGCACCTGGAGCGATCCACCGCTGACCCGGGTCAGCCCGGCCATGGCGCGGCCGATGGTGGTCTTGCCGGAGCCGGACTCGCCCACCAGGCCCAGCACCTCGCCGGGCCGGATCGCCAGGTCGACCCCGTCGACCGCGACGAAGTCCGGCCGCCGGAACCGTCCGGGATACACGATCCGCAGGTCGTGGGCCTGCACCACCGGCGTCTGCTGCGCCCAGTCGTCGGCTCGGCGTGCCGCGCGCTCATGGGCTCGCGCGAGGCCCTCGCCGATCCGCGGCACGGCGGCGAGCAGCTGCTGGGTGTACGGCTCGCGCGGCGTGGCGAACAGCTCACGCACCGGCGCCTGCTCGACGAGCTTGCCCTGGTACATCACCGCGACCCGGTCGGCGAGGTCGGCGACCACGCCCATGTTGTGGGTGATGAGCACCACCGCGGCGCCGAACTCGTCGCGGCAGCGGCGCAGCAGGTCCAGGATCTCGGCCTGGACGGTGACGTCCAGGGCGGTGGTCGGCTCGTCCGCGACGATCACGCCCGGGTCCAGGATCAGGGCCTGGGCGATCACGATGCGCTGCTTCTGGCCGCCGGAGAACTGGTGCGGGTAGTGGTCGATGCGCTCCTCGGGGTCGGGGATCCCGACCCTGCGCATCACGTCGATCGCCTTGGCGCGGGCCTCGGCCTTGGTGTACTTCCCGTGCGCGCGCAGACCCTCGATGATCTGCCAGCCCACCGGGTACACCGGGTTGAGCGCGGTGGACGGCTCCTGGAACACCATCGCCGCATCACGACCGCGGACCTGGCGTAGGCGGGCGCCGGACATGGTCACCACGTCGCCCTCGGTGGTGCCGTCCTTGCTGGACAGCACCACGGCCCCGCGCACCCGCGCGGTCTCGGGCAGCAGCCCCAGGATCGTCTTGGCCGTCACGGTCTTGCCGCTACCGGACTCCCCGACCACGGCCAGGACCTCGCCGGGGTGCACCGACAGGCTCACGCCGTCCACCGCCTGCACCTGGCCGGCATCGGTGGCGAAGCTCACCGTGAGGTCGCGGATCTCGACGACGTCGTTCATCGCTCGCCCTCCTGCTGCTCGGGCAGCTCGACGCCGAGGTCCTCGACGGGCTCCGGGCCGGCGGCACGCTTGCGCAGCCGCGGGTCGGCGAGGTCGTTGAGGCTCTCGCCCACCAGGGTCAGGCCGAGCACCACCAGCACGATCGCCAGGCCGGGGAACACCGAGGTCCACCAGATCCCGGCCGTGACGTCCGACAGCGACTTGTTCAGGTCGTAGCCCCACTCGGCCGCGGCGGTCGGCTCGATGCCGAAGCCCAGGAAGCCGAGCCCGGCGAGCGTGAGGATCGCCTCCGAGGCGTTCAGCGTGAGGATCAGCGGCAGGGTCCTGGTCGAGTTCCGCAGCACGTGCCGGGTCATGATCCGGACGTGACCCGCCCCGATGACGCGCGCGGACTCCACGAACGCCTCGGACTTGATCCGGATCACCTCGGAGCGGGTGACCCGTAGGTACTGCGGGATGAAGATCACCGTGATCGACAGGGCCGCCGCGAAGATCCCGCCCCACATGCTCGACTGCCCGCCGCTGATGACGATGGCCAGCACGATCGCCAGCAGCAGGGACGGGAAGGCGTAGATCGCGTCGGCGATCATCACCATGATCCGGTCCAGCCACCCGCCGAAGTAGCCCGAGATCAGGCCGAGGAGCACGCCGACCAGGATCGAGGCGACCACCGCCACGACGATCACCAGGAACGCCGTGCGCGCGCCCCAGATCACCCGGGACAGCACGTCGTACCCACCGACCGTCGTGCCCAGCAGGTGCTCGGCGGACGGTGGCTGCTGGGCGCCGAAGCTTCCGGAGGCGTCGCGCAGCTGGGCGTAGCCGTACGGTGCCAGGACGGGTGCGAACGCGGCGGTCAGCAGGAAGATCCCGGTGAGCACGAGCCCGCCGACGAGCATGCCGCGCTGCAGGCCGACGCTCTGGCGCAGCTGCGCGACGACCGGCAGGCGCGCCAAGCGCGAGCGCTGAGGCACGGCGGAGGCGGTGGCGGTGGAGGCTGCCATCTCAGTACCTCACCCTCGGGTCGATCAGCGCCGCGATGACGTCGACGATGAAGTTGGTCAGGGCCACGATCACGGCCAGCACGGCGACGATGCCCTGCACCGCCACGAAGTCGCGGGCCTGCAGGTACTGGGCGAGCTGGAAGCCCAGCCCCTTCCACTCGAAGGTGGTCTCGGTGAGCACCGCTCCGCCCAGCAGCAGGGCGATCTGCAGGCCGATCACGGTGATGATCGGGATGAGGGCCGGCTTGTAGGCGTGCTTGCGCAGCAGCCGTCGTTCGGGGACGCCGCGGGATCGGGCGGCCTCGACGTAGCCGGCGCCGAAGGTCGAGATCACGTTGGTGCGCACCAGCCGGAGGAACACCCCGGCGGTCAGCAGGCCGAGGGTCAGCGCCGGCAGCACGGCGTGCGTGAGCACGTCCCCGATCACGGCGGGGTCGCCGGTGCGGATCGCGTCGATGAGGTAGATGCCCGTCGGGTTGTCGAGCTTCTGCATGGTCAGCTCGGCGCGGGTCGAGGCCCGGCCGGCGACCGGGAGCACGCCGAGCCACACCGAGAAGATGAGCTTGAGCAGCAGGCCGGCGAAGAACACCGGCGTCGCGTACGCCAGGATCGCCGAGACCCGCAGCACCGCGTCGGGCGCCTTGTCCCGGTGGTAGGCCGCCAGGCGGCCCAGGGGGATGCCGAGCAGGAACGCGACGATCAGTGCGTAGATGGCCAGCTCGAGCGTCGCGCTGCCGAAGGTGAGCAGCACCTCGGTGACCGGGCGGCGGTCGGACAGCGTCGTGCCGAAGTCGCCGCGGAGGATGCCGCCGAGGTACTCCAGGTACTGGGTGATCAGTGGCCGGTCGTAGCCGGCGGCGTGGATCCGTTCGGCGAGCTGGTCGGGCGGCAGCCGGCCGCCCTGCGAGGCGGTGATCGGGTCACCGGTGGTCCGCATGAGCAGGAACACCGTGGTCACCAGGATGAACACCGTCGGGATGATCAGCAGGGCCCGGACCAGGATGTACCGGCCGAGGGAACCGCCCGACTCCTTGGTGGTGGTCTCGGGAGGGGTGTCGACGGCGACGCTCATGGCTGGGTCCTGACTGGCCGGTGAGGCCTGGGGGGTGGGGCGGTCCGGACGCGGGGACCGGGCGCCCGGCACGTGCCGAGCGCCCGGTCCCCTGTCACGTCAGCCCTTCGAGAGGGCGCCGTACCGGAACTTGAAGGAGGCGTCGAGGGTGTCCGAAGCACCCGAGACGTCCTTGCCCGTGACGGCGACCTGGGCGCCCTGCAGCAGCGGCAGGGTCGACAGGTCCTTGGCCACGGCGTCCTGGATCTCGCCGATCAGCGCGGCACGCGCCGTCGGGTCGGCCGTGGTGGCCTGCTCCAGGATCATGTCGTTGACGGCCTGGTTCTCGTAGTGGTTGTGCAGGAAGTTGTCGATCAGGAAGAACGGCGTCAGGTAGTTGTCCGCGTCCGAGTAGTCCGGGAACCAGCCGAGCTGGTAGGCCGGGTACACGTCGGTGGTGCGGTCCTTGGAGTACTGGACCCACTCGGTGGACTGCAGGTCCACCTTGAACAGCCCGTCGGTCTCGAGCTGGTCCTTGACCAGGGCGTACTCGTCGGCCGAGCCCGAGCCGTAGTGGTCCGGGTTGTACTGCAGGTGCAGCTCGACCGGGGTGCTGACGCCCGCGTCGGCCAGGGTCTTGGCGGCCTTGTCCGCGTCCGGGCCGCCGTTGCCGTCGCCATACAGGTCCTTGAGCGCCTCGTTCGCGCCGGTCAGGCCGGCCGGGACGTAGGAGTACAGCGGGGTGAAGGTGCCCTTGTAGACCTGCTTCGCGATGAGCTCACGGTCGATCAGGTCGGCGGCCGCCTGGCGCACCGCGAGGGCCTTGGCCGCGTCCGCGTCCGCGGTCGTGGCGCCGAAGGGCATCGTGTCGAAGTTGAAGACGATGTAGCGGATCTCGCCGCCGGGACCGTCGACCACCTTGACGTTGTCGTCGCCGCGCAGGTCCTCGATGTCCGTGGCGGACAGCGAGCGGTACGCGACGTCGATGTTGCCCTGCTGGACGTCGAGCTTGAGGTTGGACTCCTCGGCGTAGTACTTCACGTCGATGTTGGCCGTCTTCGGCGCGCCGAGCAGGCCCTGGTAGTCCGGGTTGGCCTCGTAGCTGATCAGGTTGTTCTGGTCGTAGCTGGTGATCACGTACGGGCCGGCGAAGGCGTTGCCCGCGACGATGTCGGCGTCGGGGGTCAGCGCGTCGGCGGCGAAGACCTCCTCGTCGACGATCGGGCCGGCCGGGCTCGACAGGATCTGGGGGAAGATCTGGTCGTTCGCCGACTTCAGGTGGAAGACCACCGTGGTGTCGTCAGGGGCGTCGACGCTGTCCAGGTTGTACAGCAGCGAGCTGGGGCCGTTGCCGTCGTCCGCGCCGGACGCACCGATCGCGAGCTGGCGGTCGAAGGTGAACTTGACGTCCGAGGACGTCAGGTCGTGGCCGTTGGCGAACTTCAGGCCCGGCTTGAGGGTCACCGTGTACTCGGTGTCCGAGGTGAACTCGGCCTTCGTGGCGATGTCCGGCTCGACGTCGGGGGAGCCGTAGGGCGTGTTCATCAGGAACGGGAACACCTGGTTCATCACCGCGAACGAGCCGTTGTCGTACGAGCCCGCCGGGTCGATGGTCGTGATCTTGTCGGTGGTGCCGATGATCAGCGAGCTGGCGCCGCCGCCTCCCCCGCCGTCGGTGCTCGAGCCGCTCGAGTTGTCGCTGGTGCCGCCGGAGCACGCGGCGAGGGCGAGTGCCGTGACGGCGATGCCGGCCGCGAGGGCCGCGGGCCGTCGTCGTGGCAGATGAACCATGGTGACCTTCTCTCTCAGGGGGACCGTCGCGGGACAGCACGACGGCCACAAGATGTCCATGGTTAGCACACGCTCGTCCCAACAGATGACACAACGGCCATATGTTTACGGCACTGCAACGTTGTGCCGGCGCCGCACGATCGGCGGATCGATCCCGAATCATGATCCGGATCTGATCAGAAGGTGGCACAGCGGCCGCGTCGGCCGGCGCCCGTCCTTGCGCTCGCGAGGGTCAGGGCAGCGCCCGCACCGCGGCGTCGAGCTCGGCCGCGGCGCTCGCCGGCAGCGGCTCGAACGGGGTCACGTCCACCCCGGAGCGGGTCCGGGTCCAGGTGCCTACCACGACGCCCCGGCGCACGACGGTGGGCCGGAAGACCCCGTTGCCGCCCGGCGCGATCCGGCCAGCCATCTCGGCGGGCACGGTTGCGGTCCGGTCGGCGTACCCGAGCACGAGCTCGTCGAAACCGGGCAGCAGGTGGACCGCGCGGGCCCGCCGCCGGTGCGCGGCGAGCAGGTCGGGCAGCGCGGGATCGAGCCAGTGCCGGGCCCCGGCGACCTCGGCGACGGCCAGGCGGTCTCCCGCCGCGGCGAGCCCGGTGCGCACCTGGCCCAGCGGCAGGCCGGACCAGCGCGCCAGGTCGGCCTCGGTGGCGGGACCGTGGGACGTCATGAACCGGAACGCGAGCTCGGCCAGCGCCGCCTCACCGGTCAGGTCGCGCGGCGTGGTGACCCAGCGGTCCACCAGGACGAATCGCTGCTCGCCGCCGTCGGAGGGCCCCAGGCACAGCACGCCGCGCTGGGCCAGCTCGGTGATCAGGTGGTAGCCGCGCCCGGCGCCGGTGGGCAGCCCGGCGGCGGCGAACGCGGCCAGCAGCTCGGCACGGGGCAGCCCCCTGGCGGGCAGGACGCGCGCGGCGGTCCGGCCCGCCGTGCGCACCGCGGCCTCGTCCAGCCCTAGGTCCGCGCGCCGTCGCTCCGCCGCCGCTCGGGGCCGAGCCGTCATGAGTGCGAGCATCCAGCCGAGGTCCTCGGCGGGCACGGCGTGCAACGTGCCGCGCATCGGCCACGACCGGACCACCGTGCCCGCGTCGTACGCGGCGAGCACCGCGGCGGTGGACCGCTCGGTGGTGCGCAAAGCGATCGAGCGCACGACGCCCGCCGCGTCCTGGCCCTGGAGCGCGAGCAGGTGGCGGACCGCCGCTGCCGGGTCCGGCCACGAGGGACCGGCGAGGCGCTGGGCGACCAGGCGCAGCAGGGCGATCTCGGCGGGCACCCGGCCAGGCTAGGACCGGCCACCCACGCGGCCGGGCCCGGGCCGGCCACCGATCGCCTACCGTTGCGGTGTGCCCCTGGTCGTGTATTCCGCGCAGCGCCTGGCGCTGTTCGTCGCCGCGCTGCTCGCGCTGTTCTGGCTGCACCTGGGCGGGTGGCTGCTGGTGCTGCTGGCCGCGGTCATCGCGTGGGCGCTGTCCTACGTGCTGCTGGGACGGTCGCGGGACCGGGCGGCGCAGTGGCTCGCCGAGCGGGTGGCGGCCAGGAGGTCGGGAGCCCGCCGCGCGGACCCGGACGCGGAGGCCGAGGACGCGGAGGTCGAGGGCGGCCGGGCTGCGGGCGCCGAGGTGGCCCGCTCGACCGTGCCCGGGTCAGAGGGCCAGGCCGAGCCCCAGGAGGATGCCGTAGCCGAGCTCGAGCAGACCGGTCCCGGCCAGGACGGGGCGCAGCAGGACCCCGCGCGCTCCGACCATCACGGTGGTGGTCAGCAGCGCGACCGGTAGGGCGAGCAGCAGCACGAGCAGCGACCACGGCGCGACCAGGGCGCACGAGGCCCCCAGCACGAGGGCGAGCCACAGGAACGCCGCGTACAGCCGCCGGGACCGCCCCTCACCGAGCCGGACCGCGAGGGTCCGCTTGCCGTTGAGCGCGTCGGTCGGGATGTCGCGGATGTTGTTGACCATGAGCAGCGCGCAGGCCAGCAGCCCGATGCCGACCGCGCCGGCCCACGCCGGCCAGCCCGGCACCCCCGCCTGGGTCCAGGTGGTGCCGAGCACCGCCACCAGGCCGAAGAAGACGAAGACCCCGACCTCGCCCAGCCCGCGGTAGCCGTACGGGTTGCGCCCGCCGGTGTAGGTCCAGGCCGCGAGGATCGCCACGGCGCCGACCGCGATCAGCCACCACTGCCCGCTCACCGCCGACAGCCACAGCCCCAGCACGCCGCCGAGACCGAACGCCACCCACGCCGCGGTCCGCACGTGCTCCGGCCGCGCGGCACCGGATGCGGTCAGCCGCATCGGGCCGATGCGTTCGAGGTCGGTGCCGCGCACGCCGTCGGAGTAGTCGTTGGCGTAGTTGACCCCCACCTGGAGCGCCAACGCCACGCCGGCGGCCAGCGCGGCGCGACCCAGCTGGGCCGAGCCCTGCTGGGCCGCTGCGCCGGTACCCACCAGGACCGGGGCCACGGCGGCCGGCAGGGTGCGCAGGCGGGCGCCCTCGAGCCACTCGGCTGCTGTGGCCATCAGTCCTCCTCGTCGCCACGGGCGAGACGTGCCGCCGCGGCCCGGTCGACCTTGCTGGGGCCGCGACGGGGGAGCGCGGCCACCTCGACGAGCCTGCGGGGTGCCGCGGCGGAGCCCAGGGTACGCACCACCGCGGCCCTGGCACGCTCGAGATCCGGCGCCGCGGCCCCGCGCACCACGAGCGCGACGGGCACCTGCCCCCACCGCTCGTCCGGCACGCCGACGACGCACGCCTCGTCGATCTCGGGCAGCCCCGCGAGCACGTGCTCGACGGCGGCCGGGGCGACGTTGTGCCCCCCGACGACGAGCACGTCGTCGCGCCGGCCCAGGATCTCCAGCCGGCCGAGGTCGTCCCAGCGGCCCAGGTCGGCGGTGCGGAACCAGCGACGCCCGTCGATCTCGGCGAACCCGCCGCCGGCATCCCGACCCGTCGGCTCGGTGTAGCCGCGGGCCAGGGTGGGGCCGGCGAGCCGGACCACCCCGTCGTCGAGGGCGACCTCGACCCCGGCGAGCGGGACGCCGTCGTACACGCAGCCACCGGAGGTCTCCGTCGAGCCGTAGGTCGTGACCAGGTGCAGGCCCAGCGCGCGGCCGCGCTCAAGCAGGGCGGGCGGTGCCGCGGCGCCGCCCACCAGGATCGCGTCGAGGTCGGCCAGCGGCACCAGCTCCGCGGGCAGGCGGTCCTCGGCCGCGGCCAGGGCACGGTGCAGCTGGGTGGGGACCAGGGCTGCGTACCGGGCCCCGCCCTCCCGGACCCCCAGCGCGACCGACGCGACGTCCCGCGGGTCGGCGAGCACCGGCTCGACGCCCGCGAGGACCGAACGCACCAGCACCTGGAGGCCGGCGACGTGCTGGGCAGGCAGCGCCAGCACCCAGCGCCCCGGCCCGCCGAGCCGGTCGTGGGTGGCCTCGGCGGAGGCGGTGAGGGCGTGGGCGTCCAGCAGCACCCCGCGCGGTGCCCCCGTGGACCCGGACGTGGCGACGACCGCTGCGACGCCGGTCGGAACGGTCCGTGGCAGGCCGGCGGGCGGCGCCGCGGCGTCGTGGGGGGCGAGGGCCGGCCCGGTGCCGTCGAGCGCGGCAGCCACGGCCCGGACCAGGTCCACGGCCGTGCGCCCGCCCACGGGCCACGGAGCCAGTCGATGCACCGTCCCACCCTAGGCGCGCCGTAGAGTGAGGCGGCGCCCTGCGGGGCGGACCGAAGCCACCGGCACATGAAGGAGTCCAGCCGTGCGCCCTGCCCACAGCCGCCGGCACCGCCTGCAGCGGTCCGGCACGGTGGTCACCGCCGTCGTCGCCCTGCTGGCCCTCGCGGGCTGCGCGTCCGAGACACCGGAGGCGCCGCCGCCGATCACCGTGACGCCGTCGGTGACCGCGTCGCGCGAGGCGCCCCCGACCCCGGAGGTGCCCGTGGTCTGGCCGTTGACCGGCGTGCAGACCGACACGCTCGTGGACCGCCCGGCCGTCGCCGTCAAGATCGAGAACTCCCACGTGGCCCGGCCCCAGAGCGGGCTCAACGAGGCGGACATGGTCTGGGAGACCATCGTCGACTTCGACGTCTCCCGGCTGGTCGCGGTGTTCCAGTCCCAGACGCCCAAGGGGATCGGTCCGATCCGGTCCGTGCGCCCCATGGACATGGCGATCGTCGCGCCGCTCGGCGGTCCCCTGGTCTTCTCCGGTGGCCAGTCCGGCATCCTCGCGCTGGTCCCCAAGGCGGGCATCCAGGGCATGAACAACGACTACGGCGCCGCGGGCATGTACCGGATCAAGTCGCGGTCCGCCCCGCACAACGTCTACGGCGACGTCCCGGTGTTCATGGCCAACGCGGACGCGAACCACTCCTCGCCGCCGCCGGAGCAGTTCCACTTCGCGCGGAACCCGGCGCAGGCCACTGCGGTGCTCCAGGGCACCGACGCGACGAAGGTGTCGATGCACCTGTCGTCCCTGTCCGACCCGTCCTGGACGTGGGACGCGACCTCGGGCTGGCTGCGCTGGGAGGGCAGCGCCAAGGCGGTGGTCGCGTCCGGGGACTGGATCCACGCGACCAATGTCGTGCTGGTGGTCGCGAAGCACCCCGCGAGCGGATTCCACGCCCAGAACAGGGCCGTCGTGCCGACCTACGACCTGGTGGGCGAGGGCGAGGCGCTGGTCGCGACCGGTGGCAAGACCATCGCCGCGACCTGGCACAAGGCGGCCCAGGACCAGCCGATGACGTTGACCACCGCCGACGGCCAGGACGTGCTGCTGGCCCCGGGCAACACCTGGGTCGAGCTGGTGCCGCAGGGCACCGGCTCGTACAAGGTGGAGGCGCCGGCCGCCGGCTGAGCCGTACCGGCCGCGGTTCCGTGGCTCCGCTCGCGGAGCCCCGTGCCGGGTTCGCCGGTCACGGTTGGGTCACCGATCGTGACGCGGTTCGAGCGCGGGCCTAGCCTGGCGACCGTCGCCGACCGTCGGCGACCTCGGAGGGGGCGTGGTGAGCGACGACGCGGCTCGTCCATGGTGGGCGGGGGCTGCCCTCGACGAGACGCTCGACCCGCTCCTCGTGGCACGCCCGAGCCACCGCGACGGGCGGCTCGTGGACCTCGTCGTCGACTACGCCAACCCGGCGGCGCAGGCGTGGGGGACGCCCCCCGGCGCTCGCCTGGGGGCGAGGCTGGACGCGCACGGGCAGCGGGAGCTGTTCGAGGCCTTCATCGAGGTCGCGCGGACCGGCCGACCCATGGCACGCGACGGTGTGCCGATGACCATGGCCGGCGAGCACCGGCTGATCGACGTGCGGGCGGCCGCCGTCGGGGGAGCGGTCGTGGCGACCTGGCGGGACGTGACCTCCCGCCGCCGCGCCGAGGAGGCGGTGCACGAGTCCGAGCAGCGCTTCCGGCTCGCGTTCGACGACGCACCGGTGGGCATGACGATCACGGACGTCACGCAGGACGGCGGGGCGCGCTACGTCCGGGTCAACCGGGCCTTCGCCGCGATGCTCGGGATGACACCGGAGCAGATGACGGGTCGGCAGGGCGCCGAGTTCACCCACCCCGACCACCGGGAGCTCGACGAGGCGCTGCGCGGGCGGCTGCGGGCAGGGCAGCTCGAACCGCACCAGGTCGAGAAACGCATGCTCCGGGCCGACGGCTCGACCCTGTGGGTCAAGGAGTCCGCGGCTCCGGCCGGCCAGGACGGCCACCCGACCTACGTCATCTCGCACGTCGAGGACGTCACCGAGCGGCGGGCCGCCGAGGCCGAGCTGGAGCGGCGGGCGTTGTACGACCCGCTCACCGGGCTGGCCAACCGGGTGCTGCTCCTGGACCACCTCGCGGTGGCGGCGCGCGAGCTGCGGCGATCCGGCGGTCAGGTCGCCGTGCTCTACCTCGACCTGGACCACTTCAAGGACGTCAACGACACGCTGGGGCACGCGGCGGGCGACGAGGTGCTGCGCGAGGTCGCCGACCGGGTCAGCGGCGTGCTGCGCCCCGACGCCACCGCCGCGCGGCTGGCCGGCGACGAGTTCGTGGTCGCCACCCGCGTCGAGGACGACCTCACCGCGGTGCGGATCGCCGAGCGGCTGCACGCGGCGATCGTGCCGCCGATCCGCGCCGGCGCCCGCGAGATCGTCGCGCGACCCAGCATCGGGGTGGCCACCAGCGACGACCCCGACGTGGACCCCGACGAGCTGCTGCGCAAGGCGGACGTGGCGATGTACCACGCCAAGCACCGCGGCACCGAGGCCTGGGCGCTGTACGACGACGACCTGCACGCGCTCGCGGTGAGCCGGCTCGCGATCGAGGAGGACCTGCGGACCGCTCTGGCCCGGTCCTGGTTCCGGTTGCGCTACCAGCCGATCGTGGACCTGGCCGACGGCCGGGTGGTGGCGGCCGAGGCGCTGCTGAGGCTCGACCATCCCGAGCGCGGGCTCCTGCGGCCCGCGACGTTCCTGGAGGTGGCCGAGGACTGCCAGCTCATCGTGCCGATCGGCGGCTGGGTGCTCGGCGAGGCAGCGCGGCAGCTCGCCCGGTGGCAGACCGTCCGGCCGGACATGGGCGTCTCGGTGAACATCTCGCCGCGCCAGGTGCGCCACCTCGTGCTCCGCGACCAGGTGAAGGCCGCGCTCGACGGCGCCGGCCCCGGCGCGGGCGACCTGCTGCTCGAGATCACCGAGCACGTCCTGCTGGACGCGGACGCGGCGACCCTCGCGGAGCTGCGCGACGTCACGTCCGAGGGGTGCGGGCTGGCGATCGACGACTTCGGCACGGGGTACTCCTCGCTGGCCAACCTCACCCGCTTCCCGGTGACCGAGGTGAAGATCGACCGCGCCTTCGTCGCGGGGCTCGGGGTGCGCAAGCGCGACACCGCCGTGGTCGAGGCGATCGTGCGCCTCGCCGACACGCTCGGTCTGGGCACCGTGGCGGAGGGCGTGGAGACCGCTGCCCAGCTCGCCGCGCTACGCGAGCTGGGCTGTCGGCGGGCGCAGGGCTACCTCCTCGGGCGCCCGATGACCGGCGACGAGCTGGGTGCGCTGCTCGGGCAGAGCGCGCCCGGACCGGGGTTCTGATCCGAGATCGGGGTGTGCTGCACCGCGACCTCGAGCCGGTGACCCGATCTCGAGCGGGCCGACGTGCGACCGGAGGCGTAGCGGGGACCCGCCCGGGGTCGTACCCGGGGTCGGGCAGGACCGGCCTGCAGGCCGACGCGGCCCCCGGGGCGCCGGGCGCAGGCTCGAGGCATGGCCACGACCGCCGTCCACCACCAGCCCTCGACCGACCTCGTCGAGCACCCGCCGCTGTGGCACACCGCGGTGCCGGTGATCGTCGCGACGGTCGCACTCCTCGGCCTCGCCGCAGGCGTGGCCTGGGCGTTGCGAGGCCTGCTCGCCCTCGGCCTGTGGTTCCTCGGCGCACAATGAGCGCCGGCCCGGGCGTGCTCGGCCGCCAGGAGGCGGCCACGCCCGGTCAGAAGTAGTAGGGGAACCCCGACCAGTCGGGGTCGCGGCGCTCGAGGAAGGCGTCGCGCCCCTCGACCGCCTCGTCGGTCATGTACGCCAGCCGGGTCGCCTCCCCGGCGAACACCTGCTGGCCGGCCAGCCCGTCGTCGGCCAGGTTGAACGCGAGCTTGAGCATCCGCACGGCCTGCGGGGACTTGCCGGCGATCGTGCGGGCGTACTCCAGCGCGAGGGACTCCAGGTCCTCGTGCTCGGCGACCTCGTTGATCGCGCCCCAGCGCTCGGCGTCCTGCGCGGTGTAGGTCCGCGCCAGGAAGAAGATCTCCCGCGCGCGCTTCTGCCCCACCTGGCGGGCCAGCAGCGCGGAGCCGTACCCGGCGTCGAACGAGCCGACGTCGGCGTCGGTCTGCTTGAACCGGCCGTGCTCGCGGCACGCGATGGTCAGGTCCGCGACCACGTGCAGCGAGTGCCCGCCGCCGGCCGCCCAGCCGTCGACCACCGCGATGACGACCTTGGGCATGGTCCGGATCAGCCGCTGGACCTCCAGGATGTGCAGCCGGCCGGCCCGGGCGGCGTCCAGCGGGTCCGCCTCGCCGGTGCCGGTCGCGTAGCGGTACCCGTCGCGGCCGCGGACCCGCTGGTCGCCGCCGGAGCAGAACGCCCAGCCGCCGTCCTTGGGGCTCGGCCCGTTGCCGGTCAACAGCACCACTCCGACGTCCGGTGACATCCGCGCGTGGTCGAGCACCCGGTAGAGCTCGTCGACGGTGTGCGGGCGGAACGCGTTGCGCACCTCGGGCCGGTCGAACGCGACCCGGACCACCGGCAGGTCGCGGTCGGTGGTCGCGCCGTCGGAGCCCCCGCGCGCGACGCCCCGGTGGTAGGTGACGTCGGTGAGCCCCTCGAAGCCGGGGACCTCGCGCCAGCGCTGCGGGTCGAACGTGGCGGACACCTGGGGGAGCGTGCTCATGTCCGGCAGCGTACGGGTGCGGGCGCCGGTCGCGCGGAGCCCACTACCGTTGCGGTCATGAGCGAGCCCCGCCCCGACCTGCGGGTCTACCGGCTGGGCCTGCGCACCCGGTTCCGCGGGCTGACCGAGCGCGACGGCGTGCTGGTGCGCGGTGAGGCCGGCTGGGGTGAGTTCGCGCCGTTCTGGGACTACGACGACGCGGCGTCGGTCGCGTGGTGGCGGTCCGCGCTGGAGGCCGCCGACCTGGGCTGGCCGGAACCGGTGCGGGACCTGGTCCCGGTCAACGTGACCGTCCCCGCCGTCGACCCGGCCACCGCGCGGTCCCTGGTGGCCGCGTCGGGCGGGTGCCGCACGGCCAAGGTCAAGGTCGCCGAGACCGGGCAGGACCTGGGCGCGGAGGTCGCCCGGCTCGAGGCCGTGCGCGACGCGATCGGCCCGTCCGGCGCGATCCGGATCGACGTCAACGGCCGGTGGGACGTGGACACCGCGCTCGCGCGGCTGCCCGTCCTGGACCGGGCCGCCGGCGGGCTGGAGTACGTCGAGCAGCCGTGCGCGAGCGTGCCGGAGCTCGCAGCGGTGCGCCGCGCACAGCCCGTCCCGGTCGCTGCCGACGAGTCGGTCCGTCGCGCCGAGGACCCGCTCGCCGTGGCGCGGGCCGGGGCCGCCGACGTGCTGGTGCTCAAGGTCGCCCCGCTCGGTGGCGTGCGCGCGTGCCTGGCGCTCGCCGATCGGGCCGGGCTGCCGGTGGTCGTGTCCTCCGCCCTGGAGAGCTCGGTGGGGCTGGCCGCAGGGCTCGCGCTGGCCGCCGCCCTGCCAGAGCTGCCGTACGCCTGCGGGCTGGCCACCGCGCAGCTGCTGGCCGACGACCTGGTCGCCGACGCGCCGCGGGTGGTCGGCGGTGCGCTCCCGGCGCCGCACGGTCCGGTGGTCGCAGACGAGGGGCTGCTCGCCGCGCTCGCCGCGGACCCCGAGCTCGATGCCCGCTGGCAGGATCGGGTCGCGCGGGTCGTCGCGCTCGCCGGTCGAGGGGAGGGCTCGTGACCACCGACGCCGAACGGGCGAGCGGCGTGCCGGAGGACGGCTACCCGTCCGCCCAGGCTGCGAGGACGTTGCTCCAGGCGCTGGCCGACCTCGGCGTGCGCGACGTGGTGCTCGCGCCCGGCTCGCGCAGCGCACCGCTCGCCTACGCCGCCGCCGAGGCCGCCCTGCCAGGCGACGACCCGGACCGCGACCCCGCCGCCCCTGCGCTGACCGTGCACGTGCGGGTCGACGAGCGGGTCGCGGGCTTCCTGGCCCTCGGCCTGGCCCGCGCCGCCAAGGCCCGCAAGGAGCCGCGCCCGGTCGCGGTCGTCACCACCTCGGGGACGGCGCCCGCGCACCTGCTGGCGGCGGCCCTGGAGGCCCGGCACTCGGGCCTGCCGCTGCTCCTGCTCACCGCCGACCGCCCGCACGAGCTGCGCGGCACCGGCGCCAACCAGACCACCGAGCAGGTCGGGCTGCTCGCTCCCGCCGTGCGGCTCTCGGTGGACGTGCCTGCCCCGGTGGGCCTGCCGGACGAGCTGCGTGACCTGCGCAACCTCGCGGCGCGAGTGGTGGCGGTGGCGCTCGGCACCCGTGACCACACGCCAGGGCCGGTGCACCTCAACCTGGCCTACCGCGAGCCGCTGGTGCCGGGCGGGGCGTGGCCCGAGCGGTCCGACGACGGGTTGACCCGGGTGTTCGCGCACCCCGGCACGCCGGCCGGGATCGAGCTCGCGAGGTACTCGGACGTCGCCGTGCCGGTGGCACCTGCCGACGGGGTGCGCACCGTGGTGGTCGCCGGGGACGACGCCGGCCCCGAGGCCTCCGTCGTGGCGCACGCCAACGAGTGGCCGCTGCTGGCCGAGCCGTCGTCGGGCGCGGGTGGCGGCCCGAACACGATCCCCGCGTACCGCCTGCTGCTGGACTCGCCGGCCCTCGGCGGTGCGGTGCAGCGAGTCGTGGTGATGGGCCGGCCGACCCTGTCCCGCCCGGTGCAGGCGCTGCTCGCTCGGCCGGACGTCGAGGTCCTGGTGATCGCCGAGCAGGGCCGTGACTGGCCGGACGCCGCCCGGCGGGCCGACCAGGTGTACCCCGGCGTGCCGGGGCAGCTGATGCGCGGCAACCTCGGCCGGGGGATGGGCTGGGTGGAGCGCTGGCGCAGGGCCGGCGAGGTCGCGGCCCAGGCGGTCGCGGAGGTGCTGGCCGAGGAGCGGCTCGGCGCGGCGTCGGGCCCGTTGCTCGCCGCGCTGGTCGCCTCGAGCCTGACCCCTGCCGACGTGCTCGTGGTCGCCTCGTCCAGCCCGGTGCGCGACCTCGACCTGGTGGCGCGTTGGGAGGACCCGCCGCTCGTGGTGGCCAACCGCGGCCTGGCCGGCATCGACGGCACGCTGTCCACGGCGGCGGGGCTCGCGCTCGGGCTGGGACGGCCGGTGCACGCGTACGTCGGCGACCTCGCGTTCCTGCACGACGCGGGCGCCCTGCTGGTGGGCCCCGGCGAAGAGGTGCCGGATCTTCGGGTGATCGTCGCCCATGACGGTGGTGGCTCGATCTTCGCGACCCTGGAGCACGGCGCCCCGGAGCTCGCCCGGCACGCCGAGCGGGTGATGGCCACCCCGCACCGCGCGGACCTCGGGGCGCTGTGCGCCGGGTACGGCGTGGGTTACCGGCGGATCGACGTCGATCGTCTGCCGCACGTGATGGCCCAACCGGTCCAGGGCACCGAGGTGGTCGACGTCCCGGTGGACCGGGAGGGCAGGCGTGCGTTGACCGCACGGCTGGCGCAGGTCGTGACCGCGGCGGTGGCGGCGCTGGACTGACCGGCTTCGGCCGGCGGGGCCACGCGAGGGGTGGGCCTCGACTCTTAGCGCACTCCCAGGTTCGATCCAGGTCCGGGCCAGGCCGGTGGTCTTGAGTGTGGGAATCGAAGGAGGTTCACCACCATGCACCCGAATGAGCCACGGCAGGACCCGCAGGGTCACACCCCCGACCCGCAGCAGGGACCTCGAACCGCGGCGCCCTGGGTGAGCCCCGGCACCGCGTCCGGCGCTGCTCCCCAGCAGGCCGCCGCCCCGCAGCAGGTCGCACCCGACGGGTACGCCGGGCCGGCGTCCGACCGGTCCGAGCCGCAGCCCGGCCAGCCCTCCCGGCCCGTGCCCCCGCCGCCGTACCAGCACGCCGCGTCGGGTGCGCAGTACCCCGGCCAGCAGCCGACCCACCCCCTCTACCCGGCGGCCGGCGGGCACGGCGCACCGCCGCCGTCCTGGCCGGTCGGTCAGGTCGCGATGCCGCAGCCCGCGCCCCGCCGCTCCGAGCGGCGCTGGATCCCGCTGGTGGCCACCGCGGCCGGTGCCGCGCTGGTCGCGAGCGTGGCGACGACGGGGCTCCTGGTCGGTTTCGACCGGCCGAGCCACACGGCGACCACGATCGACAGCCTCGGGGCGACGTCGTCCGAGGCGGTGCCGGTCTCCGGCTCCACGGTCGAGAACCCCGACTGGGAGAAGGTGGCCGCGGCCGTGCGGCCGTCGGTCGTGGCGATCAAGGTCCAGATCTCCGGCGGCGAGGCCGAGGGCTCCGGCGTGATCGTCGACACCAAGGGCCACATCCTCACCAACAACCACGTGGTCGCCGGTGCGACGCAGGGCGGCATCAGTGTGACCCTCTCCGACGGCCGGGTGTTCGACGCGACCGTCGCGGGCACCGACCCGACCACCGACCTCGCGGTCATCACGCTGACGAACCCGCCGAGCGACCTCGTTCCCGCGGTGCTCGGTGACTCGTCCAAGGTCGTGGTCGGTGAGCCCGTCATGGCGGTGGGCAACCCGCTGGGTCTGTCCAGCACCGTGACCACCGGCATCGTCTCGGCCCTCGACCGTCCGGTGTCCACCTCCGACGGCAACTCGCAGGCGGTGGTGACCAACGCGATCCAGATCGACGCCGCGATCAACCCCGGCAACAGCGGTGGACCCCTGTTCAACGCCCAGGGCGAGGTCATCGGCATCACGTCCTCGATCGCGTCGCTGTCCCAGTCGTCCGGGTCGATCGGCCTGGGGTTCGCGATCCCGTCGAACCTCGCGGACCGGATCGGCGCGGAGCTGCTCGCCGACGGCACGGCCAGCCACGCCTTCCTCGGCGTGGAGCTGACCGACGGCGAGGCCACGGCCGACGGCGTCACGCGGATGGGTGCGCAGATCCACTCCGTGAGCGAGGGCACGCCCGCCGCCGACGCGGGGCTCAAGGCCGGCGACGTCATCGTGGCGATCAACGGCAACCCGGTCAGCGGCGCCGAGTCGCTCACCGGCTACGTCCGGGCCCTGGCCGCCGGCCAGAGCGCGACCCTCACCGTCGTCCGCGACGGGAAGTCCTTCACGGTCGACGTCACGTTCGCGGCGCTCGACTCGTCCAGCACGTCCGGCTCGCAGCAGGGTCAGTCCCCCTCCCTGCCGAGCCTGCCCTGGGGTCAGGGGGGCTGACACAGCCCGACGGACACCCTGACCCCCACGGTGCGGGCCGGGACGCTCACGGCGCGAGCGTCCCGGCCCGCCGCCTTGCCTTCGGCCCGCCGCCTTGCCCTGGTCCCGCCGCCGGCCGAGCCGCATGCAGCGGATCGGCTGGTTCACTGCGTCTGTACCGGCGACGGTGACGGACGGGAGGGCCGGTGGACGTCGAGGCCTTCGTCGAGCAGCAGGGCGGCGCCCTGCTGCGCCTGGCCTACGTCCTGACCGGCGACCGGCACCGGGCGGAGGACCTCGCCCAGACGGCTCTCGTGGACGTGTACCGCCACTGGCGCAAGGTCTCCGCGGCCCGTGACCCGCAGGCGTACGCCCGCAGGGTGCTCGTCAACGCGCACCTGTCCGCGCACCGCCGGCGTTGGACCCGGGAGCGCCCGGCCCCGATCGACGAACGTGACGCCGGGACGGTCGCGGACCCGGCCGACGCCGTGGCCGAGCGCGAGGCCCTGCGCTCGCGGCTCGCCGCCCTGGCCCCACGAGCCCGCACCGTCCTGGTGCTGCGCTACTGGGCCGACCTGGACGATGCCGCGATCGCCGAGGCGATGGGCATCGCGCCCGCCACGGTCCGCGCCACCGCCGCCCGCGCGCTCGCGACCCTGCGCGCGGCCGAGCCGGCGCTCGACGAGGGAGACCGGTCATGAACGACGGTGCGACGACGGACCTCGAGCTGCGGCTCAGGGGGATCTTCGCCGACGACGCGGCCCGCGCGCCGCAGGCCGGTGGACTGTCGGGCAGGGTCCGGCGCCGGGTGCGGCGCGGGCGCGCCGGTCGGGTGGCCGGGGTCGCGGCCGCGGCGGTGGCGGTGCTCGCGGTCGGGGGTGCGCTGCTCCCGGGCGGCCTGCCCTGGCGGTCGACCTCGGTCGGCACCGTGCCGCCCAGCGCCGCCGGCCAGGCGGTCGGTGGGGGCGGTGAGGCCTCGTGCGCCTGGGCGTACTCGCCCCAGGCGGTGGCCGAGCACGCCGACCTCGTCCTGGACGGCACGGTGACGAGGGTCGGTCCCCGGTGGGTGACGCTGACCGGCATGCCGTTCGACTGGGTCGACGTGACCCTCCAGGTCAACCGGTGGCTCCGGGGTGGCAGCGCGGACTCCGTCGTGATCTCGATGCCGGCGCCGGCCCCGTCGGGCGTCTGGGTGGAGGACCAGGAGGGCGCGCCGCAGTACTGGGTGGGCACGCGGCTGCTGGTCTCGGCCACCGCCCGGTCGGCCGACCAGCACGGCTCCGCCGCGGGGATGGCCCTGTGGGGGTGCGGGGGCTTCACCCGCTACTACAGCCCCGAGCAGGCGGCGCTGTGGGCGGCGGCGGTGGGCTGAGGTCGCCGTCTGCCGGGCTCAGTCGGTGCCGAGTGCGTGGCGCATGGGCGCGAGCTTGGCCTCGGACTCGGCGAGCTCGGCCTCGGGGACCGATGCCGCGACGATCCCGCAGCCGGCGAACAGCCGCAGGCGGTGCGGGTCACGGGGGTCCAGCTCTGCCGAGCGCAGCCCGATGCCCCACTCGCCGTCGCCGTCGGCGCCGAGCCAGCCGACCGGGCCGGCGTAGCGGCCGCGGTCCATCCGCTCGAGCTCGGCGAGCAGCGCCGTGGCCAGCGCGGTAGGAGTGCCGGCCACCGCCGCCGTCGGGTGCAGCGCCGCGGCGAGCGCCAGGCTCGACGGGCCCTCGCCGCTCAGCACCCCGGTCACGTCGGTGGCCAGGTGCAGCACGTTGGGCAGGTGCAGGACGAACGGCGTCTCGGGCACGTTGGTCGACGAGCAGAACGGCTCGAGCGCCCTGGTCAGGGATGCCACCGCGTACTCGTGCTCCTCGAGGTCCTTGGAGGAGTGCGCGAGGATCGCGGCGTGGGCGAGATCCGCGTCGTCGTCCCCGGTGCGCTGGATGGTCCCGGCCAGCACGCGTGAGGTGACCAGGCCCTTCTCGGAGCGCACCAGCAGCTCCGGCGTCGCGCCCACCAGGCCGTCGACCGAGAACGTCCAGCATGACGGGTAGTCGTCCGCCAGCCGGTGCAGCACCCAGCGGGGGTCGAGCGGCTGCTCCGTGCGGGCCACCACGTCGCGTGCGAGGACGACCTTGTCCAGCCGGCCGGCGCGGATCTGGGCGACCGCGTGCGCGACGGCCGCCCGCCAGCCGGCCGGGTCCAGGCCGCCGGCCCGGTACTCGACGGGCCCGGGCGGCTCCGGGGGCTCGGTGGCCCGTGGTGCGACCGGCGCCGACACCGCGCCGACGTCGATGGTGGTCAGCCACGCGTCGTCGCCGCGCCGGCCGACGACCACGCGAGGCACCACCAGCGTGCCGCCGGCCGGGGAGTCGTCGGCGAAGGCGAACGAGCCGAAGGCGACCGGTCCGGTGCCCGGCAGCCCGACCTCGTCGCGGACCACGGCGTGCCGCGTGGCCTGCGCCCACGCCGCGTCGGCGTCGGCGAACCGGTCGACTCCGGCGGTGTGCAGCTCCGCGGCGACGCCCCAGGCGACGAGGCCGTCGCCGCGGCGTACCCAGGCGTGGCCCTCGTGGGCAGGCAGCAGGTCGAGGAGGTCGGCCGGCAGGTCGCGCGGGTCCACGGCGACGGTGCGAGCGACCAGGGGAGCCGGCAGCAGCTGTGCGCCGTCGGGGCGGGCGTCGAGAGTCATCGCCCCACACTGTAGGTCCACCCCCGCCCCTGTTCCCCACCAACCGTGCTCGGCCCCGACCGCCAAGCCCGCCCCGACCGCCAAGCCCGCGACCCGCCGCCGAGCCCGCGACCCGCCGCCGAGTTCGGTGGCGGGGGCCGAGTTCGGTGGTCGCGACCACCGAACTCGAACGCCGACCACCGAACTCGGGACCCTGGGGGCGCGAACTCGGGACCCTGGGGGCGCGAACTCGGGACCCTGGGGGCGCGAACTCGGGACCCTGGGGGCGCGGGCTTGCGGGCTCGCGGGGGCGCGGGCGCCGGTTCGGGGGGCGGGCGTTCTGCTGCCAGGATGTCGGGCATGCGTGCCAGCCTGGACAAGCGACCCGGGGAGGTCGCGGCGATGTTCGACGCGATCGCCCGGCGCTACGACCTGACCAACGACGTGATCTCGCTCGGTCAGGACCGGCGCTGGCGGCGTGCGACCGTCGCGGCGGTCGACGCCCGGCCCGGTGAGGTCGTCCTCGACCTCGCAGCGGGGACCGGCACCTCCAGCGAGCCGTTCGACGCGGCAGGCGTCCGCGTGGTGCCGTGCGACTTCTCGGTGGGCATGCTCGCGGTGGGCAAGGCGCGGCGCCCCGACCTGGCGTTCACCGCCGGGGACGCGATGCGTCTGCCGTTCGCGGACGCGGTGTTCGACGCGGTGACGATCTCGTTCGGCCTGCGCAACGTGGTCGACACGTCCGCGGCGCTCGCGGAGATGCTGCGGGTGACCCGGCCCGGTGGGCGGCTGGTCGTGACCGAGTTCTCCACGCCGACCGACCGGATCTTCCGCACCCTGTACAGCGAGTACCTGATGCGCGCCCTGCCGTCCGTGGCACGCGCGGTCTCCCGGGACCCGGACGCGTACGTCTACCTCGCCGAGTCGATCAGCGGCTGGCCCGACCAGGCAGGCCTCGCGCGCCTGGTGGCCGGGGCCGGGTGGGCCCGGGTGGCCTACCGCAACCTGTCCGGCGGGATCGTCGCGCTGCACCGCGGGGTGCGCCCGCGATGACGGACCTGGGTCCCTTGCGCGCGCCTTTCAACCAGTGGTCGCCGTCAGGCTCAGGGGTCGGGAGGGCACTAGGATTGACCCGGCTCGTTCGTGAAGTTCTTCACAAGCACGAAGGCAGGACCACTGGTGACAACTCCCGACGCTGACGTGATCGTCGTCGGCGCCGGTCCCGCCGGGTCGACCGCCGCCTTCTACCTCGCCACCGCCGGCGTCGACGTGCTCGTGCTGGAGAAGACCGCCTTCCCCCGCGAGAAGGTCTGCGGTGACGGGTTCACGCCCCGCTCGGTGCGCGAGCTGGTCGCGATGGGCGTGCCGATGCGGCCCGAGGACGGCTGGATCCGCAACAAGGGCCTGCGGGTGCGCGGCGGCGGGCACGTCATCCACCTGCCGTGGCCGCAGACGGAGTCCTTCCCCGACTACGGCGTGAGCCGGACCCGCAAGGACTTCGACCAGACGCTGGCCCAGCACGCGCGCGCGGCCGGGGCCCGGATCCTCGAGCAGACCCAGGTGACCGGCCCGGTGACCGACGAGCGCACCGGCCGCGTGGTGGGCGTGACCGCCCGCCCGGTCGACGCCGCCGGGCGGCGCACGGGCGACGACGTCACCTACACCGCGCCGGTGGTGATCGCCGCCGACGGGGTGTCCTCGCGGTTCGCCCTGGCGCTCGGGCTGGAGAAGGACCAGCGGCGCCCGATGGGCGTCGCGGTGCGGACCTACTTCCGCACCCCGCGCCACGACGACGACTGGATGGAGTCCCACCTGGAGCTGTGGGACGGCCCGCCGAACGCCTCGGCGTTGCTGCCCGGCTACGGCTGGATCTTCGGCCTGGGCGACGGCACCGCGAACGTCGGGCTCGGCTCGGTCAGCTCGACCGCCGCAGCGACCAAGATTGACTACAAGGAGCTGCTCCAGCGCTGGGTGACGCACCTGCCACCGGAGTGGGAGTTCACCCCGGAGAACCAGGTGGGCCCGGTGCGCAGCGCCGCGCTGCCCATGGCGTTCAACCGCAAGCCGATCTACCACCGCGGGGTGCTGCTGGTGGGCGATGCGGGCGGCATGGTCAACCCGTTCAACGGCGAGGGCATCGCCTACGCGATGCAGGCCGCCCGGCGGGCCGCGGAGGTCGTCGTCCAGTCACGGGCCCGGACCACCGACGCCCAGCGGGACCGCGTGCTCGCGACCTACCCGGACGTGATGGCCGCCGAGCTCGGCGGCTACTACACGCTGGGCCGGGCGTTCGTGCGGATCATCGAGCGACCGGACGTGATGCGGCTGCTGACGCGGTACGGTCTGCCTCGGCCCGCGCTGATGCGGCTGACGCTCAAGCTGCTGTCCGACGTGTGGGACCCGAAGGGCGGGGACGCGTCGGACAGGTTCATCGCGGCGCTCACGCGGATTGCGCCCGCGGCATGACCCGACGACACTCGGCAACGACCCGGCGCCGGCAGCAGCTGCTGCGCCGCGCCCGCCCGCCTCGCGCGGGCCTGATCTGGAGGACGAGATGAGCAACCCCTACGTGCCGATCCTCGTGCTCATGACGGTGGCCGCCGTGCTCGCCCTCGGCGGGGTGGGCGCGAGCGCGATCATCGGCCCCAAGCGCTACAACCGGGCCAAGCTCGAGGCGTACGAGTGCGGGATCGACCCGACCCCGCACGCGACCGGCCACGGGCGCTTCCCGGTCAAGTACTACCTCGTCGCGATGACCTTCATCGTCTTCGACATCGAGGTCGTCTTCATGTACCCGTGGGCGGTGAGCTTCGGCGCGCTGGCGATGTTCGGCGTGGTCGCGATGCTCACCTTCCTCGCGCTCATCACGGTGCCGTTCGTCTACGAGTGGCGCCGCGGCGGGTTCGAGTGGGACTGACCGCCCGACGACGACGAGAGGAAGGAGGCAGGCCATGGGCATCGAGGAAGCACCGTCCGGGTTCCTGCTGACCACCATCGAGAGCCTGGCGGGCTACTTCCGCAAGGCGTCGCTGTGGCCGGTCACGTTCGGGCTGGCCTGCTGCGCGATCGAGATGATGGCGACCGGCACGCCCCGGTTCGACCTCTCCCGGTTCGGCATGGAGGTGTTCCGCGCCTCGCCGCGCCAGGCCGACCTGATGATCGTCGCCGGCCGGGTGAGCCAGAAGATGGCCCCGATCGTGCGCCAGGTCTACGACCAGATGTCCGAGCCCAAGTGGGTGCTGTCGATGGGCGTGTGCGCCTCGTCGGGCGGCATGTTCAACAACTACGCGATCGTCCAGGGTGTCGACCACGTGGTGCCGGTGGACATCTACCTGCCGGGCTGCCCGCCGCGTCCGGAGATGCTCATCAACGCGATCCTGGCGCTGCACGACCAGATCCAGCACTCCCCGCTCGGCGTCAACCGCGAGGAGGCCGCCGCGGCGGCCGAGGCCGCGGCGCTCGAGGCCACGCCGACCTCCGACATGAAGGGTCTGCTGCGGTGAGCGACGAGAAGAAGGACCTGGTCCCCGAGGGCGGTGCGCTGTCCGGCGGTCCCGAGGCCGTCGACGTGCGCACCGGCATGTTCGGGGTCCGCGGCTCGGGTGACACCAGCGGCTTCGGCGGGCTGGTGCGCACGGTGACGATGCCCGGTGCGAGCCCGCGCCCGTACGGCGGCTGGTTCGACGAGGTTGTCGACATCCTCGCCGAGGTGCTGGCCGAGGAGGACGTGGCCTTCGACGACGCGGTCCCCGCGGTGGTGGTCGACCGCGGCGAGCTGACCCTGCACGTGGCCCGCGAGCACCTCCTCGCGGTGTGCCGGGCGCTGCGCGACGAGCAGGACCTGCGCTTCGAGCTGGGTCTGGGCGTGTCGGGCGTGCACTTCCCGCACGAGACCGGGCGGGAGCTGCACGCGGTGTACCACCTGACCTCGGTCACCCACTCGCGCCGGCTGCGGCTGGAGGTCGCGGTCCCCGAGTCCGACCCGCACATCCCGTCGTCCACGCCCGTCTACCCGGGTCACGACTGGCACGAGCGCGAGACGTTCGACTTCTTCGGGATCATCTTCGACGGGCACCCCGGCCTGGCGCGGATCGAGATGCCCGACGACTGGGTGGGCCACCCGCAGCGCAAGGACTACCCGCTCGGTGGCATCCCCGTGGAGTACAAGGGGGCGCGCATCGCCCCGCCCGACCAGCGGAGGTCGTACAACTGATGGCTGACTCCCGCATGCACGCCACCGGCGCCCCGCTGCCGGACGACGAGGACGCCACGGTCTTCGAGGCCGTCGGCGGCGACTGGTCGGACATCGCCGAGGAGGCCGCCCGCCTCGGCGAGGAGCGCATCGTCGTCAACATGGGCCCCCAGCACCCGTCGACCCACGGCGTGCTCCGGCTGATGCTCGAGATCGACGGCGAGACGGTGACCGAGGCCCGCGCGGGCATCGGCTACCTGCACACCGGCATCGAGAAGAACATGGAGTTCCGCACCTGGACGCAGGGCGTGACGTTCTGCACCCGGATGGACTACGTCGCTCCGTTCTCCACCGAGGCGGCCTACTGCATGGCCGTCGAGAAGCTCCTGCGGATCACCGACGACGTGCCCGAGCGCGCCCAGGCGATCCGGGTCCTGCTGCTCGAGCTCAACCGGATCACCTCGCACCTCATCGCGATCGGGACCGGCGGCAACGAGCTCGGCGCGACCACGATCATGACCGTCGCGTTCACCGCGCGCGAGGAGATCCTCAAGATCTTCGAGCTGATCACCGGCCTGCGGATGAACCACGCGTTCATCCGCCCCGGCGGCGTCGCGCAGGACATCCCGCCCGGCGCGCTGGACACGGTGCGCGAGGCGATGCCGCTGGTGCGCAGGTACCTCGGCCAGCTCGGCGACCTGATGCTCGCGAACCCGATCTTCAAGGGCCGCACGGTCGGCGTCGGGCACCTGTCGCTGGCGGGCGCGATGGCGCTGGGCATCACGGGTCCGGTGCTGCGCTCGGCCGGGCTGCCGTACGACGTGCGCAAGGCCTTCCCGTACCTGGGCTACGAGACCTACGACTTCGACGTGCCCACCTCGACCGACGCCGACGCGTACGCGCGCACGGTGCTGCGCCTCGAGGAGTGCTACCAGTCGATGCGGATCGTCGACCAGGTGATCGAGCGGATCCAGCAGATGGGTCCCGGCCCGGTGATGGTCGGCGACAAGAAGATCGCCTGGCCCGCCCAGCTGGCGATCGGTGCGGACGGGATGGGCAACTCCCTGGCGCACATCAAGGAGATCATGGGCACCTCGATGGAGGCCCTGATCCACCACTTCAAGCTCGTCACCGAGGGCTTCCGGGTGCCGGCCGGCCAGGTCTGGCAGACCGTCGAGGCGCCGCGCGGCGAGCTGGGCGTGCACCTGGTCTCCGACGGCGGCACCCGGCCCTACCGGGCGCACTTCCGAGACCCGTCGTTCAACAACCTGCAAGGAGTGTCCTTGATGTGCGAGGGCGGCCAGGTGGCCGACGTCGTCGTCGCGGTGGCCGGGCTCGACCCCGTGCTGGGAGGGGTGGACCGCTGATGGCGAGCTACGACGCGCAGACGCTGGCGCGCCTCGAGGCCGACGCCGCGCAGGTGGTGGCCCGCTACCCGGAGCACCCGCGCTCGGCGCTGCTGCCGCTGCTGCACCTGGTGCAGTCGGTGGACGGCTACGTGAGCCCCGCCGGGATCGGTTTCTGCGCGCAGACCCTGGGCCTGTCGACGGCCGAGGTCTCCGCGGTCGCGACGTTCTACACCCAGTACAAGCGCCACCCCAACGGCACCTACACCGTCGGGGTCTGCACCAACACGCTGTGCGCGGTGATGGGCGGCGACGCGATCTGGGCCGAGCTCACCGAGCACCTGGGGATCGGGAACGACGAGACGACCGAGGACGGCGCGGTCACCCTCGAGCGGGTCGAGTGCAACGCGGCCTGCGACTACGCGCCGGTGATCATGGTCAACTGGGAGTTCTTCGACAACCAGACCCCGTCCTCGGCGACCGCGCTGGTCGACGCGCTGCGCGCCGGGGAGCCCGTGCACCCCACGCGCGGGGCGGACCGGGTGGTCTCGTTCCGGGAGACCGAGCGGGTGCTGGCCGGGTTCGCCGACGGGCACGCGAACGAGGGCCCCGGCGCGGGCGAACCGACCCTCGTGGGTCTGCGCCTCGCGGCCGAGAAGCGCTGGACCGCCCCGGGCGAGGCCGGCGAGCCGGACGGGCCGGCGGGTGCCCGCAAGCGCGGCGCGAAGCGTGAGGAGGCGTGATGGCCACCACCCTGACCCCGGTCCTGAGCAAGCACTGGGACGCCAAGAGCTCCTGGACGCTGGACGCCTACCGCGCGACCGGTGGCTACCAGGCGCTGACCACCGCGCTCGCGACCGACCCTGCCGACCTCATCACGGCGGTCAAGGAGTCCGGCCTGCGCGGCCGTGGCGGCGCGGGCTTCCCGACCGGCATGAAGTGGGGCTTCCTGCCCGCGCCGGACGGCGGCCCCCGTTACCTGGTGGTCAACGCGGACGAGTCCGAGCCGGGCACGTGCAAGGACATCCCGCTGATGATGGCCACGCCGCACGAGCTCCTCGAGGGCGTGATCATCACCTCGTACGCGATCGGCTGCCACCACGCGTTCATCTACCTGCGCGGCGAGGTCGTGCACGTCTACCGGCGCCTGCTCCAGGCCGTGCAGGAGGCGTACGACGCCGGGCTGCTGGGCCAGGACGTGGCCGGCTCGGGCTTCCAGCTCGACGTCACCGTGCACGCCGGCGCGGGCGCGTACATCTGCGGCGAGGAGACCGCGCTGCTCGACTCGCTCGAGGGCCGGCGCGGCCAGCCCCGCCTCAAGCCGCCGTTCCCGGCGGTCGAGGGCCTGTACTCGCGCCCGACGGTGGTCAACAACGTCGAGTCGATCGCGTCGGTGCCGTCGATCGTGCGGTACGGCGCGGACTGGTTCCGCTCGATGGGCACCGAGCGCTCGACCGGGTTCGGGTTGTTCTCGCTGTCCGGGCACGTGCAGCGGCCGGGGCAGTACGAGGCGCCGCTGGGCATCACCCTGCGCGAGCTCCTGGACATGGCCGGCGGCATCCGCGAGGGCCACGAGCTGAAGTTCTGGACGCCCGGCGGCTCGTCCACGCCGCTGTTCACGGCCGAGCACCTCGACGTGCCGCTGGACTACGAGTCGGTGGGCGCGGCCGGGTCGATGCTCGGCACCCGGGCACTGCAGATCTTCGACGACTCGGTGTGCGTGGTCCGGGCGATCACCCGCTGGGCCGAGTTCTACAAGCACGAGTCCTGCGGCAAGTGCACGCCGTGCCGCGAGGGCACCTACTGGCTGGTCCAGGTGCTCCAGCGGATCGAGGCGGGCAAGGGCACGCACGAGGACCTCGACACCCTGATGGACGTCTGCGACAACATCCTCGGCCGGGCGTTCTGCGCTCTGGGCGACGGTGCCACGTCGACCATCACCTCGGGCCTGAAGCTGTTCCGCGAGGAGTTCGAGGCCCACCTGAACGGCGGGTGCCCGTTCGACCCGGCCGCGGCCGCCCTGTTCGAGTACGCGTCTGGCTCCGCGACCGGCGGGGCAGGAACGGTGGGAGCATGACGTCCACGACGACGAGCGGCTCGGCCGCCGCGGGCACCGTGGTGCCTGAGGTGACGTTCATCATCGACGACGTCGAGGTGTCCGTCCCCAAGGGCACCCTGGTGATCCGTGCCGCCGAGCAGATCGGCATCCAGATCCCGCGGTTCTGCGACCACCCGCTCCTCAAGCCGGCCGGCGCCTGCCGCCAGTGCCTGGTCGAGGTCGCGATGCCGGACCGTGAGGGCAACCTGCGTCCGATGCCCAAGCCTCAGGCGTCCTGCACGCTCGAGGCCTCGCCCGGGATGGTCGTGCACACCCAGCGGACCTCCGCGGTGGCCGACAAGGCGCAGCACGGCGTCATGGAGCTGCTCCTCATCAACCACCCGCTGGACTGCCCGACCTGCGACAAGGGCGGCGAGTGCCCGCTGCAGAACCAGGCGATGAGCAACGGCCGGGCCACCAGCCGGTTCGTCGACGTCAAGCGCACGTTCGCCAAGCCCCTGGCGATCTCCACCGAGATCCTCCTCGACCGCGAGCGCTGCATCCTGTGCCAGCGCTGCACGCGGTTCTCCAACGAGATCGCCGGCGACCAGTTCATCGACCTCCAGATGCGCGGCGCTCGCCAGCAGATCGGCCGGTTCGACCCGGCGGTGCTGGGCTTCGACGGCGGCGGCGAGCTGCCGCTGTTCGTGGGCGCCGACGAGGACGGGAACCCGCTGACCCGCGCCGAGGGCATGCGCACGGCGGCCGAGGCTCCCGAGCGGCCCGTCGGGCCGGCGGCGCTGGACGAGTCCGGGCACCCGTTCGCCTCGTACTTCTCGGGCAACACCGTGCAGATCTGCCCGGTCGGCGCCCTGACCGGCGCGTCCTACCGGTTCCGGTCGCGCCCGTTCGACCTCCGCTCGACCCCGTCGGTGGCCGAGCACGACTCGAACGGCTCGGCGATCCGGATCGACCACCGCCGCGGCGTCGTGATGCGCCGCCTGGCGGGCGACGACCCGGTGGTCAACGAGGAGTGGCTGACCGACAAGGACCGGTTCGCCTTCACCTGGCAGACCGCGCCGGACCGCCTGGCCACCCCGCTGTTGCGTGACCTCGGCGAGGACGGCGCTCCCGGCGAGCTGCGCGAGGCGAGCTGGGCCGAGGCGCTCACGGTGGCGGCCGAGGGCCTGGCCGCCGCACGCGACGGCGCCGGGGTCGGCGTGCTGCCCGGCGGCCGGCTCACCGTCGAGGACGCCTACGCCTACGCCAAGCTCGCCCGCACGGCGCTGGGCACCAACGACGTCGACCATCGCGCGCGCCCGCACTCGGCCGAGGAGGCGTCGTTCCTCGGGCACGCGGTCGCGGGCCACGGCATCGACGTGACCTTCGCCGACCTCGAGCGCAGCGCCGTGCTGCTCGTGGGCCTGGAGCCCGAGGACGAGGGCGGCGTGATCTTCCTGCGGTTGCGCAAGGGCGTGCTCGCCGGCCGGACCAGGGTGTTCTCGGTCGCGCCGTTCGCCTCGCGCGGGCTGGCCCGGGTGTCCGCGACGCTGCTGCCCGCCGCCCCCGGCACCGAGCCGGAGGTGCTCGACGCCATCGGCGACGCCTCCGACCCGGACCTCGCTGCTGCGGCCGAGGCGCTGAACGGCGGCGTGGTCCTGGTGGGCGAGCGGCTCGCGACGGTGCCCGGTGCGCTGTCCGCGGTGCTGCGCCTGGCCCGCCGGCTCGGCGCACGCCTGGCCTGGGTGCCCCGGCGTGCCGGCGAGCGCGGCAGCGTCGAGGTGGGCACGCTGCCGGGCCTCCTGCCCGGCGGGCGCCCGGTGAGCGACGGCGCCGCCCGGACCGAGCTGGCCGCCGTGTGGGGCGTCGAGAAGCTGCCGAGCACGCCCGGTCGGGACCTGACCGGGATCCTGACCGCCGCGGCCGCCGGCGACCTGCGGGCGCTGGTGGTCGGTGGCGTCGACCCCGCGGACCTGCCCGACCCGGATCTCGCGCTGCGCGCCCTGGACCGTGCGTTCGTGGTGAGCCTCGAGGTGCGCGCGTCGGCGGTCACCGAGCGGGCGGACGTGGTGCTGCCCGTGGCCCCGCCCGCGGAGAAGCCCGGCACGTTCTGGACCTGGGAGGCACGGCCGCGGCCGTTCGCCCAGGCGCTGACCTCCACCGCGCTGCCCGACCACCGCGTGCTGCACGCCCTGGCCGGCCGGCTCGGCACGGACCTGGGGCTCGGCTCGCTGACCGAGGTGCACACCGAGCTCGGCGGGCTGGCGGCGTGGTCCGGTGCCCGCGCCGAGGCCCCGCACGTGGCCTACCCCGAACCCCCGGCTCCCGGCGAGGGCCAGGCGGTCCTGGCCACCTGGCACACGCTGCTGGACGCGGGCCGCTGCCAGGACGGCGAGGGCTTCCTGGCCGGCACGGCGCCGCGCCCGGTCGCGCGGGTCAGCGCCGAGCTGGCCGCCCGGATCGGCGTGGGTGACGGCGACCCGGTGACGGTGTCCACCGAGCACGGCGGCATCACCCTGCCCGCCGTGGTCACCGCGATGCCCGACGGCGTGGTGTGGCTCCCGGTCGCCTCGCCCGGCTCGGCCGTGCGCACGACCCTGCGGGTCGACGCGGGCGCCGTGGTCGGCGTGGCGGCGGCGACGACGGACGGAGAGCAGGCATGAGCCCGATGACGGCGCTGCCCATGGCCGCGGCCCCGGTGGGGGCCGACTTCAGCAACGACACCTGGTGGATCGTGCTGATCAAGGCGGTCGCGATCATCGTCTTCCTGCTGGTGTCGGTGCTGTTCGCGATCTGGTTCGAGCGCAAGGTCGTGGCCCGGATGCAGGTCCGGCCGGGCCCCAACGTGCACGGCCCCTTCGGCCTGCTGCAATCGCTCGCCGACGCGATGAAGCTGCTGCTCAAGGAGGACATGATCGTCCGCGCCGCGGACAAGGTCATCTACCTCGTCGCACCGATGATCTCGGTGTTCGCCTCGCTGCTGGTGTTCGCGGTGATCCCGGTGGGGCCCGAGGTGAGCATCTTCGGCATCGTCACCCCGCTCCAGCTGACCGACTTCCCGGTCGCCGTGCTGTACATCCTCGCGGCCGCGTCGGTGGGCGTGTACGGGATCGTGCTGGGTGGCTGGGCCTCCGGGTCGACGTACCCGCTGCTCGGCTCGGTGCGCTCGACCGCGCAGGTGATCTCCTACGAGCTGGCCATGGGCATGTCGCTGGTCAGCGTGTTCATCATGACCGGCTCGATGTCGACCCGGCAGATCGTGGACGCCCAGGTGCCGATCTGGTGGGCCCTGCCGCTGCTGCCGGCCTTCGCCATCTACCTGGTCTCGATGGCCGGTGAGGTCAACCGCCTGCCGTTCGACCTGCCCGAGGCCGAGGGTGAGCTGGTCGGCGGCTACATGACCGAGTACTCCTCGATGAAGTTCGCCTGGTTCTTCCTGGCGGAGTACATCAACATGCTCAACGTCTCTGCGGTGGCCACCACGCTGTTCTTCGGCGGCTACCACGCGCCGTGGCGCGGCGACTTCCTCAACACCGGCTGGTGGGGCGTGGGCTGGTTCGGCCTCAAGCTCTGGTTCTTCATGTTCCTGTTCGTCTGGGTCCGCGGGACGCTGCTGCGGTTCCGGTACGACCAGTTCATGCGGTTCGGCTGGAAGGTCCTCATCCCGTTCGCGCTGGTGTGGATCGTGGCCGTCTCGGTGGTCCAGGGGCTGCGCCGGTTCACCGACGTGAGCTGGCAGACCCTGCTGTTCGTGCTCGCCGGCGTCATGGTGGTCGGCGCAGTGGTGTCGTTCCTGATCCCGGAGAAGAAGCCGCCCGCCCGGGACGAAGCCCCGCCCGAGCCGTTCGACGCGTTCGCGGACGGGTACCCCGTGCCACCGCTGCCGGGACAGGTGCTGCCGCCGTCGCCGCGACGTTCGCTGACCGTGGAGGGCACCGCGGTGGCCGTGGCGAACCCGGAGACCGACGAGTCCACCGCGGAGGACCCCGCTGCGGACGAGACCACTGCGGAGGAGGGCGACCGTGGCTGACGACCTCACGCGGCGCGACGAGCCGGGGCCGCTGGACCGGCCGAGCGAGGGCGGAGGGGAGTACGAGTCCCTGCTGCCCCGCAAGGGCGCCATCGGTCAGATCTTCGCGCCCGTCGCGGGCTTCGGCGTCACGCTGTCGTCGATGTTCCGGCCGACGGTCACCGAGCAGTACCCGTTCGAGAAGGTGCCGACCAAGCCGCGCTACCACGGCCGTCACCAGCTGAACCGGTACCCGGACGGCCTCGAGAAGTGCATCGGCTGCGAGCTGTGCGCCTGGGCCTGCCCGGCCGACGCGATCTACGTCGAGGGCGCCGACAACACCCCGGACGCGCAGTTCTCGCCCGGCGAGCGGTACGGCCGCGTCTACCAGATCAACTACCTGCGCTGCATCTTCTGCGGCCTGTGCATCGAGGCGTGCCCGACCCGGGCGCTGACCATGACCAACGAGTACGAGCTCGCCGGCCCCACCCGGCGCGGGATGATCTACGAGAAGGCCGACCTGCTGGCCCCGATGGGGGAGGGCATGCTCGCGGCCCCCCACCCGATGGTGCCCGGCACGGAGGACCTGGAGTACTACCGCGGCGAGATCACCGGCCCGGTGATCGAGCAGGTCGACTGGGTGGCGCAGTGGCGCCCCGAGGACCCGACGCTGGACGCCGCGCGGAGCCGGGCGGAGGGCGCACGATGACGGTGAGCACCACGGTCGGCGCGCTCGTGCCGCTGGCCTCGTCCCTGGCCGACACCGGCCACACCTCCACCGGCGAGGCCGTGCTGTTCTGGGTCCTGGCCCCGGTGATGGTGATCGCCGCGCTGGGCCTGCTGTTCGCCCGCAAGGCGGTGCACGCCGCGATGGGCGTCGTGGTGGTGATGATCAGCCTGGCCGTGCTGTACGTCGCCCAGGAGGCGCCGTTCCTCGGCGTGGTCCAGGTGATCGTGTACACCGGCGCCGTGATGATGCTGTTCCTGTTCGTCCTGATGCTGGTCGGCGTCGACGCGTCCGACTCGCTGGTCGAGACGCTCGCGGGCCAGCGCTGGATCGGGCTGCTGCTGGGCGCCGGGCTCGCCTCGGTGCTGATCGGCGTGGTCGTCACCGCCACCTACTCCAAGCCCGTGGGCCTCGCCGCGGCGAACGTCGACGGCAACCCCCAGGACGTGGCCAAGGTGATCTTCGGCCAGCACGTCTTCGCCCTCGAGGTGGTCGGCACCCTGCTGATCACCGCGGCGGTCGGCGCGTTGGTGCTCACCCACCGTCCGCGGCTGAGCCGGCTGATCGGCCAGAAGGAGAAGGCCGACGCACGCGTCGCCACGCTGGCCGAGGGTGGGATCATCACCCCGCTGCCCGCGCCCGGCGTGTACGCCAGGTCGAACGCGATGGACGTCCCGGCCCTGGGCCCGGACGGCAGCCCGCTGGAGCAGTCGGTGCCTCGAGTGCTGCGGATCCGCGGGCAGGAGCGTGGTTACGGCGGCGTGTTCGCCGAGATCGACGAGGAGACCCGCCACCAGATCGAGGGCGACCACACCGAGGAGCAGTCGTGAGCCTGACCAACTACCTCGTGCTGTCGGCGATCCTGTTCTCGCTCGGCGGCGCGACGGTGCTGCTGCGGCGCAACGCGATCATCGCGTTCCTCGGCGTGGAGCTGATGCTCAACGCCACGAACCTGGCGTTCGTCACCTTCTCCCGGATCCACGGCAACCTCACCGGCCAGGTCATGGCGTTCTTCGTCATGGTGGTCGCCGCCGCCGAGGTGGTCGTGGGCCTGGCGATCATCGTGGCGATCTTCCGCACCCGCCGCTCGGCCTCGGTCGACGACGTCAACCTCCTGAAGAGCTGAGGCCGGATGACCACCGCACTCCTGCTCCCCACCGCGATGGCCGGCGTGACCGAGGCCACCGGTGCCTTCAGCGCGGCCTGGTTGCTGGTCGCCCTGCCGATGCTCGGCGCCGCTGTGCTGCTGCTCGGCGGTGCTCGCACCGACCGCTGGGGCCACTGGTTCGGCGTCCTGGCGTCCGCGTCGGCGTTCGTGGTCGCCGCGGTCGTCTGGGTCGCGATGCTCGGCCTGCCCGCCGACGAGCGCGTCGTCGACCTCCACCTGTTCTCCTGGATCCCGGCGGGCGCGTTCTCGCTGGACGCCGGGATGCGGATCGACCCGCTGTCGATGAGCTTCGTGCTGCTCGTGACGTTCGTCGGCACGCTCATCCACGTGTACTCGGTGGCCTACATGGCCCACGACACCAGCCGGCGCCGGTTCTTCGCGTACCTCAACCTGTTCGTCGCGGCGATGCTGCTGCTGGTCCTGGCGGACAGCTACGTGCTGCTGTTCGTCGGGTGGGAGGGCGTCGGCCTGGCGTCGTACCTGCTCATCGGCTTCTGGAACCACGAGACCCCCAACGCCGTGGCCGCGAAGAAGGCGTTCGTCGCCAACCGCGTCGGTGACCTCGGGCTGATCGTCGCCATCGCGCTGATCTTCGCGACGTTCGGCGCCACCGACTTCGTGACCGTGTTCGGTGCGTCGGGCGGCGCGGGTGAGGGCGTGCTCACCGCGATCGGCCTGCTCCTGCTGCTGGGCGCCACCGGTAAGTCCGCGCAGTTCCCGCTGCAGTCCTGGCTCGGCGACGCGATGGCCGGCCCCACGCCGGTGTCCGCGCTGATCCACGCCGCGACCATGGTGACCGCCGGTGTGTACCTCGTGGTGCGCTCCGGCCCGGTGTTCGACGGTGCGCCCACGGCGCTGCTCGTCGTGGCGATCGTCGGTGCGATCACCCTGCTGTTCGGGGCGATCGTGGCCAGCGCCAAGGACGACATCAAGAAGTCGCTGGCCGGCTCGACGATGTCGCAGATCGGCTACATGATGCTCGGCGCGGGGCTCGGCCCGATCGGCTACGCGTTCGCGATCTTCCACCTGCTGACCCACGGCTTCTTCAAGGCCGGGATGTTCCTGGGCGCCGGCTCGGTGATGCACGGCATGGACGACACGGTCGACATGCGGCGGTACGGCGGCCTGGCCACCTTGATGAAGATCACCTGGGTGACCTTCGGGTTCGGCTGGCTGGCGATCATGGGCGTGCCGCCGTTCTCCGGGTTCTGGAGCAAGGACAAGATCATCGAGTCCTCGTTCGCGATGAACGGCGGCGAGGGCTGGCAACCGTGGGTGTTCGGTCTGGTCGCGCTGATCGGCGCCGGGATCACCGCCTTCTACATGTCGCGGATGTTCTTCATGACGTTCCACGGCAAGGCGCGCTGGTCGGACGGCCACGGCGGCGGCGCGACGGACCCGGACGCGCCGGTGCGCCACCCGCACGAGTCCCCGGGCCTGATGACCTGGCCGATGATCATCCTCGCGGTCGGCTCGGCCGGGCTCGGCGGGCTGCTCGGGCCCACCGGGATCTTCACGTCCTGGCTCGAGCCGGTGACCGGGCACGTCGAGGAGCACGAGCCGGTGCTCTCGGTGCCGGTGATCAGCGTCGTGACGCTGGTGCTCGTGGCGATCGGCATCGCGCTGGCCTGGCGGCAGTACTGGTCGGCGCCGGTCGCGGTGGTCCCGCCGCGCGGGAGCCTGCTCACCAGGGCCGCCCGGCAGGACCTCTACCAGGACCAGGTCAACGACGCGCTGCTCGTGCTGCCGGGCCAGGTCGCCACCCGTTCACTGGTCTACGGCGACCGCACGGTGGTCGACGGTTCGTTCGCCGGGCTCGCCCGGGCCGTCATGGGCACCGGATCGGTGCTGCGACGGCTGCAGAACGGCTACGTCCGCTCCTACGCCGCCACGATGCTCGCGGGGGTCGTCGCGCTGGTCGCGATCGTCCTGGCGTTCCGGATCTGAGGGAAAGAGACGATGCCCGCTACGTTCCCCTGGCTGACCACCCTGATCGTGGTCCCCCTGGTGGGTGCCGCCCTGGTGTGGGCCCTGCCCGGCGCCGCCCGCCGGTTCGCCCGCCCGGTCGCGATCGGCGTCGCGCTGCTCGAGCTCGTGCTCGCCGTGGTCGCCGCGCTGTCCTTCGACACCTCGGCGGCCGGGACCCACCAGCTCACCGAGACGCACGCCTGGATCCCGTCCTTCGGGGTCAGCTACGCGGTGGGCATCGACGGCGTGGGCCTCGCCCTGGTCCTGCTGTCCGTGCTGCTGACCCCGCTGGTGCTGATCGCCGCGTGGCGCGAGCACCCCGACGTCCACGACGACGGGCTGCCGGTGATCGGCGGCTCGCGGATCCGCACCTACGTCGCGCTGGTCCTGGTGCTCGAGTCCTTCATGGTCGCGGTGTTCTCCGCCCGCGACGTGTTCCTGTTCTACGTGCTGTTCGAGGCCATGCTGATCCCGGTCTACTTCATGATCGGCTCGTTCGGTGGGCTCCAGCGGCGGTACGCGGCCGTGAAGTTCCTGCTCTTCTCGCTCGCCGGTGGCCTGATCATGCTGGCCGGCGTGATCACGCTGTACGTCCACGGCCCGCAGGGACCGCAGGGCTTCCTGGTCGACAACCTGGTCGGGCACCTGGACATGTCGGTGAGCACCGAGCGGCTGGTCTTCCTGGCGTTCTTCATCGCCTTCGCGATCAAGGCGCCGATGTGGCCGGTGCACACCTGGCTGCCGGATACCGCCGAGGCCGCGCCGGTCGGCACGTCGGTGCTGCTCGTGGGCGTGCTGGACAAGGTGGGGACCTTCGGGATGCTCACCCTGTGCCTGCCCTTGTTCCCCGAGGCGTCGCGATGGGCGGCGCCGGTGATCGTCGTGCTCGCGGTGATCTCGATCCTGTACGGCGGCCTGCTGGCGATCGGCCAGGAGAACCTGCTGCGGCTGATCGCCTACACCTCGGTGAGCCACTTCGGCTTCATCGTGCTGGGCATCTTCGCGTTCACCTCGGTGAGCGTCCAGGGCGCCAGCCTGTACATGCTCAACCACGGGCTCTCGACGGGCGCGCTGTTCCTGGTCGCAGGCTTCCTCATCGCCCGGACCGGCAGCGCCCGGATCGCCGACCACGGCGGCCTGCAGAAGGTCGTCCCGGTGCTGGCCGGCACGTTCCTGGTCGCGGGCCTGTCCGCGCTGTCGCTGCCGGGCCTGTCGACGTTCGTCAGCGAGTTCCTCGTGCTGGTGGGCACGTTCGGGGCGCACAAGGCCGCGGCGGTGGTCGCGGCGTTCGGCGTCGTGCTCGCCGCCCTGTACATCCTGCTGACCTACCAGCGGGCGTTCACCGGGCCCACGCCCGAGAGGCTGTCCACGCTGCCGGACCTGTCCGTCCGCGAGCGGTGGGTCGTCGGGCCGCTGATCGCCGCCATGCTCGTGCTCGGCTTCTACCCCGCGCCGGCGCTGGACCTCGTGCGTGACCCCGCCACCGTCACCCTCCAGCAGGTCGGCGTCGCGGACGTGACCCCCACTCTCGCGAGCCCCTCCGACGACGGGAGCAACCAGTGAGCTTCACCCCGCCCCAGGTCGCCTGGGGCGCCCTCGCCCCCGTCATCGCGGTGCTCGGCGCCGGGGTGCTCGGCGTGCTCGTCGAGGCCTTCGTGCCGGCCCGGGCCCGGCGCTGGACCCAGTTCGGCCTGACGACGGTCGCGCTCGCCGCGGCCGGCGTGGCGCTCGCGGCGCTGTGGCCCAAGACCGCGGAGTCCGCAGGCGGCGGCGTCGTGGTGCTCGGCGGCTCGATGATCCTGGACCGGCCCGCGCTGCTGCTGCAGGCCCTGCTGGTGCTGCTCGGCCTGCTCAGCGCGCTGGTGATGGCCGACCGGACCGACGCCGGTCAGGACGCGTTCGCGCCGTCGGGCGCGGCGGTGCCCGGCTCGGACTACGAGCGGGTGGCCACCGCGCGCGGGCTCGCGCAGACCGAGGTCTTCCCGCTCATGCTGTTCGCCCTCGGCGGGATGATGATCTTCCCCGCGGCCGGTGACCTGCTGACCCTGTTCGTGGCGCTCGAGGTGCTCTCGTTGCCGCTGTACCTGCTCACCGGCCTGGCCCGCCGGCGCCGCCTGCTGAGCCAGGAGGCGTCGATGAAGTACTTCCTGCTGGGCGCCTTCGCCTCGGCGATCCTGCTGTTCGGCATCGCCCTGCTCTACGGGTTCTCCGGCTCGGTGACGCTGTCGGCGATCTCCGACGCGGTCGGGTCGACTGCCGGGTTCGACCCGCTGCTCATCGCGGGGCTGGCCATGGTGATGGTGGGCCTGCTGTTCAAGGTCGGCGCGGTGCCGTTCCACTCCTGGACCCCGGACGTGTACCAGGGCGCACCGACTCCCGTGACCGGGTTCATGGCCGCGTGCACCAAGGTCGCCGCGTTCGGCGCCCTCCTGCGCCTGGTCTACGTGGTCGCGGCCCCGCTGCAGTGGGACGTCATCCCGCTGCTGTGGGCGATCGCCGCGCTGACCATGGTGGTCGGGACCGTGATCGCGCTGGTCCAGACGGACATCAAGCGGCTGCTCGCATACTCCTCGATCGCGCACGCCGGGTTCGTCCTGGTGGGCGTCGTGGCGCTGCAGCAGGCCGGAATCTCCGGCGTGATGTTCTACCTGATGGCCTACGGCCTGGCCACGATCGGTGCGTTCGCCGTCGTCACGCTGGTGCGCGAGGTGAACGAGGGGCCGGGCGGGCCGGTGGTCGCCGAGGCGACCGCGCTGACCCAGTGGACCGGGCTCGGCCGGCGCCACCCGCTGCTGGCCGTCACGTTCACGCTGTTCCTGCTCTCCTTCGCGGGCATCCCGCTGACCGCCGGGTTCATCGGGAAGTACGCGGTGTTCTCGGCGATCGTGGCCGGCGGGCAGGCCTGGCTGGCGGTGCTCGGCGTGCTCGCCTCGGCCGCCGCGGTCTTCTTCTACGTGTGGATCATCGTGGTGATGTTCTTCAAGGAGCCCGACCCGAGCGTCGAGCGCACCACCACCGTCGTCCGCTCGGAGGGCCTGACCGCCGTGGCGATCGGCGTGGCGGCCGTGGGCACCGTGGCGCTCGGCGTGCTGCCGGCCTGGGCCGTCGACCTGTTCGACAGTGCGGCGGTCTTCGTCCGGTGACGACCTCGCTCCCGCTGACCGACGCCGGGCTCGCGGGCCGGCTGACCGACCGGCTCGCGCTGGTCGAGCAGCGGCTGCTCGAGGCCGCGTCGCACGCCGACCACCTGGCCGACGCGACGTCGCGTCACCTGGTCAGCGCCGGCGGCAAGCGGCTACGGCCCCTGCTGACCCTGCTCACCGCGGAGCTGGGTGACGGCTCCGACCCCCGGGTGCTCGACGCCGCCGTGGTGGTCGAGCTCACTCACCTGGCCACCCTCTACCACGACGACGTGATGGACTCCGCCCCGGTGCGGCGCGGGGCCCCTGCGGCGCAGGAGGTGTGGGGCAACCAGGTCGCGATCCTCACCGGCGACCTGCTGCTGGCGAAGGCATCGGCACTCACCGCACGGCTGGGGCCGGACGCGGTCCTCATCCAGGCGGAGACCTTCGAGCGACTGTGCCTGGGCCAGCTGCACGAGACCGTCGGGCCCACCGACGGGGCCGACCCGGTCGACCACTACCTCCAGGTGCTCGCGGACAAGACCGGGTCGTTGATCGCGACGTCGGCGCGCTACGGCGCGCTGTTCGCGGGGTGCGACCCGGAGGCTATCGCGACGGTCACGACCTACGGCGAGAAGATCGGGCTGGCCTTCCAGCTCGCCGACGACGTCATCGACCTCACCGACGACGGCGGCCTCACCGGCAAGCGACCGGGAACCGACCTGCGCGAGCACGTGCCGACCATGCCGGCCCTGCTGCTGCGCAGGCTGGTCGCGTCCGACGCCGCCACCGACGCCGACCGGCGGGTCCTGGACCTGCTGGACGGCGACCTGTCCGACGACGACGACCTGGCCGACGCGGTGCGCGCGCTGCGCGAGCACCCGGTCACCGAACGCACCCGGGAGGCCTCGGAGGCCCGCGCCAACGAGGCCGTCGAGGCGCTCGCGGACCTGCCGGCGGGCCCGGTGCGCGACTCCCTGGCGCTGTTCGCACGGTCGCTCGTGGAACGGTCCGCCTGACCGTCGGCCGGAACGGGACGACCCGGACGCCGCGGGACGAAACTCCTCGCCCTCCGGGGCTTCAGACCGGGCCCGCATGCGCCGATGACCAGTCGGGGACGTTCACCCGTTCGGGCCATACCTGCGCCCGGTGCGGAGACGTCACGAGCGGGCGGACGGAGGTGGGCGGATGCGGACCACGTGGGGGTCGGCGACGGACTGCGGACCGTTCCGCCGGCTGAACGAGGACGCCCTGCTGGCCTACCCGCCGCTGTTCGTGGTGGCCGACGGGATGGGCGGCCACGACGCCGGTGAGGTCGCCTCCCGGATCGCCGTCGAGGAGGCCGGTCAGCTCGCCGGGCGCCCGGAGGTCACGGCCGACGACGTGCACACGATCGTCCGTGCGATCTCCGCCCGGGTCCGCGCCGTGGTGCCCGACGGGCGCACCGTGGGCACCACGTTCGCGGGTGTCGGGATCGCGCGCCACGAGGGCGGCTCGTACTGGCTGGTGTTCAACATCGGCGACTCACGGGTCTACCGGTACGCCGACGCCGGGCTCACCCAGATCAGCGTCGACCACTCGGTGGTCCAGGAGCTCGTGGACCGCGGCGTGATCGGCGCGGCCGAGGCGCTGCACCACCCGGACCGGCACGTCATCACGCGCGCGATCGGGACCGGGCCCGACCCCGACCCCGACTACTGGCTCATCCCGGCGGGCGCCGCCGACCGGATGCTCGTGTGCACCGACGGCCTGACCGACGAGCTCGCCGACGACGAGATCGCCGAGCTGCTGGCCTCGTCACCGGACCCGCAGGTCGCCGCGGAGCGACTGGTGGATGCCGCGGTCGAGCGCGGCGGGCGCGACAACGTCACCGCCATCGTGGTGGACGTCGCCGCGTCCCGGGCCGGCGACGACGACAGCACCGCCGAGGCCCACCGCGAGCCGCGCGGCTGGGACGAGGCCGCCGACGGCAGCACCAACCCACGTCAGTCCCGTGCCCGTGTCCCGGAGGTGGACCGATGAGAACCGACTACGTCCCGGGTGACGGCCTCGCCGTGGTCGTGGACGGCACCGTGGCGCTGCTCCCCGACGGGTGCCCGCCCGAGCTGCTGGACGCGCTGTGGGCATCGATGCTCAGCGGCGGCCCGCTGACCGACCATCTCCAGGTCCTGCTCGGCCCCGGCCTCGTCGCCGCTCCCGCGTTCGCGATCGTGCGGCTCACCGACGGCGCCGCCCATGTGGTGGTCCGCGGCAGCGCGCGAGCGGAGCTCACCGCCGACGGCCGGACCGTCACGGTCGGCGCGTCGCACGTGTCGACCTGGGCCGAGGACCTGCTGCCGGCTGCCGAGAAGGTCCGGCTGACCAGTGGGGTCTCCACCGGTGGTCGGCCGCTACCCGTGCACGCCGCGGTGGTCCCGGCGGCCGAGGTGTGCCTCGCCGTCACCGCGAGGGACCAGGTGGGTCCGCCCGCCCCCGAGCCCGAGTCCGAGGTCGAGACCACGCTCGGACGGCCGACCGTCGGCGCGCCGCGCCCGGCCCGCGCGCCGGAGCCCGCGCCCGCCCCGGCCGCGCCGCCCGTGCGGGAGGCCGCGACGCCGCCCGATCGCGCTTTCGACGACGAGTCGGTCGAGGACGACGAGGACGCCATGGTGGCGGCGGCGGTCCCCGCGTGGGAGCCCGTCCGGCCCCTGCGCGTCGAGCACCTGGGTGGCCGCGCGCCGCTCGCCGCCGGCCGTCCCGGGCCGACCACCGTGGTCGGTGCGCCCGCGCCTGCGCCCGTCGAACCGGTCGCGGAGCCGGCCTCCGAGCCCGACCGGTCGATGACGCCGCCGGCCGCGGACCCGCACCGGCTCTCCGAGGACCACGACGGGTTGACCGTGCTCAGCTCCGACATGGTCGCGCTGCGCCGCCAGCTGCCCGACTGGGCCGGTGACGCCGTGCCCCAGCTGAGCGTGCCCACGCCCCACACCCGCGCGCCGGCCAAGCTGCTGATGTCCACGGGCCTGGTGGTCTCGCTCAACCGGCCGGTCCTGATCGGCCGGGCGCCGCAGGTGACCCGGGTGACGGGCAACGAGATCCCGCGGCTGATCACGGTGGCGAGCCCCAACCAGGACATCTCGCGCACGCACTGCGAGGTGCGGATGGACGGCGACGACGTCGTGGTGACCGATCTGCGGTCGACCAACGGCGTGCTGCTGCTGCGTCAGGGCTCGGGCGCCCAGCGTCTGCACCCCGGCGAGCCCACCGTCGTCGAGCCCGGTGTGGTCGTCGACCTCGGCGAGGGCGTGACCTTCCTCGTGGAGGCCGGTGGGTGACCAGTCGTCGCGAGGCCTCGCAGCCGCCCGTCATCCCCGGCTACACCTATGTGCGGCTCCTGGGGATGGGCGGCTTCGCGGACGTGTTCCTCTACCGCCAGCAGATGCCTCGGCGCCAGGTGGCGGTCAAGGTGCTGCTCGCGGCCTCGTTGGACGACGCGGCGCGGGCGAGGTTCCGCGCGGAGGCCGACATCATGGCCTCGCTGTCCCACCACCCCTCGATCGTCACGGTCTACCAGGCGGACGTCGCGTCCGACGGTCGGCCGTACCTGGTCATGGAGTACTGCTCGCGGCCCGGTCTGGCCCAGCGCTACCGGGCCGAGCGGATGAGTCTTGCCGAGGTCCTGCGGATCGGGATCCGGCTCGCGTCCGCGGTGGAGACCGCGCATCGGGCCGGGGTGCTGCACCGGGACATCAAGCCGGCGAACGTCCTGGTCACCGACTTCGGGTGGCCGGCGCTGACCGACTTCGGCATCGCCGCGACAGCCGGGTTCGGGGCGGGCCAGATGGTCGGGATGTCGATCCCGTGGTCGCCACCGGAGATGCTCGCCGACGAGCCGGGCGGCGACGTGCGCTCGGACGTCTACTCGCTCGCCGCGACGATCTTCTCGCTCCTGGCGCGCCGCTCGCCGTTCGAGGTGGCCGACGGGTCGAACTCGGCGGCGGACCTGATCTCGCGGATCGAGCGCGGCGCACTCGGCACGACCGGTCGCGGCGACGTGCCCGAGTCGTTGCAGCACGTGCTGGCCCGTGCGATGGCGCGCGACCCCGCGCAGCGCTACCACTCCGCGATCGCGCTCGCCCGGGCGCTGCAGCAGGTCGAGGCGGAGCTGATGCTCCCCCTGACCCCGCTCGACCTGCCCGACGAGGCGCCGGTCCCGGCACAGCCCGACCCGGACACGGAGGCTGACCAGGCCACCAGGCTGCGCCCCGTGCGGACCGTCTCGCCCGAGGCCACCGACCAGCTCGCGTTCGCCGCGGCGCGGGACCGGGACCGGGCCGTCGAGGCGGCCCCCGCGCCCGAGGCGGACGTCGACCCCGCCGCGTCCGTGGCCGAGCCGTCCGTGGCCGAGCCGTCCGTCGGCGAGCCGGACGACCACGTCGACGTCCCGGAGAGCTGGCGGCGCCATGCCGCCGAGCTGGAGGCCGCCCGTCCTGAGCCCGAGCGGCCGCGTCGGGCCCTGGCGCGCGCGGTCGCAGCCGGCATCGCAGGGGGGCTGGTCCTCACCGCGCTGGTGGTCGCCGTCGTGCTCGCCTTCGACCAGCCGCGGACGGGCGAGGACCCGACCCCGAGCCGGACGTCCACGCCGGTGGTCACCGGCGCCGCGGTCCCCGCCCCCGTGGGCCTGACCTCGGCAGTGACCGATGCCGGCGTCGTGTTCACCTGGACCAACCCGAGCCCCGAGCCCGGCGACCGGTACCTGTGGGGCCGCGCCGAGGCCGGGCGGGCGACCACGCTCGAGGTCATCGACGTACCGACGGTCACCGTGGAGCCCGGGGCGCCCGGTCCGGTGTGCATCGAGGTCGCCATCGTGCGCAGCGACGGGCGCTACACCACCGATCCGGCCACGGGGTGCTCGGACGGATGACCCACGACCTCGCGCGCCGCCGCCGCTGGCCCAGTGCCGTCGGCGGACTCGTCGTACCCGCGGTGCTGGTGGGACTGGCCCTGGTCTACCCCGGCGCGGCGGTGTCCCAGGTGGACCTCAACGACGGCGCCGTGTGGGTGACCAAGTCCGGGACCAAACAGCTCGCGCGCTGGAACGCACAGGTCGGCGAGCTCAACGCCGGCCTGGTGGCCGGCCAGTCGACGTTCGACGTGCTCCAGGACGGCGATCGGGTGCTCCTGACCGAGCCGGGTCGGATCTCCCTGGTGAACCCGGCCGAGGTGGCGGTCGACGCATCGGCGACGGTGGCCGCCGACGACCAGGTCTCGATGGCCGCCGGAGTGCTGTCGGTGCTCCAGGCCGACGGTGACCTGTGGGTGCGTCCGCTGGACCAGGTGGGCTCGCTGGACACCACGGGCCAGCCGGACCTGGCGCTCGGCCAGGGTGCCTCGGCCGTGGTGTCCGACTCCGGCGTGGTGCTCGCCACGACCGCCGCCGGGGAGCTGCACCGGCTCGAGCTCGGCGACACGCTCTCGAACCGGGTGGTCGGGTCCATGCGGGGTCAGACCGCGCCGGCCGACGCCGCGACCACGGTCGGGGACACCCTGGTCACGCTCACCGGGACCACGGTGCACACACCGTCCGCTCAGGTCGACCTGGCCGCGTGGGGGACGGACCTGGTGCTCCAGCAGCCCGGGCCCTCGGCGGGCGACGTCCTGGTCGCCACCCCTGGTGCGCTTCTCGAGGTGCCGCTGGACGGTGGCGAGGTCACCGCGCACCTGTCCGGCGGCTCGGGCGCACCGGCCGCGCCGGTCCGGGTCGGCGGGTGCGGGCACGCGGCCTGGGCCTCGGCCCAGGCGAGCTACCTGGAGCTGTGCGGCAGCCGGGCGGACGTCGTCGCACTGGAGGGCATGACCAGCGCGGCGAGCCTGCGTTTCCGGGTCAACCGGGACGTGGTGGTCCTCAACGACATCGCGGGCAACCTCTGGGCCCCGACCGAGGACCCGAACCTGCGCGAGCCCAACTGGCAGGACGTCGTCGCCGAGGAGAAGGAGGACCAAGGCGACCAGTCCAGCGACCAGCAGACCACCCAGACCCTGCAGATCGAGTGCACGCCCCAGTCCGCGGCCCCGCAGGCCGTGGACGACACCTACGGCGTACGGCCCGGGCGGACCACGATCCTGTCGGTGATCGACAACGACGCGGCGTCCGACTGCGGCCTGCTGGTGATCTCCGAGATGGACCCGCTGCCCGAGTCGTTCGGGACTGCCGTGCCGATCTACGGCGGCCGGGCCATCCAGCTCGTCACGACGCCGAACGCCAGCGGGACAGTGCGGTTCACGTACACCGTCACCGACGGCCGTGGGTCCAGCGCGCCGTCGACCGCCGTCGTCCGGCTCACGGTCTTCCCCGACGACGTCAACCGACCGCCCGAGCAGACCCGGTTCAGCCAGGTGCAGGTCGAGCTCGGGGCCACCGGCACGTTCGACGTGCTGCCCGACTTCCGCGACCCGGAGGGCGACCAGCTCGTGCTGCTCGGTGCGTCGGTCCTGCAGGGCGGAACGGTCCGGGCCCGGCAGGACGGCGAGCTGACCTTCACGTCGGACGGCACCACGCTGGGCCGTCAGACCGTGGAGCTGTTGGTGGGGGACGGCGAGTCGACGGTCGCCGGCGAGCTCCAGGTCGACGTGCGACCGGCCGGCTCGCTGGCCCCCGTGATCGACCCGGTGCACGCAGTGGCCTACGTGGGCCAGCCGGTCACCGTGCGACCGCTGGACAGCGTCCGCTCCGCCTCGCGCGAGCCGGTCAGGCTGGCCGGGGTCGACCAGCTCACGGGCGCGACGATCACCACCGACCTCGAGGCCGGCACCTTCACCTTCATGTCCGCCCGGGCCGGGACGTACTACGTCAGCTTCGTGGTGACCGCGGCGCCGCAGCAGACCACCGGGATCGCGCGGATCGACGTGGCCGAGCGCCCCCAGACCCCCGAGCCGCCGATCGCCGTGCTCGACGTGGCCCTGCTGCCGCCCGGCGGGGAGGTCGTGGTGGACCCGCTGGCCAACGACGTCGACCCCGCGGGCGGGGTGCTCGTGCTCCAGTCGGTCGACGTGCCCGAGGGCAGCGGCCTGGAGGTCGCCGTGCTCGGCCACCAGCTGGTCCGGATCTCCTCGACCCGGACCCTCGACGGCCCGGTGACCGTCCCGTACACGATCTCCAACGGCGCCGACCAGGCCGTCGGTGAGCTCCGGGTCAAACCGATCGACGCCTCTGCCACCCAGCAGCCGCCGGTGGTCCCGGACGTGACCGTCACGGTCCGCACCGGCGGGGTGGTCACCATCCCGGTCCTCGAGGGCGCCTACGACCCCGACGGCGACACGCTGACCCTCAAGCGCAGGCTCGTCGACGCCCCGGCGGCCGGCGAGGGCCTGATGTTCGTCTCCGGCGACGTGCTGCGCTACCAGGCGCCGGACACGCCCATGCGGGTGCATGCGAGGTTCGAGGTCGCCGACCCCGAGGACAACAAGACCGCCGCGGACGTGACCATCGACGTGCACGCCGCCGACCCGGAGACCAAGTCACCACCGCGGCCCAAGGACCTGACCGCGCGGGTGTTCCAGGCCGAGACCATCCGCATCCCGATCCCGCTCACCGGGATCGACGCGGACGGTGACGGGGTGACCCTCCTCGGGCAGGACAAGGCCCCCACGAAGGGCCGGATCACCGCTCAGGGTGCGGACTGGCTGGAGTACGAGGCGCTGCCGGGCGAGCTCGGCACCGACACCTTCACCTACGCCGTCGAGGACTGGGTGGGCCAGCGTGCCGTCGCGACCATCCGGGTCGGGATCGCCGAGCGGCCCAACACCTCGGCCCAGGTCGTGGCGCGCAACGACCAGGTCACCGTGCGGCCGGGTCAGTCGGTGTCCGTCCGGGTGCTGGCCAACGACGTCGACATGTCCGGTGGAGACCTCATCCTGGAGCCGGAGCTCCAGATGGACGCGGGGATCGACGCGGCGGTCGACGGCCGCCGGATCGTGGTGCGGACCCCGACCGAGCCGGCGACCCTGCAGATCGCCTACACCGCCGCGAACAACCGAGGCGGACGGGACACCGCCGTGCTCACCGTGCTCGTCGACCCGGAGGCGCCGATCCTGCCGCCGATCGCGCGCGATGTCGTCGTGCCCGCCACCGAGACCCTCAACGCGCTGTCGGTCGAGGTGAACGTGCTGGACGTCGCGGACAACCCGAGCGGGCCGCTGTCCGACCTGCGGGTGTCGGTGGACCCGTCCGCGTCCGACGTCGCCGAGGTGACGCCCAGCGGCACCGTGATCGTGACGCTCGGCGACAACCCGCGCACCCTGCCCTACCTGCTCACCAACGTCTCACCGGATGCGGGCGGGGTCAGCTCGTACGCGTTCATCACCGTGCCGGCGCTCGGCGACTTCCCGCCGGTGCGTCGACCGGGCGCACCCGAGCTCGTCGTGATCGCCGGCGCGGAGCTGTCGATCGCGCTGGACGAGCAGGTGCAGGTCGCCCCGGGCCGCACGGTGCGGATCACCGACCCGTCGCGGGTCAGCGCCACCAAGTCCGACGGCTCGGGCCTGGTGGTGGACTCCAAGTCGCTGCGGTACGTCGCCCAGAAGACCTACGCCGGCCCGGCGTCGATCACCGTGGAGGTCAGCGACGGTCCCGCGGACGACCCCACCGCCCGCACGGCGGTCCTCACCCTGCCGATCACGGTGCTGGCCTTCGAGGACCACCCGCCGCAGTTCACCCCGTCCGTGCTCGACGTGCCGCAGGGCGAGTCGACCCGGGTGGACCTGACGGCGTTCACCTCCGCGCCGATCGGCTCCCAGTCGCCCGACGAGGCCTACACCTACGCACTGACCTCCACACCGCCGCCCGGCGTGACCGTGACCCTGGACGGCTCGGACCTGTCGCTGAGCGTGGGGACCAGCGTGCCCCGCGGCACGGTCGGCGGCATCGGGCTGTCGATCGACTACGGCGGCCTGGGTGTGCTCGGCGCGCAGGTGGACTTCCGGGTGACCGCCTCCAGCAAGCCGCTGGCCCGGGTCGTCGACCAGCGCGTGACGACCGGTGTCGGGGGCCAGGTCACGTCCGTCTCGGCGCTCGCCGGAGCGTTCAACCCGTTCTCCGCGCCGCTGACGCTGGTCGACGCGGTGCCGGAGAACCCCGCGACCGGTGAGGCATGGGTCGAGGCCGGTCGGGTGCAGATCAGGCCCGCGCTGGACTTCCTCGGCCCGATGGTGGTGCGCTTCCGGGTCCGGGACGCCACCGGGGACCCGGACCGCGAGGTCGACGGCCGGATCACCCTCGTGGTCCGCGGTCGGCCGGACGCCCCGGCCGCCCCGCGGATCTCCGAGGTGCGGGACTCCACGGTCGTCCTGGCCTGGGACGCGCCGGCGGCCAACGGCGAGCCCATCACCGACTACCGGGTGACCGCCCAGCCCGGCGGCGTGGTGACCACCTGCCCGTCGACCACGTGCACGATCGAGGGGCTGAGCAACGACGTCGAGTACACGTTCACGGTGGTGGCGCGCAACGTGGTCGGTGCGTCCGACCCGAGCCCGCCCTCCGGCCCCGCGCGGCCGGACGCCAAGCCGGCCGCGCCGTCGGCGCCTGCGCTGACCTGGGGCGACTCGTCGGTCGCGGCGACCTGGACGGCCCCGGCGAACACCGGCTCCCCGATCCGCGAGTACCAGCTGGAGGTCAGCCCGGCACCGCCCAGCGGCAGCGCCACGGTGTCGACGGCCTCGACGTCCTACACGTTCACCGGGCTCGCCAACGGCACGTCCTACCAGGTGCGTGTCCGCGCGATCAACGACGCACCGGACCCCGGCGACTGGAGCGCGTGGTCCGCGGCCCAGACCCCCGCCGGCGTGCCCTCGCCGCCGGGCTCGGTGACCGCCACCCGTTCGCAGGTGGGTCAGGGCGGCTTGCAGATCACCGTCACGTGGACCGCGTCGGACCCGAACGGTGACCCGGTCAAGGGCTACGAGGTGCGGATCGACGGTGTCTCCTACCCCGTCGCAGCCTCCGAGACCAGCTACGGGTTCGCGGCCGAGCGGGGGCGCACCTACGCGATCGACGTGCGCGCCTCGAACAAGGCCGGACCGTCCGCGTGGGCGTCGACCACCGGCGAGATCTGGACCGCCCCCGGCGCGGTGACCGGGGCATCGCTGGTCGACGACTCGGCCGAGCCGACCCCGTTCGGCCAGGGCGCGGTGCGTGCCTCCTGGACCGCGCCGGTCGACAGCGGCGGCGTGCCGCTGACCGGCTTCCGCGTCACGTTGGACGGCACCAGCACGACGACCGTCGACGCCGCCACGACCTCGGTCCGCTTCGCCGGGCTGTCCTTCGGCGACCACACGGTGACGATCGTCGCGCTCAACACCAAGGGCGCCGAGAGCGCGCCGGTCGCGAAGAGCGTCACCCTCACGACGGTGCCGCAGCGCCCGACGATCGACACCGCGACCGACCTCCCGGGCTCGGCGGACGTGCAGATCACGTGGACGCCCGGGGCCACCGGTGGTCTCCCGGTCCTCTCCTACCGGTACCTCGTCGACGGCACCCGCGGGACCCACGAGGAGGGCACCACGACCGACCGGGCCCTGGTCGTCACCGGGAAGGACGGCGAGACCCTGACCTTCACGGTCTGGACCTCGAACGCCGAGGGGGAGTCCGCTGCTTCGGCCCCCGCCACGGTGGTGGTCGTGGACGACACCCCCGCACCACCTGGCGGGCCGCCAGGAGGTGGTGGCGGTGGCTGAGACCCCGACGACCCGCACCGACCCGCCGATGACCAGGAGATCCCCCGTGAGCATGTCGTCCGAGCAGAGCGCGTGGTTCGCCCAGACCTTCGACGCGCTCGTGGCCAACATCGGTGAGGCCCTGCTGGGCAAGGAGCACGTGGTGCGGCTCGCCCTGACCTGCATGCTGGCCGAGGGGCACCTGCTGCTGGAGGACGCTCCGGGCACCGGGAAGACGTCGATGGCCAAGGCGATGGCCGCGACCGTCCAGGGCACCCACTCGCGGATCCAGTTCACCCCGGACCTGCTGCCGTCCGACGTCACCGGCGTGACGATCTACGACCAGAACAACCGCACGTTCGACTTCCACCCCGGGCCGGTGTTCGCCTCGATCGTGCTCGCCGACGAGATCAACCGCGCCTCGCCGAAGACCCAGTCCGCGCTGCTGGAGGTCATGGAGGAGTCCCGGATCACGGTGGACAAGGTCTCCCACCCGGTGGGCCGTCCGTTCATGGTCATCGCGACCCAGAACCCGATCGAGCAGGCGGGCACCTACCGACTGCCCGAGGCGCAGCTCGACAGGTTCCTCATCAAGACCTCGCTGGGCTACCCGGACCGGGACTCGACGGTCCAGATCCTGTCCGGGGCGTCCGAACGTGACCGCACCATCGGGCTGCTCCCGAAGATCACCACCCAGGCGATCGGGGAGATGGCGGACCTGGCCACCACCGTGCACGTGGAGACCGCGGTGCTCGACTACGTCGCGAGGCTCACGGAGGCGACCCGCTCGGACGCGCAGACCCTGGTGGGCGCGTCGGTCCGCGGCTCGCTCGCCCTGGTGCGCACGGCCAAGGTGTGGGCCGCGTCGCAGGGCCGTGGCTACGTGATCCCCGACGACATCAAGCTGCTGGCCGAGCCGGTCCTCGCGCACCGGCTGATCCTGGACACGGAGGCGGAGTTCGCCGGGGTGACGGCCCGCCAGATCGTGGCGCGGGTGCTCGCCGAGACCGAGCCGCCCGCCACCCGGATCTGACCGAGGAGCTGACGTGCGGCTGCGACTGCGGCGCCTGAGAGCCCTGCTGCGACCCCTGCGGTCGGTGTCGGGGCTCGGCTGGGCCGTGCTCACGTGCGGTGTGGTGCTCGGCGGCAGCGGCTGGTGGCTCGGGTGGATCGAGACCCTGGTCATCGGCGTGGGGCTGGTGGGCGTCGTCGCGCTCGCAGTGGTGTTCACCGTCGGTAGCTCCACCTACGACGTCAACCTCGAGGTCTCCGACCGCCGGGTGACCGTCGGGGACCGGGTCGCCGGCCGGATCGAGGCTCGCAACACCGCTCGCGGGCGGCTGCTGCCCGCCCGGCTGGAGCTGCCCGTCGGCGACCAGGTCGCAGACTTCCCCCTCCCGTCGCTGGCCCCGGGCGGTCGGCACGAGGAGCTGTTCGCGATCCCGGCCGTGCGCCGCTCGGTGATCGAGGTCGGGCCGGTGCGCTCGGTGCGGGGCGACCCGTGGGGGCTGATCGCACGCCGGGTGTCGTGGACGCCGGTGGTCGAGGTGTGCGTGCACCCCGTGCTGGTCCCGCTGACCGGAGCCGCCGCGGGCGTGCTGCGCGACCTGGAGGGCCAGGCGACCCGCGTGGTGTCCAACTCGGACCTGTCGTTCCACGCGCTGCGCGACTACGAGCCGGGCGACGACCGGCGGCACATCCACTGGAAGACGACGGCGCGGACCGGCACCCTCATGGTGCGGCAGTTCGAGGACACCCGGCGCACGCACACGGCCGTCGCCCTGGCGACCCACCCGGCCGACTACCTGGATGACGAGGAGTTCGAGCTGGCGGTTGCGGCGGCGGCCTCGATCGGCGTCCAGGCGCTGCACGACGAGCGCGACCTGACCTTCCTGGCCGGGACCCGGCTGCGCACCGCAGACCCCGGCCGCCTGCTGGACGACGTGGCCCGGGTGACCGCGCGGGGTCGGTCCGGCACGGAGCTGGTGCCCTGGGTCGCCTCGGTCGCCCGCGACGCCTCGGTGATCGTGCTGGTCACCGGCTCGGTGCCGGACCGCGCCGCCCTGCGTGCGGCAGCGGGCCGGTTGCCCGCCGGCGTGCCGGTGCTCGTGCTCACGTGCCGGCGGGGTGCCCGCACCGAGGTGGCGGCCCTGGGGACGCTCGGGGTGGCGCGACTCGGTGAGCTCGCGGAGCTCCCCAAGGTGATGCGCCGGGTGGTGGGTGCAGGATGACCCGCCGCCCCGAGATCGACGTCGTCGTGCTGGTCGTCGCGCTCGCGCTCGCGCAGCTGCCGATGGTGCCGGTGTTCGGCGCCGGCGTGCTGCTCCTGCCGGCGCTCGCCGGGGTGCTGCTCGGCCTCGCCGTGGCGCTGGTGTCCGCCCAGCTCCGCTGGGGCACTGCGGTGACGGCGGCCGTCGCGCTCGGCGGGTACCTGGTGCTCGGGCCGGTGGCTGCGGTCCCGGACAAGGCGACGCTCGGCTTCCTGCCCAGCGGCGCCAGCGTGCTGGCACTGCTGTCCGGGGCGGTGACGTCCTGGAAGCAGGTGCTGACCCTCGACCCCGAGCTGGGCTCGACGGGCGACGTGCTGGTCGCACCGTTCCTGCTCGCGCTGGTCGGGACGCTCGGCGCGCTGACCATCGCCCTGCGCACTCCGCGGCGGGTGGCGGCGCTGGGTGCCACGGTGCCGCTGGCCGTGCTGGTCGTCTCGGTGCTTCTCGGCACGAAGGTGTCGGTGGCGCCGGTGCCCGCGGGCGTCCTCACGGTGCTGCTCCTGGGCAGCTGGGCCGCCTGGCGGTCCGGCACGCTCGCGCCGCGGCGGGTGGTCTCGCTCGGCGCGGTGGTCGCGGTCGTGGTCGGGCTCGGGGCGGTCACCGCTCCGTGGCTGGCCGACCAGCGACCGCGCTACGTGCTGCGCGACGAGATCGTGCCCCCGTTCGACCCTGCGGACCAGGCCAGCCCGCTGTCCGCGTTCCGCAAGTTCGTCAAGGAGTGGGGCGACACGGACCTGCTCACCGTGCGGGGCCTGCCCGACGGCGCGACGGTGCGACTGGCGACCATGGACGCCTTCGACGGCGTCGTCTGGAACGTCGCCGGCGCCGAGGCCGCCGAGGGTTCGGGCGCGTTCCGGCGGGTGGGTAGCGAGGTGGACACGCTGACCCGCAGCGGCACGCGAACCACCGTCACGCTCGAGGTGCACGACCTGCCGTTCGTGTGGCTGCCCACGGTCGGCTGGACCCGGCAGGTCACCTTCGCCGGGCGGGACGCCGCGCTGCGCACCGAGCTGCGCTACAACGATGCCACGGGCACCGCGGTGCTCACCGACGGTGTCCCCGCCGGGCTGACCTGGCAGGCGAGCGTGGTGGTCCCGACGGCGCCGGACGAGGCCTCGCTCGACCGGGCCGCGACCGCCGCGGTCGTGCTGCCCGAACCGCGCGAGGTCCCCGAGATCGTCGCGACCAGGGCCGGTGAGATCGCCGGGACGGCCGGGTCGCCGGGGCTGATCGCCCGCTCGCTCGAGGAGGAGCTGAGCACCGACGGGTACTTCAGCCATGGTCTGGTCGACCGCGGGGACGCCGCGTCGCTGTCCGGTCACGGCGCGAACCGGATCACCGATCTGCTGGGCGCCACCATGGTGGGCGACGGCGAGCAGTACGCGTCGGCGATGGCCTTGATGGCCCGCGCGATGGGGCTGCCCGCCAGGGTGGTGCTCGGCTTCGTCCCGTCGGCTGACCAGGCGGGTGCGGAAGAGATCACCTTCACGGGGGCCGACATCCAGGCCTGGGTGGAGATCGACTTCGCCGGGTACGGCTGGGTCAGCTTCTTCCCCACCCCCGACGAGTCCCAGACCCCGCGTGAGGACACCGCTCCCCAGCAGTCCGCGGCCGAGCCGGCGGTGCGTCAGCCGCCGCCTCCGCCGCAGGCGCCCGTCACGGCGCCGGACGACGACACCGAGCAGCCCAGCACCGACGACCGCCAGGAGCAGTCCCGCGACTCCGAGGTCTGGGCGACGGTCGGTCGGGTCGCCCTGGTGGGCGGGCTCCCGCTGGCCGTGCTGCTCGGGCCGCCGCTGGTGATCGCCGCGCTCAAGCGCCGTCGTCGCAGGCTTCGGCGCCGGGCGCCGGACCCGGTGCAGCGGGTGGTCGGAGGGTGGGACGAGCTGCTGGACGGTGCCACGGAGCTGCGGCGCCGACTCCCTGTGCAGGCGACCCGGCGTGAGCTCGCCGTCTCGCTCGCCGCGTCGTTCGCCACCCGCGCCGAGGACGCGCCGGCCGACGGGGGCCGGCGGGCGGTGGGCGTCGGCGGGCCGGTCGCGACGCTGGCGGCCCGGGCCGACGCGGCGGTGTTCGGCGGTCGCGAGCCCACCGAGGCGGAGATCGAGGCGTACTGGAACCAGGTCACGACCACCACCGAGGCCATGCGCCGGGCGGTGCCACGGCGGCTGCGCTGGCGCTCGCGCTGGGCGCTGACCTCGCGGCGACGCCGCGGTGGCCGTCGCTGACCCGGCGCGGGTCTGCACCGTTTGTTCACCCGTTCGGGCTCATGTCCGATCGCGCGGCTGCCGATGTCGCAACGAGAGCCCGCACGTGGCGGCGCTCGACGATGCGCTGCGCGCGGGGCGAGGCGAGGAGGTGAGCCGGGTGCCAGCTGCAGGATCAGTCCCGGCGAGCCTCGGGAAGCGTCTGCTCGCCCGGGTGATCGACCTGGTCGCCGCGCTCGTGCTCGGCGGTGGTCTGCTGCTCGGCGGGCTGGTGGGCCAGTACCGCGCGGGGGAGCCCGCGCTCTCCGCGCTGACGGTGGTCGGGGCCGTGCTGCTCGGCGGGCACGCGCTCGTGCAGTGGTGGCTGCTCGCGACCCGTGGGTACACGCTGGGGCGCGTGCTCACCGGTCTGAGGGTGCTCACCGCAGACGAGGGGCGCCCGATCGGCCTGGGCCGCGCGCTGGTGCGCGAGCTCGTGGTCGCGGCCGGCTGGCTGCTGCCGGTGGTCGGCGTCGTGCTCCTCGGCACGTCGGCGGCGCGGGATCGGACGGGCCGGCGCAGGGGGTGGCAGGACCGGGCCGCCGGCGACGTGGTCTTCGACGTCCACGTCGGCGTGGACCCGGTGCAGGAGCTCCCCACGCCTCGCCAGGCGACCGAACGCCTCCAGTCGGTCCTCGGGGACGCGAGACGTCGGCACCGCGACGCACCCCGTCGGGTCGCCTCGGGCAGCGGCCCGGCCGCGCCCCCGGCGCCCGCGGGAGGGATCATGGCTGTCGAGGGCGTGCCGGCGCCGGACCCGGCCCGCGAGGCGGACCCCGCTCCGGCCAAGGCCGAAGCGGACCAGAGAGAGGTGGCGCCGATGGTCGAGCGTCCGACGCCCCAGCAGCCCGCCGGGCCCCGGGTGGTCCCTCGCGCGCCGTACGAGCAGCGGTCCAGCGCGTCCTACCGGGCGCTGGACGACGACGTGGAGCGCACCCGGCTGCGCCAGGCGCGGACCAAGGTCGCCTACGCCCCGACCCGGGCCCAGACCCGGCCGCGCGCCACCCTGCTGCTGTGGGACAACCGCGTCGTGGTGCTCGAGGGCACCGCGCTGGTCGGTCGCAACCCGTCGCCGCGCGAGGGCGAGGCCCTGCCGGTGCAGGTGATCGCCGTGGTCGACCGCGGCCGGTCGGTGTCCAAGACCCACCTGGCGATCGGCGTGGACGCCGACGGAGTGTGGCTCAAGGACCGCAACTCCACCAACGGGACGGTCGTCACGCTGGAGGACGGCCAGCAGATCCTGTGCGCCCCCGAGCAGAAGGTCAGGGTGCCGGTGGGCGCCTCGGTCGCGTTCGGCGACTACTGGTTGACCGTCGCCGGCTGAAGCCGCGGGACGCGACCGGCGCGCAGCCCGTCGATCGTGAGGACGGCCAGCGCCGCCCAGACCAGCGCGAAGCCCCACCAGCGCGCGGCCGGCATCTGCTCGCCGAACACCAGCACGCCGATCGCGAACTGGATCGTCGGGGTCAGGTACTGCAGCAGGCCCACCACGGACAGCGGCAGGCGGCGAGCGGCGCCCGCGAAGAGCAGCAGCGGGACGGCGGTGACCACCCCGGAGCCGGCCAGGGCGAGCGCGTGCCACGGTCCGTAGGCCCCGAACGTGCCACCGCGCTCGACGGCGAGCAGCCAGACGAGCGCCATCGGCGCCAGCACCGCCGTCTCCACCGCCAGCCCGGCCAGCGGCGGGACGGTCCGTCCCGTCCGGTTCTTGATCAGCCCGTAGGTGCCGAAGGTGCCGGCCAGGACCAGCGCGATCCACGGCAGGCCCCCGACGCCGAGCGTGAGGACCGCGACGGCGGCCGCGCCGAGCCCGACCGCGACCCACTGGGCCGGGCGCATCCGCTCGTGCAGCACGAGCACCGCGAGCACCACCGTGAGGATCGGGTTGACGTAGTAGCCGAGCGCGGCGTCGACCGTGTGGTCCGAGAGCACGGCGTACACGAAGACCAGCCAGTTGGTCGCGACCAGCACGCCGCCCACCGCGAGCCGGGTGAGGGTGGCCGGCGAGCGCAGCGCCGCCCAGGCGGCACCCAGGGACCGGGTCGCGGCGAGCGCGATCACGCAGAACGCCAGGGACCACAGCACCCGGTGGGCGATGATCTCGACCGACCCGGCGGGCACCAGCAGCGGGAAGTACAGCGGCAGGAAGCCCCACCAGCCGTAGGCGCCCAGGCCCTGGAGCAGCCCGGAACGACCTGGGGTCGCCGGGACGCCAGGGGCGCCCGCTCGGGAGGCGTTCACGGCCAGACGCTACGCCCGGGTCCGCTGCCGGGCCCCGCCTGTCCGGCTGGCGGCCACCGGATCGGGCGGACCCGGCGCGCGACACGCCCTAGACTGGTCTGCCGGTCGCGCACGGCGGCCGTGCCGCTGTCCTCGTCGGAAGGTGTCCTCCTTCGTGAGCCCCCTGCGTGTCGCCGTCGTCGGTGCCGGCCCGGCCGGTATCTACGCCGCTGACATCCTGTCCAAGTCCGGGCTCGAGGTGAGCATCGACCTGCTCGAGCGGCTCCCGGCGCCGTTCGGCCTGGTCCGCTACGGCGTGGCGCCGGACCACCCTCGGATCAAGCAGATCATCGTCGCGCTGCACAAGGTGCTCGAGCGCGGCGACATCCGGCTGTTGGCCAACGTCGACGTCGGCACCGACGTCACCGTCGCCGAGCTGCACCGCTACTACGACGCCGTGATCTTCGCGACCGGCGCGATCCGGGACGCGGCCCTGCGGATCCCCGGCATCGACCTGCCCGGCTCGTACGGCGCGGCGGACTTCGTGTCCTGGTACGACGGGCACCCCGACGTGCCGCGCACCTGGCCGCTGGACGCGCGCACCGTCGCGGTGATCGGCGCGGGCAACGTGGCCCTGGACGTGGCGCGGATGCTGGCCAAGCACGCCGAGGACCTGCTGCCCACCGAGATCCCGGACAACGTCCACGCGATCCTGGCGGCGAGCCCGGTCACCGACGTGCACGTGTTCGCCCGCCGCGGCCCCGCGCAGGTGAAGTTCTCCCCGCTGGAGCTGCGCGAGCTGGGCAAGGTCCCGGACGTCGACGTCGTCGTCTACCCCGAGGACTTCGAGTTCGACGAGGGGTCGATGGCCGCGATCCACTCGTCCAACCAGACCAAGCAGGTGGTCAAGACCCTGACGGACTGGACCCTGAAGGAGCCGGAGGACCTCACCGCGAGCCGGCGGATCCACCTGCACTTCCTGCACCAGCCCGTGGCGGTGCTCGGCGAGGACCGGGTCACCGGCCTGCGCACCGAGCGGACCACGCTCACCGGGGACGGCACCGTCGCCGGGACGGGGCAGCTGCACGACTGGCCGGTCGAGGCGGTCTACCGCGCGGTGGGCTACTTCGGCTCACCGGTGCCGGGCCTGCCGTTCGACGAGGTCGCCGGCGTGATCCCGAACCGGGAGGGCCGCGTGGTCGGGCCGGACGGCGAGCACCTGCCCGGCGTCTACACCACGGGGTGGATCAAGCGCGGGCCGGTCGGCCTGATCGGACACACCAAGTCCGACGCGACCGAGACCATCCGGCACCTCACCGAGGACGCTGACGCCCTGCCGCGGGCGGCCGAGCGCGAGCCGGGCGCGATCACCGCGCTGCTCGCCGAGCGGGGCGTGGGCCACGTGGAGTGGGACGGCTGGACGATGCTCGACGCCTACGAGCAGGCCCTCGGGGCGCCGCACGGCCGCGAGCGGATCAAGCTCGTCCCGCGCGAGGAGATGCTCGCCGTGATGCGCGGCGAGCGCTGACCTGCCCCGACCCGTTCGTCCGGACGTCGGCCTGCGCGACGCTCAGCGGGGGCACGGCGCCCGTCCGGCGCCCGTCCAGGGAACCGTGGCACGCTCGACCTCGTTGACGGGGAGGGCGTGAGACCCCGGACCGAGCGGAGGACGACGTGGGGCGGCAGCACTTCAACGGGCTGAAGACGGCAGGCCTCTTCGGGTTCCTGTGGGCCGTCCTGCTCGGCATCGGGTACCTGGTGGCGACGGCCGCCGGGAACTCGGCGTTCCTGTGGCTGTTCGCCGGTCTGGGTCTGCTCGGCACCGCCTACGGGTACTGGAACTCCGCGGGGATCGCGATCCGGGCGATGCGTGCCTACCCGGTGAGCGAGCTCGAGGCCCCGGAGATGTACCGGATCGTGCGGGAGCTGTCGACCGCGGCCCGGCAGCCGATGCCGGCGCTGTACATCTCGCCGACGGCAGCCCCCAACGCGTTCGCGACCGGCCGCAACCCGCGCAACGCCGCGGTGTGCTGCACCGAGGGCATCCTGCGGATGCTCGACGAGCGCGAGCTGCGCGGCGTGCTGGGGCACGAGCTCATGCACGTCTACAACCGCGACATCCTCACCTCGTCGGTCGCGGCGGCGGTGGCCGGCATGATCACGTCGGTCGCCCAGTTCCTGCTCTTCTTCGGCGGCGGCAACCGGAACAACCCGATCGGCGCGATCGCGCTGGTGTTCCTGGCGCCGCTCGCCGCGATGATGATCCAGCTCGCGATCTCCCGGACCCGCGAGTACGACGCCGACGAGGACGGCGCGCGCCTCACCGGCGACCCGCTCGCGCTCGCGTCGGCGCTGGAGAAGCTCGACGCCGGCACCGCGAAGGCCCCGCTGCCCGCCACCCGGGACCTGGTCGACGTGTCGCACCTGATGATCGCGAACCCGTTCCGCGGTGGCGGGATGGCCAAGCTCTTCGCGACGCACCCGCCGATGGCCGACCGGATCTCCCGGCTGCGTCAGATGGCGGGCTACCCCGAGGCCTGAGCCGTCGCCGGCCCGGCTCGGCCCGTCAGCGGCCGCCGCCGGTGGGTCGCTCGGGTGCCGGGGTCTTGCTCCGCCTGCTGGCCGAGTCGCCCAGGCGCGAGCCGCCGCCGCGCACCGGGCGTAGCCGGGCGAGCGCGGTGCCCGCGGGAGCGTTCGGCGCCAGCGGCACGGGCGCGGTGAGGGTGCGCAGCAGGGTGCGGTGCGTGACCCAGCCCACCAGGCGGCCCTCGTCATCGGTGACCGCCAGGCCGCCGTCGGGGTACTCGTGGCGCCGCAGCGCCTCCAGCCCGCGGCGCAGCACCGTGGTGGTCCGGGCGCGCGGCACGTCGTCGATCACGTCGGACACGGTGAGCTGACCGGGGCTGTCCTCGGTCTCCATCGCGGCGGCCACCCGGTCCGCCCGCAGCTGGCCCACCAGCAGCCCGTCGGTGACCACCGGGAGCGAGCCCCGGCCGCTGGACAGCAGGCGGCGCGCGGCGGACTGCAGCGTCACCTTCTCGCCGATCGAGGCGGGCGGTGGCTCCATGACGTCCGCGAGGGTCTTCTCGCTCAGGCGCGGGTCGGCCGCGCGGGCGTCGATCTCGATCCCGCGGCGGCGCAGCTTGAGGGTGTAGATGCTGTCCCTGCTCAGGGCTCGGCTCACCCCGGTGGCCAGCACGATCGCGAGCATCAGCGGCAGGATGATCGTGTACTCGCCGGTGAGCTCGAACAGGATCAGCACCGCCGTGATCGGCGCTCGGGCCGCGCCTGCGAACACCGCGCCCATGCCGATGATCGCGAACGCCCCCGCGGGCCCGGACGAGGCGGGGAACAGCTGGTTGACCACGGCGCCGAACGCCGCGCCGAGCATGCCGCCGATGAACAGGCTCGGGGCGAAGACGCCGCCGGAACCGCCGATCGCGATGCTCAGAGAGGTGGCCACGACCTTGGCCACCATCAGGATCAGGAGCACCCCGATGACGTACTTGCCCTGCACCCCCGCTTGGAGCACCGGGTAGCCGACGCCGTACATCTGCGGCACGGCGAGCAGCAGCAGGCCCAGCACCAGGCCGCCGACGGCGGGGCGTGCCCACTCCGGACCCTTCCAGAGCTTGTCGGCCAGGTCCTCGGTGCCGTAGAGCACGCGGGTGAAGATCACCCCGACCACGCCGGCGATCACGCCGAGGACGGCGAACAGCACGTACGCGCCGAAGTGGTGCACCTCGAACGCCGGCAGCTGGAGGAACGGCACGTCGCCGAGGATCGCCCGGCCGATCACCGAGGCGACCACGGCCGCGAGCACGACCATGCCGAACGACTCGGCGGTGAAGTCGCGCAGCAGCAGCTCGAGGGCGAAGAAGACGCCCGCGATCGGGGCGTTGAACGTGGCCGCGATGCCGGACGCCGCGCCGCATGCGACCAGGGTGCGCACCTTGGTCTCCGGCAGGCGGGCCCACTGCGCGATCCGGGACCCGAGCGCCGAGCCGATCTGCACGATCGGCCCCTCGCGGCCCACCGAACCGCCCGAGCCGATCGTGATCGCGGAGGCGAGCGACTTGACGACGGCGACCCGGCCGGCGATCCGTCCGCCGCGCTGGGAGACCGCGAGCATCACCTCGGGGACGCCGTGGCCGCGGGCCTCAGGGGCCCACCGCTGGATCATCGGGCCGTAGATCAGCCCGCCGACGGCCGGCACCAGGACGACGAACCACGGGCCGAGCCACGGCAGCCACGGGTGCGGGGGGTGCTGGCCGAGCCCGACGGCCGAGTAGTCGGCGTGCCCGGTGAAGATCCAGGTGGCCTTGGTGATCAGCCACCGAAAGGCGACGGCGCCCAGACCGGTCGCGGCTCCCACCACGAGAGCCATGACGGTCAGGGCGCCGCCGGTCGACCGGAGCTGTCGTGCGGCGGTGCTGAGGCGCGCGACGACCCCGGAACTTGTAGGCATACAAATAATGTAGCATGACATCCCATGACCTCTGGACGCGGGCGTCGGTCAGCCGAGCTCGAGCGCGCCGCCGACGTGACCCTGGACGCCTCCCGAGCGCTGCTCGCGGTGGTCGCCCGATCGCTGGTGGGCGCCTTGGAGGAGGTCTCGCTGCCGCAGTTCCGCGTGCTGGTCCTGCTGGCGACCGAGGGGCCGCTGCGCTCGGGCGTGATCGCCGAGCGGATGGGCATCCACGCCTCGACCTTCACGCGCAACGCAGACCGGCTGGTCGCCGGCGGCTGGGTGCGCCGGGTCGACGAGCCGGGCACCCGGCTCACCGTGCTCATCGAGCTCACCGACGCCGGTCACGAGCTGGTGGACCGCGTCACCACCCACCGCCGCGAGGAGCTCGCCGGGATCCTCGCGGGGATGACCGGGGACGAACGGGCGGAGCTGGTCGCCGCGCTCGAGGCCTTCGCCCGCGCCGCCGGCGGCGAGCCGGCAGCAGGCGAGCTCAACGCCCTGGGCATGTAGCCGGCGGGCTACCTCACCGGTAGTTGACGAACTGCAGCGCCACGTCGAGGTCGGCGCCCTTGAGCAGGGCGATGACGGTCTGCAGGTCGTCGCGTGACTTGGCCGAGACCCGCAGCTCGTCGCCGGTGATCTGGGTCTTGACGCCCTTGGGCCCCTCGTCGCGCACGATCTTGGCGATCTTCTTCGCGTCCTCGCTGCTCAGGCCCTGCTTCATCGCGGCCTCGAGCCGGTACTCCTTGCCGGACTGCTTCGGGTCGCCGGCATCGATCGACTTCAGCGAGATCTGGCGCCTGACCAGCTTGGTCTGGAACACATCGAGCACGGCCTTGACGCGGTCCTCGCTGTTGGCCGTCATGACGATGGTGTCCCCGCTCCAGGAGATCGAGGCGCCGACGCCCTTGAAGTCGTAGCGCTGGGAGATCTCCTTGGCGGCCTGGTTGAGCGCGTTGTCGACCTCCTGACGGTCGACCTTGCTCACGACGTCGAACGACGAGTCGCCTGCCATCGGGTTGCCTCCTCGGTGTGCGGTCGGGCGCGGGGCTCGTGGGCGGACGGCCGGCGCCGCGTGGGGCGCGTCAGCCGTGTGCGGAACGACCCCGTGGAGTTGCTATCCTTCCATCCGCACCGGCCACGGTCGGCCTGGCAGGTTACCCAAGCGGCCAAAGGGAGCTGACTGTAAATCAGTTGCGTGAGCTACGGGGGTTCGAATCCCTCACCTGCCACCGCACGACGCCTCGGGGAGACCCGGGGCGTTCGTCGTTCCCGGGGTCGCGCCGGGCGGCAAGGGGGAGCGGGCCGGACCGGGGCGCTCGGGGCGTCAGAAGCGATTTCGTCGGCCGCGGGTGCTCGGGTACCCTTGCCTGCGCTGCCCCGATAGCTCAGTCGGCAGAGCGTCTCCATGGTAAGGAGAAGGTCAAGGGTTCGATTCCCTTTCGGGGCTCTGATGGTGTCCGTCCGCGGGCACCGGAATGGCGGGGTAGCTCAGGTGGTTAGAGCACACGGCTCATAATCGTGGTGTCGCGGGTTCGAGTCCCGCCCCCGCTACCACCAAGGACAAGATCGGTCGTGCCCGGCCGATGCGACAGCAGAGGTGAATCGTGGCCAGCAAGACCCAGGACGTCCGCCCGAAGATCACGCTCGCCTGCACGGAGTGCAAGGAGCGGAACTACATCACCAAGAAGAACCGGCGGAACGACCCCGACCGGCTCGAGCTGGCGAAGTTCTGCCCGCGCTGCGGCAAGCACACCGCGCACCGCGAGACGCGCTGACCTGATCGGCATGCCGATCGACGCGGGGTACGCAGGGCGTGCCTACCCGCCGACCGACGCCTACCTGGTCGGCCGCGAGCACCTGAGGGACTTCGCGACCGCTGTGGGTGCGACGCACCCGGCCCACCACGACGTGGCCGCTGCCCGCGACCTCGGGTACGACGACGTCGTCGCACCGCCGACCTTCGCCGTCGTGATCGCCCAGGCCGCCGAGGCCCAGCTGATCGCCGACCCGGCCGCCGGGATCGACTTCTCCCGCGTGGTGCACGCCGAGGAGCGGTTCACCCACCACCGCCCGATCGTCGCGGGCGACGCGATCACGACCGTGCTGCACGTGGACTCGATCACCGAGCGCGCCGGCCTGGCGATGGTCACCACCCGGTGCGAGCTGTCCGACGTCGCCGGCGAGCCGGTGAGCACCGTCGTCTCGACCCTCGCCGTGCGGGGGGAGGGCTGATGGCCGACGTCGAGGTGGGCGAGGTCGTGGGCATCCGCGCGATCGAGGTGACCCGGGGCGACCTGGTGCACTACGCGGGCGCCAGCGGCGACCGCAACCCGATCCACTGGAACGAGCGCTTCGCGCGCGAGGTCGGCCTGCCCGGCGTCATCGCGCACGGCATGTTCACCATGGCGCTGGCCGTCAACGTGGTGGTCGACTGGCTGGGTGACCCCGGCCGCGTCCTCGAGTACGGCGTGCGCTTCACGCGTCCCGTGCAGGTGCCCGACCCCGGCGGCGCGACGGTGACGATCACCGCGACGGTCGGGGCGGTGGACCCGGACGCCGGCACCGCGCGGGTCGACCTGGTCGCGGAGGCGGCCGGCGTCAAGGTCCTGGGCCGCGCCCAGGCCGTCGTGAGGCTCTGACCCGTCCGATCAGGCGCGGGGCGGCGCCGTCGTGGTGCCCAGCCGGAGCTCGACCGGCAGCTCGACGTCCTTCGGGGTCTCGCCGGCCAGGATGGCCATCACGGCGTCGGCGATCGCCGCACCCTTCGCGGCGAACGGCTGCGACACCGACGTGAGGACGTCCGGCGCGAGCCAGGGCAGGTCCAGACCGTCGAACCCGGCGACCGACACGTCCTGGGGCACCCGCAGGCCCAGCTCGCGCGCCGCGATGAGGACCCCGGCGGCCAGCAGGTCGGAGTGGGTGAGCACGGCGGTCGGCGGCTCGGCCACGTCGAGCAGCAGCCGCCCCGCCTCGGCTCCGGCCTCGACCAGCGACGCCGACGCCTCGACGGTGACCACGGGGTCCAGGCCCGCGTCACGCAGCCCGTCGAGCCGGTGCTCGGCGGGCGGGCAGTCGATCTCTGCCAGCCGCCGGTCGTCCACCGGGGCGCAGCGCCGCGCGCCGCCCAGCGGCAGCGTCACCACGGCGACCCGCCGGTGCCCGAGCTCGACGAGGTGCTGTGCGAGCAGCTCGGTGCCGCGCCGGTCGGCCACCCCGACCACGGGGACGCCCAGGTCGTGGGGACCTTCGCCCAGCACGACGGGGATGCCTCGGCTGCGCAGCGCGTCGAAGATCGGCGACTCGCGCCGCGCGCCGAACAGCAGCACGGCGGCGTCCATCGGCGCGGTGGACACCAGCAGGTCGTCGGTGTAGCCCTCCTCGCCGGTCGCGGGCACCAGGAGCACGCCGAGCCCGCGGGGTCCGAGCGAGCCGGCCATGCCGTCGAGCACCTGCACCGAGACGGGGTCGCGGAACGAGCGGCGCAGCTGGTCGCCGATCACCACGCCGACGATCCCGGACCTGCCGGAGCGGAGCGACCGTCCCAGGGCGCTGGGGCCGGCGTAGCCGAGCTCGGTCGCGGCGGCGAGGACGCGCTCCTTGGTGGCGGCGGAGATCGGTCCGGCGCCGGAGAAGGCGAGCGAGGCGGTCGAGACCGACACCCCCGCGGCCGCGGCGACGTCCGCGAGCGTGGTCCGATCGGTCATGTCGCCTGCCCGGGTGCCGAATTCGTTTGACGGGCGGCCAGCCTACAGACCACACTTGACGCGGATCCTCGAATCGATTCGACCAGCGCCGCTCGACGAGGCCGAACCCCTGCGTCCCAGGAAGATCGCCGTGCTCCACCCTGCTCGTCCCCGGTCCGGTGCCCGTTCCCGCGTCCCGTCCGCACGCGGCCGCGCCGCGACCCCGCCCACCCGTACCCGCGCGACCTACCCGCCGGTGGCCGTCGACGTGGTCATCGCGCGCAGCCAGCTGCTCGGCCTGTACGCACTCCTGGGCCTGACTGTCGCGACCTGGCTCGCGCGGCTGCCCACGGTGCGCGCCGAGCTCGGGCTGTCCACCGGGGAGCTCGGCACGGTGCTGCTCGTCGGTGCGCTCGGCTCGCTGACGATGGTGCTCGCCGCCGGCTCGCTCGCGACGCGCTGGGGGAGCCGGCGCACGCTGGTGGTCGCGGCCTGGGTCTACGCCGTCGCCTCGGTGCTCCTCGGGCTCGGGCCGTGGATCGGCTCGGTGGAGGTTCTCACCCTCGGCGTGGTCGTGATGAGCATGTCGTTCGCGCTGGGCAACGTGCCGCTCAACGTGCAGGCGGTGGTGATCGAGCGTCAGATGCGGCGCACCGTCGTGCCGCAGTTCCACGCCGCGTTCTCGGTGGGCGCCGTGGTCGGCTCCGGGCTCGGTGCGCTCGCCGCGTGGGGCCACCTGGCGCTGCCGGTCCAGTTCATCGCCGTCGGCGTGGGCAGCCTCGCCTGGCGGCTGCACGCGATCCCGGACGCCGTGCTGCCCGAGGCGCCGCGGGTGCGGGCGCCGAGGGTGCGTCGCGGCGGTGCGCTGCGTGAGTCCATGGCCGCCTGGCGAGAGCCGCGGACCCTGGTGCTCGGCGTCGTGGTGATGGCCGGAGCACTGTCCGAGGGCACGGCCAACACCTGGCTCGCGATCGGGGTCGTCGACGGGCTGCACGCCCGCGAGGCGGTCGGCGCGCTCGTCTTCGCCGCCTTCGTCGGCTCGATGACCGTCGCGCGGATCGGCGGCACCCGGCTGATCGACCGGCTCGGGCGCGCCGCTGTGCTGGCCGTGTCGCTGAGCCTCGCGGTCGCAGGGCTCGTCCTCTACGGGCTTGCTCCCGGGCTGGCGTCGGCGGTGCTCGGCGCGGTCGCGTGGGGCCTGGGCACCGGGCTGGTGATCCCGATCGGGATGGCGACGGTCACCGGGCACGGTCCCGGCGCTGCCGGCCGGGTGGCGGTGGTCTCGGCGTTCGCGACCACCGCGAACCTGGCCGCGCCGCCCGCGATCGGCGTGCTCGCCGAGGCCGTGGGCGTCAGGCATGCCGTGCTGTCGGTCGTCGCTGTCATGATCGTCGGCATGGTGCTCGGTCGTCGCGTCGCCGCCGAGCCGGTCGTTCCGGCCGTGGCGCCGTCCGCGACCCGGGAGCCGGCCGTCGGCGCCGAGCCGGCCACACCGCTCGCCGCCGCTCACGGTCAGTGCCCCGAGGCGGTCACGACATGACCTCGGCGCAGTCCGTGGACGCGGCCCGCGGACGCCCCGAGGCCGCGGCCTGGGCGGTCTTCATCACGTTCGCGCTCAACGGGTTCGCGTTCGCGAGCCTCGCCTCGCGCGTGCCCGCGGTGCGCGACGCGCTGGGCCTGGCTCCCGAGCAGGTGGGGCTGCTGCTGCTCGGCGTCTCGACCGGCGCACTGGTCGCGATGCCGGTCTCCGGCCTCGTGGTCCAGCGGCTCGGCGCGACACGCACGATCCTGTTCTTCGCGGGGGTCAACGGGGCCGGGCTGCTGGTCGCCGCCGCGGCGGTCGGCGCCGGGCAGATCTGGGTCGTGGTCCCTGCGCTCGTCGCGGTCGGCATGGGCACCGGGGTGTGGGACGCCGCGATGAACCTCGAGGGCGCCGCCGTCGAGCAGCGCCTGGGCCGGGCGATCATGCCGCGGTTCCACGCCGGGTTCTCGTTCGGCACGATGGCGGGCGCCGCGATCGGCGCCGTCGCGGCCGCGCTGCACGCCCCGCTGCTGCTGCACCTGGGCATCGTGCTGCCGCTGGGCTACGTCGCCCTGATCGGGTGCTCGCGCTGGTTCCTGCCCGAGGGCACGCACGACGCGCACCCGGACGACGCCACCGAGCGCCCCCGCAGCGCGTGGCGCGAGCCCCGCACGATCCTGATCGGGCTCGTCGTGCTCGCCGCGGCGCTGACCGAGGGTTCGGCCAACGACTGGGTCAGCCTGGCGGTGGTCGACGGGTTCGACGTGGGCAACTCGGTGGGTGCGCTCGGGTTCGGCCTGTTCGTCACGGCCATGACCGCCATGCGGCTGCTGGGCACCGGGCTCCTGGACCGGTACGGCCGGGTCGCGGTGCTCCGGATCGTCGCCGGGCTGTCGCTGGTCGGTCTGCTGCTGTTCGGCCTCGCGCCGACGCTGTGGCTCGCGGCGATCGGCGTCGCGCTGTGGGGGATGGGCGCGGCACTGGGCTTCCCGGTCGGGATGAGCGCAGCGTCCGACGACCCGCGGCGCGCTCCGGCGCGGGTCGCTGTGGTCGCGACGATCGGCTACTCCGCCTTCCTGGCCGGCCCGCCCCTGCTGGGCCTGCTCGCCGGCGCGGTGGGCTACCGGCACGCCCTGCTCGCGGTGGCGGTGCCGGTGGTGGTCGGCCTGCTCGCGATCCCCGCGGCCAGGCCGCTGCCGACCGCGGCGGGCGGAGCGCGCTGAGGCCCGCGTAGGGTGTCGGCGTGCCGCAGACCGCGCCCGACGCGCCCTCGACCGGGACCCCGGCGCTCGCCGAGCTGACCACCCTGCACCTGGGTGGGCCGGCCGGCCGGTACCTCGAGGTCGACTCGGCCGACGCCCTGGTCGAGGCGGTCCGCGCCGCCGACGACGCGGGGGAGCCCGTCCTGGTGCTCGGCGGCGGATCGAACCTCGTCGTGGCCGACGACGGCTTCCCGGGTCTCGTGGTGCGCGACGTGCGCAACGACATCGTCGTCGACGCGGTCGACAGCTGCGGCGGGGCCAGTGCCACCGTCCCGGCCGGCACGCCGTGGTCGGTGGTGGTCGAGCGGGCCGTGGCCGAGGGCTGGGTGGGGGTCGAGGCGCTCGCGGGCATCCCGGGGTCGACCGGCGCGACTCCGGTGCAGAACGTCGGCGCGTACGGCCAGGAGGTCGCCGGCGTGGTCTCGACCGTGCGCACCTGGGACCGCGCCGAGCGTCGGCGCCGGACCTTCGCGGGAGGCGAGCTCGGGTTCGGCTACCGGACCTCGGTGCTCAAGCGCTCGATGCGCGAGGACGGCTGGGGGCCCACGCCGCGGTACGTCGTGCTGGACGTCGGCTTCCAGCTCCGGCTCGGGACGCTGTCCGCGCCGATCGGGTACGGCGAGCTCGCGCGGCGCCTGGGCGTCGAGGTCGGCGAGCGTGCTCCGCTGGCGGACGTGCGCGCCGCGGTCCTGGAGCTGCGGGCCGGCAAGGGCATGGTGGTCGACCCCGGCGACCGCGACACCTGGAGCGCCGGGTCGTTCTTCACCAACCCCGTGGTCCGGGCGGACGTGGCCGACGCGCTGCCCGAGGGTGCCCCGCGCTACCCGGTGCGGGCCGCGCGCCCCGAGCGCACCACCGGCCCGAGCCTCGGCGAGGTCGATCCGGGCCTGGTCAAGACCAGCGCCGCCTGGTTGATCGAGCACGCCGGGTTCGGCAAGGGCTTCGGGCTGCCGGGCCCGGTCGGCATCTCGACCAAGCACACCCTCGCGCTCACCCACCGCGGTGGGGGCACGACCGCGGAGCTCGTCGCCCTGGCGCGTCAGGTGCGCGACGGCGTCCGGGACGCGTTCGGCGTCGAGCTCGAGCCCGAGCCGGTGCTGGTGGGCGTCGCGCTCTGAGCGGTCGGCCCGAGGAGCGCCCCGCGCACCAGGTCCAGCACGGCCGCGTCGGACAGCCCGGCGGCGCGCGCCGTCGCCACGAACCGCACGGCGGAGTCCCGCACCTCGCGGTCGGGCGCGGGGACGGGGCCGTCGGTGACCACCGTCCCGGTGCGGCGCCGGGTGGTCACGACCCCCGCCTGCTCGAGCTCGCGGTAGGCGCGCTGCACGGTGCCGGGCGCCACGCCGAGGTCGGTGGCCAGGTCCCGGATGGTCGGCATCCGGTCCCCGGTCCTCAGCCGCCCGGCGGCGACGTGAGCGAGCACCTGGAGGCGGATCTGCTCGTAGGGCGGCACGCCCGAGGCCAGGTCGACCTCGACGCTGACGCTCATCGGTGCGTCGACTCCTCCGGTGCCGGGGTGTCGGATGCGCCGGTCGCGGGCGCCGTGGGGACGTCGGCGGACGCGGGCCAGGCGGCGGTCACCGCGATCGATGGGGCGGCAGCCGGGACGAGGGCGACCGCCACGCTCGCGAGCACGACCGCCACGGCGGTCACCCCGATCGCCAGCGCGAGCCCCACCAGCCCGACCGAGCTCGTCGCAGCGGACGCGAAGCTGAGCACCGCGGCCAGGGTCAGGGCCAGGGACAGCTGGACACCGCGCAGCACCCGGTGGGAGGCGAGCAGGCGCGACGCGGCGTCGTACCGCGGGTCCGCGTCCAGGACGGCAGGGCGCCGCACGATCATCCGGAGCACCGCCCACGTCGCCGCGGCGACGCACGTCGCGGCGAGGGCGACCGGGACGCCGTACTGCCAGCCGGGGTAGGGGCTCGCGGAGCTGTTGCCGAGCGTCAGACGGCGGCCGTCGTCGGCGGTGAGGCCGCAGACCAGCAGCGTGATCGCCAGGGCCGTGCCCCATCCGACGGTCACACCCAGGAGCCACGCGGGTGCCGTCAGCCCGCGTGGCACGAGGGCGGCGCGGCGCACCGGGCCGGTCGGCCGTGGCCAGGTACGTTCGCCGAGCGCGTGCACGCCCAGGAACGTCAGCGCAGGCACGGCGGCGTAGGTCGCGGTCACGACCGACGCGTACGCATCCCCACCCCCGGTGACGCGCAACGTCACCACGCCGAGCATCGCCAGCACCAGCCCCGGGAGCAGGACCGCGGCGACCCACGCGATCGCGTGGACGGTCCCTCCGTGGCGGCGCGCGACCTCGGCTGCCTCCGACGGCGTCGGCGGGACTCGCCGGTTCGTGAGCACGCCGGCCGCTGTGACGGCGACGAGCGCCAGCAGCACGAGACCGACCAGCGGGACGAAGAGCGCGAACGCGGCCACCTGAGCTCCCATCAATCATCTAAGTGATTGATACATTGACAGGAGATGCCGTACCGGTCAAGCCGGTCTCGCCCCGCAGCTGAGCGGTCATGCCTCCGGCGCGGCGAGCCACGCGTCGACGCCGGCCAGCAGTCTCGCCCTCGTGCTCCCGGTCGCCCGCGAGGCCCTGATCGAGCCCCGCGCCAGGTCGGCGAGCTCCGCGTCGGAGTAGCCGTGCACGCGTCGGGCCAGCTCGTACTGGTCGGTCAGGCGCGAGCCGAACAGCAGGGGGTCGTCGGCGCCCAGCGCGACCGTCGCGCCGGCCGCGGTCAAGGTGCGCAGCGGCACGTGCCGGTCCTCGGCGAACACCCCGAGCGAGACGTTGGACGCCGGGCAGACCTCGAGCGCGACCTCCCGGTCCACGAGCCACTCGAGCACGGCCGGGTCCTCCGCGGAGCGGACCCCGTGACCGATCCGGTCCGGCTCGAGGTGCTCGACCACCTGAACCACGTGCGAGGCGCCCAGCAGCTCCCCGCCGTGCGGGACCGACGCGAGGCCGGCCCGGCGGGCGATCGCGAAGGCGGGCGCCCAGTCGGCGGTGTCGCCGCGCCGCTCGTCGTTGGACAGCCCGAACCCGACCACCTCGCCCGGCCCGTCCCCGGCGTACTGCGCCGCGAGCCGCGCCAGCGTCCGCGCCTCCAGCGGGTGGCGGACGCGCGAGCTCGCCACGACCACCGCGACCTCCACCCCGGTGCGGGCGGTCGCGGCGCGTGCCTCGTCGAGCACGATCTCCAGCGCAGGGGTGATGCCGCCCACGTGCGGGGCGTACGAGGTCGGGTCGACCTGGATCTCCAGACGCCCCGAGCCCTCCGTGGCGTCGTCGGCCGCCGCCTCCGCCACGATCCGGCGCATGTCGGCCTCGCTGGTCACGCACGCCCGCGCCGCGTCGTACAGCCGCTGGAACCGGAACCAGCCCCGCTCGTCCACCGGCGCGCGCACCGGGCCCTCGGTCAGGGCGTGCGGGAGGCGGACGCCACGCTCGGCGGCCATCGCGGCCAGCGTGGTGGGCCGCATCGACCCGGTGAAGTGCAGGTGCAGGTGCGCCTTGGGCAGCAGGTCCAGGTCGCGCACGGGCGCAGTCTGCCAAACCCTTCCCCGCGGTGCCCCGGCCCGACATGATCGTGGTGTGCCGACGACGGCACGAGCCATCCATCCGAGGAGGCGCGTCGTGTCCGAGCTCACCAGCCCCACCCCCTCCACCGAAGACGTCGGGGCCGTTCGTACCCTGATCGGTCTGAGCGGTGTCGTGACACTGATCGTCGGGGTCCTCATCCTGGTCTGGCCCGGCCGCACGGCGGCCGTCGTCGCGGGCGTGATCGCCGCGTACACGTTGGTCGCCGGCATCGTCTGGGCGGCGATCGCGATCTTCGGTGCCGGGCGCGGCGCGGGCTGGCGGATCGGGCACCTGCTGCTCGGCGCGGCGTTCGTGGTCGTGGCGGTCCTCGCGTTCGCGAACCTGCGCGCGACCACCGCGTTCCTGGCGACGTTCCTCGGCATCATCGTCGGCGCCGTCTGGGTGGTGCAGGGCGCGGGGACGGTCGCCCTGGCCCGCTACGCCCCGTCGAGGACCTGGGCGATCATCAGCGGCATCTTCTCGATCGCAGCGGGCGTCATGCTGCTGTTCTCGCCGATCATCGGCACGGTCGTGCTGTGGTGGCTGCTCGGGATCGCGCTCGTGGTGCTCGGCGTCGTGCAGATCGTGCAGGCGTTCGCGATCGGCAAGGCACTCGCCGCCTGAGCGGATCGCCGTCGCCGGGCCCGGACGGCGGGTCGCCGGGCGTCACGGCGGCGGCAGGATCCCGCGCTGGATGGCCACGGTCACTGCGCGGGTGCGGTCGTCCACGCCCAGCTTCGTGAACACCCGCAGCAGGTGCGTCTTCACCGTCGCCTCGCTGATGAACAGCTCCGCACCGATCTGCGCGTTCGACCCGCCGCGGGCCACCGCCGCGAGCACCTCGAGCTCGCGCGAGGTCAGACGCTGGTCGTCCCCGCGCACCTGCGCGACGAGCCGCCGCGCGACCGACGGCGCGAGCACAGTCTCGCCGCGTGCCGCGGCTCGCACGGCCTCGACGAGGTCCTCCCGCGGGGTGTCCTTGAGCAGGTATCCGGTCGCCCCGGCCTCGACGGCGCGCAGGATGTCCGCGTCCGACTCGTAGGTGGTCAGCACGACGACGCGCACGTCCGGGTGCGCGGCGAGCAGCCGGCCCGTCGCCGTCGCCCCGTCGACCTTGGGCATCCGCAGGTCCATGAGCACCACGTCGGGGTGGTGGGTCTCGACCAGGCCGAGCACCTCGGCGCCGTCGGAACCTTCGGCGACGACCTCGAGGTCGTCCTCACCGGCCAGCAGGCCCACGATCCCCGCGCGGACCACCGGGTGGTCGTCCACGACCACGACACGCACGCTCATCCTTGCTCCTCCGTCGCGGGCAGTCTGACCTGGACCCGCGTCCCGCGGTCCGTTCCGCTGCTGACGGCCAGCTCGCCGCCGCCCGACCTCACCCTGTCCCGCATCCCGCGCAGCCCGAAGCCCTCCGCCGCCTCCGGCTCGATGCCGCGACCGTTGTCGGTCACCTCGAGCTGCACGCTGCCATCCGCCGCGTCGGTCAACGACAGCTCGACCTTGGATGCCTGGGCGTGGCGCCGGACGTTGGTCAGGGCCTCCTGGGCGGCGCGCAGCAGGATGACCTCGCGGTCGCGGGACAGCGTGGCGCCCGAGGCGTCGAGCCGGACCACGACGACGAGGCCGGTCTCCTCGCCGAACCGGTCGGCGAGACGCTGCAGCGCGGCGTCCAGGCCGGTCTCGGCGAGCCCCACCGGGGCGAAGGCGGAGACGAGCGCGCGCGCCTCGGCGAGGTTGTCGCGGGCCGTCCGCTCGACCAGGTCCAGACGCTCGCGGGCCGCGTCCAGCCGGCCACGGGCGAGGTCGGCCTGGACCGCCTGGCTCACCATGATGATGCTCGTGAAACCCTGGGCGAGGGTGTCGTGGATCTCCCTGGCCATCCGCTCCCGCTCGGCCGTGACGCCCGCGGCGTGGTGGATCTCGACGAGCTCCGCCTGTGCCTCCTCGAGCCGGTCCAGCAGCTGGGCCCGCTCCTCGCTCTGCTCGGCGACCTGCGTCACCCACAGGCCGAGCAGGACGGCGAACAGGATGGTCACGCCGCCCTGCGTGGCGAGGGACGCGAAGTCCTCGGCGGTGCGCACCTGCGCCTGGTAGCCGATCGCGGTGAACGCCACGAGGGTCATCCCGACGACCAGCAGGATGCCGGTGCGACGGTTCGGTGCGAAGAACCAGATCTGGCTGTAGGCGATGAACAGCAGCACCGAGCCCGCAACGCTCGCGCTGGCGACCACCGGCACCACCACGAACAGGACCGCGAGGTAGGACGCGGCGAGGCGCATGCTCCCCGACATCGCGGCACGGTGCCCAGCGAGCTGGTAGGCCACGGCGAGGGCCGCCAGCGCCGCGAGCGCGACGGTGAGGGACACGGTCGTCGGCCGCGTGACCACGACCCCCGCGGCCGTGAGAGCCAACATCAGGTAGAACGCCACGTCCCAGCCGCGCACGGTCCGCCGCCAGAAGGCCGCACGGTCGGCCTGGCCGGGCGCGCCGGAGCCGGCGGACCCCTGGGGTCCGCCGGCCCGGGTCCAGGCGCGACTCATCTCAGCCGTCGTCCCGCCGACGCCAGCGGAACGTCCGCACCCCCACGACCAGGCCGATCACGAGGTAGGCCCCGAGGACGGCCGCCGTCGTCCCGTGCTGCCACGCGCCGGACGGCTCGAGCTGCATCGCCCAGTCGGGCAGGAACACCGAGCGCATGCCCTGGGCCATCCAGCGCAGTGGGAACAGGCCGGACAGGGTCTGCATCCACGACGGCAGCTGGTCGAACTGGAAGAACACTCCGGAGATGAACTGCAGCACCAGCACGATCGGGGTCACGATCGCCGAGGCGCTGCGGCCGCTGCGCGGCACGGACGAGAAGGCGACCCCGCACACGGCGCCGGCCGCGGTGCCGAGCACGAAGACCCACGCGAAGGTCACCCAGCGGGAGGCCTCGGTCGGCAGGTCGACCCCGAAGGCGAGGGCGGCGATGCCGATCAGCAGCACCATCTGGATGAGGCTGGTGACCAGCACCGAGCCGACCTTGCCGAGGAAGTACGCCGACGCCGGCATCGGTGTGCCGCGCAGGCGCTTGAGGCCGCCCTCGTCGCGCTCCACGGCGATCCCCATCGCCAGGTTCTGGAAGCTGGAGAGCAGGATGCCCGTGGCGACCATGCCCGGCAGGAAGTACTGCGCGAACGGGATGCCGGGCTCGGGGCCGACGGTCGTGCCGTCCTGTCCGAAGACGGTGGCGAAGATCGCCAGCATGAGGATCGGGTAGGCGAAGATGAAGATCACGGCCATCCGCTCGCGGAAGAACTGCCGGAGCTCGATCCGGGTGCGGGCTAGCGCGAGCGCGGGGGTGGACGGCAGGGCGCGGCGCGCGGAGCCGGCGAGGCTGCCGGTGCCGACCTCGACGGGTGCGATGGTGGTGCTCATCAGGCGACCTCTCCGACGAGCTCGAGGTAGACGTCCTCGAGCGTGGGGCGATGCACCTCGAGGCCCGGCACCTCGCCACCGTAGCGGGCGGCGAGCTCGGCCACGAGGTCCGTGGGACGGGATGTGCGCTGCTCGCGAGGCCCACCGTCGTGCCAGGTGACGGTGGCCTGCTTCTGGGCGCGGGCGCCCAGGGCGGACGGGGCGTCGAGGGCGACCACGCGGCCGTCGCGCACGACGGCGCAGCGGTCGGCGAGCTGCTCGGCCTCGTCCATGTAGTGGGTGGTCAGCAGGATGGTGGTGCCGTCCTCGCGCAGGCTCGAGATCAGGCTCCAGAAGGACCGGCGGGCCTCGGGGTCGAAACCGGTGGTCGGCTCGTCGAGGAACAGCAGGGACGGGTTCCCGATGATGCCGAGGGCGACATCCAGACGGCGGCGCTGACCGCCGGACAGGGCGCGCGTGCGGGTCCGGGCCTTGTCGGCGAGCCCGACGGCGTCGATCACCTCGTCGGCGTCGCGGGCGCCCGGGTAGAAGGCCGCGTGGTGGCGGACCATCTCCGAGACGGTGAGCTCGGCGTGGTCGTCCGCGGACTGCAGGACGATCCCGATCCGGCTCCGCCACAGGCGCCCGGCGTGCTGCGGGTCCTCGCCGAGCACCTGGACGGTCCCGCGGTCGCGCTTGCGGTAGCCCTCGAGGATCTCGACGGTGGTGGTCTTGCCCGCACCGTTGGGACCGAGCACGGCGAAGATCTCGCCCTGCTCGACCCGCAGGTCCAGGCCATCGACGGCGTGCTTGTCGCCGTAGTGCTTGTGCAGGTCCTGCACGAGGACGGCTGGTGTGTTCATGACATCCAGCCTGGCCGGGAGGGGTTGTCCGGCGGGAGCATCGTCCGGTCAGTCTTCGGGTCCACCGATCGGTTGATGCCGTGCTCGGTCGGACGGCTAGTCGGCCTGCGGTGCGGGCGGGGTCTTGTCCCCGCTGGCCTCGTGGGGTCGTCCCCCGCGGGCACCGCGACGCGCCCTCGGAATCGGCCCTGTGGATTGCGCCCGTGGGTGGGTGGGGGTGTGGAAGGGTCGTGCGGGCTAGGGGTGTCGGGCCTGCGGGGGGCGTGGTGCGAGGCGTGCGGTGGTTGTGGTGCGGGGTTGTGGCGTCGGTGGTGGTGTTGGCGGGGTGCAGCCCGGAGGGGCCGCCTCAGGTGATCACGGTGCCGCCGAGTCTGACGGTGTCGCCGACGGCGTCGATGGGTCCGGCGGTGGGGTTGCCGGGCAAGCCTGAGCTGTGGGAGGGCACCGGTGAGCTGGGTGCCAAGGCCGCGGCGGTGTGGTTCTTGCGGGACCTGTACCGGTACGTGCTGGAGACCAACGACACCACCGAGTGGGAACGCCTGAGCACCGACGACTGCGAGTTCTGCGCGAACACGGTGGCCATGGCCCGGAGTGGAGCTGCCGACGGGCACGTCTTCCGTCAGGACGGTGACACTCGGGCGACAGCGACGTTCGTGAAGGAGCTCAACCCGCTGGCCTACGCAGTGGTCCTTGATGTGATGAAACCCACCACGCAGGAGTACGTGAGCGACGGGTCGTGGTCGAAGGAGCACGACTCCGCGACTGCGCAGGTCTTGCTCGTGCTGCGTCGCGAGGGACCCGATTGGCTCCTTCGTGCGGGGGACGCGTACGACCCAGGTGAGGACGTGCCCTCGCTGCTGGGGTGGTCGAAGTGAAGCCCGCGGCAGCAGCGAACCGCGGTCTCGGCGTCCTCCGGGCGGTCGTGGGCGCGACCGCACTGGTGGTCGCGCTCGCTGCGCCAGTCGCCGCGAGCGCTGCCGATGTGGGCGATGCAGGTGCGACTTCCACGGCCACTTCGAGCGCCCCAGCGCAGAGCGAGCCGGTCCCCCAGGTGACCACGAATCTCACCGACGACGGCGCCGAGGCGACCGCCTCGGAGGAGCGGCGGGGTCCGGCCCGGCCGGTGGAGCCGGTGCCGGTGCGGGTGGTGGGTCCGGTGTTGGTGGAGTTCATGCGGGCTGAGGCGTGTGGGGTGTTGTCGGCTGGTGAGGGGTTCGAGGGGTTGTTCCCGTGTTCGGACGGGGTGGTGCGTGATCACTCGGACGTGTGTGGGCAGGCGCCGGTGATCTTGCCGACGTGGCGTCGGGACCGGGCCTCGGGGTTCGTCCGGTGGGGTGAGTGGCGGATGGTCGCTGACGTGTCGTGCGCGGGTGGGCCGGTGCCGTCGGGTGATCAGGTGTTGGCCGAGTTCCGCCGGTTGCCGGTGGCCCCGTCACCGTTGCGGGTGCAGCCCGATGCCGAGGAGGTGTTGGTGCAGATGGACACGATCGCGTTCACCGACGACACCCCGCAGGTGCTGTCCACCACGTTGTTGGGGGTCCCGGTCGTGTTCACGGTGTCCCCGGTGGCGTTCACCTGGGACTTCGGGCCAGATGGTGGGGACGGTGCCCCGTTCACGACCACGAGTCCGGGGCATGCCTATCCCGATCAGGACGTGGCCTACGCCTACCGTCATGTGGGCACCGGGCAGGTCACCTTGACCACCACGTGGGCGGCGACCTACACGGTGGGTGCCGATCCCACCGTGCGTGAGGTGCCGGGCACCGCGACCACGGTCTCGACCTCCCACGACTTCGAGATCCGCGAGCTGCACACCCACCTGATCGCCGGGACCTGCGCCCAGGACCCCACCAACCCCAGCTGCTGACCGCGAATCGAGTTCGCGCTGCACCGTGGCCGGGAGCCGTCAGCTCGTTGGCGCCGGCCCGTCCACGACGGCCGCGCCGGCTGCTCCGCCGATGCGCACGAGGGCGTCCAGCACGGCGCGGGTGGCGGCGCGCTCGAGCCGATCGGGCCGGGACAGCGCGACGATCGAACGACGCGACCTGACGTCGGCCAACGGCACGAGGCGCACGTCGGGGCGGACCCGTGTGGTGAACCGAGGCAGCAGGGCGCACCCGAGCCCGGCGGCGACCAGCGCCTCGACGACGCGGTTGTCCCGGATCCGCTGGACGACGTCGAGCTGGCGGCCGGCCTGGGTCTCGATCGCGAGCCGAACGGTGTCGAAGGGGAAGCCCTCGGGGACGCCGATCCAGCGTTCGCCCGCGAGGTCGGCGGCGGCGACCGAGTCGCGCCCGGCGAGCGGGTGGCGGGCAGGGAGTGCGACGTCGAGCGGCTCGAGGGCGACGAGCGTGACCTCGAGCCCCTCCGCGCCCGCGGGGGAGGCGGCGAGGCTGTGCCCGATCACGATGTCGTGGTCCGAGGCGCGGCGTGCGAAGTCCGTCTCGGCGACGTCCTCGTCGGTCAGCCGCACGTCGATGGCGGTGCCGGCGAACCGGGTCAGCAGGCCCGGGGTGAGGAACTCCATCGCGCTCGGGAGCCCGGCGACCCGCACGACCCCGCTCGGTGCGCCCTGCAGGTGGTCCAGGTCGCGCTGCAGGTGCGCGAGGGTCGTCGCGACGTCGACTGCCCCCTCGGCGAGCAGCCGACCCGCCGCGGTGAGCCGGAGTCGACGGCCGTCGGGCTCCACGAGTCGCGTGCCGAACGCACGCTCGGCCGAGCGCAGCTGCTGACTCACCGCCGAGGGCGACCGGTAGGTGGCCTCGGCGACCGCGGTCACCGTGCCGCGGTCGGCCAGCTCCCGCAACAGCTCCAGGTGGCGGAGTTCCATGAAGGAAGCCTAAACAGTCATGTACAGGACTCGCGATGGACCTTCAGACTGCTTCTCGCCGACGATGGCCCCGTGCCTCCCCGTCATCGCCTCCTCGCGGCCGGAGTCGCCGTCATCTGGGGCGTGAACTTCCTGGCGATCCACGCCTCGCTCGGCCAGTTCCCGCCGCTGTTCCTGGTCGCTCTGCGCTTCGCGCTGATCGCTGTGCCGACGGTCCTGCTGGTCCCGCGGCCCGACGTGCCCGTGCGGTGGCTGATCGGCTACGGCCTCGGGTTCGGCGTGGTGCAGTTCACGTTCCTGTACTGGGGCATGGCCGCCGGGATGCCGACCGGTCTGGCATCGCTCGTGCTCCAGATGTCCGCGCCGTTGACCCTCGTGCTCGGCCGGGCCCTTCTGCGCGAGCGGGTCGGGGCTCGCCAGTGGGCCGGCATCGCGGTCGCGGTGCTCGGCATGGTGCTCGTCGGGGTCTCGCGGGCCCAGGCCGCGGCGCTCTGGCCGTTCCTGCTCGTGCTGGTCGGTGCCCTGGGTTGGGCCGGGGGGAACCTCGCCAGCCGCCAGGCCCGTCCGCCGAGACCGCTGCACCTGACCCTGTGGATGTCCGTGGTGGTGCCGGTGCCGATGCTCGCGCTGTCGATCGTTGTCGAGGGCCCGGCCGAGATCGCCGCGTCGTGGCAGGGCGCGTTGAGCCCGTCCGCGCTGCCGGCCTGGCTCGGGCTGGCCTACACGTGCCTGGTGGCGACGGTGGTCGGGTCGGGCGCCTGGACGTGGCTGCTGGCCCGGCATGCCGCCGGGACGGTCGCGCCGTTCTCGATGCTCGTGCCCGTCACGGGGTTGCTGGTCGCATGGCTGGTGCTCGGCGAGGTGCCGTCGTGGCTCGAACTCGCCGGCGGCGCGGTCGTGGTCGTCGGTGTCCTCGTGGGCGCGCGGCCCTCAGCCGGCGCCGGGCCCGGTCAGCCAGGCGACCACGGCATCGGCGACCGCCACCGGGTCGCGCGGCACGTGGGGTCCGTCGACGGTGACGTGGGTGAGGGGCCCGCGGAGCGCGGTGAGGTGCTGGGCCAGCTCCGCCGGTGAGCCGAACGGGTCGGTCGCGCCGGACACGGCGAGCACCGGGACCCCGACCTGCGGCAGGTGCTCGACGCGCAGCTTCTCAGGCTTGCCCGGTGGGTGCAGCGGGTAGCTGAGCAGCACCAGCCCGGCCGCCGGCTGCCCCTCGGCGACCGCGACCGACGCCATCCGCCCGCCGAACGACCGCCCGCCCAGCACCAGCCGCCGCGGCTCCACGCCCAGCTCGGCGGCCCAGCGGTCGGCCTCGGCGCGGATCCGGGCGACCGCGGTGCGTGCCGGCGCAGGCCCGAAGCCACCCCGGTCCGGCGACCCGAACCCGAACAGCCGCGCGGGCACCCCGGCCGCCTCGACCGCGTCGGCCACCGCGACGAGCGTGGGGTTGTCGGGGTCGCCGCCCGCGCCCGGCATCAGCAGCACCCCTGCGGGCGCCGCAGGCAGCATGCCGGCTACCGAGCCTCGCCCAGCAGGGTGGCGATGCGGCCCACGCCCTCGACCAGGTCCTCGTCGCCCAGCGCGTAGCTCAGCCGCAGGTACCCGCTCGGCCCGAACGCCTCGCCGGGCACCACCGCGACCTCGACCTCGTCGAGGATGAGCGCGGCCAGCTCTGCCGAGGTGGTGGGCGTGACGCCGCGGATGGTGCGGCCCAGCACGCCCTCGACGCTCGGGTAGGCGTAGAACGCACCCTTGGGCGTGGGGCACACCACGCCGTCGATCGCCGAGAGCATCTCCACGATGGTCCGGCGGCGGCGGTCGAAGGCCTCGCGCATCCGGGCCACGGCCGCCAGGTCGCCTGTCACGGCGGCGATCGCGGCGCGCTGGGACACGTTGGCCACGTTGGACGACAGGTGCGACTGCAGGTTGGTCGCGGCCTTGACGACGTCGGCCGGGCCGATCATCCAGCCGACCCGCCAGCCGGTCATCGCATAGGTCTTCGCGACACCGTTGAGCACGACGGTGGTGTCGGCGAGGTCGGGCACCGCACGCACCATCGGCGTGAAGACCGCGTCGTCGTAGGTCAGGTGCTCGTAGATCTCGTCGGTGATGACCCAGATCCCGTGCTCGAGCGCCCAGCGGCCGATCGCCTCGGTCTGCTCCGGGGAGTAGACGGCGCCGGTCGGGTTGGACGGCGAGCAGAACAGCAGAGCCTTGGTGCGCTCGGTCCGCGCCGCCTCGAGCTGGTCGACGGTGACCAGGTAACCCTGGTCGGCGCCGGCGAACACCTCGACCGGGACGCCTCCGGCCAGCCGGATCGCCTCGGGGTAGGTGGTCCAGTACGGCGCGGGCAGGAGCACCTCGTCGCCCGGGTCGACCAGCGTGGCGAAGGCCTCGTACACGGCCTGCTTGCCGCCGTTGGTGACCAGCACCTGGGACGGTGCGACCTGGTAGCCGGAGTCGCGCAGCGTCTTGTCCGCGATCGCCTGGCGCAGGTCGGGCAGGCCCGCCGCGGGCGTGTAGCGGTGGTTCGCCGGCACCGAGCAGGCGGCGACGGCCGCCTCGACGATGTAGTCCGGCGTCGGGAAGTCCGGCTCGCCGGCGCCGAAGCCGATCACCGGTCGCCCGGCGGCCTTCAGGGCCTTCGCCTTCGCGTCCACGGCCAGGGTGGCCGACTCGGCGATCGCGCCGATGCGGGTCGAGATGCGGGGCTTGGTGGTGGGGTGCTCGCTCACGGTCCCCATCCTCGCAGAGCCGTCGCTGCGACGTGCCGAGTCCGTCCGCGTGCTGGTGCCGGGCAGGGTTCGACCTGGGCCTGCAGACCACGTACACTCGTCCGCTGGCGGTAGACGTCCGTCATGCTGCGGCATGCCCGCACGACGACGTCATCGCGAAGGGCAGTGGCGCAATTGGCAGCGCACCGGTCTCCAAAACCGGCGGTTGTGGGTTCGAGTCCCTCCTGCCCTGCGTTGATCGCAGGCTTCGCGCCCCGGGGGACGTCCCCGGGCGTCGTCGCCTGGAGCACCAGACGAGATCCGAGGACACCACGTGAGCGAACGCGCCCGCACCAGCGGCAAGTCGTCGTCGAAGGACGGCGCCCGCCGGGGGCTCTTCGCCCGGATCGCGTTGTTCTTCCGCCAGGTGATCGGCGAGCTGAAGAAGGTCGTGCGGCCCACCCGGGCCGAGCTGCTGCGGTACACCGCCGTCGTGCTGGTGTTCGTGGCGGTGGTCATGGCCTTCGTCACGGTCGTCGACCTGGGCGTCGGGTCGCTGATGCGCTTGGTGTTCGGCGGCTGAGCCGACCCGACCCCGACCACCACCTATCGCAAGCAGAGAGCAGGTCAGCACCGTGTCGACAGAGCCCCAGGAGCCGCAGGACGAGCTCGTCGTGCCCGACGAGGCCGCGGACGAGGCTGTCGAGGCCGAGGAGCAGGTCGTCGCCGCCGAGGCCGACGAGGTGAGCGAGGACGTCGAGTCCGACGAGGCCGCCGAGGTGAGCGAGGACGTCGAGTCCGACGACGCCGCCGCGGACGAGGCCGACGAGCCGCAGGCCGATGAGCCGCAGGCCGAAGCGCCCGAGGCCGAGGAGCCGGAGGAGGTCGTCGACCCGATCGCCGAGTACAAGACCCAGCTGCGCCGCCAGCCCGGCGAGTGGTACGTCATCCACTCCTACGCGGGCTACGAGAACCGCGTGAAGGCGAACCTGGAGAACCGCATCCAGTCGCTGAACATGGAGGACTTCATCTACCAGGTGGAGGTCCCCATGGAAGAGGTCGTGGAGATCAAGAACTCCCAGCGCAAGGTGGTGCGCAAGGTCCGCATCCCCGGCTATGTGCTGGTGCGCATGGACCTCACCGACGAGTCGTGGGGTGCGGTGCGCCACACCCCGGGCGTGACGGGCTTCGTCGGGCAGACCCACCAGCCCGTGCCGCTGACCCTGGACGAGGTCTTCGGGATGCTGGCCCCGATGCTGGCGCCGGCTCCGGAGAAGTCCGCCGCGAAGTCGACGCCAGGTGCGCCGGCCATCCAGGTCGACTTCACCGTCGGCGAGTCGGTCACGGTCACCGACGGCCCGTTCGACACGCTGCCGGCGACGATCTCGGAGATCAACGCCGAGGCGCAGAAGCTCAAGGTGCTCGTCTCGATCTTCGGCCGGGAGACCCCGGTCGAGCTGTCGTTCAACCAGGTCGCGAAGATCTGACCGGACGGCACACCCGCCGACGGGCAACCGCTCGCCGGCACTGCAACCGGGTCATCGCCCACGGCGTCGGCCCACGGATGGAACGGAAGGCACATGCCCCCGAAGAAGAAGGTCGCCGGCCTGATCAAGCTCCAGATCAACGCCGGTGCCGCGAATCCCGCCCCGCCGATCGGCCCGGCGCTGGGTCAGCACGGCGTCAACATCATGGAGTTCTGCAAGGCGTACAACGCGGCGACCGAGTCGCAGCGCGGCAACGTCGTGCCGGTGGAGATCACGGTCTACGAGGACCGTTCCTTCACCTTCATCCTCAAGACCCCGCCGGCCGCCGAGCTGATCAAGAAGGCCGCCGGCGTCGCCAAGGGCTCGCCGACCCCGCACACCACCAAGGTCGCCTCGATCACCGGTGCCCAGGTGCGCGAGATCGCCCAGACCAAGATGTCCGACCTGAACGCCAACGACATCGAGGCCGCGGCCAAGATCATCGCCGGCACCGCGCGGTCGATGGGCATCACGGTCACCGACTGACGCATCACCCGTGGCGCGCCGCCCGGCGCGCCCCCAGTGGCAGGGCCCCTGTGCGGCCCGACGACCACGACTCGAAGGAGACACGCATGGCACAGCACGGCAAGGCCTACCGCGCAGCGGCGGCCACGATCGACCGGACCCAGCTCTACGCGCCGCTCGAGGCGATCCGCCTGGCGCAGAAGAGCTCGCCCACCAAGTACGACGCGACGGTCGAGGTGGCCTTCCGCCTCGGTGTCGACCCCCGCAAGGCCGACCAGATGGTCCGCGGCACCGTCAACCTCCCGCACGGCACCGGCAAGACCGCCCGGGTGATCGTCTTCGCCCAGGGCGAGCGCGCCCAGCAGGCGCTGGACGCCGGCGCCGACGAGGTCGGCGGCGACGAGCTCATCGCCAAGGTCGCGGACGGCTACACGGACTTCGACGCCGCGGTCGCCACCCCGGACCTGATGGGCAAGGTCGGCCGGCTCGGCAAGGTGCTCGGCCCGCGTGGCCTGATGCCGAACCCGAAGACCGGCACCGTGACGATGGACGTGGCCAAGGCCGTGTCCGACATCAAGGGCGGCAAGATCGAGTTCCGCGTCGACAAGCACGCGAACCTGCACTTCATCATCGGCAAGGTCTCGTTCTCCGACACCGCGCTGGTGGAGAACTACGCGGCCGCTCTGGACGAGGTGCTCCGGCTCAAGCCGGCGTCCTCGAAGGGCCACTACATCACCAAGGCGTTCGTCGCGACGACGATGGGCCCGAGCATCCCGCTCGACCCGAAGAAGACGCGCAACCTCCTGGTCGAGTCCGACGAGAGCTGACCACCGCTGACGTCCGACGGCCCGGTCCCCGCGCGGGGGCCGGGCCGTCGCGTCGTCGCGGGGCGCGGTGGCGCCGCCGACCCGGGTGATCAGACGAGCAACCGCCAGCGGCCGACCACCTGCCCGCCGCCGAGCGGGGCGGGCGTCAGCTCCTCGACCAGCGGCGCGACCACGTCGGGGTCCAGGGCCCCGGCCCGGGCCAGCAGCGACAGCGCGACGAAGGTGGTGACCCGCTGGGCCCCGTCCAGCGCACGCAGTGCGACGGTCGCGCCGTTCGGCGCCACGACCACCAGATAGCCCTCCGCGCCGACCTTGGCCACCGCGCCGGTCGCCTCGACCGTGCGGGTGTTCGCGCGACCCGGCCCGTCCAGCGCCCACGGATGGGCGCGGATGTCGTCGGCGAGTGCGCTGCCCGGACCCAGCAGGCCCGCCGCGCCGCGCGCCAGGGCGGGCAGGGTCAGGGCGTGCGCCGGGGCGCCGCACCCGTCGGTGCCGGTGTGCGCGACGTGCTCGCCGCACCGTTCCTCGACCCGGGCGAGCACGGCGCGCTGGAGCGGGTGCTCTCGTGCGAGGTAGGTGTCCGGGTCCCAGCCGGAGGCCACGCACGCCGACAGGAACGCGGCGTGCTTGCCCGAGCAGTTCATCCGCAGCCGGCTCGGCTCCACGCGGGCCGCCGTGGCGGGGTCCAGCGGCGCGGCGACCGGGCAGCCGAGCGCGTCGGCGTCCAGTCCCGCCGCGGCGAGCACGCCCTCGACCACCTCGACGTGGGCGTCGGTGCCCGCGTGGCTCGCGCAGGCCAGCACGCGCTGCACCGCGGTGAGCGGCGCGCCGGCCTCGAGCGAGACCTCGGCCTGGAACGGCTTGAGGGACGAGCGCGGGTAGACCGTCGCGGTCATGTCCCCGTGGGACTCCAGCACCGCCCCGTCGGCGTCGACCAGGACCGCTGCGCCGAGGTGCCGCGACTCGTCCAGGCCGTCGCGGTCGGCCACGGCCAGCTCGACGGAGCCGGCGGCGTCCAGAGGGTGGGTCACGGGTGCTCCTCGCAGTGGGTGGGGCGCGGGTGGGCGCGGATCGCATCCTGCACCCGCGGCTGGGGTGACGTCGCGCTGGCACGCGGCCCCGGAGGTGGCCCGAGGGGCTCGGGGGCCGGGGAAGGCGACCGCGGGCCGGGCACTGGCGCCACCGGACGGATCGCGACGGGGCCTGCGCGGGGCGTGTCGCAGATCACACCGTGGGGCCGACGCTCCGGTGTCACGTACCGCCCATGGCGTGCTCCTGACCGGTGAGAGGACGCGTGAGGTGTCCGCGGTGGAAGGTGGGTGCCCGATGGGCGTTGCGGGCACGGCCGTCACGTGCCGCGGTGCGCGCACGGTGGGTGCCTGGCGCCGTCACACCCTTGTCGCTCACGACGCGCGGCCCGTAGTCTCGCAAGCCCGGCACCGCCGGGGCCGCCGGGTATCCCCTGCGGTGACGGACCAGGCGGAGGCGATGACCCTCTCGGACCGCGCGGCGCACGCGCTCGTCGCCTACCGCGACGGTGACCCCGCCGCCCTCGAGGCTTTCGTCCGGGAGACGACCCCGCTGCTGTGGCACGTGGTGCGTGGCCAGGGTGTCGAGCGGGACGCGGCCGACGACGTGGTCCAGGGCGTCTGGGTCGCCTTCGTGCGCAACGTCGAGTCGATCCGCGAGCCCGAGGCGGCCCTGTCCTGGTTGCTGGTCAGCGCGCGCCGCGCCGCCTGGCTCGCGGTCCGCCGCCACCGTGGCGAGGCCGCGCGGACCACCGAGCTCCCGGACGACGCCGACGAGCGCCACGAGCTCCCCTCCGCCGGCCCCGGCCCGGAGGCCCAGACGCTCGCCACCGAGCGCGACCGCGTGCTGTGGCACCTGTTCGGCCGGCTGCCCGAGAGATGCCAGCAGATCCTGCGCTTCGTGGCCGCCGCCGACCGGCCCGACTACCGCGCGATCGCCGAGGTGACCGGCATGAAGGTCACGGCCGTGGGCGTCACCCGTGGCCGGTGCCTGGCCAAGCTTCGAGCCCTGCTCGATGACGACGAGAGGTGGGAGTGGTCATGAGCGAGTACTCGCCACAGGACCCGATGGACGACCGTGACCGCGCCCTGCTCGCGGACCTGGGCCGCGTGGTGCGCCAGGTCGACCCGGTACCCGACGGGCTCGCCGACCGCGCCCTGTTCGCCATCACCCTCGACGGGCTGGAGTCCGAGCTGGTCGAGCTGGTCCGGGTCGAGACGCCCGAGCTCGCCCTGCGCGGCGAGGAGACCGTCACCGCGCGGACCGTCACCTTCACGGCCGACCCGTGCACCGTCATGATCACCATGTCGCCCGGCGAAGGCGGCGTCCGGGTCGACGGCTGGATCGCCCCGGCGATGCGGTGCGAGATCACGCTCTTCCGCCCGGACGCGGAGATCCACGCCGAGTCGGACGACGAGGGCTGCTTCGTCCTGGAGGACGTGCCCGCCGGGCCGGCCAGCCTGGTGCTGCGCCGCACGGACGGCACCGGCCCGACAGTGAGCACACCCGTCATCGAGCTGTAGCGCAGCGGGGACCCGGACCCGCACGGACGAGGAGGCACGGATGGTGGACGACAAGCGCCCAGCGGCGGACGGCTCGGCGGACGGGCTGCCCCGGAGCTGGACGGGGCGGCTGCTGCGTCTCGACCCCGACACCGCGGTGCAGCGGCCCGGTGCCGCCGCGGTCCAGCCCACGTGGTACCTGCGCGACCGCCTGCTGATGGCCGGGGCGCCCGGCTCGGAGTCGTGGCGGCTGCTCGAGGAGGTCGCCGAGGAGCGCGGGTTGCGGGTGCGCCTCGACGAGCGCGACGAGCGTGACCTGGAGCTCCTGCGCCAGGCAGACCTGCCTGCCGAGCTCGCCGAGGAGCTCTACGCGGCGTTCGGCTACACCGCCCAGCTCGAGAACACCGTCCCGGCCGAGCCGGTGGACGTCTGGCCGGTGCTGGAGACGTTGGTCGACAAGGCGCGGGTGCTGGCCTCGCTGGACCACCTGGTGACGGCGGACGAGATCGTCGGCACCCCGTTCACCGAGCCCCACCCGTTCACCGAGCCCCACCCGTTCACCGAGCCCCACCCGTTCACCGAGCCCCAC
>JAHLLI010000003.1 GCA_020444245.1 Actinomycetales bacterium
CCAGAAGCCGGGTGACTCAACGAACCGAGTCTCCGGACACGCCGGGACGGCTCAGCCGGACTCGACCCAGGCGGCTTCCACCGAGGCCGACAGAGCCACTGGTGGACTTCCACGCGCTACTCACTGACCACGCCCCCCTGACAACCGAGTCCCAAGACCCACGCGGGCCGGACGCTACCCGAGTCAAGGAGCTGAGTGCCGCAAGTCAGCGCCCGAGTCACCCGTTCGGACGCGCCGCGCACCAGCGCCGCGAACCGCACCAACGGACCGCATAGGTTCGCCGCTGCACGGACAGCTCCGCGGTCGCGGTGGGTCCGGTCAAGGTTGGGTTGCGGCAACACGAACCCCACGCAAGGCAGAGGTGACTCGAACCACATGCGCGCGTCGACGGTTCTCGCGGCGGATTCGGGCGCTGACCAGGGCAAACGCCACCGCAGCCCGAACGGACCGACGTGTCCACTTTCAGTCCACCCCAGACCAAGAGGCCGCCTCCCCAATCGGGGAAACGGCCTCTGACCTGCACTTTCTCGGTGGAGCTGAGGGGACTCGAACCCCTGACCCCCTGCATGCCATGCAGGTGCGCTACCAGCTGCGCCACAGCCCCGTCGCCCCGGAGGGCGACCTGCAGTCTAGGCCACGCCGGCCCGTCTGGGCCAATCCGCGACCGCGTCCGGCGCCGACCTCAGGAACGCAGCGCGTCGGCAGTCGAGGAGGGCAGGACCTCGGCCGGGATGCCGGAGTTCCAGTCGTCGATCGCGACCGTCGGGCCCAGGTTGTGCGCCTCGAGGTACCACGTCCCCGGGCGCCGACCGCTCGGGCGCAGCAGCGACCAGTGGGCGTTGTGCAGACCGCCCATCCCCCGCCATCCGGCCTCCAGCCCGAGCAGCCGCGTGACGCCGAGGTTGATCGCCGACCCGTGCGCGACCACCACCAGGGTCTGATCGCCGGCGACGGTCTCGGCGTGCTCCGCGACGGCGGCCGCCACCCGCTCGGCGACCTGCGCGCGGGTCTCGGCGCCCGTCCGCTGGGGGTCGCCCTGCGCCCGCCAGACCTCGTACTGCTCGGGCCAGCGATCGCGGATCTCGTCGATCGTCAGACCCTCCCAGTCGCCGAAGCACCGCTCGCGCAGCCGCGGATCGGTCTCGACCTCAAGGTCCACCAGGTCCGCGAGCGCCTCGGCGGTCGCCCGGGCACGGCTGAGGTCCGACGTGATGATCCGGGCCGGGCGCAGGCGCTGGGCGAGGTGCTGGGCACCCTGGACAGCCTGCCAGGCGCCGACGTCGTCGAGCGGGACGTCGACCTGCCCCTGCATCCGGCCCTCGGCGTTGTACGCGGTGCGGCCGTGCCGCCACAGCGCGACCGCGCGGGCGGTCACGCCGCGTCCCCGTCGCCGCCGCGCGCGTCCGCCGGCAGCTCGATCAGCGGGCAGTCCGCCCACAGCCTCTCGAGCGCGTAGTAGACGCGGTCCTCGGCGTGCTGGACGTGCACCACGACCTCCCCGAAGTCGAGGAGCGCCCAGCGCCCCTCGCGCACTCCCTCGCGACGCACCGCCTTGGAGCCCAGGGCGTGCAGCGACTCCTCGACGGCGTCGACGATCGCACCGACCTGCCGCTCGTTGGTCCCCGACGCGATGAGGAAGACGTCGGTGAGCACCAGACGGTCGCTGACATCCAGGGCGATGATCTCGGCGGCCTTGCGCGACGACGCGGCTCGTGCCGCCGCCAGGGCCAGCTCCAGCGCGCGGGGCGACGCCGTCATAGGGCTCCCGGGACCATGCTCAGCACCGCGGCGACCGGGGCGGCAGCACCCTGGGTCGTAGCGCCCGCGTCACGCGTGATGACCATCACGATCAGCATCCCGAGCACGAACGCGACGGCGATCAGCGCGACCCAGTGCAGCCACGAGTACGGCCGCGCCGGCAGCTCGTCCTCGTCGTGCTCCCCCGCGGCGTCGGCCGCCGCGAGCTCGGCCTCGTCCCCGAACCCGCGCCGCGTCATCACCGCGGCCTGGGCACCGGAGGCGCTATCCGGCCCCGCTTCGGGCAGCGCCGGCCACAGCGGCACCGCGGGCGCGCCGTCGACGTCCGAGCCGAGCCGGCTGACCGGGGGTTCGTCCGGGTGCGCGTCCTCCGCCGTCGGATGGTTCCGTTCGGCCGCGAGGATCCGCTCGCGCGCCGCGCTCTCGCGCGCCACCCGCTCCGCGCGCAGCTCCGCGAGCCGCTCCCGCGCGGCCTGGAGGACGGCCTCGTCGACCACGGCCTCGGTGGGGTTGTCGATCGACACCGTGCCCACCGGGATCGAGACCGGCGGCTCGACGTCCGGTGCGACCTGGGGTCGGCTGACCATGCGCCGCGCGGCGGCGCCGCGTTCGCGAGCCTGCTCCTCGCGCGCACGCTCGGCCCGCTTCTGAGCGGTGCGCTCCTGCACGATCCGCTCGGCCTCCGCGCGCGCCGCACGCTCACGCTCGGCCTGCTCACGCGCGGCCAGCTCCGCCTGCTCACGCGCGGCCAGCTCCGCACGCTCACGCTCGGCCGCCTCGGCGCGCTCACGCTCAGCCAGCTCGAGCGCGGCGCGCTCAGCCTCCGCGCGCGCCGCACGCTCACGCTCGGTCTGCTCGGCCCTGGCCCGAGCCGCACGCTCGGCGCGTTCACGCGCCGCCTGCTCGGCCTGCGCCGCACGAGCCCGCTCGGCACGTTCGAGGGCGGCCTGCTCGAGCGCAGCACGTTCGCGCTCGGCCTGCTCACGCGCGGCGTGCTCGGCACGCTCGCGCTCCAGACGCTGCGCCTCGGCCCGCTCGCGCGCGAGCTGGTCGGCCCGCTCCCGGGCCGCCTGCTCCCGGGCCACACGCTCCGCCTCGGCCCGGCGGGCCAGCTCGGCACGCTCCTGGATCGATCGGGCGGCACGCTGCTCCTGCGCGCGGGTCTGCTCGGCGCGCTCGCGCTCCAGACGCTCCCGCGCCGCACGCTGCTGGGCGGCCCGCACCCGCTCCTGGGCCACCTGCTCGCGCTCGGCGCGGGCCCGCTCGGCCTGCGCGCGCAATGCCTGGGAACGCTCCTTCGCGGAGGGCAGCTCCGTCGCGCCGTCCGCGGGTTCCACCGGCGCGAGGCGCCCGTCAGGGCCCAGTCGGCGCACCCCGCCGGTTCCGGGCGGCGGAGTGATACCGACCTGCGGCCGCTCGCCGGTGGCCTCCCGCAGCTGGCGGCGGGACCGGACCGGCTGCTCGGTCCGCCCGGCCGGGGCCGGGGCCGACGACGCCGGCCGCGTCGGGACGTTCACGCGGGCCGTCTGGGTGGTCGGGGCGTCGGAACGGCGCGCCGTCGACGACCACGACACACCGCGTCCGTCGCCGTTCGGCCGAGCCGGCGCCGCAGGGGGCTCGGGGGCCCCGTCCTCCGACGCGCGCCGACGCAGGTCCCGCCGCGAGGCGGCCGCGCCGTTCGAGGTGGTGCCGTTCGCGGCGCCGTTCGACCGCGACGTCCCACCGTCCGGGCCGGCTGGCACGCCCGGCTGCTCGGCGAGCTGCCGCTGCCGCTCCTCCTCGCGGCGACGTCGGCGCTCACCCCACTCCCCGGGGAACTGCTCAGTCATCCTGACCTCGATACAGACCGTGCTTGGCGATGTACTGGACGACGCCGTCCGGCACCAGGTACCACACCGGTTCCCCGGCGCGGGCCCGGCGCCGGCAGTCGGTCGAGGAGATGGACAGCGCCGGGACCTCGACCTCGGTCACCGCCCCGGCCGGAACCCCGTCGAGGGTCAGCCGGTGACCGGGTCGGGTCACTGCCACGAACTGTGCCATCGACCACAACCGGTCGACGTCCTTCCACGCCGCGATCTTCGCGATCGCGTCGGCCCCGGTGATGAAGTACAGGTCGGCGCCGGGGCGCTGCGCCGCCAGGTCGCTCAACGTGTCCACCGTGTAGGTGGTTCCCGGACGGTCGATGTCCACCCGGCTGACGGTGAACCGGGGGTTCGCAGCCGTGGCGATCACCGTCATCAGGTACCGGTGCTCGGGCTCGGTGACCACCGGGTGGTCCTTGAGCGACGGGCGCCCGGTGGGGACGAACACCACCTCATCGAGCTCGAGGCGCGCGGCGACCTCGCTCGCGGCGACCAGGTGACCGTGATGCACGGGGTCGAACGTGCCCCCCATCACCCCCACCCTGCACCGTGGTGTCGTCATCTGCTCGCGTCCCGCAGCCCCGTCGCTGTGAGCCCGGGATCAGTGGCGGTTGCCCGCGTTGCGGAACGCGAAGGTCAGCAGCAGCAGGGCGACCAGGATGCCGAACGCGCTCAGGCCGAACCCGACGGGCGACAGGGTCTGCGCGTTGGCGGCGAGCTCGGGCGCGGCGGCGAACAGGGCGATGTGCACGTCGACCTCCTGGTCTCGGGGGCTCCCGCTGAGGGCGCGGGCACGACAACTCCTCAGTGTCTCATGCCCCGACACCCGCCCCCGGCGAGAACCACCCCATCGGCCGCCGGGGTCGCCCGGACGAGGGATCAGGGGCGCACGTGGCCGTCGCCCAGCACGTGCCAGACCGTGGTCGTGAGCTCCGCGAGCCCCATCGGGCCGCGGGCGTGCATCTTCTGCGTGGAGATGCCGATCTCCGCCCCGAGACCGAACTGGCCGCCGTCGGTGAACCGGGTCGAGGCGTTCACGGCCACCACGGCGGAGTCCAGCTCCGTGGTGAAGCGGTGGGCCGACGCGACGTCGGACGTGACGATCGCCTCGGTGTGCCCGGACGACCAGCGCAGGATGTGGTCGATCGCGGCGTCCAGGTCGTCCACCACGCGCACCGCGAGGTCGAGGGACAGGTACTCGGTCGCCCAGTCCTCGTCGGTGGCCGGCACCACGGGCACGTCCCCGGCCAGGCCGGCGGTGCGCTCGTCGACGTGCAGCACCACACCGGCCTCGTGCAGGGCGACGAGGGCCGACGGCAGGAAGCCCGCCGCCGCGTCGGCGTGCACCAGCAGGGTCTCCGCGGCGTTGCACACCCCGACGCGCTGGGTCTTGGAGTTCATCACGATCGGCAGCGCCATCGCCGGGTCCGCGCTCGCGTCGACGTACACGTGGCAGTTGCCGACGCCGGTCTCGACCACCGGCACCGAGGCCTCGCGCACCACCGTCTGGATGAGGTCGGCGCCGCCTCGCGGCACGAGGAGGTCGACCAGGCCGCGCGCATGCATCAGTGCGACCGCACCGGCCCGGCCGTACTGGTCGATCGACTGCACGGCGTCGGCGGGCAGGCCGGCTCCGGTCAGGGCCTCGCGGAGCACCTCGACGATCACGGTGTTCGAGTGCAGCGCCGCAGAACCGCCGCGCAGGATCGCCGCATTGCCGCTCTTGAGGGCCAGGCCGGCGGCGTCGACGGTCACGTTGGGCCGGGCCTCGTAGATCATCCCGACCACACCCATCGGCACCCGCACCTGGCGCAGCCGGATGCCGTTGGGCAGCGTCGAGCCGCGGACCACCTCGCCCACCGGGTCGGGCAGCGTCGCCAGCTCCCGCAGCGCGTCGGCGATCGAGCCGATCCGCTGCTCGGTCAGCGCGAGCCGGTCCAGCAGCCCGGGCGACATGCCGGCGTCGCGGCCGGCGGCGAGGTCGCGGGCGTTGGCCTCCACGACCCTCGGCGCCGCAGCCACCAGTGCGTCGGCCATCGCGTGCAGGGCGGCGTCCTTGGTCGCCCTGGTCGCCGTGGCGAGCGCCCGACCCGCGAGCTTGGCCCGGCGGGCGGTCTCGCGCACCGCCTCCTCGACGTCGGTGGTGGGCTGGGGAGCCGTCGCTGTGCTCATGGGGTCAGGGTAGACAGCACCGGCGTACGTCCGGCGGCGGCGCCCACCGGACGGTCGTCGCTCAACGCCGGTGACGCACCACCGCAAGGTGGTCGCGGTGCACGACCTCCCGGTCGTGCCCGATCTCGTCACGCAGCGCGGCGGAGGACTTGCCGAGCAGCAGCGGCAGCTCGGTCGAGGAGTAGGCGACCACCCCGCGAGCCACGACGACGCCGTCGGTCGAGACCAGCTCGACCACGTCGCCGGCGTCGAAGTCGCCCTCCACCCCGGTGATGCCGGCCGCGAGGAGCGACTTCTTGCCGACGGTGATGGCGCGCACCGCCCCGTCGTCGAGCACCACCCGGCCGTTGGCCCGGGCCGCGTGGGCGAGCCACAGCCGGCGGGCGTTCTTGCGGCTGCCCGTCGCCGCGAACCAGGTGCCCACCGGCGCCCCGCCGAGCGCCTCGGCGACGTTCGCGGTCGACGTCAGCATCACCGGGATGCCCGACCCGGTGGCGATCGCGGCCGCGTCCAGCTTGGTCACCATGCCACCGGTGCCCACCCGGCTCCGGGCACCGCCGATCCGCACATCCGCCAGGTCCTCCGGACCGGCCACGCGGTCGATCCGGCGCGCGCCGGGCCGGTCGGGCGGGGCGGTGTACAGCGCGTCGACGTCCGAGAGCAGCACGAGCGCGTCGGCACGGGTCAGGTGCGAGACGATCGCGGCCAGCCGGTCGTTGTCGCCGAACCGGATCTCGTGGGTGGCGGTGGTGTCGTTCTCGTTGACGATCGGCATGATGTCCAGGTCCAGCAGCCGGTCCAGGGTGCGCAGCGCGTTGCGGTACTGCGCACGCCGCATCACGTCCTCGACGGTGAGGAGCACCTGGCCCACCCGCTGGCCGCGCCTGGCGAACGCCTCGGTGTAGCGGGCCATGAGCAGGCCCTGTCCGACGCTGGCAGCGGCCTGGGCGGTGGCCAGGTCCCGGGGACGCCCGGTCATCCCGAGCGGGCCCAGGCCGGCGGCGATCGCGCCCGAGCTGACCAGCACCACCTGACGGCCCTCGGCCCGCCGCGCGGCGAGCACGTCCGCCAGGGCGCGCAGCGCGTCGACGTCGAGCCGGCCGTCCTCACCGGTGAGCGAGGACGACCCCACCTTGACCACCACGCGGTGGGCGCCGGCCAGGGTCTCTCGGGTCACGCCTGGCATTCTGCCGCGCCCGCCACCGAACGCGCGGCCGCGTCCGCCCCGCGACCGCTCGCCCGCCACCCCGAGCGGCGAGTTCGGTGGTGGGGCTCGAGTTCGGTGGTCGCGACCACCGAACTCGGCAGCCCACCACCGGACTCGGCGGCCCACCACCGAACTCGCGGGGGGAAGGGGCGTGCCAGGCTGGGCGGCGTGAAGATCGTCGTCGCCCCGGACTCCTTCAAGGAGTCGATGAGCGCACGCGAGGCGGCCGAGGCGATGGCGGCGGGGGTACGACGTGTGGTGCCCGACGCCGACGTGACGCTCGTCCCGATGGCCGACGGCGGCGAGGGCACCGCCCGGACGGTGGCCGACGCCCTCGGCGGGGAGCTGCTCGACGTCGACACGGTCGACGCTCTCGGCAGGGCGCGCCGCGGGCAGATCGGCTGGGTGGCCCGCGACCGCCTCGCCGTGGTCGAGGTGGCCCAGGCCGTGGGCCTCGACCTGATCGCCCCGGACGAGCGCGATGCCCTGGCAGCGTCGAGCACCGGGGTCGCGAACCTGCTGCGAGCCGCCTGGGACGCCGGGGCGCGGCGCGTGGTCGTGGGTCTGGGCGGCTCGGCGACCACCGACGGCGGGCTGGGGATGCTCCTGGAGCTCGGCGCTCGGGCGCTGCCCGTCCGGCCCTCCGCGGGGTGCGACTGGGCGGACCTGGCCGGACTCGACCTCACCCGACTGGACCCGCGCCTCGGCCGGGTCGAGGTCGCCGTGGACGTCGACAACCCTCTGACCGGCCCGCGCGGCGCCGCCGCGGTGTTCGCGCCGCAGAAGGGTGCCGACCCGACCGCGGTGGCCGTGCTCACCCGCCGCCTGGAGCACCTGGCGCGTGCGTTGCGGGCCGGCGGGCATGACGTCGCGGGGCTGCCCGGGGCAGGCGCGGCCGGCGGCCTCGGCGCGGCGTTCCTCGCGGCGGGGGCCCGGCTCGCACCCGGCGTGACGCTGGTCGCCGAGGCCGTGGGGCTCTCCCATGCCCTGCTCGGGGCCGACCTGGTGCTCACGGGCGAGGGCCGGGTCGACGGGCAGACCCTGTCCGGCAAGGTCCCCGCCGGCGTCTCCGCCGCAGCCCGCGTCGCGGGGGTCCCCGTGGTGGTGCTGGCGGGCAGCCTCGGGCCGGGCTGGCAGGAGGCGCAGGACGCGATCGGGCCGGTCGTGCCGATCGGACCCGCCGACCGGCCGCTCGCCGAGGCCCTCGCGCGCGGGCCGGTCGACCTGGCCGACGCCGCCGAACGCGTCGTGGCCGACCGGGTGGCGGGTCACCCGTCCTAGGCGTCGCTCGCCCGGCCGGCACGGCCGACCGGGTCGCGGGTCACCCGGCGTCGCTCGCCCGGCCGACCGGGCCGCCCGGTCCGACGCCCGCCGACCGACCCTGCGTCCGGCCGGGCTCGCCCCAACCGCCACCACCGGGCGTCACGAGCGTGACCACGTCACCCGCGGCCACCCGCCGTGCGACCTTGGGCGCCAGCTCGTGCGTACCGGCGTCGTCCTCGAGGATGTTGCGACCCACGGCCCCCGGACCACCACCGGCGAGCCCGGGTGGCGCGTGGCGGCGACGGTCGGTGAGCAGGTTCACGCTGGCGTCCTCGAGCACCCGGATCGCCCGGACCACGCCGTCGCCGCCCCGGTGCGCGCCCGCGCCCCCCGAGCCGTCGGCCAGCTCGTACCGCTCGACGCGCATGGGGTACTCCAGCTCCAGGGCCTCGATCGGGGTGTTGAGCGTGTTGGTCATGCCCACGTGCACGCCCGACGGGCCCGGCCCCGACCGCGAGGCACCCTGGCCGCCGGCGACCGTCTCGTAGTAGGTCCAGCCGCGCCCACCGATCACGGTGTTGTTCATCGTGCCCGCACCGGCGGCCGGCACGTCGGCGACCTGGGCGAGCGCGGCGAGCACCGCGTCGGCCACCCGCTGGCTGGTCTCGACGTTGCCGGCCACCACGGCGTGCGGCGGGCGGGCGTTGACCAGCGAACCCTCGGGCGCGCGGATCTCCAGGGGCGCGTACGTCCCGGCGCACGCGGGCACGTCCTCGGGCAGCAGGACGCGCAGCGCGAAGAAGCAGGCCGACCGCGTCACCGCGAGCGGGCAGTTGACGTTCCCGTCGACGGCGTCGGCCGTCCCGGACAGGTCGATCACCGCCCGGTCGCCGTCGATGGTCACCGCGACCCGGATCGGGATGTCGGCGTCGGTGACGCCGTCGCCCTCGAGCTCGGTCGCGGCGCGGTACACCCCGTCCGGCAGGGCACGCAGCGCCTCCCGGGTGCGCCGCTCGGCGTAGTCGAGCACCTCGGCCATGCCCGCGAGCACCGTCTCCAGGCCCATGCGTGCGGCGAGCTCGACGACCCGCTGCCCGCCGACCCGGTTCGCCGCCGCCTGGGCGCGGAAGTCCCCCCGGCGCAGCCGCGGGGTGCGCGAGTTGGCGCACACCAGCTCCATGACCTCGTCGGTGAACCGCACCGGCGGGATCACCAGGCCCTCCTGCCACAGGTCCCGCGACGTGGCCGGCATCGACCCCGGCGACATCCCGCCGACGTCGGAGTGGTGCGCGCGGGTGACCGCGTACGCCACCACCCGGCCGTCGATCCCCACCGGGGTCACCAGCGTCACGTCGGGCAGGTGCGTGCCGCCGGTGTACGGGTCGTTGAGGATCCAGGTCTCCCCCGGCGCCGCACCGCGCGCCCGCACCGCCTCGACGGACTCGGGCATCGCGCCCAGGTGCACCGGGATGTGCTCGGCCTGGGCGACCATGCGCGCGTCGGCGTCGAAGAGCGCCGCGGAGCAGTCCCGCCGCTCCTTGATGTTCGAGGAGTACGCGCTGCGCACCAGCACGGTGCCCATCTCCTCGGCGATCCCGGCGAGCGCACTGCGCAGCACCGACAGGGTGATCGGGTCCAGGCTCATCGCACCTCCCGTCGCAGCACCAGGGTGCCCAGGTCGTCGACCGCGCCGGACCAGCCGGGCCGCACCAGGCAGGTCGCCTCTGGCAGCTCGACCACGGCCGGGCCGGTGACGGTCGCGCCCGGGCCCATCCGGGTCCGGTCGTGCACGCGTGCGGCGACCTCGCCGGTGTCCAGCAGCACCGTCCTGGCGACGGTCTGCTCGGTCACCCCCACGGCGGCGTGCTCGCTGCCGCGCAGGTCGGGGACCACTCCTGCGAGCGTCGCGACCACCCGCAGGTTCACGATCTCGACGGGCTCGTCGTCGATCCGGTGCCCGTACCGGCGTTCGTGCGCCTCGCCGAACGCGGTCGTCAGGGCCTCGACGGTGGCACCGGGCACGGTGAGCTCGAAGGACTGCCCGGCGTAGCGCAGGTCGGCCTGCCGGGTGAGCGCGGCACCGGGCAGCTGTGCCAGCGCCTCGGCCGCCAGCTCGGTGAACCCTGCCTCGAGATCCTCGGCCGACCGCCCGGCGAACGAGCGGACGTGGTCGTGGCGCACCTCGCCGATCGCCAGGCCGAGCGCAGAGAGCACCCCGGCCGCCCTCGGGACCAGCACCGTGGCGCAGCCGAGCTCCTCGGCGAGCGAGCATGCGTGCAGGCCGCCTGCCCCGCCGAACGCCACCAGGGCGAAGCCCCGCGGGTCCAGGCCTCGCTCGACACTGATCAGCCGCAGCGCACGCACCATCTCGGTGTCCGCGACCCGCACCACGCCCAGCGCCGTCTCCCGCGCGTCCAGCCCGAGCCGGGCCCCGACCCGGGCGAGGGCCTCGAGTGCCAGGTCACGGCGCAGCACCACGTCCCCGCCCAGCCGCGCGCCGTCCGGCAGGGCGCCGAGCACCAGGTTCGCGTCCGTGACCGTCGCCGAGGTGCCGCCGTGCCCGTAGCACGCCGGCCCCGGGTCGGCGCCGGCGGACTGCGGGCCCACCCGCAGCGCGCCGCCCTCGTCCACCCAGGCCACCGAGCCGCCACCGGCGCTCACGGTGTGCACGTCCACCATCGGCAGCCGCAGCGGCACCCCCGCGACCACCGACTCGGTGGTCAGCTGCACGGCCCCACCCACCACCGGCGCGACGTCGGTGCTGGTGCCGCCCATGTCGAAGGTCAGCACGTCGCCGAACCCGGAGAGCCCCGCGACGTGCGAGGCCCCCACCACGCCGCCGGCCGGCCCGGACAGCACGAACCGTGCGGGGTGGCGCGCCGCGACGCTCACGTCGAGCACGCCGCCGGAGGACTGCATCACCGTGGGCTCGGGCAGGCCCGCGGCCCGCGCCCGGCCCCGGAGGTGCTCGAGGTAGGCGGCCATCCGCGGCCGCAGGTAGGCGTCGGCCACGGTGGTCGACGTGCGCTCGTACTCCCGGAACTCGGGCAGCACCTCGTGCGACATCGACACGGCCACACCGGGCAGGGCGGCACGCAGGGCCGCGCCCACCTGGCGCTCGTGGTCCGGGTGCAGGAAGCCGAACAGCAGGCACACCGCCACCGCGTCGACGTCCGCGGCGGCCACCGCGTCGACCGCGTCGGACAGGCTTGCGGCGTCCAACGGCACCACCACGCCGTCCGGACCCATCCGCTCGCGCACCACGAAGCGCAGGTCGCGCGGCACCAGCGGGGTCGGACGGGCGCGGGTCAGGTCGTACAGCGACGGGCGGTCCTGGCGCCCGATCTCCAGCAGGTCGCGGAACCCCTCGGTCGTGACCAGGGCGGTGCGCCCGCCCCGCCGCTCGAGCAGGGCGTTGGTGGCCACGGTGGTGCCGTGCGCGAACGCGGCGACGTCCTGCGGGCTCGCCCCCAGCGCCGCCCACCCGGCGAGCACGCCGTCGGACTGGTCGCGCGGCGTCGAGGGGACCTTCGCGATGCGGATCCGTCCGTCGGGCGCCACCGCGACCACGTCGGTGAACGTGCCGCCCACGTCCACGCCCAGCCGGATGCCGCCGGCGCGCGCCTCGGTCATGCCGCCGCCCGTCCGATGATCACCGGGCCATGCTAGGAGGTCCCGGTCCGGGCTCCGCCGCCTACTCGTCCTCGGCGGGGTCCGACCAGTGGCCCTGCTCGCGCTCGGTCCACAGCTCGGCGCGGGCCTCGGCCTTGGCGTCCATCCGCTCGTGGTGCTCGCGGCGCCGATCCGCCCGGGACGGACGGTGGTGGTCCTCCAGGCGCAGGTCGGTGCCGCGCGCGCCCAGCAGCTCGGCGCCGGTCATCAAGGTGGGCTCCCAGTCGAACACCACCGCGTCGTCGTCGGAGCCGATCACGACCTCGGCGCCGGGCGTCGCGCCGGCGCCGAAGAGCGCCTCCTCGACCCCGATCCGGGCCAGCCGGTCGGCGAGGTAGCCGACCGCCTCGTCGTTGGCGAAGTCGGTCTGGCGCACCCAGCGCTCCGGCTTGCGCCCGCGCACCTGGAAGAAGACGTGGGTGCCCTCCTCGCGGCGGGTCACGGTGAACTCCGCCTGGTCGACCGCGGCGGGCCGCAGCACGGTGCGCGGCGGGGGCGGCGGCGTGGCCTCGCGGGCCTCTCGCGCCAGCTCGGCCAGGGCGAACGTGAGCGGCCGCAGGCCCTCGTGGCTGGCCGTGGAGACCTCGAACACCCGCAACCCGCGGGCCTCGAGCTCGGGGCACACCAGCTCGGCGAGCTCGCGGGCCTCGGGCACGTCGATCTTGTTGAGCACCACGACGGCGGGCCGCTCGAGCATCGGGACCTCGCCGCCGGACACGAGGTCCTCGGAGTACGTGGCGAGCTCGCTGAGCAGCACGTCCAGGTCGCTGATCGGGTCGCGGTTGGGCTCGAGCGTCGCGCAGTCCAGGACGTGCACGATCACCGCGCAGCGCTCGACGTGCCGCAGGAACTCCAGCCCCAGCCCCTTGCCCTGGCTGGCGCCCGGGATCAGGCCCGGAACGTCCGCGACGGTGTACCGGGACGCCCCCGCCTGCACGACCCCGAGGTGCGGGACCAGCGTGGTGAACGGGTAGTCGGCGATCTTGGGCTTCGCGGCGGAGATCGCCGAGACCAGGCTCGACTTGCCGGCGCTCGGGTAGCCGACCAGCGCGACGTCGGCGATCGACTTGAGCTCGACGACGACGTCGGCCTCCTCGCCCGGCTCGCCGAGCAGCGCGAAGCCCGGCGCCTTGCGCTTCGGGGAGGCGAGCGCGGCGTTGCCGAGCCCGCCGCGACCTCCCGCAGCCACGACGTACCGGGTGCCGACGCCCACCAGGTCGGCCAGGACGTCACCGCCGACGGTCTTGACCACTGTGCCGTCCGGGACGGGGACCACCAGGTCGCTGCCGTTGGCGCCCTGCCGGTCGTCCCCGGCACCGGCCGTGCCGGAGGTCGCGTGACGGTGCGGGGAGTGGTGCAGGTCCAGCAGCGTGGTGACCTGGGGGTCGACCTCGAGGATCACGTCGCCGCCGTGCCCCCCGTCGCCACCGTCGGGGCCGGCCAGCGGCTTGAACTTCTCGCGCCGGATCGAGGCGCAGCCGTGCCCGCCGTCACCGCCGCGGGCGTGCAGCACCACCCGGTCGACGAAGCTGGCCATCGGAACTCCTCAGGTCTGAGAGGGGGCATACGCCCCTGGGAACGACAAAGGGGCGCACCGACCGGTGCGCCCCAGGGTCGCGTGGATCAGTCGGCCGCGACGATGTCGACGACCTTGCGCCCGCGCCGGATGCCGAACTTCACGGCGCCGGCCGCCAGGGCGAACAGGGTGTCGTCACTGCCGCGACCGACGTTGTCGCCGGGGTGGAAGTGCGTGCCGCGCTGGCGGACCAGGATCTCGCCGGCGTTGACCTGCTGGCCGCCGAAGCGCTTGACGCCCAGGCGCTGGGCGTTGGAGTCGCGCCCGTTGCGCGAGGAGCTCGCGCCCTTCTTGTGAGCCATGACCTCTCCTGTGTCCTACTGGATGTGCTGATGTGGGTCGGGCGGCTCGAGGCCGCGCCGGGTCACTTGATGCCGGTGACCTTCAGCCGGGTGAGCTCCTGGCGGTGCCCCTGGCGGCGGCGGTAGCCGGTCTTGTTCTTGTACCGCAGGATGTCGATCTTGGGACCTCGCTCGTCCCGGACGACCTCCGCGGTGACGGACACCTTGGCCAGCGCCTTGGCGTCCGAGGTGACCTTGTCCCCGTCGACGAGGAGCAGGGCAGGGAGCTGGACGGTCTCGCCGGTACCGGCTGACAGCCGGTCGACCACGAGGATGTCGCCCACGGAGACCTTCTCCTGGCGGCCACCGGCCTTCACGATCGCGTACACCACGTTGCTGCTCTCTCTCGTTCGGGACGTGACCCGGCTCGCACCCGGGGGGCTCAGGACACGTGAGAACGGCGCGCTCGCAGGGCGCACCGACATTCCAGCGTACGGAGCCGCGGGCGACCGGTCAAATGGCGCCCGGTTGGGCGTCGGACTGTGGTTCGGACTGCTCGGCGTCCTGGGTGTCCTGCACCGACTCGGCGCCCTCACCGTCGGACCCGGCCGAGGCGTCGTCGGCCCCGGCGGCCTCGGCCCGCTGGACGACCTCGAGCGCCAGCGCCTCGATCATCTCGGGGTCCGGCTCCGGGCGCGGCTGCTCCTCGTCGTGGTCGTGCGCGTGCGCCGCGGCGGCGGCGATGGTCGCCAACGTCGCCTTGACGGCCTCGCGCGCCTCGGGCAGCACCGGCACCGCCGAGGGAGCGTTCGACTGCGGGCGCTTGGAACGGCGCGAGCGCTTGGCCTCCGCCTGCTCGCCGTTCTCGGCAGGCGCCGCGGCCTCGACCGGGTCGGTGTGGATGAGGTAGCCGCGCCCCGCGCAGTGCTGGCACGTCTCGCTGAACGCCTCGACCAGGCCCTGCCCCACGCGCTTGCGGGTCATCTGCACCAGGCCGAGCGAGGTGACCTCGGCCACCTGGTGCTTGGTCCGGTCACGGCCCAGGCACTCCACGAGCCGGCGCAGCACCAGGTCGCGGTTGGACTCCAGCACCATGTCGATGAAGTCGATGACGATGATCCCGCCGATGTCGCGCAGCCTGAGCTGGCGGACGATCTCCTCGGCGGCCTCGAGGTTGTTGCGGGTCACGGTCTCCTCGAGCGTCCCGCCCGAGCCGGTGAACTTGCCGGTGTTGACGTCGATGACCGTCATGGCCTCGGTCCGGTCGATGACCAGCGAGCCGCCCGAGGGCAGCCAGACCTTGCGGTCCATGCCCTTGGACAGCTGCTCGTCGATGCGGTGCGAGGCGAACACGTCGCCGTCACCGGTCCACCGGCCCACCCGCTCGAGCAGGTCGGGGGCCATCGACTCGACGTACTCGTGGATGAGGCGCCAGACGCCCTCGCCCTGGACCGTGAGCGACGAGAAGTCGTCGTTGAAGATGTCGCGGACCACGCGGATCGCGAGGTCCGGCTCGCCCTGCAGCAGCGCCGGCGCCGAGGCGGACTTCTGCTTCTTCTCGATCGCGGCCCACTGGTCCTGCAGCCGCTTGACGTCGCGCCGCAGCTCCTCCTCCGAGGCGCCCTCGGCGGCGGTGCGCACGATGACGCCGGCGCCCTCGGGCACGATCTCCTTGAGCAGCTTCTTCAGGCGGGCACGCTCGTTCTCCGGGAGCTTGCGGGAGATGCCGGTCATCCCGCCGGCCGGCACGTAGACCAGGTAGCGGCCGGCGAGCGTGACCTGCGAGGTCAGGCGCGCACCCTTGTGGCCCACCGGGTCCTTGGTGACCTGCACCAGCACGCTGTCACCGGACTTGAGCGCCTGCTCGATGCGGCGCGGCTGGCCCTCAAGACCCGCGGCGTCCCAGTTCACCTCACCGGCGTAGAGCACCGCGTTGCGGCCCTTGCCGACGTCGACGAACGCCGCCTCCATGCTGGGCAGCACGTTCTGCACCCGGCCGAGGTACACGTTGCCGATCATCGACGACGAGCTCTGGCCGCCCCCACCCGCGCGGGACACGAAGTGCTCGACGAGGACCCCGTCCTCGAGCACCGCGATCTGCACCCGACCGCCGGCCTCGCGCACCACCATCGCGCGCTCGACCGACTCGCGCCGGGCCAGGAACTCGGCCTCGGAGAGCACCGCGCGGCGGCGCCCCGCGTCGCGCCCCTCGCGGCGCCGCTGGCGCTTGGCCTCCAGACGCGTGGACCCCTTGAGGGCCGTCACCTCGTCGCGACGCGGCTCGGCGTCCCCACCGCTGCGGCCGGACCGACGCCGACGACGACGCCGGCGCCCGCCCTCACGAGCCTCGCCGTCCTCGCCACCGGTGTCACCGGACTCCTCGTCGGGCTCCTCGCCCTCGGGGCTCTCCGCGTCGCCGGTCTCCTCGGCCTCACCGTCGGCGGAGCGCCGGCGGCCACGGCCGCCTCGCCTGCGTCGACGCCGACGCGCGCCCTCGCGCGGTTCGCCCTCGTCGCCACCGGTCTCGTCGGACTCCTCGTCGGAGTCCTCCTCCGACTCGGCGACGGTCGCCTCGGGGGCCTCGGTGTTGCCGCCCTCGGGCTCGGCGGCACCCGACCGGGACCGCCGCTGCCGCGACCTGCGGGCGCCGCCCGACGCCTCGGGCTCGGGCTTCTCGGCGCTCTCGGCCTCAGCGGTCTCGTCCGGCTCCTCGCCGCCCTCCCCGTCGGCCTCGTCGGCCGGTCGCGGCGGCCCGGCCGGCGCCTGCGCGCGGCGACGCTTGACGGGCTCGGGAGCCTGGAAGAGCACAGCGGCCGAGCCGAGCTCGGCGAGCACGTCGAGATCCTTGGCCCGGTCCCCGGACGACGCCTCGTCGCCGGCGTCCTCCGCGACCTTGGACGACGCGCGGCGACGGCGGGTGCCCGCCTTCGCCTTCTGCGGCTCAGCGGCGGTCGAACCGGAGTCGTCGCCTGCCGGGCCCCCGGACTCGGTGGGGCTCTCCGGCGCGGCGCTCTCGGGCTCGGCGGTCGCGCCGGCGTCCTTGGCCTTGGCCTTGGTCTTGGTCTTGGTCGATGCGGTGCGCGTCCGCTTGGCGGGCGGCGTGTCCCCCTCGTCGGCCTCCGCGGACGCCGCCGGACGCCGGCTGCGGCGCTTGGGGGCCTGCGGCTCCTCGGCGGCGGGCGGTCCGGCCTCGGGCTCGGCCACGTCCGCCGAGGCGGTCGTGCCGGACGGGGTGCCGGCCGGGGCGGTGGCCCGGCGACGTCGCGGACGGGTGCTCGAGGCTGCAGCGGCAGGAGCCGTCTCGGCGGACGTCTCGTCCGAGGGCTGAGGGGTGGTCTCGTCGGTCACGAGGTGCTCCAAGCCCGGGCCGTCCACACTCGCCGGCCCTAGGCGATCCGGTCGTCGCGGGCGCCTGGGCGCCTCGACGGAAGTCGTCGGTGTCTGCCGGACGATCCGTGTCGATACCCGCCGGCGCCCGCGCTCCCAACCACAGGAGGCGGCGCACGGCGGTCGCGGATCCGATCGACAGCAAGTTCTCGGTCCCGAGCCCGGTGTGGCGGACTCCATGACCGGGGTCAGTATCGCACAGCAGGTGCCCGACCCCTCGCGCACGTCCGAAGCCTCGCGCGTCGCCCGCGCTAGGCTCGTCCCCAGGTCATGACGGCGCGACACGCCGATACCGTCAGGGGTATCTGACGGAGACCTTCGTCACAGCGCCCCAGGAATCTGACGCTCCGTCAGCAAAGAGGGACGAAAGTCCCAACCGCGTGCGTACTGATCTTCCCTACGGTCGTCCTGACGCCCTGGCGTCGACCCACCCGCGCGCCCCAATGAGGAGACACCGTGGACGCATTGACCTTGGCCCGATGGCAGTTCGGGATCACCACGGTCTACCACTTCATCTTCGTGCCGCTGACGATCGGCCTGTCCCCGCTCGTCGCCATCATGCAGACCGCCTGGGTCCGCACCGGCAACGAACGATGGCTCAAGCTGACGAAGTTCTTCGGCAAGCTCTTGCTGATCAACTTCGCGATCGGTGTCGCGACCGGCATCGTGCAGGAGTTCCAGTTCGGCATGAACTGGAGCGAGTACTCCCGCTTCGTCGGTGACATCTTCGGAGCGCCGCTGGCGATGGAGGCGCTCGCCGCGTTCTTCATCGAGTCGACGTTCCTGGGCCTGTGGATCTTCGGCTGGGACAAGCTCCCCAAGAAGGTCCACCTGGCCACCATCTGGCTCGTCGCCTTCGCCACGAACCTGTCGGCCTACTTCATCCTCGCCGCCAACTCCTGGATGCAGCACCCGGTCGGTGCGGAGATGTCGGCCGACGGCCGCCGCGCCGAGATGGTCTCCATCGGTGACGTGCTGACCAACCCCACCCTCCTCGCGGCGTTCCCGCACGTCATCACCGTCTCCCTGGTGACGGCGGGCACGGCGGTCGCCGGGATCTCGGTGTGGTGGATGGTCAAGTCGGCCAAGGAGGGCAAGACCGAGCTCGCCAAGGACGTGTGGCGTCCGGGTGCCAAGTTCGGCGCCTGGGTCCTGATCATCGCCGGGATCGGCGTGATCTGGACCGGTGACTGGCAGGCCAAGATGATGTTCAACCAGCAGCCGATGAAGATGGCCGCCGCCGAGGCGATGTGCGAGTCCTACACCGACGGCGCGCCGTTCTCGATCCTGACGATCGGCAACCCCGCGTCGAACAACTGCAGCGACACGACCGCGATCATCTCCATCCCGGGCCTGACGTCGTTCCTGGCCACGGGCGACTTCAAGGCCCCGCTCGCCGGCATCGACGAGCTCCAGCAGACCTACACCGACAAGTACGCCGCGTCCCTGGGCGTCGAGGACGGCTTCAGCTTCGTGCCGAACCTGCTGGTCACCTACTGGTCGTTCCGGCTGATGATCGGGTTCGGGGTGTTCTCCGCGGCGCTCGGCGCGGCCATCCTCTGGCTGACCCGCGGCGGGAAGGTCCCGACCGGCACCTGGCTCGGCAGGCTCGGCCTGATCGCCCTGCCCGCGCCGCTGCTGGCCTCGGCGTTCGGGTGGATCTTCACCGAGATGGGCCGTCAGCCCTGGATCGTCGCGCCCAACCCCAACCCCGAGGGCGTCGACATGGTGTGGATGCTCACCCAGCACGCCAACTCGCCGGTGGTCGGCGCGGTGTCGGTGATCATCTCGATGGTCGCCTTCACCCTGATCTACCTCGTCTGCGCCGTGCTCTGGTTCATGCTGCTCAAGAGGTACGCAGCCAAGGGTGTACCGGACCACGAGCCCGACGTGTCCCCCGAAGCCAACGCCGACGCGGACGCGGACCGTCCGATGTCGTTCGCCTACTGAGGAGCACGCCATGGATCACGCAACCCTGCAGATCATCTGGTTCGTCCTCATCGCCGTCCTGTGGACCGGCTACCTGTTCCTCGAGGGCTTCGACTTCGGCGTCGGCATGCTGCTGCCGGTCCTCGGGCGCAACGAGAAGGAACGCCGGGTCATGATCAACACGATCGGCCCGGTGTGGGACGGCAACGAGGTGTGGCTGCTCACCGCCGGTGGCGCCACGTTCGCGGCCTTCCCGGAGTGGTACGCCACGCTGTTCTCGGGCTTCTACCTGGCGCTGCTGGTCATCCTGCTCGCGCTGATCGCCCGGATCGTCTCCTTCGAGTGGCGCGGCAAGATCAACGACGTGCGCTGGCAGAACGGCTTCCGCTGGGGGCTCGTGTTGGGCTCGTGGATCCCGGCCGTGCTGTGGGGCGTGGCGTTCGGCAACATCGTGCGCGGCGTCCCGCTCGAGACCGACACCGCAGGCAACATCCAGTACGCCGGGACGTTCTTCGACCTGCTCAACCCGTTCGCGCTGCTCGGCGGCGTCACCACCGCGATGATCTTCCTCACCCACGGGGCGATCTTCCTGGCGCTCAAGACCGACGGTGACATCAAGGAGCGCGCGGCGAAGCTGGCGCAGACGCTCTCGCTGGTGACGCTCGTCGTGGCCGGCGCCTGGGCCGTCTGGCTCCAGCTCGCCTACTCCAACAACTCCTGGACGTGGCTGGCCACCGGCGTCGCCGCGGTCGCCCTGATCGGCGTTGTCCTGGCCGCCCGGGTGCGGCGCGAGGGCTGGGCGTTCATCCTGATGGGCGTGGCGATCGTCGGGGCAGTGGCGCTGATCTTCGGCGGCCTGTACCCGAACGTCATGCCGGACATCGACGGCGTCAACAACCTCACGGTCGCTGCCGCGTCGTCCAGCCAGTACACGCTCGGCGTGATGACCTGGGTCGCGGTCGCGCTCACCCCGATCGTCCTGGCCTACCAGGCCTGGACGTACTGGGTGTTCCGCAAGCGGATCCACGTCGACCACATCCCCGAGCCCGCCGGTCTCTCGCTCGAGAAGGTGTGAAGCCACTCGACCCGAGGCTCCTGCAGAGGGCCACGTCAGCCCGCCGGTACGTCCTGCTCACCGCAGGGCTCGGCGGGCTGACGGCCGCTGCGGTCATCCTCCAGGCACTCCTTCTCGCGCGGGTGCTCTCCCCCGTGGTGCTGCGGACCGCCGACTGGGCGGACGTCGCACCCCTGGTGGGCTGGCTCGCGGCCGTCGTCGCCGTGCGCGCCGGCCTGGTCTGGGCCCAGGAGCGCTTCGCGCACCGCTCGGCGACCCGCGCGACCGCCGAGCTCCGCGAGCAGGTGCTCGCCCGCGCGGTCACCCTCGGGCCGCGGTGGATCGTGGCACACCCCGGGGTGACGACCCTGGCGACGCGGGGCCTGGACGCGCTCGAGCCGTACTTCGTGAGATACCTGCCGCAGCTCCTGCTCGCGGCGACCGTCACCCCGGCGGCCCTGGTGGTGGTGCTGACGCACGACCTGATCGCCGCGGCGACCATCGCGCTGACGCTCCCGCTCATCCCGGTCTTCATGGTGCTGATCGGCCGGATGACCCAGGGCTACGCGGACCGCCGTCTCGCCGCGATGACCCGGCTCGGCACCCAGGTGCTCGACCTGCTCGCCGGGCTGCCGACCCTGCGGGCCCTCGGCCGCGAGCGCGGGCCCGAGCGCCAGGTCGCCGAGCTCGGCGACGCGCACCGCAAGGCCACCATGGGCACCCTGCGGGTGGCGTTCCTGTCCGGCATGACCCTCGAGCTGCTCACGACGCTGTCCGTGGCGCTCGTGGCGGTCGGGGTCGGCTTCCGGCTGGTGTTCGGCGACCTGGACCTGGTGACCGGCCTCGCCGTGCTGGTGCTGGCGCCCGAGGTCTACCTCCCCCTGCGCCAGGTCGGCGCGCACTTCCACGCCTCGGCGGACGGCGTCGCCGCTGCCGAGCAGGCGTTCGCGGTGCTCGAGGAGCCGGTCGCCGAGCCAGGCAAGGCGCCGGCCCCCGACCTGACCCGGACGACGGTGCGGCTGCGCGACGTGACGGTGGCCGCACCTGACCGCGCGCACCTGGCGCCCGCCGGCCTGGACCTGGACCTGGCGCCCGGTGAGGTGGTCGCGCTCGCCGGCGCCAACGGGGCCGGCAAGTCCACGGCCGTCGCCGTGCTCCTGGGTCTGCTGGCCCCGGACGGCGGTCAGGTGCTCCTCGACGGCCCCGACGGCCCGGTGCCCTTGGCGCAGGTGGACCCGGCCGGCTGGTGGTCCCAGATCGCCTGGGTCCCCCAACGCCCGGTGATCGAGCCCGGCACCGTGCGCGAGGCCGTCGAACGCGGCGTGCCGGTCGAGGACCGGCGGCTCGCAGCCGCGGCGGAGCTCACCGGACTGGACCGCGTCGTGGACGGCCTCGCCGGCGGCTGGGACCAGCGCCTCGGGCAGGGTGGCACCGGGCTGAGCCTCGGCCAGCGGCAGCGGCTCGCCCTGACCCGCGCACTGCTCGCGCCCGCCCCGCTGGTGGTCCTCGACGAGCCCACCGCCCACCTGGATGCGGGCGGCGAGCAGGTCGTGCTGGATGCCGTGCGCCGGCTGCGCGACCAGGGGCGCACCGTGCTGCTCGTCGCACACCGCACGAGCCTGCTCGAGGTCGCCGACCGCACGGTCGTCGTGACCGCCGAAGCGCTGGTGACCCCGTGAGCCGCGACCCGCTGTGGCGCGCCGTGCGCCTGCTCGACGTGGACGCCCGCCGGGTCGCCGGCGCGGTGGCCGCCGGCGTCGGCGGCCTGGGCAGCGCCATCGCCCTGGCCGCCGTCTCGGCGTGGCTGATCGCCCGGGCGGCCCAGATGCCCGAGGTCGCGGTCCTCAACCTCGCCGCCGTCGCGGTGCGGCTGTTCGGCATCTCGCGAGGGGTGCTGCGCTACGTCGAGCGCCTGGTGTCCCACGATGTCGCGCTGCGCGGCATGGCGACGCTGCGGGTACGGCTGTACGAACGGCTCGCGGCCGGCTCCCCCGCCGGACTGCTGGCGCTGCGTCGCGGCGACCTGCTGGCCCGGGTCGGCGCGGATGTGGACGCGGTGGGCGACGTCGTGGTGCGCGGCCTGCTGCCCATGGCCGTGGCAGCCGTGCTGGGTGTGGGCAGCGCCGTGGCGATGGGCCTGTTCCTGCCGGCGGCCGGCCTCACGCTCGCCGCGTGCCTGGTGCTGGCGGGCGTCGTCGCGCCCTGGCTGGCCCGTCGCGGCGCACGGGCCACCGAGCGCGAGGCCGCGGCCGCCCGCGCCGACCTCGCCGCGGTGAGCCAGTCGCTGCTGGACGGGGCCGGCGAGCTGCGGGTGGCCGGCCGCGTCGAGCCCATGCTCGCCGAGCTCCGGGCGGCCGACGCGCGCCTGGCCCGGGCGACCGACCGGGGCGCGGTGCCGGCTGCGGTCGCCGCAGCGCTCGCACCGCTCGCGACCGGCCTGGCGATGCTCGGCGCCCTGCTGGTCGCCATCCCCGCGACCACGTCGGGGGTGCTCGACCCCGTCGAGCTCGCCGTGGTCGTCCTCACCCCGCTCGCGGTGTTCGAAGCCTCCGCGGTGCTGCCCGGCGCCGCCGTAGCCCTGCTCCGCTCGCGGGAGGCGGCCCGCCGGGTCGTCGAGCTGGTCGACGGCGCCCAGCCGGCCGCCGCCGTAAGCCCCGTCCCGGTCGCCGAGCCCGGCCCGGACGCGCCGCCGCTGGAGGCCCACCACCTGGCCGCCGGCTGGCCCGACGGTCCCGCCCTGGTCCGCGGGCTGGACCTCGAGCTCACACCGGGGCACAGCGTGGCGGTGGTCGGCCCGAGCGGGGTGGGCAAGACGACGCTCCTGCTCACCCTGGCCGGGCTTCTGCCACCCAAGAGCGGTGAGGTCCTGGCCGGCGGCGAGCCGCCGGACCGGCTGGAACGCGCCGACGCGGCCGCCCGTGTCGCGCTCACCACCGAGGACGCGCACGTGTTCGACACGACGGTGCTGGAGAACCTGCGCGTCGCGCGCGGCGACGTCACGGTGCAGGAGGCCGAGGACGCGTGCCGGGCCGTCGGGCTGGACGGTTGGCTCGAGGGTCTGCCGGAGGGACTCGACACCCGGATCGGCGCCGACGGGGCCGCCGTCTCGGGCGGCGAGCGACGGCGTCTGCTGGTCGCGCGAGCGCTGCTCGCCCCTGCGCCCGTCCTCCTGCTCGACGAGCCCACCGAGCACCTGGACGCCGGAGGGCGCGCGCTGCTCACCGGGCTTCTGGACGGCAGCCTCGCCGCCGGCCGCGCCGTGCTGGTGGTCACGCACCGGCTCGCCGGGCTCGAGGCGGCCGGCGAGGTGATCTGGCTGGACCGGACGGGTAGCGTCGGGGCACGCGGGACCCACACCGAGCTGCTCGAGGGCCCCCGTGCCGTGCCGGCCTACCGCACGGCCTGGCAGTCCGAGCAGCAGGAGATCGGATGACGAGCACCCCCCAGCCCCGGCACGACGAGCCCCACCACGCCCGGGACGAGTCGCTGGCAGCTGCCGACCTGCTGCAGGCCGCCCTCGGGCTGGCCTCGGACCTGGACCTGCCGACCGTCCTGCACCGGTTCGTGACGGCGAGCGCGGACCTGACCGGGGCGAGGTTCGGGGCGATCAACGTGCTGGACGCCCGTGGCAGGTCCACGACCTTCGTGCACACCGGCGTCGACGACCGCCTCGCGAACCTGCTCGGCCGCGCCCCGCACGCCACCGGCGTCCTCGGCGCGATCCCGCCGCACGGCACGCTGCGGCTGGACGACCTGCTGCAGCACCCGCAGTTCAAGGGCTTCCCCCCGCACCACCCGAAGATGGGCTCCTTCCTGGGCACCGCCGTGCGGGTCCGCAACCGCGTGTACGGGTACCTGTACCTGGCGGACAAGCCCGGCGGGTTCACCGACGAGGACGACGCGGTCGTGCTCACCCTCGCCGCGGCGGCGGCGGTCGCGATCCAGAACGCCCAGATGTACGCCGAGGCCGAGCGCCGCGAGCACTGGCTGCGCGCGGGCCAGCAGATCACCACGATGCTGCTGTCCGGCGCCGAGCAGGAGGACGTCCTGCAGGAGATCGCGGCGTCCTCGCGCGAGGTCGCGGGGGCGGACACCGCGGCGCTGGTGCTGCCCGGGATCGGCGACCAGTGGGTGATGGAGATCGTGGACGGCGTCGGCTCGGACGAGCTGATCGGCACGATCATGCCGCCCGACGGCCGGGCCCGGACGGTGCTGCGCGACGGCAACGGGCTGGTGGTCGACTCCCTGTCCCGCGCCCGCGCGATGCGCGTCGAGGCGATGCGCCAGTTCGGGCCCGCCCTGTACGCCCCCATGCATGCCCGGGGCACCGGCGTGGGCGTCCTCATCCTGCTGCGCCGGGTGGGCTCGGCGCCGTTCGGCCCCAGTGACCTGGCGACCGCCGAGACCTACGCCGCCCAGGCCGCCCTGGCCCTGGTGCTGGCCGAGGCGCGGCACGCCCAGGACGTCGCCGCCCTGCTCGACGAGCGCGAGCGGATCGCCAGGGATCTGCACGACCTGGCCATCCAGCAGCTGTTCGCCACCGGCATGCAGCTGGAGACCGTCCGCCGGCGCGCGGCCCGCGGCGTCGACCCCACCGAGCTCACCGGGATCGTGGACGACGCGCTGGACAACGTCGACTCCACGGTGCGGCAGATCCGGTCGATCGTGCACGCCCTGCGTGACCCGGACGCCTCGGCGCCGCTGGCCGAGCGGCTGCGCCGCGAGGCGTCACTGGCTCGCACCGGCCTGGGCTTCGCCCCGTCGCTGGTGATCACGGTCGACGACCGGGTCCTGGACTCGGTCGATGCGCTGGACGGCGACGCGGGCGCCCTCGACGACCGGATCGGCGAGGACATGTCCGACGACGTCGTCGCCGTGGTCCGCGAGGGCCTGGCCAACGCCGCCAGGCACGCCAGGGCCACAGCCGTCGCGGTGCGGGTCGACCTGGTCGGCGAGAAGCCGTCCGGCACGGTCACGGTCGAGGTGGAGGACGACGGCGCCGGCCTTCCCCCGGAGCGGGATCGTCGCTCGGGCACGGACAACCTGGCCGCACGGGCGCGCCGGCACGGCGGCACGTTCACCCTGGGCACCACTGCCGAGGGCCGCGGGACCCTGCTGAGCTGGACGGCGCCGCTGCGCCGCGTCTGAGGCACGGCCCCCGGGTGGACGGCCCCCGGGGCGCTCGGCCGCGGGCGGGTTCAGCCCCGGGCGGTCAGTCCCCCGGCTCGCTGCGCCAGGAGCTGTGCTTGTGGCCCGCCACCCACGCGGCGACCTGGGTGCGGCGCTGCAGGCCCATCTTCGACAGCAGCGACGTGATGTGGTTCTTGACGGTCTTCTCGGCCACGCCGAGCCGCTCGGCGATCTCCCGGTTGGACATGCCCTCGCCGATGAGGTCCAGCACCTTGCGCTCGGACGGTGTGAGCTCGGCGGTCGGGTCGTCGTGGTCGGCGCGTCGACGCGTGACGGTGCGCTCGTCGAGCAGGGTCCGGCCGGCGGCGACCTGGCGGATCACCTCGGCGATCTCGGTGCCGCGCACGGACTTGAGCAGGAACGCCGACGCGCCCGCCTGCAGCGCGGCGGCCAGCGCGTCGTCGTCGTCGAAGGACGTCAGCACGATCGCCTTGGTGTCCGGTAGGGACTCGCGCAGGGACATCATCAGGTCGATGCCGGTGCCGTCCGGGAGCTGGAGGTCGACGAGCATCACCTGAGGGCGTACGAGCGTCGCGCGGCGCACTCCCTCGGCGACGGTGCCGGCCTCGGCGACCACGCCCATGCCCTCGGACCTGTCGATCACCTCGGCGATCCCTCGTCGGACGACTTCGTGGTCGTCGACGATCATCACGGCGATCTCGCTGGCGCGGCCCGGGGCCGGTGGGACATTCGTCACGTGCGGCATCCTAGAGAAACGCGGCGGCGGACTGTAGCCGCCGCACGGAGCGTGGACGAGGCTGGCACCTCGGGCAGCTGTACGAGGACCGGTTCATGAACGGCCGGCGGACCACCGACGCACCACATCGCAGGCACGGCAGGCCGTCGCGGCCGTACACCGCGAGCTCACGCTCGAACCAGCCCGAGGACCCGTTCACGTCCACGTACATCGCGTCGAAGCTCGTGCCGCCGGCGCGCAGAGCGGCCCGCATCACCTGCTCGGCCGCGTCGAGGACCGTGCGGACCTGGACGGGCCGCAGCCGATCCGTGGGACGCGCACCGTCCAGCCGGGCGCGCCACAGCGCCTCGTCGGCGTAGATGTTCCCGATCCCCGAGACCAGCGTCTGGTCGAGCAGCGCCCGTTTGAGCTCCGAGCGCCGCCGCCTGACCGCCGCGGCCACGGCGTCGCGGTCCAGGTAGGGGTCCAGCAGGTCGCGCGCGATGTGGGTCACCGCGGGCGGCAGCGCGGGAAGGTCGCTGCCCCGCCCGCCCGGCCCGCCGTCGGCGGTGGGCACGAGCTCGGCGACCGCCAGGTGCCCGAAGGTCCGCTGGTCGACGAAGTCGAGCACCCGGTCCGGCGCCCCGGGCACGGCGAGGTTCAGGCGCACCCGCAGGTGGCGGTGCTCGGGCGCGTCCGCGGCGTGGTGCACGAGCAGCTGGCCGCTCATCCCCAGGTGCGCGGTCAGCGCCTCGTCGTCGTCCAGCAGGAGCCACAGGAACTTGCCTCGGCGCACCGCCGCGCCCAGGGTCCGGCCGCGCAGGCGGGCGGCGAAGTCGGCCGGTCCGGGCAGGTGCCGGCGCACGCTGCTGGCCCGCAGGACCTCGACGTCGGTCACGGTCGCACCGGTGGTGTGACGCGCCAGGCCGTCACGGACGGTCTCGACCTCGGGGAGCTCGGGCACTCAGCCGCCCGCGGAGGTCACGCCCGCACGCTCGGCGAGACAGGCGTAGGCGGCTGCCGCGGCCTCCTGCTCGGCGACCTTCTTGGAAGGGCCGACGCCCTCGCCGCAGACCTCGTCGGCCAGCAGGATCCGCGCGGTGAACGTGCGTGCGTGGTCCGGGCCCGTGCCGCGCACGTCGTACTCCGGCGCGCCCAGGCCCAGCTTGGCCGCGAGCTCCTGGAGCGACGTCTTCCAGTCCAGGCCCGCACCCAGGTCCGCCGCGGCCTCGAGGGTCGGGCTGACGAGCCGCTCGACGAGCTCTCGGGAGACCTCGAGGCCGTGCGTGAGGTACGTCGCGCCGAAGATCGCCTCGAGCGTGTCGGACAGGATCGAGTCCTTGTCCCGGCCCCCGGTGGCCAGCTCGCCCTTGCCGAGCAGCAGGTAGGCCCCCAGGTCGATGGTCCGGGCGATGCCCGCGAGGGCGCGCTGCGAGACCGTGGCGGCGCGCATCTTGGCCAGCTCGCCCTCGGAGTGGTCCGGGTGCCGGCGGTACAGGGCCTCGGTGACCACCAGACCGAGCACGGTGTCCCCGAGGAACTCCAGGCGCTCGTTGGTGGGCAGGCCGCCGGCCTCGTGCGCGAACGAACGGTGGGTCAGGGCGAGCACCAAGAGCTCGGGGTCCAGCTGGACCCCGAGCGTGGTGAGCAGGCGGGCAGCGGCGGTCACGGTCTCGTCACCACCGGGAGCCACGGGTCAGCGGGCCTCGTGCTCGGTCCGCAGCGCCTCGGCGTACTGGCGGCCGTTGTAGGCGCCGCACGACGGGCACGCCGTGTGCGGGAGCTTCTCCGCCTTGCAGCGCGGGCACGTCGTGAGGGTCGCTGCGGTCGTCTTCCACTGCGACCGACGCGCACGGGTGTTGCTGCGCGACATCTTGCGCTTCGGGACAGCCACGGTCAGCTCTCTTTCGGTTCGTCGAACATGTCGGCCAGCGCAGCCCACCGCGGGTCGGTGACCTCGTGCTGGTGACCGGCGTTGGCCGGGTCCGCCAGACGGACGCCGCACTCCGGGCACAGGCCCGGGCAGTCCGGCGAGCACAACGGACGGAACGGCAGTGCGGGCACCACCGCGTCACGCACCGCGGGCTCGAGGTCGATCAGGTCGGCCTCGATCTCGCGCAGGTCCTCCTCGTCGTCGCCGTCGTCGACGGCGGCCTGGGCCCGTTCGGCATAGACGAACAGCTCCTGGATCTGGACGTCGACGGTACCGACGACCTCCTCCAGGCAGCGCACGCACTCCCCGACGGTCCCGCCCCGGACACTGCCCGAGACGAGGATCCCCTCCATCACCGCTTCGAGCCGCAGGTCGAGCTCGAGGTCGGATCCGGCCGGGACACCGATCACGGCGGTGCCGAGATCCTCCGGCGCCGGGACCGTCTCGGAGATCGTGCGCATCGTCCCCGGGCGGCGGTCGAGCTCGTGGGTGTCGAGCACGAACGGCGCGCGGGGATCGAGGGCGTGACGCTCCATCATCGGTCCAGGGTCGAGGGGTCTCGGCCCACGCAGCGAGCGATGGACCGACGGATCATCCTACGGCATGCCGGTCGCCGTCCCAACCCGGCTGCCGGGGCGCGCGGACGAGCCGCGGCACCGCCCCGCCGGGGCTCAGCCGGAGGTCGGTCCGGGCTGCTCGAGACGCCCCGCCAGCTTCGCCCGACCGGCCTGCACCTGGGCCACCACCCGCCCGAGGTCGATCTCGAAGTCGGCGAGCCGACGGTCGCAGTAGTCGTCGGCGTCGTGCCTCAGCCGGGCGGCGGTCGCCTCCGCCTCGGCGACGAGCTCGGCGGCGCGGGCCTGCGCGGCGAGCACGACGCGCTCCTGGGCGACCAGCTCGTCGGCCCGCTCGTGGGCCGAGCGGATGATCCGGTCGGCGTGCTCGTGTGCGTCGGAGAGCACCTTGTCGGCGCCCGCGAGCACCTCGTCGGCGTGCGCGAGCTGGCCGGGCAGCAGCGCCCTGGCCCGCTCGACCAGAGCGAGCACCTCGTCCCGGGCGACCAGCACCGAGGACGACATGGGCATCGCCCGAGCGGCGTGCACCACCTTCTCGAGCTCGTCGAGCACCGCGACCAGGCTCTGGGGCTCCTCGTCGCTCATCTCGTCCCCTCTCCCGCCAGCGCGGCCCGCACCGCGTCCGCCACGCCTGGCGGGACGAGGTCCTCGATCCTGCCGCCGTGCCGGGCGACGTCCTTGACCAGCGAGGACGCGATGTGCGCGACCGACGGGTCGGCAGGCAGGAACACCGTCTCGATCCCGGTCAGGTGCCGGTTCATCAGGGCCATCGGGGTCTCGGCGTCGTGGTCGGCACCCGAACGGAGCCCCTTGACCAGCATGGTCGCGCCGATCCGGCGGCAGAAGTCCACCAGGAGCCCGTCGACCGGCTCGACGCGAACCTGCGGGAGGTGGGCGACCGCGTCGCGGGCCAGGGCGACGCGGAGCCCACGGTCGAGCAGAGGCTTCTTGCCGACGTTGGTCGCCACGGCCAGCACCACCTCGTCGGCGAGCGCGGTCGCGCGGCCCACCACGTCGAGGTGCCCGAGGGTCACCGGGTCGAACGAGCCGGGGCACACCGCGATCCGCACGGGGCTACCCTACGGCGCGACGGGCTCCCCGGGGCCGATCCCGGCCACCGGCCCGCCGTCGGCGGTGGGTTCGGCGAACCAGAGCACGGTCTCGCCGTAGCGCCGCTCGTCGAGGCGGCCCAGCCCCGTCGGCCAGGCGGGCTCCGGCCCGCGCGCCGACCGCTCGACCACGACGACCGCCTGGGCGTCCAGCAGGGGCACGAGCGCGGTGAGCACGGCGGCGAGCTGGTCCTCGGCCAGGTCGTACGGCGGGTCGAGCAGCGCGAGGTCGATCCGGCCGGCGTCCCCGGCGGGCCCGCCGCGCTGGAGCCACGCCTCGACCCGCTCGGCGGCCACCCGCACCCCCGGCAGCCCGAGCGTGGCGACGTTGCGCCGGCACACCGTGACGGCCCGCCCGGAGGACTCCACGAGCACCACGTGCGCGGCACCGCGGCTGGCGGCCTCCAGCCCCAGTGCACCGGATCCGGCGTACAGGTCGGCGACCCGGGCACCGTCGATCACGTCCAGGTGCTCGAGCCGGGAGAACAGTGCCTCGCGCACCCGGTCGCTGGTGGGGCGGGTGCCGCGGGGTGGGACCGCAATGGTCCGGCCGCCCGCCGCGCCCGCGATGATCCGGGTCACTTGCGGGCCTCGCCGGCGGCTTCCTGGGCCTCGGCCAGCCGGTCCATCAGGGTCCGGGTCTCGGTGCTCGACCCCCAGCGAAGTGCGATGGCGGTCGCGACCGCCTGGACCAGCAGCAACGTCTGCGGCACCGACCCGGCCAGCACCGCGATCGTCGCGGGCAGCAGCCCGAGGACCACGACGTCCGGCCCCCTGGCCAGCACGGCGGCCGCACCGAGCGGCACCGCGCCGGCGGGGGTGGAGACCAACGCCGAGTCCCACTTGGGTGCCGGCCGGAACGCCGACCGCAGCGCGCCCCCGGCCCAGGCCGGCCCGGCGAGCACCGCGAGCGCGAGCCACGGAAGCGGGTCGGCGCGCCACAGGCCCACCGAGCCCAGGGCGACGAGGGTCCACAGCGTCATGACCACGCCCGGCACGATCAGCCTCGCGCGGCGGGTGGCGGTCGCGCCCATCGGCAGCAACCGGTCCACCCCCGGGGACATCTCGGCGCGGCGGGACGCCTCACCGGTCGCCAGCATCGCGAACGACCCGGCCACCAGGAACGCCAGGGCCAGCTGAACGGACCCGGTCAGGTCCGGCGTGGCGAGCACGAGGGCGGGCACCAGTGCGGTGACCAGGATCTGGCCGAGGTGCCGCGGCGAGCGGGCGAGCACCAGCGCGTCGGCCACGACGAGCGCCCGCACCGGACCGCCGACCAGGCGCATCCGCAGGGACCGCCGACGCTGCTGGCGCGCCAGACGGTCGCCCAGCGCCCGGCCGAGCTCACGCGTGTCGAGCGACACGAGCGCACCGGTCGCCTGAGCCGCGACCGCACCGCTCTCGCGCAGCCGCCGTGCCGGGATCCGGCCCAGCAGCGCATCCAGGGCGAAGGCGCCGCCCACCGCCACGGCCCCGAGCAGCCCGATCCCCCACCACGGCACGGCGAGGACGGACTCGGGCTGCCAGCTGCCCAACACAGCCGCTGCGGCCGCCACCGGCGCGGCGGCGAGCAGCAGGTCACCCAGCCGCACGGCCACCCGGGCGGCGGTCCACACCTGGAGCAGTCCCGCGACGACCACCGCGGCGACGCCGGCCACGGCCACCCCGGCCACCGAGCGGCCCGGTGACGTCCCGCCGGGCACCGCGAAGGCGAGCACCGTGGCGACCACTGCCGACGCCACGCCACCGAGCGCCACCATCCGCAGCGCGTTGGGGCGCAGCAGCCCACGCCGGTCGACCGGCAGCGGCAGCCACCAGGTGGCCTCCGCTCCCCCGGCGCCCACCGGTCCGAGCCGCCCGGCGCTGCCGATCAGCGCCCCGGCGAGGGCCAGGTACGCCACCGCCGTCAGACCCGCGAGGGACGTCGCGTGGCTGGTCCCGACCGGCGGCTCGTGCACCGGGAGCTGGCCGAGCGCACCGATGGCCATGAGCACCGCGATGCCGACGATCACGACGGAGTAGTACACGTCCGACAACAGCGCGGTGACCCCGCCGTGCGCGTGCTTGCGGGCCACCGCGGCGTTGTAGCGCCGCATCGAGCGCGCCGCGGGGACCGGCGTGCGCTCCGCCGGTCCGACCGCGCACTCGACCTCGCTCACAGCACCCCCGGCCGCAGGGCGTCGACCGCCTCGGCAGTGCTCACGAGGCGGGTCTCGTCGCCCACGATGACGGCGCGGTCGGCGACCGCCGCGAGCAGATCGGGGTCGTGCGTGGCGACGAGCACGGCCCCGCCGGCTTCCTTCTCGGCGTTGAGACGCTCGGCGAGGAGCTGGCGCGTCGCGGTGTCCAGGCGCTGCTCGGGCTCGTCGAGCACCAGCAACGACCGCGGCCGGACGAGGCCCGCGGCGAGCAGCAGGCGGCGCCGCTGCCCGGAGGACAGCGCGGTGGGCAGCACGTCGGCGTGGCCGGTCAGCCCGAACTCGTCCAGCAGGGCGTCGACCTCGTCCTGGGCGTCGCCCACGCCGTGCCCGCGCGCCACCAGGTACAGGTGCTCGGCCACGGTCAGGGCCGGGAACCACGCGTCGTCGTCGAGCACCGCAGAGACCTGGGCGCGGAAGGACGCGCGGCGCTCGTCGACCTCGACCCCGAGGAGCTGCACCGAGCCGGACAACGGCTCGAGCAGGCCGAGGATGGCGCGCAGCAGCGTGGACTTGCCCGAGCCGTTGGGGCCGACGAGCGCGAGCGACCGCCCGGCGGGAAGCGTGAACGACGCCTGGCCGCAGACCGGTCGGCCGGTCCAACCGACCGAGAGCTTGGAGACACGCAGGACGGCGGGCGGGCGGGCTCGTGACACGCCCCAACCTTACGAGCGCCCGCGGGGTCGTCCGGACAGAGCGCGTCGCCCTCCGACACCAGTCCGGTCAGGCGCGGTCGAGGTACTCCTGCTCGTCGGGGGCGAGCCACTCGTCGATCGCCTCGGCGAGTGCCGGCCACGCGGCCAGCGCGGGGTCGCGGGCCACGAACGCCCTGGCCTCCTCGCGGGCCTCGGCGATGAGGTCGGCGTCCCGCACCACCCGCAGGAGGCGCAGCGAGCTCGACCGGCCCGACTGCGAGGCGCCCAGCACGTCGCCCTCGCGGCGCAGCTCCAGGTCCACGGCGGCCAGCGCGAAGCCGTCGGTGGTGGACGCGAGCGTGGCCAGCCGGGTCGCGGCGTCGGTGCCCTCGGGCGCCCGCGCGACCAGCAGGCACAGGCCGGGGTCGGTCCCGCGACCCACCCGGCCGCGCAGCTGGTGCAGCTGGGACAGCCCGAAGCGCTCGGCGTCCAGAACCACCATGACGCTGGCCTCTGTCACGTCCACGCCCACCTCGATCACCGTGGTGGAGACCAGCACCGGGGTGCGTCCGTCGGCGAACGCCGCCATCGCCTCGTCCTTCGCCGCAGAGGTCATCCGGCCGTGCAACGTGCCGATGGCCACGCCGTCGAGCACCGGGAGCGCGGCGAGCTCGGCCGCGACCTCCTCGACGGCGCGCAGCGGCGCCGCCGGGACGTCGTCCTCGCCCGGCTCGTCGGCAGCGAGCAGGTCGGCGTCCGGGTCGGCGGCGTCGGCGCTGATCCGCGGGCACACCACGTAGGCGCGGCGCCCGGCGTCGACCTCCTCGCGCACCCGAGCCCAGGTCCGCGCCGTCCACACCTCGTTGTCCGCGGGCACCACGTGGGTCGTCACCGGGGCGCGCCCGGCCGGGATCTCGGTGAGGCTGGAGACCTCCAGGTCCCCGAACACCGTCATGGCCACGGTCCGCGGGATCGGCGTCGCGGTCATCACGAGCAGGTGCGGCACGGCGTCCCGGGGCCCGCCGCGGCTGCGCAGCGCGTCGCGCTGCTCGACGCCGAACCGATGCTGCTCGTCGACCACCACGAGCCCGAGGTCGGCGAACTGGACCTGCTCGCCCAGCAGCGCGTGGGTGCCCACCACGATCCCGGCCGCACCGCTCACGGCGTCCAGCAACGCCTCACGCCGGGCGGCGGCGCCCTGCGAGCCGGTGAGCAGCACGACGCGGGTGGCCCGCTCGGCGGCACCGAGCATGCCCTCCTCGGCGAGCGGGCCGAGCAGCTCGCGCAGCGTGCGCAGGTGCTGGACGGCGAGCACCTCGGTCGGGGCGAGCAGGGCCGCCTGACCGCCCGCGTCGACCACCTGGAGCATGGCCCGCAGCGCGACCACCGTCTTGCCGGACCCGACCTCCCCCTGGAGCAGGCGCTGCATCGGCTGCTCGGCGGCCAGGTCGGCGGCGATCTCCGTGCCCACCTCCCGCTGCCCGGCGGTGAGCGTGAACGGCAGCCGCGCGTCGAACGCGTCGAGCAGGCCGCCACCCACCGCCGCCCGCGCCACGCCCGGTCGCGCCGCGGCCTCGGCGCGCCGACGGGCCAGCGCGGCCTGGAGGACGAAGGCCTCCTCGTACCGCAGCCTGCGCTGCCCGCGCCGCCAGTCGTCGTCGGTGTACGGCTCGTGCACCAGCCGCAGCGCCTCGAGCAGCCCGGGCAGCCTGAGCCGGGTGAGCAGCTCGCCGGGCAGCGGGTCGGCCAGGTCGGTCTCGGCGAGCGGGTCGAGCACGGTGCGCACCGCGCGCTGGATGCGCCAGGTGGGCAGCGCCGCGGACGCCGGGTACACCGGGATCGGCCGGGTGGCCTCCACGAGCGCCGCCGCCTCGTCGTCGACCTCGGCGCCGACCAGCTGGTAGTCGGGGTGCGTGAGCTGCACGGTGCCGCGGTAGAGCCTCACCGTGCCCGTGAACATCCCCAGGCGCCCGGGCCGCAGCCGGCTCTCGTGCACGCGCAGCGAACCGGGGTGCTTGCCGAAGAACGTCAGGGACAGCTCACGCGAGCCGTCGGTCACCACGGCCTCCATGAGCACGCCGCCACGCGAACGCATGGAACGCACGGTGGCGCGGCGCACCTCGGCCATCACGGTGACGTGCTCGCCGGGCCGCAGCTCGGTCAGGTCGGTCAGGCGTCCCGGAGCGGCATACCGCCGCGGGTAGTGCCGCAGCAGGTCGCCGACCGTGTGCAGACCGAGCCCGGCGAGCGGTCCGGCGGCGCGTTTGCCCAGCAGCCGTTCGAGGGACTCGGCCCAGCGGGACCCGACCACCCGACCTCCCGTCGTCCGCGATCCCGCGGCCCACGCCCTCGTTTTGGGCGGACCTGCGCGATCGGCTACCCTAGCGAGGTTGTCCGGGCGTTCCCGGACGTGCGGGCGGCCGTCGACCTCGACGCCATCCTGCCCCACCAGACCGACATGACCGCGCTCCTTGCGCGCGACGATCAGGAGACCGACCCGTGGCTGCTCACTGCGACATCTGCGGCAAGAGCCCGAGCTTCGGGCACAGCATCTCGCACTCCCACCGCCGCACGAAGCGGCGCTGGAACCCGAACATCCAGCGGGTCCGCACCGTGGTCGCCGGCACCCCGAAGCGGGTCAACGTGTGCGCCTCGTGCCTCAAGGCCGGCAAGGTCCAGCGCACCGCCTGAACCCCCGTCTCCGACGCCCGCGGCTGCCGACGGCCCGCGGGCGTCGTGCTGTGCGCCGTCCACGCGACCACTGCCCGCCCTGGCCGCCCCCGCCCTCGGATGGCAGGCTGGGGGCCATGGAGGACGAGCTGCCCGAGGCGACCATCCGTCCAGCCGTCGTCGAGGACGCCGACGCCATCGCACGCGTCCACCTCGCGTCGTGGCGCGAGGCCTACCAGGAGGTCGTCCCACCCGAGCAGCTCGCGGCGGCCGACGAGTCCGAACGCGCCCAGCGGTGGCGCGAGACGATCGAGGGCCGGCACGGCTCGGTGCTGGTCGCCGACCTCGACGGGGACATCGTCGGGTTCGCGCACGTGGGCCACAGCCGCGACGAGGACGCCGGCTTCGGCACGCAGGAGATCTACGCGATCTACCTCGAACCGTCGGCCTGGGGCCGCGGCGTGGCTCGCGAGCTGATGCGCTCGCTGCTCGGCGGCCTCCCGGACAACGCACCGGTCACCCTGTGGGCCCTGGCCGACAACGAGCGTGCCCGGCACTTCTACCGTCGGCACGGTTTCTCCCCGGACGGCGTCGAACGGATGGAGACCGCCGGGGACCGCTCGTACCTCGAGGTGCGCTACCGCCGGAACTGACCGGCACCCCTGGCCGAGCCGATCCCGGTCTCCCGGGCGCTCGGGAAGCTTGCCGAGGTCGCCCGGGACACCGAGTTCACCTGAGCGCCGACGTCAAAGGCGAAGGCCCTTGAGCCCGAGCTTGAGCATCGACTTGTAGTAGGTGAGGCCCGCGTTCGCGATGGCCACCTGCGCCTTCGCGTAGTACCGGTTGTAGTTGTTGATGGCGTTGATCTCGGTCTGGTTCGAGATGTCCGAACGCTGAGACAGGTCCAGGTAGCAGTTCGCGTAGCCCGTGTAGAGGATCGCGAGCGCGACCTTGTCCTGGTGCCAGGAGTAGGCCGTGCGCTGCCCCGCGAGGTATGGGTCCATGCACCGGCTGAATGCCGCGGACGCCGCGCTCGCCGACGCCGGCCCCGCGGTCACGGTGACAGCACCCAGCGACATCAGCACTGCGACCAGCACCGCCGCGGCGCGCTTCCTGAATCCTTGGTGCATCGTCGTCCTCCTCCGACGTTACGCAGGAGGAAGACACCGTGTCCGCGGTACGACACATGCCGACCGCGCCCCCTGCGGTACGGCCGAGACGCTAGCAGTCATGATCAGCCGCGGTCGGACCGCCGCGCGAAGTGGTCCCAGCCCAACGGGCCCCGGGGCGCCTCGCCCGCCACGGTGACCGCAGGTTCCCCCGCGATCACCCGCCCCACGGCGCGGAACGGCGCGGGCAGTGGCGTGCTCGGTGGGAACGCCGCGAGCAGCCCGTGGTCCTCGCCGCCGGCGAGCACCCACATCGCCGGGTCGACGCCCAGCGCCCGCGCGGCGGCTGCGAGCGCGGCCAGGTCATCGGCGAAGACCTCCGCAGGCGCGTCCAGGTCCACGCGCACCCCGCTGGCCGTGGCGATCCGGAGCGCGTCCCGCAGCAGGCCGTCCGACACGTCGAGCATCGCCGTGGCCCCCGCAAGAGCGGCGTCGACACCCGCCGCCAGCGGGGGTAGCGGGCGCCGGTAGGCGTCGGCGAGGTCGTCGAACCCGTCCAGGCCCGCCTCCAGCACCGCGTGGCCCGCCGCCGACCTGCCTCGCACGCCGGCGTGGGCCAGCACGTCGCCGGGCCGGGCGCCGCTGCGCCGTACCGGTTCCCGACCCGCCAGGTCCCCGAGCACCGTGACGGCCACGCTGAGCTCCGTCCCGGCAGACAGATCCCCGCCCACCACACCGACGTCGCCGCACGCCTCGGCCAGCCCGTCCGCCAGGTCCTCGAGCCACTCGGGCGCGATGTCGTCCGGAACTGCGAGAGCGATCACCAGGGCGGTGGGACGGGCGCCCATCGCGGCGATGTCGGCCAGGTTCTGCATCGCCGCGCGGAAGCCCACGTCCCGGCCGGAGGACCAGCGGCGCCGGAAGTGCTGCCCGTCGACGAGGACGTCGGTCGACACCACCACTCGCCCGTCGGCTGCGGCGACCACGGCGGCGTCGTCACCCGGTCCCAGCAGGGTGTCGCTCCCCCGCGGCAGGCGGGGCACGATCCGGGCCAGCAGGCCGTCCTCGTCCACGGGCAGCCACGCTACCGGGACGGCTAGCGTGGGACCGTGCTCCGCCGCTCCCCCCGCCTCGCCGTCCTGCTCGCCGTGACCTCGATATCGCTCGCCGGCTGTGCGACCCGGGTGGCGGTAGAGCCCGCGCCATCCGCCGGCGATCCGGTGTGCGCGAAGGTCGTGCTCTCCCTCCCCGACACGCTCGGCGGGCTGCCGCGGCTGCTGACCGACAGCCAGGCGAGTGTCGCGTGGGGCGACCCGACGCACCCGGTGGTGCTGCGGTGCGGCGTCGAGCCGCCGGGTCCGACGACCGACCAGTGCGTGACGGCCGACGACGGCACGTACTCGGTCGACTGGGTCGCCGTGCCCGGCGAGGCCGACGCCGAGGGCTACGCCGACTGGACGTTCACCACGTACGGGAGGTCCCCCGCCGTCGAGGTCTTCGTGCCGCTGCAGGTGACCGACACCCGATCCACCGCGTTCCTCATGGAGCTGGGCCGGGCGATCAGCCAGGTCCCCGCCACCCGGCACTGCGTGTGACCGCAGCGGCGTCGCAGGCAGCACGGCCCGCCGACCGGCGACGCGACTGCCCTAGGATCGCCGCAGACCCGCGCCGATCGAGGAGGGTGTCGTGAGCAGCGACCTGGCCCGCGTGGCCGTCATCGCCGGAGGCCTGTCGAACGAGCGCGAGGTGTCCTGGCGCTCGGGCCGCCGCGCTCAGTACGCCCTCGGCCAGGCGGGTGTGGACGCCACGCTCTACGACGCCGACGAGACCCTGCTCGACCGGCTCAAGGCCGACCGGATCGAGGCGGCCTACCTCGCGGTGCACGGCGCCAGCGGCGAGGACGGGTCGCTGCAGACCGCCCTGGACCTGGTCGGCATCCCGTACGTCGGCTCGCCGCCCGCCTCGTGCCACCTGGCCTGGGACAAGGTGGTCGCCAAGGTGCTGGTCGCCAGGGCCGGGCTGCCGACGCCGGCCTGGGCGGCGATCTCGGCGCGGAGCTTCCGCGAGCTCTCCCCCACCCAGATCATCCGATCGGTGCTCGACGAGCTCGGGCTGCCCGTCGTGGTCAAGCCCGCGACCAGCGGCTCCACGCTCGGCATGAGCCTGGTCTCGGACGCGGCTGACCTGCCGGCCGCCCTGGTGCGCTGCTTCACGTTCGGCGACGTCGCGCTCATCGAACGGTACGTGACCGGCAAGACCGTGGAGACGGTCGTGGTCGAGGACGCCGACGGCGTGCCCGGCGCGCTCCCGCCGGCCGAGTTCGCCAACCCCGACGTCTCGCCGTTCAGCTTCGAGGCCCGCTACAGCGCGGACCTCATCTCGATCGCGCTGCCGGCGCCGTTGTCCGCGGAGTCGACCGCACGGGTCAAGCAGACCGCCGAGACGGTCCACGAGGTCCTCGGCCTGCGCGACCTGTCCCGCACGGACGTCGTGGTCGACGAGGACGGCACGCCGTGGTTCCTCGAGGCCGCGATCTCGCCCGGCCTGACCGAGACGTCGGTGCTGCCGCTCGCCGCGGCGGAGATCGGGCGTCCGCTCGGAGAGCTCCTGGCCGACCTCATGGCCACCGCGAAGGGGCGCGGCGCCGGCCTCTGAAGCGCACGTCGTCCTAGCGCAGCAGTCCGGACAGCCCGGCGGCCTCGAAGGCCGCGCGCACGTCGTCGATGCCCTCGGTGAAGTGCGCCCACGAGTCGACGTGCACCGGCGCGACCGTCGGCGAGCCCAGCAGCCGGACCGCCCGGACCATCGCGGCAGCGTCGAGGGTGAGGTTCGCGGGCAGCAGCGACGACCGTGCCGCACCACCGAAGAGGACCGCGTGGTCGACGGGCCCGAGCCGGTCGGCGATCTCGCCCACCACCCGCAGGGACGCGTTGTCGCCGCTGACGTAGACCGTCGGCTCGCCGTCCGCCGCGAGGTGGAAGCCGGTGACCGGACCGGCCAGGCGCCGCGTCACCGCACGCTGCCCCGCGCCGTCGGGGCCGTGCACGGCGGGCACGGCTGTCACGACGACCGCCCCCGAGCCGTCGGGCCGGTCCACGCGGTGCCGGGCCCAGTCGGCCAGCCCGAGCGCCGGCGGCCCCAGCCGTTCGGCGGCCTCGGGCGTGGTCAGCACGAGCGGCGCCGCGAGCGCGACCTCCCGGCCGGCCTCGTCGAGGTTGTCGGCGTGCTGGTCGTGCGAGAGGAGCACCACGTCCACCGGGCCGAGCGCCTCGGAGGCGAGGGCCGGACCGACGGTCTTGACGAGCCGCCCGCGCGGCCCCGGCGGGTCGAAGGTCGGGTCGGTGAGGAACCTCAGGCCGGCGTAGGTGAAGGCGACGGTCGGGCCGCCGATCCGCACGAAGGAGTCCATGCCGTCAAGGCTCGCCCCACCGGACTCGATGCGGAAGTGGCGTGAAAGCCATGTACCGATAGATTCGAGCCATGTCCGAGCCTGCCAAGCGCCGGGACCCGACGACGGTCGGGGTGATCCTCGGGGACGGCGCACCGCTCCTCGAGCTGGCCGTCGCACCTCGGGTCTTCTCGGTGGACGTCACGGGCGTCGGCGGGCCGGCCTTCGAGCTGCGCCTGGCCCCCGAGCATCCGGGACGCCAGAGCACGACGGGCGGCCTCGGGCTCCAGGCGCCCCACACCCTGGCCGATCTGGACTCCGCCGGCGTCGTCGTCGTGCCCGGTTGGCGTTCGGGACCGCCCGAACCCGCGCCGGAGGTGCTCGCCACGTTGCGCCGGGCGCACCGGGAGGGAGCGGTGGTCGTCGGCCTGTGCCTGGGCACCTTCGTGCTCGCGGCGGCCGGGCTGCTCGACGGGCGCCGCGCGACGACGCACTGGGCGGCGCTGGACGAGCTGCGTCGCCGCCACCCCGCGGTCCGCACCGAGCCGGACGCGCTGTACGTCGACGAGGGCTCCGTCCTGACCAGCGCGGGCAGCGCGGCGGGGCTGGACGCCTGCCTGTACCTGCTGCGCCGCGAGCACGGCTCGCGCGTGGCCAACCACGTGGCCCGTCGACTGGTCGTGGCACCGCACCGTGGCGGCGGCCAGGCCCAGTTCGTGGAGCGTCCGGTGCCGCCGACCCCGCACGACGGCGTCGGGGACGCGATGCGCGCTGCCCAGGTGCGTCTGGACGACCCCGACCTGGACGTCGCCGGGCTCGCCGCGACGGCCGGCATGTCGCGGCGCACGTTCGACCGCCGGTTCCGCGCCGCCGCGGGCGTCTCTCCGTTGCGCTGGCTGATCGACCAGCGCGTGCTGCGCGCCCAGGAGCTGCTGGCGGGGTCCGAGCTGGACGTCGACGAGGTCGCACGGCGGTGCGGCTTCAGCGACGCGACGGCCCTGAGGCCACACTTCCGCCGGGTCGTCGGGGTGGCGCCGCGGGACTACCGCACGGCGTTCGCAGCGGCGCGGCGCTGACCGGCACGTCCTACAGGCGCGGTCCGTCCAGGCCCACGAGCTTGCCCGCGATGCCGCCCGCGGCGCGCAGCGCGGCACCCGAGCCGAAGCCGCTCGGGGCGCTGACGGGCGGGGCGTCGCGCGCCTCGCGCAGCGCGTCCAGCAGCACCTCCGCGGCACCGACCTTGGGCGCCCACAGGTACAGCGCGAGCGCGCCGGGCACGGCGTTGACCTCGTTGACCACGAGCTCGCCGGACGACTCGTCGTACAGGAAGTCCAGGCGCGCCACCCCCGTGACGCCGGTGAGCACGGCGACGCGCTCGGCCAGCTCGGCGGCCAGCGCCGCGACCTCGTCGGGCACCTGGGCCGGCAGCTCGCGCGGCGCGGAGGAGAGCCCTACCTCGCCCGGACCGCCGGCGAGGTACTTCTCGTCGTAGGAGTAGACGGCGCCGTCCGGCTTGCGCAGCGGCTTCTCCAGGTCCGACACCTGGACCCCGTCCCCGCCGGTGCGGAACGAGATGTTGAGGTCGACCAGGTCGGCCCGGTACGGCTCGACCACCGCGCCGGCCCGCAGGTGCGCCGACGTGCGGGCGACCACCCGGGCGGTCTCCAGGTCGTCGACGATCTCGATGCCGATCGAGGAGCCGCCGAAGCGCGGCTTGACGATGTACGGCCCGTCGAACGGCAGCTCCAGGTCCGGCTCCAGCGCGACGCGCGGCAGGGTCGGGATCCCGGCCGTGGCCAGCACGCCGCCGAACGCGAGCTTGTCCATGCCGAGCGCGGAGGCGTACAGCGAGCCGCCCGTGGTCGGGATGCCGAGCAGCGCCATCAGGCCGGCGTAGCCGCCGCCCTCGCCGAGCCCGCCGTGCAGGCAGGACAGCGCCGCGGAGATGTCCAGGCGCTCGCTGCGCAGCCGGCCCTTGACGAAGAACCCCGGGTCCGCGCCGAGCCGGACCTCGACCGGGCGCGCCGCGGACGGCGGACCCTCGAGGAAGTCCTTCGCCTCGGCCCCGTTGGGCACGAGGAACCAGCCGCCGGTGGGCGCCCAGTACAGCGGCAGCACCTGCTGGCCCGCCTTGGTCAGCACCCGCTCGGCCTGCAGGCCGGTGAGGATGGAGATCTCGTGCTCGGGCGACGGGCCACCGAACACCACGGCCCACCGGGCGTCGGACGTGCTCGCGGACCGGTTGTCGGGCATCGTGCGGCTACCTCGCGGGTCGGGGGTCCCGGCTCACGGATAGTGGTCGGGCAGGTCGTTCTCGTACAGTATGACGCCCCCGGCCCCGGCGACCCGCGTCGCCACGGCGACCGCCTGGTCGCGGCGCTCGACGACCTCGTACTCGCCCCCGCCGGCGGTGATCCCCCCGACGAGCGCGGAGCGGTTGGTCCGGCCGACCACCACCACGTGCGCGCCGACCTCGGCGGCCTGACGGCCCAGCGCCGCGTTGCGCTCGACCTGCACCGGGCCCAGCTCGACCATCCCCGGCGTGACCAGCACGAGCCGGCCGCCCTCACCGACCAGGCCGGCGGCCTCGGTCAGCGCGGCACTGGCGCCGACCGGGTTGGCGTTGTACGTGTCGTCGATCACCGTGAGGCCCTCGGCGGTGCGCTGGACCTCGGCCCGGTGCGCGGCGCGCGGCAGGCCGGTGAGCCGGCCCCGCAGGGCCTCGGGCTCGACGTCGAGGGCCAGCGCGATGCCGAGCGCGACCGCGAGGTTCACGCCGTGCGCAACCCCCTCGCCGAGCTCGAGCGTCACCGGGCCGTCCGTCCGGTCCGGCGCCGCGAGCGTGGCCGTGCCCGCGGCCAGGTCGACGACGACGTCCGCGTCCAGGCCGGTGACCGAGCAGGTGACCACGCGCTTGCCGTCGGCGCGGCACCGCTCGGCGAGCGCGGCCAGGCCCGGCTCGTCGACCGGCAGGACGACGGCCTTGGCCCGTTCGGTGATCTCGGACTTCGCGGCGAGGATCACCTCCGTGCTGCCCATCCGCTCCAGGTGCGCCTCGCCGATCGTGGTGATCGCGGCGACGTCGGGCGGGAACAGCTCGCACAGCTCGCGGATCTCGCCGGGGCCGTAGGTGCCCATCTCGGCGACGAACACCTCGGTGCCCTCGGCCAGGCCGTCGTTGACCGCGCGCGAGAGCCCCAGGCGGTTGTTGAAGCTCGCCGGCGAGGCCACCACGGCACGGCTGCGGGCCAGCAGGTGCGCGACGTATCCCTTGGTCGACGTCTTGCCGTAGGAGCCGGTGATCGCGACCACGGAGGGCCGGACCCGGGCGAGACGCTTGCGCGCCTTGGCCACGAACGGTGCGGACAGCCGCTTCTCGACCAGGCCCATGAACCAGGCCGCGGCGTCCACGGTCAGGGGCACGCTCACCGCGACCAGGGCGGTGGCGGGCGGGCCGACGAGCCAGGCGAGCAGTGCGCCGAGCACCAGGACCAACACGATCCAACCCGCCGCCAGACGCCGCAGGCGCCCGGTCCACGCGAGCTTGGAGGTGCGCCCGCGGACGGACAGCCCGGTGGGCACCAGCGCGCCGATCCCCGCGCCCACGATCGCGGCGAGCCACGCGGTGTCGAACGGCACCAGGGCCAGCACGGCCAGGGCGACCGCGACCAGCTCGCCCATGGCGTCCTGCCCGGACCGCGCGTACCACAGCCGGGCGATCCGTCCGGCCCGGCCCGGCAGGTAGTGCTCACGCTGGCTGACCCGCAGCCAGCGCAGCCCGGACACCACGGTCAGCGCCAGGACCGCGACGAGCACCGCGAGGTCCTTGATCATCGGCTCTGCTCCAGCTGGTCGTGCAGGGCGGCGGTCACCCGGGCCTCGAGATCTCCGCTCAGCAGGTGCCCCGCGCCGGGCACCACCTCGAGGCGCGCGCCGGGGATCAGCTCGGCGGCCAGGCGAGCGCCGGCCACGGGAGCGGAGTCGTCCAGCTCGCCCCACACCAGGGTGGTGGGCACGGCGATCGCAGCGAGGTCGTCGCGGTAGTCCTCGTTGACCACCCGGACGAACACGTCGCGCATCACGCCCTGGGCGGCGCGGTAGTCGTCGGAGCCGGCGTTCTTGCGCGCCCGCTCGACCACGGCGGCGGGCAGCAGGTGGGCGGCGTGCAGGCGCTTGGCGAGCCGGACCCGCAGCGCCGGGCGCGGCGGCCGCGTGGCACGCACCAGCGGCGCCCCGGTGATCACCAGCGAGCGCACGAGCTCCGGGTGGCGCACCGCCAGCCGCACCGCGACCCGGCCACCGAACGAGTGCCCCACGACCACGTACGGGCCGGTGCCGGCGAGCGCGTCGGCGAGGTGGTCGGCGTACTCGACGCTCCCCCACGCGGCCGGTGGCTCCGGCGTGGTGCCGAACCCGGGCAGGTGGACCGCGAGCGCGTCGAGCCCCTCGACCACCCGCACGAAGTCGGCCCCGGAGCGCGCCCAGCCGTGCAGCGCGAGCACGTCGGAGCCTGGCCGACCGGTCCGGTCGGCCAGGAGGTCCCCCGCCACGACCGTCAGCACGGCGAGCAAGGCTAGCAGCGCACCGACCCTAGGCTGGCCGCCGTGGACCAGCCTCGCCAGCCCCAGCGCGCTCAGTCACCAGCGACGATCGCCGTCACCGCCGGGCGACCCGCGCGGACCAGGGGCGCACCGCTCACCGCAGGCCCGGTGCTCTCCTCGACCTACGTCTCGGCCGGGCCACCCGCCGCGGACGAGCCGCTGTACGGGCGGTACGCGAACCCGACGTGGAGCGACCTGGAGCTGGCACTCGCCGCGCTCGAGGGTGCGGCGCTGCCCGCCCTGGTCACGGCGTCCGGCATGGCCGCGATCGACGCCGCCGTCTCGCTGGTACCGGCCGGCGGCCGGGTCGTCCTGCCGCGGCACGCGTACCAGCTCACCGGAGCCCTGCTGGACGACCTCGCGGGCCGCACCGGTCTGCGGGTGACGCGGGTGGACGTCGCGGACACCGATGCGGTGCTCGCGGCGGTGCGCGGGACGGGCGGCGAAGGCCGTGCCGACCTTCTCTGGGTCGAGTCCCCGACCAACCCGATGCTCGAGGTGGCCGACGTGCCGGCCCTGGTCGCGGGCGCCCACGAGGTCGGGGCCCTGGTCGCCGTGGACAACACGTTCGCGACGCCGCTCGTGCAGCGGCCGCTCGCGCACGGCGCCGACCTGGTGGTGCACTCGGTCACCAAGTACCTGGCCGGGCACTCCGACGTGGTGCTGGGTGCCGTGCTGACCTCCGACCCGGAGCTGCACGACCGGCTCGCCACGTTCCGTCGGCTGCACGGCGCGATCGCGGGTCCGTGGGAGACCTGGCTCGCGCTGCGCGGGCTGCGCACCCTCGCGCTGCGGGTCGAGCGCTCCCAGGCGTCCGCTGCGGTGCTCGCCGAGCGGCTGGCGGCGCATCGGGCCGTGGTCGAGGTCCGCCACCCGAGCCTGCCGTCGGACCCCGGGCACGAGCGCGCCACCCGTCTGCTCGCCGGCTATGGCTCGGTGCTCGGGGTGCGGCCGCGCGGCGGCGCGGCGGCGGCGGACGCGGTGGTCGACGCGGTGCGGCTGTGGGTCCCCGCGACCAGCCTGGGTGGCGTCGAGTCGCTGCTGGAGCGCCGCCGCCGGTTCGCCACCGAGAGCCCGACGGTGCCCGAGGACCTGCTGCGGCTGAGCGTGGGCATCGAGGACGTCGAGGACCTCTGGGCGGACCTGCACCAGGCGCTCGCGTCGGCCGGCTGAGCCGGGCGCGTCCGCGGCCCGGCGGGCACGGCCCGCGCGTAGCATCGGAGGCGTCGACGAAGGGACCGGATGGCGAGCCTGCGGCGGGTCGCAGCCGTGGTGGCAGCCTTGATGCTGCCCCTCGGTACGGCTGCGTGCACCCTCGACCCGTACGGCACCGCGTCGAGCAGCCCGGGCAGCAGCAGCCCCGGTTCGTCGACGGGCTCCGGCGGCTCGTCGGACGGGCCCACGAGCACCGCGTCACCGGTCTCGGAGACCACCGCCCCGGTCCAGACGCCCGGCACCGACGCCACCCCGACGAGCGGGCCCGACGACGTCACGCCCGGTGACGGGACGTTCCCGTCCGGCGGGGAGCGGGAGAGCGGCGACGGCACCGGTGACGAGGTGGGCACGCTGGTGGACATGCGGCTCGGCGCGCACGGCACGTTCGACCGGGTGGTCCTCCAGCTCGACGGTCCCGACATCCCGGGCTGGGACGTGCAGTACGTCGACACCCCGATCGGCGACCCGAGCGGCACCGTGGTGGACGTCTCCGGGGACGCAGTGCTCCAGGTCCTGCTGCACCCGGTCGCCTACCCCGAGGACGGGCACGACCCGTACGACGGGCCGCCGACGGTGCGCATCTCCGGGACCGACTCGGTCGACGAGGTCGTGCTGTCCTCGATCTTCGAGGGCCAGCTCCAGGCGTTCGTGGGCGTGCACGGCGGGCGCCAGTCGTTCCGCGTCTACGGGATGAGCGACCCGTCACGGGTGGTCATCGAGGTCCAGAACCCCGCGGGCTGAGACCCTGCGCTCAGACGCCGTCGGCCTTGTGCGGGCGGGCCAGGAGCAGCTCGCCCATGAGGTCCACCGACTGGCCCTCGTGCAGCACCGCGGCCACGGCGGAGCTGATCGGCATGTCGACCCCGATCCGACGGGCCAGCGCGACCACCGAGCTCGCGGTCTTCACACCCTCGGCGGTGCCGGGGGTCGCGGCGAGCGCGGCCTCGAGCTCCATGCCCTCGCCGATCCGGCGGCCGAGCTGGTGGTTGCGGGACAGCGGCGAGTCGCACGTGGCGAACAGGTCACCCATCCCGGCCAGGCCCGCGAAGGTCTCCCGGTCGGCACCCATCGCCAGGCCGAGCCTGGTGATCTCGGCCAGGCCGCGGGTGATGAGCGTGGCCGTCGTGTTGTCGCCGTAGCCGCGTCCCTGCGCGACGCCGATCCCGATCGCCACGACGTTCTTGACCGCGCCGCACAGCTCGACGCCGATGACGTCGGTGTTGGTGTACGGGCGGAACCACGGCGTCGCGCACACCGCGGTGAGACGCTGCGCCAGGTCCTCGTCGGCTGCGGCGATCACCGTCGCGGTGGGCTGGTGCTGGGCGATCTCGCGCGCGAGGTTGGGACCGGAGAGGATCGCGACCCGCTCGGGCGGGACACCCAGCACCTCGGTGAGCACCTCGGACATCCGCAGACCCGTGGCCAGCTCGATCCCCTTCATCAGGGACAGCACCACCACGTCGGGGCCGAGCAGCGGGGCGAACGGCGCGAGGATCTCGCGGGCGGACTGGGCGGGTACCGCGACGGCCACCAGCTCGGCGCCGCGCACCGCAGCCTCGCGGTCCGTCGTGGCGTCGACGGCGTCGGGAACGGTGAGCTCGGCGATGTGCGGGCTGGTCCGCTCCGCGAGGATCTGCGCGATCACGTCAGGGTCGCGGCCCCAGAGCACGACGTCGTTGCCGGCGTCGGCGAGCACGGCGGCGAAGGTGGTGCCCCAGGAACCGGCGCCGAGAACGGCGACCCTCACCGGCCGGGCTCCGGCTGCCCCTTGCGCCAGACGAAACGCTCGGTGGGCGCCGAGGCGCCGCGGATCTCCTCGAGCTGGCGGGTGATCGCGTCCATGATCCGATCGGTGGCCTCGCGCAGCACCGCTGCGTCCAGCGGGACGTCGTACAGGTCGGACAGGTCGACCGGAGGGCCGGCGACCACCGTGATCCTCTTGGGCGGGATGGGCTTGATCAGCTTCTTGTACCGCCCCATCAGCCGGTAGGCGCCCCACTGGGCGATCGGCACGACGGGCGCGCGGCTGGCGAGCGCGAGCCGGGCGACCCCGGTCTTGCCCTGCATCGGCCACAGGTCCGGCTCGCGGGTGAGCGTGCCCTCCGGGAAGACGACGACGCACTCCCCCTCGTCCAGCGCGCGGCGGGCGGCCTCGAGGGACTCGCCGGCGCTGGCGGTACCGCGTGCCACCGGGATCTGACCCGTCGCGGTGAGCATCCGGCCCAGCAGGGGGATCTTCCACAGCGAGTCCTTGGCGAGGATGCGCGGCGCGCAGCCGTTGTCCCACAGGAAGTGCGCGAAGGTCAGGGGGTCGATGTTCGACGCGTGGTTGCCCACGGCGATGAAGCCGCCCGGCCGGTGCAGCTGCTCGGCCCCGTGCCAGTCGCGCCGGGTGGCCGCCAGCAGGAAGGCGCGCACGACGTGGGCGAGGTTGCGGTACGTCCGCGAGGCGCGTTCTGGGGCTTGCACGGCGCCGATGCTACCCGGCGGGCGCGGAGGGCCCGGCGGCTACAGCAGCGTGTACTCCGCGCCCAGCGCGCCCAGCTTGTCCAGGAACCGCTCGTAGCCGCGGTCGATGATGCCGATCCCCGCGACGTTCGACGTGCCCTTCGCGGTCAGGGCCGCGATGAGGTGCGAGAAGCCGCCCCTCAGGTCGGGCACCTCGATGTCGGCGGCCTCGAGCGGCGTCGGGCCGCTGATCACCGCGGAGTGGTAGAAGTTCCGCTGCCCGAACCGGCACGGGTGCCCGCCCAGGCACTCCCGGTAGACCTGGATCGTCGCGCCCATGCCCAGCAGCGCGTCGGTGAAGCCGAAGCGGTTCTCGTACACCGTCTCGTGCACGATGGACAGGCCCTTGGCCTGCGTGAGGGCGACCACCAGCGGCTGCTGCCAGTCGGTCATGAAGCCGGGGTGGACGTCGGTCTCGAGCACGATCGAGTTGAGGTCGCCGCCCGGGTGCCAGAAGCGGATCGCGTCGTCCAGCACGTCGAACTCGCCGCCGACCTTGCGGAACACGTTGAGGAACGTGGTCATCTCGGGCTGGTGCGCGCCCCGCACGACGATGTCCCCGCCGGTGGCGAGGGCCGCGGCGGCCCACGAGGCGGCCTCGATCCGGTCGGGCAGGGCCGTGTGCGAGAAGCCCCGCAGGCGCGGGACCCCCTCGATCCGGATGACGCGGTCGGTGTCGACCGAGATGATCGCGCCCATCTTCTGCAGGACGTTGATCAGGTCCATGATCTCGGGCTCGATGGCGGCATTGGCGAGCTCGGTGATGCCGTCGGCACGCACGGCGGTGAGCAGGAGCTGCTCGGTGGCCCCGACGCTCGGGTACGGCAGCCGCACCTTGGTGCCGATCAGCCCGTGCGGCGCACGGATCGCGATGCCCTGGTCGAGCTTGTCCACCTCGGCGCCGAACTGCCGCAGGATGTCGAGGTGGTAGTTGATCGGCCGGTCGCCGATCCGGCAGCCACCGAGGTCGGGGATGAAGGCCTCGCCCAGGCGGTGCAGCAGCGGCCCGCAGAACAGGATCGGGATCCGGCTCGACCCGGCGTGCGCGTCGATGTCGGCCACGTGGGCGTGCTCGACGTTGCGCGGGTCGAGGGTGAGGGTCCCGTCGTCGGTACCGACCTTCACGCCGTGCAGCTCGAGGAGCTCGGTGACCACCGTGACGTCGCGGATCTGCGGGACGTTGCGCAGCACGCTCGGGGTGTCGCCGAGCAGGGAGGCGACCATCGCCTTGGAGACGAAGTTCTTCGCACCCCGCACGGTGATCTCGCCGTGCAGCGGGATACCGCCGTTGACCTGAAGGACGTCACGCATGGGCCCCATCGTCGCGCACACCGCGGCGAAACTCACGCCGCGAGGTCGGTCCGGCGGTGGAGGTCCTGTGGACGGTTGGTGGTTCCGGGGCGCTGGGTAGGCGCTCGGCGAGCGCTGGGTGAGCGGCCGGGCGGCGCGGACGGGGCGCCTCGCGGGAGCACCGGCGCACGCAGACGCGCGCCCCGCGGGAACGCCGGCGCACGAGGACGGGGCGCACAGCGATGTCACAGGCCAGGCCTAGCGTGCGGGACAGGTGGGCGACGTGGTCGGGTGCGCGCCCGCGAAGCGACGGGAGGTACCGCGGTGCGCTTCGGATTCGTGGCGACGCACGGTCCGGTGGGTGAGCTGGTCGCGCTCGCCCGTGAGACGGACGAGCACGGCTGGGACGGGTTCTTCACCTGGGACGCGTTGTCGATCGCGGGCAACGACGGCTGGGATCCCTGGGCGCTGCTGGCCGCGGTGGCCGTCCGCACATCGCGAGTGCGGCTCGGCGCGATGGTGTTCGCCCCGGCGCGGCACGAGCCCGCGACCCTGGCGCGGCAGGTGCAGACCGTCGACCACCTCTCCGGTGGGCGGGTGGTGCTGCCGGTCGGCCTCGGTGTGGACGACGACGTGGCGTACTCCCGGCTCGGGCGGGACGTGAGCCTGCGCGAGCGCGCCGAACGGCTGGACGACGCGCTCGCCGTGCTCGACGCGGCGGCGGGAGGCGGTGAGGTCACCGTGCACGGTCACCGGAGTGAGGTCGACGGCGTCTGGTTCGCCCCGGGCACGGTGCAGCGGCCTCGGGTGCCGGTCTGGGTCGTCGGCGCGTGGCCGAGCCGCCGGTCGCTGGCACGCGCCGCGCGGTGGGACGGCCTGGTGGTGCAGCGGCTGCGCTCGGACGCCCCGGTCGACGCGGACGTGGTGCGCGGTTCGCTCGAGGTGATCGGCGAGCTGCGGGAGACCGAGGGGCGCACCGGGCCCTTCGAGGTCGTCGTGAGCGAAGCCCTGCCCGAGGACTCCGCCGCGGCTACGGACCGCGCGGCCGAGCTCGCCGATTGCGGCGTGACGTGGTGGGTGCACGCCGACTGGTCGGACGCGACGCCGATGGCCGACCACCTGGCGCGGGTCCGGTCGGGCCCGCCGGCCGGGTGACGGACGCCGGCCCCGCCGTGCCGCGGCGAGCACGCGCCGCGCTGTCACGAGCGGGCACCCGTAGCGGCCGCGGGAGGCTCGTGGGCGGGCCGTCATCCGAGGGCCGTCGTCCGCGGGCCGTCCACACCTCACCCTCCCCCGCACGGTGCGTGTCAGTGGCCGGCGATAGCCTCTCTCCGTGGACATCACAGCAGGTCAGAGGCCCTTTCCGGGCGCCCGGCCTGCGCTCGCCCGCCGAGCGGTCCCTACTCCGAGCGGCCCGGTGTCGGTCGACCTCTCGACGCCGGGGACCCCGACGGAGGGGGCGTTCCGGGAGCTCGTCCGCGACCTGCGCCGGCTGGACGGCCTGGATGCGCTCGACCCGTCCGATGTCGACGCGCAGCTGCTGCGGGACGCCACGCCGAGCGGCCGACTTCTGGACCTGCTGCGCAGTCTCGACGTGACGGACACCGAGCAGGTGAGCGACCTCGCGCTGCTCGAGGTCATCGCGTCCTGGCAGCGGGTCGTGTCGACCGCGAGCGCGGGGCTGATGCGTGCCGCGGCCGCCCTCTCCCGCCGTGACTGCCTCCAGGTGCCCGGCGAGCCGGTGCCCGTCGGTCGGGGCCGCCGGCGCTACACGACGCTGCGCGCCACGGGCACGGAGATCGCCATCCGGCTCGGGTGCTCGGTCCGCGCCGGCGAGCTGCTGGCCCGCGACGGGCGGCTCTTCGAGGGTGCGCTAGCACCTACCGGTGAGGCGCTCGAGCGCGGCGAGATCGACCCGCGCAAGGTCCGCCAGATCGCCGACCGCCTCGCGGACAGCCCTCTGCAGACGGCGCTCGAGGTCCAGGACGCGGTGCTGCCGGGCGCGGGGCTCCGCAGCCCCGCGCAGGTCGACCGCGACCTCGCCCGCGCGCTGGTCGAGGTCGACCCCACCGAGGCCGAGGACCGCCACCGCCGCGCGAAGGCCGAGCGCCGCGTACACCACCCCCGGGTGCTACCCGACGGCATGGCAGGGATCTGGGCCGTGCTGCCGGCGGAGCAGGCCGCACTGGTGGACGGGACGCTGGACGCCGCTGCAGCGGCCGCCCGGGCCGCCGGCGACCGCAGGACGTTGGACCAGCTGCGCGCGGACGGACTCGTGGACCTCGTGGTGGGGGTGTCTCCCGCGCCGACGACCGAGGCCGGAGGCCAGGGAACGGCCTGCACGTCGCGCGGCGCGACGCGGGCCAGGGGTGAGGTCGCGCAGCGCGGAGGCGTCGGGACGAGGTCCGCAGGTACCGCCGTGCGCGTTGACGTGACCGTGGCGCTGTCCACCCTCATGGGCCTCGACGACGCACCCGGAGACCTCGCCGGCTACGGCGCCATCACGGCCGAGCAGGCCCGGGCGCTCGCGGCCGGTGGCACGTGGCGCCGCCTCGTGACCGATCCGCTCACCGGCGCGGTGCTCGACGTCGGACGCACGCGCTACCGACCACCCGCAGCGCTGCGCGAGCACGTGATCGCACGGGACCGGACCTGCGCTCGACCCGGCTGCACCGTGCCCGCCGCGCGGGCCGAGCTCGACCACACCGTCCCCTTCGGTTCGTCGCTCGGCTGCGGGCCTCCCCAGGACGCGCCACCCGGAGGCGCTCCGCCGGGCACCGCATCGGCGATCGGACAGGGCACGACGTCGCACGACAACCTCGCTCCGCTGTGCGCGCCGGACCACACGGCGAAGACGCTCGGTCTCATGCACCTCGTGCAGGACGAGCCCGGGGTCCTCGAGTGGACCACCGCCACCGGCCTACGCGTCCGAGTGGTCCCCGGCCGCGAGGGCGAGATCACCCTGCTGCCGGCGGAGCCGCCGCCGTTCTGATCGCGTCGCGGTCGGCGGCGACGGCGTCGGGCGCTTCGCGGCCCGCCGGCCGCTGCACTGAACCGAGCCGGCTCAGCCGAGCGCGTCGTCGGCGTGCACCGGGCGCGCCGACACGATCTCCACGGGCGGCAGGTGCTTGGCGGGCAGCGTCGTCGGCCGCCAGGTCGCGCGGGTCTGCTCGAACTCGCTGATCTCGGCGTCGTGCTGCATGGTCAGGCCGATGTCGTCCAGGCCCTCGAGCAACCGCCACCGCGTGTAGTCGTCCACCTGGAACGGCACGGTGACGTCCTGGCAGTGCGCCGTCCTCGCCTCGAGGTCGACCGTGACCTCCGTGCCCGGGTAGCTCTCGAGGATCTTCCAGATGAGCTCGATGTCGTCCTGCGCGACCTGGGCCGCCAGCAGGCCCTGCTTGCCCGAGTTGCCGCGGAAGATGTCCGCGAACCGGCTCGCCAGCACCGCCCTGAAGCCGTAGTCCTTGAGCGCCCACACCGCGTGCTCGCGCGACGACCCGGTGCCGAAGTCCGGCCCCGCGACCAGCACCGAACCGGCGCGGTACGCGTCCTGGTTGAGCACGAAGTGCGGGTCGCCACGCCACGCGGCGAAGAGCGCGTCCTCGAAGCCGGTCCGCGTGACCCGCTTGAGGTACACCGCCGGGATGATCTGGTCGGTGTCGACGTTGCTGCGCCGCAGCGGGACCCCGACGCCGGTGTGCTGGGTGAACTTCTCCATCGCGCTACCTCTCAGGCGATCAGATCGGGTCGGGTGGTGTGGCCGGGCGTCCGGCGTGACGCGGCACGCCGCTCAGACGGTCGCCGGCTCGAGCGGGCTGCCGTCGGGCGCCTCGACGTCACCGAGGTCGGCGACCGAGGAGAGCGTGCCGCGGATCGCCGTCGCGGCCGCGACCAGCGGCGACACCAGGTGCGTCCGCCCGCCCTTGCCCTGCCGCCCCTCGAAGTTGCGGTTCGACGTCGACGCCGCCCGCTCCCCCGGCTTGAGCTGGTCGGGGTTCATGCCCAGGCACATCGAGCACCCGGCGTTGCGCCACTCGGCGCCGAAGTCCAGGAAGATCTGGTCCAGCCCCTCGGCCTCGGCCTGCAGCCGCACGCGTGCCGAGGACGGCACCACCAGCACCCGTACGTCGGGATGCTTGGTACGGCCCCGGAACAGCTTCGCGACCGACCGCAGGTCCTCGATCCGCCCGTTCGTGCAGGAACCGATGAAGACGGTGTCCACCTTGACCTCGCGAAGCGGCATGCCAGGCGTCAGGCCCATGTACTCCAGTGCCCGCTCGGCAGCGATCCGCTCGTTGTCGTCGCCGATCTCGGCCGGCACCGGGACGTTGCCGGACAGCGGCAGGCCCTGGCCGGGGTTCGTGCCCCAGGTGACGAACGGCTCCAGGTCGGCGGCCTCGAGCACCACCTCGGCGTCGAACACCGCGTCCTCGTCGGTGTGCAGCGAGCGCCAGTACTCCACGGCCTCGTCCCACGCCGCGCCCTCCGGCGCGTGCGGGCGGCCCTTGAGGTAGTCGAACGTGGTCTCGTCGGGCGCGATCATCCCGGCACGCGCGCCGGCCTCGATCGACATGTTGCAGATCGTCATCCGCGCCTCCATGGACAGCGCGCGGATCGCCTCGCCGCGGTACTCGAGCACGTAGCCCTGACCGCCGCCGGTCCCGATCTTGGCGATGATCGCCAGGATGATGTCCTTGCTGGTGGAGCCCTTGGGCAGCTCGCCGTCGACGGTGATCGCCATGGTCTTGAACGGCGCCAACGGGAGGGTCTGGGTCGCGAGGACGTGCTCGACCTCGCTGGTCCCGATGCCGAACGCGAGCGCGCCGAACGCGCCGTGGGTCGAGGTGTGCGAGTCGCCGCAGACCACCGTCAGACCCGGCTGCGTCAGCCCGAGCTGGGGGCCGACCTGGTGCACGATCCCCTGGTCCGCGTCGCCGAGCGAGTGGATCCGGATGCCGAACTCCGCCGCGTTGTTGCGCAGCGTCTGGATCTGGGTCCGGCTGGTCGGGTCGGCGATCGGCAGGTCGATGTCGAGTGTCGGGGTGTTGTGGTCCTCGGTCGCGATCGTCAGGTCGGGCCGGCGCACCGGGCGGCCCGCGAGCCGCAGGCCCTCGAACGCCTGCGGGCTGGTCACCTCGTGCACGAGGTGGAGGTCGATGTAGAGCAGGTCCGGGGCGCCGTCCGTGCCGCGACGCACGACATGCGCGTCCCACACCTTCTCCGCCAAGGTCTTGCCCATGGTGCTTCCTCTCCGACCCGCCGCGTAGGCTCAGGGCGGGTGTTGTGGCGTATTGATCGACCTGGGTACTTGCATCTCAGCCTTCGAGACGCCAATATCGACCTATGGACAACTCTAGCGGAGTCGGCGTCCTGGACAAGGCCGCGGCCGTCCTCAGCGCGCTCGAAGCGGGCCCGATGACCCTCGCGCAGCTCGTCGCCGCCACCCATCTTGCCCGACCGACGGCCCATCGGCTCGCCGTTGCGCTCGAGCACCACCGGCTCGTCGCCCGCGACATGCAGGGCCGGTTCATCCTCGGGCCCCGCCTGGGTGAGCTGTCCACGGCCGCCGGCGAGGACCGCCTGCTCGCCGCGGCCAACCCGGTGCTGGCCGCCCTGCGCGACCACTGCCAGGAGTCGGCCCAGCTCTACCGCCGCCAGGGCGACCAGCGGATCTGCGTCGCCGCCGCGGAGCGCCCGACGATGGGCCTGCGCGACTCGATCCCGGTGGGCGCCACGCTGACCATGCAGGCCGGCTCGGCCGCGCAGATCCTGCTCGCGTGGGAGGAGCCGGACCGGCTGCACCGCGGCCTGCAGGGCGCGCGATTCACCGCGACGATCCTGTCCGGCGTGCGCCGCCGCGGCTGGGCCCAGTCGGTCGCCGAGCGCGAGCCCGGCGTCGCGTCGGTGTCCGCCCCGGTCCGCGGCTCGTCCGGGCGCGTGGTGGCCGCCGTGTCGGTCTCCGGCCCTGTCGAGCGGATGACCCGTCAGCCCGGCCGGCTGCACGCCGCCGCCGTGGTGGCCGCCGCCAACCGGCTCACCGAGGTCCTGCGCCGCACCGGCGAGTGAGAGCGGCGCAGCTCCTGCACTCCGGCGCTCATCGACCGGCACCGGCAGGCCGATAGGCATCGTGCAGGGCGCTCCTTCGATCGCGCCCATCGAGAGCGTGGAGGGACTCGCCGTGAGCTACCCGCAGGACCCCTACCAGCCACAGCCCGAGTGGCAGGACCCCGGATACACCGCCCCGCACCAACCGGCCCTCCAGTCCTCACCCGGTGGCTACCCGCCGAACCCCGCGCCCTACGCGCCGGCGGCCTACCCGCCCCCTCAGGCCTACGCGGGCTACCCGTCGGCGGGGCCCTACCCGCAGCAGCCCTACGGCGGCTACGGCTACCAGGCGCCCTACAACCCCAAGGCAGGCACGACCAACGGGTTCGCGATCGCGGGTTTCGTGCTGTGCCTCCTGGGCGGATCCCTGCTCGGGGTCGTCTTCGCCATCGTCGCCCTCAGCCAGATCCCCAAGAACCAGCAGAAGGGCCAGGGGCTGGCCATCGCCGCCCTGGTCATCACCGCGGTCTGGATCGTGATCGGGTTCACGGCCGGCATCATCCCGGCGTTCATCGAGGGCTTCTCGCAGGGCTACAGCTCCTGAAGGCTCCGGCGCTCGACATGAACGAAGGCCCCGGTCCGATGGACCGGGGCCTTCGAGGCGTACCCCCAAGGGGATTTGAACCCCTGCTACCGCCGTGAGAGGGCGGCGTCCTAGGCCGCTAGACGATGGGGGCCAGGACACTCCCTTGCGGGAGCGACAGCGGAACACCTTACAGCATGTTCGGCGCACCGCTGACCAGTGCGATCGACCCGATCGGAACCGGGGCGACCAACGCTGGGGTACCAGGACTCGAACCTAGACTAAGTGAACCAGAATCACTCGTGCTGCCAATTACACCATACCCCACCGGGGTATCCGCAGCGCTCCGGCCAGACAGGATCTGGCGCGGTGAACCAGCGGCGTACCGGCGCACGATCGTACCGGAGCCCGACGGCGGCTCCAAACGCGTCACCCGGCAAGCACCTGGGCAGGCGCCGACGCTACGCCCCCGCGACGAGGCGCCGCTCTCGCCTGCCACGGGCCGCTGCCGCTCGGCTTGCCGCTGTCCCGACACACCCGGTGTGCTGTGCGACGATGCCGGGCGTGACGACCGCCACCACACGCCCCGAGATCGCAGGTTCTCTAGGGATGGTGGCCTCCAGCCACTGGCTCGCCTCGGCGACCGGGATGAGCGTGCTGGAGCGCGGCGGCAACGCGTTCGACGCCGCCGTCGCCGCCGGGCTCGTGCTCCATGTGGTCGAGCCACACCTCAACGGGCTGGGCGGCGACGTCCCGCTGATCGGCTGCCGCGCGGGCGGCGAACCCTTCGTGCTGTGCGGCCAGGGCACCTCCCCCGCGGCAGCCACCATCGAGGCGTTCGCCGACCAGGGCCTGGACGTCGTGCCGGGCACCGGATACCTCGCCGCCGTGGTCCCCGGGGCGTTCGGCACCTGGATGGACCTGCTCGCGCGGTACGGCACGTGGCGGGTGCGCGACGTGCTCGAGCCGGCGATCGGCTATGCCGCAGACGGCCACCCGCTGCTCCCCGCGGCCTCGGCCGCGATCGCCCGGCTGGCGCCGACCTTCACCGAGCACTGGCCGACGTCGGCCAGGACCTGGCTGCCACGCGGCGCGGTACCCGGCCCGGGCGCACGGTTCCGCAACCCGGTGCTGGCCCGCACGCTCGAAGCCTTGGTCGGCGAGGCCGAGGCCGCCGGCCCCGACCGCGAGCTGCAGATCGAAGCCGCGCGGGCGGCGTTCTACACCGGGTTCGTCGCCGAGCGGATCGACGCCCAGGTCCGCGAGGCCGCGATGGACTCGTCGGGCCGGGCGCACGCCGGACTGCTCACCGCCGACGACCTCGCCGCCTGGCGGGTCCGCGAGGAGCCACCGGTCACCGCCGACGTGTTCGGCCGCACGATCGCCAAGACCGGCCCGTGGGGCCAGGGCCCCGCCCTGCTGCAGCAGCTCCTGGTGCTCGAGGGCATGGACCTGGCCGACACGCTGCCCACCAGCGCCGAGCTCGTCCACGCCGTCACCGAGTCGGCCAAGCTCGCCCTGGCCGACCGCGACGCCTGGTACGGCGACCCCGACCACACCGACGTGCCGCTCGCCACGCTGCTCTCGCCCGCCTACGCCGACGAGCGCCGCCGGCTGATCGGCCCGGACGCGTCACCCGACCTGCGGCCCGGCTCCCCCGACGGCCGCGTGCCGCGGCTGCCGCGGCTGGTGACCGACGCCCTGGGCCCGGGCACCGCCACGACGCGGCAGGGCGCCGGCAGCTCCGGGACAGGCGAGCCCACGTTCGGTGCGAGCACGCCACGGCAAGGCACCGGCACCGCCACCGGCACCGGCACCGGCGAGCCCACCTTCGGGGCAGGCGACCCGCCGCGCGGCGACACCTGCCACCTCGACGTCGTCGACCGCTGGGGCAACACGGTGGCCGTCACGCCCAGCGGTGGCTGGCTGCAGTCGAGCCCGGTGATCGCGGGCCTCGGCTTCGCCCTGCCCACCCGGGCCCAGATGTTCTGGCTCGAGCCTGGCCTGCCCACCTCCCTCGGTCCCCGCCGACGCCCGCGGACGACCCTCAGCCCCACCCTCGTGCTGCGCGACGGCGCTCCCGAGCTGGCCTGCGGCACCCCCGGCGGGGACATGCAGGACCAGTGGCAGGTGCCGTTCCTGCTGCGCCACCTGCTCGGCGGACAGGACCTCCAGGCCGCGATCGACGAGCCGATGTGGCACACCACCCACCACGTCGCGTCGTTCGAGCCCCGCACCGTCGACGTCCTCGGCCTGCATGTCGAGGAGCGCGTGGGCCAGGAGGTCGTCGCGGACCTGCGCCGGCGCGGGCACGCCGTGACCGTCACCGGGCCGTGGTCGCTCGGGCGGCTCTCCGCGGCCGGCACCCGGCCCGACGGGCTGCTGCACGCGGGCGCGACCTCCCGGGGCGCTCAGGCGTACGCGGTGGGCCGGTGAGCCCTCTCGAGCTGCTCGGGGTGCTGCTCGCGGGCCTCGCCGCCGGCACCGTCAACACGATCGTCGGTGCCGGGACGCTGGTCACCTTCCCGCTCCTGGTGGCGTTCGGGGTGCCGCCGCTGACCGCGAACGCCTCGAACACGGTGGGCCTGGTGCCCGGCGCGGTGACCGGTGCGTGGGGCTACCGCCGCGAGCTCACCGGCCACTGGGGCCAGGTGGTCCGGATGGCGCTGCTGTCCGCGGTGGGCGGCATCGCGGGTTCGCTGCTGGTGGTGGCTGCCCCGCCCGGCACGTTCACCGCCGTGGTCCCATGGCTGCTGGTGGTCGCGGCAGTCCTCGCGGCGATCCAGCCCAGGGTGGCCAGGGCGCTACGCCGGCACGCCGAGCACGAAGCCGACGGGAGCAACACCACCGCGCCGCTGTCGGTCGGCCTGGCGCTGGGCATCATGGCGACCGGCGTGTACGGCGGGTACTTCGGCGCGGCCCAGGGCGTCGTGCTGATCTCGATGCTGGGCATCGCGTGGAGCACCGACCTGCAACGCGCGAACGGCGCCAAGAACGTGCTGGCCGGCACTGCGAACGTCGTCGGCGCGATGGTGTTCATCGTCGGCGGCCTGGTCGACTGGAAGATCGCCGGACTGGTCGCGGTGGGCTCCGCCCTCGGCGGCCTGCTCGGCGCACGGGTCGGGCGCCGGATCCCCGCACCGGTGCTGCGGGCGGTGATCGTGGTTGCCGCACTGACCGCCGCGATCGCGCTCTGGATGGGCTGAGCTCGGCAGCCGGCCGCGATCCGCCCGGTAGAGCCCTCGCGGACCCCAACGCGATCGAGGTGCGCCCAGCAGCCGCCGCCACCACGCGGCCGCATGCCGAGTTCCGGATGCCGCCGCGGATTCGAACAGGTGGCGCGTCCTCGAACAGGCGGACGTACGAACTCGTGCCCGATGTTCGAGTCAGCGCCGCTCCGCACGGCCGGGCACCGCCCAGTACATCCGCTCACTGCGCGACGAACGCGGCCGCTGCGGTCCGCAGCTCCTGGTCGACCGACGCCCAACGGCCCTCGCTCGGTGGGGCGTTCACCAGCTCGGAGACGGCCCGTCGAAGGGCCTCGCGCTCCTCGACGCGGGCGGCCCACGCGTCGGGGGGAAGGCGGAGTACAGCGGCGAGCAGATCCCCGAAGAACATATCTCCACTGACGAGCGGATCGTCGACCAGCAGCCTCACGACGGCGGGCAGGACCAGCGCCTCGCCGACCCGCTGACTGACCAGCAGGCGCAGGCCCTCGGGCGTGAGGTCACCCAGGCAGACGCGCCGAAGCTCGTGGCACCGCCTGATGACAGAGGTGGCGTCGTCCGCCGGTGGCGGCCACCGCACCCCTTCCAGTTCCTCGATGCTCGCCATCGCCAGAGGCTCGCACGGCCAGGCACGCACAGTCGTACGGACAGTCACGGCGCCAAGGGGCGAGGGCGGGCGTCGCCGTGGCGGTCGACGCCTTCGTCCGCCGAGGAGGTCGACGCCGTCCTTCCTGCCGAGCCCAGGGTGAGCTGGGCGCGCTCAGACGGGCTCGCCGACCTCGACGTCGTCGGCCTCCGACCCAGGCACCCCTGCCTCGCCGGCCTGCACGACGGCGTCCCCACCACCCGCGTCCACGTCCGCCGGTCCCGCTGGCGCCCGCCGACGCAGCCGCGGCGCCCCCTGGGCCACGACGATGCCGAGGACCACCACGACCGCGCCCACCGGTTCGTTCCAGGACAGCCGCTCGCCGAACGCCAGGAGGCCGATCACGCCGGCCACGATCGGGGTCAGGTACGTCACCGTGCTCGCCGTCGACGAGCCCACCTGGTGGATCACGTGCAGGTTGAACACGAACGCGACGCCGGTGCTCAGCGCGCCGAGCGCGACCATCGCCGCGACCACCCCGCCGGTCACGGCGCCCTCCGGCCGCACGCCCGTGGCGAGCATCACCGGCAGCACCAGCACGGCCGCGACGGAGATCTGAGCGGCCGAGACCGCGACCGGGCCCTCGGGCCCGCCCACCAGGTGCCGCCGCGCGTACGGGATCGCCAGGCCGTAGCAGCAGATCGCGGCCACGCATGCCAGCAGGCCCTGCCACTGCGCCACGGGGAACGACTGCCACACCCCGACCACCACGAGGATGCCGACGAACCCGGTGAGCAACCCCGCGACCCGTCGGGCCGTCGGGTGCTCCTCCGGGAACACCACGATGAGGAAGGCCAACGTGCTCAGCGGCGTCGCCGCATTGATGATCGCAGCCAGCACCGTCGGCACGTGCTGCAGGCCGAACGCGAACAGGGTGAACGGCACCGCGTTCTGCAGCGCCGCGTACACCACGAGGTGCCGCCACACCGACGCCCGGCGCGGCAAGCCCACTCGCAGCACGGCAGCCAGCGCGCCGAGCGTCACGGCACCCAGCGCCAGACGCCAGAACGCCACCTGGACCGGGCTCAGCGCGTCCAGGCTCACCCGCATGAACGCGAACGACGACCCCCACATCAGCGCGTTGGCCAGGTACGCCGGCAGCCAGCTGCGCGCCGGCGCCGCGGACGCCGTCGGTGCGGCGATCACCCCGCCACCCGCACGTCGTCGGCCCGGCTGGGCTCGCGTCCCTCAGAACCCGCAGTGCCGTGCTCGGCGTCCAGGAGCGACTGCTTCACGGTCAGCCCCCAGCGGTAGCCGCCCAGCCCGCCGTCGGCGCGCACCACGCGATGACACGGCACGACCAGCGCGAGCCGGTTCCGGGCGCACGCACCAGCCACCGCCCGCACCGCCCTCGGCTCGCCGATCTCCTTCGCCACCTGGGAGTACGTCCGGGTCTCGCCGGCCGGGATCCGGGTCAACGCCTGCCAGACCCTCGCCTGGAAGGCCGTGCCGCGCACGTCCAGCGGGAGCTCGGGTGCCGGGTGCCCCACCGCGAGTGCGGCCAGGGCCCGCGCGACGTCGGCGAGCGCCTCGTCGTCGCGTACCAGGTCAGCCCGAGCGAACTCGGCCCGCACCTGGTCCAGCAGCGGCTCGAGCTCGGGCCCGATCCGGACGGCGCACAGCCCCCTGCGGCTGGCCACACCGAGCACGGTGCCGACCGGCGTGGGCACGGCCGTCCACATCAGCCGCTCCCCCGGTGCACCCGCGGCGTACGAGCTCGGGGTCATGCCCATCGTCTCCGCGGCGGTCTCGTAGAACGCCCGCACCGAGCCGAAGCCGGCCTCGAGCAGGGCGTCGGTCACCGGGTTGCCGGCGCGCAGCAGGTCCCGCGCCGTGCCGGTTCGCACCGCCTGCCCGAAAGCCCGCGGGCCCACCCCGACGAGCTCGGTGAAGGCCCGGCGCAGCGTGCGCTCTGAGACCGCGGCCAGCCGGGCCAGCTCGGCGCTCGGCAGCGGACCGCCGGCCCGGACCATCGCGGTGGCCGCCACCAGCACGGCCTCGGCCCGCGGGTCGGCCTCGGCGCCGGGGCCGGGTTCGCGGGCCGGGGCCGTGGCCCGCTCCTCGTCGATCGTCGTCATGCTCCGACGCTAAGGCCTGACGCCCACGCCGAGCACTCCGCTTCCGGCCAACCTCCGACCGGATCCCGCCATGGCCTCGCCACCCCCGGGTCGGGCCGTCACCGGATCAGCCCGCGACCAGCGTGGGCAGCTCGGCCAGGCTCGCCAGCACCAGGACACCCGCCGCGCGGGCGTCGGCGATCTCGGCCTCGTCGATCACGTGCCGGCGGGTCCCCGGGCGGTCCAACCACGCCCCGACCAACCCGGCACCCACGGCCGCCACCGCGTCGATGTCCAGCTCGTCACCCACGTACACGGTGCGCGCCGGGTCGGTGCCGAGCCGGCGGCACGCCTCGAGGAAGACCTGCGGCGCGGGCTTGCCGACGCCGAGGGTGTCCCGACCCACCAGCACCGGCAACCACCCCAGGCCGGTGCGCTCGAGCTTGACGCTCTGGTAGTCGACCCGGGCGTTGGTCAGCGTGCCGAGCGCCAGGCCAGCGGCCGCGAGCGCCTCGACACTCGGCGCCGCGTCGTCGTGCGCCCGCCAGGAGTCGGCGAACGCGGCCTCGAACACCGCGTCCCACTCGGCGAACGCGGCCTCGTCCAGCTCCGGCCCGCCGAACCGATCGTGCAGCTCGTTGGCCCGGGCACGGCGCTGGTCGACGTGGCTGACCTCGCCGCGGGTGTAGCGCCGGTAGTGGCCCTGCACGTCGGCGCGCCACACCGCTACGAGCTCGCCGAGCCGCTCGTCGGCGACGTCCGGCAGGTACACCTGGGCCACCCGGGCGAGCGCCTGCTCGAACGCGCCACGGGTGTCGACCAGCGTGTCGTCGATGTCGAGCAGGACGCCGTCGACGCGACGCGTCGTCACAGGCTCGCGCGCAGGGAACGCAGCCGGGCGAGCGTGGCGTCCCGGCCGAGGATCTCCATGGACTCGAACAGCGGCGGTGACACCCTTCGCCCGGAGACCGCGACCCGCAGCGGCGTGTAGGCCACCCGTGGCTTGAGGCCGAGCCCCTCGACCAGCGCGGCGGCCAGCGCGTCCTGGATCGCCGTGGCCTCGAACGGCTCGACCGCCTCCAGCGCGGCGACCGACGCGTCGAGCGCGGCCGCCGGCTCGCCCTTGAGCGCGGCGGCACGCGCGTCCTCGTCGACCACGAGCGCGTCGTCGTCGACGAGCAGGAAGCCGAGCATCCCGACCGCCTCACCGAGCAGGCCGATCCGCTCCTGGACCAGCGGGGCGGCGGCGGTCAGCACCGCCTGCTCGTGCGGCGTCAGGTCGGCGAAGCTCTCGGCCGCCACCAGCCCCGCGGCGTGCAGGTAGGGCACCACACGGTCGCGGAAGTCCGCGGGCGCGAGCATCCGCACGTGGTCGCCGTTGATCGCCTCGGCCTTCTTCAGGTCGAACCGGGCCGGGTTGGGGTTGACGTCGGCGACGTCGAACGCGGCGACCAGCTCGGCGGGGCTGAAGACGTCGCGGTCCGGCGCGATGGACCAGCCGAGCAGCGCGAGGTAGTTGAGCAGCCCCTCGGGCACGAAGCCCCGCTCGCGGTGCAGGAACAGGTTGGACTCGGGGTCGCGCTTCGAGAGCTTCTTGTTGCCCTCACCCATGACGTAGGGCAGGTGGCCGAACACCGGCACGCCGTCCGCAACGCCCAGCGCGGTCAGCGCGCGGTAGAGCACCACCTGGCGCGGCGTGGAGCTGAGCAGGTCCTCGCCGCGCAGCACGTGGGTGATGTGCATCATCGCGTCGTCGACCGGGTTGGTCAGGGTGTACAGCGGCTGGCCGTTGGCCCGCACGATGACGTAGTCGGGCACCGAGCCGGCCGCGAACGTCAGCTCGCCACGCACGACGTCGGTGAACGTCACGTCCTCGTCGGGCATCCGGATGCGCAGCACCGGCTCGCGGCCCTCGGCGCGGTAGGCGGCCTTCTGCTCCGCGGTGAGGTCGCGGTCGAAGCCGTCGTAGCCCAGCTTGGGATCCCGCCCGGCGGCGCGGTGGCGGGCCTCGACCTCCTCCGGGGTGGAGTAGGACTCATAGGCGAACCCGGCGTCGAGCAGCCGGCGAGCGACGTCGGCGTACACGTCCATCCGCTCGGACTGCCGGTAGGGGCCGTAGGGGCCACCGACCTCGACGCCCTCGTCCCAGTCCAGGCCCAGCCAGCGCAACGCGTCCAGCAGCTGCTCGTAGCTCTCCTGGGAGTCCCGTGCGGCGTCGGTGTCCTCGATCCGGAAGACGAACGTGCCGCCCACGTGCCGGGCGTAGGCCCAGTTGAACAGGGCGGTGCGGATCAGCCCGACGTGCGGCGTGCCGGTCGGCGACGGGCAGAACCGGACCCGGATGTCGGAGCCGGTCGGGGTGGTGGAGGCGGCGTCGGCCGCGGCAGCGCTGGTCATGATGCCGTCAGCGTAGTAGCGGCAGGCGGGCGGGCCGGTCAGCCGATCAGTCCCTGCGCAGCACCGGGTTGCGCAGCACCCCGATCTCCTCGACCTCGCACTCGACCACGTCGCCGTGCTCGATCGGGCCGACGCCCGCCGGCGTGCCCGTGAGGATCACGTCGCCGGGCAGCAGGGTGCACACCTCGGAGATGTAGGAGATCAGGTGCGCCACCGAGAACAGCAGCTGCGAGGTGCGGCCCTCCTGGCGCACCTCGCCGTTGACCCGCGCGACCACGGCGAGGTCGTCCACGTCCAGGCCGGGCACCAGCACCGGGCCCAGCGGGCACGCCGAGTCGAAGCCCTTGGCGCGCAGCCACTGCGAGTCGCTGCGCTGGGCGTCGCGCGCCGTGACGTCGTTGCCCACGGTGAACCCGAACACCTGGTCCAGCGCACGCTCCACCGACACGCCCTTGGTGACCTTGCCCATCACCACGGCCAGCTCGGCCTCGTGGTGCACCTCGGACGTCCACGGCGGCAGCACGATCGGGTCGTCCGGCCCGATCACCGACGTGTTCGGCTTGAAGAACAGCAGCGGCGCGACGGGCACCTCGTTGCCCATCTCCGCGGCGTGGTCGGCGTAGTTGCGCCCGACACCGATGATCTTGGACCGCGGGATGACCGGCGCGAGCAGCCGCACCTCGTCGGTCATCGGCACCACCTGGCCGGTGAGCTCGACCCGGGTGTACATCGGGTCGCCGCGCAGCACGTGCAGCTCGGCGGCGTCGCCCTCCCCCTGGAGCATCGCGAACAGGGGGTCGGCACCGGTGGTGAAACGTGCGATCCGCATGCCGCGAGCCTAGTCGCGGCCCCGTAGCCTGCCTGCGTGCAGCCAACCGACAACGCCACGGGCCGGCTGGTCGGCGTCGACGCGACCCGCGGGCTGGCCGTGCTCGGCATGGCGGTCGCGCACGTCGGCGACGCGGGCGGCTGGGGCGAGCCCACCGGATGGCTCCAGGTGGCCGACGGCCGCTCCGCGGCGACGTTCGCCACGCTCGCCGGGGTGTCGGCCGGCCTGCTGTCCGGCGGGGCGGCACCGCGGGACCTGCCCAGGGCGCGGATCCGCATCGCGACCCGCGCACTGCTGATCGGCACGCTCGGTGTGCTGCTCACCGCGCTGGGCACCCCGGTGGTGGTGATCCTGCCGACCTACGCGGTGATGTTCCTCGCGCTGGTCCCGGTGCTCGGCGCGCGACCACGGACGCTCGTGTGGTCGGCGGTCGGCGTGCTCGCCGTCGGTTCGGTGGTGCTCGCCACCGTGGACCGGGGCGTCGGGTGGCCGGCGTCGATCTTGGTGGGGCACTACTACCCGGCGGTCGTGTGGTTCGCGTACCTGCTCGCGGGGCTCGCGGTGGTGCGGGCCGGGCTGCTGGTCCGGCCCGGGCCACTGGCGGGGATCGGCCTTGGCCTGGCCGCGCTCGGCTACGGCACCGGGGCGATCGCGGCAGCCCGAGGGCTCACCCTGGGCACCTGGCTGGACCTGACCCCGCACACCAGCACCGCGCCCGAGGTCACCGGCAACCTCGGGTTCGCGCTCACCGTGCTGGCGGCGGCGACCGTGCTGGCCGCCCGCGTCCCGCGACTGCTCGCGCCGCTCGCGGCGACCGGCGCGCTGGCCCTGACCGCCTACACCGGCCAGGTGGTGGCGATCGCGGTGCTCGGGCCGGACGTGGTGTTCCGGCCCAGCAACGTGGTGCTCGCCGCGTTCGTCCTGGTCACGGTCGCGGTCTGCTGGGCGTGGCGCGTCCGGTGGGGCCGAGGTCCGCTCGAACGGCTGCTGCACGCCGCGTCGACGGGGGCCGCGTCGGCGCTGCGTGACCCGGCCTGAGCGAGACCGGCTCGGACGACGCCGGTCTCAGCGCACCCGGGCGAGCACCTCGCCGTGCAGCATCGCGAACCAGCCGTCGGCCTCCTCGCCCCAGGACCGCCACCCCTCGGCGATCTGCTCGAGCAGCACCTCGTCGGCCAGCCCGTGGGCGACCGCGTGCGCGGCGAACGAGGAGCGCACCGACCGCTCGGCCCACTGCTCGGCCCAGTCGCGGCTGCGCTCGAAGGCGTAGCTCCAGGCCGACGCCGTGACCGTGAGGTCGTCCGGCTCGAAGCCCGCGGCGAGGGCCCAGCCCAACAGGTGCCGCCCGGCGTCCGGCTCACCCCCGTCGGCCCGCGCGACCTCGCGGTACAGCTCGAGCCACTCGGACAAGCCCTCGGACTCCGGCGCCCAGGTCATCGTGGCGTAGTCCACGTCGCGGACCGCGACCAGGCCGCCCGGCCGGGCGACCCGGCGCATCTCGCGCAGCGCGCCGACAGGGTCGGGCAGGTGCTGGAGCACCTGATGGGCGTGCACCACGTCGAACGACCCGGCCGGGAACGGCAGGGCCATCACGTCGGCATGCCGGAGCGAGACCCGCACGCCGTCCCCGGCGGCCTCGACGGCTCGGCGCGCCTCGTCGAGCACGCTCTCCGCCGCGTCCACCCCGACCACCTCGCCCGGGGCCACCACGCCCGCCAGGTCGACAGTGATGCTCGCGGGGCCGCAGCCGACGTCCAGCAGTCGCATGCCGGGCCGAAGCTCGGGCAGCAGGTAGGCCGCGCTGTCCGAGGCTCGTCGCGCGCGGTGGGAGGTCAGCACGCTCTCGGCGTGACCGTGCGTGTAGCTCACCTGGCCAGCGAAGCCCACCCTCGCACCGCGTATCAATAGTCGGAACGAATGGTCTCGCTATGCGGGACTCGGGACGCCGCGGTTGGCGAGGGCGTCGGCGCGCTCGTTGCCCGGGTCCCCGGAGTGGCCCTTGACCCACGCCCATCGCACCTCGTGCCGGGCGAGCTCGGCGTCCAGGGCCTGCCACAGATCGAGGTTCTTGACGGGCTTCTTGTCCGCCGTGCGCCACCCGTTGCGCTTCCAACCGGGCATCCAGCGCTGCACGCCGTTCATCACATACGTGGAGTCGACGTGGATCGTCACCGAGCACGGGCGGGTCAGGGCCCGCAGGCCCTCGATGACGGCCGTGAGCTCCATCTTGTTGTTCGTGGTCAGGCGCTCACCGCCGAAGAGCTCGCGCTCGTGGTCGCCCGTGCGCAGCCAGGCGCCCCAGCCCCCGGGACCCGGGTTGCCCTTGCATGCCCCGTCGGTCCAGATCTCGACCTCGGTCAACGTCTGCGGCACCCGGGCACCCTATCCGGCCGCCCCGCCGCCGGCCCCGAGGCCGCCGAGCCAGGTGAGGAACAGCTCGAACCACGCGTCGGCCGCGGTCCCGTGCTGCTCGATGCCGAACCCGTGACCGCCGTCGGCGAGCTCGTGGGCCTCGGCCGAGGCACCCACCACGCGCCAAGCCGCCGCGTTCGCCGGGCACGCCTCGGTGACCGTCGCGCCGAGCTCGTCGTCGCGGGCCCACGCGGTGAACAGCGGCGGCGCCCCGGGCGTCGGCCGGGGGCCTCCCCACGGCGCGCCGTACAGCGCTCCCACGAACGCGGGCCGCGAGCCCGGCTCCGCCTCGAGCGCGGTGCGCGTCGCGACGAAGCCGCCCGCGGAGAACCCGAGGATGCCCACCCGCGCCGGCTCGACCGCCCACTCGCGACCCCGAGCACGCACCAGGTCCAGCGCGGCCGAGCCGTCGGCCACCGCCAGCGGGGCTCGGCGTCCGGTGATCTCGTCCATCCGACCCGGCTCGGCCGCGAGCGCCGCGAGCTCGGCCTCGAAGGCGACGTGGTCCGCCGCGGTCGGCTCGACGCGGTAGCACAGCACGAACGCCGCGACGCCCCGCTGCGCCAGGGCGGCCGCGACGTCCTCGCCCTCGTGCCGCACGGCCAGGAAGTGGTTCCAGCCGCCCGGGCACACCACGACGCCGAGCCCCGTCGCGCGCTCGGGCGCCGGCAGGTACGGCGTCAGGGTCGGACGCGTGACGTTACGCACCATCCGCCGGTTCGGCGTGTCGTCGGGCCAGCAGAACTCCACCGACCGGTCGACGTCCGGCGCGTCCGGGAAGAGCTCCACCACCGAGTCGACCCGCACCCACGACCGGCCGTCGGTCACCCCAGCGTCCGCCACCGCTCCCCCTCACGCCGATCCGTGCGCCGCCCGCGCGGCGCCCCCACGCTAGTGCGCACCGACCCGGGCCACGGCCCGCCGCGAGGAGGCGCGCACCGCTTCCACAGCCGGCCGACACGCCGATCGACTGCACGACGGCGCCGACGAGGCGCACTATGGAGCCCATGACCTTTGCGAACCGCACAGATGCGGGGCGCAGGCTGGCCGCTCGGCTGGTGGGGTTGCGGGGGGCGTCCGTCGTGGTGCTCGCCCTGCCTCGCGGCGGGCTGCCGGTCGCTGCCCCGGTGGCCGTGGCGCTCGGCGCGCCCCTCGACGTGCTCCCCGTGCGCAAGCTCGGCGTGCCGTGGCAGCCCGAGCTGGCGATGGGCGCGATCGCCGAGGGCGGCGTCCAGGTGGTCGAGGACGACGTCGTCCGCCGCACCGGTTTGACCGGCCGGACCATCGAGGATGCCGCCGAGCACGAGCGGCCCGCGCTGGCTCGCGCCGCCGCGTACCGCGAAGGTCACCCGCCGGTGTCGCTCCAGGGCCGGACGGCGGTGATCGTCGACGACGGGCTCGCGACCGGCTCCACCGCCCGCGCGGCCTGCATCGCCGCCCGCGCCAGGGGGGCGAGCCGCGTGGTGCTCGCCGTCCCGGTCGCGCCACCGCACTGGGCGCTGCCCATGCACGACGTGGCCGACGAGTGCGTCGCCCTGCACGTGCCGTCCGACTTCCACGCGGTGGGCCAGGCCTACGACGACTTCTCCCCCGTCACGGATGCCGAGGCGATCGCCGCCATGGCCGAGGCCGCGGCGGAGTGGGCATCGATCGACCGCTGAGCAGGCGTGGCGCCGGCCGGCGCCACGCTCAGCAGGTCGCCGGGCTGGCAGCCGAGCGCGTCGCACACCGCGGTCAGCGTGCTGTAGCGGACGGCACGCGCGCGGTCGTTCTTGAGCACGCTGAGGTTGGCGACCGTGACGCCGGTCGCCTCCGCGAGCTGGACGAGCGTCATCCCGCGCTGGTCCAGCAGCGAGCCGAGGTGACTGATCACCCGGTGCTCGCGCTCGGCGGGCGGGCGACGGCGCATCAGACCAGGCCCTCGGTGTCGCGGGTGGCGCTGGTGCCCTGGCGGATTGCGAGCGCGAGCAGTACCAGCAGGGCAACCACGCCCAACGGCCACCACTCGTGGCGGAAGGCCGGCGCCAAGGCCCCGGCGAGCACACCCGTGCTGTCCTGGGCGAGGGCTCGCGCAGCTGCGAGGTACGGGAGCCATGCGGCTCCTGCCCAGCCGGCCGCCACGACTGCCGCGACCGTGAACACCTGCTTCGCGTTGCCCGGCGCGAAGACCCGGCCGGCGACCAGAGAACGGAGCACCGGGACCAGCAGCAGGACTGAGAGGCCCACGACGGGCCAGACGATCCACTGCGCCGCTTCCGCCAGCAGGGTGGTCCACCGGTCGGCCTGCTCCACCCAGAGGTTGAGGCCTGTGCCATCGGACTGGAGCACCGCCCATCCGGTCGCCGACGGCCCCCAGACCCAGTCCGGAAGATCGACCGCCGGCCACCCGACCGGCACCCGCACCACCCAGGTCCCGTCGTAGCTCGACAACGAGAACGCCTCGACCACTCCGACGAGGAGGGCGAGAAGCGCACCCACCGTGGCGACGGCGACCGCCCCGGTCGCCCACCACGTCCTCGTTCGGCTCGTCGCCTGCTCGACCTCGACGTCCACCATCGCGACGACCCCCTCGACTATCGATATGCCCTGGCACCGGACCTATCGACTGTCGAGATGCTCGGGTTGAGCGGAGTCACCCGTTCCGCGCAGCGGCCCTGACGGGGCGAGGCCACGGACCCAGCGCCGGGAGGTCCACCGGCTCGCCGTCCGCGCGGTGAGCCTCGACCGGCCCCAGCGGCTCGCGCCCGGCCAGCCAGGCCACGAGGTCGTTCGCAGTGCCGCGCAGCACGATCAGCGACCCTTGACCGATCCGGCGCTGCTCGTCCACGTCCGTGGGCTCGAGGGCCAGCTGGGCGCCCGCGGGTACACGTGGCGCGAGGAACGTGACCAGGTGCTCGCGCAGCTCGGGGCTCCACATCGTGTGCGTGGTGCCGAGGTCGAGGTCGGTGAGGTGGATCGAGAACTCGCGCCACCAGGCCATCACGAGCGCACTGACGGGCAGGCCGTCCCCGTAGGCGGTGGGCAGGCGCAGGTGGTCGTCGTCCAGCAGATCGAGGAGGCCCTCCATCCGGTCGACCACGGCCGTGACCCGCGCGACGAGCTCGGCGGCCGACGCATGCGCGCCCTCCTCGATCGCCGCGTCCCGGCCAGACCGGCCGCCGTCATAGAACTCGCCGGCGTCCTGGGCCGCGAGCGCCCGCAGCACCTGGCGCTCGGCCGCCTCACCGAAGCCGGCCAGGTGGGCCAGCACGTGACCCCGCGTCCAGTCCGGAAGCCGTGACGGCTCGCGCACCGCGTCATCGGTGAGGCCGTCGAGCGTGTTTCGCAGCCGGTCGTGGGTGCGCTCGATCGACGCGATCGCTGCGGCGGCCTCGGTCGGGATCATGCGACCATCCCACTCCTGCCGGGCGCGGACGGCAACCATGTGCGCCTACCCGATCCGGCGCACGGTCTGCCATCGGTCGAGGCACGCTCCGGCTCGCGGACCGGCCCCACCCGGTCGTTCTGCGAGGATGGTCCGATGCCCCCGTCCCTCGCCGACCGCCTGCCCGGGGGCGCCGACCCGGACGCGCTGTACGAGGCGTTCACCGCCTGGGCGACGGACCAGGGCCTGACCCTCTACCCGCACCAGGAGGAGGCCCTGCTCGCCCTGGTCACCGGGTCGCACGCGATCGTCGCGACCCCGACGGGCTCGGGGAAGTCGCTGATCGCGATGGCCGCGCACTTCGTCGCGCTGGCCCAGGGACGGCGCACGTTCTACACGGCGCCGCTCAAGGCCCTGGTCAGCGAGAAGTTCTTCGACCTGGTCGCCGCGTTCGGCGCGCAGAACGTCGGGATGATGACCGGGGACTCCGCCGTCAACGCGGGCGCCCCGATCATCTGCTGCACCGCGGAGATCCTCGCCAACATCGCGCTGCGCACCGGCGACGGCACCGCTCTGGAGACCGGGCACGTCGACGACCCCGCCGTCCCCGGCGAGGACGCCGTGGGCCAGGTGGTGATGGACGAGTTCCACTTCTACGCCGACCCGCAGCGCGGCTGGGCCTGGCAGGTGCCGCTCCTGGAGCTGCCCCGCGCGCAGTTCGTGCTCATGTCGGCCACGCTCGGTGACCCGACGTTCTTCGCCGAGGACCTGCAGCGCCGGACCGGCGTGGACGTGGCGACCGTGACCAGCGTCGAGCGCCCGGTCCCGCTGACGTACGAGTACGTCGTCGAGCCGGTGCACGAGCTGGTGGCCCGCCTGGTGCAGACCGGCCGCGCGCCGGTCTACCTGGTGCACTTCACGCAGAAGGACGCCGTCGAACGCGCGCAGGCGCTGCTGTCCACACCGGTGGCGAGCCGCGAGCAGCGCGACGCGATCGCCGCGGAGCTTGCCGGGTTCCGGTTCGGCACGGGGTTCGGCACGACGCTGTCGCGGTTCCTGCGGCACGGGGTGGGCGTGCACCACGCCGGGATGCTGCCGCGCTACCGGCGGGTGGTCGAGCGCCTCACCCAACGCGGTCTGCTGACGGTGGTGTGCGGCACCGACACCCTGGGCGTCGGGATCAATGTGCCGATCCGCACCGTCGTGCTCACGTCGCTGGTCAAGTACGACGGGCAGCGCATGCGCCACCTGTCCGCGCGCGAGTTCCACCAGGTCGCCGGCCGCGCAGGTCGCGCCGGCTACGACACGCTCGGCGAGGTCCTGGTGCTCGCGCCCGAGCACGTCATCGAGAACCGGGCCGCACTCGCCAAGGCCGGCGACGACCCGAAGAAGGTCAAGAAGATCGTCCGCAAGAAGGCGCCGCCCGGTCAGGTGAACTGGACCGAGCAGACCTTCGAGCGACTGCGCGACGCGCCGCCGGAGCCCCTGACGTCGAGCATGACCGTGACGCACGCGATGGTGCTCAACGTGCTCGCCCGGCGCTCGGGCGACCCGGTCGCGGCGATGCGCCGGCTGCTCACCGACAACCACGAGCCGGAGGCGAACCGTGGCCGCCTGATCCGCCAGGCCGTCCGGATCTACCGGTCGCTGCGCCAGAGCGGCGTGGTGGACCGGGTGCGCACCGCCGACGGCCACTGGACCGTGCGCCTGGCCGTCTCGCTGCCCGAGGAGTTCGCGCTCAACCAGCCGCTGTCGCCGTTCGCGCTCGCCGCGCTCGAGGTGCTCGACGCCTCGGCGACCACCTACGCGCTCGACGTGATCTCGGTGGTCGAGGCCACGCTCGACGACCCTCGCCAGGTCCTGGTCGCGCAGGAGAAGAAGGCCCGCGGCGAGGCCGTGGCCGCGATGAAGGCCGAGGGGCTGGAGTACGACGAGCGCATGGCGCTGCTCGAGGACGTCACCTACCCCCGCCCGCTGGCCGAGCTCATCGAGGCGACGTTCACCATCTACCGCCGCACCAACCCGTGGGTCGCCGACCACATCCCGTCGCCCAAGTCGGTGGTGCGCGACATGGCCGAGCACGGTGCGACCTTCACCGAGTACGTCAGCACGTACGGCCTCCAGCGCACCGAGGGCGTGCTGCTGCGCTACCTCGCCGACGCCTACCGCGCCCTGCGCCAGACCGTGCCGCCCGAGGCCCGCGACGAGGCGCTCGAGGAGCTGCTCGAGTGGCTCGGCGTCGTGGTCCGCGGCACCGACTCGAGCCTGCTGGACGAGTGGGAACGGCTCGCCGACCCGACGGCGACGCCCGACGCCGCGCCGCCACCGCCCACCGCGCTGTCGGCGGCGCCGCGCGCGCTGCGGGCCATGCTGCGCGGAGCCCTGTTCCGGCGAGTCGAGCTCGTGGCCCGCGAGGCCTGGGGCCCTCTGGGCGCGCTCGGCGACACGGACGCCGACGGCGCGACCTGGACCGCCGACCGCTGGCACGCCGCGCTCGACCCCTACTTCGACGAGCACGACGAGCTGCTGGTCGGCGGTGACGCGCGCGGCCCGCACCTGCTGATCGTCACCGAGCACCCCGGCCGGTGGGAGGTGCGACAGCTGCTCGACGACCCCGCCGGGCACCACGACTGGCACCTGGACGCGGTGGTGGACCTCGCCGCCTCCGACGAGGCCGGCGAGCCCGTGTGGCACCTGGTCGACGCGGGCAGGCTCTAGGCCGCCCCGACTACGCTCGGACGCGTGGCCAAGCCGAAGCACCCGGCCGGGACACCGGCGATCATCGCCCTCGAACGCGCCGGTGTCGCGCACACCGTCCACCCGTACGAGCACGACGCGACCAGCGCCGTCGGCTACGGCCTGGAGGCCGCCGAGGTGCTCGGCATCCCACCCGAGCAGGTCTACAAGACCCTCATGGCCGACGTCGACGGGACCCTGACCGTCGCCGTGGTCCCGGTCGCGGGCAAGCTCGACCTCAAGGCCCTCGCGGCGGCGGTCGGCGGCAAGCGCGCCTCGATGGCCGACCCCACGGTCGCCGAGCGCGTCACCGGCTACGTGGTCGGCGGCATCTCACCGCTGGGCCAGAAGACCGCCCACCCCACGGTGGTCGACGAGACGGTGGTGCTCTTCGACACCGTCTACGTCTCGGGCGGCCGCCGTGGCCTGGACATCGGCCTCGCACCCGACGACCTCGTCGCGCTCACCGACGCGACCGTGGCCGACATCGCCCGCGACTGAGGTCCACCGGGCCGGTGTTGAAGCGTTGGCCTCGCATACCGGGGCCAACGCCTCAACGGTCGAGGCCGCCCGCGGGCGTGGCGTCACGTGCGCGGTGTCGCACGCCCGGCTAGCGTGCCGGGCATCAGTGCACGACGAGGTGCAGGAGGAACGCCATGTCCGATCACGTCTACAAGGTCGTCGAGGTCGTCGGGTCCTCGGCCGCAGGGATCGACGCGGCGGTCAACAACGCGGTGGAGCGCGCCGCCAGGACCACTCGCAACCTCGACTGGTTCGAGGTCACCGAGATCCGCGGGCACCTGGCCGATCAGGCGGTCGCGCACGTCCAGGTCACGCTGAAGATCGGGTTCCGCCTCGACGAGGCCTGACGGCCCGGCCGTACCACCTGCCCGGCCTCGGCCCAGTCGACGGTCAGCGAGCAGGGGGCACCGAGGGGACCGTTCCCCGCCCGCGACGTCGCAGGAACGCCGCGAGCACGGCGAACCCAGTGGCGAGCAGCCCCAGGACGAGGCCGAGCACCAGGGCGTCCATCGCCGAGTGGAGCTTGACGTAGAGCCATGGCCACGCCGCGTCGTCCCCCGGGCTCGCGCCGCGCGCGAGCATCTCGGTGACATACCAACGGTTGCCCCAGCGGATGAGCTCGGTCACCGCCCAGAGCCCGAGCAGCACCGCGCCGACGTTGCACCAGTAGATCGCGCGCTCGCGAGGTCCGCGCGGTCGCGCCGCCACCATGTCCTGCACCGTTCACCCCCGCCTGCGGCCGTCCCCCGGCCACCGGACCTTTGTACCGTGCCCGGGGCGCCGGCGTCAGCGCACCGCGAAGGGTTGGTCGCTGGGCACGATCTGCTTGCCCAGCGGGAGCAGCGAGATCGGGATGAGCTTGAGGTTCGCGATCCCCATCGGGATGCCGATGATCGAGACGAACAGCGGGATGGCCGTGAGCACGTGACCGATCGCGAGCCAGATGCCCGCGACGAAGAACCAGATCACGTTGCCGATCGCCGACCACGCGCCGGCGCCCGGCCGGTCGACGACGGTGCGCCCGAACGGCCACAGCACGTAACCGGCGATCCGGAACGACGCGATCCCGAACGGGATCGTCACGATCAGCACCGTGCACACGATGCCCGCGAGCACGTAGCCGAGCGCGAGCCACGCGCCGGCGAACACCAGCCAGATCACGTTGAGCAGGGTCCTCACACCGCCACTGTGCCCGCTGCGGGAGGCCGGCGGTATCCGGGAACCCCCTGAGTCCGGACGGCTTGTCGACGTGGCGCCGCGGGCGGGCGACGCCTCAGTCCGCCCCGCCGGGCAGCACCCGGGGGTGCTCCAGGTCGGTCAGGTCGATGACGACGGTCGCCAGGTGCCGCGGGCGGCACTCCTCGAGGTAGAGGCGCTGACCCGCGACGTAGCGGTGCAGGGCCGGGTCGTCCGGGTCCGAGGGGGAGCCGTCGCGCGCGGCCATCCGCGCCACCGTCACCTCGAAGGGCGCGTCCAGGAACACCGACACGTCCCACACCGCGGCGAGCTCGCGCCGATGCAGGAAGATCCCGTCCACCAGCACCACGCCGTCGGGGGGCACGGGGGTCGGCTGGACGTCGACGGAGGCGTCCGCGCGATGGTCGAAGACCGCCGTCCGGATCGGGTGGCCGGAGCGCGCCGGGGTCACGACGGCGGCACGGAACGCCGGCAGGTCGACCGAGTCGCCGTAGTACCCCTCCGGCGAGTCGGTCCCCTTGGCGTGACGCACGGCCGCCGGGTGGAGGAAGTCGTCCAGGCACACCCGCACCACGCCGCGCCCGCGCGACTCGAGCACCGCGGCGAGCCGGTCGGCGAACACGGTCTTGCCGACCCCGTCCACACCGTCCACCCCGACCAGCAGCGGGCCCTCGCCGGCCAGGTCGATCTCGCGCACCACCTCGTCCAGCACCGCCGCGTAGGAGTCCACGGCCCAAGGGTGCCACGGCGCCGGCCGCCGGCTCCCCTGCAGCCCACTACAGTCCGGCCTGTGAGCACCCCCACGCCCGCCGACCAGGTCGCCGAGCGTCTGCTCGCCCTGCGCGCCCGGCTGGCGGCCGCCGCCGCGTCGGCCGGACGGCCGTCGGACGACGTGCAGCTCCTGCTGGCCAGCAAGACGATGCCGGTCCCCGTGGTGCGCGCGGCGGTGCTCGCCGGGGCACGGCTGCTGGGTGAGAACCGGGTGCAGGAGCTCGTGGCCAAGGCGCCCGAGCTGGCCGACCTGGCCCCGACCTGGCACGTGATCGGGCCACTGCAGTCCAACAAGGTGAACGCCGCGCTGCGCTGGGCCACCCGGGTGCAGTCCGTGGCCACGCTCGACCTCGCCGAGCGGCTCTCCCGTCGGTGCGAGGCGGTCGACCGCGACCTGGAGGTGATGGTCCAGGTCAACGTGTCCGGCGAGCCGACCAAGTCCGGCGTCGCGCCCGAGGTGGCTCTCGACCTCGCCACTGCCGTCGCCGCGCTGCCGCGGCTGCACCTGAGCGGCCTGATGACGATCGGCGCCCACTCCGAGGACGCCGGTCTGGTGCGCGCGGGGTACGCGCGGCTGCGCGAGCTGCGCGACGCCCTGGTGGCGAGCGGAGCACCCGGGACCGGCGGAGCGGCCGAGCTGTCCATGGGCATGAGCGGGGACCTGGAGCTCGCGGTGGCCGAGGGCGCGACCGTCGTTCGTATCGGTTCGGCCGTGTTCGGCCCGAGATCCGTCATCTGAGCCGACCTTCGTGCTCTCCTTGAGGTGAGGAGGTCACCATGGACGCCCATCGACGTTTCACCCGCTCCGGCGATGTCGATCACGTTCGCGGCCTTGAGGCCTGGCGCCCGATGCCGATGGGGACAGTAGGCCCCCACGACCGGAGCACGACCATGAACGTCCCGAGCAGCATCCTGCGAGACCGAGGCGACCACCCCTTCGTCCCGGCCGATGTCGCGCGGGCCGTCCTCCTGGCGGACGACGGCCTGTACGAGGCGGTCGTGGCCCGGCACGACCCGGACGCCCTGCACCGCAGCGGCGCGTGGCGGCTCCTGCGGCACGACGCCTGGACTCCCGAGGCCGTGGTCCCGGCCCGTGCCCTGCACTCCCTGCTCTCCGCCGTACGCCACCCGCTGGCCGGTCCCGCGGCCGCGGCCCTCCGCGACGGGATCGACGCGGTGGAGGCCGCTGCGGGCAACGGTTCCGGGCGGCACGCCGCCTGACGGCAGGCCGGTCAGGGCACCCGCGCCGTCCACTCCGGGGTGGCGAACCGGGTGCGCACCAGCTCCTCGGCCCGGGCACGTTCGAGCGGGGTGACCACACCGTCCACCGTGGCGTAGCGCGACCGGAAGTGGGCCTTGAACGCCTCGATCACGTCGGCCCGCGCCATCCCGGTCTGCGAGCGCAGCGGGTCGACGCGCTTGTTCGCGCTCGCGGTGCCCTTGTCGGAGAGCTTCTCGCGGCCGATCCGCAGCACCTCGAGCATCTTCGTGGCGTCGATGTCGTAGGCCATCGTCACGTGGTGCAGGACGGCGCCGCTGGCCAGGCGCTTCTGCGCGGCGCCGGCGATCTTGCCGGCCGGTGAGGCGATGTCGTTGAGCGGCACGTACCGCGCGTCGATGCCGAGCCCGCCGAGGGCCCCGAGCACCCAGTCGTCGAGGAAGGCGTAGGACCGCTCGAAGCTGAGCCCCTCGACCAACGAGGTGGGCACGGTGAGCGAGTAGGTGATGGTGTTGCCCGGCTCGATGAACATCGCCCCGCCGCCCGAGATCCGCCGCACGACGGTGATGCCGTGGCGCTCGGCCGCCTCGGCGTCCACCTCGTTGCGCAGCGACTGGAAGCTGCCGATCACCACCGCCGGCGCGCCCCACTCCCAGATCCGCAGGGTCGGGTTGCGCGTCCCGGCCCCGACGGCCTCGGCCATCGCCTGGTCGAGTGCCATGTGCATCGCCGGGGACTGCGGGCCCTCGTGCACGATCTCGAACGTGTGGTCCTCCCAGCGCGTGGCGTGCCCGAGGGCGCGACGCACCGCGATCGCGACCGCCTCGGCGGTGAAGCCGACCATGACGACGTCGGCGCGCAACGCGTCCGAGACCACCGTGGTCAGGGCCGCGACGCTCGCGTCGGCGGGGTGGCCGACCAGGGCCGCGTCGATGTCCTCGAGCGCCGTGTCCGGCTCGAGGAAGAAGTCGCCGCTCACCGCGACCCGCGCCAGCCGGCCGTCGGCGACCTCCACGTCGACCGCCACGAGCTTGCCGCCAGGAACCTTGTACTCACCGCGCATCAAATCATCCTATGACTTGTCGCCGAGCTCGCAGGTCGAGGCGCCGCCCGCTAGTCCTCGATGACGTCGAGGCCCTGCTCCCGCAGCCGCGCGAGGTTGTCGAGCATCGTCGCGAGCTCGTCGGGGTCGTGGCTCTGCCACCCGTCGAGCTCGGCGACCACGCGCAACGGCGTGCGTGAGCGGTAGGACTGCGTCGGGTTGCCGGGGAACCGCTTGTCGGTGACGTTCGGGTCGTCCTCGAAGGGGCCGGTCGGCTCGACCACGTAGACGTGGCCGCGCCCCGGGTCCCCGGCGAGCGCGGCGGCGAGCTGCGCACCCCAGGCGGCCGTGGACTCCAGCGTGGTGAAGTAGATGTGGTTCGAGACCCGGCCCTGCTGGAAGTTGGAGCCACGGCCCGGGACGAGCTCGGAGCCGATCTCGAGCGCGAACCGCGTCCCGTGCAGGAACGGGCCCCGGACGTGGCTGTGGTGCTCGTAGGTGACGGGCGTGCGGGCGCTCGGCTCCTCGGCCATCGATGTGCCCCCTCAACCTCCGGTGACCGGGCCTCGGCACGGACGCCGGCCCGGCACGACGCTACGCCCCGCCCCGCTCCGTCCCGTACCGTCCCGTCCGCCCGGGCATGATCAGGGTCGACTCCGGGATGACCCCGATGTACAGCAGTCGATCGATGCCCCGAGAATGGGCGCGTGCCAGCCGATCCGGTCGAAGTCGCCCCGAACCCGTCGACCGCGTGGTCGCACGGCGCGGCGATCACGACGCGGCACCTGACCAAGCAGTTCGGCGCCGTCACCGCGCTCTGGGACCTCTCGGTCCAGATGCCCCAGGGGGTCGTCGGGCTCGTCGGCGCGAACGGCGCCGGCAAGTCCACGCTCATCAAGATCCTGCTCGGCCTGCTCCCGCCCACCTCCGGGGACGCGCAGATCCTCGGCCTGGACGCCCGGACCGACGGCCTCGCGATCCGCCGGGTCGTCGGCTACATGCCCGAGTCGGACTGCCTGCCGCCGGACGTCTCCGCCACCGAGCTCGTGGTCCACCTGGCCCGGATGTCCGGGCTGCCGGGCGCCGCCGCCCGCGAGCGCGCGGCCGACACGCTGCGCCACGTCGGGCTCTACGAGGAGCGGTACCGCCCCATCGGTGGCTACTCGACGGGCATGAAGCAGCGCGTCAAGCTCGCGCAGGCCCTGGTGCACGACCCGCAGCTGGTGCTGCTCGACGAGCCGACCAACGGCCTGGACCCCGCCGGCCGCGACGAGATGCTCGACCTGATCCGCCGGGTCCACGTGGACTTCGGCATCTCGGTGCTGGTGACCTCGCACCTGCTGGGCGAGCTCGAGCGGATCGCAGACCACGTCGTCGTCATCGAGGCGGGCGTGCTGCAACGCTCCACCTCCACCGCCGAGGCGACGGCCCTGTCCGGGGCGCTGCTGGTCGAGGTCACCGACCGGGCCGAGGAGGTCGTCGCGCGGCTGCGCGCCGCGGGCGCGGAGGTCGAGACCGACGGCGGCACCACGTTCTCCGTCACCGGGGCCGACGAGCGCGTGCTCGACGAGCTGACCGCGGCGACCGCCGAGCTGGGCGTCGGCCTGGTGCGCATGCAGCGCAGCCGCCACCACCTCACGGAGCTGTTCGGGGGGACGCGATGAGCGACGTCATCCACGACATCGGCTTCCGGCGCTACGAGGGCGAGCGGTTCGGCAGGGGCTGGATCGTGCGGTCCCTGCTGATCGACACGATCCGCGGCATCTTCGGCCTCGGACGGCCGGCACGCAGCAAGGTGATGCCCTGGCTGCTGGTCGCGATCCTGGCGCTGCCGCCGATCGTCATCGGCCTCGTCGTGCTCGTCACGGGCGGCGACCAGCCGCCGATCTCCTACACCCAGTACCTGTACCAGCTGAACCTGCCGATCTCGCTGTTCCTGGCCGCCGCAGCGCCCTACGCGGTCTCCCGCGACCTGCGGCACGGCGTGATGTCGCTGTACCTGTCGCGACCCCTGATGCGCTCGGACTACCTCGCCGCGCGGTACGCCGGCCTGGTGATCTCGATGTTCGCGATCATGGCCGTGCCGCAGACGTTGCTCATGGTCGCGGCACTGCTCGCCGAGCTCCCGGTGGGCGAGCAGCTGACCGGCTGGGCGGGCGGCCTGCTGATGTCGGCGCTGCTCGCGGTGCTGCTCGCCGCGTTCGGGCTGGCGGTCGCCACGCTCACACCGCGCCGCGGCGTCGGGGTCGCGGCCATCATCACGATCCTGCTGGTGGGTCAGGGCTTCAGCTTCACCCTGTCCGGCCTGGCGGCCGAGCAGAACCTGACCGACCTCGCCGCCGTGGCCGGGGCGCTCGACCCGTACCGGATCGTCGACGGGCTCTCCTCGTGGGTGCTCGGCGTCGACGCCGCGATCGGCGAGTTCGCGCCGACGGCCGCGTGGCAGGCCGGCGTCCTCGCCCTGGCGTGGCTCCTGGGCGTGCTCGGCTTCGGCGGGTTCCTGCTCCGTCGCTACCGGAACGCGGTGCCGCTGTGACCACCATCGTCCTGGAGTCCGTCTCGCGCTGGTACGGCAACGTCGTCGCCGTGAACGACGTGTCGATCACCGTCGGTCCCGGCATCACCGGGCTGCTGGGCCCCAACGGCGCCGGCAAGTCGACCCTCATCTCGATGATGGGCGGCTTCCTGGCCCCCTCGACGGGGACGGTGACGCTCGACGGCGGACCAGTGTGGCGCAACCCCGAGATCTACCGGACCATCGGCCTCGTCCCGGAGCCCGAGGCGATGTACGACATGGTCACCGGCCAGCAGTTCCTGCTCGCGAACGCCCGCCTGCACGGCCTGGCCGACGCCGGCGCCGCCGCCCGCCGGGCGCTGGAGGCGGTCGACATGGTCGAGCCGAGCGACCGGCCCATCGCCACCTACTCCAAGGGCATGAAGCAGCGCATCAAGATGGCCACGGCGCTGGTCCACGACCCGTCGGTGCTGCTGCTCGACGAGCCGTTCAACGGCATGGACCCCCGCCAGCGGCTGCACCTCATGGACCTGCTGACCCGGCTGGCGTCCGAGGGCCGCACGGTGCTGTTCAGCAGCCACATCCTGGAGGAGGTCGAGCAGATCGCCGGCACCATCGAGGTCCTGGTCGCGGGCCGGCACGCCGCGTCGGGCGACTACCGCCGGATCCGCCGGCTGATGACCGAGCGCCCGCACCAGTACACGATCACCTCCAGCGACGACCGCCGCCTGGCCGGGGCCCTCGTCGCGGCCGGGGCTGCCGACGGCGTCACGGTCGGCGCCGGGGCGCTCGCTGTGCAGACCTCCGACTGGGGCAGGTTCGTGCACGCGCTCCCCCGCGTCGCCCGCGAGGCGGGAGTGCGGCTGCTCGAGGTCTCGCCCGCCGACGAGTCGCTGGAGAGCGTCTTCGCCTACCTGGTGGCCCGATGAGCACCGTCGTGGGTCTCACCGTCCGCGGCCTGCTCGGCCGCCGCAGGTCGCTGCTGCTCGTGGTGCTACCGGTGCTGCTGCTCGTGCTGGCCGGGCTGACCCGATGGGCGTCGGAGGGCTCGGTCGCCGCGTCGGCCAGCCTGACCGGCGGCTTCGCGATGGGCACGCTGCTCCCGCTGATGTGCCTGCTGATCGGCACCGGGGTGATCGGCCCGGAGATCGACGACGGCTCGATCGTGTACCTGCTCGCCAAGCCGCTGCCGCGACGCACCATCCTGCTCGCGAAGCTCGGCGTCGGGCTGGTGGCGACGGTGGTGTTCGCGGTCCTGCCCGTGATGGCGTCGGCCGCCATCGCCGGGGACGAGGACCTGAAGCTGACCGCGGCCTACGGCCTCGCGACGCTGCTCGCCGGGATCGCCTACACGACGGTGTTCGTGGCGCTGTCCGTGCTGACCCGCAACGCGGTGATCATCGGGCTGCTGTACGCCCTGCTGTGGGAGACGGTTCTCGGCGGGTTCGTGCCCGGCATCCGGGCGGTGTCGGTGCGGCAGTGGGCGCTGGCGCCGGCCGAGGCACTGCTCGGCGACAACGCCAAGGCATGGGGCGTGGAGTCGGCCGTGTCGGTGCCGGTCGGCCTCTCCCTGCTCGCGGTGCTCGTGGTCGGCGCGACGTGGTTGGCGATCCGGCGGCTCCAGACGTTGCGGCTGGTCACCGCGGACTGACCGGCGGCTCGTCGCGACGGCCGATGACACCTTGCGGTCAGAGCGCGGCGACGGCGAGGACGTGGCCATCCGGGTCCAGCGCGTAGCCCACGTTCTCGCCCCAGGAGCGCGGTGCGAGTGGGGCGAGCACGCGCCCCCCTGCCGCCGGGACGCGCCCGAGGACGTGCTCGACGTCACGGCGCCGGAGGTAGAGCTCGCACCGTTGACCGCTGCCGAGGTCGATCGCAGGAACCAGATCAACCATGTCCCCGCCAGGCATCAGACCGAGGGTGACGCCGCCGAGGTCGAACTCGGTCATCCCCGGCACGTCGAGGGTCGGCTCCAGCCCGAGCACGGTCGCGTAGAACCGAGCAGCGCGTCGCTGATCGGCGACGTAGAGGATCACCTCGGTGGCATTCACCTGACCATCATCGCGTCGCGGACCTGGGCGCGGGCACGACACGGGTGGGCGTCCCACCGGCGACGATCCGGGCATAGCCTTCAGCGGTGTCGGACATGCACTTCGAGCAGATGGCCGACGACTACGCAACGGCCCGCCCGCCGTACCCGGCTGCCGTGTTCGACACGCTCGTGACGCTCGGGGTGATCGGCCCCGGGCTGGAGGTGGTCGAGGTCGGCGCGGGCGCGGGACTGGCGACCCGGGACCTGGTCGCAACCGGGAGCCACGTCACCGCCGTCGAGCCGGGGATGCGGCTCGCCGCGCGGCTTCGCCGGGACGTCCCCACGGCCCAGGTGGTCGTCAGTCGCCTCGAGGACGCACACCTCGCCGCCAGCTCGTTCGACGCCGCCGTCGCTGCGACGTCGCTGCACTGGGTCGACCTGGGCGTCGGCCTGCCGATCCTGCACCGCGCGCTACGCCCCGAGGGCTGGCTGGCGGTCTGGCGGACGGTGTTCGGCGCCGACACCGTCGACGCCACCCCGTTCCGCCGGCGGGTGGACCGCATCGTCGCCACGCGCCCCGCGGCGCGGCGCTCGGACCCCGGCCGGGAGGCCCGGCCCACCGTCGAGGAGCTGACAGCCGGCGGCTGGTTCACGCACGTGGACACGAGGCGGTGGCGCTGGTCGTCGGAGCTGTCCACGGCTCAGGTCCGATCGCTGTTCGCCACCTTCAGCGACTGGACCCCCACCGAGGTCGATGCCGCGGCAACCGCCGCAGCCGAGTGCGGCGGCGTCGTCACCGAGCGCCGCGTCCTCGTCCTGCACCTGCTCCGAGCGACCACGCGGCCCGCGGACACCTAGGGACTCCCGCCCCTGCTCCACCGCGCCGCGACCTGGTGCCGGTGTGCTGGGATGGGGCGATGGCAGGGCTCGTGTCGTGGGCGCAGTACCGGGACTCGATCGGGGACCGCTCCGGGCTGTTCGCCGCGCTCGCCGGCACCTGGCCGATCGAGCGCGCGCTGTACCCGGGCAGCTACGTCGACCTGTCCCCGTCGACGGCCATCGCGTCCGTGACCTACGTCGACACCGACGCCCGGGCCGCGCGGTACTTCGCCGAGCACGAACGGGTGCGAGCCGACCTCGCCGGGCGCACCGACCCGGGCGCGGCGACCGAGGTGGCATTCCTCGCCTCGGACTACACGCGGCCGCTCGACGTCGCCGACGGCAGCGTCGACCTGCTGATCTCGCTGTTCGCCGGGCCGGTGTGGGACCACTGCCGGCGGTACCCGCGGCCAGGCGGGTGGCTGCTGGCCAACACCAGCCACGGCGACGCGAGCCTCGCCGCCCTCGACCCGTCGCTGCGGCTCGTGGGTGTCGCGCACCATCGGGACGGCCGGTACGGCCTGAGCATGGACCGGCTGGCGGACTACCTGGTGCCCAAGCGGCCCGAGGCCGCCGACCCTGAGCAGATCCGACGCCGCGGGCGTGGCGTCGCCTACACCCGTTCGGCCTTCGCCTACGTCTTCCAAGCCATCTGACCCGTCCCGGCCACGCCCGGCGTGCGGCGCAGGACGGTCCGCGTCAGGCGGACAATCCCACGACCGGTCCGGTCAGGCGCCGGTGAGCCGGACCCCGAGGTAGGCGACCGCCGCCACGAGGACCCAGGACAGCACGCCGAGGACGAGTGCCCGACCTCCCGTGCGGCGCAGGACCTTGATGTGGATCCCAGCGCCGAGGCCGACCAGCGCCGCCGTCAGGAGCACCTGCTGGGCGAGCTTCGCGCCGTCGAGCACCGGCTGGGGCAGCCACCCGGTGCTCGCGACCACGATCGCCGCCAGGAAGCCCACCACGAACAGCGGCATCGGCGACGGACGACGCCCGGGTGAGTCCGCCAGCTCGCGGCGCCGCACCATGGCAACCCCGGCCACCAGCGGCGCGAGCAGCACCACGCGGCTGAGCTTGACCACGATGGCGGCGGTCAGGGCGCCGGGCACCCGGTTGGCGGTCGCCACGGTCTGGCCGACGTCGTGCACGCTGGCGCCGACCCAGGACCCGAACGACGTCACGTCGAGCCCGAGCACGCCGCGCATCGGCGGCAGCGCAAGGATCGCGAGCGAGCCGAACAGGGTGACCATCGCGATCGCGACGCCCGCGTCCTCCTCGTCGCCGCCGGCGACCTCCTTCATCGCGCCGACCGCCGAGGCCCCGCAGATCGAGAACCCGGTCGCCACGAGCAACGACCTCGCGCGGCCCACGCCCAGCAGCCGGCCCAGCGCCTGGGTGCCGAAGAACGTCACCGTGACCGTGGTCGCCACCACGGCCAGACCGCCGAGGCCCAGGTCGGCCAGCTGGGTGAGCGACAGCTGGAGCCCCAGCAGCACCACCCCGGCACGCAGCAGACGCTTCGCGGCGAAGGTCGTGCCCGGGTGCAGCGCCGCGCGGTGCAGGCCGAGGTTCGCGCCGAGCGCGCCGAGGACGACCGCGACAGTGGTCGAGCCCAAGCCGGGGACGAGCGCCTGGACGCCGAACGCCACGGCGGTGGCGGTGGCAACCGCCGCGAGCCCTGGCCACACGCGCGAGGGCGGGACGGGGTCGGCGGCCGGCCCGACGGACGCAGCGGCCGTGTCGACCCCGGCGGTGCCGTGGTCCCGAAGGACCTCTGCGGGCTGCGGGAGGACGGCGGTGGCCTCCGCCCCGAACGCGTGCTGCTCCCCCTGGTTCGACTGCTCCCCGGGGTTCCACTGCTCACCCGGGGCGGCCTGATGATCGCCTGGCACGGGACCTCCTCGATGACGACGACCGTGCCAGCCTGGCTGCCCGCGCCGGGCCGCGGTAGCCCCCACCCACCGATCGACCCATCACCATCGATGATGGGTCACGGTACCGTGGCGCAGTGACCACTCCTGCCGGGCCCGCGGCGCCCGCACCCGACCCGGCTGCGCTCCGGGCGGTGCCCGACCTCATCTCCCTCGCCCTGCTCCGCGCGATCGGCGACGGGCACAGCCTGTCCCGCGCCGCCGCCATGCACGGCCTGGGCCAACCCGCGGCCACCGCACGCCTGCGGGCCATGGAGCGGCTGGCCGGGACCTCGCTCGTGCAGCGCGGACCGCGCGGCTCCCGGCTGACCCCCGCGGGGGCACTGGTGGCCGGCTGGGGCGACGGGGTGCTGGACGCCGCACAGGGTCTCGCGGCCGGGCTGGCGTCGCTGCGCCACGACGCGGCGTCCCGGCTGCGGGTCGCCGCGTCCCTCACCGTGGCCGAGCACCTGCTGCCCCGGTGGCTGGCCATGTTCGCCGCCGACCACCCCGGCACCACGGTGACGCTCGACGCGATGAACTCGCTGCGGGTCGAGCAGGCGGTGCTCGAGGGCACTGTGGACCTGGGATTCGTCGAGGGCCCGACGGTGCCGCGCGCGCTGCGGTCCCGGGTCGTGGCGCGCGACCGGCTCGCTGTGGTGGTCTCCCCCGACCACCCCTGGGCGCTGCGCGAGGACCCCGTGACGGCGGTCGAGCTGGCCGCGACCAGGCTCGTGCAGCGCGAGCCGACGTCGGGCACCCGGACCCACCTGGAGGCCACGCTCGCCGCGTCCGGCGCGCCGACGTCCGCACCGCCGGTGCTCGAGCTGTCCTCGACGAGTGCGGTCCGCGCCGCGGCGGCCGCCGGCGCCGGGCCCGCCGTGCTGAGCATCCTCGCGGTCGCCCCCGACCTCGCCGACGGCCGGCTGGTGGAGGTGCCCGTCGGGGTGGACCTCGGCCGTGCGCTGCGCGCGGTGTGGCGCCGCGACGACCAGCCCGGCCAGGCCGCGACCGAGCTCCTGCGCATCGTCGGCCGCCGCCGGCCCTGAGCACGACGAGGCCCCCGGCGCACGTGCGCCGGGGGCCTCGAGGTCGGTGCGGTGCGGGCTCAGCCGTGCCCGCGCGCGATCACCCGCATCATCTTCAGGTTGATCGCGGCGAACCGGTAGAACTGGAAGACCACGTTCCGGCGGCGGGCCAGCGTCTTGGGCGTGGGCAACGGTGACGAGGCGATGGCCTCGTCTGCGATCGGGTCGGCCATGGTGGTTCCTTTCGTCGGGGCGCCTGGGGTCACTCGGGGATGAGGAACCACAACGGCCGCGCCTTGGCCTTGTAGATGAACAGGTAGTGCAGCATCGCCTTGATCCAGTGGCCCGCCAGGCCGATCTCGCCCGACGTCCCCTTCTGGTCCCTCCCGGTCGTGGGGTACTTCTTCCAGTCCGGGACCACCGGGAACATCGTCATCGCCGCGGCGGAGCCGTGACGCAGGCCGGCGCCCGCCGACGCGACGCACGCCGCCCCCATCTGAGCCATCGACGCCGAGTGCGCGTGCGCCTGCTCGCCCTTCTCGATGAGCTCCTTGATGGTCAGCGACACCGTCTTGGCCATGATCCCCGACGGCATGCCGGTGCGCGGCGGCGCCGGGGTGATGACGGTGCCGTTCGGGCTCTTGCGCGGCACCGAGATCGGGTGGGGCGGGGCGAAGGCGATGCCCGGCGCGAAGATGTTCGGGTAGGTGGGGTTGCGGTAGGTCGTGGGCCAGTCCTCGGCCGACCACTCCTCGTACGGCTTGGGCGTGTAGTCCGCGTCGACCTTGGTCAGCCCGTTCGGCGCGAAGAGCGTGTCGGTGATGTCCGCGCCGTCCTTGTCGAACGCCTTCATGTCCGCGCCGCGGAACGGCGGCAGCAGCATCGCGAAGTCGAAGTCGAGGGTGTGCTCGCTGCCGTCCAGCTGCTCGTAGTGCACGACGCCGGGCTCGACCTTCTGCACGTGCGCCCGCAGGATCGCCTTGACCCCGCGCTCGCGGAACAGCGACTCCGTCCACGTCTTCGACGAGGTGGTGAACCCCATCTGCGTGAAGCTCATGCCGCCGACGCCGAAGTCCCCGAGCTCGTACTCGTTGGACAGGTAGATGATCTCGGCGTTGTCGCGCACGCCGCGCTGGCGCAGCTCGTGCTCGACGTTGAACGTGTACTCGAACGCGGCGCCCTCGCACGTGCAGGTGCCGTGGCCGGTGCCGATGACGATCGTCTTCTTCTCGCCCTTGGCGAGCTCGGCGACCAGCTCGTCGAAGATGCCGGCGGTCTCGGTCGCGTGCGACGCGGTGCACACCGACAGCGAGTTGCCCTCCGGGCCGAGACCCGGGGTCGCCGCGAAGTTGAGCTTGGGCCCGGTCGCGTTGATGAGGTAGTCGTACACGAGCCGCTCGGTGCGGCCCTCGCTGCCCGTCTCGGTCGAGCGGACCTCGACCTGCGGCCGGGGCTCCTCGGCGGTGCCCTCGGGGAAGATCGTGGTGGCCAGGGCCTGGTGGAACTCGATCCCCTTGCGCTTGTAGATGGGCGCGAGCGGGAAGACGACCTGGTCGGCCTTCATCTTGCCGACGCCGACCCAGATGTTCGACGGGATCCAGTTCCACTTCGAGTTGGGCGAGACCACCACCACGTCGTGCTCCTTGGCGAGCATGCGCCGCAGATGCAGCGCCGCGGTATGTCCGGCGATCCCGGCACCCAGAATCACTACCCGTGCCATCGACTTCCTCCTCGAGGTCGTAGCGGCGACGCGCCATCGGCCGTCGGTGAGGGGCGAGTATACATACCCCTGGGGGTATATGGGAGACCCTGCCCGTGATCAACTGCGCGCCGCATCCATCTCACCGCCCACCGGGACGGGTGGCGCCGGACCTGAGTCCCTGATCCGGTCGACACGGCTAGGGTTCCGGCGTGCCGCACGACGTGAGCTGGGACGAGTACAACGCCCACCAGTGGGGCCGTGAGCCGCGACGCTCGCTCGCGATGGCGCTGGACGCCGCCGAACGCCCGAGCGACCGCGACCCGGTCGCGATCGACCTCGGGTGCGGCGAGGGCGTCGAGGTGACGGCGCTGCTGGCCGACGGCTGGGTCGTCCACGCGGTGGACGGCGAGGACGCCGCGCTCGACCGCCTCGTGGCCAGGACCGAGACCCCGGTCGCCGAGCGGCTGCACGCCGTGCGGGCGGACTTCACGGCTCCGCCCGACCTCCCGGCCGCCGACCTGGTGCACTCCTCCTACGCGCTGCCGTACTGCCCGCCCGCGGCCTTCGACGCGCTGTGGGCCGCCGTGCGCGGGGCCCTGCGCCCTGGCGGGGTGCTGTCATGCCAGCTCTTCGGGCCCCACGACGACGCTTTCGGCGACCCGGAGATGACCTTCCACTCGGCCGACCAGGTGCGCGACCTGCTCGCCGGGCTCGAGATCGTCCACTGGGCCGAGGAGGACGGCGAGGGCGGCTCGTACACCGGGCCTCGCCACTGGCACGTCTTCCACGTCGTGGCGCGCCGCCCGGTCTGAGAGCCGCCCGTCAGCACCTGCCCGGGAGCACGTCCGACGTGGCCTCCGCCCGCACGAGCTGTGGCACCACCTCTGGCCGGCCCGGCTTGGCCAGCAAGAAGCCCTGCAGCACGTCGACGCCCAGCTCGCAGACCACGGACTGCTGCTCCGGGGTCTCGATCCCCTCGGCCACCACCGTCAGGCCCAGCGCGCGGCCCAGCCCGACGACGGTCGCCGCGAGCGCGGCCCCGGTGGGGTCCTTGCCGATCGCCGCGACATACGAGGCGTCCACCTTCAAGCCGGACACCGGCAACCGCCGCAGGTACTCCAACCCGGCGTACCCGGTGCCGAAGTCGTCCACCGCGAGCCGCACACCCATGGCGGCCAGCGCATCGAGGTCCTCCAGGGTCGCGGCCGCCGTGGACAGCGCCTGCCGTTCGGTGATCTCCAGCCAGAGCCGCTCGGGGGCCAGCCCCGTCTCGGCGAGCGTGCGGGCGACCTGCTCGGCGAACCGCGGCCGTCCCAGCTGGGCCGCGGAGACGTTGACCCACACCTCGGGTGCGCCGTCACCGAGCGCAACCTGCCAGGCCGCGGCCCGGCGGCAGGCCGTGCGCAGCACCCAGGCGCCGAGCGGCACCATCAGCGCGCGATCCTCGGCGACGTCGAGGAACTCGCCGGGGCCCAGCAGTCCCCGGGTCGGGTGCCGCCAGCGCAGCAGGGCCTCGCACGCGACCAGACCCCCGGACTCCGCCGCGAAGCACGGCTGGTAGTCCAGGACCAGCTCGCCGACCTCCGCCGCAGCGGCCTCGGCGCCCGGACCGTCGACGGCCGCCAGCAGCCGACGCAGGTCCGCCTCGAGCTCGACCTGCCGGGTCGCGCGCTCCTGGAGCTCGGCGTCGGCGAACTCGAACCGCGCGCGGCCGTTGCCCTTCGCGCGGTACATCGCGATGTCGGCCTGCCGCAGCAGGCTGCCCGGCTCGGCCGAGGCGTCCGGCGAGTAGGCGATGCCGATGCTCGTCGAGACCGTGACCATCTCCCCCGCGAGCGGGAGCCGGATGGCCAGGGTCCGGGCGACCCGCTCGGCCACCGCGACCATGTCCTCGGCCGCGGCGACGCTGTCGCACACCACGATGAACTCGTCGCTGGCGAAGCGGCCGGCCACGTCGGAGTCCCGCATGCAGCCCTCGAGCCGACGGGCGACCTCGACCAGCAGCTCGTCGCCGGCGCCGTGGCCGAGCGAGTCGTTGACCTGCTTGAAGTCGTCGATGTCGACGTAGAGCACCCCGGCACCGGTGTCGGCCTGCCGCGACCGCGCCAGAGCGTCCTGGAGCGCCTGGGTGACGAGCAGCCGGTTCGGCAGGCCCGTCAGCGCGTCGTGCAGGGCGCGGCGGCGCAGCTCGGCCTCGGCGCGCTTGCGGTCCGTGACGTCGGTGAGCATCGCGACGACGTAGTCCGGCGCTCCCGCCTCGTCACGGATCAGCGAGAACCCGGCCTCGACCCAGACCTCGCGGCCCTCCGCGTGCACGAGGCGCAGCTCGAGCTGCTCGGAGTCCGCCGAGCCGCTGGCGAGGGCCTCGACCGCGACCTGCGTCGGGTGGACATCCTCGGGGTTCGCGAGCGCCGAGAACCGGCGCCCGACGACCTCGTCGACCTCGAGCCCCAGCATCGTCGACAGCGTGCGGTTCGCCCGAAGCAGGACACTCGAGGCCCGGGGGTCGAGCGAGACGATCGCGACGCCGATCGGGGCGTCCTCGAAGACCCGCCTGAACCGCTCCTCGCTGCGCGCCAGCGCCGCCTCCCGCTCGCGACGAGCCGTCTCGTCGGTGGCGACCAGGATCAGCCCGGACGGCCCGTCGGCCCCGGCCCGCACACTGACCGAGGTCGCCACGTGCCGTCGCTCGCCGCGGCGGGTCTGCAGCACCCACGGCCGGGTTGCCGAGACCCCCGCCGCGGCCAGCGCGTGGATGCGCTCGACGAGGCCGCCGCCCTCGCGCAGGCCCCAAGGGTCGTCGGCCTCCGCGTCCTGATCGACGAGCGCGGTCACCGGCCGACCGACCACCTCAAGCGCGGTCCAGCCCAGCATCCGCTCCGCACCCCGGCTGAACATCTCGATGTCGCCGTCGAGCCCCACGGCGACGATCGCCTGCTCGGTCGCGGCGCTGAGCACACCGCTGACCAGCTCGTGCGAGGCGCGCAGCGCCTCGGTGGTCCGACGCGCCTCGGTGATGTCACGCACCGAGGCCACGATCGCCGGCCTGCCGGCGATCGTCACCGACGCGAGGTTGACCTCGACCGGGACCCGCGAACCGTCCTTGCGCACGCCTTCGATGCCCGGCCCGGTGATCATCGGGCGGGCGTGCTCGGTCGCGGCGTACCGCTCGCGATGCCAGCGGTGGGCGGCGGCGAGCTCGCCGGGCACGAGCATCTCGATCGGCGACCCGACGAGCTCGCCCACCGCGTAGCCGAAGAGCCTCTCCGCCTCGTTGTTGGCCTGCACGACCGTGCCGTCCGTCGCGCAGACCAGGACGGCATCGGGCAGCGCGCGGAGCAGCTCGAGCCCACCGCCGGGCCGGTCGCCGGCGGCGTGCCCTGGGACCGGATCGGTGCCCCTCATCGCGCTGCCTCCCCCGCTCGCCGTGGCTGCCATGGTGGAGGGGCGGCGGAGTCAGCGCAATTCTTTCGGCCAGTAACGTCATAAATTGCTGGGCCGATCCACCGGATCTCACCCGATCGGCCGAGGGCTCGTCCCGAGCCCGACCGAGCCCGGCACCACTCGGCTCAGGAACGCGAGGTGACCCCCGCCCGGAGCAGGCCGAAGGTGAGCGAGTCCACCAGCGCCTCCCAGGAGGCCTCCACCAGGTTCGGCCCGACGCCGACCGTCATCCAGGTGGTCTCGGCCTGGGTGTCCATCGTCTCGACCAGCACCCGGGTGGTCGCGTCGGTGCCGTGCTCGGTGTCCAGGATGCGCACCTTGAAGTCGATCAGCTCGAACCGCTCCACCTCGGGGTAGGTCGGGGCCGCGGCCTTGCGCAGCGCGTGGTCCAGAGCGTTCACCGGGCCGTTGCCCTCGCCCGTGGCGAGCACCCGCTCACCACCCACGTGCATCTTGACCGTGGCTTCGCTCGTGGCCTGGTTGGGGTCCCCCGGCACCGTCTCGACGAACACCCGCCAGGACTCGGTGGTCCAGAACGACGGCCGTGAACCGTCCAACTCCTCGCGCAGCAGCAGCTCGAAGGACGCGTCGGCTGCGTCGTAGGTGTAGCCCTGGGCCTCGGCGTCCTTGACCCGGTTGGTCACCCTGGACAGCAGCTCACCGCGACCGGTGAGGTCGAAGCCGAGCTCGCGCCCCTTCAGCTCGATCGAGGCGCGGCCGGCCATGTCCGAGACCAGCATCCGCATGTCGTTGCCCACCGCCTGCGGGTCCGCGTGCTGGTACATGTCCGGGTCCACCTTGATCGCGCTGGCGTGCAGACCCGCCTTGTGCGCGAACGCGCTCGCCCCCACGTACGGCTGGCGCGCGAACGGGGCGATGTTGGTGATCTCACTGATCGCGTGCGCGATCCGGGTCATCTCGCGCAGGCCGTCCCCGGCGAGCAGGGTGCGCCCGTGCTTGAGCTCGAGGTTGGCGACCACGGTGAGCAGGTCGGCGTTGCCGGTGCGCTCGCCGTAGCCGTTGACCGTGCCCTGCACGTGCACGGCCCCGGCGCTGACGGCCGCGAGGGTGTTGGCCACCGCGCAGCCGCTGTCGTTATGGGCGTGCATGCCCAGCCGGCCGTCGGTGCGGTGGCCCACGGCGGTCACGATCTCGTGCACCCAGTCCGGGATCATCCCGCCGTTGGTGTCGCACAGCACGACGGTCTCCGCGCCGGCCTCGAAGGCTGCGACCGCGCAGGCCACGGCGTAGTCCTCGTCGTAGCGGAACCCGTCGAAGAAGTGCTCGGCGTCGAGCACGACCCGCCGGCCCTGGTCCCGCAGGTAGGTGATGGTGTCGGTGATCATCGCGAGGTTCTCCTCGCCGGTGGTGCGAAGCGCCCGCTCGACGTGCCGGATGTCGCTCTTGGCCACCAGGGTGACGACCGGCGCCTCGCTGTCGACCAGTGCGCGCACCTGGGTGTCGTCCGACGCCTTCGCGCCCGCCTTGCGGGTCGAGCCGAAGGCCACCAGGTCGGCGTTGACCAGGTCGAGCTCCTTGTCGGCCCGCTTGAAGAACTCGGTGTCCTTGGGGATCGCCCCGGGCCAACCGCCCTCGATGAAGCCGACCCCGAGCTCGTCCAGCAGCGGGGCGATCATGAGCTTGTCGGCGACCGACAGGTTCATCCCTTCCTGCTGGGCGCCGTCGCGCAGGGTCGTGTCGTACACGTCGAAGGTGGCGTCCACCGGGTCTCCTCGGGGTGTCCGTCGGCGTCGGCGCCGGCGGGGTCGTTCCGGTCGGGCAGGCGCCGTCCACGGTACGCGGGTGCTTGCCCGGCGGCTGGTCGTGCCGGGCCCTGGACGGCGGGGCCGGGGCGATGGGTGGTGCCTCGGCCAACAAAAAGACCCCCCGAAGGTCACGGGAGGTCTGCGCGTCCGGCTGGTGCCGAACGCGCTACTCGATAATGAGGTGGAACCGAGTCACGCGGGCATGATGACACACCACGTGCCGGTGGCCAAGAGGCGTCTCGGTGGTCGGCTCGCCAGGCCTGTTCGCGCGCCGGTACAACGATTGCGCCCCGGCGGACGTCACCACATCAGGCAGGCCATGGACCTCGGGGGGATGTCGGTGAAACGGAGCCACGATGCCGTCCTCGGCGACCTGGTGCGCGACCGCGGCGAAGCGCTCGTCCGCTACGGCTACCTCCTCACCGGCGACCTCGCCTCCGCGCAGGATCTCGTCCAGGACGCCGTGGTCAAGGTGTTCGTCCGGGTCGGTCGGGGCCGCGCGCCGGACTTCCTCGAGGCGTACGTGCGCCGGACCATGGCCACCCTCGCGATCGACCGTCACCGCGGGAGGCGGCGCCGGCAACGCACCGAGCAGCTGCTGGCGGATCCGTCTCCCGTCGTCGACCCCGAGGCGTCGACCGCCACGCGGCTCGACCTGGCCGAGGCGCTCGCCCAGCTCGGCAGGCAGGAACGCACTGCTGTCGTGCTGCGGTTCTACGACGACCTCACCGTGCCCCAGATCGCGTCGAGGATGGGCCTGGCCGAAGGCTCGGTGAAGCGGTACCTGGCCAACGCGATGCAGCGGCTGGAGCGAAGCCTCGGGCCGATCGACGACCCACCGCGCGACGACGTGGTGGTCAAGCTGTCCGCGTCCCGGAGGAAGGGCTGATCATGGGTCTCGACCTGGCTCGCGCGCTGTCCGAGCTCCACGACGACGACGCCCTGCACCCGGCCCCCCTCGACCCGGGCGTCCTCGCTGCGACGATCCGGCGGCGTCGCGCGCTGCGTGCCGGTGCGCTCGGTGCGGCGGGGCTCACGGCGGCCGCGGGTGCGGTCCTGGTCGCGATGCTGGTCGGTACGCCGTCGACCCCACCGCCCGCCGCGCCCGGACCGTCGTCCTCGTCCGTGCCTGCGCCGTCGCCCAGCGCCACCGCCACGCAGAGCCCCACGCCGGAGGCGTCCTCGACCACGCAGCCCGAGCTCCCGGCGGCACCGACGACGGCCGTAGCCCTGACCGGCTCAGGTGCGCTCGTGGTCCTCGACTCGAGCAGCGGACAGGTCCTCGACACCGTGCTGACCGGCAGCGCCCCGGACGACTGGGCCAAGGTCGGCCTGGCCGTGGACGCGGACCGCAAGGTCGCCTACATGTCCACGGCGACGCAACAGGTGGTCGCCGTCTCGCTGGCCGACGCGCACACCGAGGTCCTCGGCGCCGGAGAGCTCCCGGCACTCAGCCCGGACGGCGGCACCTTGGCCTGGACCGGGCCCGACGACTCAGGCAACTGGGGGCTCGTGCTGCTCGACCTCTCGACGAGGCGCTCGCACTTCATCCGGGATACCGCGTCGAACCCGGCGCGCTGGTACGGGGGCCTGGGCTGGTCGCGAGACGGCTCCATGCTCTACGTCACAGAGGGCTGGCCGGAGGGGACCCAGATCCTGGCGATCGACCCGGCCGTGGACACCACGCTGCAGGAGGGGCGGGTGATCGGCGGCTCGTACGGCGCCGGGCCCACCTGGTCCTGGCCCCAGGAGCTCGCGGACGGGCGCCTCGCGGTGGCGACGGCGACGTACGACTCCTCGCGGGACATCGGCGACACGAACACCGACTGGCACGTGCTGCTGGTCGACCCGGGCTCGGCCGCGGTGCTGGAGGACCTGACCCCTCTCGACGGATACGAGGTCGCGCAGCTGGCCACAGACCCCGTCGGCGACTCACTGCTCGCCCTCCTCGGCCACCAGGACGGTAGCGCGCCCGACGGCCTCGCGTACCGGCTGGTGCGGTGGGACGGCGACCAGAGCGTCACCACGCTCGCGACCGACGTGGTGGCCGTCGCCTGGTGAACGGGGCGAGAACGGACGCGTCGTCGACGTCGGCGAGATCGGCGGCTGGGGCAGCCGTGCACCCCTACGGGGCATGCCGCAGTCGCCCACGACCACCGGATCGGTGTGGCCGGGTGAGGCGAGCCCGGCGCTCGGCGGCCCCCCCCCCCGGCGACGGGCGGGTCGGTGCGAGAATCCGTCGGTGGCACCCGACGGTCCGCAGTACTCGGCCGAACCCGCCGACCCCGGTGCCTACACGGCGGCGAACGACCGGTGGTACACGCGACTGGCGCGGGTCTACGACGTCGTGGTCAAGGTGTTCCCGGTGTGGCGCCGGTGGCTCGGGCACGCCCTGCCCGAGATCCGGGGACCGAGGGTCCTGGAGGTCTCCTTCGGGACCGGGTGGCTGCTGACCCGGTACGCCGGCCGGTTCCGGCTCGACGGCGTCGACCTCAACGAGGCGATGGTCGACATCGCGCGCCGCAACCTCGATCGCGCGGGGCTCGAGGCGGACCTGCGGCAGGGCGACGTCGAGGCACTCCCCTACCCGGACGCGGCGTTCGACACCGTCGTGAACACCATGGCCTTCACCGGCTACCCGGACGGCGCCAAGGCCGCGGCCGAGCTGGCCAGGGTCGTGAAGCCCGGCGGCCGCCTCGTCGTCGTCGACATCGGCTACCCACGCGACGGCAACCGGTGGGGCACGGGCCTGGTCGAGCGCGTCTGGAAACCCGCCGGGGACCTGATCCGGGACGTCCCGGCCCTGCTGTCCGACGCGGGGCTGGACGTGCGGGACGACGAGATCGGCGGCTGGGGCAGCGTGCACCTCTACGTGGCGGCGAAGCCCACCGCCCCTACTCCGGGCCGAGCGCCTCGGCCGGCGCGTGGGGGCCCGCAGCGGCCTTGAGCTCGACGAAGATCACGTGCGTCTCGGTGTCTCCGGTGTTCTCCCCGTGATGGCGCTGCGCCGGCAGCCAGTGCGCACCGCCCGCCGCCAGCTCGACGTCGCGTGAGGCGCCGTCCGCGTGCAGGCGTCGCCGGAACGCGCTGAGCGTGTACATCACGCTGTCGGGGTGGTCGTGCGGGGTCGTCACCGTGCCCGGCGTGTCGGTGTACTCCAGCACGCGCACACGGTCGTTCTCCATGAGAACCACGTAGTGGTCGGGATCGGTCGCTACCGGGTCGCGCCACATGGCCGCCTCGCCCTCGCCACTCGCCGCCCACCGTCGTGGACGTCACGGCGCCGGTCGGCAGACAGTGATCGCGGCGGAGATCGGGTGCACCACCGATAGGCGATTCGTAGCACGGCGCACCGCAGACCGGAAGGGGTAGACCACCTGCACGGCGAGCCGGCGAATGCCCTGCGGCGGGCCGGCGGCATGTCCGCACACGGTCCGTCCCGTCCTGCCGGACACTCGTTCGTGGCGCGAGACAACCTGATGGGCCGGTGCAGCGTTGTGAGGATGTGAGGGTGACGGGGGCGAGAGTCGGGACGGGGCAGCCCGGCGGAGAGCCGTCGGACGACGTCGTCGTGGTCCTCCCCGACGCGCGTCCCGTGGGCTCGCGCGACGCGGAGTTCGCGGCGTTCATGGCCGCCGCCCAGGGTGAGCTGCTGCACCTCGCGTGGCTGCTGGTCGGCGACGGCCACCGTGCCGAGGAGCTGGCGCAGCAGGCGCTGGTGCGCACGTACGGCGCCTGGCCCCGGGCCCGCCGCGACCCGGCCGCGTACACCCGCAGGGTCCTGGTGAACCTGCGCACCGACGGGTGGCGCCGCGGCCGGCGTGAGGTCCTCGTCGCGCCGGATCAGGTGCCGGAGGCCGGGCGCCGCGCCGCCCTGGACGGCTCGTCACTGGACGGCGCGGCCGCAGGCCTGCGCCCTGGTCGGTCCGCGACGCCCGACGGTGGCGCGGACCCGCGGGTACACGATCGCGACGAGCTGGTGCGCGTCCTCGCCGGGCTCACCTCCCGGCAGCGCCGCGTCGTGGTGCTGCGCTACGTCGTCGACCTGTCCGAGGCGGAGGTGGCAGCCGACCTCGGCATCTCCACCGGCACCGTGAAGTCCACCGCGTCGCGCGCCCTGGCCCAGCTGCGCACGGCCTTGGAACCGTCGGCTGACCCCGAGTCGAGGAGGCACCGATGACCACGCCGACCGACCGCGATCTCGGTGCGCGGCTGCGGGACCGCGCCCGAGCCGACGCGCCGCCGATGGCCCTCGACCCCGATCGGGTGCTGGACGCCGGGCGCCGCCGGGTGCGGCGCCGCCGCTGGGGTGCGGGCTTCGGGGTCACGGTGACCGCGATCGCCGTCGCGGGGGCTGCGAGCCTGGTGACCTGGGCCCAGCCCACCACCGGGCCGGCCCCCGCGGCGAGCGACCAGATCGCCGCCCTCGACCTGCGCCTGGTCACCTCGTCCACCTCCGGCCGGTGCACGGCGCCGCACCTCACCGGCGACGGCCCCGGGACCGCGTGCGACCTCGACGCGACCACGACCTACGAGCTCGGTGAGTCGCTCGGCCACATCACACCCGCCTCCGTCCAGCTCGGCGGCGGCCAGCCGGCCAGCGCGACGGTGACGCTCACGTTCGAAGGCACGGACCAGGCGACCCTCGAGGCCGTGACGGACGACGCGTTCGGCCAGCGGCTCGCCATGCTGGCCGACGGTACGGTGCTCCTGGCGGCCCAGGTGATGTCCCCGATCCCGGGCGGCGCGATGGTGCTGAGTGCGGACACGCCCTCCAGGGCGAGCGCGATCGTCGCGCTGCTCACCGGCCACGACGACGCCGGGGCGCGAGCCGCCGCGATCGAGTCTGCGGCGATGGACGTCCTCGTCGACCAGCGGCGCCCGCACGCCGCCACCTACGACCCCGCGTCCGGCAGCGTGGTCGTGACCCTCGACGTGACCGACGCGCCGATCGAGCCGGGTGAGCTCGACCAGCTCGACGCTGCCGTCGCCGCCGCCGTCGAGCCGTGGCACGTCCCGTCGCTGGTCGCGCCGGTGCTCGGGCTTCCTGCCCTGCCCACCGACGTCCCGGTCGCCTCGGACGTGGCTACCTACCTGCCGATCGGCACGGGCGGCATGGACGCGCTCCTGGTCGGCGCCCTCGTCCTTGAACCCGGGTGCGCCTACGTCGTCGGCGACGGGGGTGAGCGCATCCTGCCGGTCTTCGCCCGTGGCGTGACCCGTTCCGCGAGCACCCTGGTCTACGGCAACCAGACCTACATCGACGGCCAGACGGTGTCGTTGGGCGGCGGCGGTGTCAGCCCCGAGGACCCGGGTGTGACGACGATCATCCCCGCCACGTGCGAGACCGGGCTGCCTGTGTTCGTGGTCCAGACACCCGGCTGACGGCCCACCGACAGCACGGGCGCGCCGGCCCACGTCCTCCTCCCGCCGAAAGGGCCGGCCACGTCGTCGACGTCGGCCCCGACGGGCGATCGCGCTTGCTGCGAGACTCGGCTCCGTGCGCGGAGTCAGGTACGTCGTCCTGAGCGCCCTGGTCGTCGGCCTCGTCGTGACCAGCATCGGGTGGTACCGGGCAGCCGATGCGGGGACGGAGCGGGCGTTCGACTCCTGCCGGTTCGACGGTGACACGCTCGTCCTGACGTACCTGTACGGGGTCGACGAGGTCGTCAGCCCGAGCCTCGACGCCACCGGTGACGACATCGTCGTGGCCTTGCGGGTCAAGCGCGTGAGTGGGTCCGCGCCGGCGGTCGGCCTGACGGGCGAGGCGCGGTTCACGATCTACGGCGGGCGAAGGCCGGTGCGGTACCCCGGGGGCGAGGCCCTCACCTGCACCGGCTGACACGGCGCCCCGGAACCTCCGCCGGCGGATCCGGTGCCACTCAATCAGCAGCCATGAGCGGACCGTGAGCGGCCGGCGCGGCTCGTGTGACGGGAGTGGCTGAAGGGGCGGGTGGGGTGGCGCATCGGTCACGCCTGCACCTCAGGTCACCTGATCCGCGTGGGCTGCTCGCCGGGCGCGTCGACGACGGTGGGAGCGGGACTGTGGCGGCGGCCGGCGCGGCGAAGGGCGCCGGAGGCGCGGATCGGCGGCCGGCGCGGCGAAGGGCGTCGGAGGCGCGGATCGGCGTCCGCCGTGCGGACGGCCCCGCACGGATCGGTGTCTGAGCGCTTCCTCGCCGCGTGGAGCGCCTGGACCGCGTCGGCGAAGCGCACCTCACCGAGCGCACATCGGCTTCGACCCGCGCTGCGCATCGGCCGCACCGCGCCGCGGCGGGCCGACGCAGGGTCAGCGGCGGTGGGCCACGGCGAACGTCCGCGTGAAGGGCAGGACCACGGTGCCGTCGGGGCGCGACGGGTAGACCTCGGCCGCCGCCGCGGCGTACCGGCGCCGGAAGTCGGCTCGCTCGGCGTCGGGCAGCGCCTCGAGCACGGGGCGGGCGCCGGTGCCGGAGATCCAGGCGAGCACCGGGTCCGGTCCGTCGAGCACGTGCCAGTAGGTGCTCTGCCACACGTCCACCCGCCACCCCGGGCCGCTCAGCACGTCGAGGTACGCCTCCGGGGCGGCGGAGCTGGGCCAAGCGAGCCCCGAGGTCCACGGCGCGAAGGCCGCGTCGGCCGCGAGCGCGCGCAGCAGCACGTGGCTGGGCCGGTCGAAGTTCGACGGGACGCCGATCGCCAGCGCACCGCCGGGCGCCACCATGGCGCGCAGCCGCTCCAGCATGGCGAGGTGGTCGGGCACCCACTGCAGTGTCGCGTTCGAGGTCAGGACGTCGACCGGCCGGTCGGCGGCCCACTCCCTCAGGTCGGCCTGCTCGATCCGGACGCCCGCCGGTGCCTGCGCTCGCGCGGCGGCGACCATGTCGGGCGAGGAGTCCACACCGACGATCTGCGCCCCCGGCCACCGTGCGATCAGCCGGTCGACGAGGTGGCCGGGGCCGCATCCCAGGTCCACGACCAGCTCCGCATCCACGACGTCGACCCGCGCGAGGAGCTCGTCGTACGCCCGGGAGCGCTCCGCCTTGCGCCGCAGGTACTCGTCCGGATCCCAGCGCACGGCCCGCCACCTCCACATATCTTGACATCAAGATACCTGACGCCCGCCCGCGAGCCAGTGCGGTCCAGCGGTCGGACGGCTAGCGTGGTCGAGGTCGAGCCGGACTCATCCCAACGCCGGGAGTCACGATGACCGACCCGCAGGAACCGACCCGCAGAATGCCGCCGGTCCCGCCGCAGGGGGCCCCGACACCACCGCCGACCCAGCCGCCGCCCACCTACGCGGCGCCGCCGGCCAGACAGCAGGACCGCTGGACCCTGGAGGCCGGCCGCTTCTGGGCAGGAGCGGCGGCGACCGCAGCCGTCGCGGCCCTCGTGGGCGTCGTCGGGACCATCGTGTTCGAGCAGATCCTGAGCATCGACCTGGTGGTCCAGGACGTGTTCGGCATCGGGTCGCACGTCGGCGCCTACGTGGTCGGCGGCATCGTCGCGTCGCTGCTCGCCGCCGGGTTGCTGCACCTCCTGGTGGCGTCGACCCCGCGCCCGCGCGCGTTCTTCGGCTGGATCATCGGGCTGCTGACCGTGGTGGCGACGCTCCTGCCGCTGACGTGGACGTCCGATCTCACGTCGGCCCTGTCCACCGGCGGGGTGAACCTGCTCGTCGGGATCGCGATCTGGTCGCTGCTCACCGGCGTGCTGGGCTGGACGATGCACCGCGCTCCGGCGGCCGCCTGACCGACGCCCGCTGCGTTCCCCGGTCGGCCGGCTACCGGTCCTCGCGCCGCTCGGCGTCCGCCCGCCGGGCCAGCACCGCCGGCACGAGCCACCACGCCACACTGATCACGAGCAGGAGCCCGGCACCCACCCAGCGACCCGCAGCGCGTGAGACCACGAGGTCGACGAGCAGCATCAGGGCGCCGGCCAGGACCAGCGCCAAGCACACCAGTCCGGCCCGGGCGAACATCGCCGCCGTGCGCACCAGCTCCGGCTTGCGGCGCCGGGCGAACAGCGCCCGGTGCACGCTGACCGGCGCCACGATGAGGACCGTCGACAGCGCCGCGAGCACCATGAGCACCAGGTAGGAGCCGCGCTGGTAGTCGTCGAGCTCGGTGAACCTGGCCTGGAACGGGATCGTCAGCAGGAAGCCGACGAGGATCTGCGCGCCGGTCTGCAGCACGCGCAGCTCGGCGAGCAGCTCGGACCAGTTGCGGTCCGCGCGCTCGGCAGGGGTCTCATGGCGGTCGGGCACGTCAGGCCGCACCTCGGGCTCCGACATCGCGACCGCTCAGGCCAGCCGGTGCATCCAGCCGTGCGGGTCGGCCGCACGGCCGTACTGGATCGCGGTGAGCTGGTGGCGTACCGCCGCCGTGACCGCCCCGGTCTGGCCCCCGTTGACCGCGAGATCGAAGCCCTCCCCCGCGAGCCGCCCGATCGGCGTCACGACCGCTGCCGTGCCGCATGCGAAGACCTCGGTGATCGCACCGGTACGCAGCCCGTCGAGCACCTCGGCGAGCGGCAGGTCCCGCTCGACGACCTCGTGCCCGCCCTCGCGCAGCAGGGTGAGCACTGAGTCGCGGGTCACACCCTCGAGGATCGTGCCGCTCAGCGCCGGGGTCACCACCGTGCCGTCGCGCTGCACGACCATGACGTTCATCCCGCCGAGCTCCTCGAGCAGGCTGCCGGTCGCGGCATCCAGGAAGCAGACCTGCTCGCAGCCGTGGGAGTACGCCTCCTGCTGCGGGAGCAGGCTGGCGGCGTAGTTGCCGCCGCACTTGGCCGCGCCGGTGCCACCCGGTCCGGCGCGGTGGTAGTCCTCGCTCACCCAGATCGACACCGGCTTGACCCCGCCCGCGAAGTACGGCCCGACGGGCGAGGCGATGAGCAGGTAGTCGACACGGCGCGCGGGACGCACGCCGAGGAACGCCTCGGAGGCGAACATGAAGGGCCGCAGGTAGAGGCTGGTCTCCTCGGCGGACGGCACCCAGGCTCCGTCGACAGCGACGAGCGCCTCGATCGAGCCGAGGAAGTCGTCGGCCGGCAGCTCGGGCAGGGCCAGGCGGCGCGCCGAGGCCGCGAACCGTGCGGCATTGGCCCACGGCCGGAACGACCACAGCGAACCGTCGGCGTGCCGGTAGACCTTGAGACCCTCGAAGATCTCCTGGCCGTAGTGCAGCACCGCGGCGGCCGGGTCGACCAGCAGGGGGCCGTAGGGCTCGACCCGCCGCTCGCCCCAGCCGGCCTCGACGGTCCAGGTCATGCGGGCCATGTGGTCGGTGAACACCACGCCGAACGCCGGCTCGGCCGTCAGGGCCGCACGCTCGGCGTCGCTGCGCGGGTGGTCCGACAGCCGCCGCTCGAACGCGTCGGCCGTGGTGTGGCTCGTGGTGCTCATCTCGTTCCCTTCGGCCCGGACGGCCCCGCCGCCCGGGATGACGTTACCCGCGCCCGTGCGCTCGTCACACCAGCCGTTCCAGCCATCCGTGACGGTCGGGCGCGAGCCCGTACTGCACGTCGGTGAGCCGACGCCGGACAGCGGCCGTGACCGGTCCGGTCCCGCCGTCGCCGACCGTCAGGTCGAAGCCCTCGCCGGCCAGCCGGCCGACCGGGGCCACCACCGCGCCCGTGCCGCACGCGAACAGCTCGGCGATCTCGCCGGTGTGCAGCCCTTCGCGCAGCTCCGCGAGCGGCAGCGGCCGCTCGGCCACCGGGTGGCCGTCCTCCGCGAGCAGCGTGAGCAGGGCATCGCGGGTGACGCCGGGAAGGATCGTGCCGTCGAGCGCCGGGGTGACCACCGATCCGTCGGCGAGCACGGCCACGACGTTCATCCCGCCGAGCTCCTCGACGAGGCGACCCGTGGCCGCGTCCAGGAAGCACACCTGGTCGCACCCGTGGCGCTGCGCGACGACCTGCGAGGCCAGCGAGGCGCCGTAGTTGCCCATCGTCTTGACCGCGCCGGTGCCGCCGGGCGCCGCACGGTGCAGGTCCTCGGCCACCCAGATCGAGACCGGGTTCACGCCGCCGGCGAAGTAATCCCCCGCCGGCGAGGCGATCACCAGGTACTCGACGCGCCGGGCCGCCCGGACCAGCAGCGTCGGCTCGGTCGCCACCATGACCGGCCGCAGGTACAGGCTCGCGCCGACGCGCGCCGGCACCCATGCCTCGTCGACGCCGACCAGCGCGCGCAGCGAGCCGAGGAAGTCCTCGGCCGGGAGCTCCGGCAGCGCCAGCCGGCGCGCCGAGGCGGCGAGGCGCTCGGCGTTGGCCCGGGGACGGAACGTCCATACGGAGCCGTCCGGGTGCCGGAAGGCCTTGAGTCCCTCGAAGACCTCCTGGCCGTAGTGCAGCACGAGCGCCGCGGGGTCGAGGGCGAGCGGCGCGTACGGCTCGACCCGGCGCTCGCCCCAGCCGGCCTCGGCGGTCCACGTCATCCGGGCTACGTGGTCGGTGAACGTCTCCCCGAAGCGGGGCGCGGCGAGCCGAGCCTCCCGGTCGGCCTCTGCCACCGGGGTGGGCGTGCGGTGCACGGCCCAGCCGGACGGCGGCGTCGTGTCGGTACGCGCGGGCTGCGCTTCGGTCATGTCGGCTCCCTGGACGTGACGGGTCGGGGCGGGGCGGCCGACGGGTGGCTCAGCCGGCGACGCGTGCCGCCAGGTCGGCCCCCACCTCGGCCGTCGACCGTACTCGCCCGGCCCGCTCCGCGAGGTCGGCGGCCACGGCGCTCTCCACCCGGGCCGCAGCGTCGGCCAGGCCGAGGTGCTCGAGCAGCATCGCGACGCTCAGCACGGTCGCGGTCGGGTCGGCCTTGCCCTGGCCCGCGATGTCCGGGGCCGAGCCGTGGACCGGCTCGAACATCGACGGCGCGGTGCGGTCCGGGTTGACGTTGCCGGACGCCGCCAGGCCGATGCCGCCCGTGATCGCGGCGGCCAGGTCGGTGAGGATGTCGCCGAACAGGTTGTCGGTGACGACGACGTCGAACCGCGACGGGTTGGTCGTCATGAAGATCGTCGCGGCGTCGACGTGCAGGTAGTCGGTGGTGACGTCGGGGAACTCGGCGTTGACGCGTTCGACGGTGCGCCGCCACAGGTGCCCGGCGTGCACGAGGACGTTGTGCTTGTGCACGAGGGTCAGCCGCCTGCGCGGGCGGGCGGCCGCGCGGGCGAACGCGTCGCGGACCACGCGCTCGACGCCGAACGCGGTGTTCACGCTGACCTCGTTGGCGACCTCGTGGGGGGTGCCGACGCGGATCGCGCCGCCGTTGCCGACGTACGGGCCCTCGGTGCCCTCGCGCACCACGACGAAGTCCACGTCGCCCGGCTCGGCGAGCGGCGAGCGCACGCCCGGGTAGAGGCGGGCCGGCCGCAGGTTCACGTAGTGGTCGAGCTCGAAGCGCAGCCGCAGCAGCAGGCCCCGCTCGAGCACGCCGGACGGGACGCCCGGGTCGCCCACCGCGCCGAGCAGGATCGCGTCGTGCTCGCGGATCGTCGCGAGGTCGCCGTCGGTGAGCGTCTCGCCGGTCGCGTGCCAGCGACGCGCGCCGAGGTCGAGCTCAGTGGTCGTGACGGTGGTGCCGGAGCCGGCCAGCGCGGCGTCCAGCACCCGGAGGCCCTGCTCGACCACCTCCGAGCCGATGCCGTCCCCGGCGATGACCGCGAGCCTCATCTGCTGCATGCCCGCAGCCTACCGCCCGTCCCACCCCTCGGGACGGGAATCTCATATCGCAGACGCCACGCCGGGGTGAACGGGAGGTGAACGCGTACCGGGACCTCAGTGCTCTCACAGATGGCGCATCGGTCGGGCCGGTGCCATGGACACCATCACGACGACCCTGGAGACACCACCGTGGACCTCACCCTGCTGCTGGCCGACCTCGTCGCCATCACCATCCTCACCTTCGGCCTCTACCTGCCGCGACACCACCGCCGCGACCTCGCGGTCGCCTACGTCGGCGTCAACGTCGGCGTGCTCGCCGTGTCCGCCGCGCTCGGCACCGGCACCGTCGGCGCCGGCCTCGGGCTCGGCCTGTTCGGCGTGCTGTCGATCATCCGGCTGCGGTCCACCGAGCTCGAGCACCAGGAGGTCGCGTACTACTTCGCGGCGCTGGCGCTCGGGCTGATCGCCGGCCTCGGCGCGCACTCGCTCGGGCTCACGGCGGCCATCATGGCGCTGGTGCTCGGCGCGATCGCCGTCGCCGACTCCCGCTGGGTGCTGGCCCGCCACCGCCGCCAGGACATGGTCCTCGACCGCGCGTTCACGGACGAGGCAGCGCTCATCGCCCACGTCCAGACCGCGCTCGGCGCGAAGGTGCACGCCGTCACCGTCAAGCGCGTGGACCTCGTCAACGACACCACGACCGTGGAGGTCCGGTACGAGCTCCCTCGGGGAGCCGCGGCTCGCGCCGACGGCCTCGCCGTGTCGCGCACCGCGGACGCCGTTGCCGCTGAGTGGGAGCGCCGGTGAACGCCCCCGCTGCGCTCGGGCTCGAGCCGATCTCCCTCGCCGAGCTGGACGCGCGCGCCGGGCGCCAGACCCGGGTCGACCGCAAGTACCTGGTGCCCGTGCTGCTGGCGGGCGCGCTGCTCGACGACCTGGAGCCCGGTGCCCGGGTCCTCGAGATCGACGGGCGCCGCCGCTTCGGCTACCGCTCGGTCTACTTCGACACCCCCGAGCTGACGGCATACCTGGACGCCGCCCGCCGGCGCCGCCACCGGTTCAAGGTCCGCACCCGGACCTACCTCGACTCCGGCACCTGCTGGATGGAGGTCAAGACGCGGGGCGCGCGCGGCACGACCGTCAAGCACCGGACCCCGCGCCCGGACGACGCCGATCGGCTCTCCGCCGCGGACGCCGCGTTCACGGCCCGGGCGCTGGTCGCGGACGCCGCCCTCCCCTGCGCGCTGGACGCCCCGCTCGACCTGCGTCCGACGCTCGCCAGCCGGTTCGACCGCGTCACCGTGCACCTTCCGAGCACCGAGTCACGCCTCACCGTCGACACCGACCTGGTCTGGCGACCGTTGCCCGGAGCGGTCCGCAGCGGCGCCGGGTGCGACCTGGCCCTCCGGGGCCTCGCGGTCGTCGAGACCAAGTCCGGCGCGACGCCGTCCTCGGCCGACCGTGCCCTGTGGCGCGCCGGCATCCGGCCGGTCCGCATCTCCAAGTACGCCACCGGCATGGCCGCGCTCGACGCGCGCCTGCCTGCCACCCCCTGGCGGCGCACGCTCGACCGCCACGTCCTGCCCCACCTCGCGGCCCTGCCGGCCGCGTCCTGACCGAGGAGTCCCCATGCGAACCTCCCTGCGCGGGCGCCGCCCGCTGCGCCGCACCCTGCCCGTCGCCATGGCCGCCGCCGTCGCGCTCGCCCTCACCGGGTGCTCCGGCGTCCTGGACGCGGGTACGACGACCACCATCGACGGCTCGGGCACCGTGACCACCACCGACGCCCTGGTCGCCGACGCCCCGACCGGCGTGAGCGGCGCGATCGACGCCAACGCGACCTGGGAGGCCGGCGACCCCTCCTACGACCCGGCCGACGCCGTGACCATCACGCTCTCGGGCACCACGGCGAGCGCCGACTCCGATGCCGTGAGCGTCGACGGCTCCACGGTGACGATCACCGCCACAGGCACCTACGTGCTGTCCGGCTCGCTCGACGACGGCTCCGTGGTGGTCGACACCACCGACGACGGCGTGGTCCGGATCGTCCTGGACGGCGCGACCCTGGCCTCGTCGACGACTGCTCCGCTGCAGGTCCTCGACGCGGACGAGGTGGTGCTGGTCCTCGCCGACGGCTCGACGAACGCCGTCACCGACACCTCACCGGCGGTGGACGCCGACTCCGACGCACCCAACGCCGCGGTCTGGTCCAGCGCCGATCTGACGGTCGCGGGATCCGGCTCGCTCACCGTGACCTCGGCCTCGAACGACGGCGTGACGAGCAAGGACGGCCTGGTCGTGACCGACGGCACGTTGACGGTCACCGCGGCCGACGACGGCGTGCGCGGCAAGGACTGGCTGGTGGTCACGGGCGGCACCCTGACCGTGGACGCCGGCGGCGACGGGCTGAAGTCCGACAACGACTCCGACGACACGATGGGCTACCTGCTCGTCACGGGCGGCAGCCTCGACGTCACGGCCGGTGACGACGGGGTCGACGTCCAGACCGACGCGATCCTCACCGGCGGCAGCCTGACCGTCGTGGCCGGCGGCGGTCACGCCGGCGGCACGGACACGTCCAAGGGTGTGTCCGCGGGCGCCGGCGTGGCGGTCGGTGGCGGGACGCTGACCGTCGACGCCTCCGACGACGCCGTGAACTCCGACGGCACCGTCGTGGTCGAGGACGGCACCCTCGAGCTCGCGGCGGGCGACGACGCGATCCACGCGGACACGGCGCTGACCGTGTCCGGCGGCACCGTGAACGTCACCGCGTCCTACGAGGGTCTGGAGTCGATGGTCGTCACCGTGAGTGGCGGCGTCCTGGACGTCACGTCCTCGGACGACGGGCTGAACGCCACCGACACCAGCGACACGTCCGGCACCGGCGGCGGGATGGGTGGCGGCGGCATGGCGGCCGAGGCCGGCGTGCTGCTCGAGATCTCCGGCGGCACGCTCACCGTGGACGCCGGGGGCGACGGACTCGACTCCAACGGCGACCTGCTGGTCTCCGGCGGCACCACCGTGGTGCACGGGCCGACCAACGACGGCAACGGGGCGCTGGACGCCAACGGCACCCTCACCACCACCGGTGGAGTGCTGCTGGCGACCGGCTCCGCCGGGATGGCCGAGACGCCGGACGCCAGCTCGTCGCAGTCGTTCGTCGCGTTCACCGCGTCGCTGGCCGCCGGGACCGTCGCGCACGTGCTCGACGCCGACGGCACGGTGCTCGCGTCGTTCACGACGACCAAGCAGGTCGCGAGCGTGGTCTTCTCCTCGGCCGACGTGGTCTCCGGCCAGACGTACACCCTCGCGACCGGCGGAAGCGCCGGGGCGGACCCGGCTCCGGGCGACGCGTCGGGTGCGACCGAGGTCGCCACGGCGACCGCGGGCGTGGCGTCGGCCGGGACGATGGGCGGCGGCATGGGGGGCGGCCAGGCGCCGGGCGGTCAGATGCCCGGCAACGGCGAGCGCCCCGGTCGGCAGGGCTGACGGTCCCGGCGATCCGGGTCACCGTCACACCGCGCGGGCCGGGAGAGGCTGTCCTCTCCCGGCCCGCGCGGGCTCAGCGGTCCCAGGCCGTGGGGAACCGGAGCTCGAACCGCTCGAGCACCAGCTCGAGGTCCGGGCTGAACTCGGCGCCGAAACGCGGCAGCACGCGTCGCCAGTAGCGCTCGTGCTCCCGGCGCCATGACTCCAGGGTCCGGTCGTCCTCGCCCTCGGCGGCCGCATGCTCGGCGTCGACGTCCGCGAAGCGCACGAGGCGCACCGACGTCGTGCGCAGCAGGGCCCGCGGGTGCCCGCCGCCGTCGAGCACGATCGAGAGGTCGCCGACGACAGGCATCGGCTCACCGGAGCTCTCGAGCTCGACGAGCGCCGTCGACGTCGCGGTCTTCACGCCGGCGAGCACGAGCTCGAGCAGCGCGTCGGCGAGCACCGGGTCGTCCCCGAACGCGAACGCGGGCGGCACCAGAGTGCCGGGCACGCCAGGACCGGTCCACGTCGGGACCGGGTTGCGCTTGGACCGCGAGCGCGCCGCCTCCCAGAAGACGGCGAGCTCGTCGGGTGCGTCGCCCTCGGGCGCCGACCCGGCGCCCGAGGGGTCCGACGGCGTCTCGGTCACGTCAGCGCGCCGCGTGGCCCTCGGAGTAGTCCGCGTCGGTCGGCTTGATCCAGGCGAACATCTTGCGCAGCTCGCGACCGGTCGCCTCGATCGGGTGGGCCTCGCCCTTGGCCCGCAGGGCCTTGAACTCGGGGGCACCGGCGTCCTGGTCGGCGATGAAGCGGGCCGCAAACGCCCCGGACTGGATGTCGGCCAGCACGTCCTTCATGTTCTGCTTGACGTGCGGGTCGATGACCCGCGGGCCGGAGACGTAGTCGCCGTACTCGGCGGTGTCCGACACGCTCCACCGCTGCTTGGCGATGCCGCCCTCGATCATCAGGTCGACGATGAGCTTGAGCTCGTGCAGCACCTCGAAGTAGGCGACCTCGGGCTGGTAGCCGGCCTCGGTGAGCACCTCGAAGCCGTACTGCACCAGCTGCGACGTGCCGCCGCACAGCACCGCCTGCTCGCCGAACAGGTCGGTCTCGGTCTCCTCGGTGAAGCTCGTCTTGATGCCGGCCGCGCGCAGGCCGCCGATCGCCTTGGCGTACGACAGCGCCAGGTCCCACGCCGAGCCGGAGGCGTCCTGCTCGACCGCGACGATGACCGGCACGCCGCGCCCCGCCTCGTACTCGCGGCGGACCAGGTGACCCGGGCCCTTGGGCGCGATCATCACGACGTCCAGGCCCGGCGCCGGCTGGATGTAGCCGAAGCGGATGTTGAAGCCGTGCCCGAACACCAGGGCGGCGCCCTCGCGCACGTGCGGAGCGATGTCGTCGCGGTACAGGTGCCGCTGCACCTGGTCGGGCGCGAGGATCACGACGACGTCGGCCTCGGCGACGGCCTCGGCGACCGGCTTGACGGCCAGGCCCTGCTCCGTCGCCTTGGCGGCCGACGGCGAGCCCTCCCGGAGGCCGACGGTCACGTCGACGCCGGAGTCGCGCAGGTTGAGGGCGTGCGCGTGACCCTGGCTGCCGTAGCCGATGACGGCGACCTTCTTGGACTGGATGACCGACAGGTCGGCGTCGTCGTCGTAGAACAGCTCTGCCACGGGGATTCTCCTTGCTGGGTGGACGGAGGGTGGGGGCCGGCGCGACGGTCCCGCGCCGAGCCTAGGGCTCAGGCCGAGCGCACCACGCGCTCGAACGCACGGTCGGTGATCGATCGCGAGCCGCGCCCGATCGCGACGATGCCGGACTGGACGATCTCGCGGACGCCGAACGGCTCGAGCGCCGCCAGCAGCGCCTCGAGCTTGGCCGGGCTACCGGTCGCCTCGACGGTGACCGCGTCCTGGACGACGTCCACGACGTGCGCCCGGAACAGCTGGACGACCTCCAGCACGTGCGCGCGGGTCGAGACGTCGGCCCGGACCTTGACCAGCAGCAGCTCACGCTGGACCGAGGCCTCGGACTCGAGCTCGACGATCTTGATCACGTTGATGAGCTTGTTGAGCTGCTTGGTCACCTGCTCCAGCGGCAGCTCGTCGACGTCGACCACGACGGTGATCCGGGACACGTCCGGGTGCTCGGTCGGGCCCACGGCGAGCGAGTGGATGTTGAACGCCCGGCGCGCGAACAGGCCGGCGACGCGGGTCAGGACACCCGGCTTGTTCTCCACCAGGACCGACAGGGTGTGGCGGCTCATGCTGCACCTGCTTCCTTGCGACGCATCGCGCTCAGTCCTCCCGGTCCCAGGCCGGGCTGATCCCACGGGCGTACTGGATCTCGTCGTTGCTGACGCCGGCGGCCACCATCGGCCACACCATCGCGTCGCGGGACACGGTGAAGTCCACGACCACCGGGCGGTCGTCGATCTCCATCGCACGCTTGATCGCGGCATCCACCTCGGCCTTGGAGTCGACCCGGATGCCGACCGCGCCGTACGCGTCGGCCAGCTTCACGAAGTCCGGGATGCGCACCGTGCCGTGGCCGGTGTGCAGGTCGGTGTTGGAGTACCGCGACTCGTAGAACAGGGTCTGCCACTGGCGGACCATGCCCAGCGAGGAGTTGTTGATCACCGCGACCTTGATCGGGATCTCGTTGATCGTGGCGGTGGCCAGCTCCTGGTTGGTCATCTGGAAGCAGCCGTCGCCGTCGATCGCCCAGACCACCCGGTCCGGGTCGCCGACCTTGGCCCCCATCGCGGCCGGGACCGCGAAGCCCATGGTCCCCAGGCCGCCGGAGTTGATCCAGGCGCCGGGACGCTGGTGCTTGATGAACTGCGAGGCCCACATCTGGTGCTGACCCACCCCGGCGACGTAGACCGCCTCCGGCCCGGCGATCTCGCCGATCCGGGAGATGACGTGCTGCGGCGCGAGCAGGCCGTCCTCGGTGTCGGAGTAGCCGAGCGGGAACGTCTCGCGCCAGTCCTCGATCTGCTTCCACCACCGCTCCAGGTCCGGCTTGCCGTGCTGGGCGTGCTCGCGCGCCAGCTCGGGCAGCAGGTCGGCGATGACCTCCTTGAGGTCGCCGACGATCGGCACGTCGGCGCGGCGGTTCTTGCCGATCTCCGCCGGGTCGATGTCCGCGTGCACCACCGCGGCGTGCGGCGCGAACGACGACAGCTTGCCGGTCACCCGGTCGTCGAACCGGGTGCCCAGCGCGACGATGAGGTCGGCCTTCTGCAGCGCGGCGACCGCCGGCACCGTGCCGTGCATGCCTGGCATGCCGAGGTTCTGCGGGTGCGTGTCGGGCAGGACGCCACGGGCCATCAGGGTGGTGACGACCGGCGCGCCGGACTCGTCGACGAGCCTGCGCAGCTCCGGCGCCGCGCCCGAGCGCACGGCGCCACCGCCCACGTAGAGCACCGGCCGGCGTGCGGTGGCCAGCAGTCGTGCGGCCTCGCGCACCTGCTTCGCGTGCGGCTTGGTCACGGGGTGGTAGCCGGGCAGGTCCAGCTCGGTGGGCCAGGTGAAGGTGGTCTGCGCCTGCATCGCCGACTTGGCCACGTCGACCAGCACGGGCCCGGGGCGGCCGGTCGAGGCGATGTGGAACGCCTGGGCGATGGTCCGCGGGATGTCGTCGGCGTCGGTCACCAGGAAGTTGTGCTTCGTCACCGGCAGGGTGATGCCGACGATGTCGGCCTCCTGGAACGCGTCGGTGCCGATCAGCGGCGCCGCGACCTGACCGGTGATCGCGACCACCGGGACCGAGTCCATGTTGGCGTCCGCGAGCGCGGTGACCAGGTTGGTCGCACCCGGGCCGGACGTGGCCATGCAGACCCCGACCTTGCCCGAGGTGTACGCGTAGCCCTCCGCCGCGTGCCCGGAGCCCTGCTCGTGGCGCACCAGGATGTGGCGGAGCTTGGTCGAGTCCATCAGCGGGTCGTACGTCGGCAGGATCGCGCCGCCCGGGATGCCGAAGACCGTGTCGACCCCGGCGTGCTCGAGCGACCGGACGATCGCCTCCGCACCGGTCATCGGCTGCGGCGGGGCGGGTCGCAGATCCGCCGGGGTGACCGTCGCGGCCGCCTTGTGGCGCTCCCCCGCTGGGGGCGCCTGCTGGGAGCCCTGGACCATCGTTGCTCTCCTGTGTCTCGTCCGTGCGGATGGGCCGACCGACCCCTGGCATGAAAAAACCCCTCGGCCCGGGAGGGCACGACGAGGGGTGGGCGCAGGTGGGGGTGTCCCCGGCCTACGCCTGGCTGACTACGACGACGAGCTTCCGCACGCCTCGGAGACTACGACAGGACCCGGCGCTTGTCACGTGCCGATCATCGCGTCTCACATCGTGGATCACGGTCTTATCTCATGGACACAACCCGGGGACCAAGGTCCTCCTGCGAGCGTGTCCCGGGAGCAGCGACTCAGTCGCGGTTCTGCCAGGTGCAGACGCACGCCTCGTTGCCCTCGGCGTCGGCGAGCACCCAGAACGCCGGCGCCCGGGTGTCGCGGACCAGTGTGCCGCCGGCGGCGAGCGCGGCGGCGACCCGCGCCTCGGCCTCGTCGTGCGGGACCGAGACGTCCAGGTGGATCCGGTTGCGCTGCGGCCGGGGTGCGTCCATCTGCTGGAACCAGACCGACGGGCCGATGCCGGCCGGGTCCACCAGCGCCGGTGCGTCGCCGTCGTCGGGGGACGTCTCGTCGGCGTAGCCGAGCACCGCGCGCCAGAACGGCACCACCGCCGGGATGTCCAGCGCGTCGATCGCGATCTCGAGCGCCTGGGGCTCGCGCGGGGTGGCCTCGAGCCCGAGCTCATCGAGCAACCGGCTGATCTCGCGGGCCAGCGCCACGTCGCCGGCGGTGAGACCGCCGAGATCGTGCGAGACCACCGACAGGTGGACCACCGGGTAGCGCAGGTCGACGTCGGGGTGGTGGCCGAGCCGCTCGGCCACCTCGGTCACGCGCGCGACCAGCTCCAGACCGCGGACGAACGAGCCGGTCGCGACGGTGGTGTGCAGGCGGCCGAGCACGAGTCGCCAGTGGCGCTCGTCGACCGCGGCGCTCGCCTCGGCCCGGGTCAGCGTCTCCTCGCTCATGGCGCCACTGTCACACCGGACACCGACATCCGCCCGTCGGGCCCCGACGGCGGTCGCTCAGAACGGGGTCCCGGCCCGCACCACGTTGATCGGGCCGGCGCCGCTGGCCATCGAGGTCAGCTGGCGGCGCAGCAGCGCCGCGAAGCGGGGATGGGTCGCGTCGGTGAACCCCCCGACGTGCGGGGTGATCACCAGGTTCGGCGCGTCCCACAGCGGGTGGTCGGCCGGGAGCGGCTCGGGGTCGGTGACGTCGAGGGCCGCGCGCAGCCGGCCCGAGGTGAGCTCGGCCAGCAGCGCGTCGGTGTCCACCACCTTGCCGCGCGCCATGTTCACCACCAGCGCGCCGTCCGGCAGGGCGGCCAGGAACGCGGCGTCCACCAGGCCGTCGGTCTGCTCGGTCAGCGGCACGATGATCACCACGGCGTCGAGCGTGGGCAGCAGACCGGGTACCTCGTCGATGCCGTGCACGTGGCGGCCGTCGGCCTCGCGGGCCGTCGTGGCGACCGGCACCACGTCCACCTCGAAGGCGTCCAGGCGGTGCGCGATCGCCGAACCCACCGAGCCGTAGCCGAGCACCATGACCCGACGGTCGGCCAGCGACGAGCGGAGCTGCGGTGCCCACCGGTGCTCGGCCATCGCGCGCGTGGCGTCCACGATCCCCCGCTGCATCGACAGCAGCAGCCCGAGGGCGAGCTCGGCGGTGCCCGCGTCGTGCACGCCCCGGCCGTTGCACAGCGTGACGTGCGGCGGCACCAGGTCGAGCGCGTACTCGTACCCCGCACTGGGCAGCTGCACGACCTTGAGGTTGGGCAGCTCCGTCAGCCTGGCGAAGCCGTTCGCCCCGACGTAGTAGTGCGGGACCACCACGACGTCGATGTCCGCCGGGTCGACGTCGGCCGGCAGCGGCTCGCCCATGTGCCAGGTCACCACGCGAACGCCGTCGACCGGGTCGTCGGTCAGCGGGTCGACGATCTCGGGGTGGGCCGCGGCGACGGTGATCATGACGTCATCGTGGCACCGGCAGACCGGGCACCAGGCACGCTTCGGATCACCGGTCCCGCGTCCGCCAGTCGTCCTCGAGCACGGCCATGACGATCACGTCGCACCAGTGCTCGCCGTCCAGGTGCGCCTCGCGCAGCCGCCCCTCGACCAAGAAGCCCAGGCTCTCGTAGAGGGCGAAGGCCCGCGGGTTGATGCTCAGCACGTCCAGCGAGACCCGGTGCAGCGCCAGCCCGTGCGGGTCGAACGCGTGGTCCAGCACCAGCTGGATCGCCTCACCGCCGAACCCGCGGCCCCGGTGCCCCGGCCGCAGGGCGAGGCGCAGGTTGGCGTTGCGCGAGTGCTCGTCGATCTCGTTGAGCACGATCTCGCCGAGGTACTCGTCGGTCTCGTGCGTGATCGCCCAGTCCGCCCGGCCGTCGCGGTCTGCGACCGTGGCGCACCACTCGTCGACCTGCTCGCGGGTGAACTTCTGCGTGGTCCCGGTCTGCCGGGTGCCCTCCGGGTCGTCGGTGGCCATCTCCCACATGCCGTCCGCGTCGTCGGCCCGGATCGGACGCAGGGTGACCATCTCGCCGCGCAACGTCGGCATGCCCTTCATGGCTCTCCCGCTCAGTCCTGGGCCACGCGGGCCAGGACGATCTCGCGCACCCGGCCGGCGTCCGCCTGGCCACGGGTCGCCTTCATGACGGCGCCGATGATCGCGCCCACCGGCCCGAGGTTGCCCGAACGGATCTTGGCGACCACGTCCGGCTGGGCGGCCAGCGCCTCGTCCACGGCGCTCTCCAGGGCGCCGTCGTCGGAGACGACCTCCAACCCGCGGGCGGACGCGACCTCCTCCGGCGAGCCCTCCCCGGCCAGGACGCCGGCCAGCACCTGGCGGGCGAGCTTGTCGTTCAGCCGTCCCGAGTCCACCAGGCCCTGGAGCTCGGCGATCTGCGCCGGGGTGATGGCCAGCGCCTCGAGGTCGACCTCGTCGCTCTTCGCGGTCCGGGCCAGCTCGCCCATCCACCACTTGCGGGCGGCTGCCGGCGAGGCGCCCGCGACGACCGTCGCCTCGATGAGCTCGACGGCGCCGGCGTTGACCACGTCGCGCATCTCGGGATCGGTGAAGCCCCAGTCGGCCTGGAGCCGCTTGCGGCGCAAGGCCGGCATCTCCGGGAGCGTGCCGCGCAGCTCGTCGACCCATGCCCGGCTCGGCGCGACGGGCACCAGGTCGGGCTCGGGGAAGTACCGGTAGTCCTCCGCGTCGGACTTCAGCCGGCCCGACGACGTGGTGCCGGTGTCCTCGTGGAAGTGCCTGGTCTCCTGGGTCACGGGCTGTCCCGAGTCCAGGACCGCCGCCTGGCGAGAGATCTCGTAGCGCACCGCACGTTCGACCGAGCGGAACGAGTTGACGTTCTTGGTCTCGGTACGGGTGCCCAGCGGGGCGTCCGGCGTGGGCCGCAGCGAGACGTTGACGTCGGCGCGGACGTTGCCACGCTCCATCCGCGCCTCGGACACCCCCAGAGCGCGGAACAGGTCACGCAGGTACCGCACGTACGCGGCGGCGACCTCCGGGGCGCGCTCGCCGACGCCGGTGATCGGCTTGGTGACGATCTCCACCAGCGGGATACCCGCGCGGTTGTAGTCCACCAGGGAGTAGTCGGCACCGTGGATCCGCCCGTCGGTGCCCCCGATGTGGGTGTTCTTGCCGGCGTCCTCCTCCATGTGCGCGCGCTCGATCTCCACGCGCACCGGTGTGCCGTCGGTGAGCTCGAGCTCCACGAGGCCCTCGAACGCGATCGGCTCGTCGTACTGCGAGGTCTGGAAGTTCTTCGGGACGTCCGGGTAGAAGTAGTTCTTCCGCGCGAACCGGCACAGCTCGGCGATCTGGCAGTTCAGCGCCAGGCCGATCCGGATCGCGGACTCCACGGCCTTGCCGTTCAGCGCCGGCAGCACGCCGGGCAGGCCCAGGGACACGGGCGTGGTCTGGGAGTTCGGCGGCGCGCCGAACTCGGTGGGTGCGCCGTCGAACATCTTCGACGCGGTGCCGAGCTCGACGTGCACCTCGATGCCGATCACCGGGTCGTACCGGCGCACGGCGTCGTCGAACGGGACCAGGTCCGGTGCGGCGCTCATCGGGCGCTCCCCTCGGTGCTGAGCTCCGGTGCGCGGGACAGCAGCGGACCGCCCCAGGACGCCTCGAGCAGGGTCTCCAGCGCCGCGCCCACGCGGTACAGGCGGTCGTCGGCGCGCGCCGGCGCGAGCACCTGGAAGCCCGCCGGCAGCCCGTCGTCGGACAGGCCCGACGGCACCGACAGGCCCGGCACGCCCGCCAGGTTCGCCGGGATGGTCGCGACGTCGTTGAGGTACATCGCCAGCGGGTCGTCCAGCTTCTCGCCCAGCTTGAAGGCCGTGGTCGGCGCCGTGGGCGAGACCAGGACGTCGACCTGCTCGAACGCAGCGGCGAAGTCGCGCTGGATGAGCGTGCGGACCTTCTGCGCGCTGCCGTAGTAGGCGTCGTAGTACCCGGCGGACAGCGCGTAGGTGCCCAGGATGATGCGGCGCTTGACCTCGTCGCCGAACCCGGCGCCGCGGGTCGCGGCCATGACGCGCTCGGCCGTGGCCGGGCCGTCCTCGGGGACCACGCGCAAGCCGTAGCGCATGCCGTCGAACTTGGCGAGGTTGCTCGACGCCTCGCTGGGCAGGATCAGGTAGTAGGCCGCGAGCGCGTAGCCGAAGTGCGGGCACGAGACCTCGGTGACCGTTGCCCCCGCACCGCGCAGCAGGTCGAGCGCCTCCTCGAACCTGGCGCGCACCCCGGGCTGGTAGCCCTCACCGTTCAGCTCGGTCACCACGCCGATCCGCACACCGGTGAGGTCACCGGTCAGGCCCTGGCGCGCGGCGGCGACCAGCGGCGGGACGGGCTCGGGGAGCGACGTCGCGTCGCGCGGGTCGTGCCCGCCGATCAGCTCGTGCAGCAGCGCGGCGTCCAGCACCGTGCGGGTCACCGGGCCGGCCTGGTCCAGGCTCGACGCGAGGGCGATCAGGCCGTAGCGGGACACCCCGCCGTAGGTCGGCTTGACGCCGACGGTGCCGGTCACGGCGGCGGGCTGGCGGATCGAGCCGCCGGTGTCCGTGCCGATCGCCAGCGGGGCTTCGAAGGCCCCGACGGCGGCCGCGCTGCCACCGCCGGAGCCGCCAGGGATGCGCGTGAGGTCCCAGGGGTTGTGGGTGTCACCATACGCGGAGTGCTCCGTCGAGGAGCCCATCGCGAACTCGTCCATGTTGGTCTTGCCCAGGATCGGCAGCCGCGCCGCCTTGATCCGGGACACCAGGGTCGCGTCGTAGGGCGGGACCCAGCCCTCGAGGATCTTCGAGCCGGCCGTGGTGGGCAGCCCGCGCGTCACCACGACGTCCTTGACGGCGATCGGCACGCCGGCCAGCGGGTGCAGGTCCTCGCCCGCCGCGCGCCGGGCATCCACGTCGCGCGCGACCTCGAGCGCCTCGTCGGCCGACACGTGCAGGAAGGCGTGCACGGCGCCGTCCACCGCGGCGATCCGGTCCAGGTGGGCCTGGGTGGCCTCGACGCTGCTCACCGCGCGCGACGTGAGCGCGTCGGCGAGGTCCGCCGCGGAGAGCCTGGTCAGGTCGCCGGCGGGCCCGGTCACGCCTCCTCCCCCAGGATCTGCGGGACCGCGAACCGGCCCTCGAGCGCCTCCGGGGCGCCGGACAGCGCCTCCTCCACGGTCAGCGGGGTCTCGACGACGTCGTCACGGAAGACGTTGGTCATCGGGATCGGGTGGCTCGTGGCGGGGACGTCGTCGGTGGCGACCTCGCCGACGCGCGCGACGGACTCGACGATCACGTCGAGCTCGCCGGCGAGGCGGGTCAGCTCGGAGTCGGTGAGGTCGATGCGGGCCAGGCCGGCCAGGCGCGCGACCTCCTCGCGGGAGATGGTGGACATGCCTGCGAGTCTAAGGGCCGCGTGTTGCGGCGCTGTGACCGGGATGCGGGGACGAACGGCCGTGGCGAGGCCCTCGCCGCAGGGGCACCGTGACGGGGGTGACCGACGCCGCGCTGCCGTACGGACCTGTGATGACCCGGCTCCTGGAGCCCATGCGCCGCGGTTTCCTCACGGTCAACCGCCGCGTCACCGGCCCGCTGCTACGGGCGGGGCTCGGGCCGCTGATCGCCACGCCGGCCGCCGGCTCGATGCTGCTGCTGCGCACCAGGGGGCGGCGCAGCGGGCTGATCCGCGAGGCGCCGCTCGGGTACGCGGTGCGCAGCGGCGAGGTCCTGGTGGTCGCCGGGTACGGGCGGTCCGCGCACTGGTTCGCCAACGCGCTCGCCGACCCGCACGTCGAGGTGGTGCTGCCCGGCGCGCGGCTGTCCGGCACGGCCCGCGAGGTCACCGACCCGGACGAGCGCCGCGCGGCGTTCGTGGCGACCATCCGGGCCATGGGCGTGGTCGGCAGGGCGACCGTCGGCGACGTGGGCGCGGCCTCGCCGGATCGGCTCGACGAGCTCGCGGCGGCGTTCCCGGTGCTGGCGATCACGCCGACGGGCGTGCTGGACGGCCCGTTCGACCCGGGCGGCGCGGGTGTCCGGTGGACGATGGCGCTGGGCGCGGCGCAGACCGTGGCGCTGGCAGGTCTGTGGTGCCTGGTCCGCCAGGCCCGGCGGTGCTGCGCGGACCTCACCGGCTAGACCGGGCCCGGGCCGCGGCTCGCCCACGGGAAAGGCGTGGAGCCGGGACGGCACCCGGCCGTAGTGTCGCTGCAGGCTCGCACGGAGCCACGCCCGGCCGCGGTCGGTGAGCAGGGCGATCCCAGAAGGTCCGATGCCAGATGACGGTCCCGGTGCCGGTGAGCGGGTCCGCCCGCTCCCACACGAGCCCCTACTGGAACCCGTGCAAGGAGCACCACCGTGTTCGACCTCCGCATCTTCTCCATCCGTGAGTCCCGTCATCGCATCCACAACCCCCTGACCGAGCGGCAGCTCGCCGCCTTCGGTGCCGCGCTCGACCTGACCGCCGGCGCGCGCGTCCTCGACCTGGCCTGCGGTTCAGGCGAGCTCCTGTCCACCTGGGCGCGCGATCACCGGATCACCGGGCTGGGCGTGGACCTGAACCCCGACTTCATCGCGCACGCCAGGGCCCGCGCCGACGCGCTCGGCGTCGGCGACGCCGTCAAGTTCGTCGAGGCCGACGCGGCGGGTTACGTCGCCGACGACCCCGTGGACGTCGCGGCGTGCGTGGGTGCGACCTGGATCGGGGGCGGGGTGCCGGGCACGCTCGACCTGCTCAGCCGGAGCCTCGAACCCGGCGGGATGCTGCTGGTGGGCGAGCCCTACTGGCGCACCGTTCCCACGACCCCCGAGGCCCTGGCCGGGTGCGGCGTGCCGTCCGCCGAGGAGTTCCTCACCCTGCCGGACCTGCTCGGGTCATTCGGCGCGCGGGGCTACGACGTCGTGGAGATGGTCTGCGCGACCGAGGAGTCCTGGGATCGCTACCAGGCCCCGCAGTGGTTGGCGATGCGTCGCTGGGCCGACGCGCACCCCGACCACGAGCTGCACGACGAGGTCCGTCACCTGCTGGCGACCGAGCCGCAGCAGTACGCGGCCTTCACCCGCAGGTACGTCGGGTGGGCCCTGGTCGCCCTGATCGCGCGGTAGCCGACGGCGGCTACCGGCGCCGGCGTGGTGGGGCTGGCCCTACCCTGGATCGGCCCGCCTGCCGGATCGGCACGGCGCAGCGGCCCCGAGACGATCGAGGCATGGAACTCATGTCATCTCCGACCACGCAGGACTCCACCGCCGGGCCGACCGGACCCGACCCCGTCCGGGAGATTGTGGACGAGGTGGGCCGCGACTCGCTGTACCTGCTGGCCTCCCTGCCGGTCGCTCTCGCCTCGTTCACGCTCCTGGTCACCGGGGTGTCGCTGGCCGTCGGCCTCGCCGTGGTCTGGGTCGGGGTGCCGATCGGCGCCGCGACGCTCACGCTCGCCACGTGGTTCGCGGGCCTGGAGCGCGCCCGGCTGGCGGCCCGCGGCACCCACCTCGCGCCGGTCGTGTACGCGCCCGTCGCCGGTCTGGGGCTGCGGGCCCAGCTGCAGCGGCTGGCCGACCCCCGCCGCTGGGCCGCCGTGCTGCACGGCGTCGGGGCGCTCGTGCTCGCCGTCGTGACGTGGTCGATCGCGGTCGCCTGGTGGGCGGCGACGCTCGGCGGGCTGACCTACTGGTTCTGGCACCGGTGGCTGCCGGCGGACGAGCAGGGCCTGGCCGAGCTGCTGCGCCTCCCGCTGAGCGAGTCGATGGTGAACCTCATCCTCGGCATCGTGTTCCTCGTCAGCCTGCCGGCAGTGCTGCGCGGCTGTGCCGCGGCCCACGTGGGGTGGGCGAGACTGCTGCTCACCGGCGCGTCCCGCCGGGCTCTCGAGGCACAGGTGGGCGACCTCACGGCGCGGCGCAAGGCCGCGTCGGCGGCCGAGACCGCCGCCCTGCGCAAGCTGGAGCGCGACCTGCACGACGGCCCTCAGCAGCGGCTGGTACGGCTGGGGATGGACCTGTCCGCCGCCGAGCGCAGGCTCGAGGACGACCCGCAGGAGGCGCAGCGGCTGCTCGCCGAGGCGCGCACGCAGGCCGCCGAGACCCTCGCCGAGCTGCGCACGCTCTCGCGCGGCATCGCCCCGCCGGTGCTCGCCGACCGCGGGCTGGCGGCCGCACTGGCCCCCGTCGCCGCCCGGTGCACCGTGCCGACCGCCGTCGAGGTGACCGTTCCCGACCGTCCGTCCCCCGCGACCGAGACGGCTGCCTACTTCGTGGTGACCGAGGCCCTGGTCAACGTGGCCAAGCACGCGAACGCGTCGGGCGCATGGGTGTGGGTCGGCCCGCAGGAGCGTGACGGCACGCGCGTCCTGCAGGTCGAGGTCCACGACGACGGCGCGGGCGGCGCCACCGAGGCGAAGGGGCACGGGCTCGCCGGCCTCGCGGCGCGGGTCGAGGGGCTCGGCGGCACGTTCGCGCTGACCAGCCCGCAGGGCGGGCCCACGGTGGTGCGGGCGACGTTGCCCTGGCAGTGACCGCCGGCACGGTCGTGAGGGTGCAGGGCCTGGCCGCGGCCCTGCACCCGCCGGGTGCGTCGGGGCGGTTAGGTTGCCTCATGCGCATCCTGCTGGCGGAGGACTCCGTGCTGCTCCGCGAGGGCCTCGTGCGGCTGCTCGAGGAGGCGGGGCACGACGTGGTCGCGACGGTCGAGCACGCCGACCGGATCGTCCCGGCGGCGCTCGAGCACCGGCCGGACGTCGCGGTGCTCGACGTCCGGATGCCGCCGACCTTCACCGACGACGGCCTGCGGGCCGCCGTCGAGCTGCGCAGGCTGGCGCCGGAGATCGCGGTGCTCGTGCTCTCCCAGTACGTCGAGGAGTCCTACGCCCGGGACCTGTTGTCCGACGGCCGCGGCGGGATCGGGTACCTGCTCAAGGACCGGGTCCAGGACCTGGGCGCGCTCGACGACGCCCTCCACCGGGTCGCGGCGGGCGGCTCGGCGCTGGACCCGGACGTCGTCGCCCAGCTGGTCGCGGCGCGGCGCGGCACCGACCCGCTCGCGCGGCTGACCGGCCGCGAGCGCGAGGTGTTGATGCTCATGGCGGAGGGCCGCTCGAACGCGGCGATCGCCGCGGCCCTGGTGATCAGCGCCGGCGCCGTCGAGAAGCACGTCGGCAACGTGTTCGCCAAGCTCGACCTGCCACCGGACGACAACGACCACCGGCGGGTCAGGGCGGTCCTGGCCTGGCTCGACGCAACGGGCTGACCGGGGGCCCGGGACCGCGCTAGACGGGTGCCGTGGCCCGCTGGACGAGGGCCAGGAGCGCGGTCGCGTACGCGTCGGAGGCGGTCGCGCCCCGGTGGCGCCGCGGGCTGCCACCGGGCTCCCGCACCGCGACCACCCAGGGCCGATCGTCGTCCGGGTCGCGCTCGAGCGAGACGAACGTCGCGCCCAGCAGCTCACGGAGCTGGTCCTCGCGGGGCAGCCAGAGGGCGTCCTCCTGGGCGACCGCGTCCAGCGCCCACTCGGTCGTGCCGTTGAACCCGAGAACCGTCCCCGTCGGGTAGTGGTGCGCCTCGATGGTCATCTCCGACAGGGTGAACACCTGCCCCGCCAGCTCGGGCTGCGGGATGACGAACCGGTCGCCGGGCGCCGGGGTCCAGCGCAGTCCCGCCTCGTGCAGCGCGGTGGCCAGGTGCTCAGAGATCAGCGTGCCCATCGACCCAGTGTCGCCCGATCAGCCTTCGACCGCAGTCCAGCGGCTGTCGTCCGCGGCGCTGCGCTCGACGGCCTCCAGCACGCGCTGCACGGCCAGACCGTCGGCGAACGTCGGCGTCGGCTGCTCCCCCGCGGCGATCGCGCGCACCAGGTCGACCACCTGGTGGGTGAAGGCGTGCTCGTACCCGAGCATGTGGCCGGGCGGCCACCACGCCCCCGCGTACGGGTGATCGGGCTCGGTCACCAGGATCCGGCGGTACCCCGCCTCGCGAGCGGGCACCGTCGCGTCGAACACGTGGAGCTCGTTGGGCGCCTCGAGGTCGAAGGCGATGGACCCGGTCTCGCCGTTGAGCTCCAGCCGCAGCGCGTTCTTGCGTCCCCACGCGAACCGCGTCGCCTCGAAAGTCGCCACGGCGCCCCCCGACAGCCGTGCGAGGAAGAGCGCGGCGTCGTCCACGGTCACCGGTCCACGCTCGACCCCCGGCGAGCCCGCAAGCCCGGTGCCGGGCCCGGCGGCGACCGGACGCTCGTCGACGAACGTCTCCAGCAGGCCGCTGACCCCGGTGACCGCCTCGCCGGTGAGGAACTGCACCGCGTCGACGATGTGCGCCGCGATGTCCCCGAGCGCACCCGACCCGGCCCGTGCCTTGTCCATGCGCCAGGTGAGCGGGGACTCGGGGTCCGCGAGCCAGTCCTGCAGGTACTGCGCCCGGACCTGGCGCACCGCCCCGATCCGCCCCTGCGCGATCAGATCCCGCGCGAAGGTCAGCGCTGGGACTCGCCGGTAGCTGAACCCGACCATGGCCCGCACGCCGCGGGGGGCCGCGCGCTCGGCGGCGGCCGTCATGGCCTCCGCCTCGGCGACGGTGTTCGCCAGGGGCTTCTCGCACAGCACGTGCTTGCCGGCGTCGAGGGCGGCGATCGCGATCTCGGCGTGGGTGTCCCCCGGGCTGCCGATGTCGATCAGGTCGACGTCGTCCCGGGTGAGCAGCGTGCGCCAGTCGGTGGTGACGTCGGCCCAGCCGAGCGTCGCGGCGGCGTCGCGCAGCGGTCCCTCGGACCGCCCGGCGAGCACCGCCATCTCCGGCCGCAGCGGCAGCTCGAAGAACCGCGGGGCCACCCGCCAGGCCTGGGAGTGGGCGCGTCCCATGAACGCGTAGCCGACCATGCCGACCCCGAGCCGGGGCACCTCGTGCTGAACCATCGGTCTCTCCCTCTCGCGCCCCGAGACGCCCGGCGACCCGGCGCTCAGCGCTCGGCGTACGTGTACTCGTCCACCTCGGCGAACCCGAGCCCACGGTAGAGGGCGAGCGCTCCGGCGTTGTGAACCTCGACCTGGAGGAACGCCCGGCCGGCCCGGTCGTGGCCCGCGAGCGCCGCCCGGGTCAGGCGCCGGCCGAGCCCGCGGCGGCGTACCCGCGGGTCGACCACGAGGCAGGACAGACCCACCCAGGAGCCCGCGACGGCCGCCCGGATGGTCCCGACCACGTCGTCGGCGTCGACCGCCGTGAGGTACCGCGCGGGCGCGCCGGTCAGCAGGCGACGCGCCACGTCGAGGTCCACCCGGCCGGCAGTGGCCGTCTTGGTGCCCAGCCACCCGCGCAGCCAGGCGTCGTCCGGCTCATCGGCGGTGCGGAGCTGCACGCCGTCGGGCCAGCCGTGGGTCACGGGCACCGCGTCCTCAGGTGTCACGCCGCCGGAGGGCCGCGGTCCGCCCGCCACCGCCCTGGTCAGCACCCTCGTGGTCGAGACGGTCCGGTAGCCGCGGACCGCCAGCTCAGCCGTCAGCTCCGCCGGCGACGGGTCCGGCGACCGCTCGGTACCGAGGCGCACGATCGTCGGGCGGTCCGCCGAGGCGTAGAGCCGCTCGACGTCGTCCAGCGCGGTGACCGCCTCGGCACCGTCGGCGCCGTCGACCAGCAGGGCAGAGTTGCCGCGCCGGGTGAAGCCGTGCGACAGGCCGACCCGCCACGGTCCGACGGCCTCGACGCGCAGCGGCACCCACGTGGCGGCCTCGACGGCGGGTCCGGGCCGCGGGGTCACGCGTCGGGCTCCGTGCCCGCCTGCGCGCCGCTGCCCTCCACGAGCGCCGCGGCGGCCTCCGGGCCGCGGGCGAGGAGCACCTCGAACCCCGCCTCGTCGAGGATCGGGCGGCCGAGCTCACGGGCCTTGGCCTCCTTGGAGCCGGCGTTCTCCCCGACGACGACGAAGTCGGTGTTCTTCGACACGCTCCCTGCGGCCTTGCCGCCGCGGACCAGGATCGCCTCCTTGGCGCCCTCCCGCGTGAAGCCCGCGAGCGAGCCGGTGACCACCACTGTCAGGCCCTCGAGGGTGCGCTCGACGGACTCGTCGCGTTCGTCGCGCATCTGCACGCCGGCCCCCGCCCAGCGCCGCACGACGTCGCGGTGCCAGTCGCCGTCCGGGCCGGTGAACCAGTCCACGATCGACTCGGCGATGACCGGCCCGACGCCGTCCACCTGGGACAGCCGCTCGATCGCGGCCGAGCGGCGCTCGTCCGCGCCGTCGGCGACCGGCTCCGCGCCGAGCTCGCCGCCCACCACGAGATCCCACAGCGACGCCATCGAGCCGAGCTCCTGGGCCAGCGCCCGCGCCGCCGTCGGGCCGACGTTGCGGATGCTCAGCGACACCAGGACCCGCCACAGAGGCTTGGTCTTGGCGATCTCGAGCTCGTCGAGCAGGGTGAGAGCCGCCGACGACGGGAGCCACTCGTCCAACGGCCTGCCCTCGGCCGCCGCGGCCGCCCGCTCGGCCTTCGACCAGGTCGCCCTGCGCCGGAAGGGGGCCCTGCGGCGGACCACACCGTCCTCGTCGGCGCGAGGCTCGCCGGTCTCCGGGTCGCGCACGACGACCTCGACCTCGCGCAGCGCCGCGAGGCTGGCCGCGCGGACCCGGTCGCGCTCCTCGGCCGTGGCGTCGGCCGGGTAGCCGACGAGCTCGAACAGCGCCGCCTCGTTGACCACCGGAGGGGTCTCGGGCACCTCGGGCTGCGTCAGCGCCGCGGCCGTGACCTCGCCCAGCGCCTCGACGTCCAGCCCGCCGCGCGAGCCGATGTGCTCCACGCGGCCGCGCACCTGGGCCGGGCAGGTCCGCGCGTTGGGGCAGCGCAGGTCCACCTCGCCCTCGCGCATCGGGCGCAGCGGGGTGTCGCACTCCGGGCACCGGGTGGGCATGACGAAGTCGCGGCGCGGCCAGTCGTCGTCGGCGGCCCGCGGGGCCGGCCCGACGATCTCGGGGATCACGTCGCCCGCCTTGCGCAGCACCACCATGTCGCCGATCCGCACGCCCTTGGCCCGCACCACGTCCTGGTTGTGCAGGGTGGCCATCGACACGGTCGAGCCGGCGACCCGGACCGGCTCCATGACGCCGAACGGCGTGACCCGCCCGGTGCGCCCGACGTTCACCTCGATGGACAGCAGCCGGGTGTTGACCTCCTCCGGCGGGTACTTGAAGGCGATCGCCCAACGCGGGGCGCGGCTGGTCGCCCCGAGCCGCCGCTGGAGCGCGACCTCGTCGACCTTGACGACGATGCCGTCGATCTCGTGCTCGACGTCGTGCCGGTGCTGGCCGTAGTACTCGATCATCTCGAGCACGCCGGCCACGTCCTCGACCACGCGCGAGCGTGAGGAGACCGGCAACCCCCACGACTCGAGCAGGTGGTACGTCTCGGACTGGCGGGCAGTGGCCTGCTCGTGGCCCGCCCACACCAGGCCGCCGATCCCGTGGCAGATCAGGCGCAGCGGCCGGGACGCGGTGACCCGAGGGTCCTTCTGCCGCAGCGAGCCGGCCGCCGAGTTGCGCGGGTTGGCGAACGGCGCCTCGCCCGCCGCCACGCGCGCCGCGTTGAGCGCCTCGAAGTCCGCGACCGGGAAGTAGACCTCCCCGCGGACCTCGATCCGCTCGGGCACGTCCTGCCCGGCGAGCCGGGCCGGCACGCCGTCGATGGTGCGCACGTTGAGGGTCACGTCCTCGCCGGTCCGCCCGTCGCCGCGGGTCGCGGCCCGCACCAGGCGGCCGTCCTCGTACAGCAGGGCGATCGCCAGGCCGTCGATCTTGAGCTCGCACAGCCAGTGCAGCGGCGCGCCCTCCAGGTCCCGGTGCACCCGCTCGGTCCACGCGGTGAGCTCCTCGGCCGAGAAGGCGTTGTCCAGGCTGAGCATCTGCTCGGCGTGGGCGACCGTGGCGAACTCCGTCGAGAAGGTGCCGCCGACGGTCTGCGTCGGCGAGTCCGGGGTTCGCAGCTCCGGGTGCACTTCCTCGAGCGCCGTCAGGTCACGCAGCAGCGCGTCGTACTCCCCATCGCTGACGGTGGGCGCGTCGCGCACGTAGTAGGCGAACTGGTGCTCGCGGATCTGCTCGGCCAGCTCGGCCCAGCGCCTGCGGGCGTCGAGGTCGGCAGGCGGCGGGCTCGCGGCGCTCTCGGTCTGGCTCACCGCCCCATCATGGCCGCCGGCACCCACACCACGCCCGCGCGACGCGACGCGGTCGGCGCTCCCCTGGCGCGACCTCCGCCGGGCCTAGGCTGGCGCTCCATGACCGAGGCGCCTCCGCTCGATGCAGTCGACCCGTACGCCTGGCTCGAGGAGGTCGACGGCGACGACGCGATGGCCTGGGTCCGCGAGCGCAACGACGAGACCCTCGCCGGCCCCGCCGCGACCCCCGGCTTCGCCGCGACGCGCGACGCGATCCGTGAGGTGCTCGACTCGCCGCACAAGATCCCCGAGGCCGCCCTCGTCGGAGACCGCCTCTACAACTTCTGGCGCGACGCCGAGCACCCGCGAGGGCTCTGGCGGCGGACCACCTGGGAGTCGTACCGGACCGCCGAACCGGACTGGGAGGTGGTCCTGGACCTCGACGCGCTCAACGCCGCCGAGGGGCAGGACTGGGTCTGGCACGGCGCGAAGGTGCTGCGGCCGGACTTCCGGCGCGCCCTGGTGGCGCTGTCGCACGGCGGTTCGGACGCCGACGTGACGCGCGAGCTGGACCTGGTGACCCTGACCTGGGTGTCACCGGACGACGGTGGCTTCTTCCGCCCGGAGGCCAAGGGGTCGCTGGGCTGGGTCGACCTGGACACCGTGCTGGTCGCCACGGACCTCGGCCCGGGCAGCACGACCACCTCCGGGTACCCGCGCACCGTACGGCTGTGGCGCCGCGGCACGCCGCTGGCCGATGCTCCCGAGATCTTCGCCGGTGAGGCCGAGGACCTGTCCGTGGACGCCTGGCACGACCACACCCCCGGCTTCTCGCGCACCTTCGTCCAGCGCGCCCTGGACTTCTACTCCGCCGAGGTCCACCTGCGCCGGGACGACGGCTCGCTGGTCCGGGTGGACGTGCCCACGAGCGCCGAGACGTCCGTGCACCGCGAGTGGTTGCTGGTCCAGCTCCGCGAGGACTGGACCCCGGTCCCGGGCGGTGCGAGCCACCCGGCAGGAAGCATGGTCGCCGCGGTGCTCGAGGACTGGCTGGCCGGCTCGCGCGAGCTCACGGTGCTCTTCACGCCGACGCCCGCCACATCGCTGGCCGGGCTGAGCTGGACCCGCCACCGCATGGTGATGTCGGTGCTGCACGACGTGCGCACCGAGGTGCACGTGCTCACCCCGCCCGAGCCCGCCGCGGCGGGCGTCGACTGGGCAGCGGTGCCGCTGCCGGGGCTGGCCGAGCTGGTCACGGTCGGCACCCGCGCGGTGGACCGGATCGAGTCCGACGCGATCTGGCTGGTCACCACGGGCTTCGCCACGCCGCCCACGCTCGCGGTGCAGGAGCTGGGCGCGGCGGGCGAGCCGGCGCCGCCCGAGCCGCTCAAGGCCGCGCCGACCTTCTTCGACGCCACCGGGGTGCAGGTCGCCCAGCGTTTCGCGACCTCCGAGGACGGGACCCGGGTGCCCTACTTCCTGGTCCGTGGCCCGCAGGCCCGCACCGACGGCACGGCCCCGACGCTGCTGTACGGGTACGGCGGCTTCGAGATCTCGCTGCTGCCGTCCTACTCCGGGACGCTCGGGCGCACGTGGCTGTCCCGTGGCGGGGTCTACGCGCTGGCCAACATCCGAGGCGGGGGCGAGTACGGACCCACCTGGCACCAGGCGGCGCTGCGCGAGAAGCGGCACCGCGCCTACGAGGACTTCGCAGCGGTGGCCCGCGACCTGGTCGCCTCCGGTGTCACCACGCCCGCACACCTGGGCGTCCAGGGCGGTTCGAACGGCGGCCTGCTCGCCGGGAACGTGCTGACCCGGTACCCGGAGCTGGTGGGTGCCGTGGTGATCCAGGTGCCGCTGGCCGACATGAAGCGCTACTCGCACCTGCTCGCCGGCGCGTCGTGGATGGCCGAGTACGGCGACCCCGACGACCCGGAGGACTGGGCGTTCATCCGGACGTTCTCGCCCTACCACCTGCTCGACGCCGACCGGGACTACCCGCCTGTGTTGCTCACCACCTCGACCCGCGACGACCGGGTGCACCCGGGCCACGCCCGCAAGATGGCCGCGTGGCTTCGCGACCACGGCAAGGACGTCACGTACTACGAGAACGTCGAGGGCGGCCACGGCGGTGCCGCGGACAACTCGCAGGCGGCGTTCATGTCCGCGCTGGCGTTCGAGTTCCTGGCGGAGCGGCTCGCCTGAGCGGCGAAGGGCTCAGGCCTCGGCGCGCTCGGCCAGCAGTGCGGCGACCTGCACGGCGGTGCGGGTCTCGTAGGCGGCGGCCTGCAGGTTGCCCAGCACCTGGTCCCCGCCGCCGCTGGTGTCGGTGTGCACCACGACGTCCGCGAGGCCCGCGGCGGGCAGGCCGATCTCGCCCCAGGGCCGGTGGATGAGTCGGGCGAGCTTGGCCACGTCGGGGCCGCCCTTGCGGGGGTGCTCGCGCGGCAGCCCGAACCACGGCCGCTTGCCGCGCTCGACCGCTGCGGCGACCGGCTCCCACTGCTGGGCACGCACCCCGGCCGCGGCGACACCGATGCAGTCCGCGTCGGTCGCAGCCATCACGGCGAGCGAGCGCGAGGCGAAGCGCGCGCCGCCGTGCAGCGCAACGCGGGCAGCACCGGCACCTCGGGCGATCTCGATCACGTGGTCCAGCCGGGCCGCCGCATCCGGCACCGCGACGGCGCCGATCCGGCCGTGGCCGGAGAACGTCGGCACCGCACCGCCCAGCACGTCGGGCAGGCTCGGCTCGCGCAGGACCACCACGAGCTCCGCGTGCGGGGCGGCCTCGCGCACCCGGCGCACGAGCAGTGCGATCCCCTCGGCGAGGCACTCCACGAGCTCGCGCACCGCACCGTGGTCGGACAGGACCCGGTCGCCGCGGGCCAGCCAGAGCGCCGCGGCCAGCGACCAGGGGCCACGGGTCGTGACCACCAGAGGCCCCGCCCAGGCGTGGCCGAGCACCGCCAGCGCATCCAGGTCCTCGCGCAGCAGTGCGGCCGAGCGCTCCAGGTCCGCGCCGGGCCGGTCGGCGAGCTGCCAGCCGTGCGGGCCGAGCTCGACCGGCATCCCCTCCAGCAGCGCCGCGGTGCGCGCGGTGGACTCCGCGTACGGGCCGCGCTTGGGCATGTGCACCATCGGCGGCATGCCGACCACACCGGCCGGCACGTCGGCCAGCTCGGTGAACGCCACGTCCTGCGCCTTGAGCACCTTGTGACCCGGCCACGGGCCGAGCGCCGTCACACCGGTCACCGGCGCTCCACCTCGTCGATCGTCGCCTGGACCGCGACGCGGTCACCCAGGTACCCCACCGCGGACTGACCGGCAGCGAGGCCCCGCACCGGCCGGTCGAGGCGCACCTCGAGCCCGCCGTCCGCCGCGCGCCAGCGGGCCGGCACCGGCGTGCCGTGCGCGCGCAGCTGGACCTCACCGGCCGTCCAGCCGGCGCTCGGCGGGTCGAACCACACGACGTCGGCGCCGCGCAGCCCGGTGACCGAGAGGAGCTCCGCGGCCCCGACCACCACGGAGTTGGTCGCAGGCCGGACGTCCAGGACGTACCGCGGGCGGCCGTCGGCGGCGGGCCGGCCCAGACCGAGGCCCTTGCGCTGCCCCACGGTGAACGCCCACGCGCCGTCGTGCCGGCCCACCACGGCGCCGTCGGCGTCCACCACGTCACCCGGGGTGGAGCCCAGCCGCTCGCGCAGGAACCCCTGGGTGTCGCCGTCTGCGACGAAGCACAGGTCGTAGGAGTCCGGCTTGGCGCTCACCGGCAGGCCGCGGGCCGCGGCCTCGGCGCGCACGTCGTCCTTGGTGGCGACGGTGCCGAGCGGGAACATCGCCCGGGCCAGGCGCTCCGGCCCCATCACGGCGAGCACGTACGACTGGTCCTTCGCGGCGTCGCGCGCGCGGTGCAGGCTGCGCCGGCCGTCCTCGGGCAGCTCCACGCGGGCGTAGTGGCCGGTGCACACCGCGTCGAAGCCGAGCGCCGTGGCCTTGTCCAGCAACGCACTGAACTTGATGTGCTCGTTGCAGCGCACGCAGGGGTTCGGGGTGCGACCCGCGGCGTACTCGGACAGGAAGTCCGCGACCACCGTCTCCTCGAAGCGCTCGGACAGGTCCCACACGTAGTACCCGATGCCGAGCACGTCGGCGCTGCGGCGCGCGTCCGAGGCGTCCTCGATCGTGCAGCAGCCGCGCGAGCCGGTCCGGTGCTCGGCACGACTGCGCGACAGCGCCATGTGCACGCCCACGACGTCGTGCCCCGCGTCCACGGCGCGGGCCGCCGCGACGGCGGAGTCCACCCCGCCGGACAGGGCCGCCAGCACGCGCATGCGCCCAGCGTACGGGCGCGCCGCGGGTGCTCCGGCCGCCGGACCGGGCGTCCTGGCCGTCGTCAGCCGACCCGGCGGGCCGGAGCCGACGCCAGCCCCGCCGCCTTGGCCCGCGCCACGACCTCCGGTAGCGCCGCGAGCACCGCCTCGACGTCCTGGGCCGTCGACGTGCGGCCCAGGGAGAACCGCAGCGCCCCGCGCGCGTCGGCCTCGTCGACGCCGCAGGCCAGCAGGACGTGGCTGGGCTGGGGCACCCCGGCCGCGCACGCGGAGCCGGTCGAGCACGCCACACCGCGGCTGTCCATCAGGTAGAGCAGCGAGTCCCCCTCGCAGCCGGGGAAGGTCAGGTGCGCGCTGTGCGGCAGCCGGCGGCCGGTCGAGGGTTCGGGTCCGCGGAGCACCGCGTCGGGCACCAGACGGCGCGCGCCGTCGACCAGGGCGTCGCGCAGCGCCGCGAGGCGGACCGCCTCGGACGGCAGGTCGGCGACCGCCAGCTCCGCCGCCAACGCCATCCCCACGGACCCCACGGCGTCCAGCGTGCCCGACCGCACCGAACGCTCCTGCCCACCGCCGTGCAGCACCGGCACCAGCTCGAGCCCGCGCCGCGCGACCAGGGCACCGACGCCCACCGGGCCGCCGAGCTTGTGGGCCGAGATCGTCACCGCGTCCACGGCGATGGCGCGCAGGTCGACGGGCAGGTGACCGAACGCCTGGACCGCGTCGGTGTGCACCGGCACACCGTGGGCGTGCGCGAGCTCGACGACCTCGGCGAGCGGCTGCACCGTGCCGATCTCGTTGTTGGCCCACATCACCGAGACGAGGGCGACGCGATCTCCGTGCTCGGACAGCTCGGCGGCGAGTGCGTCCAGGTCGAGCGCGCCGTCGGGGTGCACGGGCAGCTCGACGACGTCGGCGCCCTGCGTCGCCAGCCAGCGAGCCGGGTCGAGCACGGCGTGGTGCTCCACGGCGCTGACCAGCACCCTGATGCGTCGCGGGTCGGCACCGTGCCGGGCCCACCACAGGCCCTTGACCGCGAGGTTGTCCGCCTCGGTGCCACCGGACGTCCAGACCACCTCGCTCGGCCGCGCACCGAGGGTCGCCGCGAGTCGCTCCCGGCTCTCCTCGACCGCCCGGCGCGCCGCACGGCCCGGTGCGTGCACCGAGGACGGGTTCCCGACCCGCGCCAGCTCGGCGACCATCGCCTCGGCCACCAGCGGATGCACCGGCGTGGTCGCGGCGTGGTCCAGGTAGTGGGTCACGCCCCGAGGGTAGGCGGGCCCGCGCCCCGACCGTGCCGGGCGACCGCCGGGTGGGAGCGCCCGGCAGCCGGACGTCCGTCTCCGATGTCCGCAACTGCTGACACAATCCCCCCGTGACCGATGACGGCCCGCCGCTGGCGTTCAGCGGATCACGCCTGGCGTGGTCGGACATGCCACGCGACGTGCGGGCCCGGATCGCCGAGCTGGCCGGTGCCGAGGTGGCCACCGAGGCCCCGGCCACCACCGGTTTCAGCCCCGGCTACGCGTCGCTGCTCGAGCTGGCCGACGGCACCGAGGTGTTCGTCAAGGCGGTCTCCCCCGAGCAGAACCCCGACTCGCCGAACCTCGCCCGCGCCGAGATCCGGACCCTGGAGCTCCTCCCGCCCGAGGTCCCCGCGCCGCGGCTGCGCTGGTCCCACGACGACGGGACCTGGGTGATGATGGGGATCGAGGCGGTCGCCGGGCACGTCCCGGACCACCCCTGGCGCCCCGACCAGCTGCGCCGCACGCTCGACGTGGTCGACCGCCTCGCGCGCGCCGGGACGCCGGCCCCGCAGGACCTGCCGCCGTTGTCGACCGCCCTCGACGGGCTCGCGGCCGCGACCCGCGCCCTGGCCGACAGCCCCACGGACCTCGAGCGGGCCGTGGCGGCCGTCGGCGAGCACGGCGAGTGGCTCGCCGAGCACCTGACGGACCTGGTGGCCTGGGCCGAGCAGGCGCCGTTCCTGGCCACCGGCACCACGCTCGCGCACAACGACCTGCGCGCGGACAACGTGCTCCTCGACGAGCACGACGCGTGGGTCGTCGACTGGCCGCACGCCTGCAAGGACGCACCCCCCTGGTACGACCTGGTCGGACTGCTGGTCAGCGTGTCGATGCAGGGTGGTGGCGATCCGGAGGAGCTGTTCTGGTCCCACCCGACGGCCGCCGGCGCGGACCGGGAGTCGGTGCGCGCGGTCCTCGCGGCGCTGACGGGCTACTTCCTGCTGGGTGCCGTACGGCCCGCTCCCCTGGGGATCGGCAACCTGCGGCCGTTCCAGCTCGCCCACGGCCGCGCCGCGCTGGCGTGGCTGCGGCGCTTCTGACCGCTCCGCCCGTCAGCCCCGCAGCCGGCGCAGCTCGGCGATGGCCCGCGGCACGACCTCGCGCAGGTCCCCGACGATGCCCAGGTCGGCGATCTCGAAGATCGGCGCGTCCGCGTCCGTGTTGATCGCGACGATGGTGCCGGAGGCCTGCATCCCGCCGCGGTGGTGCACCGCGCCGGACACGCCCGCGCCGATGTAGAGCCGCGGGGCCACGGTGACGCCGGTCTGGCCGATCTGCGCGTCCTTGTCGATCCAGCCCTCGTCGGTCGCCACCCGGGTCGCACCCACCGCGCCGCCCAGCACGTCGGCCAGCTCGTCGAGCAGGCTGAAGTCGCCCTCGGTCCCCCGGCCGCCGACGACCACCACCTGCGCTGCGCCGAGATCCGGGCGGTCCGACGGGGCGCGCTCCGTGCGTTCCACCACCTCGACGGCGCGGGCCGTCGCGGAGACCTCGACCTCGTGGGTGACGGCGACCGCCGGGTCGGCGGACGTGGCCTCGGCCTCCACGGCGTGCGGCTTGACGCCCAGCACCGCGAGCGGCGTGCGCACCGTGCAACGCGACGTCCACGTCGCGGCGAACACCTGCTTGTCCACGACCAGGCGGTCCGGGCCGACCTCGACCGCCGTGACGTCGACCATCGTCCCCGCGCCGGTGAGCACGCCGAGCCGCGCGGCGACCTCCTTGTTCTCGAACGAGGAGCTCACCAGCACCGCGCGGGTGGCCGGGCCGACCAGACCGGCCAGCGCCTCGGCGACCACGGGCGTCAGCCGCGGGTGCACCGAGCCGGTGTCGAGCACGTGCACCACGGGCGCGCCGTGCCCGCCGACCTCCTCCAGGGCCGCGGGCGGCGGCGTCGCGCCGGCCCCGGTCACCCACACGCCGTGCACCGTGCCGATGGCGCGGCCCAGGGTGAGCAGCTCGCGCACCTGCGGGCGCAGCGTGCCGTCGTCGGCGTGGTCGATCAGGACGAGGACGTCGGCCTCGGCGGGGGTGGTCATCAGCGTCTCCTCGGACGTCGGCGGGCGGGCCCGCTCAGACGAGCTTGTGCTCGACGAGGTACTCGGCCAGGCGCACGCCGGCGTCGCCCTCGTCGGTGATGAGCACGCGGTCGGTGCGTGGCGGTCGCTCGGCCGCGGACAGCACCTGCGTGCGTGCGCCCCCGGTGCCGACCGTGGCCGGGTCGATCCCCAGGTCCGCCAGGTCCACGGTGTCCACCGGCTTCTTGCGCGCCGCCATGATCCCGGCGAACGCCGGGTAGCGCGGCTCGTTGGCCTGGTCGGTGACCGAGACCAGTGCGGGAAGGGGTGCGCGGAGCACCTCGGTCGCGTGGTCCAGGTCGCGGCGCACCCGTACCGCGCCGTCCGCCACGTCGACGCCGGCCGCCAGGGTGAGCTGGGGCAGGTCGAGCTCGGCAGCGAGCGCCGCGGGGAGCATCGAGGTCAGGGCGTCCAGCGACGCCATGCCGGTCATCACCAGGTCGACCGGCCCGTCCTCGGCGATCCGGCGCACGGCGGCGGCCAGCACCCGGGCGGTACCGAAGACGTCCGTGCCGGCCAGGGCGTCGTCGAGCACGTGCACCGCGCGATCGGCGCCCATCTGCAGCGCACGGCGCACCGCGTCCTCGGCGTCGTCCGGCCCCATGGTCAGCGCGACCACCTCGGCGTCGTGCTCCTCGGCCAGCACCAGGGCCGCCTCGACGGCGTTCTCGTCGAGCTCGTTGAGCGTGCCGTCACCTCCGTCGCGCGCCACCCGACCGTCCTCGCCGAGGCGGCGGTCGGCCATCAGGTCCGGGACGTGCTTGACGCAGACGACGATCCTCACCGAGCTCGAGCTCCCCTCAGTCCTGCGAGCGACGCCACAGGCTACTCGCCGGGGCACGAGACCGCCGACCGACGGCGACCGCACCACCGGGCGGATCCGTCGGCGGCGGACGGCGCACGATGCGGGCACCGCCCACGCGGAGCGGTACCGGTACGCCACACTGGTGCACCATGCGGCACGACGACAGCGGCTACGGGAACCTACGCCGGCTGGGTGTGCACCCGGCCGGCGACGGGGTCGACGTCGCCGTGCTCGCGTCGCACGCCGACGGCGTCGACCTGTGCCTGCTGGACCCGGACCCCACGTCGCCCGACGGCTGGGCCGAGCGCCGGGTGCCGCTGTCCGGCCCGACCTACGGCGTCTGGCACGCCCACGTCCCCGGCGTCACGCCCGGCCAGCGGTACGGCTTCCGCGCGAGCGGCCGCTGGGACCCGGCCGCCGGGGTGCGCTACAACCCGGCGAAGCTGCTGGTCGACCCGTACGCCCGCGGCCTGGACGGGCTGGAACGGCTCGCCACCCCCCGCGCCGAGCGCTACGGGCACGCGGTCGACGCCGACCACCAACCGTTGCCCGGCGGGCTCGCAGCCGACCCGGCCGACTCGCGCGCCGTCATGCCGCACTCGGTCGTCCTGGCGGACCCGGGCCACGCGGCGGACACCCGCCCGCGCGTGCCGATGGCGCAGACCGTGGTCTACGAGGCGCACGTCAAGGGTCTGACGCAGCGGCTCGAGGCGCTGCCGCCCGAGCTGCGCGGGACCTACGCGGGGCTCGGCCACCCGGCGACCATCGCGCACCTGACCGACCTCGGGGTGACCACGCTCGAGCTCCTGCCGATCCAGGCGATCGCCACCGAGCCGTGGCTGGTGCGCGAGGGGCGCTCCAACTACTGGGGCTACAACACGCTCGGCTTCTTCGCCCCGCACCCCGGCTACGCCACCCGCGCGGCGCGGGAGGCCGGGCCGGCGGCGGTGCTGGAGGAGATCCGCGGCGCCGTCCAGGCGCTGCACGCAGCGGGTCTCGAGGTGCTGCTCGACGTGGTCTACAACCACACCTGCGAGGGCGGTACCGACGGACCGCACCTGTCCTGGCGCGGCCTGGACCCGACGGTCTACTACCTGCACGACGGGTCGACGCCGGCGCGGTTCGCCGACGTCACCGGGTGCGGCAACAGCCTGGACTTCCGCAGGCCACGGGTGGTGCAGCTCGCGCTGGACTCGCTGCGCTGGTGGGCCGAGCGGGTCGGCGTGGACGGCTACCGGTTCGACCTGATGGTCACCCTCGGGCGGGACGCGGACGGCTTCACCCCGCAGCACCCCTTCCTCATGACGCTGCAGACCGACCCCGTGCTGTCCGACCTCAAGCTGGTCGCCGAGCCGTGGGACCTGGGCCCCGGCGGCTGGCGCACCGGCGGCTTCCCCGCACCCCTGTCGGAGTGGAACGACCGGTTCCGCAACGCCGTCCGGTCCTTCTGGCTGGGCGACCCTGCCGAGGCGGCCCACGGTCGTCCCGGGCACGGCGTTCGGGACCTGGCGACCCGCCTGGCCGGCTCGGCGGACCTGTTCGGCTACTCCGACCCCCCGCTGATGCGCGGCGTGGTCGCGTCCGTCAACTACGTCACGGCCCACGACGGGTTCACCGTCGCCGACCTGGTCGCCTACGAGCACAAGCACAACCTGGACAACGGCGAGCAGAACCGCGACGGCACGAACGACAACCGCTCGTGGAACCACGGGATCGAGGGCCCGGTGACCGCGGAGGGCCCCGGGCTGGAGATCCTCCCGCTGCGCCGCCGCTCCATCCGCAACCTGCTGGGCACGCTGCTGCTGTCCGCCGGGACCCCCATGATCACCGCGGGCGACGAGATCGGCCGCACCCAGCACGGCAACAACAACGCCTACAACCAGGACAACGCGACCTCGTGGATCGACTGGCGGCTCAGCCCGTGGCGGGAGAACCTGCTGGCCACCGTCCGGCACCTGATCCGGCTGCGCCAGGAGCTGCCCGCCCTGCACAACGCGGCGATCTTCCGCGGTCGCCCCTTCGACGGCTGCGACGACCAGCGCCCGGACCTGTTCTGGCGCACCGCCGAGGGCGCCGAGCTGCGCACGGACCAGTGGCAGGACCCGGCGGTGCGCACCCTGCAGATGATCCGCACCGGCTGCGACGGCTCGGCCGTGCTGCTGGTGGTCAACGGCGCGCTGGACCCGGTCGACCTCGTCCTCGCCGACGGCCTGGCGGGCGACTGGACGCTGCGCTGGGACTCGGCGTCCGAGCACCCCGACGAGACGACGGCGGAGCCGGTCGAGATCCTGCCGGTCGGCAGCGCGATCCAGATGGAACCGCTGGCCATCCGCCTGTACTCCGCCGGTCCGCGTTGACCCGACGCTCCGGGGCCCGGGTGTCCGAACGACGCCAGCCTCGGTAGGTTCGACGTGTGAGCCCGTCGCCCGATCGCACACCCACGCCCGACGAGCCCCGCGGCCGCAACCGCGCCGGAGGTGGCTCGCCCGGCGGTCGCACCAAGGGCAGCGCCCGACGACGGGCGACCGCCCCGTCGAGCGCGCCGGCGACGCCGGCCGCGCCCCCCGCCGGCCGACCGGCCGTGGCGTCGCGCGTCGGCTCCGGCGACGACGGCTCGATGACCGCCTCGCCCGAGCCCACCACCTCCACCTCGTTGCCCGCGCCGCTCGGCCGCGCCCGCACGCCGCTGCCCTCGCTGCCCGGTGGCGCCCGTACCGCGGTGGGCCGGATCCCCGTGGTGGACGTGCAGCCGGTGCTGGAGGGCGGACGCTGGCCCGCCAAGGCGGTGGTCGGCGAGGCCGTCGAGGTCACCGCGACGGTGTTCCGCGAGGGCCACGACGCGGTCGCCGCGAGCGCGGTGCTGGTCGCTCCGGACGGCTCGGTCCACACCACGACCCGGATGACGGTGGTCAACAAGGGCCTGGACACCTACCGGGCCGACCTCGTACCGGACGCGACCGGCCGCTGGTCCTTCCGCGTGGAGGGGTGGTCGGACCCGTACGGCACCTGGGTGCACGACGCCACGATCAAGGTCGACGCAGGGGTGGACGTCGAGCTCATGCTGGCGGAGGGCGCGATGCTCCTCGAGCGCGCCGCCGCCCGCGAACCACTGCCCGACGACGTCCGAGCCGCCCTCGGGTCGGGCGCCGCCGGGCTGCGGGACACCGACCTGGCGCCCCGCGAGCGGCTCGCGGCCGGGCTCGCCGAGCCGGTCGTCGCCGCGCTGGACGCCCACCCGCTGCGCGAGCTGCTGACCTCCTCGCCGGACTTCCCGCTGGTGGTGCAGCGCCCGCTCGCCCTGGCCGGCTCGTGGTACGAGATGTTCCCCCGCTCGGAGGGCGCGACCTACGACGCGGCCACCCGCACGTGGCGCTCGGGGACCCTGCGCACCGCGGCCGCGCGGCTGCCCGCGATCGCGCAGATGGGCTTCGACGTGGTGTACCTCACCCCGGTCCACCCGATCGGCACCACGTACCGCAAGGGTCGCAACAACTCACTCACCCCGGCCCCGGGCGACCCCGGGTCGCCGTACGCGATCGGCTCGCCCGACGGCGGCCACGACGCGATCCACCCCGAGCTGGGCACGTTCGACGACTTCGACGCGTTCGTCGCCAGGGCCCGCGAGCTGGGCATGGAGGTCGCCCTCGACCTGGCCCTGCAGTGCTCGCCCGACCACCCGTGGGTGACCGCGCACCCCGAGTGGTTCACCACCCGGCTGGACGGGACCATCGCCTACGCGGAGAACCCGCCCAAGAAGTACCAGGACATCTACCCGCTGAACTTCGACAACGACCCCGCCGGGATCTACGCCGAGGTGCGCCGGGTGCTCCAGGTCTGGATCGACCACGGGGTCACGGCGTTCCGGGTGGACAACCCGCACACCAAGCCCCTGGAGTTCTGGGAGTGGCTGATCGCCGACGTCAACGCGGCGCACCCGGACGTGATCTTCCTGGCCGAGGCGTTCACCAGGCCGGCGATGATGCACACCCTGGCCAAGGTCGGTTTCCACCAGTCGTACACGTACTTCACCTGGCGCAACACCGCCGAGGAGATCGCCGAGTACTTCGAGGAGGTGTCCGGCGCGCCGGCGGCCTACATGCGGCCGAGCTTCTGGCCGACCACCCACGACATCCTCACGCCGTACATGCAGCACGGCGGGCCCCCCGCGTTCGCGATCCGCGCGATCCTCGCCGCCACCGGCGCGCCGACCTGGGGCATCTACTCCGGCTACGAGCTGGTGGAGAACGTGCCGCGACCCGGCGTCGAGGAGCAGATCGACAACGAGAAGTACGAGTTCAAGCCGCGCAACTGGTTCGCCGCCCGCCAGACCGGCATCGGCGACCTGCTCGCCCGGCTGAACGCGATCCGCCGCGAGCACCCAGCGCTCCAGCGGCTGCGCGGCCTGACCGTGCACCCGGCCACGGACGAGGCGACGGTCTGCTTCTCGCGTCGGGTCACCGCGGAGCAGTCCCCGACCGGTCGCGCCGACACCGTGCTCGTGGTGGTCAACACCGACGCGCACCACACCCGTGAGGGCACCCTGCGGCTCGACCTCGAGGCGCTGGGCCTGGCCGCGGACGCGGGCACCTTCGTCGTCCGGGACCTCATCTCGGGCGAGACGTACACGTGGGACGGCGAGCCGTACGTGCGGCTCGACCCCTGGACCCGCTGCGGCCACGTCCTGGCTGTGGAGGCGCCGTGAGCGAGACGCCGTCACCCGTCCCGGTCGACACCGGGGCGATGCGCATCGTCGAGCCGGAGCAGGTACGGCCGACGACCGGCAGCACCGCGCGGGTGGACCCGACCCGGGCGCTGCCGCCGCGTGCCCAACCGACCGCGGCACTGCCCCACCAGCCCTCGCCCGGCCTGTCCGACGACCCGGACTGGTACCGCACCGCGGTGTTCTACGAGGTCATGCTGCGCTGCTTCGCCGACTCCACCGGGGCGGGCTCGGGAGATCTCCGGGGCCTGATCGGGCGGCTGGACTACCTGCAGTGGCTCGGCGTGGACTGCCTGTGGCTGCCGCCGTTCTACCCGTCCCCGCTGCGCGACGGCGGGTACGACATCGCCGACTACACGGCCATCGCCTCCCAGTACGGCACCCTGAGCGACTTCGCCGAGCTCATCGAGGCCGCCCACGCCCGGGGCATGCGGATCGTCGTCGACATGGTGATGAACCACACCTCGGACGCCCACCCGTGGTTCCAGGCCTCCCGTTCGGACCCCGACGGCCCCTACGGCGACTTCTACGTGTGGAGCGACGACCCGGAGCGCTACTCCGGCGCGCGGATCATCTTCGTGGACACCGAGGCCTCCAACTGGACGTTCGACCCCGTGCGCCGGCAGTACTACTGGCACCGGTTCTTCAGCCACCAGCCGGACCTGAACTTCGAGAACGCCTACGTGCGCGAGGCCATGAAGGACGTCGCCCGGTTCTGGCTGCGGATGGGTATCGACGGGTTCCGGCTGGACGCGGTGCCCTACCTGTTCGAGGAGGAGGGCACCAACTGCGAGAACCTCCCCCGGACCCACGCCTACCTGGCCGAGATGCGCGCCATGGTCGACGAGGAGTTCCCCGGGCGGATCCTGCTCGCCGAGGCCAACCAGTGGCCCGAGGACGTCATCGAGTACTTCGGCACGGCCGAGGCGCCCGAGTGCCACATGTGCTTCCACTTCCCGGTGATGCCGCGGATCTTCTACGCGATCCGCGACCAGAAGGCCGCAGCGATCGTCGACATCCTCGCCGACACCCCGCAGGTGCCGGCCGGCGGGCAGTGGGGCACCTTCCTGCGCAACCACGACGAGCTCACCCTCGAGATGGTCTCCACCGAGGAGCGCGCGGCGATGTACGGCTGGTACGCGCCCGACCCCCGGATGCGCGCCAACATCGGGATCCGCCGGCGGCTCGCACCGCTGCTGGACAACTCGCGGGCCGAGATCGAGCTCGCCCACGCGCTGCTGCTGTCCCTGCCCGGCAGCCCCTGCCTGTACTACGGCGACGAGATCGGGATGGGCGACAACATCTGGCTGCCGGACCGCGATGCGGTGCGCACCCCGATGCAGTGGACCCCGGATCGCAACGCCGGCTTCTCCACCACGTCCGACCCGGGCAAGCTCTACCTGCCCGTGGTGCAGTCCCTGGTGCACACCTACACGGCGATCAACGTCGAGTCCCAGCTCGCGCAGAACACCTCGCTGCTGCACTGGGTGCACGGCATGCTCGCCATCCGGCGGCAGCACCCGGTGTTCGGCAGCGGCCGGTACGTGCCCGTGCAGACGCACAACGACGCGGTGCTCGCCTTCTGCCGCACCGACGACACCGAGACCGTGCTGTGCGTCGCGAACCTGGCGGCCACGCCGCGGGCGGCCACGCTGACGCTGCCCGACCACGCGGGGGCGGCGCTGGCCGACGTGTTCGGCGGCGCGCAGTTCGGGCAGGTCGGCGCCGACGGCACGGTGCGCGTGACGCTGGGCTCGCGCGACTTCTTCTGGCTCACGGTGGCGCCGTGAGCCTCGACCGCGACCTCGTGCCGCTGCTCGCGGACTGGATGCCGCGGCAACGGTGGTACCCGGCCAAGGGCCGCGGCGTGGGGCTGCGCATCCTGGGCGGCCTGCGCCTGGACGGCACGGCCCGTCAGATCCGCCTGGACGGCACATCGGCGTCGGACGGCGAGGTCGCGGTCGAGGTGTACGTCGTGGGCCTGGACTCCGGCGACCGGCTGGACGTCGTCCAGGTGCCCCTGACGTCGCGCTCCGCGCCACTGGCCGGCGCCGAGCACGCGCTGGTGGGCCGCGCGACCGACCCGGCGCGGGGGCGGGTGTGGGTCTACGACGCACCGCACGACCCGGCGTTCGTCGCCGCCCTGCTCGCGGCGCTCGAGCGCCCGGCGGGCCACCCGGCGCCGCCTGCGCCCACCACGTCGCGGGTGCTGCGCGGCGAGCAGTCCAACACCAGCGTGATCATCGACGGCGACGGCCCCCGGCCGGTGATCGTCAAGGTGTTCCGCACGCTGCACCCCGGTGAGAACCCGGACGTCGAGGTGCTGCGCGGGCTGGACGGGTTCGCGCAGGTCCCGGGGTTGGTCGGCTGGCTGCCCGGGTCCTGGGCCGGGCCCGCCGGCGAGCCGGTGGACGGTCAGCTCGCCGTCGCCACCGAGTTCGTCGCCGACGGCCGGGACGCGTGGCGCGAGGCAGCCGAGGCCGTCGCCGACGGCGTGGACTTCGGCGCCCGGGCGCGCAGCCTCGGCGCCGCGACGGCGACGCTGCACACCGCGCTCGCCGGCGCGTTCGGCACCACACCCGTGGACGACGCGGCCCGAGCCGGGCTGCGCGACGCGCTGCGCTCGCGGATCACCTGGGCGCTGTCGACCACCGACGCCCTGGAGCGCTACCGGGGCGCGCTGGCAGACCGGGCCGAGCACCTCGACCTCGCCGACCTACCTCCGCTGCAACGGGTGCACGGCGACTTCCACCTCGGCCAGGTGCTGCACTCGCCCACCCGAGGCTGGGTGGTCCTGGACTTCGAGGGCGAGCCGCTGCGGCCGCTCGCCGATCGCGCGCGGCCGGACCTGGCGCTGCGCGACGTGGCCGGCATGCTCCGCTCCTTCGACTACGCCGCCGGTCAGATCCGGGTGAGCACCCACGACGGGGCCGCCGCGGGCGCGGCCGACGCCTGGGCCCGCGCTGCTCGCGACGCGTTCTGCGCCGGGTACGCCGACGTGGCCGGACGCGATCCCCGCGAGGACGCGGCACTGCTCGCCGCGCTCGAGCTGGACAAGGCGCTGTACGAGGTCGTCTACGAGGCGCGCAACCGCCCGGAGTGGATCGACGTGCCGCTGGGCGCCGTCGACCGCCTGCTCGGGGCGTCCTCGACCTGAGTCGGTGCGCACCGCGCCACACCATGGCAGGGTGGCTCCATGACGACACCTCCACCTCCGTCTGCACCGGCGCCCCGCGGAGTCTTCACAGAGGAGCTGACGGCGATCGCCGCCGGCGTCCACCAGGACCCGCACCGGGTCCTGGGTGCTCACCTCGACGACGGGGTCGTCACCTTCCGCATGTTGCGGCCGATGGCGGACGCCGTCGTGGTGCTCACGCCGGACGGCGAGGTCCCCGCCGCGCACGAGCACGACGGGGTCTGGGTCGCCGTGCTCGAGGCGCGCGAGGTCCCGGACTACCGGCTCCGGGTGACCTACGGCGGCATCCCCGCGACCCTCGACGACCCGTACCGGTTCATCCCGACGCTCGGAGAGATGGACCTGCACCTCATCGCCGAGGGTCGCCACGAGGAGCTGTGGACGGCGCTCGGCGCCAACGTGCGCCGCTACGAGGGCCCGATGGGCGAGGTGGAGGGCACGTCGTTCGCAGTCTGGGCGCCCAACGCCAGGGCGGTGCGCGTGGTCGGCGACTTCAACCACTGGCAGGGCGCGACCCACGCGATGCGCGAGCTGGGCGGCAGCGGGGTCTGGGAGCTGTTCGTCCCCGGCGTCGCGGCCGGCACGGTCTACAAGTACGAGATCCTCACCCAGGACGGCTCGTGGCGGCAGAAGGCCGACCCGATGGCCAAGGGCACGGAGCTGCCCCCCGCCACGGCGTCCGTCGTCGTGGAGTCGAGCTACACCTGGGGCGACAAGGACTGGATCGACCGACGCACCGGCGCCGACCCGCACCAGGGCCCGATGAGCATCTACGAGGTGCACCTGGGCTCGTGGCGCCCCGGTCTCGGCTACCGCGAGCTCGCCGACCAGCTGGTCGAGCACGTCGTCGAGATGGGCTTCACGCACGTGGAGTTCCTGCCGGTGGCCGAGCACCCGTTCGGTGGCTCGTGGGGCTACCAGGTCAGCTCCTACTACGCCCCCACCTCGCGGTTCGGCTCCCCCGACGACTTCCGCCTGCTCGTCGACCGGCTGCACCAGGCGGGCGTCGGCGTGATCGTGGACTGGGTCCCGGCGCACTTCCCGAAGGACGAGTGGGCGCTGGGCCGGTTCGACGGCACCCCGCTGTACGAGCACCCCGACCCGCTGCTGGGCGAGCACCCGGACTGGGGCACCTTCGTCTTCGACTTCGGCCGCAACGAGGTGCGCAACTTCCTGGTCGCGAACGCCACGTACTGGCTCGAGGAGTTCCACGTCGACGGCCTGCGCGTGGACGCGGTCGCCTCGATGCTCTACCTGGACTACTCGCGCAGCCACGGCCAGTGGCGGCCCAACGTGCACGGCGGCCGGGAGAACCTGGACGCCATCGCGTTCATCCAGGAGGCCAACGCGACGGCGTACCGCCGCACCCCCGGCATCCTCATGATCGCCGAGGAGTCCACGGCCTGGCCGGGGGTCACCACCCCGACGAGCGGCGGCGGCCTGGGCTACGGCCTGAAGTGGAACATGGGCTGGATGAACGACACCCTGCGCTACCTGGCCGAGGAGCCGATCAACCGCCGGTACCACCACAACGAGATCACGTTCTCGATGGTGTACGCGTTCTCCGAGAAGTTCATCCTGCCGATCAGCCATGACGAGGTCGTGCACGGCAAGGGCTCGCTCATGCACAAGATGCCGGGCGAGCACCTCCAGCAGGCCGCGGGCCTGCGCGGCCTGCTCACCTACCAGTGGACGCACCCCGGCAAGCAGCTGCTGTTCATGGGCAGCGAGTTCGGCCAGACCGCCGAGTGGAGCGAGTCGCGCGGACTCGACTGGCACCTGCTCGAGCACGCCACGCACCAGGGCATCGCCCGCCTCGTGGTGGACCTGAACCGGTTCTACCGCTCCGAGCCCGCCCTGTGGGCACTCGACGCCGACCCGGCCGGGTTCGAGTGGATCGACTCCCAGGACGCCGGGCACAACGTGCTCAGCTACATCCGGCGCGACGGGAACGGTCGCAGCGTGGTGGTCGCGGTGAACTTCGCCGGGGTCACCCACGAGGGCTACCGGCTCGGGCTGCCGTCGGGCGGGGCCTGGCGCGAGGTGATCAACACCGACGCGGACGTCTACGGCGGCTGGGGCGTGGGGAACATGGGCAGGGTCGAGGCCTCCGCGCAGCCGATGCACGCCCAGGGCTGGTCGGCGAGCGTCCGGCTGCCGGCTCTCGGTGCGATCGTGCTGGTCCCCGAGGACCAGTAGCCGTCGGACCGTACTGAGGCGACCGCCGGCGGTGGTCGCCTCAGTACAGCGCGCTGGCGAGGTCGCGGCGAGCGCGAGCGACCCGCGGGTCGTCGGTGCCGACCACCGTGAACAGCGCGACGAGCCGCTCGCGGGTGCTCTCACGGTCCGGCCCGGTGGTGCGACGGACCACACCCAGCAGCCGGTCGAACGCCGCCTCGACGTCGCCGGAGGCCAGCTCGAGGTCCGCCATCGCGAGCTGTGCGTCCAGGTCGGCCAGGTCTGCGGCACGCGCCGTGACGTCCGTCGGGTCGAGCCCCTCGACCCGACGGAGCAGGTCGACCTGGGCGAGCCCGGCGGCGGCCATGTCGTCCCGCGGGTTCTGCGCGAGCGCGCGACGGTAGGCGTCGGCCGCGCCGGCCAGGTCCCCGGCCTCGATGGCGTCGTACGCCTCCTGGTGGAGCGGCGGCAGGGGTGGTTCGACGGGCTCGGCGGGCTCGGCGTCCGGCGCCTGCTCGGTCGGCGGCCCGACCCGTCCGGTGATCGAGTTGGCCTCGGCCACCTCCAGCAGCCGATCGAGCAGGGCGCGGATGTCCTCGCGTCCGGCCGGCCCCTGGAACAGCGGCACGGGCTGGCCGCGCAGCACGCCGAGCACGGTCGGGATCGCCTCGGCGCCGATCGCCTGGGCCAGCTGGGGGTTGGCGTCGGCGTCCAGGCGGGCGACCAGGAGCCGGCCGTCCAGCTCGGCCGCCAACGCGACGAGGTCGGCGGCCACCTGGGTGCTGACCTCGCTCCACGAGGCCCACAGCACCAGCACCACGGGCACGGTCGACGACTGCTGCACGACGGCGCCGAACCCGGCCTCGTCGGTGATGTCGACCACCGCGGACGTGGGCGCACCGGGCGCGGTCGTGGGCCCGGCGGGTGGGGCCTGCCGGCCGAGCCCGGACAGGTCGACGGCACCGCGGATGTCGAGCCGCGGACGGGGGTCAGGGGTCTGCGTCATCGTGTCCTCGAGCGACGGGTGATGGAGTCAGGATCCGGTGACCTGGACGGGCACGTGCTCGGCGCCGAGCACCGTGACCGGGTCGGTGGAACCGGCGGGCGGCACGGCGAAGGCCACCGTGCTCAGCCAGTGGATGGCCAGGTCCTTCTTGACCGTGTTCGTGCCGAGCAGGGCAGCGGTCTGGTCGGCGATCGTCAGGGTCGAGTCGACCAGCGTCAGCGTGGTGACCGTCTCGACGGAGCCCACCACGATGGCGCCACCGTCGGCGGTCTCCAGCGCCCACGGGCCGGTCGTGCCCGGGGTGTAGGTCTCGGTGACCGAACCCTTGCCGATCGCGGCCTTCCACGCGTCGCGCTGCTCGGCGATCCGGACCCGCAGCGGGTCCTGGGTGAACTCGCCCGCGTACTGCGACGCGTCGCCGTTGGTGAGCACGTCGACGTAGTGGCCGATCACGTCCTGCGGCGTCAGTGCGGCCGGACCACCGTTGACAGGTACCGGTGCGCTGCCGTGGTCGGGTTGCATCGTGGCCGGCATCTCGACGCCGCCGTACAGCCGCTCCCACGACCACAGCTGGTACTGCTCGCGGGGCGCCTCCTGCACGAGCGTGAGCAGGAGCGGTGCCTGCAGGTCCTCGGGCGGGTCGGTGACCACCATGAGCACCCGCGGCCAGGTGGTCGTCGCCGGGTCGATCACCGTCTGCGCGCCGGCCGGCACGGTCGTGATCGCGTCGGCGCCGCCCTGGGTGGCCAGCACGTACTGGGCCCGACGCATCTGGGCTGCGGGGCCGGTCAGGCGGGTGGCCAGGCCGGTGTCGATCTGGTCCAGCTGTCCGGACAGGTCGTCGCCTCCCGCCGCCGCCGCGGCGAGCGCTGCGGTGTCCGCCTGCTCGACGACCCCGGTGACGTCACCGAGGATGCGCCCGAGCTGGTCGGGGCCGAGAGCGGGCGGCGCCTCGGCGAGCACCGCGTCCGGCGTCGGCTCGGGCAGCGGGGCGGCGCACGAGGTCAGCACGCCGCCGAGCACCAGGGCCGCGACGAGCGTGGCGGGACGGCGCCTCATCGGTCCTCCTCCTTCGAGGCGCGGGGGTCGGCACCGAAACGCTGCTCCCTGGCCTGGGTGGTGGCGGCGGGCAGCCCCCACGCGCGCCGCCAGGCGTCGCCGGACGGCCCCGAGACCGTGGGCGGCTCGGGGAGCGCGACCGGCTCCTCGGACTCCGGCTCGGGGATCCACGGCTCGACCACGTCGCGCTGCCGCCCCCGCAGGCGGCCGAAGGTTCGCCGAGCCCAGCTGCCCTGGGAGCGCTCCGCAGGAGCAGGGCCAGGCTCGGGCGTCCCCGGCATCGGGGCCGGTGACGACTCGACCGCGGCCGGGACCGATGGTGTGGGCCCGGGCGCTGCCGCCGGCGCCACGGGCGGAGCGGCCTGAACCGGTGGCGTCGACCAGGCCGGCATCACGGGGTGCTCGTCGGGCGCGGCGCCACCCTGGGGCGGCTCGGAGCGGGCGCGGCGTCCGTGACGGCGGGCCGTCGGCTCGGCGCGGGATCCCTCCACCGCCGTGGGCGGGGTCTGCGCCGTGGGCGGGGTCTGCGCCGCGGCCGATGCCTGCTCGGCGGGCGCCGTCGCGGCCTCAGGGATCCGCGCCGGCCCGGGGACCGACTCCCCCGGCGCACCTGCAGGGCGCGCGTCGGCGGCGAGGGCCGCGGCCCGCTCCCGCTCCTCCCGCTCGCGCATCTCACGCAGCGCCCGACGGGTGAGCGGGACCTCACCGCTCGGCGGCAGCGTTCCCGCGGAACCGGGCGCGGCAGCCTCGTCCTCGGCGGCAGGCTCATGGGCGACGGGCGGTGGCTGCTCGTCCGGCCGCTCGGGCACCCCCACCACAGGCTCAGCGGAGCCAGACGTCGTCTCCTCGGCCGCAGGTGCCGGCCGCGCGACCGTCCATCGCACCGGGGCCGAGCGACGCCCGGGCGCGGTCGGCGCGGCGGGTGCCTCGGGCTCGGCCACCGTGGCGGCCGGAGCGACCCGCGAGTGGCGGCCGGTCCTGGTCGGGGCCTCCTCGAGCGCGGCGGCTGCGGCGCCGGCGGGGATCGGGACGAGCGCGTCCCACACCCGGGCGGTTCGCCCCACCAGTCCGGCGCCGAGCGCGGGGCGCCAGGCCCGCAGTCCCAGCAGCACCCACCACAGCACGCCGAGCGCCAGGAGCACGCCGCCGACGATCAGGCCGGGTCGCAGCCACGGAGTGGTCACCACCTGGGGCCAGGCGAGGGTCAGCTCGACCGGACCGCCGCCAGGGGCCGCGGCCAGCACGCTCCAGCGGCCGGCCTCCCGCTGCCACGTGTAGACGACCGTCCCGGTGCCGGTGACCTGGTCGACCCACAGGTCGGAGCCGGTCGGGTCCGCGACGGTGGTGGCCCCGGCGTCCGGTGCTGTGCTCTCGGTGGCGCCATCGGTGGGCGCGGCGCTCTCGGTGGGCGACGCGGTCTCGGTGGGCGACGCGGTCTCGGTGGGCGACGCGGTCTCGGTCGCGGACCCCGTCGCAGACTCCGAGCCGCTTGGCGACGCGGTACCCGGCGCGGCCGTCGCCTCGGTCCCCGAGGCGGACTCGGTGGCGAGCTCGGTCCGGCTGGCCAGACCCGTGACGTGGGTCGCCGGGTCGGCGCCGATCCACGCCTCGACGTCCGCCGTCCGCCCGAGAGCGACCACCACGGGGCCGGCACCGTGCGCGGTGACCGTCACTCGGTCGGCCGCGAGGTCGAGCACCCCCGGGTCGGTGACGAGATAGGTGTCGGAGGTGGCCGACGCACTCAGGGTGTCCGAGGGGCGCCAGACGGTCGCCGAGGCGACGCCCAGGCCGGCCGCGGCGGCGCCCAGCAGGCACAGCAACGACGCGATGAGGCGAGGCAGCACGGATCGGTCCCTTTCGACGTGACGCCCCAGGATAGGCGAGCCCCGTGCGAGGTGCGTGCCCGACAGCTGCCGGGACGGGGGTGGGTCCCCGGTGTCGGGACGGTTAGGCTGGTCCGAGTGCCGCCGCCCTACCGGCGACGGCGGCGGTCGCGGCCCGGCCCCTGCGGCTGCACCCGAGAGCTCTGCTGGAGGTACTGGTGTCTGACGAGCGAGCGATCTTCCCGGTCGTGCTCCGCGGCTACGACCGCACCCAGGTCGAGCAGCGGCTCGGCGAGCTCGAGCGCCAGCTGCACGAGGCCCGCGCCCAGGTCGAGCAGATGGACACCCGCTCGATGCAGATCGCCGGCGAGCTGTCCGAGGCCCACCGGCAGCTGCGCGAGGCGGAGCGCCCCACCTACTCCGGGCTCGGCTCCCGGATCGAGCAGCTCCTGCGGTCCGCCGAGGAGCAGTCCTCCGACGTGCTCGCCCAGGCCAACGCCCAGGCGGCCGACGCGATGGCCCGAGCCAAGCTGGCAGCCGGCCAGCTGCGCGCGCGGGCCGAGAACGAGGTCGCGGAGATGCTCGCGACCGCCCGACGCGAGGCCGAGGAGCTGCGCAGCACCGCCCAGGCCGAGTCCGAGTCGACCCTGACCTCTGCCCAGCGCCGCGCCGAGGAGCTGGTGGGCTCGGCCGAGCGCGAGGCGGCGCGGATCTCCAGCGCGATCACCACCGAAGAGGCCGAGCGCCGCGGCAGCCTCGAGCGCGAGCTGGGCACCCAGCGGGCCACCGTCGAGCGCGAGACCACCGAGTTGCGGGTGAGCACCGAGCAGTACGCCACCGAGCTGCGTGCGACGACCGAGCGCGAGACCACCGAGCTGCGCGAGGAGACCGAGCGGTACGCCGCCGAGCTGCGCGCGACCGCGGACGCCGAGACCACGACCCTGCGGCAGCGCACCGAGGCCGAGACCGCCGCCCAGCGCACGGAGGCGGAGCAGTACGCAGCACAGCTGCGGGCCACCGCCGAGCGTGAGGTCGCCGAGCTGCGCGAGGCCGTCGAGACCGAGGTCGGAGCACTGCGCGCGAAGGCCGCCGAGCAGGCCGACGAGGTGCGCAACGCCGCCGAGCGGGACGCCCGGTCCATCCGGACGACCGCCGAGCAGGAGGCCACGGCCCTGCGCACCGAGGCCGATCAGTACGCGGGGTACGTGCGGGCCACCGCCGACCGCGAGGTCGCGGAGCTGCGCTCGTCGGTCGCCGAGGAGGCCACCTCCGCACGCGCGGCGCTCGCCGAGGAGCTCGCGACCGTGCGGGCCGAGGCCGAGGACTACGCGAGCGTGCTGCGCGCGACCGTCGACCGCGAGACCACCGAGCTGCGCGAGACCACCGAGCGCGAGGCGGGCCACCTGCGCGCCACAGCGCGGCGGGAGACCACCGAGCTGCGCGAGACCACCGAGCGCGAGACCACCGAGCTGCGCGAGACCACCCGACTGGAGGTCGACCGCCAGCTCTCCGAGGCCAGGCGCGCTGCGGCGGAGATGCTCCGCGAGGCGAGCACCGAGGCAGAGGCCAAGCGTTCCGCGGCAGCGAAGCTCCTCGCGGACGCCGAGGTGGAGATCGCGACCAAGCGCGAGGAGGCCGAGCGCGCGGACGCCGAGCGCCACGACGCCGCGCGCCTGGCCACCGAGAAGATGGTGTCCGACGCCGAGGCCCACGCGGCCGACGCCGAGCAGCGGGTGGCCCACGCCCTCGAGCAGGCCGAGAAGATCCGCAACGACGCCGACGCGCACGCCAAGGAGCTGGTGTCCAACGCCCGCCGCAACGCCGACCGGGTCGTCAGCGACGCGCGCGAGCACGCCGAGACCACGCTGTCGGACGCGATGACCGAGGCCGAGCGGGAGCGCACCACCGCCCAGCGCCAGGTCGAGGACCTCAACCGCCAGCGCGAGGCGATCACGTCCTACCTCGACGAGCTGCGCAGCCTGCTCGGCCACGAGCCGGTCCCCTCGCTGACCATGCTGGCCAAGGCGGAGGCGGCCGAGGCACGGTTCATCGACGAAGCCGTGGAGACCACCGACGCGGACGCCGAGGGCCAGGACTCGGCCGAGGAGACCGAGGGCGGGGACGAGGCGCCCGAGGCGACCGAGGACCAGGCCGGGGACGCCGACGACTCCACCGAGCCGGAGGGCGAGGCACAGGGTGACGCAGAGGCCGCTCCGGAGGCCGACGCCGCGACCGAGCCCGAGGCCGACACCGACGGCGAGACCGTCGCCACCCTTCCCGAGCAGCGCGGCGAGCCGGACGAGAGCGCGGAGGACGTCGCCGAGGCGACGGCCGAGGTCGAGACCGACGGCCAGGACGACGAGCCGACCGGGGACGAGCCCCAGCGCGGCCAGAAGGCCCGTGCCGGCCGCTGAGCCTCCCGTGCCCGAGCAGACCGGCGCCGCCGACGAGCCGGCGCGGTCGGCGGACGACCGGCGAGCAGAGCGGGCCGAGGCCGCCCGGGCGCACGCCGAGGCGCTGGACCGCCGCCGCGCCAAGGAGACCGAGCGCGCACGCGCCCTGATCGCCGAGTTCCTGGCGCAGGCGCGCGAGCGTGGCCTGGCGACGGTCGAGCTGCGGGCCCGCTCCGCCGACGGCCGCTGGCGTTACCGGACCGGCCTGCACGGGTGGTACCTGCGCCGCAACGAGACCGTCGCGCTGACCCCCGACGGCGAGTTCTACCTCACGACCGCCCCGTCGTCACCGCTGGCGCTGGTTCGCGGGGTGCGCCTGACACCGTCGGACCCACCGCTGGTGCTCGGCGCCGGTGCGCGGGACGGGGAGTCGATCGACCTGGCCGACGCCCTGGCCCGGGTCCTGGACGGCGCCGCGGGCTCGTAGCGGGCCGGTCACGGCTGCCAGGTGCCGTCCCAGTCCCCCAGCGGACCGCTGGTGGTGTACTCGCGCAGGTAGGTGATCAGCCCGTCCCGGACATGCGCCACCGAACGGCCCTCCACCTGCGCGCGCACGCCCTGCCAGGTGACCTCGAGCGCCCACTGCGCGGTGATGACGCCGTCCGACTCGGACTCCTCGGCGATCTCGACGGTGTGCACCATGCCGCCCGCGCGGATCCAGCCACTCAACCAGTCCACCACGGCGTCGGCGCCGCGCAGCACGACCCCGTGCGAGTCGACCACCACGCACCCGTCGTCCAGCACCGCGCGCGCCGCCGAGACGTCCCGGCAGAGCCAGGCGTCCAGATACGCGCGCAGTGGGTTCATGGGACGCTCAGCCGCCCGCCCGGTGCAGCAGCCCGCTCAGCGCGGCCGCGACGGGCTCCGGGTTCTCGATCGGCGTCATGTGGCCGGCCCGGGGAACCACGACGACCTCACAGCCCAGCGCCTCCGCCATCACCCCGGCGGCCTCCGGCGGCGCGATCTCGTCCTGCTCGCCCACCAGGACGAGCGCCGGGCAGGTGACCTCGCGCAGCACCGCTGTGCGGTCGGGCCGCGCCGCCATCGCACGTTGTGCCCACGCCACGCCGCGTGGCCCCTGGTCGCCGATCCAGGTCTCCAGGTGCTCGACCAGGTCCGGACGGGTCACCCGGGAGGTCGCGCCGAGCAGCGTCGTGCGCATGCCGAGCACGGGCTCGACCGAGTCCTCCGCGAGCACGGCGTCCGCGATCCGCAGGCGGTTGTCCCGAGCCGCGTCGGCGTCCGCGCCCGATCGCGTGTCCAGCAGCGCGAGACCCGCGAGGAGGTCGGCGTGGCGCTCGGCGAAGGCCATCGCGACGTACCCACCCATCGACAGCCCGGCGACCACCACGCGGGTCACGCCCGCGCCGCGCAGGGTCGCGGCGACCCCGTCGGCCATCACCTCGATCGACGGTCCCTGGCCACCGAGGGCCTCGGCCACGTCCTCGCCGATCGGAGAGACCCCGAAACCCGGCAGGTCCACGGCGAGCACCGTCGGGTCGCCGGGCAGCAGGTCCGTCACGTCGAGCCACATGCGATGGTCCAGGGGGAAGCCGTGCAGCAGCACCAGCGGTACCGATCCGGGTCGCCCCGCGCGCAGCCGGTGCAGCGCGAGCATGCCGTCGGTGGTCATCGGTCCTCACTCTCCGGCGCCCCGGCCCGGGCGCCCTCCTCGGACGTGGCGGCGGGCTGCGCCGCGGTGGTCATCGGACCGTCCCAGGTGGTCGGCAGCGACCTGTGGCCGGGCAGCACGTGGGTGACGACCTCGTCGAGCACCCGGCGCACGGCGGGCTCTCCGACCCACAGGTGCTTGGCGCCCTCGACCCCGATCACCTCGGCCTGGTGGACCCGGGCGAACCGCCGCCGCGCCTCGTCCGGCCGCAGGTAGGTGTCGAGTTCCGGCACGAGCGCCACCAGCGGCCGGCCGAACGCGTCCCAGCGGTCCAGGTCCGCGTCCGTGGCCCGGGCCAGCGGCGGGGAGAGCAGGATCGCGCCCCGCACCGCGGGATCCGCACCGTGCATGAGCGCCAGCTCGGTGCCGAACGACCAGCCGAGCAGCCAGGGCGCCGGCAGGTCGTGGAACTCGGCGTACTCGATCGCTGCCGCGACGTCGTACCGTTCGCCGCGGCCACCGTCGAACTCGCCGTCGCTGCGTCCACGCGGGGAGGACGTCCCCCGGGTGTTGAACCGCAGCACCGCGAGGTCGGCCAGCGCCGGCAACCGCCAGGCGGCCTTGCGCAGCACGTGGGAGTCCATGAACCCGCCGTGGGTGGGCAGCGGGTGGAGCGTCACGAGGGTGGCGACGGGCGGCCGGTCCGCGGGCAGGGCGAGCTCGCCCACGAGCCGCAACCCGTCGGCGGTGTGGAGCTCGATGTCGGTGCGGCGGGCGGGCAGCACGGACATCGCGCGGATCGGAACGGGTGAATTCGCCATCGAGTTGAGCCTAGTCGGGGATCTCGGACCCACGATCGCGGCTAACCTCGATGGACCACCCGCCACGGCGCGGGCGCCAATCCCCCGGCGAGAGGCAACCGATGACGGCGCAGGCCGGGTCCGTCGAGCGCGAGGTCGCGTTCGAGGACCTCTTCTTCTCGACCACGGACCGCAAGGGCGTCATCGACGGCTCGAACACGGTCTTCTGCCACTACGCGCAGTACTCGATGGACGAGCTGCTCGGGGCGCCGCACAACATCATCCGGCACCCCGACATGCCCGGTGGGGTGTTCCACATCATGTGGGACCTGCTCCTCTCCGGGCGGCCGATGGCCGGCTACGTCGCGAACCTGGCCGCCGACGGGGCGACCTACTGGGTGTTCGCCACGATCACGCCCCTGGGCGACGGCTTCCTGTCGGTGCGCCAGCGGCCGTGCGTCACCGACACGTTCCGCACCGCGGCCGCGCTCTACGACCAGGTGCGCCCGGCCGAGCTCGAGGCGCGACGCGAGGGGGCCGGCCGCGCACAGGCGGCACGGTCCGGCGCGGAGACGATCCAGGAGGCGATCGCCGGCCTCGGGTTCGCCGACTACTCCGACTTCATCCGTCACGCCGTTCCCGCCGAGGTCGCGGCGCGCCGCGCAGCGACCTCGTGGACCGCCCCCGACCCGCGCGACCCGGTCGACGGTGTCACGCGCGGCCTCGTCGACGCCGCGATCTCCGTCGACCGCGCGCTGGACACCCAGGAGGCGGCGCTCGCCGAGCTCGAGGCTCTGTCCGGCGCTCTGGCCGAGGCCTCGGCGCGGACGGTCGGCTCCGTCGCGCAGCTCGACGGCGCCGTGATGTCCGCCACCTCGGCCTCGCGGGAGGTCTCCGACACCCAGCCCGTCCTGGCGAAGGTCGCCCGTCCCCTCGCAGAGACCAGCGGATGGCTGCGCGGGGCGTTCGACGAGCTGGCCCGGCTCCTGGGCCGCGCCCGCCTCGGCATCTCCGAGCTCCAGCTCCGCAACGCGCTCGCGCGGCTGCACGACGAGACGCTCGCCGAGTTCGCCCGCGAGATGGCGGCCTCCGAGGCACCCGAGCGCGCGCCGGTCTACGTCCAGCAGCTGTGCCACGCCCTCGAGGAGACGGCCACCACCGTCACCCGGGAGATGGCGATGACCCACGCCATCCTCGACGACGTCGCGGACGCCCTGATCGAGGTCCAGGAGAAGATGCTCGAGTTCCAGCGGCTCCTGGCGACCTGGCGCCTGCTGATCCCACGCTACGGGCTGTCCCGGCAGCTGGACCCGTACACCGGTCCGATCGACGAGCAGCTCAACGCCGGTCTCACGCTCATCGGGCAGGTGCGCGAGCTCGCCCAGCAGTGCGTGACCAGCGCGCGGCGGCTGGACGCCGAACCTCTCTCCACCGCGGTCGGCGCTGTGGTCGACGCCCGCGAGGCGGCGGTCCACGCGGCCTGACCGGGCCTCAGGGCAGCAAGGCTTCGAGGCGCCGGGCCACGCCGTCGTCGCTGTGGGACCCGCAGACCTCGTCGGCCGCGGCGAGCACCCTGGGGTGCGCATTCGCCACGGCCACCCCACGGCCGGCCCAGGTGAGCATCTCCAGGTCGTTGGGCATGTCGCCGAACGCCCACACCTCGTCGGCCTCGATGCCGCGCTGGGCCGCCCAGCGCGCCAGGGTCGAGGCCTTCGTCACGCCCGGCGCCGCGATCTCGGCCAGCCCGACGGCCCCGGAGTCGTGGACCTGGCCCCGGCCGGCCACCACCTGACGCACCTGGGCCCCGAACACGTCGTCGTCCACGCCCGCGCAGCGCACCAACAGCTTGCCGGCTGCCGTGTCCGCCACGTCCTCGATCCGCTCCGCGCGGGAGGCCTGCGTCTGCCATCCCTCGAAGCCGCGCTCGGCCAGCATGCCCTCCGGGGTCTCGACCGCGAAGACCGATCCGGGCAGTGCTCGCCGCAGGTCCGTCACGACCGCGCGGGTGAGCCGCGGATCCATCAGGTGTCGCTCGATCGCCCGCGACGTCGCCACGTCGACCACGACCGCGCCGTTGAGGCAGATCGCCGTCGCGTGGCCGAGCCCGGCCACCGGAGCCAGCCAGCGCGGCGGGCGGGCGGTGACCACGAGGATCTCGACGCCGAGGTCCCGCACGGCCGTGAGCACCCTGGAGGTGTGCTCCGAGATCGTGCCGTCCGGCCGGAGCAGGGTGCCGTCCAGATCGGTCGCGACCAGGCGCGGCAGCGCCTGGCTCACCGGCGCGAGCCCCGGCGGCTCCAGCACGAGCGGTGCCAGTGCCGGCGCAGCTCGAGCGCGGCGTCGGCGCCCAGCAGCGCGTCGGTCTGCCACGCCACCACGTGCGGCGTGCCGGGCACGATCTCCTGCCGGCACCCGGGGCACAGATAGGTCTTGTCCTGCGAGGTCACCGAGCGCACCGTCCAGGTGCCGTCCGGCCCCTCCTCGGACCTCGTGCCCCCGCGGGCCCGCTCGACGTCCAGCTCGGGGTGCGCGGCACCCCACGGACGTTTCGACGATCGCCGGGCCATGGCCCCATTGTGCCCGCGGTGACCGGCGCGGCCGAGGGGCCTCGGCGCGCAAGGACCGGCTGCTAGCGTTGCCGCGCGGCGCCCATCACCACGCGCCGCACGACTGCGCCTCAGGGGGAGGCACAGGAACAGGGGGAACCATGGCATTCAGAAGGAACCTGTCCACCGCGCTGCTGTCCGCCGTGCTCATCGTCGGCAGCCAGGGAGCGGCCTCGGCCGCGATCGACGACGGCGACCAGGCGCCCGGGGCCACCGTGGCGGACATCGGACCCGGCAGCGGCCTCGTGGTCATCGAGGACGAGGTCGCGGTGGGGTCGGGTACCAAGGCGTCGCGCCGTATGACGGGTGCGTCACCCGCCGGCCTGGTCAACACCACCACGTTCTGGTGGGGATCCAGCTACGCGAAGAGCACCGAGCGTCTTCAGCTCACGTACAACGGGCGCGCCTACGCGGCGGGCAACCTCTACAACGGCAAGCGCGTCGTCAAGGTATGCGTCACGTACCGGCGCAACGGTGTGGACCTGCACCCGTGGGTGTGCTCGTACGCCAGGTCGACCGGGCAGGCCTGGCTGCCGGGCGAGGAGAACAGCATCACTCTGCCCGACTCGCTCAACCCGAACGCTCCGACGACCTACTTCCGGAAGTCGGTCACGTTGATCGACCCGAACGTCTTCTGACCCATCGGGTGGGCCGCCCCGCTCCGGGCGGCCCACTCAGGTCTGCGCCGGCGCGGCAGGGAGCCGACCGGTGCGGACGAGGTCGCGGTACCAGGACGCGGAGTCCTTCCAGATCCGCGCCTGGGTGTCGTAGTCGACCCGCACGATGCCGAACCGCTTGTGGTAGCCGTAGGCCCACTCGAAGTTGTCGAGCAACGACCAGACCATGTAGCCGCGGACGTCGGCACCGGCGTCCATGGCCAGGCCCACGGCCTCGACGTGGTCGTGCAGGTAGGCGACGCGGCGCGGGTCGTGCACCGCCCCGTCAGCGCTGACCTCGTCCTCGAACGCCGCGCCGTTCTCGGTGATCATCAGCGGCAGCCCGGGGTAGCGCTGCGACAGACCGGTCAGCAGCTCGGTCATGCCCGTCGGGTCGATGTTCCAGCCCATCGACGTGTGCGGGCCGGGCATCGGGAGGAACTCGACGTCGTCGGCGCCCACCCACGGCGAGTGCGCCGATGCGGCGTGCCCGTCGGCCATCGAGCGCGGCGTCCCAGGGGCGACGTGGCGCACCCGCTGCGTCGAGTAGTAGTTGACGCCGAGCACGTCCAGGCCGGTGTGCGCGACCGCCAGGTCACCGTCCTGCACGAAGCCCCAGTCCGTCACGCGTGCAGTGTCGGCCAGCAGGTCCTCGGGGTAGTGCCCCTCCAGGACCGGCACGAGGAACGACCGGTTCGCCACGGCGTCGATCCGGCGCACCGCATCCAGGTCCTCGGGGCGGTCGGAGTCGGGCCGGACGACGTGCAGGTTGAGCGTGAGCGACAACATCCCCTGCTCGCCGAGCGCAGCTCGGACGGCCTGACCTGCCAGGCCGTGGCCGAGGTTGAGGTGGTGCACCGCCGAGAGCGCGGCGGCAGGGTCGGTCCGCCCCGGGGCGTGCACGCCCGAGGCGTAGCCGAGGAACGCCGAGCACCACGGCTCGTTGAGCGTCGTCCACCGGCGCACACGGTCGCCCAGCGCGTCCACCACGATCGCGGCGTACTCGCCGAACCGCTCGGCGGTCTCGCGCGCCGGCCAGCCCCCCGCGTCCTCCAGCGGCTGCGGCAGGTCCCAGTGGTACATCGTGATGATCGGCTCGATCTCGGCCGCGAGCAGCTCGTCGACGAGCCGCGAGTAGAAGTCCAGGCCGCGGCGCTCGACGGGACCGGAGCCCGCAGGCTGGATGCGCGGCCAGGCCAGGGAGAACCGGTAGGCGTCGAGCCCGAGCTCACGCATCATCGCCACGTCGGCGGGCATCCGGTGGTAGTGGTCGGCCGCGACCGCACCGGTGTGCCCGTCGGCCACCTTGCCCGGCGTCGCGGAGAACGTGTCCCAGATCGACGGCCCGCGCCCGTCCTCGTCGACGGCTCCCTCGATCTGGTAGGACGCGGTCGCCGCGCCCCACAGGAAACCGCGGTCGAACGACCGGCTCATCCGTGCACCTCCGCCATACCGTCCCGGACAACGGCGACCAGCGTACGGCCGTCACGGTTGGAGCCGCTCCAGCGTCCAGCGTCCGTCGGCCATGCGGTAGCGGAGCCGGTCGTGCAGGCGGTCCGGCCGGCCCTGCCAGAGCTCGACGCTGCGCGGGGTGATGCGGTACCCCGCCCAGTGGTCGGGCACCGCGACCTCGCCGCGGAACCGTGCCTCGGCTCGCGCATACCCGCTCTCCAGGGCCGCCCGGTCGGCGACCGGGCTGGACTGCTCGCTGGCCCAGGCGGCCAGCTGGTGGCCCCTCGGGCGAGCCCGGAAGTACGCGGCGGCCTCGCCGGGCTCCACCTCGGTCACCGGTCCGCGCACCGTCACCTGGCGGTCCAGGTCGTGCCAGACGAAGACCGCGGCGGCACTCGGACGGGCAGCCAGCTGGCGCCCCTTGTCCGAGCGGCGCTGGGTGAAGAACGTCAGACCGCGAGCGTCCAGGCCCTTGAGCAGGACGGTGCGCGCCGCGGGGTCGCCATCGGCGTCCACCGTTGCGAGCACCATGGCGTTCGGCTCGACGACCCCCGCGCGCTCGGCGTCGTCCAGCCAGCGGCGCAGCTGCGCGATCGGGTCGGGGTCCACGTCACGCTCGTCCAGGCCGCCCAGCAGGTAGCTGCGACGCAGCGCGGCCAGGCGGTCCGCCGACCGCTCCCCGTCCTTCGACACACCGCCATCCTGCCGTGGCCCCGCCCCGGCCGCAGGCGCGGTCCCGTCGCGTTCGGTCAGGTCAACCAGGTCCCGGCCCGCATCACCCGCAGCGGCCGCAGGTCGGCGTCGACGACCACCAGGTCCGCGCGCCGCCCCGCCTCGAGCGCGCCGATGTCCGGGCGCCCCAGCACCGAGGCCGGCGTCGTCGCGGCCGACCGGACCGCGTCGGCCAGCGGCACGCCGGCGGACACCGTGGCGCGCACCACGTCCAGCAGGTGGGCCGTCCCGCCCGCGATCGCCCCGCCCCGCGCCAGCCGCGCGAGACCATCCGTCACCTGGACGCGAGCCGGACCCAGCCGGTAGAAGCCGTCCGGCATCCCGGCCCCGGCCATCGCATCGGTCACCAGGGCCACGGCGTCGGGGCCCACGAGCTCCATCACGGCGCGTACCGTCCCCGGCGCGAGGTGCACCCCGTCCGCGATGAGCTCGACCACGACGTCCCCGCGCCCGGCTGCCGCGAGGAGGGCGGCCACCGGCCCGGGGTCGCGGTGGTGCAGCGGACGCATGCCGTTGAACAGGTGCGCTGCGAGCGGGCGGGGCGAGCGGCCACCGTGGCCCAGCAGCCGGCGCGCCTCGGCGACGGCGTGGTCGACCACCTCCGCGGTGGCGTCGGTGTGCCCGATCGACGGCACGATCCCGGCGGCGACGATCGCCTCGAACACCCCGCCGACGCCCAGCACGCCCTGGACCTCCGGCGCGGCCGTCAGCGCCGTGATCTGGCCGTTCGCGGCCGACACGAGCTCGCGCACCAGACCCACGTCGCCGGACGTCATCAGGGACGGCTCCTGCGCGCCGCACCGGGCAGGCGAGAGGAAGGGGCCCTCCACGTGGATGCCCGCGAGCTGGCCGGCCTCCGCCAGGGGAGCGAGCACCGCCACCCGCTCCAGCAGGTTCTCGGGCGCGTCGGTGACCAGGGACGCCACGAGGGACGTGGTGCCGTGGCGCAGGTGCTCCGTGGCCACGGTGATCGCGACCTCGGGCTCCGTCGCGTCCGGGAACCCCGCGCCCCCGCCGCCGTGGCAGTGCAGGTCCACGAGTCCCGGCAGGATCGTCAGGGGTTCCGTCAGGCCCAGGTCAGCGGCGTCGACCGCGGCCCGTGCCGCGCCCGGCCCACCCGGGACGACCTCGACGATCCGCTCACCATCCACCACGAGGTAGCCGTCGACCACCCCGTCCGGGGTCACCACCCGGCCGTGCAGGGACCAGGGACCGGGCGACTCTGCCATGCGGCCATTGTGCTGAGACAGGGCCCCCGGGGGAACCACCGCGCACGAATGTGCCGGCCCTCTCGCCGGCGCCGGCGCACTCAGAACAGCCGCGACTCCACGTCGTCGACCCCACGCATCGCGTCGTAGTCCAGCACGAGGCAGGCGATACCCCGGTCGTGGGCGAGCACCCGGGCCTGAGGTCGGATCTCCTGCGCGGCGAACACCCCACGGACCGGGGCCAGCAGCGGGTCGCGGCCCAGCAGCTCCAGGTAGCGGGTGAGCTGCTCGACGCCGTCGATGTCCCCGCGCCGCTTGATCTCCACCGCGACGGTGCCGCCCTCGGGGTGGCGCGCCAGGATGTCGACCGGACCGATCGCCGTGGGGTACTCGCGCCGGACGAGCACGTGCCCGGCGCCCAGCAGGTGGATCTGCTCGGCGAGCAGGGCCTGCAGATGGGCCTCGACGCCGTCCTTGACCAGGCCCGGGTCCACGCCCAGGTCGTGGGCGGACTCGTGCAGGACCTCGTGGAGCTCGATCTCCAACCGGTCGTCGGACTTGGCGTGCTGGACGACCCAGACCTGGTCGACGCCGCGCCCGGCGGCCTCGTCGCCCGGGTCGAGGACCGTCAGGGTGCACGGCGGGCTCATCCAGTTCAGCGGCTTGTACGAGCCGCCGTCGGAGTGCAGCAGCACGCTGCCGTCGGCCTTGACCACCAGCAGGCGGGTGGCCAGAGGCAGGTGCGCGGACAACCGTCCGGTGTACTGCGCGCTGCAGCGCGCGACGACGAGCCGCACTCAGAACGCCCTGGCGCGTCGGGGCCGGGCCTCGAGCCAGGAGACCAGGCCGGCGTAGGCCTGCGTGGTCATGGTCAGGGCGAACTCCTCCGTGTCGTGCCTGCAGTGCACCACCAGCAGCGGCCGCCCGCGGTCGTCGACCTCACCGAGGCTCTCGCTGCCCACGACCTTGAGCCGGTCGCGCGACCAGCTGTGGGCCGGCCGCGCCGAGAGCGAGACGAGCCGCCACCAGTCCAGGCGCCCGGTCCCGTACCCCGCGACCCCCGGCACCGCGAGCAGCGGCGTCTCCGGGTCGGCCGCGTAGCGGCAGCCGAACGAGCCGACCCGGTGGGTGAGCCGACGCTGGCGCGAGATCATGCCGAACAGCAGTGCCAGGGCAACGAGCAGCGCCCCCAGAACCAGTAGCAGCCCCGGCTCCACCACTCGCTACCTCGTCGCCCCCCCGAGGACCTCGGCGGAGTCCACCACCACGGTCACCTGGTTGCTGTCGACCGACAGGAAGCCGGCGTCGACCCGGGCCTCGAGGACGCTGCCGTCCAGGCCGCGGACCCGCACGGTGCCGGGTCGCAGCACGGCCAGCAGCGGGGCGTGACCTGCCAGGATGCCGACGTCACCGTCGGCGGCGGGCGCACTCACCTGCGTCGCGTCGCCGGACCAGACGGTCCGGTCGGCCGCGACCAGCTCGACCTCGAGGTTGGCCACTAGTCGAGCTCCTTGCGGATCCGGTCCCAGTTGCGCTCGAGGTCCTCCAGGCCGCCGATGTTGAAGAACGCCTGCTCGGCGATGTGGTCGAACTCGCCGTCGGCGATCTTGGAGAACGCCTCGATCGTCTCCGTCAGCGGCACCGTCGAGCCCGGCACACCCGTGAACTGGGTCGCCATGTAGGTGTTCTGCGACAGGAACTGCTGGATGCGACGGGCCCTCGAGACGACGATCTTGTCCTCCTCGGACAGCTCGTCGACGCCGAGGATCGCGATGATGTCCTGGAGCTCCTTGTTGCGCTGCAGGATCTGCTTGACCCGCACCGCGGTGTCGTAGTGGTCCCTGCCGACGTACCGCGGGTCGAGGATCCGCGACGTCGAGGCCAGCGGGTCCACCGCGGGGTACAGACCACGCGAGGCGATCTCGCGCGAGAGCTCGGTGGTGGCGTCCAGGTGGGCGAACGTCGTCGCCGGGGCCGGGTCGGTGTAGTCGTCCGCGGGGACGTAGATCGCCTGCATCGAGGTGATCGAGTGGCCGCGGGTCGAGGTGATCCGCTCCTGGAGCTGGCCCATCTCGTCCGCGAGGTTCGGCTGGTAGCCCACCGCGGACGGCATCCGGCCGAGCAGCGTCGAGACCTCGGAGCCGGCCTGGGTGAACCGGAAGATGTTGTCGATGAACAGCAGCACGTCCTGCTTCTGCACGTCGCGGAAGTACTCGGCCATGGTCAGGCCGGACAGCGCCACGCGCAGACGCGTGCCGGGCGGCTCGTCCATCTGGCCGAACACCAGCGCGGTCTGCTTGATGACGCCGGACTCGGTCATCTCCTGGATGAGGTCGTTGCCCTCGCGGGTGCGCTCCCCGACCCCGGCGAACACCGACACGCCGTTGTGGTTGTTGGCGACCCGGTAGATCATCTCCTGGATCAGCACCGTCTTGCCCACGCCGGCGCCGCCGAAGAGGCCGATCTTGCCGCCCTGCACGTACGGGGTGAGCAGGTCGATCACCTTGATGCCGGTCTCGAACATCTCGGTCTTGGACTCGAGCTGGTCGAAGGCCGGCGGCTTGCGGTGGATCGGCCAGCGCTCGGTGACCTCGAGCGTCTCGCCCTCCTTGAGGTTGAGCACCTCACCGGTCACGTTGAACACGTGGCCCTTGGTCACGTCGCCGACCGGGACGCTGATCGCGGCGCCGGTGTCGGTGACCACCGCGCCGCGGACCAGGCCGTCGGTCGGCTTGAGCGCGATCGCGCGGACCATCGAGTCGCCCAGGTGCTGGGCGACCTCGAGGGTCATGTCGATCACGGACTCGCCCTCGCCCTGCGCCGACAGGTCGATCTTGACGGTGAGCGCGTTGTAGATGTCGGGGATCGCGTCCGCGGGGAACTCGATGTCGACGACCGGGCCGATCACCCGGGCGACGCGGCCCGTGACCGATGCCGCCTGCTGCGCAGCCTGGTCGGTGGTGGTCGCTGTCATGGTCCTGCCTTCCGGTGGTGGTCGGTGTCAGGAGGCGGCCAGCGCGTCGGCGCCGGACACGATCTCGGTGATCTCCTGGGTGATCTCACCCTGGCGGGCCTGGTTGGCCAGCCGGGTGTACGTGCGGATGAGGTCCTCGGCGTTGTCCGTCGCCGTGTGCATGGCACGCTGGCGGGCGGCGAGCTCGGAGGCGGCCGCCTGGAGCAGGCAGGACCGGATCCGGCTCTGCACGTAGCGCGGCAGGAGGGCGTCGAGCACCAGCTCGGGCGAGGGCTCGTAGTCGTACAGGGGCAACGCCTCGTGCGTCTCGGAGACCTCGGCCTCGACGACCTCGAGCGGCAGCATCCGCAGGATCTGCGGGGTCTGGGTGACCATGTTGACGAACTGCGTGTACACGATGTGCAGCTCGCCGACGCCGCCGTCCTCCTCGGGTGTGAGGAACGCGTCGAGCAACGTCCGGGCGATCTCGCCGACCAGGTCGGCCGACGGGGCGTCGGACTCGCCGGTCCAGGTCCGCACCATGTCCCGGCCGCGGAACGTGAAGTAGGAGACCGCGCGGCGACCCACCACGTACAGCTCGGACCGCTTGCCGTCCTCCGCCAGGCGCCCGACCAGCCGCTCGGCCTCGCGCAGCACCGACGCGGTGTAGGCGCCTGCCATGCCGCGGTCCGCGCCGATCACCAGCACCGCGGCCCGCGTGGCGTCCGGGCGCTCGGTGGTCAGCGGGTGGTCGACGCCGGCGTGGGTCGCGACCGCCGAGACCGCACGCGTGATCGCGCGCGAGTACGGCCCCGCGGCCGAGACCCGCTCGCGCGCCTTGCCGATCCGCGAGGCGGCGATCAGCTCCATCGCGCGGAAGATCTTCTTCAGCGACTGGGTCGACCGGATCCGTTGCCGGTAGACGCGCTGCTGACCCGCCACGCTCAGCCCCGCTTCTGCTTGACGATCTGCTCCTGGGCGACGTCGGCCTCTGCCTCGGCCGCCTCGGGCATCTCGGCGTCGAGCTCGTCCCCGGAGACCACGAACCCGGCGGCGAACGCGTCGACCGCCGCCTCCAGAGCCGCCTCGGTCTCCTCGTCGAGCTTGCCGGTCTCGGCGATGGTGGTCAGCACGTCGGAGCTGCGGCGCAGGTGGTCGAGCATCTCCCGCTCGAAGCGACGCACCTCGGACAACGGCACGTCGTCGAGCTTGCCGTGCGTGCCCGCCCAGATCGAGACCACCTGGTCCTCGACGGGGTACGGGGTGTACTGGGGCTGCTTCAGCAGCTCCATGAGGCGTGCACCGCGGGTCAGCTGCCGGCGCGAGGCCGCGTCCAGGTCCGAGGCGAACATCGCGAACGCCTCGAGCGAGCGGTACTGGGCGAGGTCGATCTTCAGCGTGCCGGAGACCCCCTTCATCGCCTTGACCTGGGCCGCGCCGCCGACCCGGGACACCGAGATGCCGACGTCGACCGCGGGACGCTGGTCGGCGTTGAACAGGTCGGACTGCAGGAAGATCTGGCCGTCGGTGATCGAGATGACGTTCGTCGGGATGTAGGCGGACACGTCGTTCGCCTTGGTCTCGATGATCGGCAGACCCGTCATCGAGCCCGCGCCCATCTCGTCACTGAGCTTGGCGCAACGCTCCAGCAGCCGGGAGTGCAGGTAGAACACGTCGCCCGGGTAGGCCTCGCGGCCCGGCGGCCGGCGCAGCAGGAGGGAGACGGCGCGGTAGGCCTCGGCCTGCTTGGACAGGTCGTCGAAGATGATCAGCACGTGCTTGCCGGCGTACATCCAGTGCTGGCCGATGGCCGAGCCGGTGTACGGGGCGAGGTACTTGAAGCCGGCCGGGTCCGAGGCCGGGGCGGCGACGATCGTGGTGTACTCCAGCGCGCCGGCGTCCTCCAGGGCGCCGCGCACCGCGGCGATCGTCGACCCCTTCTGGCCGATCGCGACGTAGATGCAGCGGACCTGCTTGGTCGGGTCGCCCGTCTCCCAGTTCGCCTTCTGGTTGAGGATCGTGTCGACCGCGATCGCGGTCTTGCCCGTCTGGCGGTCGCCGATGATGAGCTGGCGCTGGCCGCGGCCGATCGGGATCATCGCGTCGATCGCCTTGAGGCCGGTCTGCAGCGGCTCGTGCACCGACTTGCGGGCCATCACGCCCGGCGCCTGGAGCTCCAGGGCACGGCGGCCCTCGGTCTCGATCTCGCCCAGACCGTCGATCGGGGTGCCCAGCGGGTCGACGACCCGGCCGAGGTACCCGTCGCCGATCGGCACCGAGAGCACCTCGCCGGTGCGGCGCACCAGCTGTCCCTCCTCGACCCCGGTGAACTCGCCGAGCACCACGACGCCGATCTCCCGCACGTCCAGGTTGAGCGCGAGCCCGAGCGTGCCGTCCTCGAACTCCAGGAGCTCGTTGGCCATCGCACCGGGCAGGCCCTCGACCTGCGCGATGCCGTCGCCGGCCAGCGTGACCCGGCCCACCTCTTCGCGCACCGCGCCCGTGGGGGTGTACGAGGCCACGAAGCTGTCCAGCGCAGCCCGGATGTCCTCGGGCTTGATCGTCAGCTCAGCCATGGTCTGTCGTCTCCTCCTCGTGGGCCGCGTGCGGCCCTCCTGCCCGGGCCTTCGCCCGGATGCCGGGGTCAACCGGCAAGCTGTCGTCGTACTCCGTCGATCCGTGCCAGCAGGGTGGCGTCGACCACCTGCGCACCGACCTGCACCTTCAGACCGCCGATCAGCGACGGGTCGACCGCCACCGACATGCGCACCTTGCGGCCGTAGCTCCGCTCGAGCATCTCGCGCAGGCGGACGGTCTGCGCCTCGTCCAGCGGCGCGGCCGCGGTCACCGTGGCCACGAGCATCTCGCGCCGGCGCGCCGCGAGCTTGCCCATCCGGGCCAGCATCTGAGACATCCGCCGGCCGCGGGGGCGGTAGGCGGCCTGCACCACGAGCTGCTCGGTGGCGGGGTGCACCCTGCCCGCGAGCAGCCGCCGGGCGAGCTCCGCCCGCGCCGGACGGGTCGCGACCCGATCCACCAGCGCGCGCCGCAGCTCTCGCTGGCCGATCAGCATCCGGTCGAAGCGGAACAGCTCGTCCTCGACCGTCGGCAGGTCGCCGGTGGCCTCGGCCGAGGCCAGGACCGCGTGCGCCGCGAGCTCCTCGACGGCGTCCACCAGGTCCATGTCGCTCGACCAGCGTCCGGCGGCGAGTCCGGTGATGGCCTCGAGCACCCGCGGGTCCGCGGCGCCGAACACCTGACGGGCCAAGCCCGCCTTGTCCTCGCCCGACCGCGACGGGTCGGCCAGGGCCCGACGCAGCCCGGGGTTGTCGACCAGGTCTCCGGTCACGGCGAACAGCTGGGCGCCGACCGTGGACGCGCTCGTCCCGGCCTTGCGCAGCATGGGCTCGAAGCCCACGCGCACGGCCTCGAGCGACGCCACGCTGGCACCCCGCATCACGCCTCCTTGCCGGCCGCCGACGCCTCGATCTCGTCGAGGAACCGGTCGATCACCCGCGACTGACGGGCCTCGTCCGCGAGCGACTCACCGATGATCTTCGACGCGAGGTCGGTCGCGAGCGCACCGACCTCGGCGCGCAGCGCCACCGCGGCCTGGGTCCGCTCGGCCTCGACCTGGCGCTGGGCGTTGGCCACGATGCGTGAGGCGTCGTCGCTCGCCTTGGACCTGGCCTCGGCCACGATCTGCGCGCCTTCGCCGCGGGCGTCCTCACGGATCCGAGCGGCCTCGGCGCGAGCCTCGGCGAGCTGCTGGCGGTACTCGGCGAGCGCCGCGGCGGCCTCGGCCTGGGCCTGCTCGGCCTTGGCCATGCCACCCTCGATCTTCGCGGTCCGCTCGTCGAGGACCTCGTTGAAGCGAGGCAGCACGTAGCGGTAGAAGGCCAGACCGATGATGACCGCCACGACCACCGACCAGATCAGGTCGGCCGGCGCCGGCAGCAGCGGGTTCATGGTCCCCTCGGCGGGCTCGGCTGCGAGCACCGCCGAGAGCAGAGCGCCGGTCACGACGTGAACAGGAAGCCGGTGACCAGGCCGAGCAGGGCGAGCACCTCGACGAACGCCACACCGATGAACATGGTGGTGCGCAGCTGGCCGGCGACCTCGGGCTGCCGGGCGATGCCCTCGAGCGCCTTGCCGATCAGGATGCCGAGGCCGATGCCGGGGCCGAGGGTGCCCAGGCCGTACCCGATGGTCGCGACGTTGCCGCCAACCGCGGCGAGCGTGGTGCTGTCCACGAGCTTTCCTTTCATCTGGCGCCCCGGGGGGCGTCGGTTGCGCCCGCCGGAGCGGACGGTCGGGCGATCAGTGCTCCTCCTCCACCGCCATGTTCAGGTAGGCGGCGGACAGGAGGGTGAAGATGTAGGCCTGCAGCGCGGCGACCAGCACCTCGAACAGGGTGAAGGCGACGCCGGCGCCGAGCGAGAGCACGGAGGCCGCCTTGAGCGCGCCGCCTGCCTCGAACAGGAAGAACTGCGTAGCCGAGAAGCAGAGCACCAGGATCAGGTGCCCGGAGATCATGTTCGCAGTGAGTCGCAGTGCGAGCGTCGCCGGGCGGAACAGGAAGACCTGGAGGGCCTCGATCGGCGTGACCAGGATGTACAGGAACCATGGCAGCCCGGGTGGGAACAGGCTGTTCTTCAGGTACCCACCCACCCCGAACTTGCTCACCCCGGACCACAGGTACATGAGGTAGACCCAGCCGGCGAGCACGATCGGCATGCCGATCAGCGCGGTCGACGAGATGTTGAGCAACGGCACGACACCGGTGAGGTTGAACACCAGGATCGAGAAGAAGATCGTGGTGAGCATCGCCACGAACCGCTTGGCGTTGTGGCCCAGGATCTCCTCGGCGATGTTGACCCGCACGAAGTCCAGGCCCAGCTCGATGATGTTCTGGCCGCGGCTCGGCACCACCTTCGCGCGGCGCGCGGCCACCACCATGACGACCACCAGCACGGCGGCCGTGAGCAGGCGCACCATCACGATGCGGTTGATCTCGAACGGCGTCCCGGCGAACCAGATCGCGTCCGGGAAGAACTCGGCGATCGACGGGGCGTGGAAGCCGTTGCCCTCACCGGAGGCGGCGAGCGGAAGGATCGTCGCAACGGTGGACAGGGTGGCTCCCCGGGGCTCGTGGGCGTGGCGGTCCTCGGCGGCACCACGGCACCGCGACGGACCCGGACGTCGCGGGAATCCTAACCCATCCTCACAGCGGAACGCCCCCACCCGATGGGCCCTGCCCGGGGGCTTTCGAGGTCCTCTGGGGTGCCCGGGCGCGGTGTCTCCCGCTGGGTCTCAGGCCTCGGTAGTCGGGTCCTGCCTCGGGGCGGGGTCCACGTAGGGCACGCGCTCCTTGGTCACGGCCAGGTAGTCCAGGTACGCCGAGCCGACCACGCCGACGACGAGCACGGCCACCAGCACCGTGCGGTCGTAGAACGTCAGCCCGTCGAGCACCGCGAGCAGCACGACGAGCAGCGCCATCTTGGCGAGCCACGAGCCGAGGATCACCGCGCCGGTGGTGGTCGCCGGAGCGTCGGCGGTGCGCAGGTGCGCGAGCACCGTGGTGCCGGAGAACACCAACGCGACCCCGACGCCGATCAGCGCGCCCCACACCCCGGCGGCGCCGGCGACGAACCAGCCGAACACCGAGCCGGCGACGGCCAGCGCCGCGAGCAGCCAGAGCAGGTGCCGCAACGCTCGCCGCAGGACGGCACGCACGGCATCGGCCGACGCGGGTGGCTGGACTGTCATGAGGTTCCTTCCCGCTCCGCCGGGCGCTGGGCCCGGCCGCGCAAGGGTCCGAGGGTCAGCGCCAGCGCGACCACCGTGCCGATACCGATCGCCACGAGCGCCTGCGTCGTGCTCCACGCGACGAGCGACGTCGCGCCCAGGGCGAACACCGCCGTCCACAGGTACATGATCGCCACCGCACGTCGCTGCGTGTGGCCGAGCTGGAGCATCCGGTGGTGCAGGTGCTGCCGGTCGGGGTGGAACGGGGACTTGCCACGGCCCATCCGGCGGACCACTGCCAACCCCATGTCCAGCAGCGGCAGGAGCAGGACGGCCACCGGCAGCAGGATCGGCAGGAAGGCCGGGACCTGCTGGCGCGCGGTCAGCGTGGTGGCGTCGACCTGCCCGGTGACCACGATGCCGGCCGCGGCGAACGTCAGGCCGATGAGCATCGACCCCGAGTCCCCCATGAAGATCCGCGCCGGGTTGAGGTTGTGCGGCAGGAAGCCCAGGCAAGCCCCGACCACCACGGCGATCACCACGCTCGCGACGTTGGCGTAGTCGGCCGAGATGTTGCGGGTGAGCAGGTAGGTGTAGAGCAGGAACGCCGAGCCGCCGATCGCAGTGACACCCGCGGCGAGCCCGTCGAGGCCGTCCACGAAGTTCACCGCGTTGATCGCCACGACGACCACGAGCACCGTGGCGAACAGCGACTGGCGGCTCGAGGGGATGGTCAGCCCCGCGATCGGGAGCGCATACAGCTGCACGCCACCCCACCAGGCCATCAGGCCGGCGGCGAGCACCTGACCGACGAGCTTGGTCAGCCAGTCCAGGTCCCAGATGTCGTCGGCCACGCCGAGCAGGGTCACCGCGCCGGCCGCACCGAGGATCGCCCAGGCCGTCGGACCGGCGAACACCGGCGCCAGGAACGGGATCTGCGCCCCGACGACCAGCGCGACGGCGATGCCGGCGAGCATCGCCACGCCGCCCATCCTCGGGATCGGCTCGGTGTGCACGTCCCTGGCCCGCACCGCGGTGATCGCGCCGGACGCCGTCGCGAGCCGGCGGGCCAGCGGTGTGGTGAGCCACGCGACGGCCGCGGCCGTCAGCAGCAGGAGCAGGTACGCCCTCATGCAGGTCCGCCGTCGGCGACGTCGGCGACCTCGCGCAGCGCGTCGATCCCGATCGCCCCGGGACGCACCAGCCTCAGGCCCCGGCCCGGATCGGTCGCGTCCACGATCGACGACGCCACACCGCCGGGGGCGGCCCCGCCGTCCAGGTAGACGGCCACGGCGTCGCCGAGCTGCGCCCGGGCCTCGGCGGCGGTGAGCGCCGCGGGCTGCCCGGTCCGGTTGGCCGACGAGACCGCGAGGGGCCCCGTCCTGGTCAGGAGCGCGAGCGCCGCGGGGTGGTCCGGCATCCGGACCGCGACGGTGCCCCGGGTCTCCCCCAGGTCCCACGTGAGCGAGGGCTGCGAGCGCAGGATCACGGTCAGGCCCCCGGGCCAGAACGCCTCGACCAGGGCGCGGGCCGCGTCGGGCACGTCCGTGCACAGGCCGGCCAGGGTGGGCACCCCGGGGACCAGGACCGGTGGTGGCATCTGGCGACCGCGGCCCTTCGCGGCGAGCAGCGCGGCGACCGCGTCGGCGTCGAACGCCTCGGCGCCGATCCCGTAGACGGTGTCGGTGGGTAGCACCACGAGCCCACCACGACCCAGGGCGTGGACCGCCTCGTCGAGCGCCGGGCCCCAGGTCGCCGGGTCGGTGCAGTCCCTCACGTCGGCGAGTCTAGGCCGGGGTCGCCGACCGGCGCCGCGGGGCCCGCCGCACGCCGCGCGACCACCATGCGGTCACGTCCGGTCAGGTCGGTGCCGGTGCGCACGCCCGTGAACGCCCCCGTGGCCGCGACCAGGTCGCGCACCGCGCGGGCCTGGACCTCGGCGTGCTCCATCACCAGCAGCCCGCCCGGCGCCAGCAGCGCCGCCGCCCGGGCGACCACGGCCCGCGGGACGTCGAGCCCGTCCGACCCGCCGCCGTACAGGGCGAGGTCGGGGTCGTGGTCGCGGACCTCCGGGTCCACCGGCACGGCGTCGGGCGGGATGTACGGCGGGTTCGACACCACGACGTCCACCCGGCCCTCGAGCTCGGGCAGCACGGCGTCGCGCACGTCGCCGAGCTCGACCCGGAGGTCACGGGCACCGGCCGCCGACGCGTTCACCGTGGTGAGTGCGACCGCCTCGGGCGACAGGTCCACCGCGACCACCTGGGCGGCCGGGACCTCGGTCGCCACCGACGACGCGATGCCCCCGGCCCCGCAGCACAGGTCGACCACCACCGGCTCGTGCCCGGCCGCCGCGCGCGCCGCGGCCTCGTCGACCGCGACCTGCGCGACGGTCTCGGTCTCGGGGCGCGGCACGAAGACACCGGCCCGGACCTGCAGGGTCAGGTACCGGAAGCCCACGTGGCCGACGATGTGCTGCAACGGCTCGCGGCTCACGCGGCGGTCGACGGCGCGGGCGAGCCGGCTCACCTGCTCGGGGGTGAGGGCGTCGGGCAGCGGCACCGGGAGCGAGGCGAGGCCCAGCGCGTGGGCGACCAGGGCCCGCGCATCGACGTCCGGGGAGGGCACGCCGGCCTCGGCGAGGAGCGCACGCACCGCGCGCAGGTGGGCCCTGGTGTCCGGGGCGCCGGACGCGGTGACCTCCCGGACCGACGCGTCGGGGCCCTGGCCGCCGGTTGTCGGGACCACGGTCACCGGTCGCCGGCCGCGGCCAGCCGGGCCGCCTCGTCGGCCTCGACCGCGGAGCGCACCACGGGCTCCAGGTCCCCGTCGAGCACCTGGTCGAGGTTGTAGGCCTTGTACCCCGTGCGGTGGTCGGCGATCCGGTTCTCGGGGAAGTTGTAGGTCCTGATCCGCTCGGAACGGTCCACGGTGCGCACCTGCGAGCGGCGAGCGGCGGACGCCTCGGCGTCGGCGGCGACCTGCTGCATCGCCAGCAGGCGGGCCCGCAGGACCCGTAGCGCCTGCTCCTTGTTCTGCAGCTGGGACTTCTCGTTCTGGACGGCCACCACCGTGCCGGTGGGCAGGTGCGTGATCCGCACCGCCGAGTCGGTGGTGTTGACGCTCTGGCCGCCGGGGCCGGACGAGCGGTACACGTCGATGCGCAGGTCCGCCGGGTCGATCTCGACCTCGGCCGGGTCGTCGACCTCGGGCAGCACCACCACGCCGGCCGCCGAGGTGTGGATCCGGCCCTGGGACTCGGTGACCGGCACCCGCTGGACGCGGTGCACGCCGCCCTCGTACTTCAGGTGCGCCCACACGCCGTCGGCCGGCTCGGCGACGGACCGCGCCTTGACCGCGAGGGTGACATCTTTGACCCCGCCGAGGCCGGTCTCGGTCAGGTCGAGGACCTGGGTGGACCAGCCCTGGCGCTCGGCGTAGCGCTGGTACATCCGCAGCAGGTCTCCGGCGAACAGCGCCGACTCCTCGCCGCCCTCGCCCGCCTTGATCTCGAGCAGCACGTCGCGGGCGTCGTCCGGGTCGGTGGGCAGCAGCACCCGGCGCAGCGCCTCGGCGGCGGCGTCGCGGGCGACGACCAGCGCCTCGGCCTCGGGGACGAACGACTCGTCCTCCCCCGCCAGCTCCCAGGCGGCCTCGGCGTCGTCCCGGGCGGCGAGCCAGGCACGGTAGGCGGCCACGACGCGACGCAGCTCGGCGTAGCGCCGGCCGACGCGGCGGGCCGCGGCGGGGTCGGCGTGCAGGGCGGGGTCGGCGAGCTCACGCTCGAGCGCGGCGTGCTCGTCGAGCAACGGCGCGACGGCGCCGAACGGCTCGCTGTCCACCTACCGCCTCCCGTCCGTGCCCCGAACATGGCAGACGCCGACGGGCCGCCACCGCTGGGTGGCCGGACCCGCCGGCGTCCGACGAGCTACTTGGCGGCCGGCTTCTTGCCGTACCGCGCCTCGAACCGGGCCACGCGGCCACCGGTGTCGAGGATCTTCTGCTTGCCCGTGTAGAACGGGTGGCACGCGGAGCACACCTCGGCGTGGATCTGGCCCGACGCCTGGGTGCTACGGGTGGTGAACGTGGTACCGCACGTGCAGGTCACCTCGGTGGTGACGTACGCGGGGTGGATGTCCTTCTTCACGGGTCTCTCCTCGTCACGGAGCCTCCGGGTCGCGGGCGGGCGCCCACGTGAACCGGAGACCAAGCGGACAGTCTGCCATGGCAAGGCTCCAACACCAGAACCGGCCGGATCCTTCCCGGCCCGTCCCGGCGCTGCTCAGTCGTTGCCGTTCATGCCCGGGGTGGTCTTCTGCACCTGGAGCAGGAACTCCACGTTGGACTTGGTCTCGCGCAGCTTGGACAGCAGGAGCTCGATCGCCTGCTGCTGGTCGAGCGCGGAGAGCACCCGGCGCAGCTTCCAGTTGATCTTGAGCTCGTCGGCCGCGATGAGGACCTCCTCGCGGCGGGTGCCGGAGGCGTCGACGTCCACCGCCGGGAAGATCCGCTTGTCCGCGAGCTGTCGGGAGAGCTTGAGCTCCATGTTCCCGGTGCCCTTGAACTCCTCGAAGATGACCTCGTCGGCCTTCGAGCCGGTCTCCACGAGCGCGGTGGCCAGGATGGTCAGCGAGCCACCGTGCTCGATGTTGCGCGCGGCACCGAAGAACCGCTTGGGCGGGTACAGCGCCGAGGAGTCGACGCCACCGGACAGGATCCGGCCGCTCGCCGGGGCGGCGATGTTGTAGGCCCGGCCCAGGCGGGTGATCGAGTCGAGCAGCACCACGACGTCCTGGCCCAGCTCCACCAGCCGCTTGGCCCGCTCGATCGCGAGCTCGGCGACCGTGGTGTGGTCGTCCGCGGGGCGGTCGAAGGTCGAGGCGATGACCTCGCCCTTGACCGTGCGCTGCATGTCCGTGACCTCCTCGGGGCGCTCGTCGACGAGCACGACCATGAGGTGGACCTCGGGGTTGTTCGTGGTGATCGCGTTGGCGATCGCCTGCAGCACGAGGGTCTTGCCGGCCTTGGGCGGAGAGACGATCAGACCGCGCTGGCCCTTGCCGATCGGCGCCACGAGGTCGATGACGCGGGTGGTGAGCAGACCGGGGTCGGTCTCCAGCCGCAGCCGCTCCTGGGGGTACAGCGGCGTGAGCTTGCCGAAGTCGGTCCGCTTGCGCGCGTCCTCCGGGCTCATGCCGTTGACGGTGTCGAGCCGGACGAGCGGGTTGACCTTGGCGTTGCGGCCCTGCGGCTGCTGCTCGCCCTCGCGGGGCTGGCGCACCGCGCCGGTGATCGCGTCGCCCTTGCGCAGGCCCTGCTTGCGGACCTGGTTCATCGACACGTACACGTCGTTCTCGCCGGGCAGGTAGCCCGACGTGCGCACGAAGGCGTAGTTGTCCTTGATGTCGAGGATGCCGGCGACCGGGACGAGCACGTCGTCCTCGCGGAGCTCGACCTCCTCGTAGGCGGTCAGCTCACCCTGGCCGCTGCGGCCACCCCGGCGCTTGTTGCGGTCGCGGTAGCGGCCCCTGCGCCGACGACCGCTGCCGTCGTCGTCACGGCCCTGCTGGTCACGGCTCGCGGACTGGTCACGGCTCGCGGACTGGTCACGGCTCGCGGACTGGTCACGGTTGGCGGACTGGTCGCGGCTCGCGGACTGCTCCCGGTTGCCGCCGTCGCGCTGACGATCCCGCTGCTCGTCGGCCTGCGGGGCGCCCTCCTCGCGGCCGGCGCGGCGCGGACGGCGCGCCTCGGTCACCTCGCGCGCGGCGTCGGCGGCCCGGGCGGCCCGGTCACCGGTGCGCGGGGCCCCGCTGCGGTCCGGCAGCTCGATGCCGAGCGTCTCGTCGCGCTGCGCCGCGCTCGTCCGGGAGCCCTCGCCACCCCGGCGCCGCTGGCCGGCACCGTTCTCGCGGCTCTCGTCGGCCGCGCCGTCGTCCCGCCCCTCGGCGGGGCGTCGCGCGGACGTGTCGGCCGGCTTCTCGCCGGTCGCGGGCTTGGACCTCGCCGGGGACTTGCCCCCACGGTGCTCACGGATCGCCGCGACGAGCTCGGGCTTGCGCATGCCGGCGGCGCCGGGCAGGCCGATCTCGGCGGCGAGGGCCTGGAGCTCGGGCAGCCGCATGGACGACAGTGCGCCGGAGCGCCCGCGCTCGGCCTGGATGGTCTCTGACACGAAGGATCCTTCCCCCTCGTCGGCGGCTGGCACCCGACCCGAGTGCGCCGCAGGGTCACGCCCGATGAACTGATCGGCACGTCGGAGCCACACGCCCGCGCTCCGCGCTGAGCGGGCCGGTGGTGGCGATTACCCGCGGTAGATGCGAACGGAGGTCGCGAGAGAACCGGGGGTGGGCCCAGGATAGCACCGCGCCAACAGTGCCACCCGGACCCGGATGAACCGGGCACGTTTTCACCCGACCGGGTGCCGCCGGGACCGCGCCGGCCCCCTCGCTCGGGCTCAGAGCCGCTCGGCCAGCGCCCCTCCGGCCACACCCGGCGCGAGCACTCGCCACCGGTCACGGATCCCCAGCTCGTCGAGCACCCGCTCGCGCGCCTCGGCGCCGGCGTCGCCGTCGGAGGCTCGCTCGAGCACGAGCACCGACGGCCCGGCACCCGAGACCACCGCCGCCTGGTCTGCGTCGCGCAGCGCGCGGACCAGGGCCCAGGTCTGCGGCATGACGTCGGCCCGGTACTCCTGGTGCAGCCGCTCCTCCGTCGCGGCCAGCAGCAGCTCAGGCCGGTGGCACAGCGCCTGGACCAGCAGCGCCGCGCGGCCCGCGGTGAACGCGGCGTCGGCGTGCGGCACCGTCGCGGGCAGCACCCGCCGGGCGGTCGCCGTGGCCAGCCGCTCGTGCGGTACGAGCACGACCGGCACGACGTCCGGGTGCAGCGGCAGCTCGGTGGCGTGCGGACCGTCCCGGCCGACCCAGCACACCGTCGCCCCGCCCAGGATCGCCGGCGCCGCGTTGTCCGGGTGTCCCTCGAAGGCCGAGGCGATCTTGAACGCCCTGGTGTTGTACAGCGCCTCCGGCTCGGAGATGAGCATCCGGGCGGCGAGGATCCCCGCCACCACCGCGGCCGCCGACGAGCCCATCCCCCGCCCGTGCGGGATCGTGTTGTGGCATCGCAGGCGCAGCCCGGACTGCGGGGCGCCCACCTCGTCGAGTGCGGCCCGGATCGCCCGGACCACCAGGTGGTCCTCACCCGTGGGCAGCTCGCCGGCACCCTCCCCGGTGACCTCCACGCTCACCTCGGCCGAGCCGAGCGCCCAGACCTCGACCTCGTCGTGGTGGTCCAGGGCGAGGCCCAGGGCGTCGAACCCCGGACCGAGGTTGGCACTGGTCGCGGGCACCCGGACCCGGACGTGGTCCGCGCCGAGCCTCACGACTCCTCCAGCCCGAGCGCGCGAACGATCGACATGACGTCCGGTGCGACCCGCTCGGGCCGCACCTCGCTGCCGTCCGGCGTGCGCAGCGCCCACTGCGGGTCCTTGAGGCCGTGCCCGGTGACCGTGACCGTGATCCGAGCCCCGTGCGGGACGCGACCCTCGTCGGCGAGCCTCAGCAGCCCCGCCACGCCGGCGGCCGACGCGGGCTCGACGAACACCCCGACCTCGCGCGACAGGAAGCGGTGCGCGTCCAGGATCTGCTCGTCGGTGACGGCCTCGATCAGCCCGCCGGACTCGTCGCGGGCCGCCACTGCCTTGTCCCACGACGCGGGGTTGCCGATCCGGATCGCCGTCGCGATCGTCTCGGGCTCGGTGACCGGATGACCCAGCACGATGGGCGCCGCACCGGCGGCCTGGAACCCCCACATCGCCGGGGTCCTGGTCGCGGGTCCGTCCGTCGCGTACTCCACGAAGCCCTTCCAGTACGCCGTGATGTTGCCGGCGTTGCCCACCGGCAGCACGTGGATCTCCGGCGCGTCACCGAGCCAGTCGACGATCTCGAACGACGCCGTCTTCTGGCCCTCGATCCGGTCGGGATTCACCGAGTTGACCAGCTCGACCGGGTACGCCTCGGCGACCTTGCGCGCAGCCACCAGGCAGTCGTCGAAGTTCCCGTCGACCTGGAGCAGGCGGGCGCCGTGCGCCACGGCCTGGCTCAGCTTGCCCATCGCGATCTTGCCGTCCGGCACCAGCACGGCGCAGGTCACGCCCGCCGCCGCGGCGTAGGCGGCCGCGGAGGCCGACGTGTTCCCCGTGGACGCGCAGATCACCGCCTCGGCGCCGTGGTGCAGCGCGGCGGACATCGCGGTAGTCATGCCGCGGTCCTTGAACGACCCGGTCGGGTTCTGCCCCTCGACCTTGAGCATCACCCGCGCCCCGGTCCGCCGGTCGAGCGCAGGCGCGGCGACCAGCGGCGTGCCACCCTCCCCGAGCGTGACCACGTCGGTCTGGACGTGGTCCGGCAGACGGTCGGCGTACTCGGCGATGACTCCCCGCCACTGGTTGGCCACCTAGGCTCCCTCGACTCGCAGCACGGACAGCACACTGTCCACGACGTCCAACCCCGTCAGGTCCTCGACCGTGGCGGCCAGGGCCGCCTCAGGCGCCGTGTGGGTGACGACCAGCAGGTCGGCCGTCCCGTCGCCGTCGGCCTGCCGGACCGCCTCGATCGACACGTCGCGCGCGGCGAACACCGCCGCGACCGACGCGAGCACACCAGGACGGTCGGCCACCCGCATCCGCACCTGGTAGCGGGTCGGCGCGGCCCCCATGCCGAGCACCGGCAGGTCCGCGTAGCGCGACTCGATCGGTCCGCGACCGCCACGCACGCGGTGGCGGGCGACCGTCACCAGGTCGCCGAGCACGGCGCTCGCGGTGGGTCGGCCACCGGCACCCCGCCCGTAGAACATCAGCTCGCCGGCGGCCTCGGCCTGGACGAACACCGCGTTGAAGGCCTGGCGCACCCCGGCCAGCGGATGGTCGAGCGGCACGAGCGCCGGGTGCACGCGCACCACGACGCCCTCCGGGTGCTCGGCGGTCGCCGCAACCCGCTCGGCGACTGCGAGCAGCTTGACCACGTGCCCGGTCTCGGCCGCCCACGCCACGTCCTCGGCGGTGATCGCACCGATGCCCTCCCGGTGCACCTGGTCCACCGACACCCGGGTGTGGAACGCCAGCGAGGCGAGGATCGCCGCCTTGGCCGCGGCGTCGTACCCCTCGACGTCCGCCGTCGGGTCCGCCTCGGCGTAGCCGAGCTCCTGGGCCTGCTTCACGGCGAGGTCCAGGTCCGCCCCGGTCGAGGCCATCTGGTCCAGCACGTAGTTGGTGGTGCCGTTGACGATCCCCAGCACCCGGGTCACCGCGTCGCCGGCCAGCGACTCGCGCACCGGGCGCACCAGCGGGATCGCGCCGGCGACCGCCGCCTCGAAGTACAGGTCGACGCCGGCCTCGTCGGCCGCGGCGTACAGCGTGGGGCCGTCGGCACCGAGCAGCGCCTTGTTCGCGGTGACCACCGCGGCGCCGTTCTCGATCGCCCTCAGCAGCAGCGAGCGCGCCGGCTCCAGGCCGCCCATCAGCTCGACCACCACGTCGGCGCGGTCCACCAGCGCCTCGGCGTCGGTGGTCAGCAGGGCGCGGTCGACCACCGGGTCGCGCGGGGTGTCCAGCGAGCGCACCGCGACACCGACCAGCTCCAGCGGGGCCCCGGCCCGCGCCTCGAGGTCGGCCGCGGAGGTGGTGAGCAGCCGGACGACCTCGGTCCCGACCACACCACAGCCGAGCACCGCAACACGGACCGTCACCGGACGCCCACCCCTCTCGTCACCGGGTGCCGCCGTGCGCGCCGCCCGGGGCGCGCCCAGGATACGGGCGCGGGCTCGACCGGTGGCCGAGGCGTCCCGTCCCTCGGGCGTCGACACTCAGCGTGGCGCCGGAACCTTGAGCGCGGCGATCGCGCGGTCGGCGTCCTCGTCGTCGTTCCACAGGTGGAACGCGAGCCGCACCATCCCCGCCCGGCCGGCGACCCGGCAGCCCACGGACTCCAGGGCTCGCCGGCGCGTGCCCTCCGGGTCCGGGAGCGCGACCACGGGCCGGCCCTGCGGCTCCATGCCGAGCGCCTCGCGCACCCGGTCTGCGAGCCGCGCGCCGTAGGTGGCCACGACCTGCGCGGTGGCCGGGTCGTCGAGCCAGTCGGCGAACAGCTCCATGGCCGGGGCGGTGCCGACCCAGACCGGCCAGGCCGGCGAGGTGTCGAACCGCCGGGCGTCACCCGCCAGGGCCATCGCCGGCCCGTACACCGACGCCCAGACGCTCTCGCCCGCGTACCAGCCCGCGCACACCGGCCTGATCCGGTCCGCGAGGTGCGGCGCGACGGTGAGGAACGCCGAGCCGCGCGGGGCGCACAGCCACTTGTAGGCCCCGGTCACCGTGACGTCGAAGCGCCCCGCGTCCACCGGCAGCCAGCCGGCCGCCTGGGTCAGGTCGGCCACGACGATCGTCCCGGAGTCCGCGGCGGCCGCGAGCACCGCGTCCGCGTCGGCCACCGTGCCGTCGGCGGACTGCGCCAGGGAGAACGCGACCAGGTCCACGCCGGGCCGCACCGCGTCGGCCAGCCCGGCCAGCGGCACGTGCTCCACCAGCACGTCCCGGTCGTCGTGCACGAGGAAGGGGTAGGTGACCGAGGTGAACTCGCCGGTGGGCACCACCACGCGCGCACCACGCGGGAGGTTGGCGGCGATCAGCCCCACGAGCACCGAGACCTGGGGCCCGACGGCCACCCGCTCGACGCCCACCCGGACCACCCGGGCGAAGGCCTCGCGGGCCCGGCGCACCACCTCGTCGTAGTCGGCGGGACGGGCGCGCCCGGCCCGCCAGGTGCTCAGGTCCTCGGTCATCGCCTCGACGACGACCCGAGGCGGCAGGCCCATGCTCGCCGCGTCGAGGTACCCGGGGACGGGGTCCCACTGGGAACGAAGGTCCACGACCACAGCCTGCCCCATCCCGACCCCTCGCGGGGCCACCACGGCGCGGATCAGCCCTGGTCGAGGGCCAGGAGGTCGTCGATCGTCTCGCGGCGCACCAGCACGCGCCAGACGCCGTCGGCCACGGCGACCACCGGTGGCCTCGGGACGAGGTTGTAGTTCGACGCCATCGAGCGCCCGTAGGCGCCGGTCACCGGCACGGCGAGCAGGTCACCGGCCGCGACGTCGCCGGGCAGGTCGACGTCGTGCACCACGATGTCGCCGCTCTCGCAGTGCTTGCCCACCACCCGGGCGCGGACCGGCGCGGCGTCCGAGGTCCGCGAGACGAGGGCGGCGTGGTACCGCGCGCCGTACAGCGCCGGACGCAGGTTGTCGCTCATCCCGCCGTCGACCGACACGTAGGTGCGCACCGTGCTGTCGTCCAGCGTGACGGGCTTGACGGTGCCGACGGTGTAGAGCGTCAGGGTGCTCGGCCCGACGATCGACCGCCCGGGCTCGATCGAGATCCGCGGCTGCGGCGTGCCGAGCTCCGCGCAGGCGTCGGCGACGGTCGCCGCGACGTCCTTGGCGATCCGCACCGGGTCCAGGGGGACCTCGCCGGGCAGGTACGCGACCCCGAAGCCGCCGCCCAGGTCGACCTCCTCGACCAGCACCCCGGTGAGCGCGGCGAGCTGGGACCGCAGCGCGAGCACGGTGCGGGCCGCGAGCGTGAACCCGGCCGGGTCCAGGATCTGCGACCCGATGTGCGAGTGGATGCCCAGCAGCTCGAGCTCGGGCCGGTCGAGCACCGCCTCGAGCGCGGCGAGCGCCTGGCCGCCGGCCACCGACAGTCCGAACTTCTGGTCCTCGTGCGCGGTGGCGATGTACTCGTGCCCACCGGCGTGCACGCCCGTGGTCACCCGGACCATCACCGGCGCACGGCGCCCGGGGTCACCGCCCCAGCCGTCGGCCGCCACGGCGGCGACCCGGTCGATCTCGGCCATCGAGTCGATGACCACCCGACCGACGCCGGCGTCACGGGCGGCGACCAGCTCGGCGTCGGACTTGTTGTTGCCGTGCAGGCCGATCGCCTCGCCGGGTACCCCGGCCCGCAGCGCCACGGCCAGCTCCCCACCGGTCGCGGTGTCGATCCGCAGGCCCTCGTCGTGCACCCAGCGGGCCACCGCGACGGACAGGAAGGCCTTGCCCGCGTAGTACACGTCCGCGGTGCCGAATGCGTCGTTCCATGCCTCGCGCCACGCACGGGCGCGGGAGCGCAGGTCGGCCTCGTCCAGGACGTAGGCCGGGGTGCCGTGCTCGGCTGCGAGCGCACGCAGGTCCGCCCCGGCGACGCGCATCGCGCCGTCCGCGCCGACCGCCGCCGACGCGGGCCACACGTGCGCGTCGGTCACATCCGCTCCGGAGCGCTCACACCCAGCAGGTCCAGGCCGTTGGCGAGCACCTGGCGGGTGGCGTCGTTGAGCCACAGCCGGGTGCGGTGGGTGTCGGTGACCGGCTCGTCGCCGATCGGCGTGACGCGGCACTGGTCGTACCACTTGTGGAACGCCGAGGAGAGCTCCTCCAGGTACCGCGCGACGCGGTGCGCCTCGCGCAGCTCAGCGGCCTGGGCCACCACCCGCGGGAACTCCCCCAGCAGGCCGAGCAGTACCCCCTCGCTCGGGTGGTCCAGCAGCCCGGGCTCGAAAGCGTCGGCCCGGTGCACGCCCAGCTGCTCGGCGTTGCGCGCGACGTTGACGGTGCGGGCGTGCGCGTACTGGACGTAGAACACCGGGTTGTCGTTGGTCTTGCGGGTGATGACGTCGATGTCCAGGGTCAGCGGCGAGTCCGTCGACGAGCGGGTCAGGGAGTACCGAGCGGCGTCGACGCCGACCCACTCGATGAGGTCGGCGAGCGTGATGATCGTGCCCGCGCGCTTGGACATCCGCACCGGCTCGCCGCCCCGCAGCAGGTTGACCAGCTGGCCGATGAGCACCTCGATGTTGTGCTCCGGGTCGTCCCCGGCGCACGCGGCCACGGCCTTGAGCCGCCCCACATACCCGTGGTGGTCGGCGCCCAGCATGTAGATGCAGACGTCGTGACCGCGCACCCGCTTGTCCACGTAGTACGCGGTGTCGGACGCGAAGTAGGTCAGCGAGCCGTCGGACTTGACCAGCACCCGGTCCTTGTCGTCGCCGAAGTCGGTGGTGCGCAGCCACACCGCGCCGTCGGTCTCGAACACGTGGCCCTGCTCGCGGAGCCGGGTGAACGCGCGCTCCACCGCACCGGAGCTGTGCAGGGTGCGCTCGGAGTACCAGACGTCGAAATGCGTGCCGAACTGCGCCAGCACCGCCTTCTGCTCGGCCAGCTGGTGGGCGTACCCGGCCTCGCGGAACGCCACGAGCTGCTCGTCCGCGGGCAGGTCGACGATGCCGGGCTGCTCGGCCACGACGTCCGCGGCGATCTCGGCGATGTAGTCGCCGTGGTAGCCGTCCTCCGGTATCGGCTCGCCGTGCGCCGCGGCCATGATCGACGCGCCGAACCGGTCCATCTGCACGCCGAGGTCGTTGACGTAGAACTCCCGGGTCACCTCGGCCCCGGCCGCGGCGAGGACCCGCCCGAGCGCGTCGCCGACGGCCGCCCAGCGGGTGTGCCCCAGGTGCAGCGGGCCGGTCGGGTTGGCGGAGATGAACTCCAGGTCCACCCGCTGGCCGGCCAGCGCGTCGCTGTGCCCGTACGCGGCCCCGGCCTCGAGGATCGTGCGCGCGAGCTCGCCCGCCGCCGCGGCCTCGAGGGAGATGTTGAGGAACCCCGGGCCCGCCACCTCGACCGCCGCGATCCCCGGCAGCTCCGCGAGCCGGGCGGCGAGCACCTCGGCGAGCGCCCGCGGCGCCACCCCGGCCTTCTTGGCCAGCTGGAGCGCCACGTTCGAGGCCCAGTCGCCGTGCTCGCGCTGCCGGGGACGCTCGACCGCGACGGTCTCGGGGACCTGGTCGGCCTCGATCGCCAGGGCGCCATCGGCTCTGGCGGACAGCAGGACATCGCGCAGCGCGGCGGAGAGCTCGGCGGGGGTCACCGGCCGATCGTACCGGCGCACGGGCCCGCTCCCCCCGCCCGGCGACGGCGTCCGGCACCGCCCCCGAGCGCTCCCGGCGGCACCCTCGACGGCCCCTCGCGCGGCGCGACACCGGGCGCGAAACGTGCGCCGAGGCCCCTGCTGGGTGTTCACTCATCCCACGACCTCAGTGGGGAGACGGGATGCGACGCACCAACCTCATCGACCTCGCCGTGGGCAGGCTGCGCCAACAGATCACGTCCGGGACGTGGGAGATCGGCACGCGGATCCCGGCCGAGCCGGAGCTCGCCGAGCTGATCGGGGTGGGCCGGAACACCGTCCGCGAGGCGGTGCAGTCGCTGGTGCACGCCGGGATGCTGGAGCGTCGCCAGGGCTCGGGCACCTACGTCATCTCCGACTCCGAGCTCGGCAACGCGATGGGCCGCGAGATCGCCGGCGCCCACCAGCGCGACGTGCTCGAGGTGCGACGGGCGCTCGAGGTCGAGGTGGCCCGGCTGGCGGCCGTGCGGCGAACCCCGGCCCAGGTCGACGAGCTGCGTCAGCTGCGCGACACCCGGTCGGACGCCTACGCCTCCGGCGAGCTCGACGCGATGGTCGCGGCCGACCTCGCACTGCACCGGCTCATCGCGGAGTCCTCGCACAACCCGGTGCTCATCGCGCTGTACGAGAACCTCCAGGACGCGATCAGCGCGAACATCCGCTTCAACTTCGAGCACCCCGCGCACGACGACGACTCCCACCACGCGCTGGTCGAGGCGATCGCCGAGGGCGACGCCCGCGCCGCGGTCGCGGAGATCGACCACTACCTGTCGACGCTGATCGGCGTCGAGCCGGCCTGACCCTGGGCCTGGTCGCCGGCCGGCCACCGACGATGCGGCGGCCGCCCGCCGTGCTGGTAATGTGCTGCCCCGCGCCCGAGTAGCTCAGTGGATAGAGCGTCTGCCTCCGGAGCAGAAGGTCGCAGGTTCGAATCCTGTCTCGGGCACCCCCTCTGACCAGCGCAGACGCCGCGGCTCTCGGGCATGCCGCGGCCATCGAGGAGGTCAGCCGTGGAGGCCTGGCTCCTCGCCCTCGCCGAGTCGCCGCTGGTGTACCCCGGGATGTTCGTCTTCGCGCTGATCGACGGGTTCTTCCCGCCGATGCCCAGCGAGGTGGCCGCAGTGGGGCTGGCGGCGCTCGCAGCCTCGACCGGTGCCCCCAACCTCGCGCTGCTGCTCCTGGTCGCCGCGGCCGGCGCCTTCGTCGGGGACCTGGTGGCCTACGCGATCGGGCGGCGGATCGACGTCCACCGGTTCCCGCTGCTACGCCGCGGGCGGGGTCGGCGGATGCTCGAGTGGGCCGAGCGGTCGCTGCGGCACCGCGGCCGCTCCTTCATCCTGGCCGGCCGGTTCGTGCCCGTCGCGCGGGTCGCGGTCAACATGGCGGCGGGCGCACTGGGCTACCCCCGGCGCGGCTACGCGGTCCTGGCCGCGATCGGCTCGACGACGTGGGCGCTGTACTCCGCGGCGATCGGCGTGGGGGCGGGCGCGTGGTTCACCGGGCACCCGGTGGGCGCCGTCGTGGTCGGCGTGGTGGCCGGCCTGGTGATCGGGGTGGTGCTCGACCTGGTCTTCACGCGCCTGGAGGGACGACGGAGCGCGGAGGCCCTCGCCGAGGAGGCCGAGCACGACGCCGGGCCACGCCCGCCGCTCGAGCCCTAGTACCAGCCCAGCTCACGTAGGCGGCGCTCGCCGATCCCCATCGCGTGGCCCACCTCGTGGCCCAGCACCTTCAGCACGCGACCCGGGACCTCGTCGGCGGTGCGGCACGCCGCGAGGATCGGCAGGCGGTACAGGGTGATCGTGCTCGGCATGCTGCCCGGCACCCGGCCGCCGCGTGCGGTCACCGGGAATCCGCGGAAGATCCCCAGCAGCGTGGTGCCCGGGGCCGCGGCGCCGGGTTCGGGCTGGTCGCGCACCAGGACGGCGATCTCCTCCAGCACCGGCGCGGTCCAGTCAGGCAGGGCGTCGAGCGCGTCGCGGACCAGGTCCTCGAACGTCTCAGCCGCCATCTGGACCGGGCTCATCTCGTCCCCGCCTCCCAGGTGCACGTGCCACGGGAACGACGGGCCGGTTCCCGGTGTTCCCGCCGGCTACGCGCCCTCGAGCAGCGGGCGGTAGCGCATCAGCGCGTGGTTCTCGGCGACCAGCTCGTCGGCGACCTGTGCGCCGTCCGGGTCGAGCACCCGCCGACGCAGCACGTTGCGCCGCACGAACGCCCCGGGCGCCGCCGGGCCGACCGGCTCGATGACGTGGGCGACCTCGTACACCTCGTAGCGCAGGTCGACCGGGCGGTCGGCGGTCCAGGCACCGACCAGGTGCGTGTCGGTCAGGTGCACTGCGAGCCGGAAGGTCGCCTCGGTCGGGTTGACCACCTGCAGGTCGAGGGACGGCCACGCGCACGTCGCACCGCTGCCGAACGGCTGGGTGCGGTCCGCGTCCGGGAAGACGTCGTAGCTGTGCCGCCAGCGCTCGGCGACCTCCAGCGGGGTGTGCAGGGTCATCCAGTAGAGCAGGTTGGTGAGCTGGCACAGCCCGCCGCCGGTGCCGGCCGTCATCCGGCCGTGGTCCAGGACCAGTCCGTCGACGAAGCCGCGGCGCCGGGTCGGCCGGCCCACGTGCCACCAGAAGGACAGCCGCTTGCCCGGCGGCAGCACCAGACCGTCGAGGCGCTCGGCGGCCAGCCGGAGGTTGACCACCTTGCCGCGCTGGAGATCGAGGTCGAGACCGGCCAGCGGCCTCACCAACGGCGTGGCGTGCTCGGCTACGCGACACGGCTGGGCCTGCGCGGGCCCCGTCGCCAGGCGCAGGCCGCCGACGCGGCGCCACTGGACCTCGCGCCGCAGGCGTCCGACCACCGGTCTCACGACGGCGCGCCACACAGCCGCCGACCGCAACCCGTCCGACGGGCCCCCTGCCCGATCGCTCACCGCGCGCCCCCTTGCCCGATCGCTCACCGCGGCCCCGGCCACCGTCGGGAGGCTAGACCACGGCGGCCCCGGGCATCCGCCCGGGGCCGCCGTGTCGATCAGGAACGGGTCACTCGCCGTCGCGCGGGTTCGGCACCCCGGTGAGCAGCATCCGGACCTCGGCCTCGGAGTAGCGGCGGTGCCCGCCGAGCGTCCGGATCGCCGAGAGCTTGCCGGCCTTGGCCCAGCGGGTCACGGTCTTGGGGTCCACCCGGAACATGCTCGCCACCTCGGACGGGGTGAGCAGGGCGTTGCGGGTGGCGTCCTGGCGAGCGGTGGGGATGGTGGTGTGCGCTGACATGGCGCTCTCCTTCGTCGTTCGGTAGCCCGGCCGACCACGAGGGTCCCGTCGGCTTTGCGTCCCCACCTCGCGATGGGTTTGCCCTTGTCGCTGACGAGTACACGGTCACATCCCGGACCCCGGCGGGGCAAGCCACAGGGGTGCATGGATGCCCGAATTCACCCGTCTGCACGAGTGCGCCCCTGTCCGCGGCTCTGGTCCCGGGTTCGCCGTGTTCGCCGCACCCGGAGCCGATGGCGGACCGCCCGGGCCGCGGCGTCCGGCAGACTGCTCGCGTGTGCCCACTCACCCCGACCGACGACCGTGAGCTGCTCCGTGCGCGCGGCAGCCTGAAGTGGACCGGCACCCGCGGCGACATCGCCGCCTGGGTCGCCGAGTCGGACCTGGGCACCGCGCCCGAGGTGACGCACGCCCTGCACGACGCGATCGACCGCGGTCTGACCGGCTACCTGCCCCCGCACGAGCGCGCCGGCGCGGCACAGGCGTGTGCGGACTGGCAGCGCCGCCGCTTCGGCTGGGAGGTCCCGGCCGACCGTGTCCGGCTGGTGCCCGACGTGATCGCTGCCCTGAGGCTCACGCTCGAGCGCCTGACGCCGCCCGGCTCGGCGCTGGTCCTGCCGACCCCCGCCTACATGCCGTTCGTCACGATGCCCGCCGCCTGGGGTCGTGAGGTGATCCAGGTGCCGATGGCCACCGACGCCGACGGACGAGCGACGCTCGACCTCGACGGCATCGATGCGGCACTGGCCGCCGGGGCCGGGTTGGTGGTCCTGGTCAACCCGCACAACCCGACCGGGCGGGTGCACACCCGTGAGGAGCTCGAGGCCCTGGCAGCGGTCGTCGAGGCGCGCGGCGCCACGGTGTTCGCCGACGAGATCCACGCGCCGCTGGTCCACGCCGGGCACCGACACCTGCCGTACGCGTCCCTCTCCCCCGTCGCGGCCCAGCACTGCGTGACGGCCACCGCAGCCTCCAAGGGCTGGAACGTCCCGGGCCTGAAGTGCGCGCAGGTCGTGCTCACCGGCGACGCGCACGTCGCCGCGTGGCAGGACGCGTCGGAGGGTGTGTCCGTGCTGGGCGCGGTCGCGGCGATGGCGGCCTACGACCACGGCGAGCCCTGGCTCGACGAGACCGTGGTCTACCTGGGCGACAACGCCCGGCGCCTCGCCGAGGTGCTCGCGACCGAGGCGCCCGCGGTCGGCTACCGCCCCCCGGAGGGCACCTACCTGGCGTGGCTGGACCTGCGCGACGCCCTGCCGCCCGCCGCCCGCGACCTCGAGCCGGGTGAGGTGGCGCACTGGCTGGGGCGCGCGAGCGGGGTCACCGTCGTGGACGGTGCGCGCTGCGGCGAGGTGGGGCACGGGTTCGTGCGGCTCAACCTGGCCATGCACCGCGGCCTGGTCGAGGAGGCGGGCCGGCGGATCGCCGCCGCCCTGCGCGGCTGAGCCGCCGCTGCACAGCACGGCCGGGCAGGCGCGTGCGAACGCGGCGACGGCCGGCCACCGCCGAGGGTGACCGGCCGTCGATGGCCGCCGTGGCGCAGGTCAGCTGCCCTGCTCCGCGGTGATGGCGGTCGGCTGAGCCGAGTGCTGGATCGAGATCTTGCGCGGCTTGGCCTCCTCGGCGACCGGGATGGTCAGCGTGAGGACGCCGTCGCTGTAGCTGGCCTCGATCGCGTCCAGCGCCAGCCCGCGACCCAGGTTGAGCTGGCGCACGTAGGTGCCGGTGGGCCGCTCGTGGGCGAGCCACTGCACGTCCGCCTCGGTCCGCGCGGAGCGCTGGGCGCGGATGGTCAGCGTGCGGTCCTCGACGGCGACGTCCACCGAACCCGGGTCGGCGCCGGGCAGGTCGATGTTGAGCACGTAGTGGTCGCCGGTGCGGTACAGGTCCATCGGCATCGACGCGACCGTCGGCGCGTCACGCAGGGTGCCGAACACCTCATCCATCAGCCGGGTCGGGTCGGCGAACGGGATCAGACGGGTTGCCACGAGAGCACCTCCTCGATGTGCCCCGGACCTTCCGGGGCTTGTCACGTTCCCCGCCGGACGGGTGCCCGGTGGGGCTGCTCCACACCTCATGTTCTAGCACTCTCACATGGAGAGTGCCAGCACTCCTCCGGACGGAGTGCCAGCGTTTCGCCCAGAGCGAGAAAACACCCGCCCACCTGGGACGTGACAGGCAGCGGTCGATTTGACCCGGGACCTTCAACCCACGGATCTCGCCGCGCGCGAGGACCTTTGGCACAGCCCGGCACCCCTTGCCAGCACCTAGCGTCGTAGGTGGGTCAAGGGCGATCCGGATACGTCCGAATCGACCAGGAGCAGCCAGTGAGCACACGACCCACCCGCGCCACGACCCCGGCCGCCGAGCCGGCCACGCTCGAGGGCGCGATCGACGCCCTCGTGGCGGGGGCCACCAAGGCGTTGTCGGCCTACGCGTCCTTCACGCAGGCCGACGTCGACCACATCGTCAAGAAGGCTTCCGTCGCGGCGCTGAACCAGCACGGCCAGCTCGCCAAGGCCGCGGTCGCCGAGACCGGTCGCGGGGTCTTCGAGGACAAGGCCGTGAAGAACATCTTCGCGTGCGAGCACGTGACCAACTCGATGGCCGAGCTCAAGACCGTCGGCATCGTCAGCCGCGACGACCTGCACGGCATCGTCGAGATCGCCGAGCCGGTCGGCGTGATCTGCGGCGTCACCCCGGTGACCAACCCCACCTCGACCGCGATCTTCAAGTCGCTCATCGCCCTGAAGACGCGCAACCCGATCATCTTCGCGTTCCACCCCAGCGCCCAGGAGTCCTCGGTCGCCGCGGCCCGGATCGTGCGAGACGCCGCGGTCGCGGCCGGCGCCCCCGAGCACTGCATCCAGTGGGTCGAGACCCCCTCCATCGAGGCGACGAACGCGCTGATGAACCACCCGGGCGTCGCGCTGATCCTGGCCACCGGCGGCAACGCGATGGTCAAGGCGGCGTACTCCTGCGGCAAGCCCGCGCTGGGCGTCGGCGCCGGCAACGTGCCGGCCTACGTCGAGAAGTCCGCCAAGCTCAAGCGCGCGATCAACGACATCGTGATGTCCAAGTGCTTCGACAACGGCATGGTCTGCGCGAGCGAGCAGGCCGCGATCCTCGACACCGAGATCTACGACGTCGCAATGACCGAGTTCGCCCGGCTGCACGCCCACCGCTGCTCGGCCGAGGAGAAGGCCAAGCTCGAGGAGCTGATCTTCGGGGTCACGGCCGGCTCCGCGAACTGCGCGGGCGCCAAGCTCAACGCGAGCGTCGTGGGCCAGAGCCCGGTGCGCATCGCGGAGATGGCCGGCTTCACGGTGCCCGCCGACACCTCGATCCTGATCGCCGAGGTCGACGAGGTCGGCCCGGCCGAGCCGCTGACCCGCGAGAAGCTCGCGCCGGTCCTGGCCGTGCTGCGGGCACAGACCCGCGAGCACGGCCTGCAGCTCGCCGAGCAGATGGTCGAGTTCGACGGGCTGGGCCACTCCGCCGCGATCCACACCGAGGACGCCGAGCTGGCCGAGGAGTTCGGCAGCCGGGTCAAGGCGATCCGGGTGATCTGGAACTCGCCGTCCTCGCACGGTGGCATCGGCGACATCTACAACTCGTTCATCCCCTCGCTCACCCTGGGCTGCGGCTCCTACGGCGCGAACTCGGTCTCCAACAACGTCTCGGCGGTCAACCTGGTGAACATCAAGCGGATCGGCCGTCGGAACAACAACCTGCAGTGGTTCAAGGTGCCGGCGAAGACCTACTTCGAGCCGAACGCGATCCGCTACCTCGAGGACATGGCGGACGTGAACCGCGTCACCATCGTCACCGACGCGACCATGACCAAGCTCGGCTTCGTCGACCGGATCATCGACGTGCTGAACCGGCGGCCCAACAAGGTCGCGCTGCAGATCATCGACAACGTCGAGCCCGAGCCGACCATCGCGTCCGTCGACAAGGGCGCAGAGCTGCTGCGCGACTTCGGCCCCGACACGATCATCGCGCTCGGCGGTGGCTCGCCGATGGACGCGTCGAAGGTCATGTGGCTGCGCTACGAGCACCCCGAGATCGTCTTCGCGGACATGCGCGAGAAGTTCTTCGACGTGCGCAAGCGTGCGTTCAAGTTCCCGACGCTGGGCGAGAAGGCCAAGCTGGTCTGCATCCCCACCACGTCGGGCACCGGCGCGGAGGTCACACCCTTCGCGGTCATCACCGACGGTGAGACCGGCGTGAAGTACCCGCTCGCGGACTACGCGCTGACCCCGACCGTGGCGATCATCGACCCGGCGCTGACCGGCAAGATGCCCGGCTTCCTGGCCGCCGACTCGGGCTTCGACGCCCTCACCCACGCCACCGAGGCGTACGTCTCGGTCTACGCCAACGACTTCACCGACGGCATGGCGCTGCACGCCATCAAGCTGATCTTCGAGAACCTCGAGGAGTCGGTGACCGACGGCGAGGCCGCGGTCGTGGCGCGGGAGAAGATGCACAACGCCGGGACGATCGCCGGGATGGCGTTCGGCAACGCCTTCCTGGGGATCGTGCACGCGATGGCGCACACCATCGGCTCGACGTTCCACCTGGTGCACGGCCGGACCAACGCCACGCTCCTGCCGCACGTGATCCGCTACAACGGCACCGTGCCGACCAAGCTCACCAGCTGGCCGAAGTACGAGCACTACGTCGCCCCGGAGCGGTTCCAGCAGATCGCCAAGCACCTGGGCCTGCCTGCCTCGACGCCCGAGGAGGGCGTCGAGTCCTACGCGAAGGCCGTGGAGCAGCTGCGCGAGAAGGTCGGCATCCCGGCATCCTTCGCCGCTCAGGGCGTCGCCGAGGACCAGTTCATCGGCAAGCTCGACGACCTGGCGATGCGGTCCTACGAGGACCAGTGCGCGCCGGCGAACCCCCGCATGCCGATGCTCGACGACATGAAGGACCTGATGGCCGCGGCGTACTACGGCACCTCGCTCGACGAGGTCCGTGCGGCCGCCGCAGCCCGGCAGGTCGAGGAGGTCGCCGCCCCGTGATCCCGGTGGTGGCCACACCTCCCTGTCGCTGAGCCGAACGGTCCGCGACCCGGACCCGCCGGCTCCCGGTGCCCCGCCACGCTCCGGCGTGGCGGGGCACCGTCGTGCCCGCGGGTCGCAGCAGGCCGCCTGGGTTTGCGACACTGGTCCCCCCGTACCTGGAGGTCCGATGTCCCGCCGCCTCACCGCCGTCGTCCTGGCCGCGAGCGCCGCCGTGCTGCTCGCCGGCTGCTCCGGGAACGGCTCGATCGACTGGAACCAGCTGGGCGACCGGGTCCAGCAGGGCGCGGAGTCCGCGCGGGGCGCGGTCGACGAGGCCCAGGCCAAGGCCGACGAGCTCGGCGCTGCCGGCGCCGAGGCGAAGAGCGCCATCGACCAGGCGACTGCGGCCATCGACCAGGCGCGCACGGTCGCGCAGCAGGGCAAGGACGCCGGCGAGGAGGCCGTCACCAAGGCCCGGTCCGCGCTCGACAGCGCCAAGCAGGCCGTCGACTCGGCGGCCGCGAAGGCACCCGACCAGCTCGCGAGCGTCCTGAGGTCCCTGTCCGACCAGCTCGACAAGCTCGCCGGGGACCTCCAGACGTCCTCCTGACTGGCCGCTCCTCCCGGGGTCGCGAACCTGGCCGGCTCGCGACGCCCGGGCCGGTAGCGTGTGCGCGTGACTCACGAACCCACGCCGCTGTCCGGTGCCCAGATCACGCTCACGCTCGACGACCAGACCGCGACGGTGACCGACGTGGGCGCGAAGCTGCGGACCTACGCGGTGGGCGAGCGAGACGTCATCACGCCGTTCGACGTCGACGAGCCGGCGCCGGCCGGCCACGGCGCGGTGCTCGCGCCATGGCCCAACCGGATCCGGGACGGCCGCTACACCTTCGCGGGCGTGGAGCGGCAGCTCGACATCTCCGAACCCAGCCGGATGACGGCCCTGCACGGTCTGGTGATGTGGCAGCGCTGGACCGTGGCGGAGCGGTCCGGGTCCGCCGTCACGCTGGAGACCCGCACGGCCCCGAGCGGCGGCTACCCGTTCGACCTGCTCATCCGGGTCACCTACCGGCTGACCGCGACCGGCCTGCACGTGCAGGCCACCGCGACGAACCTGGGCACCGCGACGGCGCCGTACGGCGTGGGGTTCCACCCGTGGCTCTCCCCCGGCGCCGGCTCGCTGGACGAGTGCACGGTGCGGCTGGACGCCGCCACGCGGGTCACCACGGACGACCGCCTGCTGCCGATCGGCACCGAGCCGGTGGCCGGCGACTTCGACCTGCGCGAGCCGCGGTCGGCGCGGGGGCTCGATCTCGACGACGCCTACGTCGACGTGCTGCGCGACGACGACGGGCTGTCCTGGATCCGGCTCACCGGTCCCGACGGGCGCACGGCAGCAGTGTGGATGGACGAGTCCATGGACACCTGGCAGGTCTGCACCGGTGACCACCTCGACGCGGTCGGCTGGCGGCGCACCGGTCTGGCCGCCGAGCCCATGAGCTGCATCGCCGACGCGTTCCGCACCGGCGAGCGGCTGGTCCACCTCGAGCCCGGCCAGACGCACGAGGTCACCTGGGGCATGGCGCTGCTCTGAGAGGGCGGCCGGACACGCACCACGCTCGGCTCCCGGCGCAGCCGAAGCCGGCCCCGCCGGGAGCGCGACTCAGCGCCCGACGGTCTCCGCCAGGTGCCAGCCCTCACCGACGGGCGACTCGCCCTCGGGCAGGTCCACCTCGGCGACGACGACGTTCGTGCCGGTGCCGGAGACCTTCTCCCACCTGCTGCCGTAGGTGAGATCCACCTTGAGCTCGGGTGGCTCGGACGCCAACGTGGCGTCCTCCAGGAGCTCAGTGGTGCCGTCCTCCTGGTCGGCGGTCCAGAACACGCCGGGGTGAGGGTGGTAGCTGGCCCACTCCCACTTCCACTGACGCTGGACCTGCTCCCAGTGGCAGATGGTCTCCGTCGTCTCTGACATGTGTGCCACCTTCCTGGTACGCGACGTCGCGCACGCGTCCCTCCGATCCTGGCACCGTCCACCCCCGGAAACGAAGGGGACCTACGGCCTTTGATGCGATCGGATTCACCCGTCCGCCCCGGATCGGTCGCCCGACCGCGCCCCTGGGCCGCGAACCCGCCCCGCTGAGCCCACCGCGCACGCGGACCACTCACTAGCCTGGTGGCATGAGCCGGCGCGGGTGGCGGCCGTATGTCGACCTGGTCGAGGTCGACACGATCGAGGTCGTCCTCGAGGAGGACGAGCCGGTCGACGAGTTCCTCGCCCTGCTGCACGAGATCGCCCTCGAGGCGATCGCCCTGCGCGCCCACTCCCCCGGCGACCCGCGGGTCGAGGTCTACGACGAGCAGGCTCCCGCGCCACCCGACGGGCACGCGACGGCCCGGCTCGTGCGCAGGATCGGCAAGCGACGGCTCGTCCTCGCGGCAGCGGTCGCGGTGGTCGCCCTGGCGGCGGCGATCGCACCGGGCATCGTCGAGGCCCGCCGGGCCGCGGCCCGCCTCGCCGCGCTGGAGGCGTCCCCAGGCGTCCTGACGGCGGCGTCGAGCCCTCCGGCCGAGCTGTGGCGCACACCTGGCCGGGTCGTCGACGACCAGGCCGACGTGCTCCTCGTCGCGGGCACGCAGGACGGCTCGCTCCGGCGGGTCGACCCGGCCACCGGTGGGGTGCTGTGGACGGTCGGGGCTGGGGACGCGTCGCCCATCGGGCGGTGCTTCCCGGTGGACGGGGCTCTCGGTCCGGACCGGGCGCCGGGCGCCGACGGCGCCGCCGGGCCGGCCACCGTGGCCTGCGTCCCCGCGGCGGACCCGAACCCGTCGGAAGCCGAAGCGCCCCTGTCGCGTGTCGTGCTTCTCGACCCGAGCACCGGAACCGTGACCCGGACGGTGGCGGTGCAGGGGTCCCTCCTGGCCGCCGAGCCCCTGGACGGGGACCTCCTGGTGGTCGCACGTCTCGCCGACGGCAGGCTGAGCGCGGCCCGCTGGGACCTCGGGGCCCAGGCCCCGCGGTGGGAGTACACCAGCCGGCAGCCGGTGGTGACCGAGGCGAGCGACGCCCTCGAGCTCCGGTCGGAGTCGCTCACCGTCGGCGGCATCGCTCTCGACCTCGCCACGGGCGAGGAGCGCGACGCCGAGGACGCGCGACGCCAGCCGATCCGCTTCGAGGAGTACACCCTGCCCGGGGGCGAGCGCGCGACGTGGTGGTGGTACGCGGAGGGGGCGTACGGCCAGGGCCGGGTCACGAGCGACCACGCCATGCGGGTGTTCGCCCTGCTCGGTCCGCCGTTGGTGCCGGCCCTCACGGACGGCTCGCTGGCGTCGACGCTCGTGACGACGGGCGACGGGGATCGGCTTCGCGGGCTGGACCTGCGCAACGGCCGGATCCGGTGGTCGCGGGACCACCCCGGCGTGGCGTCGGTCCGCGCCACCCTCCAGGTCGACGGGGTGATGATCCTCGAGGACGGGACGACCGCGACCGCGATCGACGTGGGCGACGGCTCCGAGCTGTGGAGGGCGCCGGTCGACCCGGACGTGACCGGCTCGGCACTGACCGACGGCGAGGTCCTGCTGCTGCCCGAGCGCGACCGCGACGGCGGGGTCGAGCTGGTCGCCCGCCGGATCGCCGACGGCGCGACGCTCTGGCGTGCCGCGATGCCGGCCGGGACGGTCTCGCTCACCGTCGTCGGTCAGCAGCTCGTTGCCTGGACCGGGGACGAGGTGGTGGGACTGGGCTGAGCGCGGACGCGGGGACCGGCGCGAGGGTCAGTAGTTGGTGCCCATCGCGGTCGTGCCCGGGAGGTACTCCCAGTGCCAGGGCTCGTAGGCGCCGGAACCGCCGCGCTTCGCCCAGTTCGGGTTGACCCACCCGTAGGCCGGACCGTTCTCGGCCAGCCATCCCATCACGCCCGAGGAGCCGGTCTCGGCGCCGCACAGGTCGATCGCCAGACCCCAGCCGTGGTTCGAGGTGCCCGGCGTCGCCGCAAGGCCAGGCTTGGTGTAGGCCAGGCGGCGCTGCACCGCCAGGGTCCGGTAGGCGTCGGTGAGGCACAGGTTGCGGCCGAACGCGGCCTTGAAGTTCTCGTTCAGCTCGGTGAGCGCGACCGCGGCGTCACCGCGCAGCATGTGGGTCCCGTCCCACAGCGTGCACAGGTCCTTGGCCGGGATCAGGCCGTTGCCGGAGGTCTCGACCACCACCCCGGTGCAGTCGGGCAGCGGGTTCCGCTCCACCGAGCGACTGACGGCCTGGACGTCACGCAGGCCGACGGAGGACGGCGCCAGGACCGAGGTCGGCGTAGTCGCCTGCGGTGCGGACGCGAGGATCTCCGCCGTCGCAGGGGCGTCCGCGCTCACCGCGACGACGGAGGCGCCGGCCGAGGTCGGGGCGAGGAGCCCGGTGGCCGGCAGACCGATGGTGGCGACGGCGATCGCACCCACCACGAGGGCGCGAGCCAGGGTCCTGGGATGTGGAGGGCGCAGGGTCTTGGCCTTGCGGGTCCGGCGCTCTGGCCGGGGGTGCAGATCTCGACGGGAGGCCGGCGCGCCCGTCGGGCTCTGCTCGTACTCCACTACGCCTCCGACCCTCCTGGCACCCGGCACCCGCCGGCCAGGGGGGTACAGCAGCCGAGCGGGTGATTACGAAAGGGTAACGGGTGCACCCCGTTCGGACCAAGCCGCCTCGGCGTCAGGTGTGTCACACCTCACCGCGACCGACGGCACGACCGCCGAGGGTACCGCGCTGCATCGCATCCCTGACCTCGCCGACCAGCTCCTCGAGGATGTCCTCCAGGAACACCACACCGACCGTGGCGCCGCCGGTGTCGACCACGCGGGCCAGGTGGGACCCCGATCGCTGCATGGCCGCGAGCGCGGCCTCGACCTCGTCCTGCGGGCGGACCACGGCCAGGTCGCGGACCCGCCACGACGGGACCGGCTCGTCGCGCTCGGCGGGGCCCGCGTACAGCACGTCCTTGAGGTGCAGGTAGCCGACCGGGTCGGTGCCGGAGCCGGTCACGGGGAACCGGCTGAACCCGGTGCGTGCCACCTCGCGCTCGATGTCGGCCACCGTCGCGCCCATCGGCACCGCGACCAGCCGGTCGGTGGGCACCATCACCTCGGCAGCGGTCTTGTCGGAGAACTCGATCGCGCCGGTGAGCAGGCCGTGCGCGTCGTCGAGCAGCCCCTCGGCCTGCGAGCGCTCGACGATCGAGTGGACCTGCTCGGCCGTGAACGCCGACGCGACCTCGTCCTTGGGCTCGATGCCGATCTGCCGGATCATGTGGTTCGCCATCCAGTTGAGGACGGCGATGAGCGGCCGCACCAGCCGGGCCACGCCCACCAACGGGGGGCCGAACCACAGCACCGCGCGGTCCGGGCCGGAGACCGCGAGGTTCTTGGGCACCATCTCGCCGAGCACCACGTGCAGGTAGACCACGATCGCCAGCGCGATGACCAGCGCGACCGCGTGCGCAGCGCCGGCGGGCAGGCCCAGCGCCGTGACCGGTCCCTCGATCGCGTGCGCGATGGCGGGCTCGGCCACCACGCCGAGCGACGTCGAGCACACGGTGATCCCGAGCTGGGCGCAGGCCAGCATCAGCGACACGTGCTCCATCGCCCACAGCACGACCCGCGCGCGGCGCGAGCCCGCCTCGGCGAGCGGCTCGACGGCGCTGCGGCGGGCCGAGATGATCGCGAACTCCGCGCCCACGAAGAACGCGTTGCCGGCGAGCAGCGCGAGCGCGACCAGGAGCGCGGCCTGGGTGCTCACGTCTGCCCCTCGTCGGTCGGTGCGGGCCGGACGCTCAGGCGCGCGACGCGCCGGCCGTCCATCTGCTGCACGCGCAGCCGCACGCCGTCGACGACGACCTCGTCGCCGGGCACCGGTACCCGGCCGAGCCGCGCCATGACCAGCCCGCCGAGGGTCTCGTAGGCCGGGTCGTCCGGCACCCTCACCCCGGTCTCCTCCGCGAGCTCGTCCGGGCGCAGCAGGCCCGGGGCCGACCAGCCGCCGCCCAACCGGTACACCCCCGCCAGGGCCGGGTCGTGCTCGTCGGCGACCTCGCCGACGATCTCCTCGATGACGTCCTCGAGCGTGACGACGCCGGCGGTGCCCCCGTACTCGTCCACGACCACGGCCATCTGCATGCCTTGCTCGCGCAGCTCGACCAGCAGCGGCCCGAGGCGCACCGTCTCGGGCACCCGCGGCGCCGGGTCCATCAGGGCACCGGCGGGGACCTCGCCGCGCTTGGCGTACGGCACCGCGATCGCCCGGCGTAGGTGGACCAGGCCCACCACGTCGTCCCGCGAGCCGTCGATCACCGGGAACCGGGAGTGGCCGGTGGCGCGGGCCGCCGCGACCACGTCCGCCGCCGTCGCCTCGCGATCGACGACCTCCATCCGGGTCCGGTCGGTCATCACGTCGACGGCGGCAAGGGTGTTGAGCTCGATCGAGTTGGTCAGCCGGACCGCGGTGCCCTCGTCCAGGGTGCCCACCTGGGCCGAGCGGCGGACCAGGGCGACCAGCTCCTGCGCCGACCGCCCGCCGGAGAGCTCCTCGCGCGGCTCGACGCCGAAGCGCCGCAGGATCGCGTTCGCGGTGCCGTTGAGCACGCCGATCACCGGGCGCAGCGCCGCGGTGAAGGCCAGCTGCGCCGGCGCGACCGCGCGCGCCGTGGTCAGCGGGGTGGACAGCGCGAGGTTCTTGGGCACCAGCTCGCCGAGCAGCATCGAGAAGCCGTTGACCAGGACCAGCGCCAGCACGGCAGCGGTCGCCGCCGACACCGCGTCGGTGAGCGAGGATCGGCCCAGGAGCTGGCGCAGGAGGCTCGCCAGAGCCGGCTGGGTGGTGTAGCCGAGCAGGATCGTCGTCGCGGTGATGCCGACCTGCGCCCCGGAGAGCTGGGTGGACAGGGTGGCGAGCGCCCGCCGCACGCTGCGGCCCGAGCGGGAGGTGTCCTGCCCGAGCTCGCGGTCGACCGCGCCGGGGTCCAGAGTGACCAGGGCGAACTCCGCGGCCACGAACACCGCGGTGCCGGCCGTCAGGGCCACTCCGAGCAGCACCATGAGCCACTCGTTCAGCACGTGGCGAGCCTCCAGCAGGTCGTCGTGTCGTGACTATAGCCGCGTGTGCCACGCTGAGCGCATGGATGCCAACGCTGCGGTCCGCGACGCACCACTGGTGCTGGTGGTGGAGGATGAGCCGGCGATCGCGACGGCGGTCGCGCACCGGATGCGCGCCGAGGGGTGGCAGGCGGAGATCGCCGCCGACGGCCCCTCCGGGGTCGAGGCCGCGGCGCGGCTGCAACCCGACGTGATCGTGCTGGACGTCATGCTGCCCGGGATGGACGGCCTGGAGGTGTGCCGCCGGGTGCAGGCCGAACGGCCGGTCCCGGTGATCATGCTCACCGCGCGCGACGACGAGACCGACATGCTCATCGGCCTGGGGGTGGGCGCGGACGACTACCTGCCCAAACCCTTCTCGATGCGCGAGCTGGTCGCCCGCACCAAGGTGCTGCTGCGCCGCGTCGAGCGCGCTCGCCAGCTCGCCGCCACGGCGACCACCCAGCCGCCCCAGCAGCTCGGGGACGTGGTCATCGACCGGGCCCAGCGCCGGGTCGCCCGGGACGGGGTCCAGGTCCACCTGACGCCGACGGAGTTCGACCTGCTGGTCACGCTGGCCGCCAGCCCCCGCACCGTGCTGACCCGCGAGAAGCTGCTCGCGGACGTGTGGGACTGGGTCGATGCGAGCGGCACGCGCACCGTGGACTCGCACGTCAAGGCACTGCGCCGCAAGCTCGGCGCCGACCTGATCCGGACCGTGCACGGGGTCGGGTACGCCTTCGAGCCGACCGAGGGCTGATCGCGTGGAAGCGCCCCGCCACGCGGTTCGGGCGCGGCTTGACGTGCGCCCGCTCGACCGGTTCACCACCATCAAGATCAAGCTGGGTGTGCTGGTCGCCGCGTCGGTGACCCTCGCGGCGTTCATCACCTGGCTGGGTCTGTACAACCACCTCGGGCCGAGCCGCACCTTCCCGCTGGCGATCGTCGTGTCGCTGGTCGCGGTCCAGGTGCTCGCCCACGGCATGACCTCCCCGCTGCGCGAGATGACGGCCGCCGCGCAGGCGATGGCCCAGGGCGACTACACACGCAGGGTCACGGCGTCGAGCCACGACGAGGTCGGCAGGCTGGCCGACGCCTTCAACACGATGGCCGAGGACCTCGAGCAGGCCGACCTGCTGCGCCGCGAGCTGGTGGCCAACGTCTCCCACGAGCTGCGCACCCCGCTCGCCGCGCTCCAGGCCCAGCTGGAGAACCTGGTCGACGGCGTCAGCCCGGCGGACCCCGAGACCCTCGGCGCCGCGCTGCACCAGACCGAGCGGCTCGGCCGGCTGGTCACGGACCTGCTCGACCTGTCCCGCCTGGAGGCCGGCGCCGGCGGGCTCGAGCTGGCGCCCGTCCGGCTCCAGGGTCTGTTCGACGACGTGGTCGAGGCGGCCGCGCTCATCGCGCCCGCGAAGGACCTCACCTTCGTGGTCGACGTGCGGCCCGGCGGGCTGTCCGTGTCGGGCGACGCCAAGCGCCTGGACCAGGTGGTCACCAACCTCGTCCAGAACGCCGTCCGGCACTCCCCGCGCGGCGGCGAGGTACGGCTCACCGCCCGCCGCGACGGGCGGGACGTGGTGATCGACGTGCTCGACCAGGGCTCGGGGATCGCCAGGGAGGACCGCGCGCGGGTCTTCGAGCGCTTCACACGGGGCAACGTCCCGGCGATCACCGGGCAGATCAGCACCGGCGGGACCGGGCTCGGCCTGGCGATCGTCCGGTGGGCCGTGCAGCTGCACGGCGGCAGCATCGAGGTCGTGGACTCCGACACCGGCTGCGACATGCAGGTTCGGCTCCCCGGACAGCCCGCGGCGGGCGACGCCTCCTAGGCCGGGACCGCGTGCCGTGACCTGACATGACCGTTCGCGGCCCTGATCTTGGCCGGTCCGGCGGCCCGCTTTGCCGCCGTGTTGCCTGGTCACGAGGGTTTCGGGGGCTGCGGCGTACCCCGCGTCCGACACCCGGGTCGACGCGGGCGGGGACCGGCTCGGTGGCCTAGGCTTGACAAGCGCAAGCGGCCGCGCAACGGCCGAAGGTCCGTCGTTGGGAAGAGGCACGCGGGTGGCCCAGCAGACAGGCAGCGAGGCCGTCAGAGCGGCGTTCGGTGCGAACCAGTGGCTCGTGGACGAGCTCTACGAGCAGTTCCTGGCCGACCGCAACTCCGTCGACCCTGCGTGGTGGGACTTCTTCGAGGACTACCGCCCCCGCAACGACGCACGCGGCGACGCGGACGGGAGTGCCCAGCCGGTCCAGCCGGACGCCGCCGCACCCGCGCCCGCGGGGCCGGCGCAGCCCGAGCCGGCCACCCCCGCACCGGCCGCGGCACCGACCGCACCTCCGGCGCCTCCCGCCGCGCCTGCGACGTCCGACGGCCCGGCCCAACGCTCCGAGCGAGCGATGGCAGCGGTCGAGCCCGAGTCGCGGTCCGAGCGCGCCGCCGGCCAGGCCGTGCCACGCACCCCGCGCGAGCCGGTCCCGCCGACCACCGGTCCGATCGCCTCGGCGACCCCGGCGACGGCCGCCTACGCCCACCCGCCGGCCGCCCGCCTGGAGCACCCGAGCCACGCCGAGCCCGTGGTCGAGCGACTCCGCGGCGCGGCGGCTCGCGTGGTCTCCAACATGGAGGCGAGCCTCGAGGTGCCCACCGCGACCTCGGTGCGCGCGGTGCCCGCGAAGCTCCTGGTGGACAACCGGATCGTCATCAACAACCACCTCAGCCGCACCCGCGGCGGCAAGGTCTCGTTCACGCACCTCATCGGCTACGCCGTGGTCGAGGCCCTGGCCGAGGTGCCCGCGATGAACCGTGGGTACGCACCCCAGGACGGCAGCCCGGCGGTCGTGGACCCCGGCACGGTGAACCTCGGGCTCGCGATCGACCTGCCCAGGCCCGACGGGACCCGCCAGCTCCTGGTGCCCAACATCAAGCACGCCGACGACCTGGACTTCGGCCAGTTCATGGCCGCCTACGAGGACGTCGTGCGCCGCGCGCGGAACAACAAGCTCACCCCGGACGACTTCGCGGGCACCACGATCAGCCTGACCAACCCGGGCACGATCGGCACCGTCCACTCGGTGCCGCGCCTGATGGTCGGGCAGGGCGTGATCGTCGGCGTCGGCGCGATGGACTACCCGGCCGAGTTCCAGGGCGCCTCCGACGAGCAGCTCGCCCGGCTCGGCGTCTCCAAGGTCCTCACCCTGACCTCGACCTACGACCACCGGATCATCCAGGGCGCCCACTCCGGTGAGTTCCTGCGCGTGATCAGCGGCAAGCTGCTGGGCGAGGGCGGCTTCTACGACCGTGTCTTCGCCGCGCTGCGGATCCCGTACGAGCCCGTGCGCTGGGTACGCGACAACACGGTCGACACCGACACCGAGCTGGCCAAGCCCGCCCGGATCGCCGAGCTCATCCACGCCTACCGCTCACGCGGGCACTTCATGGCCGAGACGGACCCGCTCGCCTACCGCCAGCGACGCCACCCCGACCTGGACATCCAGAACCACGGGCTCACGCTGTGGGACCTGGACCGGGTCTTCCCGACCGCCGGGTTCGGCGGCACGTCCAAGGACACCCTGCGCAACATCCTCGGGCTGCTGCGCGACTCGTACTGCCGCAGCGTCGGCGCGGAGTACATGCACCTGCAGGACCCCCGCCAGCGACGCTGGCTGCAGGAGCGCCTCGAGGCCGGCTACGCGCGCACCCCCCGCGAGGACCAGCTGCGCATCCTGCGCAAGCTGAACCAGGCCGAGGCGTTCGAGACGTTCCTGCAGACCAAGTACGTCGGGCAGAAGCGGTTCTCGCTCGAGGGCGGCGAGTCGCTCATCCCCCTGCTGGACGCGGTGGTCGCGCGCGCGGCGGAGAGCGGCCTGGACGAGGTCGCGATCGGGATGTCGCACCGCGGACGGCTCAACGTGCTGGCGAACATCGCCGGCAAGTCGATCTCGCAGATCTTCGCCGAGTTCGAGGGCAGCACCGACCCGCGCTCCGTCCAGGGCTCCGGGGACGTCAAGTACCACCTGGGCACCGAGGGCGCGTTCACCACGGAGTCCGGCGCCTCGACCAACGTGTACCTCGCCGCCAACCCCTCGCACCTGGAGGCGGTGGACCCGGTGCTCGAGGGCATCGTCCGCGCCAAGCAGGACCGCATCGACCTCGGCGGGGACGGCTTCTCGGTGCTTCCGGTGCTCATCCACGGCGACGCCGCGTTCGCGGGCCAGGGCGTGGTCTACGAGACGCTGAACATCTCCCAGCTACGCGGCTACCGGACCGGCGGCACGGTGCACGTGATCGTCAACAACCAGGTCGGTTTCACCACCGGGCCGTCGTCGTCGCGTTCCACGCACTACGCGACCGACGTGGCCAAGGGCCTGCAGGTGCCGATCTTCCACGTCAACGGGGACGACCCCGAGGCGTGCGTGCGGGTCGCGGAGCTCGCGTTCGAGTTCCGCGAGCAGTTCGACCACGACGTGGTCATCGACATGATCTGCTACCGGCGTCGCGGTCACAACGAGGGCGACGACCCGTCGATGACCCAGCCGCTGATGTACAACCTCATCGAGGCCAAGCGCTCGACCCGCAAGCTGTACACCGAGGCGCTGGTCAGCCGCGGCGACATCACCGTCGACGAGGCATCCGAGGCGCTCGCGCACTACCAGGGCGAGCTCGAGCGGGTGTTCGCCGAGACCCGCGAGATCTACACCCCCTCCCCGGAGACCGAGCCGGTCGCCGGCCTGGAGAAGCCCGAGTCCCAGCTGGAGGACGCGGGCACGATGGTCGGCTGGCGGACCGCCGTCGACGCCGACGTCCTGGCGCGGATCGGGCGGGCGCACGTGCGCCCGCCGGAGGGCTTCACGGTCCACCCGAAGCTGGGCAAGCTCCTCGAGACCCGCGAGCAGATGTCCCGCGAGGGCAACATCGACTGGGGTTTCGGCGAGCTGCTCGCCTTCGGCACGCTGCTCATCGAGGGCACCCCGGTGCGCCTGGCCGGTCAGGACAGCCGCCGCGGCACCTTCGTCCAGCGGCACGCCGTGCTGCACGACCGCATCACCGGTGCCGAGTGGACCCCGCTGCTGTACCTGTCCGCCGACCAGGCCAAGTTCTGGGCCTACGACTCCTCGCTGTCGGAGTTCGCGGCGATGGGCTTCGAGTACGGCTACTCCGTCGAGCGACCCGACGCCCTGGTGCTGTGGGAGGCGCAGTTCGGCGACTTCGCGAACGGTGCGCAGACGATCATCGACGAGTTCATCTCCTCCGCGGAGCAGAAGTGGGGCCAGCGCTCGTCGGTGGTCCTGCTGCTGCCCCACGGGTTCGAGGGCCAGGGACCCGACCACTCCTCGGCGCGGATCGAGCGGTTCCTCCAGCTGTCGGCCGAGCAGAACATGACCGTCGCGATGCCGAGCACCCCGGCGTCCCACTTCCACCTGCTGCGCCAGCAGGCGTACCAGCGCCCCCGGCGCCCGCTCGTGGTGTTCACGCCCAAGTCGATGCTCCGGCTCAAAGCCGCGACGTCCGCGATCGAGGACTTCACGTCAGGCACGTTCCGCGCGGTCGTGCCCGAGGAGCGGCTGCCGGCGGACGCCGCGGTGGACCGGGTGCTGCTGTGCGCCGGCAAGGTCTACTGGGACCTGCTGGCCCACCGGGAGAAGACCGGGGACACCCGTACCGCGATCGTCCGCCTCGAACAGCTCTACCCGTTGGAGCGCTCGGCGGTGGCCGAGGCGATCGCCCCGTACGGGTCCGCCGAGGTGGTCTGGGTCCAGGAGGAGCCCGCCAACCAGGGTGCGTGGACCTACATCAAGGTCCGGCTGCCCCGGTCCCTCGGGCGAGACGTGCGGCGCATCTCGCGCCCCGCGTCGGCCTCGCCGGCCGCCGGCTCGTCCAAGGTCCACGCGGCCGAGCAGCTGGCGATCGTCGAGCAGGCCTTCGCCCGGTGACCTCCGCCCTCAGGAGACGGGGGCGAAGGTGCGGCGGTAGGCCTGCGGCGTGGTGTCCAGGGCCTGGGTGAAGTGGTGGCGCAGGGCCGCCGCTGCACCGAAGCCCGACAGCTGCGCGATCTCCTCGACGGACAGGTCGGTGCGCTCGAGGAGCTCCTGGGCGCGGTGCAGGCGCAGCCGCGCGACCCATGCCGCCGGCGTCGCGCCCACCTCGGCGCGGAACCGGCGCGCGAACGTCCGCTCGGACATCAGCGCCCGGCGGGCCAGCGAGGAGACGGAGAGGTCCTCGGCGACGTGCTCCTCGGCCCACGCGAGCACCTCGGCGAGCGGCCCGGTGCACTGCGGCACCGGGGCGTCGATGAACTGGGCCTGGCCCCCGTCCCGGTGCGGCGGGACCACCATCCGCCGCGCGATCGCCGACGCGGCGCCCGCACCGAGCTCGCGCCGCACCAGGTGCAGGCACGCGTCGACGCCGGCGGCGGTGCCCGCGCTGGTGATCACCCCGCGGTCCTCGACGTACAGCACCCCGGGGTCGACGGTCGCGGCGGGGAACTGCCGGGCGAGCTGGTCGGTGTACATCCAGTGCGTCGTGCAGCGCCGCCCGTCGAGCAGCCCGGCGCGGCCCAGCGCGAACGCGCCGCTGCAGACGCTGAGCACCCACGCGCCGCGCTCGTGCGTCGCCCGGATCAGCTCGAGCGCGGCGGGCGGTAGAGGCGCGTCGTCCCCGTAGGCCGGCACCACCAGGAGGTCGACGTCCGCGGCCGCCTCGAGCCCCTGGTCGACGACGACCTCGAACCCCAGCTTGGTCGGGACCCGGCCCGGCTCGGGCGTGGCGAGCCGGAAGTCGAACACCGGTCCGCCTGTGTCGGTGCGGTTGATCCCGAACACCTCGCACGCGACGCCGAGCTCGAACGGGGCGACGCGGGGCAGGACCAGGACGGCCACGGAACGGAGCACGCCCCGATCATCGCAGCAACGTGGCTGAAAATCGATGCTGGGTGTCACGTCTGCCACTGGTGGCGGCATATCGATGCCCGAAGAATTACTGCCATGACCCTCGCCGCGCTCCTCGCCCTCCTCCTCGTCGTCACCGTCGTGGTCCTCGGTGCGCGACTGGCCGTGCTGATCTCCACCGATGGCCTGGGCCACCGGCCGCCTCCCCGCTCGCACCGCGACTGGACCGAGGACGTGCCCGGCATTCCTCCTCGCTGACCTGGAAGCTCCGCCCCGCCCGAGAACCCGCGGCGCGCCGTGGCGGCCGGCCGGCCCCGTTCCGCCAGACTGGGTGCGACCGGACGGAGGAGGACTCGGTGGACGGCGCGTTGCGCATCGTGGTGGTCGGCGACCAGCTGGCCGCCGGGGAGGGCGACCCCCGCGCGCTGGGGTGGGTGGGCCGGGTCGCGGCGCGGACCCAGGCCGAGCCCCGGCCGACCATGCTCACCCTCGCCGTGCCCGACGAGACCACCACAGCGCTCGCCGCACGCTGGGAGGACGAGGTCGACCGACGACTCCCCGAGGCGTCGCCGGCCGAGGGCCACCGCATGGTGGTCGCGCTCGGTCAGGCCGACCTGGCCGCCGGCGTCTCGCTCGCCCGAAGCCGCCTCAACCTCGCGAACATCCTCGACGTGGCCGAGGGCCGCCGGATCAGCTGTTTCGTCGTGGGGCCCCCGCCGAGCCTCGGGGACCCCGAGCTGCAGGCCGAGCTCTCCTCGGCGTTCGCCGACGTGGCGGGCCGGCGCCGGGTGCCGTACGTGGAGACGCACCGCCCACTCGTCCGTCACGACCAGTGGCTGGCCGACCTGGCCGACGGCGACGGCCGCACGCCTGGGCAGGCCGGCTACGGGCTGATGGCCTGGCTGGTCCTGCACGCGGGGTGGAACCGCTGGCTCGGCCTGCCCGACGACGCCGTGTAGCCCCGACCACTAGTCCCTCGGGCCCGCGCCCGACTCCTCGCGAGCGAGGATCCGCTCGGACGCCGGCGGCTCGACCGCCCCGACGCCCAGGCCGCGCGTCGACTCGCGCACCACCAGGTGCGTCGGCAGCGGCGTGTCCGTCGTCTCGTGGTCGCCCTCCTCGAGCGCGACGAGGACCTTCTGCAGCATGAGCTCGCCCAGCGCCGAGAAGTCCTGCCGCACGGTCGTCAGCGGCGGGTACATGTACGCCGCCTCGGGGATGTCGTCGAACCCGACCACGCTGATGTCGTCCGGCACGCTGAGCGAGCGCTCGCGCAGCGCCGCCACGAGCCCGAGCGCCGTCAGGTCGTTCGAGGCGAAGATCGCCATGCCGGGCTCGAGGTCGATGTCGAGCCCGATCCGGTACCCGCCGGCGGCGGTCCAGTCGCCGTAGACGAGGTCGACCACGGGCAGCCCGCGCCCGGCGAGCTCGTCGCGCCAGCCGCGGACCCGCTCGATCGCGGAGGCGGCACTCGCCGGGCCGGCGACGTGCGCGATCCGGGTGTGCCCCAGCTCCGCCAGGTGCCGCACCGCGGACCGCGCGCCGCGGTACTGGTCGATCTGCACCAGGAGGGGGCTGCGCCGGGCTGACGACGCGGCGGCGACCACGGGCACCGAGAGGTCGAGCGCGCGCACCATCTCCAGCACACCGATGTCGATCACGATGAGCACGATCGCGTCCACCCGCTGGCGGAGCAGCCCCTCGATCGCGGCCCGGACCGCACCAGGGTCGTCCGGTGCGGTGGTGACCATGTCCACGCTGTAGCGCGCAGCCCGGGCGGCGTTGGAGAAGTGCAGACCGATGCTCGTGACCCCGGGGTCGGACACCGCCGGTGCGATCAGACCGATCGCGCGGCTGCGCCTGGAGACCAGGGACCGTGCCGCGGGCGAGGGGTTGTACCGCAGCTGCGCGATCGCCTGCTCGACCCGCTCGCGGGTCGCGGGCCGGACGTTGGGCAGGCCGTTGATCACGCGCGAGACGGTCTGGTGGGACACGCCGGCGAGGCGCGCGACGTCGAAGATGTTCGCGGCGCGGGTGGGCTTCTCGTCCGGCACGGTCAGCCCTCCTGCTCGTCGGGCCGGGCGACCAGCGCCAGCAGGGAGTCCACGGTCACGTCCGACGCACGCACCGTCTCCACGACCCGGCCGTCCCGCAGGATCGCCACCCGGTCGCCGACGCGGAGCACCTCCTCGAGCTCGGCCGAGATGAACATCACCGAGATGCCGTTGTCGGCGAGCTCGCCGACGAGGTTCTGGATGTCGACCTTGGCGCCGACGTCGATGCCGCGGGTGGGCTCGTCGAGCACGAGCACGCGCGGGGACAGCGCGAGCAGCCGGGCGAGCAGCACCTTCTGCTGGTTGCCGCCCGAGAGCGACCCCGCCGGGCGGTCCAGGTCCGGTGGCCGGACTCCGAGCGCCTCGACCCAGCTCTGGGCGAGCTCGCGCTGCCGAGCCGGCCGGATCCGGCGGAACACCCCGCGATGCGCCTGGAGCGCGAGGGTGATGTTCTCGAGCACCGAGAGCTCGGCGAGGATGCCCTCCGCCCGCCGGTCCTCCGAGGAGTACACGACACCGAGCGACATCGCCTTGCGCGGCGAGTCCAGGTGGACCGTCTGGCCCTCGATCCGGATGATGCCCGCGTCCAGGCGCGAGGCGCCGGTCAGGGCGCGCGCGAGCTCGGTGCGGCCCGAGCCCAGCAGGCCGGCGAGCCCGACGATCTCCGCCTCGCCCAGGTCGACGTCGGCCGCCGTGATGCCCCGGGCCGCCGTGACGCCCCTCGCGCTGAGGAACACCGGGGCCTCCGGCGTGACGACCGGCTCACGCTGGCGAGCCTTGAAGTCGGAGATGTCGTGCCCCAGCATCTTGTGCACCAGATCGATGCGCAGCAGCTCGCGGGTGAGGTACTCCCCGACCAACCGCCCGTCGCGCAGGACGGTGACCCGGTCGCAGATCTCGTAGACCTGGTCCAGGAAGTGGGAGACGAAGAGGATCGCCACGCCACGTGCCTGGAGCTCACGGATGATCCTGAACAGCTCGGCCACCTCGTCCAGGTCGAGGCTCGACGTGGGCTCGTCCAGGACCAGCACGCGCAGGTCCGTGGAGATGGCCCGTGCGATCGCGACGAGCTGCTGGACCGCCACCGAGTGGGTGCCGAGGATGGACGCCGGGTCGATGTCGATCCCGAGGTCGGCGAGGATCCGGCTGGCGCGGGAGCGCATCCGCCGCTGGCTGATCATGCCGTGGGAGCGCGGCTCGCGGCCCAGCAGGATGTTCTCCGCCACCGAGAGGTTGGGCAGCAGCTCGATCTCCTGGTACACGGTGCTGATGCCGGCCCGCTGCGCGTCGTGCGGCGTCGCGAAGGAGACCTCCTCGCCGTCGAGCACCAGGGTGCCCGCGTCCAGGGGCAGCGCGCCCGTCACGGCCTTGATCAGCGTCGACTTCCCCGCGCCGTTCTCGCCCATGAGCGAGTGGACCTCGCCGGGGAACATCCGGAACGAGACGTCGTCGAGCGCCGCGTCGGCGCCGAAGCGCACCGTCGCGCCGGTCAGCTCGAGCAGCGGCCGCGCCCCGTTCATCGCGCCATTATCCCGGTCGGGACGGGGCTCAGCCGCCATCGCCACCCACGTGGCTATCGTCGTCGCTCCGATCTGGCCACGATCGCACGCTGCACGACGATGACCAGGAGCAGCAGCGAGCCGATGATGATCTGCATCCACGACTGCTCGGCGCCCATGAACGAGATGATCGTCTTGATCGTCCCGTAGACGAAGACACCGACCAGCGAGCCGAGCACGTAGCCGCGGCCACCGATGAGCAGGGTGCCGCCGATGACCACCGCGGCGATCGCGTCGAGCTCGGTGCCGATGCCGTTGCGCGGATATCCGGCGCCCGAGTAGGCGGTCAGCACCAGGCCAGAGAGCCCGCCGCAGAAGCCGCTGATCACGTACGCCGAGACCTTGGTGCGAGCCACCTCCAGGCCCATCAGCCGGGCCGACTGCTCGTTGCCGCCGATCGCGTAGATCGTGCGCCCGAACCGGGTCAGGTGCAGCGCGAAGGCCGCGACCGCCACGGCCAGCAGGGCGATGATGCCGGTGGGGGTGATGTACCAGTCGCCGAGCCTGATCCGGTTCGTCTGGAGCCACAGGATCGCCGGGTCCTCGACCTTGATGGAGGACAGGCTGACCACGTAGGCCAGGCCCCGCGCGAGGAACAGGCCCGCGAGCGAGGCGATGAACGGCTGCACGCTGAAGTACTGCACGAGCACGCCGATCAGCAGGCCGATGACCGCTCCGCCGGCCAGCATCACCACGACGGCCAGCCAGGCGGGCACCCCGCTCGCGAGGAGCTGGGCGCCGAGGATCCCCGTGAAGGCCATCACCGACCCGACCGACAGGTCGATGCCCGCCGTGAGGATCACGAAGGTCATGCCCACGGCGAGGATCAGCAGGTAGGCGTTGTCCAGGAGCAGGGCGGAGATGTTGCCCGGCGAGAGGAAGTCACCCCGCAGGAAGGCCTCCGCGCACGCCAGCAGCACCGCGAGGATGGCCACCGCGGCGAACGTCGGCATCATCCCCGCGCGGCGCGACAGGAAGCTCTGGTACTTCGACGTGGGTCGCTCGACGGCGACCGGGTGAGTCATCGTCGCGCTCATCGCGCCACCTCCGCCTCGGTCCGACTCACGGTGGGGCCACCGCGGCTCATCGAACCGCCGAGAGCCCGTAGCGCGTTCCTGGTGCGTGGCGACTGCAGGACCACGACGGCCACCACGACGAAGGCGAAGAACACCGGGCTCTGGGCCGACGGGACGCCGAGGAACAGGATCGTCGAGTCGAGCGTCTGGATGATCAGCACGCCGATCACGGTGCCGGCGATCGAGAACTTCCCGCCGGCCAGCGACGTGCCGCCGAGCACCACGGCCAGGATCGCGTAGAGCTCGATGAGGAACCCGGCGGCGTTGGCGTCGGCCGCCTTGATGTTCGAGGCGTAGATGACCCCGGCGAGCCCGGCGAGGACCCCGGAGACCATGTACGCGCCCCAGATGATGCCGCGCGACCGGACGCCCGCGAGCCGGCTGGCCTCGGGGTTGATGCCGACGGCCTCGGTCAGCACGCCGAGCGCGGTCCGCCGCTCGACCACGGCGAGCGTCGCGATGGCCGCGACCGAGATGAAGAACGCGAACGGCAGCACCGTCAGGTACCCGCTGGCGATGAAGGACAGCGGGTCGGAGTTCACCGTGGTGATGAAGCCTCCGGTGATCAGCAGCGCGACGCCGCGGCCGGCGAGCATCAGTACCAGCGTCGCGACGATCGGCTGGATGCCGAGCGCCGAGACCAAGAACCCGTTCCATGCCCCGAGCACCAGCGAGACGAGCAGCGCGAAGGCGACCGCGACCAGCACGGTGCCGACGCCACCCGGGTCGGGCGAGCCGTCGATGATGGTCAGGGCGACCGCGCCGGAGACCGCCATGACGGCCCCGACCGACAGGTCGATGCCGCGCGTCGCGATGACGATCGTCATGCCGAGTGCCACGAGCATCAGCGTCGCGCTGTTGCGCAGGATGTCGATCAGGGCGCCGTACAGCTCGCCGTCCTGCATCGTGATCTTCAGGAACGTCGGCCGCGCGATCGCATTGATGGTGACGAGTGCGACCAGGGCCGCGGCCGGCCAGAAGAGCCGATGCCTCCAGAAGTTCTTCACGCCGCACTCCCCTTGCCCTCGTTGGCCAGGTAGTCGATGAGGCCGTCCAGATCGACCTCGCCCGAGTCGAGCTCGCCGATCTTCCTGCGGTCCCGCAGCACTGCGATCCGCTGGGCCAATCGAAGCACCTCCTCCAGCTCGGAGGAGATGAAGATGACGGAGAGTCCCTGAGCCGAGAGCTCGGAGACCTTGTGCTGGATGTCGGCCTTCGCGCCGACGTCGATGCCGCGCGTCGGCTCGTCCAGCACGAGCAGCTCGGGTGCGGTGGCCAGCCACCGGGCGAGCAGCACCTTCTGCTGGTTGCCGCCCGAGAGGTTGGCGACCACGAGCTGGGGGTCGGCCGGCTTCACACCGAGGGCCTCGATGTACTCGGCGACGACGGCGTCCTGCTCGGCCTTGCGGATCTTGCGCATCCACCCCTTGCGCGCCTGGATGCCGAGCACGATGTTCTCCGCGACGGTGAGGTCCGCGACGATGCCCTCGCCGCGCCGGTCCTCGGAGGAGAACGAGATGCGCCGGTCGATCGCGTGGCGCGGCGAGGTGATGCGCGCCGCCTTGCCGTTGACCGTGACGTGGCCGTGGTCGGGGCGGTCGGCGCCGTACAGCAGCCGGACCAGCTCGGTCCGCCCGGAGCCGAGCAGCCCGGCCAGGCCCACGACCTCGCCGGTGTAGACCTCGAGGTCGGCGGGCTCGAGCACGCCACGCCTGCCCACGCCCTCAGCGCGGAGCACCGGCTCGCCGGTCCGGTCGATGGCGCGGTGCGCCGAACGGGACAACGCCTCGAGGTCGTCCAGCTCGCGGCCGATCATCTTGGTCACCAGGGCGTCCCGAGGCAGGTCGCCGATGGGATACGAGCCGACCAGGGCGCCGTTGCGCAGCACCGTGATCCGGTCGGAGATCTCGTAGACCTGGTCCAGGAAGTGGGAGACGAACAGGATCGCGACACCCGAGTTGCGCAGCTCGCGGATCACGCCGAAGAGCTGCTCGACCTCGTCACGGTCCAGGCTGGAGGTCGGCTCGTCCAGGATGAGCACCTTGGACTCCAGGACCATGGCCCGGCTGATCGCGACGAGCTGCTGGATGGCGATCGAGTGGGTCGACAGCAGCGAGCGCGGGTCGACCTCCATCCCGAGGCCTCTCAGGTGCCGGTCGGCCTGGGCGTGCGTCGCCCGCCAGTCGATCGCACTGCCCCGCCGCGGCTCGTGACCGAGCATGACGTTCTCGCCGACCGTCAGGTTGGGGCAGAGGTTGACCTCCTGGTACACGGTCGAGATGCCCGCCGCCTGGGCGTCCGCCGTCGAGGTGAAGGTTCGTCGCTCACCCGCGACGGTGATGGTCCCGCTGTCGACGGCGTAGACCCCGGTCAGCGCCTTGATCAGGGTCGACTTGCCCGCCCCGTTCTCGCCCATCAGCGAGTGGATCTCCCCCGGGCGAAGCAGGAAGTCGACGTCGTCGAGCGCGAGCACCCCCGGGAATCGGATGGTGATGCCGCGCATCTCGACGATCGGGGGGACCTCGGTGTCCGCAGCCATCTCGTTCGTCGCTCTCTCTTCCGGGCGGGGCGACGTCGGGGCCGCTGCTGCGAGCCCCGACGCCGCCCACGCGCTGGCGGTGGACCGTCTGCGGATCAGTACTTGCGGTCCGGCAGCGCCTTCTCGGCCGCGGCCTGGTCGAACGCCTGGTCCTCGACGATGGTGCGCTTGTCGACGCTGTTGCCGGCGAGCACGTCCTTGACGAGGGCGGCAGCCTTCTCGCCGAGCAGCGGGTTGCACTCGACGATGTAGTTGATCTTGCCGTCGACGAGCGCCTGCATGCCGTCGTGCACCGCGTCGATCGAGACGATCTTGATGTCGGTGCCCGGCTTGGCGCCGGCGGCCTCGATGGCCTCGATGGCACCCAGCGCCATGTCGTCGTTGTGCGCGAACACGAGGTCGATGCCGTCCACGCCGTACTTCTGCAGGAAGCCCTCCATGACCGACTTGCCGCCGTCACGCGTGAAGTCGCCGGTCTGGGAGTCGATCTTCTCGATCGACGAGCCCGCGATGGCCGAGTCGAAGCCCTCGGCGCGGTCGTTGGCCGGGGCCGACCCCGTGGTGCCCTCGAGGACGACCATCTTGGTCGGGTCGGTGAACGTCTCCTTGGCCCACTCGCCGGCCTTCTGGCCCTCGAGCTTGAAGTCCAGGCCGACCCAGCTCGCGTAGAGGTCGTCCGAGGCCGTCACGGTGCGGTCCTCGAGGATCACCGGGATGTTCGCGTCCTTGGCTTCCTTGAGGACGTCGTCCCAGCCGTCCTCGACGATCGGCGCGATGACGATCGCGTCGACCTTCTGGTTGATGAACGACCGGACCGCCGCGATCTGCGCGGCGGGGTCGTTGTCCGCGGCGTTGAACACCAGGTCGAAGCCGTTGTCCTTGGAGAAGGCCGTCTTCATCGACTCGGTGTTCGCGCTGCGCCAACCGCTCTCTGAGCCGGTCTGCGCGAAGCCAACGGTGATGACGTCTCCGCTGCCTCCCCCGTTGCCGGCATCGCTGGATCCGTCGCTCGACGAGCATCCGGTCACTGCGAGGGCGACTGCCCCCAGGAGCGCAAACCCTGACAGGATCCGCTTCCGCATCTCCAAAACCTCCTCGTTCTGGCCCGGCTTCGTCGCCGGTCTCGGGGTGCTGCGTTCCAACCCGTCCCACAGGTCGTGTGTCGGATATTAGCGTTAACATTCCCGAGGCTGGGAAGGGTTTGTGCATCACATTTGGGTAACACTCTCACTCACGCAGAGCCTTCTGACCTGGTCAGATACGTCCCATGTGATGCCTCACAATCCATCACATCTGGGAGGCCTCTGGACAGCGTCCGCTGACCGGGTGCAGGCGCGCGCGCTCCCCCCGCGGGCGCGGCCGCGCGCGTCTCAAACGGTGTCGCGCACCGCCGTCAGCGCGCTGGCCAGCACCGTCCGCAGGGTCTGGACGGTCAGCGACCCGAGCCGCCCCTCGGCCTCCGCCCGGCGCAGCTCAGCCTTCACCTCACCGCGGAAGTGCGTCACGAGTGCCTCGGCCTCGAGTCGCAGCCGGTGCGCCTCGGCACGGTCGTCGACCGGTCGGCGAGCGCCGGACTGCGCCGCGGCCCGCGCCTGCTGGGCCGCCGCCGCGAGATCGGCGCGCAGGCCGGCCATCGAGCCGCGCACGTCCTGGCGCACCTCGGCCGCCAGGGTGCGCACCGACTCGGCGACGTCGGCCTCGAGCGCCGCGAGGTCACCGCGCCGCTCGTCGAGCTCGACGCGGCCGGCGTCGGTCAGGGTGTACGTCGCACGCCGGCCGTCGTCGGAGCGTCGCACGAGCCCCTCCTCCTCGAGGCGCGCCAGCCGCGGGTACACGGTGCCGGGGCTCGGGCGGTAGGTGCCCCCGAACCGGTCGGCCAGCGCGGTGATGAGCTCGTAGCCGTGCTTGGGCCCCGTCTCCAGCAGCGCGAGCAGGTAGAGGCGCAGCTGCCCGTGGGCGAAGACCATCAGGCGTCACCGCCCGAGCGCAGCACGGTGACGTCGCCCGAGACCGTCGTCGCCCGCAGGCGGCATGCTCCGTCGCCGACCACCGCGTGGAAGGCTCCCCCGCCGGGGCTCTTGGCACCGTGGTCCCGGCCGTCGACCACGACGCGCCCGGAGACGTTCCTCCCGTCCACCGAGACGCCCAGGCCCGCCGGCAGGCGGACCGTCACGTCGCCGGAGACGGTCTGGGCGGTCACCTCGAGCGCGCGGCGCGCGTCGATCGTCACGGTTCCACTGACCGTGCTCGCGCCGACGCGGCCCAGCTCGCCGCTGGCCGTCGTCGGGCCGGAGACGCTGGTCAGCTCCAGGTCACCGTCGTGCTCGCGCAGGTCGAGCTCGCCCGAGACGGTCCGCGCGGAGAGCGGTCCACGCGTCGAGTCGGTCACCACCGAGCCCGAGACCGTCGCCACCGAGGACGCGCCGACCACACCGGCCAGGAGCCCGTCGGCCGAGACGGTGCCGAGCCGGACGGCCACGCCCCTCGGGACGGCGACGTGGACGTCGGCCGAGTCCCTCGACGTCGTGGCGCGGAACCGGTCGAGCAGCTGGTCCCAGCCCGACAGGGTGGTCCCGTAGCCCACCTGGAGCTCACCGTCGACCAGGCGCACCTCGAGCGGCCTGCCGTCGACCCGGTGGACCTCGATCCGCGCTCCCGGCTCGTCGCGGCCGATGACGTCCACCCGCCCGCCGATCAGCGCCACGCGCACCGAGCCGACCTCGTCCACCTCGATCACCTGCGGGCCGGACACGACCCAGGACTCGCCGTCCATCTCGACCTCTCCTCGCGATATATCTCGTCTTTGGCGAACAAGATATATCGCGAGTTGCGCCCACGGTGCAAGGGCACGAGGGCACGCGCGAGGCACGCCCTGGAGGCGAGGTGCCGCAGTACGGCGGCGCGGCCGTCGGGCCGCAGACGGTCCGGCGTCAGCTCACGATGCCGGCGCCACGCAGCGCGACCGTGAGGTCCTGCGGGTTGGAGGCGATCGTGCAGGCGTCGTCGTAGGTGACCACGTTGTCCCGGATGAGGCGGAACAGGTGCTGGTCGAAGGTCTGCATCTTGTAGTACTCGCCGTCGGCGATGAGCTCGACCAGCGGTGGGTTGTCGAACGGCTCGATGATCGCCTCGGCCGTCCGGCCGGTGTTGACCATGACCTCGACGGCTGCGACCCGCCCGCTGCCGTCGGCCTTGCGCACCAGGCGCTGGGAGACGATGCCGCGCAGGGCCTGGGCCAGCGCGCCGCGGATCTGCTTCTGCTCGTGCGGGGGGAAGAAGTCGACGATCCGGTTGACGGTCTCCTGCGCGTCGATGGTGTGCAGGGTCGACATCACCAGGTGCCCGGTCTCGGCGGCGGACAGCGCCGCGCGCACGGTCTCGGTGTCGCGCATCTCGCCGACCAGGATGACGTCGGGGTCCTGGCGCATCGCGGCACGCAGCGCGACCGTGAAGTCGGCGGTGTCGTAGCGGACCTCGCGCTGGGACACGATCGCCTTCTTGTCCGAGTGCAGGATCTCGATCGGGTCCTCGATCGTGACGATGTTGACTTCCTTGTAGGTGTTGATCAGGTCCACCAGGGACGCGAGCGTCGTCGTCTTGCCCGAGCCCGTCGGACCGGTGACCAGCACCAGGCCGCGCGGCTCGAGGGCCAGCTCACCGACCACCTCGGGGATGCCGAGCTCGACCAGGGTCTGGGCCCCGACCGAGACCCGCCGGAACACCAGCCCCGACGTGCCACGGGCCTGGAAGGCGTTCACCCGGAACCGCCCCACGCCGGACAGGGAGTAGGCGAAGTCCGCCTCGTGCTTCTGGGCGAACTCGTCCGTCAGCTCGGCCGGCATCACCTCCGCGACCATGGCGGCGGTGTCCTCGGGACGGAGCTCGGGCACCTGGAGCCGGCGCAGGCGTCCGTCGACGCGCAGGCGCGGCACCGAGCCGACCTTGCAGTGCAGGTCGGAGCCGCCGCTGGAGACCAGGGCGTGCAGCAGCGGGATCACGGACTGAGGCTTCGCGGTCACCTTCACACCATCGGACGAACGGCCCGGTGACTTGAGGTCGTCCCGGCGCGCGGCGACGCCCGTTTCGAGCCGTGGCTGAAGGACCGGCCGGGGTGTGCGACTATGGTCGCCGCTCGAAAGGAGCCCCGATGAGCAAGCGAGGCCGCAAGCGCCGTTCCCGCAAGGGCAACGCAGCGAACCACGGCAGGCGACCGAACGCCTGACAGGCACGGGCGGTGGACCACGGGTCCGCCGCCCGTCGTCGTCTCAGCCCGACGGCTCGATCCGGGTGCGCAGCACCAGCAGCTGCTGACGGATCCGCAGGTGCAGCTCGGCGGGCGCCACGTCGCTGCAGGAGCGCCGCACGAGCGCCTTGAGATGGTGCTCGATGTCGTACTCGTGCAAGCAGCCGTCGCAGTCGGCCAGGTGCTCGCGGATCCGGTCACCGTCGGTCTCGTCGATCTCGGAGTCGAGGAAGTCGAACAGCCGGGCCAGCGCCTCGGCGCAGTCGGCCGGTCGGTCGTCGCTCACGAGTCACCTCCCTGCATCGGGATCAGACCGCGCTCGCGCGCGTAGTCGGTGAGCAGCTCACGCAGCTGGTGACGGCCACGGTGCAGCCGGGACATCACCGTGCCGATCGGGGTACCCATGATCTCGGCGATCTCCTTGTAGGAGAACCCCTCGACGTCCGCGAGGTACACCGCCATCCGGAAGTCCTCGCCGATCGCCGCCAAGGCGTCCTTGACGTCGGAGTCCGGCAGTGCGTCGAGCGCCTCCGCCTCGGCCGAGCGCAGACCCGTGGAGGTGTGCGAGGCCGCCCGCGCGATCTGCCAGTCCTCGATCTCCTCACCGGAGGACTGCTGTGGCTCGCGCTGCTTCTTGCGGTAGGTGTTGATGAACGTGTTGGTGAGGATCCGGTACAGCCACGCCTTGAGGTTCGTGCCCGGCCGGTACTGGTGGAACGCCGCGAACGCCTTGGCGATCGTCTCCTGGACCAGGTCCTCGGCGTCGGTCGGGTTCCGGGTCATCCGCAGGGCGGCGGAGTACAGCTGGTCGACGTAGGCCAGTGCCTCGGCCTCGAACCGCGCCGAACGCTCGGCGGCAGGCTCGATATCGGGCGCGCGGTGGGTCTCGTCGCTCATCGGCCACGAGCCTAGACCGAGCGCAGGGCCCGGGCGCACCGGTGCGGGGCACAGGACACTCACACCGTCGCCAACGCCCGGACGCCGCGATCCCATTCCCGTGCCCGGTCGGCGCGGACGCGTTAGCGTGGGCGCGGAGCGCGGTCGCTCGCTCGAGGGAGGCTCATCCATGCTGGTCCGCCGGGTCGCCAGATCCCTGTTCGCCACCTGGTTCGCCGTCGAGGGATGGCAGGCACTGCGCCACCCCTCGTCACACACCGCCCGGGTCCGATCCACCTGGGCGAACCTGGCCGGTCGCTTCGGCCTGCCGCCGGTGCCGGACGAGAGCCGGCTCAAGCTCGTGGCCCGCGCGCACGGCGGCGCGATGGTGGTCGCCGCCGGGATGCTCGTGGTCGGCAAGGCCCCGCGCACCAGCGCCCTGGCGCTCGCCGGTCTCACCGCACCGCTCGTCGTGGCCTACGTGCCGGCCAACCCCCGAGCGCTCCGCTCGATGCCCGCCGAGGACCGCGAACACCTGGTGCGTGCGGTCTCGATGCTCGGCGGCGCGCTGCTGGCCGGGATCGACCACGAGGGCCGGCCGTCGTGGCGCTGGCGGATCGAGCAGGCACGCATCGACCGGGCCCTGGCGCGAGAAGCCGCCGCGGAGGGCTGAGCCGACGCCCGACGGCACCGGACCGCTCACCCGGCCGCACCGGCCGGGCCGGTAGCCTGCCCGCATGATCTGGCCCGCACCGACCGCCGACGCCCCGCTCGACGCGGTGGTCCAGGTGCCCGGGTCGAAGTCCCTGACCAACCGGCACCTCGTGCTCGCTGCGCTGGCCGACGGTCCCACGGTGCTGCGGGGCGCGCTCGCCTCGCGCGACACCGACCTGATGGCGGCGGCGCTGGTCGAGCTCGGCGCGCAGGACATGACCTGGCCGGGTGACGGCACGCTCCGGGTCGCTCCGCTGCGCGAACCGGGGTCGCAGACCCCCGACGCGCAGGTCGACTGCGGCCTGGCCGGCACCGTCATGCGGTTCCTGCCGCCCGTCGCGGCGTTGACCGGGCGGACGGTGCGGTTCGACGGCGACGCGCAGGCCAGGGTCCGACCGATGTCCCCGGTGCTCACCGCGCTGCGTGCGCTCGACGTCCACGTCGACGACGACGGTCGAGGGACGCTGCCGTTCACCGTCCGTGGACCGGCCCGCGGGGGCAACGTCGACGTCGACGCGAGCGCGTCGTCGCAGTTCGTCTCCGGGCTGCTGCTCGCGGCCGCGCGCATGCCGGGCGGGCTGACCGTGCGGCACACCGGCGCGACGCTGCCGAGCCTGCCGCACATCGCCATGACCGTCGCCGTGCTGCGCGACGCCGGGGTGGACGTGGACGACTCCCGCCCGGAGATCTGGCAGGTGCGCCCGGGCCCGATCGCCGGGCGCGACGTCCACATCGAGCCCGACCTGTCCAACGCCGCGCCGTTCCTCGCCGCCGCGATGGTCGCTGGCGGGACGGTGCGGGTGCCGGGCTGGCCCGCGGCCACCACCCAGCCCGGCGCGATGCTCCCCGAGCTGCTCGAGGCGATGGGCGGGCGCGCAGAGCTGGACGGCGACGTGCTGACGGTCTCCGGCGACGGCACCGTGCACGGCATCGACATCGACCTGCGCGCGGCCAGCGAGCTCGCGCCGACCGTGGCCGCGCTCGCGGCGCTCGCCGACTCCCCCACCCGGCTGCGCGGCATCGCTCACATGCGAGGCCACGAGACCGACCGCCTGGCGGCGCTCGCCACCGAGCTGGGCCGGATCGGTACCCAGGCCGAGCAGACCGCCGACGGCCTGGTCATCACCCCGCGACCGCTGCGACCTGCCGTCTGGCAGACCTACCACGACCACCGGATGGCGACCGCCGGCGCGCTGGTCGGGCTGCGCGTGCCCGGCGTCGAGGTGGTCGACGTGGAGACCACCCGCAAGACGTTGCCCGGGTTCGTCGGGATGTGGACCGCCATGCTCGGGCGGGCCTGAGCGGGGCGGGGATGGCGCGGCAGTACGACGAGCGCGACGTCCGGGTCCGCCCCGGGCGGGGTTCGCGACCGCGCACCAAGCAGCGCCCGGAGCACGCGGACGCCGAGCGCGCCATGGTCACCGGCGTGGACCGGGGCCGCTACGCGCTGCTGATGGCCGACGGCGAACGCGAGGTCCAGGCGATGAAGGCCCGCGAGCTCGGCCGCACCCGCGTGGTGTGCGGGGATCGCGTGGACGTGGTCGGGGACACCAGCGGCCAGGAGGGCTCCCTGGCGCGGATCGTGCGGATCGCCGAGCGCAGCACCGTGCTGCGGCGCACGGCCGACGACACCGACCCCGTCGAGCGGGTCGTGGTGGCCAACGCCGACCAGCTCGTGGTGGTCACCGCGCTCGCCGACCCGCCGCCGCGCACCCGGCTGATCGACCGGTGTGTGGTGGCCGCCTACGACGCCGGGATGGACCTGCTGCTGTGCCTGACCAAGGCCGACCTGGCCGATCCGGCACCGCTCGTGGCGATGTACTCACCGCTCGGCGTGCAGACCGTCGTGGTCGGTCGCGGCGAGGACGGCGGCTCCCACGTGGTCGAGGGTCTGGAGGACGTGCGTGCCCGGCTGGCCGGCCGGATGTCTGTGCTGGTCGGGCACTCCGGGGTGGGCAAGTCCACCCTGGTCAACGCCCTGGTCCCGGACGCGGACCGGGCGACCGGCGTGGTGAACGACGTCACCGGGCGCGGCCGGCACACGTCGTCCTCGGCCGTGGCGCTGCGCCTGCCCGACGGCGACACGTGGGTGATCGACACCCCGGGCGTGCGGTCCTTCGGCCTGGCGCACGTGCGGCCGGAGCGGATCCTCGCCGCGTTCGACGACCTTGCCGACGTCGCCGAGGAGCGCTGCCCGCGCGGGTGCACGCACGCGGCGGACGCGCCGGACTGCGCGCTGGACGAGTGGGTGTCGCAGGCCGAGGACGCCCAGGAGAGCGCCGCGCGGGCGGATCGGGTGGACTCGCTGCGCCGACTCCTGGCCTCCCGGGCCGGTGAGAGCGACCCCGCACGCTAGCGTGCAGGCATGAGCCCCCCCGAGGCACTGCGGTACGACGACGACCTGCGCCTGGCCCACGTGATCGCCGACCAGGTCGACGGCCTGACGATGTCGCGGTTCAAGGCCCAGGACCTGCGCGTGGAGACCAAGCCGGACACGACCCCGGTCACCGACGCTGACCGCGGCGCCGAGGACGTGGTCCGCTCCCAGCTCGGCAGGGCACGCCCGCGCGACGCGGTGCTCGGCGAGGAGATGGGCCTGACCGGCCACGGCTCCCGACGCTGGGTGGTCGACCCGATCGACGGCACCAAGAACTTCGTCCGCGGGGTCCCGGTGTGGGCAACCCTCCTCGCCCTGGTGGACGACGGCGTCCCGGTGCTCGGTCTGGTCAGCGCGCCGGCACTGGGCCGACGCTGGTGGGCCGCCGCCGGCTCGGGCGCGTGGAGCGGCAGGTCGCTGGCGTCGGCGTCCCGGCTGCACGTGTCGGGCGTCACCGACCTGGCCGACGCGTCGCTGGCGTACTCCTCGCTGACCGGCTGGGAGGCGACGGGGCGGCTGCCGGGGTTCCTCCACCTGGCCCGCACGGTGTGGCGCACCCGCGGGTACGGCGACTTCTGGTCCTACTGCCTGGTGGCCGAGGGCGCGGTGGACATCGCCACCGAACCCGAGCTCGCGCTGCACGACATGGCGGCGCTGGTGCCGATCGTCACGGAGGCCGGCGGGACGTTCACGTCCCTGGAAGGCGAGCCCGGGCCGTTCGGCGGCAGCGCGGTGGCGACCAACGGGCCGCTGCACCAGCGGGTGGTCGACCTGCTCCAGCCGTCCCTGTGACGGACCGGCCGGTGCCCCTCAGGCCCGGCCGGCGGCCAGCGCGGGCAGCTCGCCCACGTCGTACCAGAGCAGGTCGCGCTCCACGAGCCGGTCGGCGGCGAGCTCGTCGCCGGCCAGGGCGGCCGTGACGTCCGGTCCGGCGGCCTCCTCGTCGACGTGCGCGCAGGCCACGTCCTCCCAGGTCACAGCAACGAGCAGCCGGACGGCGCTGGGCACCTCGCTCTCGTCGAGCGGTGCGACGTCGTCCGCGTCGACGTCGGCGGCGACCACGACACGGCGGGGCACCGCGCCCGCGGCCTGCTCGCCGAGCAGCTCGAGGCTGTCGTCGGCGGCGAGGAGCTGGGCGGAGAACTCCAGGCCCTCCTCGTCCTCGTCGGGCAGCGCGACGCGCAGCGCCGGGGTCACCGCGTGGACGACGCGCGGGCCCAGGCCGGTGGGATCGGCGAGCTCGGCCATGGTCGCGGGCAGGTAGATGCGCACGTCCTCAGTGTGCCGCGCCCGCGGCCAGCTCGGTGCGCAACGCACCGGCGAGGTCGACCAGCCCGCGGTGGAGCGCCGAGCCGCGTGCCGCCTCCCCCGGCAGCCGCCCGGCCAGCATCGCGGCGTCGCAGGCGCTCTGGTCCCAGCCGAGCAGGTGCGGGTCCTCGACGCCGGCGTAGCGGGACAGCGCGTCACGCACGGCGTCGGCGGGCCGGGTGCCGGCGACGGCCGCGCGAACCTTGGTGACCACCACGAACCTGCGGACGCCGGGGACGAGGTCGTCCAGGTCCATCAGGCCACGCACCAGGCGCTGGAGCCCGATCGGGTCCGCGGCGCCGACCACCACCACCGCGTCGGCCTCGGTGAGCGCCGAGATCGTGGCTCCGTTGCGCTGCGGCGCGCGCGTGTCGTAGCTCAGGGCCTCGTCGCGCTCGAGGCAGAACCCGCAGTCGACCACGGTCCACGGGTCGAGCTCGCGGGCCGCCGCCCAGACCTGCTCCAGGTGCGCGGCGGGCACCTCGGGCCAGCGGTCCGGCCGGCTGATCCCGCTGAGCACACGCACCCCGGGAACCACGACGGGGGTCAGCGCACCGAGCGCGAGGCGGTCCAGGCGGCCCGTCGCCGCGGCGCGACAGGCCGCGGCGATCCCCGGCGCCTCGTCGAGCATCCCGATCGTCGCCGCGACGGTGCCGCCGTAGGTGTCGGCGTCGACCAGCAGGCACCCCTCGTCGCCGAGGGCCTCGGCCAGACCCAGCGCGACGGTGGTCCGACCCGGCGCTCCGGTGGGCCCCCAGACCGCGACGAGGTGTCCGCGGTCGTGGTCCGCCACGGGCGGAGGCTCCGGCACTGGCGGACGCTCCGGCGCGGGATGGTCGGCGGTCCGCTCGCCCCGGCCGGCGAGCTCCCCGACCGCCTGTGCGACCGCGTCGGGCCGGTCGGCGGGCACGAGCACGTCGGCCCCGAGCCGGGTGGCGCGCTCCTCGTCCCAGCCGGCCGCCTCGTCGACGAGCAGCGCCACCCACGCGCGCGAGCCGTGCAGGTGACGCACGCCCTCGCGGTCCAGGCCAGGCAGGTCCGCCGAGACCACCACGACCCGGCCCAACCCGGCCGCGGCCGCCGAGAGTAGCTCGGCGAGATCGGCGCAGCGGCGGGCGACGCTGAGCCGGCCGACCTGGGTCAGCGCCCGCACCACGGCGGCCTCGCCGGGTCCGCGCACCGCGCACAGCACGGCGGTCACGGCACCACCCCGGCGACGGGGACCACCTCGACCGACCCGTCGGAGGCCAAGGCCCCGAGTACCTCGGGCAACCGGTCGACCGGGACCAGCACGTGCACCGTGGTCCCGCCCCCCACCGAGAAGGCTCCGCCGGCGTCGGAGACCTCCGCGACGGTCAGCCCGGTCGCGAGCTGCCGGGGCTCGCCGGGCGGGTCCCCGGAGCCGGCGTCCGGCACGAACCACAGGTCCACGCTGGCCCCGGGCACCACCTGCTCGGACAGCGCCGCCTTCGACGTCACCGACACCGAGCGCACGTCGAGCGCGGTGGCCGGCGCGACGGCCCCGAGCGGCACCATCTCGCCCGGACCGACGGTTCGCACGGCGACCAGGGCGTCCTCGACGGGACGGTCGGCCCGCAGGTACAGGTCCCCGGCCTCGGCGAGCCGTACCTGACGGACCACGAGCGCGTCGACGTCGACCTCGTCCCCGGGCACCAGCGCCGACGGCGTCGCCAGGACCGGGACGGTGCGTCCGGCGGCGGCGACCGCGTACCCACCGAGCGCCACGGACAGCGCGACCAGCACCAGCCCGCCGAGCAGCCGCGGGTCCCGCCAGCCGGGTCTGCGTAGACGGACCGCCGGCGGACTCACTGTGGTCATCTGGCTCCCCCTGTGTCGATGGCCCCGGCCCATCATGCCGGGTCGGCGCACGCACCGTGGCCGGGTGTGGACAACACGATCGGGTGGTGGCACGCGTGCCAGACTGGCCGCGTGCCGCAGCGGTTCCTCAAGCTCCCGGACGTGTGCGAGGTGCTCAACATCTCGACGTCCCAGGCGTACGCCCTGGTCAACTCCGGCGACCTGCCCGCGATCCAGATCGGCGGCCGCAACCAGTGGCGGGTCGAGGCCAGTGAGCTCGAGTCCTACATCCAGCGGATGTACGAGGAGACCCGCGAGCGCATCGAGCGCGAGCGCGAGGCCGCGGACCGCGAGCGGTCCGTCGAGGTGGCCCCCTCCCCCGAGGACGAGCCGGAGGACGGCGAGGCCTGAGCCGCCCCGGCCGCCCACGCCCCGCGCGCGGTCAGAGGCGGGTGACCACGTCGAGCGCGGCGGTGGCGACCGCGCGCCGTCGACCCGTGGGACGCAGGCTGTCCGGCGCCACCTCGGCGAGGTCGAGGTGGTCGGCCCCCACCGCGTCCACCCGGCCGACCAGGTCGGCTCCCGCCACCCGCAGCCGGACGACGGACCGGTCCTGGGCGATGCACCGCAGCACGTGGCCGAGCCCGAGGCGGGACAGCACCACCCCGGCGTCCACGGCCACCTGGTCGGTCAGGCCCGCCACGGCCGCGACGGCGTGGGTCGGCACCATGTGCTCGCGCGGGCCGTCGGCGAGCAGCAGCCAGGCGGGTCCGGCGTCGCGCACCTCACCCCGCACGGTGCCGCCGTCCCGCACCAGGACGTCGACGGGCCCGGCCTGGGCGCGCAGCCGGTCGGCCAGCCCGACGCGGGCTCGCTCGGCCCGGGTGCGGTCGGCCACCTCCTCCGCCCGGTCCGCGGCGTGGGCGGCGTCCAGCCGGGCCTCGAGGTCGGCGAACAGGTCGTCCCAGCGCACGGGGACACGGTATCGGCGGGCCCGCGGCTCGACGCGGGCCCCACAGACGCAGCCCCGGGCCCCTCGAGACTGGTGGTCGAACACCTGTTCGACTAGCATCTCACCATGGGCGCCGGCCCGACCATCCTGCACGCCGACCTCGACGCGTTCTACGCCTCGGTCGAGCAGCTGCTCACGCCCCAGCTGCGCGGCCGTCCTATCGCCGTCGGCGGCAGCCCGAGCGGCGGCGTCGTGCTCGCCGCGTCCTACGAGGCCAAGGCGTTCGGCGTGTCCGGCGGGATGCCCGGGTGGCGCGCGGCACGGCTGTGCCCGGAGCTGGTGTTCGTCGGGGGCCACTTCGACAGGTACCAGCCGATCGCGGACCGCGTGATGGACGTGCTCGCGGACGTGACCCCGCTCATCGAGCGGATCTCCATCGACGAGGCGTTCTGCGACATCTCCGGTGCGCAGCACCTGTTCGGCGACGCCGCGGCCGTCGGGGCCCTGATCCGCCGCCGGGTGCGCGACGAGATCGGTCTGCCGATCTCGGTCGGCGCCGCCCGCACCAAGCACCTGGCGAAGATCGCCTCCCAGGTGGCCAAGCCCGACGGCCTCGTGGTGGTCCCGCTCGGCGGCGAGCGGGCGTTCCTCGACCCGCTGCCGGTGGACCTCGTGTGGGGCGTCGGGCCGGTCACCTCGGAGCGGCTCGCCTCCCGCGGGATCCGGACCATCGGGGACCTCGCCGCGACGCCGTCGACGGTCGTCGAGCGGCTGCTCGGGCACGCCGTGGGCCACAAGCTGCACGCGATGGCGGCGGACGACGACCCCCGCCGGGTGACGGGCGGCCGCCGGGCGCACTCGGTCGGGGCGCAGTCCGCCCTCGGACGGCACTCCCCCACGCCGGAGCTGGTCCGCGCCACGCTCGCGCACCTGGCCGACCGGGTGAGCCGGAGGATGCGCGAGGGAGGGCGGGCCGGGCGCACCGTGACGGTCCGGGTGCGTTTCACCGAGCTGCGCTCGGTCACCCGCTCGCTCACCCTCGCCCAGCCGGTCGCGACGACGCTCACACTCACCGAGATCGCCGAGCGGCTCGCCTGGTCGGCGATCCACGACCACGAGGGCGCGGAGATCACCCTGCTCGCGGTGTCCGTCTCCCAGCTGTCCGAGCAGCGGGTGCTCCAGCTCGAGCTCGACCTCGAGCCGCCCGACCCCTGGCGGCCGGGGTCACCGACCGGCGCGGCCCGGTGGGCGGTCGACGCCTCGATGGACGCGATCCGCACGAGGTTCGGCCGCGACGCCGTGGGCTACGCGCCGGCCCTGCTGGCCCGGGACCGCGCCGTGCCCGAGGAGTTCCGGGAGCTGGCCGAGCACGAGGTCTGAGTCAGTCGGCCGGGTGGAACCAGACGGTGCCGTCGACGTCGGGCTCGAACCACCCTCCGGTCACCGGCGCGCCGGGCACCCGCGCGGGGAACACGGTGACCAGCCCCTGGAGCGGCGCCGGCACGAGCGTCGCGGTGGAGCCGTCGGCCGCGTGCCACGCGGTGACCGGCGCCGGGAGGCCGAAGATCGGCCCCTCGGTCGCGTCGGGCAGGGCCAGGCTTCCCACCACCGCCGACCCGACGACGCCCCAGGCGAACGCCTGACCGGTGTCCGCCGGTGCCAACGTGGTCGGCGTCGCCAGCGCAGTGGAGTCCGCGACCAGCGCCCCCTGGTCCCAGGACCGGACGGCCAGCACGACGGCCCCGTCCGCGTCGGTCATGAGGCCCTCGACGTCGGACCCCGGCTCCACGGGCAGGCGCCACGTGACGTCGTCCTCGACCACGAACCAGGCCGTGGCGGCGCCGCCGCACGAGGCGAGCCACCGCGCCCCGTCCAGCCACGTGCTCGGCGAACAGGTCGCGACACCGGCAGGCACGGTGAGCTCGTCGAAGGTCGCGAGGTCCAGGAGGACGGGTGCGTAGGTCACGCCGTCCGCGGCCAGCAGCTCGACGCCGCTCGGGCTCGGCATCATCCGGACCAGCCCGCGGTCGAGCTCGGCCACGACGCTCCCGTCGAGGGTCAGGCGGACCGTGCGGCCCGCGTCGGCGGACCGCACGGTGACGACGAGATCCGTGGTGCCGTCGCCGACGAAGGTCGCCTCGACCGCCGTGGCTGCCGGCACGTCGGAGAGCAGCCCGGCGAGGTCCGGCCGCGCGACCTCCTCGCCGGTCTCCAGGTCCACGACCGCGAACGCCCCGGGTGGCACCGAGCCGTCGATCCCGAGCCCGAGCGACGTGCCCGGGAGCCACTGGTCCAGGGTGAACGAGCCGAGCGGCGGCAGCTCGTACCGCACGCCGTCGGGCGAGATCAGGTCGACCACCCGCACCGTGCCCGACGGCGCGCTCTCGTCCTCGGCGCTGCCGGTCACGGTGGCGACGAGCCAGTCGGCATCGGTCGTGGCGAGCAGGCCGGCCGGGAGCTGCTGCGCCGACGGGAGCCGTGGGTCGACCGTGACCGACGACACCATCGTGGGCTCCGGCGTGGAGCCGCTCGCGGTCGACGCCAGGTCGGATCTGCTCGACGTGGCGGGCGCCGCGGGCGAGCTGCCGGTCGGCGTGCAGCCCGCCAGCAGGAGGGTCGCCAGCACCGCAGCTCCCACGCCGAAGCGACCGACCCGACCCACCGCGCCCCCTCTCGTCCCGACGACCGACCCACCATCGTGGCAGCCGCCGGACACGGCCCCCCGGTGCGGCGGTCACGATTGCGTTCCGAATAGGCAACGGCGAATCGGGCCCGACTCGACCATCCACAGGCCCTGGCGCACACTGCGCTCGCTCATCTAGTTTCGTGATCATGCATCAAACTCGATCAAACGACACCATCGTGCATGACGTGTCGCTGCCCCGATCGCTGGCCGTCTGGCCGCTACCGGCCGGGGCCGCGGCCCTGCTCGCCCGCGCGGCGGTCCGGGCGGCCACCACGACCGTCACGCTCGACGGTCGGGTCGCAGCCGTGGCGCTGGCCGTCGGCGCGGTGGCCGCCGCGGTCCTCGCGGTGGGCACGACGCTGCTGGTGCTGGGCGCGACGGCACGTGTGGCAGGCCGCCGGTGGCGCGCGGTCGAGGCCGCGGCGGCCCGGCTCACGCCCCGGCTGCTGCGGCGCGCGCTGGTCGTGGGCCTGGGTGCCGGGCTCAGCGGGCTGGCCGGGCCCGCGCTCGCCGACACCCCGCCGACGCTCGGTTGGCAGGTCACCGAGCAGGCCGCGGCCATCACCGACACGACCGCCACCACCGACACGACCGCCACCATCGACGCCACCGCCACCGCCGTCGCCGACGTCCACCCGGCCGAGCCCACCCACTCCCCGCGCACCGTCGTGGTGCGGCCGGGCGACTGCCTGTGGTCGATCGCGGCCGAGCACCTGCCCGACGGCGCGGACGACGCCGACATCGCACAGGCCTGGCCCGCCTGGTACGCGGCGAACGCCGACACCATCGGAGCCGACCCCGATCTCCTGCTGCCCGGTCAGCGGCTCGTCGTGCCCGACGGGGTCGACGCGTGACCGCCACCGCACTCGCCACCCGCCGCCCCGCACCCGCGCCCACGCGTCCACGACTGCTGCTGCCACCCGTGACCGAGCCCCGGCCCCTCCCGGACCCCCACGAGGTCCTGCTGCGCCACCCCGTGACCCGCTCCGTGCTGCTACCCGCCGCCGAGGCGGACTGGCCGGTACCGCCCGCCGACCCCGCCTCGCGCTCCGCCCTGCCCGACCCGGAGCCGCTCGCCGGAGCCGTGGTGCTCGCCGCCGTCGAGGCGCTCGGCGGCTCCCGGCCGCTGGTCCAGCTCTCGCGGTGGGTCACCCCGGCGGTCTTCGAGCAGCTGAACGCCCGGGCGACCACCGCCGCGACGACCCACCGGCGGCGTCCGACGATCCGTTCGACGCGCGTGGCGAGGGTGTCGGCGACCGCGGTGGAGGCCTGTGTCGTCGTGCACGACGGCGAGAGGGTGCGCGCGGCGGCTCTCCGCCTCCAGGTGCACCGACGCCACTGGCGGGTCACGGTGCTCCAGATCGGGTGAACCGTTGCGACCCCCGCTCGTCCCATCGGGCGTCGCTCGCCCGTAGGCGCCGCCGCCGGACCCCGCGCACCGGTACGGTCGGCGCGCGGGGGCCGGCGCGGCTCCACCGACCGGCAGACCTGGAGGCGTCGTGTCCGAGCAGCGGAGCCCCGAGGCGCGCGGCACGCCGCGCGGCCTGTACGCGCTCAAGCCCTGGTACACCCGCCGGCTGAGGGTCGTGGTCGACGGCGCGGCGCACCGCGGCATCTCGCCGGACGTCTTCACCGCGCTCGGCGTGGTCGCGGCGGTCGGCGCGGGCGCCGCGATCGCCGTGGCGTGGTGGCCGGTCGCGCTCGTGCTGCTCGCGGCTCGCCTGGCCGGCGCGAACCTCGACGGGGCGGTGGCCCGCGCCCGGGGCGTCTCGCGCCCGTGGGGCTTCGTGCTCAACGAGGTGGGCGACCGCGCGAGCGACCTCGCGATGTTCGCCGGGCTGACCTTGCTCGCGGTGCGCACGCCGGAGGCCATCTGGGTCGGCCCATCGTGGCCGGCGGTCGCGTGGGTGCTGACCGCGGCCGTGGCGGCCGGTCTGCCCACGTTCGCCTCGCTCGCGGCCGCGGGCGCCGGCGCACCCCGGCTGAACGGCGGACCGTTCGGCAAGACCGAACGCTGCCTGGCGGCCGTGGTCGCCGCAGCTGTCCCGACATGGCTGCCGGCGATCGCCGCGCTGGTCGCGGTCGGTTCGCTGGCCACCGCGGCCGTCCGGCTGGCGCGGAGCCACGACGCGTTGGGCGCCGCCGCGTGAGCGCTTCGCGCGCCGTGCTGCCCGCGGCCGACCCGCTCGGCGACTGGCTCGGCTGGGACCGCACCGCATGGTGGACCCTCGACCTTCCGGTGCTCGGACACCTGGAGGGCCGGGCGACCTTCCTGGCCGGGCTCTCCCTGGTCGTGCTCGCCCTCGCGGCCGTGCCCGTGTTCGCGTCCCGCAAGCCGGAGCTACGCCGGCGATGGACCACCTGGGCGATCCTCCTGCCGGTGGTCGGCATCCCGGTATGGCTCGGCCCGGGCCCGACCGCCGCGCTCGCGATCGTTGCCGCCCTCCAGGGCGTGCGTGAGCTGGCCCGGCTGCTCGACCTGCCGCGCGCCGAGGTCGCGATCCTGGCGGCGTTGTCGGTGTTCTACCCGCTCGCCGCGTGGCTGCACCCCAGCTGGCTCGAGCTCGCGCCCCTGCTCGCACTGATGTGTGCGGTGCCGTCGGTGCTGCGCGGCGACACCGTGCACGGGACAGAGCGCGCCGCGGCCACCGCTTTCGGCTCGATCTGGGTGCCGTGGGCCATGGCCCACCTGGTGGTCGTGGGGTCCGACGCCTACCTGCTGTTCCTCGCGGTCGCGGCGACCGACGTCGCGGCGTGGGCCGGCGGCACCGGGCTGGCGCGGTTCGCCTGGGCCAGGCGGCCGCTCACGCCGTTGTCACCCAACAAGACGGTCGGGGGGGTTGTCGGAGCGCTGATCGGTGGGACGCTCGTCCTGACACTGCTCGGCGAGCTGTCGGCAGGACTGGTGATCGCGGTGGTCGTCGGTAGCGTCGGAGGGGACCTGGTGGAGTCGATGGTCAAGCGATCCGCGGGCGTCAAGGACGCCGGCGACTGGCTGCCCGGGTTCGGCGGGCTGCTGGACCGGGTGGACTCGCTGCTGTTCGTGCTCCCGCTGGCGGCGGTGCTCGGATGACCGACGCCGACCACCCGCACCGCCCCGGGCTGGCCGAGCAGGCGCAGACCCACCTCGCCGAGGCCCAGACCCACCTCAGCGAGGCCCAGGCGCGCATCACCGCCCAGGCCCACAGCCACCTCGCCGACGCCCAGGCCCGCCTGGCCGAGGCGCAGTCCGCCCTGGGCGAGCAGGCCGCCCGGGTCGGCGAGGAGGTCATGCGGGTCCGCCGCCGCGTCGGGCTGCCGCCGGGCTTCAACCTCGCAGGCGCTGCCCGCCACCGGTTCTGGCGCTCGGTGTTCCAGCTCGTCGGCGGCTTCCGCGTGACGGGCTCCGCGCCGTACCAGGCGATGGTCGTCGCGGCGAACCACCAGTCGCACGCCGACACCGCGGCGCTCCTGGCAGCGATGCCCGCGCCGTACAAGCCCGTCGTGGTCGCCGCGGACGACTACTGGTTCGACTCCAGGTGGCGGCGCACCCTGCTGTCGCTGGCCACCGGCGGGGTCCCGGTGGACCGTGTCACCGGCGGTGGGTACGCGAGCCTGGTGGCGGGCGCGGAGAAGGTGCTCGGCGCCGGGTCGACGCTCCTGGTATTCCCCGAGGGCACGCGCAGCACGGACGGCACCCTGGGCCCGCTGCACCGTGGTGCGATGCGGATCGCTCAGGAGTTCGAGGTCCCGCTGCTGCCGATCGCGCTGGTGGGCACCGGAGCGCTGCTGCCCAAGCGCGGCCGCCTGCACCCGGCCGCGGTCGAGGTGCGAGTGGGCACGGCCATCGCCCCGCAGGACCTCACCTCGATGGACCAGGTGGCCGACCAGCTGCGCGAGCTGCTCGACCGTGGTCCCGCGGTCCCGGGCGTCTCACGCACGTGGCAGGCGGTGCACCGCTTCATGGCCGGGCCGGGCGGGCCGATCGGCGCGTTCGCGTGGTCGTTCGCCGAGGCGCTGTCCTGGCCGATCACCTCAGAGGCGTACCTGCTGTTCGTCGGCGCGGCCCACCCCCGCCGGATCCCGGCGGCCGTCGCGATGCAGGCCCTGGGCTCGACCGCGGGCGTGCTGGTGCACGGCGCCCTGGTGCGCCGCGGGCACCGACCGCCGACGCCGTGGACCACCCCCGCCATGCACGCAACCGCGGCCGAGCACCTCACGGCCGGGGTCAGCGGCATGTGGCGCCAGGCACTCAACGGCGTGCCGGTCAAGGTCTACGCCCGCGCCGCGGCCGAGGCGGGACTGGCCGGGGTGCCCCTCGCCGGGCACACCCTGGCCGCCCGGGGCGCGCGTGCCGTCGGGTTCGGCGCCGCGATCGCCGCTGGCGCGTGGGCCGGGCACCGCGTGCTGGAGCGCGCGTACGGGCCCTACCTCACCGCCAGCGTGACGACGTACCTCGCCGGGCTCGCTGCGGTCGTGCACCGCTGGCGGCGTCGCTGAGCGTCAGGCCTCGTTCTTGCCGTGGCAGAGCTTGTACTTCTTGCCCGAGCCGCAGGGGCACTGGGCGTTGCGCGGCGTGCCGGGATAGGTCTGGCCGTCCTTCTCCGGGGCCGTCGCACCGCCGTCCGCCCGCACGTCGGGCGCGGTGTCGCCGTCCACGCTCGGAGCCGAGTACGACAGCGGGACGCGACGCTCGGGTCCTTCGAGCCCCTGGGCGATGAGCGACGGCGTGGCCTTGCGAGCCCGCGCAGGACGGGTCGGCGCCGCCTCCCCGTCGCCCCCGCCGGACGCCGCGCGAGCGCCTGCGGGCGGCGCCGCCGCGCCCGATCCTTCCGCGGGTGCCGCGCCGTCGGCGGGAGTCGTCGTGGCGCCCTCGGGGAGGCCTGAGCCCTCGGGAGCCGCGGCCCCCTCGCCATCGGCATCCGCGACCTTCACCTCGAGGTTGAACAGGTAGCTGACCGACTCCTCCTTGATCGCGTCGGTCATCGCCTCGAAGAGCTGGAAGCCCTCGCGCTGGTACTCGACCAGCGGGTCGCGCTGCGCCATGGCGCGCAGCCCGATGCCCTCCTTGAGGTAGTCCATCTCGTACAGGTGCTCGCGCCACTTTCGGTCCAGCACGCTGAGCACCACACGCCGCTCGAGCGTGCGCATGTTCTCCTCGCCGATCTCCTCCTCGCGGGCGGCGTAGGCCAGCCTCGCGTCCGAGACCAGCTCCTCGGTCAGCAGGTCGGGGGTCAGCCGAGCGCGCGACCCGACCTCCTCGACGACCTCGTCGACGGTGATCGAGACCGGGTAGACCGCACGCAGGGCGGTCCACAGCGCCTCGAGGTCCCACATCTCCGGGGTCCCCTCGGCCGTCGCGGCGTGCACGTAGCCGGTCAGCACGTCGGACAGGAAGTGCTGGATCTGCTCGGCCATGTCCTCGCCCTCGAGCACGCGGCGTCGCTGGTCGTAGATGACCTCGCGCTGGCGGGACATGACGTCGTCGTACTTCAGGACGTTCTTGCGGATCTCGAAGTTGCGGGCCTCGACCTGGCCCTGGGCGCTCTGGATGCCGCGCGTGACCATCTTCGACTCGATCGGCAGGTCGTCGGGGAAGCCGGCCCGGTTCATCATCGACTCGGCCAGCCCCGAGTTGAACAGCCGCATCAGGTCGTCGGTCATCGACAGGTAGAAGCGCGACTCACCGGGGTCGCCCTGCCGCCCGGACCGGCCGCGCAGCTGGTTGTCGATCCGGCGCGACTCGTGGCGCTCGGTGCCGAGCACGTACAGCCCGCCCAGCTCGAGCACCTGCTCGTGCTCGGCCGCCACGGACTCCTGGGTCTCGGCGAGCACCTGCGGCCAGAGCGCCTCGTAGTCCTCGGCGTTCTCGGCCGGGTCCAGGCCTCGACGGGACATCTCCTCGACGGCCATGAACTCGGCGTTCCCGCCGAGCATGATGTCGGTGCCGCGACCGGCCATGTTGGTCGCGACCGTCACGGCGCCCTTGCGGCCGGCCTGCGCGACGATCGAGGCCTCCCGCGCGTGCTGCTTCGCGTTGAGCACGTCGTGCGGCACGCCCTGCTTGCGCAGCAGCTTGGACAGGTGCTCGGACTTCTCGACGCTCACCGTGCCGACGAGCACCGGCTGACCCTTGGCGTGCCGCTCGACGATGTCGGCGACCACCGCGTCGAACTTGGCCTCCTCGTGCTTGTAGACCAGGTCGGACTGGTCGGCGCGGATCATCGGCATGTTCGTCGGGATCGGGACGACGCCCAGCTTGTAGGTGCCCATGAACTCGGCCGCCTCGGTCGTGGCGGTACCGGTCATCCCGGCGAGCTTGTCGTACAGCCGGAAGAAGTTCTGCAGGGTGATCGTGGCGAGCGTCTGGTTCTCGGCCTTGATCTGCACGCCTTCCTTGGCCTCGATGGCCTGGTGCATGCCCTCGTTGTAGCGCCGGCCCGGCAGCATGCGGCCGGTGTGCTCGTCGACGATGAGCACCTCCCCGCCCATGACCACGTAGTCCTTGTCCCGGGTGAACAGCTCCTTGGCCTTGATGGCGTTGTTGAGGAAGCCGATGAGCGGGGTGTTGAGCGACTCGTAGAGGTTGTCGATGCCGAGGTAGTCCTCGACCTTCGCGATGCCCGGCTCGAGCACACCGACGGTGCGCTTCTTCTCGTCGACCTCGTAGTCGTCCTCACGCTTGAGGCGCAGCACGAGCTTGGCGAACTCCGCATACCACTTGTTCGCATCGCCCGAGGCCGGGCCCGAGATGATCAGCGGGGTCCGCGCCTCGTCGATGAGGATCGAGTCGACCTCGTCGATGATCGCGTAGTGGTGGCCACGCTGGACGAGGTCCTCCGGACGCCAGGCCATGTTGTCGCGCAGGTAGTCGAAGCCGAACTCGTTGTTGGTCCCGTAGGTGATGTCAGCGGCGTACTCCTCCCGGCGCTGCTCGGGCGTCTGGCCGGCCAGGATGCAGCCGGTGGTCAGGCCGAGGAACCGGTGCACGCGGCCCATGAGCTCGCTCTGGTAGCCGGCCAGGTAGTCGTTGACCGTGACGACGTGCACACCCTTGCCGGTGAGCGCGTTGAGGTAGGACGGCAGGGTCGCGACCAGGGTCTTGCCCTCACCGGTCTTCATCTCGGCGATGTTGCCCTGGTGCAGGGCCGCGCCGCCCATGAGCTGGACGTCGAAGTGCCGCTGGCCGAGCGTGCGCTTGGCGGCCTCGCGGACCGCGGCGAAGGCCTCCGGGAGCAGCGCGTCGAGCTTCTCGCCGTCCGCCAGCCTGGCCCGGAACCTGTCCGTCTCCTCGCGCAGCTCCGCGTCGCTCAGGGCGACGAAGCCGTCTTCGAGGGCGTTCACCTGGTCGGCGATGCCTGCGAGGCGCCGGACGACGCGCCCCTCGCCCATCCGCAGGATCCTGTCGAGGACTGCCACGCTCGCTCCATGGTCGGCGGCGCCGGTGCCGGACGGCACCGGACGAGGTCCGTGGGCGCTCAGCGCACCTGGCGCGGACCAGCAGCCATGGTAGGCGCAACTCGCAGCACGACGATGCTGGACACCAGCAACGCCCCACCCAGCACCCCGATCACCCCGAGCTGCTCGTCGAAGATCAGCGCCGCGCCCACCGCGGCGGTCAGCGGCTCCAGCAGCGCCACCAGGCTCGCCGCGGTCGCGGGCACCGTCCGCAGGCCGGAGAAGTAGGCGCCGTACGCCAGCGCCGTCGGCCCGAGCCCGAGCCACACGAGCAGCCCGACCGCGACACCGGTCGTCGGCCGCAGCGGGCCGCCGAGCAGGCCCGCCACCGGTGCCAGCAGCAGCGCTCCCAAGGTGAACGCGACGCCGGTGAGCTCCAGGGCACCCAGGCCCGGCGCCGGCGCGCGGTTGACCACCGTGATGGCGGCGAACGCGGCGGCCGGGACCAGCGCGAGCAGGGCGCCGAGCACGGGTGCGTCACCGCCGGCCGGCGCGCCGAGCAGCAGCACCAGCCCCACGAGGGCGAGCGCGAGGGCACCGACGGTCCGGGGCGAGGGCGCGGACCGGGTGAGTGCGGCCGTGGCACCGGCGACCATCACCGGTGCGGCACCGAGCGCCACCAGGGTCGCGGTGCTCACCGAGCCGAGCGCCACGGCCGCGAAGTAGGCGCTCTGGTAGACGGCGGCGAGCACCCCGGTGACCACGATCCGCGTCACCACCGCACGCGTACGGGGCACCCGGTGCAGCCGCCCGGCCAGCGCCAGGCCCACGAGCAGCAGCACCCCACCCACGCCGAGCCGGTAGGCCCCCACGGTCAGCGGGCCCATGCCCTGCTCGGCGAGCGCAGCTCCGGTCAGCCCACCGGTCCCCCACAGCACCGCGCCGACCACGACCAGGGCCAGGTCGCGTGGGCGGGTCTGCGTCACGCGCGCACCCTAGGCCCCCTGGATGATCGCTCTGTTACGGGGCCGCCCGGGAGCGCAGGCTCAGCCGACGCGGGTGCGGACGAGCATCTTGCCGACGTTGCCGCCACGCATCATGGTCAGGAAGGCATCCACGGCGTTCTCGACGCCGTCGACCACCGTCTCGTCGTAGGCGATCCGGCCCTCGGTGAACCAGCCGGTGACCAGCCGGTTGAACTCCTCGGCACGGTGCAGGTAGCCGCCGATCGTGAAGCCCCTGAGGGTCAGCCCGCGCGTGATCAGGTTGGCCATGTTGTCCGGGCCGGGCCGCCGCTCACTGGCGTTGTAGGTGGAGATCGCGCCGCACAGCGCGGCACGGCCGCCGGGCTTCATCACGTCGAGCGCGGCCTCGAGGTGGTCCCCGCCGACGTTGTCGAAGAACACGTCGACGCCGTCGGGCGCGGCCTGGGCGAGCTGCTCGCGGACCGGCGCGTCCTTGTAGCTGAACGCCACGTCGTAGCCGTACTTCTCGGTCAGCAGCGCCACCTTCTGCGGCGAACCGGCCGAGCCGATCACCCGGCTCGCACCGAGCAGCCGCGCGAGCTGGCCGGCCGCGGTGCCCACGGCACCCGCGGCGCCGGACACGAACACGGTGTCGCCGGGGCGGACCGGGGCGATGTCGGTCAGGCCGACGAATGCCGTCAGGCCCGTCATGCCGAGCGTGCCCAGGTAGAGCGAGAGCGGGACGCCCGGGACCTCGGGCACCACCCGGAAGCCGGCGGCGTCCTCCTGGACGAGGTCGCGCCACCCGAACTGGTGCAGCACGACGGCGCCCACGGGCACCTCGCCGGAGGTCGACTCCACGACCCGCCCGACCGCCCCGCCGGTCATCGTCTCGCCGAGCCCGTAGGGCGGCGCGTAGCTCTTCGCGTCGTCCATCCGGCCCCTCATGTACGGGTCCACCGAGATGTACTCGTTGACCACCCGCACCTGGCCGGGGCCGAGCGGGCCGTACTCGACGCGGACGGTCGCGAAGTCCTCGGGGGTGGGCCACCCCTGGGGGCGGGCGGCGAGCTGGATCTGGGTGCTGACGGGCATGGCTGCTTCTCTCGATCCTTCGGTGGTGGTGGGGCCGACGAGGCCGTGGTCGGAGGGGTCCGGGCGCTGCACGCGCCCGTCGGCGCGGCTACGCCACGAGCCCGATCACCAGCGCGACGACCCCCAGCAGGGGCGGCGTGAGCTGGACGAGGGCGGCTCGGGCCTTGGCCGGCGACGACAGCAGGAGCACGAGCCCGGCCGCCACCATCGACCCGGCGCCGGCGAGCACCAGGGTGGCCCCCACCGCGGTCCGGCCGCCCGCCAGCAGGACGATGCCGACCACCGTCACGACGGCGAGGAACAGGTTGTAGAACCCCTGGTTGAAGGCGAGGGCACGGGTGGTCTCGGCCTCCTCGCGCGTCGTGCCGAAGACCGCCCGGGTCCGGTCGCCGGTCCAGAGCAAGGACTCCAGCACGAAGATGTAGACGTGCACGGCCGCGGCGACCCCCGCGAGCAGACATCCGGCGACGATCACGCGACCTCCTGAGGCATGGCCCTGAGACCATATTGTGTACTGATCGGTACACAATATACTGCACCGGTCAGCCCACCGAACGGAGGCGCAAGATGGGGCGGCCCCAGACCTTCGACACCACCGAGGTGGTGCGCGCGGCGCGCGGGGTGTTCTGGGAGCACGGCTACGAGGACGCGTCCCTGCCCGCGCTCGAGGCAGCCACCGGCCTGCGCCGGTCGAGCCTGTACCACGCGTTCGGCAGCAAGCGCGGCCTGTTCGACGCCGCCGTGACGAGCTACCTCGACGAGGTGATCCGCCCTCGGCTGCGCCCGCTGCTCACCTCGCCCGTCGCAGCACACGCCGTCGTGGACTACCTCACGGGCCTGCGTGACGCCCTCACCCGACCCGGCTCCCCCGCCGCACGCAGCGGCTGCCTGCTCGTCAACGCCGCGGGCGCACCGATCGCCAAGGACCGCGCCGTGGCGGGGGTCGTCGCCGACTACCGCCGAGAGCTCCACGCCGCCCTGCGCGCGGGGATCGCCGCCCACCTCCCGCTCGCGAGCCCCGCACAGGTGGACCGGCGTGCCACGATGATCACCTCGCTCGTGCTGGCAGCGATGACCCTCGTCCGGATCGATCCCGAGCAGGCCGGTGCCACCCTCGACGCGGGGATCGCACTGCTCGACGAGGAGACCTGAGGCGTGGACGTCGACACGAACGAGATCACCTCGGCCGTCGACCTGCAGAGCCCGGACGGCCGGCTCGACCCCGCCGCCGTCGGCTGGTCGCGCACCCCGCTGCACCGCACCGACCGGGTGGGCCACGTCGCGCGGCGGTGGGGCCGCGCCAAGCGCTGGGAGTACTGGGCGCTGCTGACCCCGTCGCACGCCGTGGGCCTCACGGTGAGCGCGCTGGACTACGCGGGCCTGAGCCAGGTGTGGGTGCTCGACCGGGCGACCGGCGAGGAGGTCGACGAGGTCGCTGTCGTCCCCCTCGCCCGCGGCACCACGCTGCCCGGCACCCTCGACGAGGGGACGGCGAGCGCCCGGACCCGCCGCGCCGCGGTGCGGATCGTCCCGACGGCCGAGGGCACCCACCTGCGCGCGGCGACCTCCCGCGTGCGGCTGGACGCCGTCGTGCCGCTGCCGCCTGGCCACGAACGGCTCGGCGTCGTGGTGCCCTGGGACGCACGCACCTTCCAGTACACCGTCAAGGACGTGGCCCGCCCCGTGACCGGCGAGCTCCGGCTCGACGGGACCGCCCACGAGCTGACCGGCTGGGCGACCCTGGACCACGGCCGCGGGTACTGGCCGCGCGAGCTCGCGTGGAACTGGGGATTCGGCGCGGGCGTGGTCGACGGGCGCACGGTCGGGCTCCAGCTGGGCGGACGCTGGACGGACGGGACCGGCTCGACCGAGAACGCGCTGGTCGTCGACGGGCGGCTGCACAAGATCCGCGAGGAGCTCGACTGGTCCTGGACGCCGGGACGCTGGACCGACCCGTGGCGGATCTCGGGCGCCACGGTCGACGTGACGTTCACCCCGTTCTTCGACCGGGTGTCGCTGACCGACCTCCGCGTGGTCCGGTCATCCACCCACCAGTGCTTCGGCACGTGGTCGGGGTGGGTCCTGGACGCCGCGGGGCGTCGGCAGCAGGTCGACGGGATCGAGGGATCCGCGGAGGACGTCGAGCAACGCTGGTGAGGACCGCACCGGGTCTGCGGCCCCGGACGAGGCTCACGGCAGGGCAGCCCGCAGCACCCGCAACGCGTTGCCACCCATCACTGCCGCGACCTCCGGCTCGGTGAAACCGTGCCGCAGCAGGCTCTCGGTGAGCAGCGGCAGCCCGGTGGCATCGACGGACGTCGTGATCGCGCCGTCGAAGTCGGTGCCGAGCGCGATGTGGTCGACGCCCACCAGGTCGGCGCCGTACCGCATCGCCCGCGCGGTGTCGTCGACCCCTGGACCACCGACGGCGTGGGCGAACATCGCGATGCCGATCACCCCTCCACCGGCCGCCACCGCCCTCGCGTGCTCGTCGGACAGGTTGCGCTCGTTGTCGGACGTGCCGCGCAGCCCGGTGTGCGAGACCACCACCGGGCCCTCGGCGACCCGGAGCACGTCGCCGACCACGGCGGGCGACGAGTGCGCGACGTCCACGAGCATCCCGGCGGACCGGATCCTCGCGACGAGCTCACGGCCGAACGGCGTCAGGCCGCCCTGGGTCACGCCGTGCGCCGAGCCACCGGCCTCGTTGTCGAAGAAGTGCTGGAGCCCGATCATCCGGAACCCGGCGTCGGCGAGCACCTCGAGGTTCTCCAGGCGCCCGTCCAGCGCGTGGGAGCCCTCGATCGCGAGCAGACCGCCGACCACGCGTGCGCCGCGCGACCGGGCGGCGAGCACCGCGTCGACGTCAGCGCCCGTCCGCACGACGCGCAGCGCGCCGGCGGACCGCTCGGCGAACCGGTGCAGCCGCTGCGCGGCGTACAGCGCGCGCTCGAGCCGGCTGGTCCAGGTCCGCGGCGGCCAGCCCTGGGCGATCGCCAGCAGCGTGATGAGGTCCCGACGCGGGTCGTTGCGCTCGAAGTTGAGCCCCATGGGCACCTGGGTCACCGACGCGAACACCTGGAGCGCGACGTTCGCCTCCGCCAGCCGCGGCAGGTCGAGATGACCCGAGGTCGAGCGGCGCAGCAGGTCGCGCCGCCACAGCAGCGGGTCGGCGTGCAGGTCGACCACGTCGAGCCGGGCGTGCAGCTCGCGGGCCGCCGCGCCGACCACGTACGGGGGCGCCAGGACCACACCGTTGCGCACCCGCGCCTGGTGCGCGGCGAACCCGCGCAGTCCTGCGGCCGCCCCGGCCCCGAGGCCGGCCGCGCCGAGCACCACTCCCGCGGTCCGCGTCCGTGCACCCACCGGCCACCTCCTCCTCGCGCCCGAGGCTAGCCCTGGTCCGCGAGCCGGGCAGCCAGGAGCGGGGCGAGGTCGCCGGCGGCGCCGTCCGGCACGGTCACGTCGTCCAGGCCCAGCCAGCCCGCGAGCAGGCCGAGCTCGGCGGCGAGGGAGACGGCGACCTCGTCCGTGCCCGGGGCGCGACGGTCGTGGTGCACCTCGTGGTGGGCGGACCGAACGAGCAGGACGCGCTCCTTGCGATCCGCCTTGAGGTCCACCCGGGCGGCGATCCGCTCGCCCATGAGGAAGGGCAGCACGTAGTAGCCGTGCACGCGCTTGTGCGCCGGGACGTAGATCTCGATGCGGTAGCGGGTGCCGAACAGCTCCTCGAGCCTGCGACGCTCGAACACCAGCGGGTCGAACGGCGACAGCAGCGCGCGGCCGGTCGCGCGCCGCGGCAGGCTCGCGTCCCGGTGCAGGTAGGCCGGCCGGCCCCAGCCGCGCACCTGGACCGGGACGAGCGCGCCCGCGTCGACGAGCTCGCGCGCCGCGACCTCGGCACGCTGGGTGGTCATCCGGAAGTAGTCGGCCAGACAGCCGGCCGTCGCCACGCCGTGCGCCCGGGCGCCGATCTCGACCAGCGCGCGGACCGCGTCGGCCTCGTCCGGCTCCGGCGCGGCGAGCACCTCGGACGGCAGCACGCGCTCGGGAAGGTCGTAGCGCCGTTCGAAAGAAGTCGTCCGCCCCGCCACGGCGACCTCACCGATGAAGAACAGCAGCTCCAGGGCACGCTTGGCCACCGACCAGTCCCACCACCCGCCCCCGGAGTGCGGGTGGGTGGTGGCGAACCGCTCGTGCACCTGACGAGCCGTGACCGGTCCCTGCTCGCGCACCGCGCGGCGCACCTCGTCCACCTCGGCCGCGTGGGTCCGGGCGAATCCGTCCTCCGGGCCCAACCAGCGGTCCCGCCACGACCGTCGCTGCCAGCCGAGCAGCGGCCACGTGCTCGGCGGCACGTAGCTGGCCTCGTGCGCCCAGGCCTCGACCAGTCGGCGCGGCCGGCGCCCGGCGGCGCGGTCGATCAGGCCGACGTCGTACGGGCCCACCCGGGAGAACGTCGGCATGAGGTGCGCGCGGGCCAGCACGTTGACCGAGTCGATCTGGAGCAGGCCCGTGCGGTCCACGACGGACATCAGATGGCGCAGGGTCGGTTCGCCGGCCGGCAGGCGACGGGGCCGGTCCAGCCCCTGGGCGCGCAGCGCGACACGACGCGCCTGGGACAGGCTCAGCTCCTCGACGACCACCGGCCCATCCTGGACCGGACCTGTGACACGCGCCGCCGGCGCGCCGGTCTCACACCGCCGCAGCGGGCGCGGTGACCGGCACGTCGAGCCGGATCACCCCGTAGCTCCAGCCCCGACGGCGGTAGGCCACCGACGGCAGCGAGGTCTCCGCGTCCACGAAGAGGAAGAAGTCGTGCCCGACCATCTCCATCTCGTACAGCGCGTCGTCCAGGGTCATCGGCTGCGCACGGTGCAGCTTCTCCCGGATCACCACCGGCGAGTCACCCCAGGGCGTCTCCACCGCGCCGTCGGCCGTGACGGTCCGCTCGTCCTCGGGCTCGAGCTCGGCCGGCTCCGGCTCGAGGAGCTGGGTGGGCACGCCGCCGGCGGCCTTGTGGTGGTCCTTGCGCCGGTCGCGCGCACGACGTAGACGCTCGATCAGCTTGGTGCTGGCCAGGTCCAGGGCGGCGTACGGGTCGTCCGCGCTGGCCTCCGCCCGCACCACCGGCCCCTTGCCCCGCACGGTGAGCTCGACCCGTTCACTGGTCCCCGACTGCCGTGGGTTCTTCTCATGGGCGATCTCCACGTCGATGCGCTGGGCGCGGGGGGCGAGCTGGGACACCTTGGCCAGCTTGTCCTCGACGTGGCGCCGGAAACGCTCCGGGACCTCGACATGACGTCCGACGACGGCGATCTCCATGGTGCAACCTCCAGGGCTGGGGCGGCGTGGCCGCCCGATCGAACGACGGGAACACCCTCACGGGGCGGACGGCGGGCACCACCTCCACGTCTCGACGGGTCGCGCTGCGACCGGTCCGACACGTACAGCCCCGCCCCGGGCCATCCGACCCGGTCTGCGGAGCTGCTCCATACATTGACGTTAGTCCCCCTTGCCCCCGTGGTGAAGCGCTGCGCGGGTGATCTCCGGCGTGGCGGCCACGGCCACCGCGCCGAGCACCACGCCACCGGCCCTGCCGAGCAGGTCCTCGCAGGCGGCCAGGGTCGCCCCGGTGGTCACCACGTCGTCGACGAGCAGATGGCATGCGCCCGGGTCGACGCGCCCGCGCAGCTCGAACGCCCCGGCGTTGCGGCCTCTGGCGCGCGCTCCCAGACCCGCCTGGTCCCGTCCGCCGCGTCGCACGACCAGGCGTCGCAGCCGGGCGGACGGGGCCCCGCCCAGCTCCTCGACCACCCCACGGGCGAGCGCCTGGACCAGGTCGGTCCCGCGCCGGCGCACGGCTGACGGCCGGGACGGCACCGGGACCACGGTCAACGGCCCGACACCCTGCAGGTCCGCGCCCGCGGCGCGAGCAGCGGAACGCACCGCGGCGACCATCACCCCGGTGAGATCCGCCCGTCCCCCGTCCTTCCAGGCCGGCACCGCGCGGCGGACCGGGCCCGCGTAGCGACCCGCCGTCCACACCGGCAGGGGCGGGGCGCCGTCCATCCGGTCCAGACGCGGCGCCCCGCCCTCGCGGCGTGCGACGGACCTCAGGTCCGCCGCGCAGCGCGGGCACCAGGTCTCGTCGGGGCGCCCGCAGCCGGCACAGGACACGGGCAGCACCACACCGACCACCTCGCGGAGCAGCCGGACGACTGGCACGCCACCAGCCTCGCGCGGGGCGCGCTCGGCGACGCGCCGTCCACAGACTCAGCCCGGGAACACCGGGTCCCGGACGCCCACGGCTACGTCGGTCCACGCCGCGCCCTGCCGCCACAGCAGCGTGCCGTCCGCGTCGACCAGGTACAGCGCCCGGTCCCCGCGCCCCGCCGCGATCGACACGGTGCCGTCCACCAGCGGGAGCGCGCTGGTCTGACCGCCGACCGGAACGAGGTGCACGGTCGGCGCCACGAGCGAGCCGCTGAGCCCGAGCACGGCGAGCGTCGACTCGTCCATCCACTCGACCTGGCTCGCGTCGGTCATCGTGAAGCCCACCTGGAACGACGAGCCGAGCCGCTGGGGGCGACCGGTCCCGGTCGCGTCGCGCAGGATCGTGGCGACGTCGATCGCGGGCCGCTGATCGCTGCCCTCGTGCACCAGGGCGACCCGCGATCCGTCGCGCGACACCGCCAGCGAGATCACCGGGGAGTCGACCGGGGTGGCCGCGAGCACGTCGCCGGTGACGTTCATCACCTCGCCGTCCGGCGAGATGGCGATCAGCCCGGACCCGTTCGCCTCGGCCGTCCACACCCAGCCGAACCGGTCGATCGAGGGCGGCAGCAGAGCCGTACCCCGGTACAGCACGACCGGGGCCGACCCGTCGTTGGGCAGGCGCACCAGCGTGCCCGAGCCGTCCAGCACCACGCGGATCGTGCCGTCCATCGAGATCGCCGGGTCGTGCGCGCCGTCCGGCAGCGCAGCCGCACCCTCGACCGGCGTCAGCTGGCCGTCGGCGAGCACCTGCAGCTCGTGGTCGGCGATCACGTAGGGTCCGTTGTCCGGCTGCGGATCGCGGACCGGGGCGTCGACGGTCGACTGCCACGGCTTGCCCTCGCCGGCCGTGACGACCACGGCGGACACCGTGGTGCCGGCCCGTTCGAGCGTCTCGGTGAGCTGGGCGATGAGCAGGCTGCGATCGGCGGCGTCGGCACCGGCCGCGGCCGCGGTGAGGTCCACCGTGGCGGTCTGGTCGGCGGAGATGTCCACACCGGCCGCCCCGAGCTTGGTGCCCTCGGGGGCGCCGGAGACCACCGCGTCCCGCAGCCACGGCGACGGGCCGGCGAGCAGCGCGCGGGCCGCATAGCTGGGCGCACCGTTCGCCGGGAACCAGCGCACGTCCGGCACCAGGTACCTGCGGTCGGGCGTGGCGAAGTACACGGCCACCTGGCGGTAGTAGGCGCTGAAGTCGGACGAGGACATCACGACCACGTCGTCCAGGTTCGAGATCCGCCACTGGCCGTCGGCGTTCTGGGTCAGCTCCATCGCGAGCTCCTCGCGCGAACCGGCGGAAGCCTCGGTGTACACCCCGGTCTCGTCCAGCGAACCCTGCACGGGCACCCGCACCACGACCGTGCCGTCCGACTGCGCCTCCACGTCGGGCTGAGTCGTGGACGGGTACACCAGCAGCCGGGTGGTGGGCACCCAGTCCGACGCGGCCTGGTACGTCAGGAACTTGCGCGCGCCGACGAACTGGTCGATCAGGCCGGCCTGGCTCGCCGCCAGGAACCCGTAGACGATCGCCTCCGGCGACGCGTCCTGCTGCGGCTCCAGCCCGAGCGGGATCGGCTGAGCGGGATCGTTGAGCGCCACGTCCCCGGTGTGGATCGGCCCGGACGTGGGGATCGCCGCGCACCCGGACAGCGCCATGACCGCGATCAGGGCCAGCGCCCACAGCCGGCGTCTCACGGTGTCTCCAGGGGGTCGAGGTCCGGCAGGGTCGCCGGGTCCAGGCCGGCGCTCGGCCGCGGCACGCCCGCCTCGCGGGGCGGCGCGAGCGGCAGCGGCGAGCCCTCGAGGGTCAGCCCGGCGCGCAGCGGCAGGGTGAGGCGGAACACGGCGCCCTCGCCGGGCCGCCCCCAGGCCTCGAGCCGGCCGCCGTGCAGGTGGGCGTCCTCGATCGAGATCGCCAGGCCGAGGCCCGTGCCGCCGGTGGTCCGGGCCCGCGCCGGGTCGGCGCGCCAGAAGCGGTCGAACACGTGGGCGACCTCGTCGGGGGTCATGCCGACCCCGTGGTCCCGCACGACCACGGCGAGCGCACGGTCGTCCTGGGCCAGCTGCACCTCGACCGGGCGGGCCTCGGCGTGCTCGATCGCGTTGATCAGCAGGTTGCGCAGCACGCGCTCGACGCGCCGCGGGTCCACGTCGGCCAGAACCGGCTCCGGCGGGAGCTCGACGTGCAGCCACACGGACTTGCGTTCGGCGAGCGGCCCGGCCTGCTCGACCGCGATCGTGACCACGTCGCGCACGTCGACGCTCTCCGCGTCCAGCATCGCGGCGCCCGCGTCGAACCGGGAGATCTCCAGCAGGTCGGCGAGCATGTCCTCGAACCGGTCGAGCTGGGTCGCGAGCAGCTCGGCCGAGCGGGCCGGGCCCGCCTCGAGGTCCGAGCGCGCCGCGTGCAGCACCTCGGCGGCCATCCGGATCGTGGTGAGCGGGGTGCGCAGCTCGTGCGAGACGTCGGAGACGAAGCGCCGCTGCATGCGCGACATCTCCTCCATCCGGCTGATCTGGTCCTGGAGCGAGCCCGCCATCTCGTTGAACGAGCTCGCCAGGGTGGCCATCTCGTCGACGCCGTGCACCGGGATGCGCTCGGACAGGTGCCCGTCGGCGAACCGCTGGGCGACCCGCGCCGCGCTGCGGACCGGCAGCACGGCCTGCCGGGTGACCAGGAACGTCATCCCGCCGATGAGGATCACCAGCCCGGCGGCGGCCGCCGCCAGCACCTGCTGCACGAACGACAGCGTGCGCTGCTCCGCCTCGAGGCTGTACAGGAAGTAGAGCTCGTACTGGCCGGCCGACGGCACGTTGACCACCGACCCCACCAGGATGCCCGGGTCGACGGAGCCTCCCTCCTGGGGGATCGCCACCGACATCCAGCGCTGCTTGTCCGACTCGCCCACCGCTTGGCGCAGCTCCGGCGTGATGAGCGCGTTGATGGACTCCTCGGTCACCTGGTCGGGGACCAGGACCGGGGACTCACCCGGCGACCGGCGCAGGGCGACCTCGGGCGCGCCCGAGCCGGTGGACTGCAGGCGCGGCAGCAGCTCACGCATCAGAGCGCTCACCTCGGCCGGCGTGGAGGTGCCGGCCGCGTTGAAGCTGCTCTGCGCCTGCTGGGCGGCGCGGGCGGACTCGGCGAGCAGCTGGTTGACGCGCTCGTCGAAGAGCCCGTCGCGGATCCACCCGGACAGGTAGCCCCCGAGGACGAGCAGGGCCACGGTGCCCACCACGAGCGTGGAGGTGACCACCCGGATCTGCAGCGAGGCCCGCCACCAGTGCACCAGCCCGCGTACCGCACGGCGCGTGCGCAACCAGCCGAGGCGCAGGGCGCGCCTCAGCCGGTCGAGCGCGGCCGAGGACCTCACGCCGTACCCGGACCCGCCTTGTAGCCCACACCTCGCACGGTCACGACGATCTCGGGGTGCTCGGGGTCGTGCTCGATCTTCGAGCGCAAGCGCTGGACGTGGACGTTGACCAGCCTGGTGTCGGCCGCGTGCCGGTAGCCCCAGACCTTCTCCAGGAGCACCTCGCGGGTGAACACCTGCCAAGGCTTGCGCGCCAGCGCGACGAGCAGGTCGAACTCCAGCGGCGTCAGCGGGATGAGCTCGCCGTCCCGGGTCACGCGGTGGCCGGTGACGTCGACCTCGAGGTCACCGATCGACAGGTGCTCCGGGCTCGGCTCGTCGGTCCGGCGCAGGCGGGCCCGGACCCGGGCGATGAGCTCCTTGGGCTTGAACGGCTTGGCGATGTAGTCGTCCGCGCCGGACTCCAGCCCGAGCACCACGTCGACGGTGTCGCTCTTGGCGGTCAGCATGACGATCGGGACGCCGGACTCTGCCCGGATCAACCGGCAGATCTCCGTGCCGTCCTTGCCCGGCAGCATCAGATCGAGCAGCACCAGGTCGGGCTGGCCGGACCGGAACGCGCCCATGGCCTCGTCGCCATGAGCACAGAACAGCGGCTCGAATCCCTCGGACCGCAGCACGATCCCGATCATCTCGGCGAGAGCGACGTCGTCGTCGACCACGAGGATGCGTCCCTTCATGGCACCCATGGTGTCACCTGCGAGGCCGTCGCACGGCCGCGGCGCCCCCACGCGGGGGACACCGGGCCCATCGAAGGCGTCGCCGTGGCACGATGGTCGCCGGCCGACCAGCACGAGGACAGGGGGTGACCGGTGTCGCAGCCGACCGGCGACCAAACGCCAGAACGGCCCGACCAGGAGCCCGCTCCCGAGCCCACCCCGCCCGCCGGGTGGGGTGAGCCGCAGGGCACGCCGGGCTACGGCCCGGCGGGCGGGACGTCGTCCCAGGGCGGGCAACCCCCGCAGAACGGGCAGCCCCAGTACGGCCAACCGCAGTACGGGCAACCCCCGCAGTACGGGCAGCCCCAGTACGGCCAACCGCAGTACGGGCAACCCCCGCAGTACGGGCAGCCCCAGTACGGCCAGCCGCAGTACGGGCAGCCCCCGCAGTACGGCCAGCCCCAGTACGGCCAGCCCCAGTACGGCGCTCCGGTCGGCTACCGTCCGGCACCGCTGCAGCCGGGCATCGTGCCGTTGCGCCCGCTCGGCCTCGGCGAGATCTACGACGGAGCGTTCCGCTCGATCCGGCACAACCCGCGCGTGATGTTCGGGCTGCCGGTGCTCGTGGTCGCCATCGGCTCGGTGCTCGCGATCCTGATCAGCTATGCGCTGATGCCGCTGATCCGCCCGTTCATCGGGGACCTCTTCGCCGGCCTCGACTCCTCCGGCGAGCTCACCGGCCAGTCGCTGGACCAGATGACCAACATCTACGTCTCCTCGATCGGCGCCGGGGTCGGCACGCTGCCGATGTCGTTCGTCGCCAACACGGTCCTGACCGGGTTGCTCACCGTGTCGGTGAGCCGATCGGTGCTCGGCCAGCGCGTCGCCCTCGGCGACCTGTGGCGCTCGTACGGCAAGCGCGCGCTGCTGCTCATCCCGTACTCGGTCCTGCTCGGCCTGCTCCAGCTCGCGGCCTACGCCGTGGTGCTCGCCCCGGGGTTCGTCCTGATCGGCACCGGAAACGAGGGTGCCGGCGTCCTGATGCTCGTGGTCGGCGTCCTGCTGCTGGTAGTCGGAACCTTCTGGCTCGTCGTCCGCACCATGCTCATCCCGCCCGCGATCGTGCTCGAGGGCCAGCCGCTGTGGACCTCCGTCAAGCGCGGCTGGGTCCTGAGCCGCGGCTACTTCTGGCGGCTGCTGGGCATCTACGCGCTCGCCGGGATCATCGTGTGGTTCATCCAGCAGGTCATCTCCGTGCCCCTGGCCATCGTGATGATGATCGCGGCCTTCTCCGACAGCGGCCTGCTCACCGTGACGCTGAACGTCCTCGCCCAGGCGCTCGCCCTGATCATCACGTTGACCTTCCTCGCACCGGTGGTGGCCCTGCTGTACGTCGACGTCCGGATGCGCGCGGAGGGGCTGGACATCGAGCTGGCCCGCGCGGCCGAGGCCGCCGCGTGACCTCTGTCCGCGGACTCACGTCGCCCGCGCTGGTGGCCGTCGCGGCGATGGACGTGCCCGTCGAGCCGGACGCCGAGCAGGCCCGTAGCTGGCTCCAGGCGGAGCTCGCCGATCCCCTGTACCACCAGTCGCCCAGCCTGCTCGACCGCCTGATCGCCTGGATCCAGGAGCAGCTGGCGGCGCTCGGCCCCGCGATCGCCGGGATCGACCCGCTCGTGGCCGCGCTGGTGGTGGGCGGCGCGATCCTCGTCGTGGTGGTGGTCGCGCTGCTGGTCACCGGTCCCGTGCGCCGCGCACGACTCGGGCAGCGCACCTCGCACCAGGTCCTGGTCGACGAGCTCCGTTCCGCGGCCGAGCTACGGGCCGCCGCCGACGCGGCTGCGGCCGACGGCAGGTACCACGACGCCGTCCTGGACGGGTTCCGGGCGATCCTGCGGTCGCTCGAGGAGCGCACCGTCCTCGACCCGCTGCCCGGCCGCACCGCGCACGAGGCCGCCGAGGCGAGCGCGGTGCGCCTGCCGTCCTGCGCCGAGGACCTGCGCAGCGCGGCGCGGCTGTTCGACGACGTCGCCTACGGCGACCTGGAGGCCTCGGCCGATTCCTACCGCTGGCTCACCGACGTGGACCGGCGGGTCTCCGAGACCCGACCGACGTCACCCGCGGCGCCCCTGCTCGCCGAGGTGGGTCAGCAGTGAGCGGCTCGGCTGCCGGCAGCTCGGCTCTGGGCGACCCGGCCGTGCGCGAGAGCGTCCGCATCGGCGGCGAGCCCCCGGCGACGGTCGCGGCCCGCCGGTGGCGCCGGTGGCGTCTGCCGGTGATCGTGGCCGGCCTGCTCGCGGTGTCGGTGATGTTCGCGGCGCTGATCCAACCGGACCTGTCGAGCGAACCGTTGGCCGTGGACAACCCCGGCGACGACGGCGCCCGTGCCGTGGCACAGGTGCTCGGTCGCCAGGGCGTGCACATCACCGCGACGCACGACCTGGGCACCGCGGTCGCCCGGGCCACGGCCGGCACGACGCTCGCCGTGGTGACCACGTCCGCGCTCGACGGCGCCGCCCTGGTCGAGCTGGCCCGCACCGAGGCCGACCTGGTCGTGATCGACGCCGACGACGACGCACTGCGCGCCCTGACCGACCACGCCCTGATCAACACCTGGGAGCAGACGGGTGCGAGCCGGGATGCGGGCTGCCAGGACCCCGACGCCGTCGCAGCCGGGACGGTGTCCGGGGCCGCGTACTCGGTGCTCGCCCTCGACGAACGGGCCACCGTGTGCTTCGGCGCCAGCACCCCGAAGGTCGGGGCCTACGCCGTCACGACCCAGAACGGGCGCACCGTCCGGGTCCTCGCCGACAGCACCGTCCTGGTCAACTCCCACGTCGCCGAGGCGGGCAACGCCGCACTGGCGCTGCGGGCGCTCGGCAAGCACGAGCAGCTCACCTGGTTCCTGCCCCGCCCCGCCTCGTACGACCAGGTGCAGGGCGCGGGCGGCGAGAACATGGGCGCGTTCTTCCCGCCCGGTGCGGGCCCGGTCCTGGCCTGGCTGGGACTGGTGCTCGTGGTCGTCGCGGTGTGGCGGGGACGGGCGCTCGGTCGCGTGGTGACCGAGCCGCTGCCGGTCACCGTGCGCGCGGCGGAGACCACGGTGGGCAGGGCGCGCCTGTACCGGCGTGCTCGCTCACGCGGCCACGCGGCCGCGTCGTTGAGGGCGGCCGCCGCGCGGCGGACCGCGGCCCGGCTCGGCCTGCCCCGCAGCGCCGACGCACCGGCCATCATCACAGCGCTCGCGGCCGCCACCGGCCGCGGCACCGACGAGGTCGCCGACCTCCTGTACGGACCACCACCGACCGACGACGTTGCGCTGCGGGCCCTGGCCCGGGCGCTCGACCAGCTCGAGAGCGAGGTTCACCGCACGTGACCGACCAGCAGCCGTTCGGCGTCCCGCAGCACACCCCGCAACCCGCGCCCGGCCAGCCCGCGGCGCCACCCTTCGGGTACCAGCAGCCGGCGCCGCCGGACGCGGCGCCACCGCACGACGCACCGCAGCCGCCCGCGCACCAGGCCTTCACGCCGTCCGCCGAGCTGCGCGCCGGCCTGGGCGCGCTGCGCGCCGAGGTGGGCAAGGCGGTCGTCGGCCAGGACGCGGCGGTCACCGGGCTCGTCATCGCCCTGCTGTGCCGCGGCCACGTGCTGCTCGAGGGCGTGCCCGGGGTGGCCAAGACGCTGCTGGTGCGCGCGCTCAGCGCCTCGCTCGACCTGAGGACCACGCGCGTGCAGTTCACCCCGGACCTGATGCCCGGTGACGTGACCGGCTCGCTGGTCTACGACGCGCGGACCGCGCAGTTCTCGTTCCGCGAGGGTCCGGTGTTCACCAACCTCATGCTCGCCGACGAGATCAACCGCACGCCGCCCAAGACCCAGGCCTCGCTGCTCGAGGCGATGGAGGAGCGCCAGGTGTCCGTCGACGGCACGCCGCGCCCGCTGCCCGACCCGTTCGTGGTCATCGCCACCCAGAACCCGGTGGAGTACGAGGGGACCTACCCGCTGCCCGAGGCCCAGCTGGACCGCTTCCTGCTCAAGCTGACGCTGCCGCTGCCCGAGCGGGACCACGAGATCGAGGTGCTCCACCGGCACGCCACCGGGTTCGACCCGCGGGACCTCGCCGCGGCCGGGCTCCGTCCGGTGTCCGACGCCGCCCAGCTCGCCGCGGCGCGCCGGGAGGTGGCCCGGGTCGTCGTGGCGCCCGAGGTGCTCGGCTACACCGTGGACCTGGTGCGCGCGACCCGCTCGTCGCCGTCGCTGTCGCTGGGCGTCTCGCCGCGCGGTGCCACCGCGCTGCTGGCCACCTCGCGGGCGTGGGCGTGGCTGGCCGGCCGCGGCTACGTCACGCCGGACGACGTCAAGGCCCTCGCGCACCCCACGCTGCGCCATCGCGTGCAGCTGCGGCCCGAGGCCGAGCTGGAGGGCGTGACCGCGGAGAGCGTGCTGGACACCGTGCTCGGCGCGGTGCCGGTGCCCCGCTGAGCATGGCGCTGTCCTGGCGGGCCGCCGCGCTGGCGGGCCTGGGCGTGGTGCCGGTGCTGCTGGTCCCGGTGTACGCGGTGGTGATCGGCTGGGCCCTGCTCGTGCTGCTCGTGGTGGTGGTGGACCTGGCGCTCGCCTCGTCGCCGCGCGACGTCGTGGTGCGCCGCGTCGTGCCCGCGTCGGTGCGCCTGACCCAGCCGGCCCGCTCGACCCTCGTGGTCACCAACGAGGGGCACCGTCGGCTGCGCGCCGTGGTGCGCGACGCCTGGCAGCCGTCCGCGGGCGCCACCGACAACCGGCACACCGTCTCGTTGCCCGGGGGTGAGTCGGTGCGGCTGGTCACGCCCTTGCTGCCGACCCGCCGCGGCGACCGTCTGGCCGACCGGGTCACGGTGCGCGCCTTCGGCCCGATGCGGTTGGCCGCCCGGCAGAAGTCCGCCGACGTGCCGGGCCGGTTGCGGGTGCTGCCCGAGTTCGCCTCGCGGCGCCACCTGCCCAGCCGGCTGGCTCGGCTGCGCGAGATGGACGGGCGCACCGCGGTGCAGATCCGCGGCGCGGGGACCGAGTTCGACTCGCTGCGCGAGTACGTCATCGGCGACGACGTCCGCTCGATCGACTGGCGGGCGACCGCGCGCCGCTCCGAGGTCGTGGTGCGCACCTGGCGCCCCGAGCGCGACCGGCGGGTGCTGATCGTGCTGGACACCTCGCGCACCTCGGCCGCCCGGATCGGTGACCTGCCGCGGATCGACGCCTCGATCGAGGCGGCCCTGCTGCTGTCCGCGCTCGCCTCGCACGCCGGCGACCGGGTGGACCTCATCGCCCACGACCGTCGGGTGCGGGCCCAGGTCGCCGGGATGTCCGGCCCACGCCTGATGCCGTCGCTGGCCGAGACGCTCGCCCCGGTCGAGCCCGCCCTGGTGGAGACGGACTGGCCGGCTGCGATCACCGCGATCCGGCAGCGGCTGTCCCAGCGGGCGCTGGTGGTGCTGCTCACCACGCTCGACCCGGCCGCGGTCGGGTCCGGTCTGCTGCCCGCCGTCGGTCCCCTCGCCCACGACCACACGGTCGTGCTCGCGTCGGTGGCAGACCCCGAGGTCGCCGCGCTCGCCCGTCGGCGCGCCAGCGCGAGCGAGGTCTACGACGCCGCTGCGGCCGAGCGAACCGAGATCGAGCGCGCCGCCGTGCTCATGCGCCTGCAGCGGCGCGGCGTGGAGGTCGTCGATGCGCTGCCGGAGGACCTCGCCCCGCGCCTGGCGGACACCTATCTTGCGCTGAAGGCCGCCGGCCGGCTCTGACCCGGCCGCCCCACGTCCGGTCCGAGCGGGCCCCGGGGCCGTAACGCCGACCGCACTCCTCCCCGCGAGGGGTTGACACCCCGGGATTTGTTCTACAATGTAGGACACATGCGGACGCCAGGGAGTCTCGAGCTCGACGTGCTGGTCGCCGTCGCGCAGCACGACGGATCCGCGTACGGGCTCCTCGTGCGCCGGGCGGTCAGCACGGCGCGCGGCAGCGAGCTGTCCGTCGGCGCGGCCTACACGACCCTCTCGAGGCTCGAGGCCAAGGGCCTGCTGTCCTCGCGCAGCACCGAGCCGCTGCCGGTGCGCGGCGGTCGCTCGCGCCGGGAGTACCGGCTCACCGCCGCCGGGCGCGAGGTGCTGGCCGCCGAGCGGGAGCGGGCCGGCCGGCGGTGGGGCGGGTCACCGCAGTGGGGTCAGGCGTGAGCGCCGACCCGAGGGACGCGGCCGTCCCGACGACAGCCGGCCGGGTCGGGGGGATCGACCGCCCGCTCGAGCTCGTGCTCGCAGGCCTCGCCCAGGACGAGGACGAGCTGCTCGGCGACCTCGCGGAGGGTCGTGCCGAGGTCGCGAGCGCCCAGGGCGGCCGTGCGGCGCGCCACTGGTGGCGACGGCAGGCGCTGCGGGCGGTGCCCAGGCTGGTGTGGCATGACCTGACACACCTGCCGACGACGGTGCTGCTCGGCCTGGGGGGCTTCGTGCTGTGGGCCTGGGTGGCCTCCGCGGCCTACACCGCGCAGTGGTTCCCCGTCGTCCGGCAGATCTACCCGGTGGTCCCGCCGACGAGCCGCATCATCCAGGACACCGCCCTGGTCGGCGTCTGGAACCTGCTGGTCGCCGCGGTCGTGGGTGCGACGATCGCGGCGCTGGCACGCCGAGCACGGCTCGCGCCCGTGGCCGTCGCCGCCGCGCTCATGGCCCTGATCTCCTCCGGCCACGCCTTCTACATCGTGTACGGACCCGGGACGTGCACGTCGACGGTGGACGAGTACGGGTGCTCCCTCGAGCTGGGCGCATGGTCCAAGGACGTCGTCGTCCCGGTGCTCTGGCAGCTGCCGACGATGATGGTCCTGCTTCCCCTGGCGACGGGGCTCGGCGGACTGGCGGCGGTCGCCTGGTCCCGCCGCCGCGCCCGGGCGTCGGGGCGCCTTCCCGCCGGACCGGCCCAGGCGTGAGGCCTCAGGCTATGCGGCCAGCGGCAGCGCGTCGCCGGCGTCCTCCCGGCGCACGTCGCCGGTCGCTCCGGCCCGGACCGCCGGGCGGCCCAGGCCGATGACGTAGACCCAGAACGCGAGCCACACCACCGCGCCGATCGCGATCTTCGCCCACCAGGGCAGGACCGTCGACGGCGTCACGAAGCCCTCGACCATGCCGGACACGCCCAGCACCGCGACCAGGCCGAGCGCGACCGAGATCAGCGACCGGCCCTCCTCGGCCAGGGCACGGCTCCGCGGCCGGCCGCCCGGGTCGATGACGGTCCAGAACAGCTTCAGGCCCGCTCCCCCGGCCACGAAGACGGCGGTCAGCTCCAGAAGCCCGTGAGGCAGGAGCAGCTGGAAGTACACGTCCAGGCCGTCGTGCAGCGCCATGATGCCGCCGATCATGCCCACGTGCACCGCGTTCTGGACGAGCATGTAGGCCGGCCACAGCCCGGTGATGCCGAACGCGACCGCGATCGCGGCGATCATCGCGTTGTTCGTCCAGACCTGCAGCGCGAAGCTCGTGCCGTCGTAGGTGACGTAGTACTGGGCGAAGGCCTGGTCGGCGATCTTCTGCAGGGTGCCCGGGGGCCCGACCGCGGCCTGCGCCTCGGGCGAGTGGACGAACCAGACCCCGACGACCAGCGCGATCGCGACTGTCGACAGGGCGACCCCGAGGGTCCACCAACGGACCCGGTAGAGGGCGGCGGGCAGCGCCTCGACGAAGAACCGCGACACGTCGGACCACGACGGGTCGTGCGAGCCGGAGATCGCCGAGCGCGCTCGGGCCAGCAGCTGCGACAGGTGCGAGATGACGCCAGGGTCCGGCGCGGCCGAGCGCACGGTCGACAGCTGGGTCGCGACCTCCTGGTACAGGCGCACCAGCTCGTCGGCCTCGGCACCGCTGAGCCGGCCGGCCCGGGACAGCTGGTCCAGTCGCTTCCAGCTCGCGCCGTGCACGGCCGAGAACGCGTCGAGGTCCACGCCCGGTAGCCTGCCACAGCGGGCCACGACTCAGCGCTGTCCTCAGGCCCGGGGTGCGCCGTTCGAGTGGGGAGGGTGGATGTCGGACGAGATCCTCATCGGTGAGGGTGTGGTGCTCGACGCCCGTCCGGCGTCGTTCGCCAGCCGTCTGCTGTCCGGGCTGCTGGACGCGATCGTGCTCGTCACCGTGCTGTGGGTGGTCTCCCTGCTCGCGGCTGCCGTGGGCGTCGGCGCGGGGGCGAACGACGCCGTGATCGCTGCGCTGTCGGTCACGGTGACGATCGGCGTGATCGTGGTGGCGCCGGCGACCGTGGAGACGCTGACCCGGGGCCGGTCGGTGGGCAAGCTGGCCCTCGGCCTGCGGGTCGTGCGTGACGACGGAGGCCCGGTGCGGTTCCGCCACGCGATCATCCGCGCGCTGGTGGGGATCTTCGAGCTGTGGATGACGGCCGGCTCCGTCGCGCTGGTCACCTCGTTGCTGAACTCCCGCGGCAAACGGCTCGGCGACCTGCTCGCCGGCACGTACGCGGTGCGCATCCGGGGCGGCCAGCGTCCCTTGCCCCCGTTGGTGATGCCCTACGAGCTGGCCGGCTGGGCGCGCCGCGCCGACATCCGCCGCCTGCCCGATGGCGTCGCGCTGTCCGCCCGGCAGTTCCTGGGCCGAGCGGCCGACCTCAACCCGGTCTCGCGGGACCGGCTGGGCCGTGAGCTCGCGGCGCAGGTCGAGGGTTTCGTCGCGCCGGGACCGCCGCCGGGCACCCACCCCGAGCGCTTCCTGGCCGCGGTGCTCGCCGAGCGCCGGGACCGCGAGTTCGCCCTCGCCTCACGCCAGGTGGCGCGCTCGGCCGCCGAGGAGCAGCTGGTCGCCCGCCTGCCGCACGGGGTGCCCGACCCGTACTGAGGCCGGCCGCTCAGCGCCCGCGCAGCGAGAAGTGCTGGTAGTCGAGCACCCTGCCGGTCCACGTCCCGCCCCACACCCAGCCGATCCGGGCGAACGCGGCCACCACCGGGTCGCCGGCGTGCAGCACGCCCGGTGCGTCGGGCCTGGCGAGGTAGGCCCGCCCGGACCGCGGGGCGACGTGGCTGCCCACCACGTACGGGTTCTCCACCGGGTTGAGGTCCAGCGCCAGGCCGTAGGCGTGCTCGGACCACGACGTCCCGCCGGTGATCGGTCGGCAGTTGAACGCCGAGGTGTTGTCGGCGTTCATCGAGGCGGTGTCGTCGCCACCGAAGTCGTCGACCAGCCGCATCGAGGTGATCGGGTAGCCGATCGACCAGAGCTCGCGGAACACCTCAGCGACGTCCTCGGCGGCGTCCGCGTGCACCACCAGCTCGCCGGTGTGGGTCCGGCCCTCCGGGTCGACGTAGGGCACCCGGAGGTAGCGCAGGTCGGCCAGGGGCACCGGGCAGCCCTCGTGCCACGACGTGGCCATCCGGGCGGCGAGCTCGGGGGTGATCGACGTGATCCGGGCCGGCGGTGCCGGGCGGGTCGCGCCGGGCGGCAGGACCGGCGGGGCGAGGGCGTCGACCGGGTCGGCGCGGTGTGCGGGAGCCGTCGCGGTGGCACCCGTGACCGTGGTGGGCGCGGTGGTGGCGGCGCCGACCGCCCTGTGGCCGGCCTCGGGCGTCGGGGCGGCGCTCGCCGCGTCGGTCGCGGACGCCGTCGAGGGCGCCGGCGGGGCCTCGTCCGACGCGGTGCACCCGGCCTGCAGGACTGCGGCGCCAACCAGCGCCGCACCGAGCATCAGCGCTCGCACGCCCGGCGCCACGTCCTCACCCCGTGGTGTGACGCAGGTCCGGCTCGAGGTAGATCAGCCGAGCGAGTGGGACCGCGTCGCGCACCCGCGCCTCGGCCGCGTCGATCGCCTCGGCGACGTCCGCGGCGCTGGACGCGGCGGGCACCGCGATCTTCGCCGCGACCAGCAGCTCCTCGGGCCCCAGGTGCATGGTCCGCAGGTGGATCACCTCGGGGACGCCCTCACCGACCAGCGCCGCGCGGATCGCCGCGACGTGCTCGGGCGTCGCGGCCTCGCCCAGGAGCAACGACTTCGTCTCCCGGGCGAGCACGACGGCGATGACCACCAGCAGCAGGCCGATCGCCGCGGACCCGACGGCATCCCACCGCCCGTCCCCGGTGACCAGGGTCATCGAGACCCCGAACAGCGCGAAGCACAGGCCCAGCAGCGCCCCGGAGTCCTCCAGCAGCACCACGGGCAGCTCCGGGGACCGCGAGGTCCGGATGAACCGCCACCAGGTCTCACGCCCCTTGGCCGGCGTCGCCTCGTGCACCGCGGTGCGCAGCGACAGGCCCTCCATGACCAGCGCGGCGAGCAGCACGACGATCGGCACCCACTGCCAGGAGTCGATCGGGTGCGGGTCGTGGAACTTCTCCCACGCCTCGAACAGCGCGAACAGCCCGCCCAGCGTGAACAGCACGATGGCCACGATGAAGGCGTAGTAGTAGCGCACCTGCCCGTAGCCGAACGGGTGCTCGGCGTCCGCCTGCCGTCTGGCCCGACGGCCGCCGACGATGAGCAGCAGCTGGTTGCCGGAGTCGGCCACCGAGTGCACGGCCTCGGCCAGCATCGCCGAGGACCCGGTGAGCAGGAACGCGACGAACTTGGTCACCGCGATGCCCAGGTTCGCCGCGAGCGCGGCCATGATCGCCTTGTTGCCCCCGGAGGTGGACATCAGTCGCCGTCCGCGGCCTCGTCGACCAGCAGGACGGGTACGCCGTCACGCACCGGGTACACCAACCCGCAGCCGGTGCACCTCAGGCGCGTGCCGGCTTGCGCGTCGGCCAGCTCCGCGTGGCACGCCGGGCATCGCAGGAGCTCGCGCGCCCAGCCCGCGAGCGCGCTCACGACCCGCTCTGGCGGACCAGCGCCAGCACGTCGTCACGCACCTTGACCATGATGTCCTCGTCCTCGGCCTCGACGTTGAGCCGCAGCAGCGGCTCGGTGTTGGAAGCGCGCAGGTTGAACCACCAGCGCGGGGTGGCGTCCCAGTGGGTCACCGTGAGGCCGTCGAGCTCGTCGACGTCGACAGGGCCTGCGCCCTGCTCGGTCACGTAGGCCTCGAACACGCGGCCGCGGGCCGCCTGGACGTCCGCCACCCGCGAGTTGATCTCGCCGCTGGCCACGTAGGGCTCGTACGCCTCGGCCAACGCGGACAGCGGCACCGGGTCACCAGTCGGTGTCCGCGCCGAGCCCAGGGCCGCGAGCACGTGCATCGCGGCGAGCATCCCGGTGTCGGCGAAGAAGAAGTCCCGGAAGTAGTAGTGGGCGCTGTGCTCCCCGCCGAACACCGCGTTGTGCTCGGCCATCTCGGCCTTGATGAACGAGTGGCCCACGCGGGTCCGCACGGGCGTCGCACCCGCCGCGGCCAGGAGGTCCGGGACGGCGCGGGAGGTGATGAGGTTGTGGATCACCACCGGGACCCGGCCGGCGGCGACCTCACGGCCCACCTCGCGAAGCCCGACCAGCGCGGTGATCGCCGACGGGCTCACCGGGTGCCCGGTCTCGTCGACCACGAAGCACCGGTCGGCGTCGCCGTCGAACGCCAGCCCGAGGTCGGCGCCGTGCTCGACGACGGCGGCCTGCAGGTCGCGCAAGTTCTCGGGCTCGAGCGGGTTGGCCTCGTGGTTCGGGAAGCTGCCGTCCAGCTCGAAGTACAGCGGGACGACCTCCAGCGGGAGCTCGGGCTGTCCGGCGGCCGTCCCCAGGACGGCCGGAGCGGTGAGCCCCGCCATCCCGTTGCCGGCGTCGACGACGACCTTCAACGGCCGGATCCCGGACAGGTCCACCAGGGCGCGCAGGAACCGCGCGTACTCGGTGAGCATCTCCCGGTCGGACACGGTGCCCGGATCGTCCACGGGGGCCGGCAGGCCGCCCGCCAGGTAGGACTCGGCGAGCTCGCGGATCTGCGCCAACCCGGTCTGCTCCCCGACGGGACGGGCGCCGGCGCGGCACATCTTGATGCCGTTGTAGGCGGCCGGGTTGTGGCTCGCGGTGAACATCGCGCCGGGCACGTCGCGTGCTCCGGAGGCGTGGTACAGGCCGTCCGTCGAGCACAGCCCGATGCGGACCACGTCGACGCCGCGCGCGGTCAGGCCGGCCGCAAACGCGTCGACCAGCGCGGGGCCGGACTCACGCATGTCACGGCCGAGCACCACCGACGGTCGCGCGGACAGCGGGCCGTCCGGTGACCCCGGCAGGACGACGACCTCGGCGAAGGCGGCGCCCAGCGCCTCGGCCGTCGCGGGGCCCCAGTCGTCGGGCACGACGCCACGCACGTCGTACGCCTTGACGAGGCCGGACAGGTCTATGGAGGAGACAGGCACCCGGGCAGCCTAGCCAGTCGCTGCACCGGACCGTGACACCGGCCGGTCAGGTCCTGCGGGCCGAGCGCTGGATGACGGTGTCGATCGACAGCGAGACCCACTGCCCGTCGGACTCGGTGAGCCACTCGCGCCCCTCGCAGACCTGACAGGAGACGAAGAGCACGTCGGTCCCGTCGGTCAGGACCATGGGAAGCCGTGTCAGGTCGCGCGCCCCGCACGAGGCGCAGCGCTCCGGAGGGACGACGTAGGCGTCGCTCATCGTCCGCCCTCCCCGGGCAGGACCCGGAGGTGACCGCGGCGCACCCCTCCGCTCGGCTCGGCGGGTTCGACCGGAGTCTCGGCGGTGCGTGGGCGCCCCGCTTCTCGCACCGCGTCGGCCAGGGCCAGAAGGTCATCCGAGCTGGGCCCCGTGGGGATGAACTCCGGCGCGACGCGGACGACCTCCCAGCCGCGGGGCGCGGTCAGGCGCTGCGCGTGCTCGGCGCACAGGTCGTAGGAGTGAGGCTCCGCGAGCTGGGCGAGCGGGCCGAGCACCGCCGTTGAGTCCGAGTAGACGTACGTCAGGGTGGCCACCGCCGGGCGTCCGCACGCGCTGCGCGTGCACTGGCGTCCGGACCTCACAGCAGGAGAGTACCCGGCGCCTGCGACACGCCCTGCCTCCCACGCCGCGAGCGCCGGCACACCGTCGCGGCACCCGGGCGGGCGGCGCACACGGACTACAGTGGGAACGGTGAAGGCGGGCTTGAGGAAGCAGCGTCAGGCACTCGCCCCGGTGCGGCGCCGGGACCGCCGTGGCCGCGGTCCGCGAGGCATGCTCCTCCCGCCGGACGCCCCCGCCCACCGCACCCGCGCCGAGCGCTTCGACGACTACGTGCTGGACGCGGTGGAGCGGCTCGAGCGGCGCTGGGCCGAGCAGCTCAAGGGCACCGAGTTCGCGGTCGAGGACGTGCCGCCCTCCCGTCCCGCGCCGTGGGAGCACGGCGGGGTGCCCCTGGGGCGCTACTTCCCCGCCGACGCCGGTCTGCCGCCGCGGATCGTGGTCTACCGACGCCCGGTCGAGACCCGGGCCGTCGACGACGCGGATCTCGCGGCGCTGGTGCACGACGTGGTGGTCGAGCAGGTGGCGCACCTGCTGGCCCGGGCGCCGGAGGACGTGGACCCGGGGTATCGCCTCTAGGCAGCTGCCCGCCGTGAAGACGGCATTCCTCCATCTCGTGTCCACAGATCCGGTTGCGGCGGCCCTGCGTGTGGGTGGCTGCTCGTACACTTGTTCTATGGTCGGGGGGCGGGGCGCGGGTGCGGCGGGCGACGTGCTCGCGCGGTTGCGCGCCGATGTGGACGCGCTGCTGGGCCTCGACCTGGATGACGTGGATGGGTTGTCGGGGCCCGGCTTGCACCGTGAGCTGGGCGTGTTGGCCGACCGGGTGCGGTCGGTGGCCGCGCGGGTTCTGGCCCGGGTGGAGGCTGACGGGCGGTGGCAGGCGGGCGGGGAACGCACCTTCGCCCAGTGGGCCGCTCGGAAACAGGGGTCGTCGGTGTCCGGGGCGCGCCGCGAGGCTGCCCTCGGGCGGGCGCTGGACCAGTCGCTACCGGTGACCGCCAAGGCCGTGGCCGACGGGCGGATGAGCCTGGAGCACGCCCAGGTGCTGGCCGGCTACGCCGAGTCCTCCCCCGCGCGTCAGGCGGCGTTGGCCTCCGACGATGCGCGGATGAACGAGGCCAACCTGGTGGGTCAGGCAGCCCGGCAGGGCGTGGACCAGTTTCGCAGGACGCTGGCCCGCCTGGGCGCGGCGGTGGACGCCGCAGCGGTCGAGCGCGAGCACGAGGCAGCGAGCGCCCGCGAGTACCTGACCGTGGCCCGCCGCCGCGACGGGGTGGCGTTCCAAGGGTTCCTGGGCCACGAGCACGCCGAGACGGTGATCACCGCGTTGCGCGCGGTGGCAGGCGTCCCGGCCAAGGACGACACCCGCACCCGCGACCAGCGCCAGGCCGCCGCACTGGTTGACGCGGCCCGCCTCGTCCTGGACCAGGGCCTGGCCGGCGGCGGGCAGGCCGTGCGCCCCCACCTGTCGGTCACCGTGTCCTGGGAGAGCCTCCAACGCCAGATCGCCGCGGCCGCACGCGCCGACCGCGAGCGCAGCACGGGCCGCGAGGGCGCCGACGATGACGCCACCGCGTGGCTACCACCAGGGTGGGAACCAGGAACTGACACCCCGTGGGAGGCTCACGCCCCGGCCGAGTACCCCGACCACACCCCGGTGCCACCCTCGGTCTTGGCCCGGCTGGCCTGCGATGGCGAGCTCTCCCGCGTCGTGTTCGGCCCCGACGGTGCCGTGCTGGACGTGGGTCGGGCCCAACGCGTGTTCACCGGCCCCCAGCGCCGTGCGGTCATCGCCCGCGACCGGCACTGCCAGTACCCCGGATGCACCGCGCCACCCATCCTCTGCGAGGTCCACCACGTCCAATGGTGGGAACGCGACAACGGCCCCACCTCCGTCGACAACGGGATCCTGATCTGCTGGCACCACCACGCACTGGTCCACGCCCGCAACCTGACCATCACCCGGGCAGCGGGACAGTGGCGGTTCGCACGCCACGACGGCGCACCCCTGACCGACCGACCACCCGGGCAAGACCCACCGAGGTCGGCTTCACCCGATCGCGCCGCACCGACGACGGTAGGGCGCACGCCACCGCCGACCGCCCCACCGGAGGACGAGTTGGCGCCGCCGGGTTCAGAGCACCACCAAGACGAGCTCCCCCTCAGCGCCTAGGGGGAAGCTGGCCGGATGGCTCCTGCCCGAGTGGCAGCTGCCCAGATCGGCACCCGCCTAGGATGCGCCGAGCCGGACGTCGACCGCGTCGTGACGGGTGGCCGGCGCGACCGGGCTGAGCACGCTGACCAGGTCGCCGGTCTTCTGGCTGACGTCGAGCACCACCGCCCACACCACGCGCGGGTCGTCGGTGCGCACCACGAGGCCGGACAGGGTGCCGGGCGCCTCGCCCAGGTCGTCCAGACCGACCGTGATCGACGTGCCGGCGGCCACAGGCGTGCTGGTGGTGACCGCGCCGTCGGCGCCGACCAGCTCCACGTCCACATCGGCCGGCCCGTCGGGGGCGTCGGTGCCGGGAGCGGCCTCGGGCACCGCGACCACGAGGTGCCACGAGGCCAGGCCGGGCAGCGCGAGAGGTCCCACCGTGCCCGGCTGGACCGAGGCCGCCCAGGCCCGCTCGAGGGCGAGGTCGGGCTTGCGGGTCGCAGCGCCCGCGTCCACGCCGCGGGTGATCATCGCGCCGGCGAGCACCGGCACGTCGGCATCCACCACGACGGTGTAGGACCCGGCCGGCAGCCCGCCGAGCGGCAGGTCGATGACCGCACCGGCGTCCAGCGCCACGTCGGTCCCGCCCGGCAGCGGGACCTCGCCGTCCGGCCCCAGCACGCGCACCTGGGCCGTGCCCGCCTCCTCCGGCGCGAGCAGCCGCAGCACCGAGACGTCGACCCCGTCGGCCTCCGAGGCTCCGACCGAGACGCCGGGGACCACCTGGCGGAGCGCCGGCGCCGCGCCCGGCACGACGTCGTCCACACCCGCCGGGGTCAGCCCGCGCAGGGCCGAGTCCTGCAGGTAGGACGCGACCAACCCGCCCGAGGCGACCACGTGCACCACGATCCGGGGCTGCTCGGCGGCGGCGCCCTCGAGGAGCACCGCACGTTCGGAGCCGGCCGGGACGATGTACTGGGCGGCTCCGGCCAGCTCGACCGGTCCGCCCGGCCCCCACACCTCCAGGGACACCTGTGCGGGCGTTGCACCGGGGTTCTGCAGGACCAGGCGCGCGCTCGACCCCAGCGTCGTGCTCCCGCCGACCAGCCACGCCTCGTTGACCGCGGATCGGCACGGCGCCGCGACCAGACCGCGCAGGTCACCGCTGTCGGTGCGCACCACCGTGGTCCCCGCGATCCACGCCGGGCCCCCGTCACCCGGATCGGCCCGCACCGTCACGACGCCGCCGGGGGCGGTGACCCGGGCCACGCCCGCTCCCGCGGCCGGGGTCAGCTCGGCGAGCGCGGCGCTCCGGTCCCCCAGCGCGAACAGCTGGGCCGGCACGGCCGGGTCCGTCGGCCGGTCGACGGTGATCGCCCCGACCCGCATGGTCGAGGCCGCGGGCGCGGGGTCGAACTGCGGGTCGTAGGCGACGTCGTCGCCCTGCTCCTGCTCCGTGGCCAGCCGCGCCGGGCCCGGGCAGACCAGGTCGGTGGGCGCGGGCGGAACGGCGACCGCGAGCGGGTCGACGGCCGTCAGGGACGCCGGTTCCCAGCCGGGCGCCAGGACCACGCCGACCACGAGCGCCACACTGACCAGCGCGCTCAGCACCGCGACCACCGCGGCCGCCACCCGTCTCATCGCGTCCTCCGTCGTCGCACCGGGACGGCCAGAAGCGCCGTGGCTCCCAGCACCAGGAGCTGGACCAGCTGCCACGGGCGCCGCTCGGCCGGCTGGTACCGGACCACCAGGTGGCCACCACCAGGGCCGACCTCGAACGCCTGCCGCCACCCGGTCTCCACGGCGCGCAGCGGTACACCGTCCAGCCAGGCGCGCCAGCTGGGGTCGGAGCGCTCGGCGAGCACCAGCAGGCGGTCCGCGGGGCCCGGCTCGAGCGTGGTGCTCACACTCCGACCCTCGGCGGCGACCGGTCCGACGACCTCGCCGAAGCTGTTCGCGGTGCCGCGCACGAGCCGCGCCCAGGCCACGGTCCGGGTCTCGGTCGAGACACGCCAGATCACCCCGGCGTCGGTCTCCGTGACCCGTTCCAGGCCCGGCGTCGCGTCGAGGCCACCGACCAGCGCGGTGCGTGCGGCGACCGCGTCGGCGTGCGCCTGCTCGTCCTGGCCGTCGGCGAGCGGCGGCACCAGCACGGCGCCGACGCCGAGGTCCGCGAGCTCGTCGGCGGCGCGGTCCGCCTGCACCGTCAGGTCAGCGGCCGCCCGCGCCAGGGCGAGTTCGGCGTCGTCGGGCTCGACGAGCCGGGGGTCTGCGGGATCGCCGGTCACCTGGTCCGAGGTCGGCACCCGCTGGGCCTCGGTGAGCTGGACACCGTCGCCCGACAGCAGCACCGCCCGGACCTCGTCGCCCACCTCCAGACTCAGCACCCGTGCGGCGTCCGGCGACGTCTGCAGCTGGGTCCCGGCGGCCGGCACCGCGGGGATGGCGCTAGCGGTGAGGGCCGGAGGTTCGCTGCGCGACTCGAGCAGCCACCCCGCCAGCAGGCCGGTCGGTGCGGCGAAGGCCAGCACCGCGAGGAGCGCGGCGCCGACGTGCCGCCAGCCGAACGCCGTCCGGCTGAGCCCGGCCCGCACGCGTCCCCCCGCGACGAGGATTGCGGTGAGAAGCCCGGCGACCACGAGGCTCACGGCGCCGCCGGTCCACGCCGCGGTCAGGACACCGTCGGCAGGGACCAGCAGGAGATGCCCCAGCCCGACCGCCGTCGCCAGACCCAGCGCGGCGAGCACCCAGCCCAGCCGCACCGCGCGTCCCGCGGGAGCGCGCGTCACCAGGGCGAGGGCCGCGAGCAGCAGCAGCACGCCGCCGGGCACCCAGGCCGCCCAGATCGGCAGCGAACCCCACAGCACACCCGGTAGCGCGGTCGGCTCGCCGGGCCAGCCGAGCAGCTGCTGCCAGGCCGCCGCTGCGGTCGCGGGCACCGCCAGGCCCGGGGCCACCAGCAGGGCGCGCCAGCGGGACGGGTCTGCGACGACCGCGGCCACCGTCGGGCCGTGGAGCACCAGCGGCGGCAGCGCGGCCCACCACAGCCGGCGCCGCGGCCGCACCAACGCCACCACCACCAGCCCGGCCAGCACGGCGGGCAGCAGCGCGGGCGTCCCCGCGGTCGCCAGGCACAACGCGAGGCCGGCACCCGCGGCCGCGGCCAACGACGGCTCCGCGGTGCGAGGAGGCTCCGGGGCGTCGTCGCCCGCGCCCGGGAGGCCGTCGCCCGCCGGGTCGGCGCCGCGCGCGTCCGCGGCGCGGTCCGTCGGGTCGTCCGTACCCTGGCCGGCGTCCGCAGTCGCACCACCCGAGCGATCGGCGTCCGCAGTCGCACCACCCGAGCGATCGGCGTCCGCGGTCGCGCCACCCGGGCGGTCGGCGTCCGCAGTCGCACCGTCCGAGCGGTCGACGTCGGCAGTCGCACTGCCCGAGCGGTCGGCCTCGGCGGCGGGCACGGCTGCCCCGGCCCCGGGCGCCGCCTCCGGCCGCGCCACCCGCTGGGCCCCGACCAGGCCAGACTGCACCACGTCGATCCGCGCGACGCCGAGCGCTCGGGCCAGGCCCAGGAAGGCCCAGGGCAGCGCGACGTGCGTGAGCAGGGCACCCAGGCGCACCTGGTCCAGCCCGGCGAGCAGCACCGGCGTGGCGGTCCAGGCCAGCGCCGCCCACAGCCGCAGCGCCACCGACCGGGTGGCCGCCCCGGCCGCGAACCAGGCGCCCAGCGCCGAGGCGAGCAACGAGCCGAGCACCAGCACGGCACCCGCCGACCCGACCGAACCCACCAGGGCGGTCAGCGGGACGAGCACCGCGAGGAAGGGATCGGGCGGGGCGGCGTGGCCCAGCCCGCTGGCGACCCACCAGGAGCCGGCCGCGGCCCACAGACCGCCGAGGTCCGCGTCGCCGAACGGCAGGGTGCCACCGGTCAGCCGCGATCCGGTCAGCACCTTGCTCAGGTACGGACCCAGCACGGCACCGGTCAGCACGAGCCCGGCGAGCACGACGGCCGTGAGGCCCACCCGGCGCCGACTCCGCAGCGCGGCGAGCTCGCGCAGCTCGAGCTCGCTCGGCGCCGACCGGCTCCGGCGGGCCTCGGCCGCCGCCAGGCGCCGGTCACGGACCTGGCGCAGCACGTCGCGCACCGAGTACTCCAGCGGACGCAGCGCGCGTCGGGGCAGCACCGAGGTGCGCGCCGCCCGCCGCCGCGCCGCCACGATGCGTCCCGGGCGCAGGAGCACCACCCACGGCGCCAGCAGCTCGGACAGCACCAGGTGAGGCTCCTTGAGCACCAACCGCATCCCGGCGCGCACCACGGCGGCCCCCAGGGCCAGCAGCGCGACCACCGGCACGAGCGCCAACGGGACGCCGGTGAGCTGCGAGTGCAGGAACGCCTCGCGCCGGGCCTGCGCCGATCGCCGCGCATCCCAGCCGGGGCGAACCGCGGCCCCGCGCAGCGAGGCCCGCGCGTGGCGGACCACGGCGCCGGGCACCACGATCACCCGGTGCCCGGCCAGGCGCGCCCGCCGGCACAGGTCCAGGCCGTCGCCGTACGGGCCCAGCACCGGGTCCGGCCCGCCCAGGGCCGACCACACGTCGCGGGACACCAGCGCGCCGGCCAGACCGACCGCCAGGACGTCCTCCCGGCCGTCGTGCTGGCCCTGGTCGACCTCGACGTCGTCCAGCCCCGTCATCCGCCGGCCGAACCGGGACGTGGCCAGCCCTACCTGGCGCAGCAGCTCGGGGTCGTCCCAGTCGACCTGCTTGCAGCCGGCCACGGCCACCGACGGCGCCAGCTCGACGGAGGCGAGCAGCCGGTCCAGCGCCTCCGGTGCCGGTGCCGAGTCGTCGTGCAGCAGCCACAGCCATGCGCCTTCGGGCTCGTCGGCCTCGGCCAGCGCGATGCGCACCGCCTGCCCGAGGTTCCGGGCACCGCGGGCCGAGACGACCTCCGGCCGCGACCCGGTCGGCCAGGTCTCGAGCACCGCGCGCTCGACCGCGCCGTCGTCGGGGTCCGCGTCGACGACCAGGATCCGCTCAGGGGTGCGGGTCTGCTGGTCGAGCGCGTGGAGCGTCGTGGCCAGGAAGTCGGTGGCTCCCCGGGTGACGACGACGGCCACCACCGTCGGCGCGGCGTGGCCCACGTCGTGGGGGCTGGCTCTCATCGCGTCCCATCATGCGCCACCGCACCCCGGGACTCGGGGAGGCCGGGCGACAGCAGTCGTCAGACGACGCGTCGCTTGAGCTTGCGGCGCTCGCGCTCGGACAGGCCGCCCCAGATCCCGAACCGCTCGTCGTGGGCCAGGGCGTACTCCAGGCACTGGGCCCTCACCTCGCAGCCGGTGCAGACCTTCTTCGCCTCACGGGTCGAGCCGCCCTTCTCGGGGAAGAACGCCTCGGGGTCGGTCTGCGCGCACAGCGCCCGCTCCTGCCAGCCGAGCGCCGTCTCGTCCGGGTCGTCCGTCCCGAACAGCGGCAGGACGGGTGCGACGACAGGCCGATCGAGGTCGCTGGGGAAGGGTGCGTCGTCATCGAGCACGTTCCACATCTGTCCAGCCTCCGAGACCCTATGGTCGCGCCCGTCGGCGCCGAACACCATGCATGGAATTACACGCGTGTCATCCCTCGGAGTCAAGCCTGGATGTGCTAGAAACCCCGCTTTGGCCTAGTCCGGCCGGTTCCTGAGCGGGTGAAAACTGCCCGTACCCTTGCCGGGTGACCACCCTGCCTGCCCTCCTGACCAGGCTCTCGAGCCAGAGCAGGCCGTGCCTGACGTGGTACACGGAGGACGAGCGGGTCGAGCTCAGTGGCCACGTGCTGGACAACTGGGTGACCAAGACCGCCCACCTGCTGGTCGACGAGCTGGAGGTCGGACCGGGCCGACGGCTGGTCGTGGACCTCCCCGCGCACTGGCGCGGGCTGGTGTGGTCGATCGCCGGGCTGCGCGTCGGGGCCACCGTGGTGGGCGCCGCACCCGGTGTGGTGGTCACCGACTCCCCCGACCGCTGGCCGGACGCCGCGGACCTCGTGGTGGTGGCGCTCCCCGCGCTCGCCCGGACCGCGGGGCCCGTGCCACCCGGCGCGGTCGACGGCAACGCGGCCGTGATGTCCTACCCGGACCGGCCCGGGCCCTGGGCGCCTGCGGCGCCGGAGGACCTCGCCCTGGCCGAGCCGCCCGTGCCGCACGCCGGGCTCCTGGCGTGGGCCGCCGCCGCCGTGCCCGCCGCGCGCGGCGGGCGCGTGCTGGCCGCGGGCGCCGACCCGACGGACCTGCTGGCCGTCACGCTCGCCGCCCTTGCCGCCGACGGCTCGGTGGTGCTGGGCAGCGCCGAGTGGGCCGGCACGCTCCTGGCCGACGCCGCGCGACGGGCCCGCCTGGCCGCGACCGAGCGGGTCGACGTCGACCTGCTCCCCGACGACCCGGACCTCGGCGCACCGCGGGACACCGCGACGGGCTGAGGGGTCGGGCTAGGGCACGGCGACCTGGACCAGCCGGCCGGTGCCGACCACCTCCACGGGCCCGTCAGCAGCGGTGAGCACGAGGCTCTGGCCCCGTCCCAGCGTGACCGTGCCCGACTCCCCGCTGACCGCCACCATGCCGTCCAGGCACAGCAGGATGCGCGGCCCACGGCCCGGCAACGGCAGCGGCGCGTTCGAGCTGGGCGTCGTCACCGAGAGCTCGAAGTCGTCCACCGGGGCGTAGTACACGCTCGTCGTGCCGTAGAAGGTCTCAGGCGCGATCCGGATCGCGGGCGCCGCGACCCGGTCCAGGCAACGCAGCGCGGCCTCGACGTTCAAAGGCTGCACGGTGAGCCCGAGCCGGAGCGCCGAGTCCGAGGCCGCCGAGACCTGGACCGACAGCCCGGAGACGTAGGCGTGGACGGTGCCCGCGGGGATGAACAGTGCCTCACCGGCCCGCAGCGTCACCGGGTTGAGCAGCAGCGCCGCGACCGCGGCCGGGTCTCCGGGGTGCTCCTCGCCGAGGGCCACGACCGTGCGGTCGACCCGCGGCGACGGCGAGCCGTCCCACAGCCGCTGCGCGCACGCGGTGGTCAGCTCGCGCACGACGGCGGCGTCAGGCCGGGTCGCCGGGTCGAACAGGCTCGCGAACGCCGCGACCACGCCGTCGGCGTCCGGCCGCTCCAGGATCACCGCGCGCAGCGAGCGCGCCAGGGGAACGCCGAGCCCGTCGAGCAGCTCGGTGGCCCGGCGCGGCGCCCTGAAGCCCGACAGCGCCTCGACCCCGCCCAGGGCGTACACGAGCACGGGCCGGTGGTAGGGGTCGGGGAACCGCCGCGCGGGAACCTCCCGCGGCACCCCGGCGGCCTCCTCCGCGGCGAAGCCGGCCTCGGCGCACGCCCGTCCGGGGTGCACCTCGAGCGGCAGCGGGGAGTCCGCGGCGACGAGCTTGAGCAGGAACGGCAGGCGCGGGCCGAATCGCGCGACGACGTCGGCGCCGAGCACCCCCTCGGGGTCCTGCGCAACCAGCGCGTGCAGCGTCGTGGCGCCGTCGGGCCCCTCGACCACCGACGACCCGGTCGGGTACGCGCCGTACCAGGCCTCGGCCAGCGCACGACCGTCGTCCGTCTCAAGCCCGAGTGCCCGCGGGATCGCGGTGGGCGAACCCCAGGGGTACCGCCGCGAGGTCGGGGTCAGCGGCAGCACGGGTCCTCCAGCGGGCTGCGGGACCACGCGCGGCCCCGGGCACTGCGAGCCTAGCCGGGACGTGACCGGGCGGTCAGGGCACGTCGGCCTGGACCAGGGTGCCGGTCCCCCGCACGGTCAGCCGGCCCTCGTGGGCCCCGACGAACACCGCCTGACCGCGGGCCAGCGTGGCGCGCCCATCCGCGGCGACCACCTCGACCTGCCCGTCCAGGCACAGCAGCACGCGCGGCCCGCGACCCGGGAGGTGCTCCGGCGCCCCGCCCACCAGGGTCGCCATCGACAGCTCGAAGTCGTCGACCGGCGCGTAGTAGACCCGGGTCACCTCGCCGAAGACCTCCGGCGCGATCCGGACCGGCGGGGCCGCGACGTAGTCCACGCAGGCCAGCAGCTCGGCGACGTCGACGTGCTTGGTGGTCAGCCCCGCGCGCAGGACGTTGTCCGAGCTCGCCATGATCTCCAGCGCGGTGCCCTCGAGATAGGCGTGCACGCCACCGGCCGGCACGAACATCGCCTCGCCGGGCTGCAGGGTCACCGGGTTCAGCAGCAGCGAGACCACCACGCCCGGGTCCCCCGGGTACTCCTCGGCGAGCTGGACGGCGGTGCGGTCGGCCCGCGGCGACGGCGAGCTGCGGGCGAGCCGGGCGGAGCACGAGCGGGCCACCTCGTCCACCAGCTCTGGCGCCGGGCGGGTGGCGGGATCGAAGAGCTCACGGAACACCCTGCGGATGCCGTCGGCCGTGGGCTCGGCGCGCAGCTGGTCGGTCAGGCGCGCCGTCAGCGGGGTGTCCAGGCCGGCGAGCAGCTCGATCACCCGCCGCGGCGAGCGGAACCCGCACATGGCCTCGAACCGGGTGACCGCGAGAACGAGCTCCGGCTTGTGGTTCGGGTCGCGGTAGTTGCGCTCGTCGGCGTCCCGCGGGATGCCCGCGGCCTCCTCGGCCCGGAATCCCGCGAGCGCGCGGCGCGAGTCCGGGTGCACCTGGAGCGACAGCGGACGCTCCGCGGCGATCACCTTGAGCAGATACGGCAGCCCGGGGCCGAACCGCGCGAGCACGTCCGCACCGAGCTGGGTCTCGGGATCGGCGCCGATGAGGGCGCACAGGTCGCTCGGCGTGCCAGCCGGGGCGTCGACGATCCGGGCCGGCGCCGAGGGGTGCGCGCCGAGCCATGCCTCGGCGAACGGTCGACCGTTCGCCGGGATGCCGAACAGGTCAGGGATAGTCGTCGCCGAGCCCCAGGGGTAGTGGCGCAGCGCGGGCCGCAGCGGCAGCACCGAACCTCCTGACTGTTGACGTGCGCTGCATGGTAGCCAAGTGACCGTACCGGTCGGGCCCTTGGGGCCTGCGGGCCTGCGCGAGGCGCTGGGTACCCTTGTCCCCGTCCCGCCGGTCGCCAGCCCAGAAGGAGCTCGATGAGCGTACGAATCGTGGACACCGCCGACGTCGACCCGGAAGCCCAGATCGGCGACGGGTCGTCGATCTGGCACCTCGCACAGGTCCGCGAGGCCGTACGGATGGGAGAGGGCTGCGTCGTCGGCCGCGGCGCATACATCGGGACGGGCGTGCAGATGGGCGACCACTGCAAGGTCCAGAACTACGCCCTCGTGTACGAGCCGGCGGTGCTCGAGGACGGGGTGTTCATCGGACCCGCCGCCGTGCTCACCAACGACACGTTCCCGCGCGCGGTCAACCCGGACGGCACCCTGAAGTCCGCGCACGACTGGGAGGCGGTGGGCGTCACCATCCGCCGCGGAGCGTCGGTCGGCGCTCGTGCGGTCTGCGTCGCGCCCGTGACGATCGGGCGGTGGGCTACCGTGGCGGCGGGAGCCGTCGTGACTCGCGACGTGCCGGACTACGCCCTCGTGGCTGGCGTCCCGGCGCGCCGGATCCGATGGGTCGGCCGAGCGGGGGTCCCGCTCACCGACCTCGGAGCCGGCGTCTGGCAGTGCCCCCGGACCGGGGAGACCTATCACGAAGCCGACGGCGTGCTCACTCGCGCCGCCGGGGATGAGGAGTGACCAGCATGATCCCTGCAGCGAAGCCGCTCATCGGAGACGAGGAGCGCGCCGCCGTCGACCGCGTCCTGCGGTCGGGGATGATCGCGCAAGGCCCTGAGGTCGCCGCCTTCGAGCAGGAGTTCGCCGACCAGCTGGTCGGCGGGCGCACCTGCGTCGCCGTGAGCTCCGGCACCGCGGGCCTGCACCTCGGACTCCTCGCGGCCGGGATCGGCCCCGGTGACGAGGTGATCGTCCCGTCGTTCACGTTCGCCGCGACCGCCAACTCGGTCGCACTCACCGGCGCGACGCCGGTGTTCGCCGACATCGACCCGGTCACCTACTGCCTCGACCCCGCCTCGGTCGAGGCCGCGATCACCGAGCGCACCGCCGGGATCATGCCGGTGCACCTGTACGGGCACCCGGCCGACCTCACCGCGCTCGGCGCGATCGCCCAGCGGCACGGCGTCCAGCTCTTCGAGGACGCGGCCCAGGCGCACGGTGCGACCTGGCAGGGCGCTCCGGTCGGCTCGTTCGGCAGCTTCGCGATGTTCAGCCTCTACCCGACCAAGAACATGACGTCGGGCGAGGGCGGCATGGTCTCCTGCGCGACCGACGAGATCGTCCGGATGGTCAAGCTGCTGCGCAACCAGGGCATGGAGAAGCGCTACGCGAACGAGGTCGTGGGCTTCAACGTCCGGATGACCGACGTGCACGCCGCGATCGGCCGCGTCCAGCTGACCAAGGTCGGCGCCTGGACCGCGCAGCGTCAGGCCAACGCGGCCTTCCTGTCCGAGCACCTCGAGGGCGTCGTCGTGCCGACGGTCGCCGAGGGCGCGACCCACGTGTGGCACCAGTACACGATCCGCGTCCCGCAGGACCGTGACGGCTTCGCCGCGGCCCTCGCCGAGCGCGGTGTGGGCTCGGGCGTCTACTACCCGATCCCCAACCACCAGCTGCCCTCGTTCGGGCTCGACACCGACCTGCCCGCCACCGCGGAGGCGTGCGCGCAGGTGCTGTCACTGCCGGTGCACCCGGCGCTGAGCCAGGACGACCTCGAGCAGGTCGTCGAGGCCGTCAACGCCGTGGCGAAGGCGGGTGCGTGATGGCCGATCTGCGTGCAGGGCTCATCGGGCTCGGGATGATGGGCCGCCACCACGCCCGCGTGCTCCGCTCGCTCCCGGGGGTGGAGCTCGTCGCGGTCGCCGACCCCGGAGGGGACGCCCACGGCGCCGCCGGCGGGCTCGAGGTGGGCCGTGACGTCCAGCACCTCATCGACTCCGGCATCGACTACGCGATGGTCGCGGTTCCGACCGCCTACCACGAGGAGATCGCCCTGGCACTCGCCGAGGCCGGGGTCCACGCGATGGTCGAGAAGCCGCTGGCCTCCGACGTCGCGTCGGCCGGCCGCATGGCGGACGCGTTCGCCTCGCGGGGCCTGGTCGGTGCCACCGGCCACATCGAGCGCTACAACCCCGCGCTCCAGCAGCTCAGGTCCCGCCTGGAGGCCGGCGACCTCGGCGAGGTGTTCCAGGTCATCACCCGGCGTCAGGGGCCGTTCCCCGCCCGGATCGCCGACGTCGGTGTCGTGAAGGACCTCGCGACCCACGACATCGACCTCACCGCCTGGGTCACCGGATCGACGTTCACGAGCGTGGCCGCCCAGACCGCGTTCCGGTCCGGCCGCACCCACGAGGACCTCGTCGCGGTGGTCGGGAAGCTCGCCGACGGGACCGTCACGAGCCACCTGGTCAACTGGCTCTCGCCGATGAAGGAGCGGGTCACGGTCGTCACCGGCGAGCGCGGCTCGTACATCGCCGACACGCTGAACGCCGACCTGACGTTCTACGCCAACGGCACCGTGGCGACCACCTGGGAGTCCGTGGCGCGGTTCCGGGGCGTCAGTGAGGGTGACGTGGTCCGCTACGCGATCGCCAAGCCCGAGCCGCTGCGCACCGAGCACGAGGCGTTCCGTGACGCCGTCCTGGGCAAGCCCGCGGACATCGTGACGATGGAGCAGGGTCTCGCGACGGTCCGGGTGGCCGAGGCCGTGCTCGAGGCGGCGAGCTCCGGAGCCACGATCCAGCTGTGAGCCACGCATCGGGCGCGGACCCGAGCGCCGGCCGCTGGCCAGCGGCTCTGCGTTCTCGCCTCGGCTGGGTCTGATCCACGCCGAGATGGTGCACTGCTCAACAGCGACTCGAGGAAGACGCACGCTGGCCCTCGCGCTATGCCCCGCGGGGGGCGGCGTCGGAGAAGCCCTGTCGCTGTTCGGCCAGGGCCTGCTCAGCCGCGGATGGTCTGCCAGGCCTTGGCGGGGCTGGGGGATTCGACATTGCTAGGGCCGGCGTGGGCGACGGTCGCCGCTCGGCGGGGCTCAGTTGTGATGAGGGAGGAAACCGGGCTGAGGCGCGCCGGCGCCGGCGGTTAGTGCGACCGCAGTCGGCTGCCCAGTGCGGCCGATCCTGGACCCCCGAACACCTCACTCCTCATCGCCACCGACGGAACGCGCAGCGATTGCCGCGATGCGAGGGACGCGCAGCGCCGACGAGCCACGAACAGGGCTCCCGCCCCTAGTCCGAGCTCGAACCAGGTGCGGAGTCGTCCCACGAGGTGGGCCGGATTGCCTCCGAGTCCTGCTCTGCCTCGAACGAACCCGGCTCGCCAAGGCCTCGAACGGCCAGCGGACCATCGGGCGCCCGGAACACCCAGGTCGCCATCGCCACGTAGTTCAGCCCGGCGATCAGCACCATTGAGGCGAACTTGGCCAAGTGAGCCTCGAGACCTGCCCCGACGAGCACCGCGACGGTCGCGGTCGCGAGAAGCAGGTTGACGGCGACGAGCACCAGATAGCGCACGAGCATCGAGTGCTGGTGCCGAACCCTGAACACCACGAGCCGGTTGCCCGAGTAGTTGACGGCGAACGCAAGGAGGAAGCCAACGGCGGAGGAGGCGGCCGCCGGGGCCCCGAGCGCGTACACGACCGAGAACGTGCCGCCATCGACGAGCGCACTGGCCGCTCCGACCCCGAGAAACGCGAGCGGTCTGCGCACACGCTCGCTCACGGAGCTGCCTGGATGTCGAGCACGAGAGCCTGGATCAGGAACTGCGTACCGACAAGTAGGGGCCCGAGGGACAGGAGCCAAGTCCCTGTGCTGGCGGAACTCGGCCCGAGGCTCATCGCAACGGCCCAGATCCCCACCACGGCACCCAGCGCGGTGAGCGCGATACCCGCCAGCAGCAGCAGGGCGATCGGCGAGAACGACCAGAGGATGTACTTGAGCCAGATCCGCCTCCAGAAGCCCAGGACGAGGAGCCTGAGCAGCCGAGGCATCACCCTGTGCAGCCGGATGGTCGAGGTCTCGTCGCGGTACACGGCTGGGATCGGCACGTCGACCACCGGCACACGCAGGATGTTGAGCCATATCAGCTGGTCGTTCTCGAACTCGTACCGCTCCGCCAGTCGATCCAGCGGGAGCCGTTCGAGGGCGTCGCGGCTGATCGCGGTGTAGCCGTTCTGCGGGTCGACGATGTCCCAGTACCCCGAGGCGACCTTGGTCATGAAGGTGAGCACCACATTGCCGATCAGGCGATGTCGCGGCATGCCCGCATAGCTCGTAGCGGAGTAGAACCGATTGCCCTTGGCGAAACCCTTCTCCCCCGACGCCACGGGTTCGAGGAGCCGCGGTAGGTACGCGGGGTCCATCTGGCCGTCGCCTGCCATCACCACGACGATGTCGGCACCCCGCTCGAGTGCGACGCGATGGCCGCTCACGATCGACCCGCCCACACCCTTGTTCAGATCGTGTTGCACCACGCTGGTCCGCGCGTCGGCGGCCTCCTGGGCCTCGCGATAGGTGTTGTCGGCGCTGCGGTCGTCCACTACGACGATGTCGTCGACGAGTCCCGGCATGGTCTCGATCACGTTGCGCACGTGTCGCTCTTCGTTGTAGCACGGCACGACGACCGCGACTCGCTTGTCGTGGAACACAAGCCTCCCATCCCCGGCAGCGATCCTAGGGGAGCCATACGGGTGCGCCGCACCCCAGCCTGGCGGACAGGGGGAAACGGCGTCTGGGCCGCAGACAACACCGGGCTTCGCGGCAAAGGGGCCCGCACCGACACTGCGGTGCGGGCCCCTCGACGTCTCAGCGGTTCACCAACCGGTGCCCACGAGCTGCTTCATCGCGAAGGACCCTCCGCGCTGCCCGGCGTAGAAGTAGAGCCGTCCCTGCGAGTCGCGGCCCAGCAGGTCGCCGTAGCCGTCGCGGTTGATGTCGGCACCGGACGCGAACGTGTAGGTGTTCCAGCCGTTGCCGACCTGCACGCGCTGGGAGAAGTAGCCGCCACCGCGGCCCGCGTAGTACCAGAGGTAGCCCTTGGCGTCGACCCCGAGGATGTCGACACGACCGTCCCGGTTCATGTCGCCCGTGGAGTAGAGCTCGAACCCGGTCCAGCCGTTCCCGACCTTCAGCCGGGCGCCGAACCCGCCGTGGCCGTTGCCCGGGTACAGGTACAGGTCGCCCTTGGGGTCGATCGCGAGCAGGTCGGCCGCGCGGTCGCCGTTGACGTCGCCGGCGGGGATGATCCGGAAGCCCGTCCAGCCGTTGCCGATCTTGCCTGCCGCGGACAGCGCGCCAGAACCGTTCCCCGTGTAGAGGAGGAGGTCGCCGTTCGGCTTGGTCGCGACGAGGTCGGCCCTACCGTCGCCGTTCCAGTCGCCGGGGGCACGCACGCCGAGGTCAGCCCACCCGGTGCCGTACACGCGACTCAACCGCAGCGCGCCGTTGCTCGCGCCGGCATACAGGTAGAGGCGGCCGTCCTTGTCGACGCCGAACGCATCCCCGTACCCGTCGCCGGTCATGTCCGGCGTGGGCACGATCTGGTCGAACGGCGTGCTGGCGGTCGCGGACGACGTACCACCCGCCGAGGCGACCCCGTAGGGGTAGGTCCCGAAGTTCTCCGTGACGTACACGTAGTTGTAGCCGCCGCGGCTCACGAAGGCGACCCCGACCCCCAGGTGCGTCGTCGACGCATTGAGGATGTTGGCGCGGTGGCCGGAGGAGTTCATCAGGTTCGTGTGGATCGTCGACGCCGGGTACTGGCCGCTCGTGACGGCGCCGTAGGCGATGTTCTCCGCCGCAGCGGTCCAGCCCGAGGGGTACTGCGTCGCATACGACGGGTTGTGAGCGAACGATCCGGTCGACGCCATCTTCCCGGACCACGTCCGCGCGACCGAGCTGATCGAGGCGTCGACGGTCAGCGCCTTCAGGCCCGCGCTCGCACGGGCCTGGTTCACCAGGGTCGCGATCTGGGACTCGTACTGGGAGACGGTGAGCGTCGCGGCGGACGCGGGCGCGGCGATCCCGACGGACGCCACTGCCAGGGCGAGCGCGACGAGGACCTTCACGGAGGGTCGGGTCATGCCGTGACAATAGGCAATCAACCCTCTGACCTGCGAGGATACCCGTCCGGAACCATCCGTGGAGTCCCCAGATGTCCGGAATGTCCTGGGCAGCAGATCTCAGATGCCGGACGCCTGGCGGTCTCAGTCTCCGAGCAGCTTGTCGAGGGCCTTGCGGAGGTCCGGCACCAGTGCCAACGAGTAGTCGGCCGACAGGTGGCTGTAGTCACGGTAGACGATCACGTCACCCACGACCGGGTAGCACCACGTCGTGTCGCAGAACCGGTCGGTGAGGTCGACCAGCTGCACGCCCGGCGTGTCGAGCTGGTGCACTGCCGCCGCCAGCGCACTGCCCGGCAGCGCCTCGGCGCGGGGCACCGCACAGGCCATCCAGTCGTCCGGGTGCAACGTCAGGCAGGTCGGGACGTTGGCCCCCTGCGTCCGCGGGACGTCGGAGATCACGAGGACCTTCTTCCCGGCCTTCTCGAGCTCACCGAGGGCCTCGGCGAAGCCGTCGACGCGAGGGTCGGCGAGCTTGTGGTCGGGTGCCGACTCCCAGTCGTAGGCCGTCGTGTCGGCGGCGGTCACGACGACGTCGATGCTCGGGTCCGACGCCAGGGTGGACAGCAGCTTCCGGTCGGTCCGCAGGCAGGCGTCACGGTTGTCCGACGTCTGCTCGTTGTCGAGCACCCGCACGGCGGTGGTCAGCGGGCAGGACGCTCGCGTGTACGTGTGCACCGTGAAGCCGTCCTGCTTGCCCAGCTCGTCGAACGCGGAGAACCACTGCGTGGCGTGCGAGTCGCCCACGAGCGCCACCTGCCGCGCACCGGGATCGGTGGAGCCCAGCGAGCAGGTGGTCAGCCCCTCGCTGAGCGGGCCCGCCTGGCAGCCGCGATAGAGCGGCTGGGTGTTCTGGAGCACCACCGCGCTGGGCGGCGGCACCAGCGGCCCGACCCCCGTGACCGGGTCGCAGCCGCGGCTCGGCTCGAGCGCCGCCGGGCCGAAGCAGCCGTGTTCCTCGGCCTGCTGTCGGGCGGCGGCGGCCACCGCGGCCGACTCGGCCGCGCGCCGCTCGACCTCGTGCTGGAGCCACATCGCGCCGCTCACCACCACGGCCATGCCGATCGCCGCGAACGCGAAGGCCCGCCACGGCGCGGCCGCGAGGAGCGGGCGGGTCCGGCCCGGGTCCTCGATCCAGTACTTGCTCGCCGCGGCGAGCACCAGGGTCGCGAACCCGATCGCGAGCTTGTCCACCGTGGTGAGATGGTGCCCGGTCACGAACGGCAGCACCACGATCAGGGGCCAGTGCCACAGGTAGACCGAGTAGGAGACGTCACCGACGAAGGTGGCAGGCCGCCAGGAGAGCAGGCACCGTGGCGACCACCGCCCGTGCGCCGCGCCGCCCGCGATCACCGCCACCGTGCCCAGCACCGGGAGCAGCGCGATCCACCCGGGGAACAGGCTCGTCGGCGTGAAGCCCACCGACGCCACCGCGATGGCCCCCAGACCGGCCCAGGCCAGCGGACCGCGCCATCGCCCACCGAGCCCCGCCGGTGCCAGCGCGAGCAGCGCGCCGGCGGCGAACTCCCACGCCCGGGTCTGGGTGACGAGGTAGGCCTGGGCCTGATCCCGACCGGTCAGCACCACGGAGGCCGCCAGCGAGGCCACCGCCACCACGCCCAGCCCCAGCCGCAGCACCCGGGCGCGATCTGCGCGCTGCCCACGCCAGCGGTGCCACGCGAGCAGCAGCAGGATGAGGACCGGCCAGACCAGGTAGAACTGCTCCTCGACCGAGAGCGACCAGTAGTGCTGGGCGAGCGTGGGCACGTTGTCCGCGGCCATGTAGTCCACGGCATCGGCCGCCAAGGCCCAGTTCTGCACGTACAGCGCGCTGGCCCCGATCTGCCTGGCGGTCTGGGGCCACAACGTCGTGGGGACGACGAGGTAGACCGCTACCAGCGAGACCGCGAGCACGAGCAGGCTGGCGGGCAGCAGGCGCCGGATCCGGCGCGCCCAGAACCAGCGCAGCGCGACCGTGCCGGTCGCGACGACCTCGCGATACAGATGGGACGTGATGAGGAATCCCGAGATCACGAAGAAGACGTCGACGCCCACGTAGCCGCCGGACAGCCGGTTGGGCCACAGGTGGAACAGCACCACGACGCCGACGGCGACCGCGCGCAGGCCCTGGAGGTCCGGTCGGTGGTGGTCGGCCGTCCGAGCGACCGACCGTTCGAGCGACGGAGCCGCCGCCGTCACTCGCCGACCACGCGCCGTGCCAGCGCTTCCACCGTCCTGGACGCCGCGTCTCCCGACCCGTACGGGATCCCCCGGGCAGCGGTCGGCGCCGGGCGCACGGCGACCTCATCGAGCCCGCCGAGCCCCGGCAGCAGCGCGTTCCAGCCGTCGGCCAAGGTCTCGGGCCACTCCGTCTCCGTGCGCAAGGTGGTGCACGGACGACCGAGCAGGAAGGCCTCCTTCTGGAGCCCGCCGGAGTCCGTCACCACGCCCCTCGAGCCCACGACGGCTCCGACCATCGCCGGGTAGGGCAGGGGGTCCGCCACCACCACCGCGCCGGTGCCGAGCTCGATGCCGTGCTGCTCGCACCGGGCCCGCAGGCGCGGGTGCGCCAGCAGCAGCACCGGCACCGGGAGGGCTTCGAGCGCCGCGACCACGGCTCGCAGCCGGTCGGGGTCGTCGGTGTTCTCGGCCCGGTGGATCGTGGCCACCAGGTAGCCGCCCCGGTCCAGGCCTGCCGGCGGCGCGTCGCCTGCGACGGCGTCACGAACCTGGAGGCAGACGTCGGTCATCACGTCGCCGACCAGCTCGGATCGCGCTGCGAGGCCCTCGTTCGCCAGGTGGTTCATCGCGACCTCGGTGGGTGCCAGGAGCAGGTCCGCCGCGTGGTCGGTCAGGACGCGGTTGTGCTCCTCGGGCATGAGCCGGTTGAACGAGCGCAGGCCCGCCTCGAGGTGCGCGACCGGCAGGTGCAGCTTCACCGCGGCGACCGCACCGGCGAGGGTGGAGTTGGTGTCGCCGTACACCAGCACCCAGTCGGGTGCGGCATCGGCGAGCACGGGCTCGATCGCCGCGAGCATCGCGCCGGTCTGCACGCCGTGGCTCCCGGAACCGACCGCCAGGTGCACGTCGGGAGCAGGGATCCGCAGGTCGGCGAAGAAGACGTCGGACATCGCCGCGTCGTAGTGCTGCCCGGTGTGCACGATCACGTGCTCGTGCCCGGCGCCGTCCAGCGCCTGTGCGACGGGCGCGAGCTTGACGAACTGCGGCCGCGCGCCGACCACACTGACGACCTTCACCTGTGCTCCCTCCATGCGGCCCGCGTGGACCTGCCGGCCCCGGAGCACCCGATAGTGTAGGCGCCGCTGTTCGCCGTCGAGACGAGGGTCCACGTGAAGATCGCAGTCATCGCCCTGGGCAAGATCGGGTTGCCACTCGCTGTGCAGTTCGCCGACCGAGGGCACGACGTGGTGGGCGTGGACGTGAACCCGACGGTCGTGGACCTGGTCAACGCGGCGACGGAGCCCTTCCCGGGTGAGGCCCACCTGGCGGAGAAGCTCGCCGAGCTGGTGCCGGCCGGCCGCCTGCGGGCCACCACGGACTACTCCGAGGCGGTTCCCGGTGCCGACGCCGTGGTGGTGGTCGTGCCGCTGTTCGTGGACGACACGACGTGGCAGCCGGACTTCGGGTGGATGGACGCCGCGACGAGGTCGATCGGTGAGCACTTGACCCCCGGCACGCTGGTCTCCTACGAGACGACCCTGCCGGTGGGCACCACCCGCACCCGCTGGAAGCCGCTGCTCGAGGAGATCAGCGGTCTGGCGGAGGGCACCGACTTCCACGTCGTGTTCTCTCCCGAGCGCGTTCTCACCGGTCGCGTGCTCGCCGACCTGCGCAAGTACCCGAAGCTGGTCGGTGGCCTGTCCCCCGCGGGCGCCATGGCCGCCGAGGCCTTCTACCGCGAGGTGCTCGAGTTCGACGAGCGGCAGGACCTGAGCCGGCCCAACGGCGTCTGGGACCTCGGATCCGCCGAGGCCGCCGAGATGGCGAAGCTCGCCGAGACCACCTACCGCGACGTGAACATCGGCCTGGCCAACCAGTTCGGCCGCTTCGCGGAGAAGCACGGCATCGACGTCCATGCGGTGATCGAGGCGTCGAACTCCCAGCCGTACTCCCACATCCACCGGCCCGGCATCGCGGTCGGCGGCCACTGCATCCCGGTGTACCCGCGGCTCTACCTGTTCAACGACCCGGACGCGACGATCGTGCGGGCGGCCCGCGAGGCGAACATGGCCATGCCCGCGCACGCGATCGACCTCGCGGCGGCCGCCGCCGGTGGCTCGCTCGCCGGGCTGCGCACCGTCATCCTCGGTGCGTCCTACCGCGGCGGCGTCAAGGAGACGGCGTTCTCCGGGGTGTTCGCCGCTGTCGAGGCCGCCCGCGCGGCCGGTGCCGACGTGATGGTGCACGACCCGATGTACTCCGACGACGAGATCGAGGGCTTCGGCTGGGCGCCGTATCACCTGGGCGAAGCCGTGGACGTCGCGATCGTGCAGACCGACCACGCCGGCTACCGGACGCTGACCGCCGCCGAACTGCCCGGGGTCAGCGTCCTGGTCGACGGTCGTCGAGTCACAACCGAGGGTCAATGGCCCGGCGTGACCCGCGTGGTGCTCGGCGCGGGCTGACGGGTGCAGGGTCCGGGGACACCTCGATCTCGACCGTGTCCTGCGTGAGCCCGCAGTAGGCTCTACCCGATCCGACCGCGTCCGTGCCCGTTGGGGTACTTCGTCAAGACCCTGAGGGGAAGGTTGCGACGTTGGAGCGTCTCAAGGCGAGCACAGGCCGACCTCGAACGGTTGCCACTCGGATCGCGTCGTACCTCCGTAGCACCGCGCCGTGGCAGGTATGGGCGTCGTTGTCCGCGACTTGGCTGGTGATGCTCGTCAGTACCATCCTGACGACCGCCCAGTACCTTGCCGACAGCCACTACTACGTGGCGATGACGTACCACTGGCTCGGCATGTCCGAGGAGGAAGCTCAGGCACTGATCATCCGCCTCGACAAGCCCAGTGGCTTCGGTACGCCTTCGCTCGAGCACCTGTTCCACTGGGGCCTCGTGCAGCCACGCATCCTCTACTCGGCGCTGTCGGCTCCATTCGTCGCAGTCATGGGTCCGCGCGGCATGGCCGTAGTGCCAATACTCGCCATGGCGTTCCTCACGTTCTTCGGCTTCGCGTATCTCTCGCGCCGCTACGGCGTCGTCCCGGCGCTGGTGCCGATCGGGCTCCTGACAATCAGCACCTACATGATGTCGTATGGCACGGCGATGCTGACCGAGGGGCTCGCTGCCGGACTCGGAATGGCTGTTCTCGGCACACTCCCCCTCCGGGAAGCGCGCTCGCGAAGGGTCGTGATCCTCAGCGGGGTGCTGACCGTCGCACTGGCCTTCACTCGCCAAGCATGGATGCTGCCCTTTGGAGGCATCGTGGTCGCGTGGTTCGGCGCGGCGATCGCCGGCCGCCGCTTGCGCAACCGGTGGCTGCCGTTCGTCATAGCGACCGGGGTCGCCGGCATCGGGTCGCAACTGCTTCAGAATCACCTGTTCCCGGGATACTCGATCCTGTCGTGGTTCAAGGGACATCACGGTGCCGACACCATGCTGGATGCGATCGGGATGGTGCCTCAGATCGCCATGGGCATCCTGCGGCACGACGCGACCAACTTCCTCGCCATCGACCGCGGACTATTCGTGCTGCTGTTCGCCGCACCAGTGGTTGGGGTCGTCATGTGGCGTAGCGTCGAAGCGCACCTTTACGTCGGCGTGATACTCGCGGGCGCAACCACCAACATCCTGAACGGCACTCCAACGAACTTCCTTTACGAGATGCCTGGGCTGGCGTTCGTGCTCCTCGTCGTGGCCGCAGGCGCTGCGGGCCTATCGCGCGCCACCCATCGATGGCGCGAGCGTCAAGCCTCCGACAGCCGCGTGGCCCTCGCATGAGCCCGGACGTCGTGGGCAGTTCGCCCCAGGAGAGAAGGGCCAGTTCGGGACCGGCGCGGCTCGCCGCACGCGCCTTCGCGGAATTCGCCCGAAGCGCACCCTGGCAGGTCTGGACCGCGTTGGTCGCCACTTGGACGGCGCTCACCGTCGCCACGGTGGTCGCACGTGTGCAATTCGCTCCCGACAGCCGATATTACGTTGCCATGACGTACCACTTCCTGGGGTACTCCCAGGAAGACTCCCGAGCCATGCTCGAACCGCTGACCAGCGCCAATGACATCCTGAATCCGCCGGTCAGCCAGCTCTTCGGGTGGGGTCTCGTTCAGCCGCGCATCGCCTATCCGCTGCTCTCGACGCCGTTCGTCGCAATCGGCGGAACCAGAGGAATGGTCATCGTCCCCATCCTCTCGATGGCGATCCTGACGTTCGCATCGTTCGGGTATCTCGTGCGACGGTTCGGTGTCGTCGCCGCCCTCGTTCCCGTGGGGCTCATGACGCTGAGCTCTTACCTGATGTTCTACGGCACGGCAATGCTCACCGAGAGCCTGACCGCCGTGTTCATCCTCGGCGTTATGGCGACTCTGCCGATCTGGCGCGAACGCTCCCGGGCGAGCGTCATCTGGTGCGGCGTCCTGATCGTGGCCGCTTCCTTCACACGGCAGTCGTGGATGCTACCCGTCGGCGCGATCGTCGCCGCATGGCTCGGCGCTACCGTCTCGGAGCGGTCGTGGCGCAACCGCTGGACCGCCTTCATGGTCGCGGGGACCGTCGCCGGGATCGGGACACAGGTGTTCCAGTCGATCGTGTGGCCGTCGTTCTCCATACTCGAGCAGCTCAGGCGCACCACGGGTGCCACGACCTGGAGCGGGGCCATCATCGCGCTCAAGGACACGGCCGCTCACATCCTGTACATCGACACCTACCAGATGCTCCATCAGGACCGGGCATTGCTGACGCTGCTGCTCGCGGCCGCGGTTGCGGCCGTTGCGCTCTGGCGGAGGCCGGAAGCGCACCTCTACGCGGGCATGATCGCCGCAGGTTTCGCGACGAACGTCGTCAACGGGACGCCGACCCAGTTCCGATACGAGATGCCTGGCGTCTCGTTCGTCCTGTTGGTGTTGGCCGCCGGTACCGCTGCGGGTCTCGCCAAGGTTCGGGTCTGGGAGTCGCGCCAGGCGAAGGTCGTTGATTCGCCCACCTTGGCTTCGCGCGCCGGGCAGCCTGGCTCCCACGCTGAGCGGGAGTTCCCTCCACCACACTGACGCGCCGCGAGGTCGGCGACCGCACCTCGTCGACAACGGCCAGGTCATCGCCTCCCTGCTCAGACCGGCCGGCGGCCTACGGCGGAGAAGCTCGTCGCATCCCCGACTCGGTCCACGAAGTTGTTGCGTCGGGCCACTGGGGCGAGGGGATCGGCGGGACTCCAACCGCCCTGCCTTACGCCACTCGCATGGAGTGAGGCTGGCCCCGCCCGCTCGAGCCTGACGAGGAGAAGTCCGACCACCGGCGTCACGTCCCTTCAACCTGAGTTGGGTCACCTTGGCGGATCGCGGACAGCTGCAGGGCTGTGACCTGGGG